>NZ_JBWKAP010000037.1:0-1047 GCF_056437465.1 Streptomyces sp. NPDC042371 | reverse complement strand
CTACACCCTTACCCCGGGACT
This sequence comes from Streptomyces sp. NPDC042371, assembly GCF_056437465.1. Classification (NCBI taxonomy): domain Bacteria; kingdom Bacillati; phylum Actinomycetota; class Actinomycetes; order Kitasatosporales; family Streptomycetaceae; genus Streptomyces; species Streptomyces sp. NPDC042371. The sequence goes on along the minus strand of NZ_JBWKAP010000037.1, from coordinate 1,026 downwards.
ACCATCGCCCGGGCTGGACTACCTTCCTGCGTCACCCCATCACTCACCTACTACAAGTCTGGTCCGTCGGCTCCACCACTTCCCTTTGCCCGAAGGCTCCAGGACGGCTTCACGGACTTAGCATCGCCTGATTCAATGTTTGACGCTTCACAGCGGGTACCGGAATATCAACCGGTTATCCATCGACTACGCCTGTCGGCCTCGCCTTAGGTCCCGACTTACCCTGGGCAGATCAGCTTGACCCAGGAACCCTTAGTCAATCGGCGCACACGTTTCTCACGTATGTATCGCTACTCATGCCTGCATTCTCACTCGTGAACCGTCCACCACTGCCTTCCGGCGCAGCTTCACCCGGCACACGACGCTCCCCTACCCATCCATACAGGCGTTGGCCCTATTGTATGAATGACACGACTTCGGCGGTACGCTTGAGCCCCGCTACATTGTCGGCGCGGAATCACTAGACCAGTGAGCTATTACGCACTCTTTCAAGGGTGGCTGCTTCTAAGCCAACCTCCTGGTTGTCTCTGCGACTCCACATCCTTTCCCACTTAGCGTACGCTTAGGGGCCTTAGTCGATGCTCTGGGCTGTTTCCCTCTCGACCATGGAGCTTATCCCCCACAGTCTCACTGCCGTGCTCTCACTTACCGGCATTCGGAGTTTGGCTAAGGTCAGTAACCCGGTAGGGCCCATCGCCTATCCAGTGCTCTACCTCCGGCAAGAAACACACGACGCTGCACCTAAATGCATTTCGGGGAGAACCAGCTATCACGGAGTTTGATTGGCCTTTCACCCCTAACCACAGGTCATCCCCCAGGTTTTCAACCCTGGTGGGTTCGGTCCTCCACGACCTCTTACAGCCGCTTCAACCTGCCCATGGCTAGATCACTCCGCTTCGGGTCTTGAGCGCGCTACTGAATCGCCCTATTCGGACTCGCTTTCGCTACGGCTTCCCCACACGGGTTAACCTCGCAACACACCGCAAACTCGCAGGCTCATTCTTCAAAAGGCACGCAGTCACGAGA
>NZ_JBWKAP010000036.1:0-1345 GCF_056437465.1 Streptomyces sp. NPDC042371 | reverse complement strand
CTCGCGGTGTTGTCGGGTGAGCAGGAGCGTGCGGTGCTGGAGCTCGGCCGCGGTCCCGTCCACGACGGGCTGACCGGGCACACCCTGACCGGCCTGATCGCCGAACAGACCGCCCGTACACCGGACGCGTTGGCCGTCATCACCGAACAGGGCAACCTCACCTACGCCGAGCTGGACGCCCGCGCCGACGCCGTCGCCCACCGGCTCAAGGAGCACGGTGTCGGTCCCGGCAGCTTCGCCGCGGTCATGATCCCCCGCTCCCCCGAACTCGTCATCGCCCTCCTCGCCGTCCTCAAGACCGGCGGCGCCTACGTCCCGATCGACCCGGACTACCCCGCCGACCGCATCCAGTACATGCTCGACGACGCCCAGCCCCGCGCCCTGCTCACCCTCACCACCACCAACACACCCCCCACCACGGTGCCGACCCTCCACCTCGACACCCCCCAACCCACCGCACACAAGCACGTATTTGACGGGCCGTCACCCTCCGATCCGGCCTACATGATCTACACATCCGGATCCACCGGCCACCCCAAGGGCGTCATCATCACCCACCAGGCCATCACCAACCGCCTCCTGTGGATGCAGCACGCCTACCAACTCACCGCCAACGACCGGGTCCTGCAGAAAACCTCCGCCAGCTTCGACGTCTCCGTCTGGGAATTCTTCTGGCCCCTCATCACCGGAGCCACCGAAGTCCTCGCCAAACCCGGCGGACACAAAGACCCCACCTACCTAACCCACCTCATCCAGCAACACCAAATCACCACCGCACACTTCGTCCCCTCCATGCTCCACGCCTTCCTCGACGACCCCCGCACCCCGAACTGCGGCACTCTCCGCCACGTCATCTGCAGCGGCGAAGCCCTCCCGCCGACCCTGCGCGAGCAGTTCCACACCACCCTCGACGCCCAGCTCCACAACCTCTACGGCCCCACCGAAGCCGCCGTCGACGTCACCCACCACACCACCGCTCCCGACGACCACGGTCCCGTCCCCATCGGCCGCCCCGTCTGGAACACCGAGCTGTACGTCCTCGACCCCTGGCTGCGCCCCACCCCAACCAACACCCCCGGCGAGCTCTACCTCGCAGGCCCCCAACTCGCCCACGCCTACCACCACCAACCCGCCCTCACCGCCCAACGCTTCACCGCCAACCCCTACGGCCCACCCGGCCACCGCATGTACCGCACCGGAGACCTCGTTCGCCAAGACACCAACGGACAACTCCACTACCTCGGCCGCACCGACCACCAAGTCAAAATCCGCGGCCACCGCATCGAACTCGGCGAAATCGAAACCACCCTCACCCAACACCCCCACATCACCCAAGCCGCGGTCA
>NZ_JBWKAP010000035.1:0-1414 GCF_056437465.1 Streptomyces sp. NPDC042371 | reverse complement strand
AACACAGTGGACGCGAGCAACTGAGGACAAGCCCTCGGCCTATTAGTACCAGTCACCTCCACCCGTTACCGGGCTTCCAGATCTGGCCTATCAACCCAGTCGTCTACTGGGAGCCTTAACCCCTCAAAGGGGGTGGGAATACTCATCTCGAAGCAGGCTTCCCGCTTAGATGCTTTCAGCGGTTATCCTTTCCGAACGTAGCCAACCAGCCATGCCCTTGGCAGGACAACTGGCACACCAGAGGTTCGTCCGTCCCGGTCCTCTCGTACTAGGGACAGCCCTTCTCAATATTCCTACGCGCACAGAGGATAGGGACCGAACTGTCTCACGACGTTCTAAACCCAGCTCGCGTACCGCTTTAATGGGCGAACAGCCCAACCCTTGGGACCGACTCCAGCCCCAGGATGCGACGAGCCGACATCGAGGTGCCAAACCATCCCGTCGATATGGACTCTTGGGGAAGATCAGCCTGTTATCCCCGGGGTACCTTTTATCCGTTGAGCGACGGCGCTTCCACAAGCCACCGCCGGATCACTAGTCCCGACTTTCGTCCCTGCTCGACCCGTCGGTCTCACAGTCAAGCTCCCTTGTGCACTTACACTCAACACCTGATTACCAACCAGGCTGAGGGAACCTTTGGGCGCCTCCGTTACTCTTTGGGAGGCAACCGCCCCAGTTAAACTACCCATCAGACACTGTCCCTGATCCGGATCACGGACCGAGGTTAGACATCCAGCACGACCAGAGTGGTATTTCAACGTTGACTCCACGAACACTGGCGTGCCCGCTTCACAGTCTCCCACCTATCCTACACAAGCCGAACCGAACACCAATATCAAACTGTAGTAAAGGTCCCGGGGTCTTTCCGTCCTTCTGCGCGAAACGAGCATCTTTACTCGTAGTGCAATTTCACCGGGCCTATGGTTGAGACAGTCGAGAAGTCGTTACGCCATTCGTGCAGGTCGGAACTTACCCGACAAGGAATTTCGCTACCTTAGGATGGTTATAGTTACCACCGCCGTTTACTGGCGCTTAAGTTCTCAGCTTCGCACGCCCGAAAGCGCACTAACCGGTCCCCTTAACGTTCCAGCACCGGGCAGGCGTCAGTCCGTATACATCGCCTTACGGCTTCGCACGGACCTGTGTTTTTAGTAAACAGTCGCTTCTCGCTGGTCTCTGCGGCCACCCCCAGCTCACGGAGTAAATCCGATCACCAGTGATGGCCCCCCTTCTCCCGAAGTTACGGGGGCATTTTGCCGAGTTCCTTAACCATAGTTCACCCGAACGCCTCGGTATTCTCTACCTGACCACCTGAGTCGGTTTAGGGTACGGGCCGCCATGAAACTCGCTAGAGGCTTTTCTCGACAGCATAGGATCATCCACTTCACCACAATCGGCTCGGCATCAGGTCTCA
>NZ_JBWKAP010000034.1:0-1633 GCF_056437465.1 Streptomyces sp. NPDC042371 | reverse complement strand
AGGCCGGTCAGGGTGTGCCCGGTCAGCCCGTCGTGGACGGGACCGCGGCCGAGCTCCAGCACCGCACGCTCCTGCTCACCCGACAACACCGCGAGATCACTCAGCGGCACATCGGCGTTCTCCGCGCACTGCCGCAGCAGCCGCACCAGATACGTGCCGATCGTCTCCACCGTCGACCGGTCGAAGAGATCGGTCGCGAACTCGATGACCCCTTCGAGACCGGCAGGGTCGGAGTCGGCCGTGTGGTGCTCCGTGAGATCGATGGTGAGGTCGAACTTGGCCGTCCCCGTGTCAACCGGCTCGGCCGTGACCTCCAGACCGGGCAGCGAGACTTCCGCCTGATCGTTGTTCTGGAGAACCAGCATCACCTGGAAAAGCGGCGGCTTGGAGAGCGAGCGCGACGGGTTGACCGCTTCCACCAGGTGCTCGAACGGCAACTCTTGGTGGGCGAAGGAGGAGAGGTCGGCATCGCGCACCCGTCGCAGCAACTCCTGGAACCCGGGATTGCCCGAGGTGTCGGTCCGCAGCACCAGCGTGTTCACGAAGAAGCCGACGAGCCCGTCGAGCGCGTCATCGGTACGGCCCGCGACTGGGGAACCGATGGGAATGTCGGTTCCCGCGCCGAGCCGGGTGAGGAGTGCGGCAAGGGCGCTCTGCAGGACCATGAAGAGCGTGGCGCCATTACCGCGGGCCAGCGCGGTGAGCTGCTGGTGCAGCTCAGGGTCGATGGCGAGGGGGATGGTCGCGCCCTGGTTGGTGGCGCGGGCCGGGCGGGGGCGATCGAAGGGGAGGGCGAGGTCTTCGGGAAGATCGGCGAGGGCGTTGGTCCAGTAGGCGAGCTGTTGGTGGGCCAGGCTGCTGGGGTCGCTCTCGTCGCCCAGGAGTTGGCGTTGCCACAGGGTGTAGTCGGCGTACTGGACCGGGAGGGGTTCCCAGCGGGGCGCGGCGTGCCGGGTGCGGGCGGTGTAGGCGGTGGCCAGGTCGCGGGCCAGCGGGGCCAGCGACCACCCGTCACCGGCGATGTGATGCACGACGGCCAGCAGTACGTGTTCCTCGGCGCCCAGCGTGAACAGCGTGAAGCGCAAAGGGAGTTCATCCGCGATCCGGAAGCCCTTGCCGATCTCCTCGGTGATGGCCGCGGGGAGATCACCCTGGGTGGTGTCGACGACAGGCACCGGGATCCCCGTACTGTCCAACTCACGTACGCGCTGCCGCGGTTCACCGTCGATCTGCTCGAACACCGTCCGCAGGCTGTGGTGCCGCTCCACCACGTCCCGCGCGGCCTGCTGCAGCGCGCCCACATTGAGGCGGCCGTGCACACGCAGGGCGAAGGAGAGGTTGTACGTGGCAGTCGGGCCCTGCAACTGGTCCAGGAACCACAGGCGGCGCTGGCCGAACGACAGCGGCACATCGCCCGTGTCCGGGAGGTTCCCCGGCTCCAGGGCAGGACGTACGCGCTCGGCCCGAGCCTCCAGCCGCTCGGCCAGGAGGGCGGGCGTCGGCGCCTCGAACACGGCGCGGATGTTGATTTCCGTGTCGAGCTCGGTGCGGATGCGGCTGGTGAGGCGGGTGGCGAGGAGTGAGTGGCCGCCGTGGTCGAAGAAGTTGTCGTCGATGCCGATGGTGTCGGTGT
>NZ_JBWKAP010000032.1:0-2021 GCF_056437465.1 Streptomyces sp. NPDC042371 | reverse complement strand
GAGGTGCGCTATGCCCGCGACGCGTTCGAGGGCCTGCGCCTGATGGACGCCCTGATCGCGGTCAAGCGCGGCGTGCCCGGCGCCACCCTGCCCGAACTCAAACAGCGCCGCGTCCCCAGCAAGGCGGCCACCGCCGTCCTGGAAGCCGACGAGCCCGACCGGCCCGCCCGCTCCGACGTCGCCACCGACACCCCCGTACCCGCCCCGCCGTTCTGGGGCACCCGCGTCATCAAGGGCATCCAGCTCAAGGAGTACGCCTCCTGGCTGGACGAGGGCGCCCTGTTCAAGGGCCAGTGGGGCCTCAAGCAGGCCCGCACCGGCGCCGGACCGACGTATGAGGAGCTGGTCGAGACCGAGGGCCGCCCCCGCCTGCGCGGCCTCCTGGACGAGCTGCAGACCAAGAACCTGCTGGAAGCCGCCGTCGTGCACGGCTACTTCCGCTGCGTGTCCAAGGGCGAGGACCTGATCCTGCTCGATGAGACCGGCGCCGAACACACCCGCTTCACCTTCCCCCGCCAGCCGCGCGGGCGCCGCCTGTGCCTGGCGGACTTCTTCCGCCCCGAGGAGTCCGGCGAGACCGACGTGGTGGGCCTCCAGGTCGTCACCGTCGGCTCGAAGATCGGGGAGGCCACCGCCGAGCTGTTCGCCGCCGACTCCTACCGCGACTACCTCGAACTGCACGGCCTGTCCGTCCAGTTGGCCGAGGCACTCGCCGAGTACTGGCACGCCCGGGTGCGCGCCGAGCTCGGCATCGCGGGCGGCGACCCGGACACCCCCCAGGGCATGTTCCGCACCGAATACCAGGGCTGCCGCTACTCCCTGGGCTACCCGGCCTGCCCCGACCTGGCCGACCGCGCCAAGATCGCCGCCCTCCTGCAGCCCGAACGGATCGGCGTCGAGCTCTCCGAGGAGTTCCAGCTCCACCCCGAGCAGTCCACCGACGCGATCGTCCTGCACCACCCCCAGGCCAGCTACTTCAACGCCGGAGGCCGGCCATGACCGCCCTGCGCGACCTCATCGACCAGGACACCCCCAGCTTCTCCTTCGAGTTCTTCCCGCCCAAGAGCGACGCCGCGGCCCGCGCCCTGTGGAAGGCCATCCGCCGCATCGAAACCCTCGCCCCCACCTTCGTGTCGGTCACCTACGGCGCCGGCGGATCCTCCCGGGACCGCACCGTGGAGGTCACCAAACGCATCGCCGCCGAGACGACGCTGCGCCCCGTCGCCCACCTGACCGCGGTCGGCCACTCGGTGGCCGAACTGCGCCACATCATCGGCCAGTACGCCGACGCCGGGGTCCGCGACGTCCTGGTGGTCCGCGGCGACCCGCCCGGCGACCCCAACGCCCCCTGGATCGCCCACCCCGACGGCTTCACCCACGCCCACGAACTGGTGCGCCTGGTCAAGGAGTCGGGGGAGTTCAGCGTCGGCGTGGCCGCCTTCCCCGAACGCCACCCGCGCTCCACCGACTGGCCCAGCGACATCAAGCACTTCGTCGCCAAGTGCCGGGCCGGCGCCGACTACGCCATCACCCAGATGTTCTTCCGGGTCGAGGACTACCTGCGGCTGCGCGAGAAGGTGCACGCCGCGGGCTGCGACACCCCGATCATCCCGGAGATCATGCCGGCCACCGACGTGCGCCAGATCAGCCGGTTCGCCGAACTCAGCGGCGCCGCCTTCCCCGAACACCTGGCCCACCGCCTGGACGCCGCCCGCGAGGACCCCGCCGAGGGACACCGCATCGGCGTCGAGCACGCCACCACGATGGCCCAGCAGCTGCTGGCCGAAGGCGCCCCCGGACTGCACTACATCACCCTCAACCGCTCGACGGCGACGCTCGAGATCCACCGCAACGTAACGAACTCAAGGAGTGCCCCGCATGACCTCGCAGCCCACCACTGACGGCCAGGACTTCAAGGTCGCCGACCTGTCCCTGGCGGCCTTCGGCCGTAAGGAGATCACGCTGGCCGAGCACGAGATGCCCGGTCTGATGTCGATCCGCAAGGAGTTCGCGGCCGCCCA
>NZ_JBWKAP010000031.1:0-2425 GCF_056437465.1 Streptomyces sp. NPDC042371 | reverse complement strand
CTAGGCTCTGTCCGGCCGATCATGTGCGGAGCCAGATCATGAGGGCTGCGACGGTGACGGTTCCAAGGTAGATGTGGGCTCGCTTGTCGTAACGTGTCGCCACCGCTCGGAAGTTCTTCAGCTTACTAATGGCTCGTTCGATGGTGTTGCGCTTCTTGTACTGCGCCTGGTCAAAGCCGGGTGGCCGGCCGCCGAAGTGTCCTCGCGAGCGGCGGTTGGCCGCTTGATCACTCTTCTCGGGGATGCTGTGGCGTATCCCGCGTCGCCGCAGGTAGCGGCGTATCGCCTGGCTGCTGTACGCCCGGTCCGCACTGACGCTCACCGGAGTGCTCCGAGGGCGGCCGACGCCGAGGCGAGGGACCCGGATGCCGCCCATCACCGCCTCGAACTGTGTACAGTCCGCGCGCTGACCCGGCGTCAAGGCCAGGGACAGCACACGGCACCGGCCGTCCGCACTCAGATGCACCTTGGTAGTGAAGCCGCCCCGGGAGCGGCCGAGCGCCTCGGCCTCACCGGGCCGTAGGGCGGACTCGCCGGCACTCGGCCAGAGTCCGCCACCGGCCTCACCTCCGGACGGGGTGATGCGCGAACCCGCCCGGTGGGCACCCGCCGCATGCTGGTGAGCCCGCACGGACGTGGAGTCGACCGACACCTCCCAGTCGATGTCACCCACCGCGTCGGCCTCCGCCTGGATCCGCCGCAGCAGACGAGTCCAGGTGCCGTCCGCCGACCACCGCCGATGCCGCTCGGCAACGGTCTTCCACGGCCCGTACCGCTCCGGCAGATCACGCCACGGCACACCGGTCCGAATCCGGTACAGGACACCGTTGATCACCTGCCGATGGTCCCGCCACCGACCGCCCCGCCCGTCGCTGACCGGCAGATGCGCCCGAACCCGCTCCCACTGCGCATCGGTGAGATCACCCCTGCCCCTGTCCTCCACCACCACCGGGACAACGACCCCACCTCCAGCCGGGCACCGACACGCCTCCCCTCAAGGGTGCGGAAGCTCAAGGAATGCACGTCAATCGACGATGCATCAGGTGACCGTCACGCGCGGGGCCGTCCGGCCCCGGAGGGACGGTCACCTTGTGAACGGAGCACCCATGCGATTGTCCGCGCGCTGCGCGTCCGCCGCCTTCATGCTGATCATCCCCCTGGCCCTCGCACAGGGCACGGCAGCCGGGCAAACCTCCAGGCAGGCGGCCCCAGCGCCGCTGCGCAAGGCCGCCCAGGCCGTGCCGGGCCAGTACATCGTCACCGTGGCCAAGCATCAGAACCCCGCCGCGCTGGCCGGCCGGGTGCAGGGCGTGGAGCCGCTGCACACCTACCGCCACGCCCTCAACGGCTTCTCCGCCCGCCTGGACCCGGCACAGTTGCAGCAGGTGCGGGCCCTGCCGGGGGTCGAGAGCGTCGAGGAGAACGGCGTCGCCACCGCCCCGAAGACCCTCTCCACACCGCGCACCCCGGCCACCCGGGAGACCATTTCGAGCTGGGGCCTGGACCGTATCGACCAGCAGAAGCTGCCGCTGGACGATTCCTTCACCGCCAAGGGCGACGGAGCCGGTGTCACCGCTTACATGATCGGCACCGGCATCGAGTACGCCCACGAGGAGTTCGAGGGCCGGGCCACCTTCGGCACCGACACGGTCGGCGACGGGAAGGAAGGCGCGGACTGCCAGGGGCAGGGCACTCACGTCGCCGGCACCGTCGGCGGCAAGACCTACGGCGTCGCCCGCAAGGCGAACCTGGTCAGCGTCCGCGTCCTGGGCTGCGACGGCAAGGGCACCATCGAGCAGTTCATCGCCGGCCTTGACTGGGTGGCCGCCAACGCCAAGAAGCCCGCCGTCGCCAACATCTCCTCCGGTGGTGACTTGAACAGCGCGCTCAACAAGGCCGCCACCGCCCTCTCCGACGCGGGCGTCCTGCCCATCGTCGCCGCAGGCAACGACTCCAAGAACTGCGACCTGGTCTCCCCCGCCGCCGCCGAGCGGGTCTTCACCGTCGCCGCGACCAACAAGTACGACGAGGAAGCCGACTTCAGCAACTGGGGCACGTGCGTGGCGCTCTACGCACCCGGTGAGGACATCACCTCCGCCAAGCTCGGCGGCGGCAGCAGCACCAAGAGCAGCACCGCCATGGCCGCCCCGCACGTCACCGGCGTCGCCGCCCTCTACCTCGCCGCACACCCCGACGCCACCCCCGACGACATCGCGGAGTGGCTCGACGACAACACCACCAAGGACGTCCTGACGAAGGTCAGCAAGAGCTCCCCCAACTCGCTGCTGTACACCGCCGGTCTCTGACCAACCCACGACACACCCCCCGCCCGCCGGGCTCTCAAACCGGCGGGCACCCGCACCTCCAGCCCCCAACCCATCGAGCAGCCCCGTACCAATCCCATGATCGGCCGGACAGGGCCTAG
>NZ_JBWKAP010000030.1:0-3326 GCF_056437465.1 Streptomyces sp. NPDC042371 | reverse complement strand
GGGTGTGAAGCTGACGACGCTGAGCGCGGAGCAGGCCGCCTACATCGGCGTCGAGGTCGAGGGCCCCTTCAAGCCCGACCACTACCGCTACTGACGGCCCACCGGCCGCCGGTCAGCACGCACCACTTCAGCAGGCCCTCGCCCCAGCGGCGGGGGCCTGCCCCTTTGCACCGACGAGAATCACCAGACTCACGAGACTGACGAGACTCACGCCAGGAACAGGACCGAGGACCGAGACCCATGCCCCGCGGCCGATATTCGCTCCATGATCCGCACGATCACACCCCCCTCGGTGAAGAACACTTCCACTGCGCACCCGGCCCCTCCGGCTGGCGCTACGTCTCCCAACGAACCACCCCTTCAGGCACCCCCGCAGGCTCCGTCGACCTCGCACTCGACGCCCGCGGCCGCCCCATCCGCCTCGAACTCCACGCGGGCGACTGGCAGGTCCGCGCAGGTGCCCTCAACGGCGTCACCTGGGTCCGCACCGACCCCACAGGCGCTCACGCCACCGAAGAGAACGCCCCCGCCCACGCCTTCACCGGCACATCCCCCGCCTTCCTCGTCGCGACGGCCAGGCTCCTGAGCCTCACCCCCGCATCCCCCGCGACCCGTCTCCGCCTGGTCGCCTTCACGGACCCGGTCCTCGCCCCCCGCACCCTCGACCAGTCCTGGGCCCTGCTGAAAAGCGAAGCACACGCCACTGACAGCGGCCCCCTGACCGTCGACGAATACCAGGTCACAGCCCTGGACACCGGTGAACAGCACGCCGTCCACATCGCTGGCGACGTCGTCCTCGCGGCCCCGGGAATCGAGCTGGAACACCTCGAAACCCCACCGTCGACGTTCACCTGACGCCACGCCACGCCACGCCGCTCAGGCAGGCGGCGCGAACCCCGTGGCCGGAGGAGCCTCGTCCGTACCAGGCCCAGCAGGTGCAGCAGGCCCACTGGGCCTCGTGGGACCAACGGGATCAGCGGACCTAACGGGACCACCGGGACCAGCGGGATAGGCACCAGCCACAGGCCCGTACCCATAGCCTGAGCGAGGGTCGAGGTGCCCTCCTGGCCCCTCGCCGAACGCCGCAGAGGAACCGGCCAACCGCTCCGGACCCCCCGCCCCACCAAATGCACGCCGAGCGTCCCGGGCCTGCCGCTCGTGCACCACAGCAGCGAGATACGCGGCCGGTGGAACCCCGTGCGGCGCAGGCGCCCCGGTCCGCTCCACCAGATCACCCGCGAGCCGCTCCGCCATCGTCCAGCCCACCTGCGGATCCAGCTGCCCCATGCGCGTGAGGTACTGGCGGATCGCCAGCCACAGCCCCTCGGGCACCCCGGACAGATCCAGCTCGGCGAACCGCCCGACCAGCCAGGGCGGCGGGGGAGGAACGGCAGCAGCCCGCCCCGCAGGCACCCGTTCACGTACGACGAGCGTCCCCGCGAACACATCCCCGAGCCGCCGCCCACGCGCCGACACCAAGGAGGCGATACACGCGACGACGCCGAACGTCATCAGGATCTCGACGACCCCGACGGCCCCCCGCACCAGCGCGTGCCGGAACCGGATCGGCCCGCCGTCGTCCCGCACCACCCGCAGCCCGCACGCCAGCTTCCCGAGCGACCGCCCATGGCTGAGGGTCTCCACCGCTATGGGGACCCCGATCAGCACGAGGACGAAGCCCGCGACCGCGACCGCGGCAGCCGCGGCATCGTCCAACGAAGAAGTCGAGGCGATGACCGCGAAGGTCACCACCAGATAGACCGTCCATGCCGCGGCCAGGTCGATCAGCACGGCCAGCGCCCGGCTCGGCAGCTTCGCGGGCCGCAGCTCCAGCGCCACCGCCTCGCCCGTCACAAGCTCACTCACGCCCGCCACCCTTCCCTGCCCTGCCGTAGGACTGGCCAGTCTGCCAAGCTGAACAATCACGCGCCGCAGTACGAGGAGCAGTCTTCCGATGGACCTCGACGTCTTCGTGTCCGCCCACCGAGCCGAGTGGGACCGACTGGACGCCCTGCTGCGCCGTCGGCGCCGCCTCTCCGGAGCCGAGGCCGACGAACTCGTCGCCCTCTACCAACGCACCGCCACCCATCTCTCCCTGATCCAGTCCACCGCCCCGGACCCACAGCTCACCGGACGCCTGACGCACCTGGTGGCCCGCGCGCGCAGCGCCGTCACCGGTACGCGACGCGCCTCCTGGCGGGACGTGACCCGCTTCCTGACACACGGTTTCCCCGCGGCGGTCTACCGATCCCGCCGCTGGTGGATCCCCACGGCCCTGCTCTCGACGGTCCTCGCGGCGGTCATCGGCTGGTGGATCGCCACCCATCCCGAAGTGCAGTCCACGATCGCCGCCCCCAGTGAGCTCCGGGAGATGACCCGCCCGGGAGGCGAGTACGAGACGTACTACTCCAGTCATCCCGCGGCGTCGTTCGCCGCCCAGGTGTGGACGAACAACGCCCAGGCAGCCGCGATGTGCCTGGTCCTGGGAGCCTTCCTCTGCTTCCCGGTCATCTGGATCCTCTTCCAGAACATGCTCAACCTCGGTGTCGGCATCGGCCTGATGTCCTCGGCCGACCGTCTCGACACCTTCCTCGGCCTGGTCCTGCCGCACGGCCTCCTGGAGCTGACCGCGGTCTTCGTCGCAGCGGGAACGGGCCTACGTCTGGGCTGGACCGTCATCGACCCGGGACCCCGCACGCGCCGCACCGCCCTGGCGGAAGAGGGCCGCTCAGCCCTCGGTATGGCCATCGGCCTGGCCCTGGTCCTCTTCGTCTCGGGCGCCATCGAAGGCTTCGTCACCCCCTCGGGCCTCCCGACGTGGGCCCGCATCGCCATCGGAATCGGCGCCGAGCTGGCCTTCCTTGTGTACGTCTACGTGCTGGGCGGAAGGGCCGCCCGCGCAGGTGAGACCGGCGACCTCGACAGGGACGAACGCAGCGCTTCCGTCCCTCTCGCAGCGTGATGTGCATGCGCCGCATCTGACCTGCTAGTCTCCTCATCGCGCCGGAAAAACCGTTGACACGGAAGGACCGGGGAGGTAGATTCGAACAGTTGCCTAGAACTGGACAAGTCCAGTGGCGGCGGTTAGACTCTGCCTGCTTCTTGAATCTCATCTCGCAAGAAGCCGCACCGAATTATTCGGAATCTGAAGCCGGTAAGACCGGCCAAGAACTTCTGATAAAGTCGGAACCGCCGGAAAGGGAAACGCGAAAGCCGAAAGGCCGGAGCGGAAACCGGAAAGGCACCGAGGAAGTCGGACACGAAAGAGTCTGATAGAGTCGGAAACGCAAGAACAAAGAACAAAAGAAACACCGAAGGGAAGCGCC
>NZ_JBWKAP010000029.1:0-10619 GCF_056437465.1 Streptomyces sp. NPDC042371 | reverse complement strand
AGCCACCTGTCCCTTTCCACCGTGCGGCATGGGGGTCCCCCCTGCTCGAGCGCAGCCGAGAGCTAGGGGGAGTGCGTGCCGGGCGTCGCGACCCCACGGAGATCCATCAGAAGGGCCCTAGCGGTGCGGCACCCAGCGGGTCGCCGCTCGGTCAGGTCTGCGACCAGTGCGCGGGGCGGTGGAGGGAGGCGGACAGCTTCGTGCCGTCGTCGCCCTTGGCCGCGTTCACCTGCGACTGGGTGAGGAAGAGCGCGCCGGTCAGGTCGGCGCCGCGCAGGTCCGCGTCGCGGAGGTCCGCGCCGATGAGGTCGGCCGCCCGCAGATCGGCATCGCGCAGGTCGGCGCCGATGAGGTACGAGCCGCGCAGGTCGACGCCCGCGAGGGCGGCGCCCCTGAGCCGGGCGCCGATGAGGTCGGCGCCCCTGCGGTCCTTCTTCTTGCCACCCTTGGCGCCCTTGGCGTTCCTGCCGCCTCTGCCGCCCTTGCCGCCTTGACCGGCTTGGCCCCGGTGCTCGGCCCTGACGAGTTCGCTGGTGCGCAGGAGGAGCGTGTTCACGACCTGGCGGTGGGCGGCGACGTCCGTCTCGGCGACGGCGTCGGGGTCACCCTGGGCCAGCCGCTCCGTCTCGGCGAGGACGCGCTCCAGGTCGGCGGCGATCGGCCGGGTCTGCGGGAACGTCAGCGCCTCGGTCACGTACCAGAGCAGTTCGTGGAGCTGCCGCATGAGCGGGAAGACCTCGAACATCTGTCGGGCAGTGGCCGGATCCCGACGCCAGTCGCGCCCCTCGAAGGTGCCTTGAGAGACCCGCTGCCCCGCCCCGAAGCAGTCGTACACGGTGCATCCCCGGTACCCCTTGTCCCGGAGGTCGCGGTGGATGCCGCACCGGAAGTCGTCCCGCAGATTGCCGCACGGCTTCCCCGCGTCCTTGTTCACGGGAAAGTCCGAGGACACGGAGAAGGTGAGCGCCACACAGCACAGCCCGAAGCAGCTGCCGCAGTCGGCGCGCAGCGCGGCACGGTCGTCCTCGAGCAGAGGCAGGGTGACGGGGTCGCGCTCCGATGACATCGAGCGGGCTCCTTGGGACCGGGTGGGCCGAGTGGCTCGGGTGGGACGGGTAGTGCAGATGGTGCAGGTGGGGCGGGTGGAGCCGTGGGACCGGCCGGGCCGGTCCCACGGCCGCATCAGACGTCAGACGTCAGGCGTCAGGCGTCAGGCCGCGGAGCGGCGGCCGCCCTGCGCGCCGCCGCGCTCGCCGCCGCCGGGACGGCCGCCACCACGGCGTGCCCTGCCGCCGCCGCTGCCCGCGGCCGCGCCGGACCCGCCCTGGCCCTGGCGGGGCGTGCGTCGCTGCCCGCCCTGCGCCTGGCCGCCCTGGGCCGCGCCACCGGCACCGGAGCCACCGCGCGGGCGGCGACGGCGCTGCGAGGGCGTCTTGGCCTGCTGTTGCGGCTGCGGGGTCTCGATGACCACCGGAACGCCCGAGGGCTCCCGCGCGCCCGTGATCCGGGTCAGCTCCTCGTCGGAGGAGGAGACGCGCGCCGTGTTCGGCCGGATCTCCGCGTCGGTCATGAGCCGCGTCATCTCGCGCTTCTCGTCGGGAAGGACGAGGGTGACGACGCTGCCCGACTCCCCCGCCCGCGCGGTGCGCCCGCCCCGGTGGAGGTAGTCCTTGTGGTCGGTGGGCGGGTCGACGTTCACGACCAGGTCGAGGTCGTCGACGTGGATGCCGCGCGCCGCGACGTTCGTCGCGATCAACGCGGTGACCTGGCCGTTCTTGAACTGGTCGAGCGTCCGGTTGCGCTGCGGCTGCGAACGGCCGCCGTGCAGCCCGGAGGCCCGCACGCCGTTGGCGAGCAGCCGCTTGGTGAAGCGGTCCACGGCCCGCTTGGTGTCCAGGAACATGATCACGCGGCCTTCGCGGGCGGCGATGCGCATGGCCACGGCCTTCTTGTCCGTCTCGTCGGCGACGTAGAGCACGTGGTGCTCCATCGTCGTCACGGCGCCCGCGGACGGGTCGACGGAGTGCACGACGGGGTCGGTCAGGAACATCCGGACGAGCCGGTCGATGTTCTTGTCCAGCGTCGCCGAGAAGAGCATCGTCTGGCCGCCCTGCTCGACCTGCTTGAGCAGCGCCGTGACCTGCGGCATGAAGCCCATGTCGGCCATCTGGTCGGCCTCGTCGAGGACGGTGATGCGGACCCGCGACAGGTCGCAGTCGCCGCGCTCGATCAGGTCCTTGAGGCGGCCGGGGGTGGCCACGAGGACCTCGGCGCCGCGGCGCAGCGTGCTCGCCTGCCGACTGATCGAGAGGCCGCCGACGACGGTGGCGAGGCGGAGGTTGACCGCCGTCGCGTACGGGGTGAGCGCGTCCGTGACCTGCTGGGCCAGCTCGCGCGTGGGGACCAGGACCATGGCGAGCGGGGACCGCGGCTCGGCGCGGTGCCCGGCCGTGCGGGCCAGGAGGGCCAGGCCGAAGGCGAGGGTCTTGCCGGAGCCCGTACGTCCGCGGCCGAGGATGTCGCGCCCGGCGAGGGAGTTGGGGAGCGTGGCCGCCTGGATCGGGAAGGGGTCGGTGACGCCCTGGGCGGCCAGCGTCTTCAGGAGGGCCTCGGGCATGTCAAGCTCGCCGAACGCCTCGACGGCGGGCAGGGCGGGCGTGATGCTCTCGGGCAGGGCGAACTCGCCGCCCTGGACCGGCTTCGGCCGACGGTTTCCGGATTTCCTCGCGGAGTGCGCGGAGCCCTTCGCCTGGCCGGACGGTCGGCCCCTTCCGCCTGCGCTGCCGCCTGCGTTTCCGCCTGCGGTGGCGGGTCGCTTACGGGCGGGGCGTGCCGGACGCTCGGAGCGGTTCATGCAGTAGTGCCTTCCTGGTCGCTGGACTTCCGGACCTCTGAGCCGGTGCGGCTCTGGGCCCGTAGGGCCCGATGACAGCGCAAGCCGAGGCCCGCACCTTCCGGTGCGGGCCTCGGCTGTGAGGTTCGCGCGCTGCGACGATCAGGCAGGAACGATGTTCTCGGCCTGCAGGCCCTTCTGGCCCTGCGTCACCTCGAAGGAGACCTTCTGGCCCTCGAGGAGCTCACGGAAGCCCGAGGACGCGATGTTCGAGTAGTGGGCGAAGACGTCGGGGCCGCCGCCGTCCTGCTCGATGAAGCCGAAGCCCTTTTCCGAGTTGAACCACTTAACGGTGCCGGTTGCCATGTCAATCTCCTCAACAGGGGCAGTGATTGGAGAAACACCGAATTGCGAATCTCCAGCGCTGCAATGACCCCCATACCGGAGAGAACCGGAAAAACAATAATGCGCCCTCGGAGCATTCCCGTCAGGCGCACATAAAGTTCATGGGTACCAAAACTGCAACACATAACCCTAACATGCTCCTGGTCCGGCTCGCACGGCACCTCCTCGCGCACACCCCTTCCCCCTTCAAGATCACATCGCTACCTTCGGCCAAACAATCGCTTGGTAGGCCGATGGGAAGGCGGACCGATGCGCATCTCTCGTACCCGTACCGCAACCGGACTGGCGATCTCCGCGCTCGCCCTGGGCACGCTGCCCGCATGGGCGGCCCCCTCGGAAACCGTGGCGCCCACCGCACCTCCGTACGCAGCCTCCGCACCCGCATCCGAAGCCGTCCGCCAGATCCCCCTTCAGGGCGCGGTCAACGTACGAGACGTGGGCGGCTACCGGACCTACGACGGGGAGCGCGTCCGCCTCGGACGGGTCTTCCGCGCCGACGGCCTCAGCAAGCTCACCGATGCCGACCTCGGCACGGTCGCCGGGCTCGGCCTGAAGAAGGTGATCGACTTCCGGGTGCCCGCCGAGGTGCAGTACGACGGGGCGGACCGGCTGCCCGCCGGGCTCTCCCCCACCTCCCGGCCCGTCACCGACAACGGCCTGTTCACGCAGCTCCTCACCGCCATCGGCTCCAAGGACCCGGTCAAGCAGGAGGAGATGCTCGGCAACGGCAGGGCGGCCGCGTTCATGCGCGACGTCTACCGCACGTTCGTCACCGACTCCGCCAACCGCGCGCAGTTCGCGGCCACCCTGCGCGACATCGCCGACAGCCGCTCGCCGCTGCTCTACCACTGCACGTCGGGCAAGGACCGCACCGGCTGGACGACCTATCTGCTGCTGCGTCTGGTGGGCGTGGACGAGCGGACCGCGGCCGGTGACTACCTGGCCTCCAACACCTACCGGGCCGCGTACGACGCGAAGCTCCGCGAGGCGCTCAAGCAGGGCGGGCTGATGCAGAACCCGGACCTGATCATCCCGCTCCAGGAGGTCCGCGCCGACTACCTCGACACGGCACTGACGGAGGCCACCCAGCGCTACGGCGGCTTCCAGGGCTATCTGACCAAGGGGCTCGGCCTGGACGCGGGCACCGTCCTGAAGCTGCGCGGGCGCATGGTCGGCTAAGGCGCGGCCCGGCCGCGGTCGGGGCGCGGGGTGCGGCGCGGATCGATGAGCGTGATGGTGGTGAACACCGCGACGGCCGCGAGGGCCGCGGAGGTGATCAGGACGGCTCGGGCACCGTCGGTGACGGCGTGGCTGTCGTGGCCGCCGTGGAGGGCGAAGACGGCGCCGAGCGCCGCGGTGCCGACGCCCGCGCCGAGGGAGGCGAGGGTGGAGACGGTCCCGGCGACCATGCCGACCCGTTCGGGTGCCGTGACCCGCACGGCGACGGCCATCACGGGCGCGCCGGCGATCCCGCCGCCGGCTCCCCAGGAGAGCAGCGGCAGGAGCAGCACCCACCACGGGGTGTCCGGTGTGATCAGCAGCGCCAGTGCGGCGAGGCCGACACCCTTCAGTGCGTAGCCGGAGCCGATCACCAGGCCGGGAGCCCAGTGGCTGAGCATTTTGGAGCCGACCATGCCCATGGCGATCTGGCCGATGAAGATCGGGGTCATCAGCAGGCCCGCCGCCGTCGGACTCATGCCGAGGCCGTCGGAGAAGTACAGCACCAGATAGACCGAACCCCCGATGGTCAGGACGCGCGAGAGGACGACGGCCAGCATCGCCCCGGAGAACGCGGGTCGGCCGAACATGCGCAGTTCCAGCGTCGGCACAGGCACGCGGAGCTGCACGACGAGGAAGGCGGCAAGTGCCAGGCAGGCGGAGAACAGCAGTGCGGTGTCCCGGCCGGACCACGTCGCGGCGCCGGGGCGGAGCATCAGCAGGGTCGCCAGGCCCAGACCTGCCATGAGCAGCAGGCTGCCGAGCCAGTCCGGCCGTCCTGCCTCCGGCGCGACCGGTGAGCGCGGCAGCACGCGTGCGGCCAGCGCCCAGGCGGCCACCCCGAGAGGCAGATTGACCGCGAAGACCGCCCGCCATCCGAAGGCGTCGGTCAGTACTCCGCCGAGGACCGGGGCGAGCAGTCCGGCCGCGGTCGCGAACGAGCCCCAGGCGCCGATGGCGAGGTTGCGCTCCTCGCCGGTATAGCGGTCGGAGAGCAAGGGGATGCCGTTCACCATGATCGCCGCCGCTCCCGCGCCCTGGACCACCCGGGCGACGTCGAGCCACAAGAGGTTGGGCGCCAGAGTCGCGGCCAGGGAGGCCACGCTGAACACGGCGATCCCGGCGAGGAACAGCGGCCGTCGGCCCCACCGGTCCGACATGCTCCCGACGACCTGGGTGAGTGCGCCCATGGCGACCATGTACGTCACCACCACGGACTCGGCCGACGCTCCGTCCGCGAGCTCCGCACTGATCAGCGGAAGTCCGATGGCCACGATCGTGAGGTCGACGACTACCAGCCCCGTGGAGGCGATCACGAGTACCAGGACGCCGCTCAACGGCGGTAAGCGGCGGGAGCGCTGAGACGGCATGAGGAAGTCGGCCTCCGGGCGTGGACGGGTGCGGACAGGCGTGACGTGGTCAGCCTGGAGGCGCGCACCGCTAAAAGTCAACATGTGTGAAGTTCAGGCTCGGGCCGTAGGCTGACGCCCATGCCTGCCGCCTCCCGACGCCGCCCCGCCACGCGCAAGGGCCGCCCGGTCCTCACTCGCGAGATCATCGCCGCCAAGGCTCTGGACATGGCGGGCACACAGGGGTTCGGATCCCTCACGATGCGCGCGCTCGCCGCCGAACTGGGCGTCACCGTGCGGGCGTTGTACAACTACGTCGAGGATCGTCAGGACGTCGTCAACCTCGTGGTTGACCTCCTGCTCACCTCGTGGAACCCGCCCCCGCTGCACCCCGCGGCCTGGGAGGCGTCCGTCGCCGACTACGCCCGCTCGTTGCGTGAGCTGTACCGCCGCTGGCCCCGCGCCCTGCTCGTCTCCCTCGACGAGGACGCGCCCCCGACCTCGGTGCACCCCAACCGCCTGCTCAACCTGGACCGCTTCCTGCGGCTGCTGCAGGACATCGGCCTCGGCATCCCGGCGGCGCTCTCGGCCCACCGCCACCTCTCCCTGCTCGTCCTCTCCTTCGCCCTCCTGGTCGAGCAGCCCGCCGACCGTTCCGGAGCCGACCGGAGCACCCTCGTCCCCGACGCCTGGCTCGAAGGCCACGCCGACCTCGACATCCCCACGCTCCGCCGGGCCGCCGCGCTGCCCCTCCCCACCGCGGACGAGCAGTTCGACCAGCTCATTTCCGCCGTCACCACCCAGATCCGCGGGGAGCTCGCCATCGCCGGTGCGTCCGGATAACTCCTAGCCCGGCTTCGGGGCGACGATCCCGCGGGCCCGCGCCGCCGCGAGCCACGCGGGGAACTCCCCCACCAGCCGGTCGTAGAGCTGGTCGTCCGCCACTGCCAGGGGGTCCTCGCCCACGTGGAAGAAGCCCGCGTTGTCGACGGGGCGCTTGGCGGGGACGGCCAGCTCGTCGAGCTTGCGCAGGTAGTCGAACTGCTTGCTCTTCGGGTCGCCGAAGCCGATGAACTGCCAGAACAGGGGCAGCTTCGCCGCCTTGCACAGATAGCGCTCGGCGGCGAGCTTGTTGATGGGGCCCCCGTCGGTCTGGAAGATGACGAGGGCGGGCGCGGTGGCGGCGCCCTCACGGCTGGCACAGCTCTCGACGTAGTGGTCGATGACGGCGTCCATCGCCAGGTGGTAGCTGGTCTTGCCCATGTGCCCGAGCCCGGCCACGATGTCGTCGATCCGGCCGTGGTGGTTGTCCAGCGCGATGTCCGTCACCGCGTCCACGTCCGTCGAGAAGAAGACGGTGGGCACGACCCCGTCGTCGTCCAAGTGCGCGGAGAGGCCGAGGACGCGGTCGGCGAGGGCCTGGACGCTGCCGTCCTGGTAGTAGGGGCGCATGGAGCCGGAGTAGTCGACGACGAGGTAGACGGCGGCCCGCGCGCCCTCCAGGCCGTGCTTGCGCAGGGAGACCCCGGCGCTCTTGTAGAGGCTGACCAGGGCAGGCGCCGAGTCCTCCACCTTGCGCAGACTGATTGCGGATCCCATGTGCCGCCCCGCCCTTCCACCTTGCACATATGACTGCTAGACACATGCCGATTCGGCACGTGCGGACATACGGAGGGTGGCATGAACTTCCGTGAGACGCGAAAGGTCTCCTACGGCCTGGACGGCAGGACCGTCCTGATCACGGGGGCGGGGCGCGGCCAGGGAGCGGCGGAGGCGCGGCTGTTCGCGGCGGCAGGGGCGCGGGTCGTGGTGACCGACGTACGGGAGGAGGGCCGCGAGGTCGCCGATTCCCTGGGCGAACAGGGGCTGTTCGTACGGCACGACGTCACCGACGCGGAGAGCTGGGCGTCGGCCGTGGCAAGGGCTCTCGATGCCTTCGGGCGGCTCGACGTCCTGGTGAACAATGCGGCGCTGTGGCGGACTGCGTCCGTGGAGGACGAGACGTACGAGAACTTCGAGGCCCTGGTCCGGGTCAACCTGCTCGGGCCGTTCCTGGGCATCCAGGCGGTGCTGCCCGCGCTGAAGGAGGCGGGCGGCGGTTCGGTCGTGAACGTCTCGTCGACGGCGGGGCTGGTCGGGATCCCGGGCCACGCGGCGTACGGCTCGACGAAGTTCGGCCTGCGGGGTCTGACCCGCTCCTCGGCGCTGGACCTGGCCAAGTACCGGGTGCGGGTCAACTCCGTCCATCCGGGGGCGGTCGACACCCCGATGATCTCCGCCGCCTCCGCCGGGCGGGACTGGTCCCATCTGCCGCTGGGCAGGATGGGCCGCCCGGAGGAGGTCGGGGAGCTGGTGCTGTTCCTGGCGTCGGACGCGTCGTCGTACGTCACGGGGGCGGAGTTCACCGTGGACGGCGGGTCGACGACGGGGTGAGCGCTCCCGGCGCCAGGGCCTGCCTCAGGGCCTTAGTGGCGGCCGGTCAGGAACACCGAGCGCAGCTTGAGGCGGTCGGTGGCGGGGTTGCCGTGCGGACGCAGCGTCCAGGAGTCGCCGGTGCAGTCTTCCCCGGTGAACACCATCACCCATTCGTCGGTGTCGTTGTGCGGGGCGAACGCGGGCTCGGAGGAGTCCGGGTCGGCGACCTCGGGCAGGGCGACGCAGCCGGGGCTCGGCGGGTCGTGGAGGGTGGCCGACTGCGGTGTGCCGTCGAGGCCGACGAACTTGTAGGAGAAGTCGCCGGTGGCGGCGCTCGCGGAGGTCGGCAGGGTGACGACGAGGGCGAGCGCGCCGAGGGCGGCGGCGACGGTGTGGCGAAGGCGCATGAATTCCGTTTCCGTACGGGCGCGGGACCGGGACGTCCGGCGCCTGGGGTGGCCGGACCCGTCCGGGAGTCGACGGGTCCGGCTGCGCCATCCCCCGTCGGCGGCCCGCACATGCGGGGTGTCACCCGTGCGGGGCTGCCGAATCGATCCTGCGACCGCCGTGTGGGCTACCGCCCGGCGCTACGCCCCCGCCTGGCCCTACACCCCCGTCTGGTCCTGGAACGCGGGCAGCGCGAAGATCCGCGTCTTCGCGTCGTCGTCCATCAGCTCGACGAGCGGCATGACCAGCTCCCAGAGGTCCTGCTTGTCGACCTCCCGGGCCAGCGCGTCCAGATCGGGCTCGGGCAGCGCGCCCGCCGTGTCGGCGACGACCTTGCGGGACTCGGCGGGCAGCGCGTCCACGAGCGGCAGGAACTCCGCCCACAGGGCGGTGGCGACGACCGCGCGCACCACCCCGGCGAGCACGTCCGCGCCCCGCAGCGAAGGCAGTTCGGCCACCGCTCGCCGCTCGTCCTCGCCCAGGAGCGCGACCAGGGGCAGCAGGGACTCCCACAGGTCCTGCTCCGCCACCGTCGTGACCAGGGAGTCGAGCCGGTCCTGCGGCTGTCCCGCGGTGAGCGAGGCGATGCGGCCGCGCTGTTCGCCGGTGACCATGCCCGCGACGGCGAGCGCCTCGGGCCACAGTCCGTCGGCTGACGCGGAGCCGATGACCGAGGCGAGCCGCTCCTCGCCCATCAACTCGATGATGTGGCCGAGCCGTTCGGGTACGTCGATCACGAAGCCGGTCCTGAGGACGGCGGCGTCGTCGACCTGCGGCAGGATGCGGCGCAGCGCGGGGTCGGGGAGGTGGCCGACGAAGCGGCCCATGGTGAGGTGGTCGCCGCGCTCGGCGAGGGCGACGGCGATGCGGACGACCAGGTCCTCGCCGAGGCGGCCCACGATGCCCTCGATGCGGCGGGGGTCGAGGTGGGCGCAGGACCGGGCGGTGAACGACACCGGGAGCTTCTCGATGATGTCGGCGGCGCGCGCGGGTTCCAGGCGGCCCGCGACGGCGGCGGCCAGGCGCGGGCCGAGGGCCTTCTGGGAGATGGCGGCCGCGACTCCGGCGGGCACCAGTTTCGTGGCGGACGCGATCCGGTCGAGCATGTCGGGCGCCCGGTCGAAGAGGGCCGCGACGGTCTGGGTGCGGAAGCGGCGTACGTCCTCGACGGGCAGGCCCTGGAGGAAGGCGAGCGCGTCGGGTTCGACGTCGAGCAGGTGGGCGATCTTGAGGGCCTCGGCCCTGCCGCGCAGCTTGTCCATGCTGACTCCTCGCTCGTCTCGGCTAGGGCCCTTCTGATGGATCTCCGTGGGAGGAGGAGCGGCGTCCGGTGCGTGCGATCGGCGTGCGGTGGAAAGGGTCATGTGGCGGAGCCACCTGTCCCTTTCCACCGTGCGGCATGGGGGTCCCCCCTGCTCGAGCGCAGCCGAGAGCTAGGGGGAGTGCGTGCCGGGCGTCGCGACCCCACGGAGATCCATCAGAAGGGCCCTAGCGGAAGAGGATCCGGCGGACGGGGCCGCGGGCCAGGGCGGGCACGAGTTTCAGTGCCTCCTCTGCGGCTTCGTTCAGTCCGGCGGCCCGGCTCTCGCGCTGCCGCTCCAGTGCGTCGGCGAGCGCCGCCAGGTGCGGGGGCTCCAACTGTTCGAAGGATTGCGGCGGTTGGTCCCGCAGCTCCGCGCCGAGCCGCTCGTGCTGCTCCCGTGTTCCGGTGCTCACTTCGCCTCCCAGGGGTGACCCACGGCCGGGTACGCGTCCAGAGAGTGGCGCCGAATTGACTTTTAGTCAATAGGCGGGGGTGCGGAAGGCGGACAGGGAGGAGTGGGGGGGGGGGGGGCCCGCCCCCCCCCCCCCCCCCCGGGGGGGGGGGGCCCGGGCGGGGCCCCCCCCCCCCCCCCCAGCCACCCCCCCCCCCCCCCCCACCACCCAGAGAAAAAAACCCCCCCGGCCCACAC
>NZ_JBWKAP010000028.1:0-25324 GCF_056437465.1 Streptomyces sp. NPDC042371 | reverse complement strand
AATGCGACGGGGCACCCCTCGTTCGTGATGTCGAACTCGTTCGCGGACCAGACGCTGGCCCAGATCGAGCTGTTCACCAAGCAGGAGGAGTACCCGACCGATGTCTATGTGCTGCCCAAGCACCTGGACGAGAAGGTCGCCCGCCTCCACCTCGATTCGCTGGGTGTGAAGCTGACGACGCTGAGCGCGGAGCAGGCCGCCTACATCGGCGTCGAGGTCGAGGGCCCCTTCAAGCCCGACCACTACCGCTACTGACACGGACCGGCCCCCGGCCGACGGAACAGGAGGAGCACGTGCACGACACCGAAGAGGAGGACACCAGGCCGCCCGGACCGGGCCTGGCCCTGGCCGTTCCGGGCACCCCGCCGCTCCGGCTCGCCGGCATCGACGAGGACGACACCTGGGAGCCCAACGTCGTGCGCGGCATCGACTGAACCCCCGCCGCCGGGGCCGGAGGCCTCCAACCGGCCCGGCCCCGGCGGCAGTCCACCCCGCCCCCCGCCCCCGTGCACGGGGGCGGATCGCGCCCCGGCCCGCACGGATCACGCCACCCGCACCGCCCGCCCGGCCGGTTCGAGCAGACATTGAGCGGCTCAAGAGCGGCCATGGGCGACGATGGCCGCGCTCTGCCCGAAGACCGGCACCACCGCAAGTCCGACCGGGGCCCGACACCCAGAGCGCGGGCCCCAGTTCACAAGGAGGAGCGATGTCCACAGCCGCCGAAGGCCCCCACGCCCTGAGCGACATCGGGGATGCCCTCGCCGAGGCCGGCGCGGCCTCGCTCACCGGGGAGCGCGCCCAGCTGGCCGAGGGCCTGCTGCGGGCCGCCCTGACCAAATGGGAAGACCCCCAGGCCCGGCCGCAGCTCCTGGGCGCCTTCAGCGCCGTCTTCGCCGACGAGCAGGGCGCCGCCCGGATGCGGGACTTCATGTCCCGCCAGATCTTCCAGCAGCTGGCCGCCTCCCTCGACGAGGGTCCCAAGGACTTCGACGAGGTCGCCAAGGCGCTCGGCGTGCCCCCGATGAACATCAACGCGGCCCAGGCCCAGGTATGGGGCGTGGCCGTGCTGCGCTACGTCGTGAAACTGGAGCCGATCGCCTCCGCATCGGTCGACGAGGTCGTCGCCCTCGTCTCACCCACCATCCAGCGCTACCTGGTCGGCTAGCCCCGCCCGCACCACCCCGCCCCGCCCGGCGGCCCCGGAAACGGGAACTCCCCCCTCACATTCCGGAGGGCTGTGTCGTCGTACCGGTGGAGACGGCGCCAACCCGCGCACCGCGGGCGCGGGCCACTCACCGGCGCCGGCCGGAATGTCCGCGCGGACGGCCTTCTTGGGTCGCACTTATTCGGAGGAAGTAATCAGGCCATGAGTACTCTCGACAAAGAGTCCACGGGCGGGGCGGAAGCCCCCGTCGGCGACCCGCGGCGTTGGAAAGCGCTGGCCGTTTTGGCCGCCATTCAGTTCATGCTCGTCATGGACGTCACGATTGTGCTCGTCGCGCTTCCCGAAATCGACAAGGATCTGACCTTCAACCCGACCGGCGATCTCGCCTGGGTCATCAACGGCTATGTGCTGACGGCCGGCGGATTCCTGCTGCTGGGCGGCCGGTTGGCCGACATGTACGGCCGGCGCAAGATCTTCATGGTCGGTGTGATCTGCTTCGGTGTCGCCTCGGCCACCTGCGGTGCCGCGATGTCCTCCGGCATGCTGGTCTCCAGCCGCTTCGTGCAGGGTCTGGGCGAGGCGCTGTGCGGCCCGGCCGCACTGGGCATGATCCCCGTGCTGTTCCCCGACGCCCGTGAGCGCATGAAGGCCCTGGGCGTGTGGGGCGGCACCGCGGCCCTGGGCGGCGTGATCGGGTCGGTCGTCTCCGGCGCCCTGACCGAGTACGTCGACTGGCGCTGGATCTTCTACATCAACATCCCCATCGCGCTCGCCGCGCTGGTCCTGGTGCCCAAGGTCATGCCTGAGAGCCGCATGGAGCGCGAGGGCCGCAGCGTCGACGTCGTCGGCGCGCTGTCCATCACCGGCGGTCTCGTCGCGGTCGTGTACGGCCTGATCAAGGCCGCCGACCACTCCTGGGGCTCCTCCACGGTGCTGATCCCGCTGCTCGGCGGCATCGGCGTGCTGCTCCTGGCGGCCGTCTGGGAGACCCGCATCTCCGACCCGATGGTGCCCATCCGCTTCTTCACCAACCGCACCCGGGTCACGTCCAACGTGGTGACCCTGGCCCTGCTGGCCAGCTTCCACTGCTACGCCTTCCTGCTCATCCTCTACATGCAGAAGGTCCTCGGCTACTCCGCGATCAAGTCGGGCATGGCCGTGGTGCCGCTGGCCTTCGCGATGGGCGCGGGCATGGGCGCGGCCTCCGCGCTGATGCCCCGCATCGGCGTCAAGGCGGTGCTGGCCATCGGCTTCGGCGGCGCGGCCGCGGGCCTGTTCGTCGCCAGCACCCTGGAGGCCGACTCCTCCTACGTCGGCGGCGTCCTGCCCGGCATGGTCGTGTTCGGCCTGTTCAGCGCCATGTGCTATCCGGCCCTGGTCAACGGCGCGCTCTACCAGGTCACCGGCAAGGACTCCGGCCTGGCCTCCGGCGTGCAGACCGCCATGCAGCAGATCGGCGGCGCGCTCGGCCTGGCCACCCTGGTGCCGCTGGCCATCCGCTACACCACCGACCACATCGGTGACGGCGTCATCCCCACGGTCGCGCAGGCCGACGGCGCCTCCCGGGCCTTCCAGGTGGGCGCCATCCTGGTGGCCGTCGCCGCGGTCCTGGTCGTCGTGCTGATGCAGAAGGTGGATGCCGTACCGCGCAACGTGCTGGCCGAGGCGGAGGGCGAGGCCGCCGCGGAGACGGCGGACAGGCCCGCCGCCACCGGCGTCTCCTCCTGACCTTGTGACACCCCCCGGCAGCTGACCGCACGGTCCTGCCCGCACCGCCCCCGGGATCTTCCCCCCGGGGGCGGTGTCGTGTGTCCGGCTCACGGCCCGTCAACCGGCGCGCCCGCACATCGTGTTGGGGCGGCGGGGGCCTTTCCGGGAACTGTGGCACGGCCTTTACGGTTACGTGACCCACGCCACCCCGGGGCGCTCTAGGCGCGGCGTCGTCCCACGTGTCACTATTCCAGTGCATCTCCCCTGCCCAAAAGCATGACAGCGGCGGGGGATTGGGATCGGGAGCCCTCTTGAATCCTGCCCGGTGAGACGAGTGCGTACTTGCGTACGAGTTCTCTCGTGATTTCCCGGCGGGCAGCGGGGCCGTTCGCCGCGAAAAGGCCGCCCCGAAACTCCTGCCTCATTCCTTCCGAGAAGTCTGGACGATGCGATCTCCATGCGGAAAACACCAGGGGAGCTGAGCGCGTTGACCACACCACCGGCCCCGGCCCGGGGCGCCGCCCCCGTGAGCCGGGCCCGCACGGTCGGCGTCGGCCGCGCCCACGCCAAGACCATCCTGCTGGGCGAGCACGCCGTGGTGTACGGGGCGCCCGCCCTGGCGCTGCCGGTGCCCCAGCTCGCGGTCACGGCGAGCGCCGGCTGGTCCGCGGCCGGCCCCGCCGGCCCCGGCGGGGTGTCCCTGACGATGACCGGCTCCCCGTCCCGGCCGGTGGCCACCCAGGCCTCCGACGGACTGCGGCAGCTGACCGCGGAGTTCCGCACCGCCATGGACGTGGCCCAGGACGTGCACCTGGAGGTGATCCTGGACTGCGCGATCCCGCCCGGCCGGGGCCTTGGCTCCAGCGCCGCCTGCGCCCGCGCCGTGGTCCTCGCGCTGGCCGACCTCTTCGGCCGCGAGGTCACCGAACAGATGGTGTTCGACCTGGTGCAGAGCGCCGAGAACGTGGCCCACGGCCGCGCCAGCGGCGTCGATGCCACCGCGGTCGGCGCGCCCGGCCCGCTGCTGTTCCAGCAGGGCCACGCCCAGGAGCTGCCGGTGGGCTGCGAGGGGCTGTTCATCATCGCCGACAGCGGCGAGGTGGGCCGCACCAAGGACGCGGTGACCCTGCTGCGCGAGGGCTTCCAGCGCCACCCCGGCAGCCGGGAACACTTCGTGCGCCGTGCCACCCAGCTCACCGACCGGGCCCGCCGCGCCCTGGCCCAGGACGACCTCGAAGAACTCGGCCCCTATCTGACGGCCTGTCACCACCTGCTGCGCGAGGCCCGGCTGAGCACCGCGCGCATCGACGCCCTGGTCGAGGCGGCGCTGGCCGCGGGCAGCCTCGGCGCGAAGATCACCGGGGGCGGGCTGGGCGGCTGCATGATCGCACTGACCTCCTCCGACCAGGCCGGTGCCGTCACCCGCAGCCTCCATGCGGCCGGCGCCCAGCAGACCTGGGTGCTGCCGCTGACGGCCCGCACCGGCCAGGGCGCCTGACCCCGCCCCGCCCGGAGAGCACCACCCCGCACCACCCCGCACCACCTGGGCCGTACCCGCACACAACTCGGTGAGAGGAGCAGGCACATGAGCGCCACCGGCATCCCGCACCGCCCCGGCACCGGCCCCGCTGCGCCCGCCCGGCCTCCCGCCCGCCACGAGAACACCCCGATTCCGTCTCTGCTGACGGATGCCGGAGGCGGCCGCCCGGCCGCGGGTCCGCCCCGGCGCGCATGGTGAACGGCTACCGCCCGCCCCGCGACAGCGGCTGACGGACGGCGCAGGAGGGACGCGAGGGGAGCACCCGCGGCGCAGCACCACGCCCGCCGCGAGAGCCCCCGCCACCCGCACGCATTCCCTTCCCGCACGCGCCGCCGTACCCCTCATGCCCGGCCGCCCCGCGGCGGGGCAGGCAGGGGCCGCCGCCCGGTCGAGGACTCTCCCGGGCCGGTGGGGCAGCGTGCGCCCGGACCCGGCGCAGCGCCGCCGCCCGCCACGGCGGGCCGTGCTGCGCCCGCGGTCCTCGCCCCGCCTCGTGACCCAGCAGAAACGGTAGACATGACAGCGAGCCCTCGCACGGTGTGCGTGGTAGGTGCCGGACCGCGCGGCCTGTCCGTACTCGAGCGCCTGTGCGCCAACGCCCGCCTGCAGCCGCCAGGCAGCACCGTCCACGTCCATGTGATCGACCCCTGCCCGCCCGGGCCGGGCAGGGTGTGGCGCACCGACCAGTCCCCGCACCTGCTCATGAACACCGTGGCCGGACAGATCTCGGTGTTCACCGACGCCAGCGTCGACCTGCACGGGCCGCTGGAGCCGGGGCCCAGCCTGCACGAGTGGGCCGGTGCGCTGGCCGCCGGAGAGATCCACGGCGAGGCCGACAGCGAGACCGGCGGCGAGGCGGGCGGCGAGTATCCGGCCGAAGTCCTGGCCCAGGCCCGCGCGTTGGGCCCCGACACCTATCCCACCCGCGCCTTTTACGGCCACTACCTGCGCTGGGCCTGCCGACGCATCGTGCGCGGCGCGCCCGCCGAACTGACCGTCACCTTCCACCGCGGCCTGGCCGTCGCCCTGGACGACGACCCCGGCACCGACGGGCGGCGCCAGCAAGTGCGGCTGGCGGACGGGACCGTACTGGCGGGGCTGGACGCCGTCATCCTGTGCCAGGGCCACCTGCCGGCCCACCCGGACGAGGGGGAGCGGGCCTTCGCCGCCGCCGCCCGCGCCGCGGGCCTGCGCCACCTGCCGCCGGCCAATCCCGCCGACGCGGACCTGGACGCGCTGGCCCCCGGCACCCGGGTGCTGCTGCGCGGCCTGGGCCTGAACTTCTTCGACTACCTGGCCCAGCTCACCGCCGGCCGCGGCGGCACCTTCACCCGCCACGGCGGCCGGCTGCGCTACCGGGCCTCGGGCCGCGAGCCGCGGCTGTACGCGGGATCGCGGCGCGGCATCCCCTACCAGGCGCGCGGCGAGAACGAGAAGGGCCCGCACGGCCGCCACGAACCGCTGCTGCTCACCCCCGGGCGCATCGCCGAGCTGCGCCGCACCCACGCCCGCACCGGCCTGGACTTCACCCGCGACCTGTGGCCGCTGATCTCCCGGGAGGTGGAGGCCGTCTACTACGCCACCCTGCTGCGCTCGCGCGGCGAGATGCTCCCGGCCGGGCAGCTGCAGGCCGCCTACCTGGCCGCCCCGGCCGGGCCGGGGCACCTGGCGGCGGTGCTGGAGGCGTACGGCATCGGCGAGAAGGACCGCTGGGACTGGGAGCTGCTGGCCCGCCCCTGGCGCGACCGGGAGTTCACCGGCCCGCAGGACTTCACCGGCTGGCTCCTGGACCATCTGCGCCAGGACGTGGCCGAGGCCCGCGCGGGCAACGTGAACGGGCCCCTGAAGGCGGCCCTGGACGTGCTGCGGGACCTGCGCAACGAGATCCGCCTGGTGGTCGACCACGGCGGCCTGGACGGCGACTCGCACCGCGCCGACCTGGACGGCTGGTACACCCCGCTCAACGCCTACCTGTCCATCGGCCCGCCCGCCCGCCGGGTGGAGGAGATGATCGCGCTGATCGAGGCCGGTGTGCTGGACGTGATCGGCCCCGGCCTGCGGGTGGACCTCCAGCCCGGCCGGGGCACCGTCACCTCCCCGCTGGTGCCCGGCTCCACGCGGCGCGTGGACGCCGTGGTCGAGGCCCGGCTGCCCGCGATCACGCTGCGCCGCACCGGGGACCGGCTGCTGCGGCACCTGCTGGCCACCGGCCAGTGCGCCCCCTACCGCATCCGCACGGCCGCGGACCCCTACGAGAGCGACGGGCTGGCCGTCACCGCGCGCCCCTTCCGCCTGATCGACGCGGCGGGCCGCCCGCACCCGCGCCGCTTCGCCTTCGGCGTGCCCACCGAGGCGGTGCACTGGGTGACGGCCGCGGGCATCCGCCCCGGCGTCAACTCGGTGACCCTCACCGACGCGGACGCGATCGCCCGCGCGGCCCTGGAGTGCACGGCCCGCCCCACACCGCCCACCACCCGGCACCTCACCGAAGCCGCCCCGCCCCCGGACGCCCACCCGAGCGCGACGCCACCCCGCCCCGCCGCCCCGCTGCCCGGCCGGGGCGGAAGCTGACCCCGGCCCCAGGGCCCCGCCCGCACCACGGCGCCACCACTGCCCGCGGACACCGGGCCCGGCGCCCGGCCGGGGGAGGGGGGCCACCCGTGCCCACCGGCCGGGCACCCGCCTGCCGCCCGAGGGGGCGGCAACCGCCGGGCCCCAGGCGGGCGTTGAACCGAGGACGACCGGGGACGACCGGAGCCGTCCGTGCCCGCTGGCCGCCTGATCGCCTGCCCGCCGCCCGGCAACCACCCGCCCGGGCGCGGGAGTTGCGCCGCAGGCGGATGTCGTACCGAACAAGGAGCCGCACCCCATGACCACTGACCGCCCGCCCGTCGCGCCGCCGCCCGGCCCGGCCACCGCGCGTCCGGACACGCCACGTCCGGACACCGTGCGTCGGGACGTGGCGCGGCTGGAGGCCGGGCTGCTCGCGCCGGTCTGGGCCGATGTGCCGGTGGCGGACGCGGTGTCCGACCAGGCGTGGCTGCAGGCCATGCTCGATGCCGAGGCGGCCCTGAGCCGGGCCCAGGCCCGGCTGGGCACGGTGCCCGAGGCCGCCGCCCGGGTGATCAGCCAGGCGGCGCGGGCCGAGCACCTGGACCTGGTGGCGCTGGCCGCCGCGGCCCGCCAGTCCGCCAACCCGGTGGTGGCCCTGGTCCGGGAGTTCACCGCGCTGGTGGCCGCCCGGGACGCGGATGCGGCCGCCTACGTGCACCGCGGATCCACCAGCCAGGACATCTTCGACACCGCGGCCATGCTGGTCGCCCGCCGGGCCCTGCGCCTGATCCGCGCCGACCTGGACCGCGCCGAGCAGGCGCTGGCCGCGCTGGCCCGTACCCACCGCGACACCCTCATGGCCGGCCGCACGCTGGCCCTGCACGCGGTGCCCACCACCTTCGGCTGCAAGGCGGCGGGCTGGCGCCACCTGGTGCTGGACGCGGCCGACCGGCTCGCCGCCCTCGAGGCTCAGGGGCCCGTCCAGCTCGGCGGGGCCGCCGGCACCCTGGCCGGCTACCTCGAACACGCCCCGGGCGCCGACCCCGCCGCCTACGTCCACGACCTGACCGAGGCCTTCGCGGCCGAACTGGGGCTGCGCGCCCCGTTGTTGCCCTGGCACGTGCTGCGCACCCCGGTGGCGGACCTGGCCCAGGGCGCCGCGTTCACCTGCGCCGCGCTGGGGAAGATCGCCGTCGATGTGCTGTCGCTGACCCGTACCGAGGTCGGCGAGGTGCACGAGCCGGCGCCCGCCGGCCGCGGCGCCTCCTCGGCGATGCCGCACAAGCGCAATCCCGTGCTGGCCACCGCCATCCGCTCCGCCGCGCTGCAGGCCCCGCAGCTCGCGGCGGGCGTGCTGGGCTGCATGCTGAGCGAGGACGAACGCTCCGCCGGTGCCTGGCACGCCGAATGGGAGCCGCTGCGCGCCCTGCTGCGGCTGGCCGGGGGAGCGGCCCACCAGGCGGCGGAGCTCCTGTCCCAGCTGACGGTCGACCCCGCCCGGATGCGCGCCAACACCGCCCTGACCGGGGGCCAGATCGTCTCCGAGCGGATCGCCGCGGTGCTGGCCGCGCCGCTGGGCAAGACCGCCGCCCGCGCCCTGCTCGACGGGGCCTCCGCCGAGGCGGCGCGCACCGGCCGGCCGCTGGCCGAGGTCCTGGGCCAGGACCCGCGGGTGGCCGCCGCGCTGACCGGCGCCGGACGCGGCGACCTGTTCGCCCCCGAGGCCTACACCGGGGCGGCGGCCGCGCTGACCGAGCGCGCCCTGTCCCGCCCCGCACCCCCGCAGGCCCCGCCGGGCGTGCCGGGTCGGCCGGGCGCGTCCTGAGCGGCCGTGAACCGGCGGCGGCCGCCGCCGGCCCCCCGGATGGCTGGGGGTGCCGGCGGCGGCCACCGGAGGACGGCCCCGAAGGGCCGCGCGAGGACGCTCACGAAATCCGCTCAGCGCTGGCGCTGCAGAGCGATTTCCGTGAGCTCTTCTATGTCGAACTGCGAGCGTCCTGGTGTGCCGTAGCGGGTTATCTTGCCCCGGCTCACCCACTTGCGGATGGTCGCCTCCGAAACCCCCGTGGCCAGGGCGGCCACATTGGTGGGAACGAGCCTGTGGCGCGGCGGTCGGTTCATGCGGCGTCCTTCCGTTGCCGGTCCATGAGATGCCGGATGGTAAGCAGTTCGCGCATTTCCCAGGAATGCCCAGACGAACAGCTGATGCTGCCCCGGGCCGTGGTCCGCGCATTGCGCGGCGAAGCGTTGATGGTGCCCGGGCAGTCGTCCATCACACATGCGATGACCGGCGCATGCTCATCGTCGGAATCCGGGTCGATGGCGCGCAGCGATTCCACCTGGAGGCTCTCGACTTCATCGGCGAATTCGGCAGCCGGAGGCTGGGTGGCGAGCCATTCCAGGTTGAGTATCAAAAAGCATGCGAGATGCGGGACGGAGCGCCCGGGGGCGGCGGTCCCCAGCTTTTCCACGACGAACCCGGACCACGACTCCAGGATCGAGAGGATGTTGTTCCTGGCGTCCAGGGCGGAGATGTTCAGGTGGTCCCGCCTGCGGCTGCCCGACACCTTTGTCGGGTTCCGCCGCCGGGACGTCGACAGAATGTGGTGCAGTCCTTCCTGGTGAAGGCCGGGAAGGGTGCGCAGGTTACGTTCCAGCTGCTCGACGCAGCCGGTGCACAGGACCGAGCCGGCGGCGACAGGGACTTCCCGGGCATGGTTCCTGGGGCATGAGTGAAACTCCATTGAATCTCCTTCATGAGCTGACGCACCCCGCAGAAGGCACGGAGACGCACATCTTCCGTGCCGGACGCTGCAGTGAATGGCTGAATCGATGAACCCTGGGGAAAAAGGGCGTGACCGGAGCCCCGGGCAAAGGCCTCTGAAAGGACGCCGGGAGGTGACAGGACGGTCCCGTTCAGGAAATCCCGCAAAAGAATTCAGACCCGCCTCGATGGGCACAGGCTCTGCTGTTCCCAGTGAATACGGCTGTCATGTGCGATCCATCCCCCCGTTGCCTCCCCAGGCCCCACCGCCGCGCAGTCGCTGCCATGGGTGCACTCGGAGAGTTCCATGAGCGGTCGGGGGGTGTCAACGTGCGCCCCACCGGGAAGAGAGCGGTAATCCAGCGGTTGTAAATTTTTCATTTCGTAATCGATCTGCCCTAAAGGGGAATTTTAGATTCCTCTTTTCTAAAGGAGAACTCTAGGATTCTTCAGGCTTCGCTTTGGACGGATGGCATCCCGCTTTACCGCCCCCCGGCCCGCGCCCCCCCCTCGGCGCCCCGCAGGCGGCCCATCCCGCCGCCGGGCGCCCGGCCGTGGCACCCCCCACCCCGCCGCAGCCCGCCGCGCCCCGACCCCTGCCCTCCTCGGCGGCCCACCCGGCCGCCCCGGTGACACCTCCCCCTGCTCGACCTCAACGCAAGGGAAAAGCTGTGGCTATGGAAATGGCCTGTATCGGAACCGACCAGGAATTGGCCGCCTCGGCGCGCCGCACCCGCGACGATCTGCTGGAGCGAATGGAAGGACACCTGGGTGCCTTCCTCTCCGCCGAGCACGAGTTATGGGCCCAAGTGAACGACCGCGCGGTCGGCGCCGTCGACGCGCTGTCCGAACTGGTCGCGGCGGGCGGCAAACGCATCCGTCCCGCCTTCTGCATCGCCGGCTACCTGGCCGCCGACGGCGACCCCGGCGACCCCGGCGTCGTGGCGGCCGCCGCCGCCCTGGAAATGCTGCACGCCTCCGCGCTCATCCACGACGACGTCATCGACGCCTCCAGCCACCGGCGCGGCCTGCCCACCGTCCACGCCCACCACTCCGCGCTGCACGCCGCCCGCGACTGGCAGGGCGAGTCCCGCCGCTACGGCGAGGGCGTCGCCATCCTCGTCGGCGACCTGGCCCTGGTCTACTGCGAGCAGCTGATGGCCACCGCGCCGCCCGCGGTGCTGCCGGTGTGGAACAAGCTCCGCTCGGAGCTGATGATCGGCCAGTACATGGACATGACCGCGGCCGCCGAGTTCTCCGTCGACCCGCGGCTGTCCCGCTGGATCGCCCTGGCCAAGTCCGGCCACTACACCATCCACCGCCCCCTGGCCGTCGGCGCGAGCGCGGCGGGCCGGGCCGATCTCGCCCCCGCCTTCGAGAAGTACGGCGAGGCGGTGGGCGAGGCCTTCCAGCTCCGCGACGACCTGCTGGACGCGTTCGGCGACTCCGCGCACACCGGCAAGCCCGCCGGACTCGACTTCCAGCAGCACAAGATGACCCTGCTCCTGGGCTGGGCGATGCAGCGCGACGAACGCATCCACAGCCTGATCACCCAGCCCGGCCACACCCCCGACGAGGTGCGCGGCCGCCTGGTGGACACCGGCGTCCCCGACGACGTCGAAAAGCACATCGCCGCCCTGGTCGAACAGGGCTGCGACGCCATCGCCGACGTGCCCATCGACCCGGTATGGCGCACCGAACTGACCGCGATGGCCACGCAGGTCGCCTACCGCAACACCTGACCCCACCCCGGCGCCGTCTCCCCGCCCCGTCCCGCACACGGGGAGACGGCGCCGGGCCCACCACGCCCCCCGCCCGGGCAGCGAAGACCGGCCCCGGCCCAGGCCCACCCGGGCCCGGCCCACCGCGCCGGACCGTCCCCGGGCCAGAGGCCAGGCGGGGCCGGGGCGCGGCAGGCGGCACCGCCCCCTGCGGGTCCTCCGGGTGCTGCAGGCGGTGCCCCGGCCGGGCCGCCCGCCCTGCCCGCAGCGCACCAAGAGCCGCCCCTCGTCCCGCCCTGCCCGGCCCGTTTGTCCCCGCCCCGGCCGCCCCGCAGCCTCGGCGGCCGCAGGCGCTCCCGCTGCACCCGGAATGCCGGAGGCTGTACGCCAGCTCCGGGCAACGCCCTCTATGAGGATGAGAGTTGAGGAGAATCACGGGATTCCGCCGGGCCCATCCGCCCGCCCGCAGCGCACCAAGAGCCGCTCCTCCTCCCGCCCCGGCGCGCCCGAGCCCCGCCCCCGGCCCCTGAAGCCGGACCCGCCACCCCGGCCGCGTACACCCCAAAGCCGCACGCAAGCCAGAACACCCGCCTCGCACACCGGCCGACGGCCCTCCCCGCCGGTCGCCCTCCCGTCGACAGCCGCCGGTTTCGGTCAACTCCCGCCGCCCGGCGTCCTGTTGACCGCTGGGCGCGAGTCGCCGCCCCGGGTGTCGCCGGGCGGGCGCGGGGGAGAGGTGCCGCGGCGGCACCCGCGGCACCCGCGATACCCGCCCCCAAGGCCCCAAGGCCCCAAGGCCTCGGCACCCGGCCCCCAACACCCCGGCAGACCCTCACGCCTTGGCGGCCCCGCCGGGCCAACCCCCGCAAAGGGCCCGGTAAAAGCCCCTCCCGGAGCCCCGATTCCCTCCCCGGCGTCCCCGCGAAGCCCGCGAGCCCCGCCCCGCGCCCGAACGAGCCCCCGCTGGGGCCCCGCTCCGCCCCCGGGGGGAGCCAGGCCGCCCGGCACCCTCGGCGGGAGCAGACCGCACCGCCCCCGCTCGACGTCCGCCACAGCCCTCGTCGCAACCGCCTCGAGGGCCGCTTGAGGGGCGGGCTCGCCCCGCGCCGCCTCCGGCCCCCGCGCCGCACCCCGCCCCGGGGCCCGCGGATGCGGCCCCACCAGGCATGTCGGGCCGCGCCGCACCGTCCGCAGGCGGCCGCGGGCGCGGGCGGGGCGGCCGGATCCCGACGGCCGGGCGGCGGCGGGCAGTTGGGCAAATCCTGCCGTACGGGCGCACGCACGCCGCATGATGCAACCACGAACGCACCGGAAGGGCGGCCTGGATGAGTCTGGACGCACGCGGCGTCGACGACGTCGGAGCGGTCGAGGGGAGCGAGAGCCGCGGGCATGCCGTGGTGATCGGTTCCGGGCTCGCCGGGCTCACCGCCGCGCGGGCCCTGGCCAACTTCATGGACCACGTCACCGTGATCGAGCGCGACCGCCTGCCGCGCGGCGCCGCCCGGCGCCGCGGGGTGCCCCAGGCGCGGCACACCCACAGCCTCACCACCACCGCCCAGCAGGGCCTGGAGCAGCTCTTCCCCGGCATCGGGCAGGACTTCGAGCGCGCCGGCGCGGTCCGCGTGAGCCTGCCCCAGCAGGCCCTGGTGCTCGGCCCCGCGGGCTGGCTGCCCCGCTTCGACGCGGGCCTGTCGATGCTCAGCGCCTCCCGCGACCTGATCGACGCGGTGCTGCGCGAGCGGCTGCGCGCCGAGCCCAAGGTGTCCTTCCTGTCGGGCTACGAGGTGCTGGGCCTGCAGCCCGACCGCAACGACACCGTCACCGGCGTCTGGGCGCGCCGCCGCGCCCGGCCCGGCCCCGACGGCCCGGGCCCGCGGCACCTGATATCCGCCGACTTCGTGGTGGACGCCTCAGGACGCGGCTCCCGCGCCCCCCACTGGCTGGCCGAACTCGGCTACGAGCCGCCCCGCGAGACGGTGGTGGGCGCCCGCACCACGTACGCCTCCACCGTCTTCGCCCCGCCCATCGGCCACGTCGCCGACTGGCAGAGCCTGCTGCTGATGGCCTCGCCCGGCAACCCCCGCCAGGGCACCCTCAACGTCATCGAGGGCGGCCGCTGGGCGGTCACCCTCGCCTTCGCCGACGGCGAGGAGCCGCCCACCGACCACGCCGGGCTGCTGCGCGCCGCGGGCCGCCTGCGCCACCCGCTGCTGCGCGACGTCATCGAGCACGCCACCCCGCTCGGCCCGGTCTACGCCTGCACCACCACCGAGAACCGCTGGCGCCACTACGAGAAACTGCGCCGCTGGCCCGACCAGTTCCTGGTGGTGGGCGACGCCCTGGCCGTCATGGACCCCGCCCACGGCCAGGGCATGACGCTCGCCGTGCAGGGCGCCCTGGTCCTGGACCACATGCTCAGCGGCCACGGCACCACGGTCGGCCTGGCCTACCGGCTGCGCCGCGCCCTGGCCCACCGGCTGGCCCCCGCCTGGCAGTCCAGCACCCGCCACCTGCGCACCACCGGCGCCGCCGATCCGGCGCAGCCCGGCCGGGAGCGGCCCCGCGGCCTGCGCGCCTGGCTCGCCCGGCGGGTCACCGCCCGCATCGCGGCCGAGGCCGCCACCGAACCGCACGCCGCGGCCCGGCTGCTGGCCCGGCTGCAGGCCGCCGGGCCGCTGGCCGCGGTGCCCCGCCCGCGCGCCGCCACCGCCCGCCCCGCCGCCGCCCCGGCCGCGCCGCCCAGCATCACCCACGGCGCCCGCGCGCGCCGCCGCCGCACCCCCGCCCCGGCGCCGCCCGCCATCGGCGTCGCCACCGGCTCCGCCCGCCTGCGCCCGCCCGGCTCCTCGGCCCAGTGGCCGGCCCCCGCCCCGGCCGGTGAGCGCCGCCGCCCCTGACCGGCGCCGGGGCGCCCGGCATAAAAGGGGGGAGCCGACCGCAGGCGCCAAATGCCTCCGACATAGGCTTCGGGCATGACAAGAGCGCAGCAACTACCCGCTGTTGAGGCCCACTTGGGCGACCCGAGGTGGGTGCGCAACCCCAACTCACCAGCGGCAACCGCCCAGTTGGGCGGGGCCGTGACATCTGCGCGGCGGCACGACTCGAAACTCGCTCGAGAAACGGTGGAGTTGGGGCCGGGTTCCGGCTCGAGCACGGTTGTCCGGCCGCGCGGGGTGTCGATAGCGTTCGATCCGCTTCACGGCACGGGCCCGTTTGCGCCGCTGCAGGCCGCCCCCACCACCGACCGCTCACCGGCCGGTCCGGGTGTGCCTGTGACGACTCAGCGGCGAGGGGAGGGCGCGCGGGCATGAGCATCACCGAAGATGCGCCGCAGCGGGAGCGGACCAAGGCGCCGCAGGGCGAACGCATGGCCGACTGGGCGGACGGCCGGCTCGGGATCTACCAGTGGCGCACCCTGATGCGCAAGGTCTTTCCCGAACACTGGTCCTTCATGTTCGGCGAGATCGCGCTCTACAGCTTCATCATCCTGATCCTCACCGGGCTCTACCTGACCATGTTCTTCAACCCGAGCATGGCCCACACCGTCTACGAAGGACCGCACGTCCCGCTGCAGGGCGTGCAGATGTCGGAGGCCTACTCCTCCACCCTGCGCATCAGCTTCGAGGTGCGCGGCGGCCTGTTCATCCGCCAGCTGCACCACTGGGCGGCGCTGACCATGATCGCCGCGACCATGGCGCACACCCTGCGGCACTTCCTGACCGGATCCTTCCGCAAGCCCCGCGAGCTCAACTGGCTGATCGGCGTGGTCCTGCTCATCCTGGTCACCCTGGAGGGCTTCCTGGGCTACTCGCTGCCCGACGACCTCCTCTCGGGCACCGGCCTGCGCATCGCCGAGGGCGTGACCCTGGCCATCCCGCTGGTCGGCACCTACCTGACGATGTTCCTGTTCGGCGGCGAATTCCCGGCCACGGACGTCATCCCGCGCTTCTACAGCTTCCACATCCTGCTGCTGCCCGGCATCATCCTGGCGCTGGTCACCATCCACCTGATCCTGGTCATCTACCAGAAGCACACCCAGTTCCGCGGGCCCGGCCGCAACCAGCAGAACGTGGTCGGCCAGCCTTTGATGCCGCACTACGCGGCCAAGGCCGGCGGCTTCTTCTTCCTGGTCTCCGGCGTCCTGGCCCTGATGGCGGGCATCGCCCAGATCAACGCCGTGTGGGTGTACGGCCCCTACCGGCCCGATCAGATCTCCCAGGGCTCCCAGCCCGACTGGTACATGGGCTTCCTGGAAGGCGCCCTGCGCGCCTTCCCCGCCTGGGAGTTCGCCATCGCCGGGTACACCGTCAACATGGGCGTGCTGGTCCCGGCCGTCGTGCTGCCCACCCTGCTGATCGGCATCGCCTGCCTGTGGCCGTTCATCGAGGCCTGGATCACCGGGGACAAGCGCGAGCACCACCTGCTGGACCGGCCGCGCGAACAGCCCACCCGCACCGCCTTCGTCTGCTCGCTGGCCGCCTTCTACCTGGTGCTGTTCTTCGGCGGCGCCAACGACATCCTCGCCGAGCGCTTCCACCTGTCCATGAACGCCTTCACCTGGTCGGTGCGCATCGGGGTGTTCGTCGTACCGGCCCTGACCTACATCATCACCAAGCGGATCTGCCTGGGCCTGCAGCTGCGCGACCGCGACAAGCTGCTGCACGGCCGCGAGACCGGCCGCATCAAGCGGCTGCCGCACGGCGAGTTCGTCGAGGTCCACGAGCGCCTGAACCGCGAGCAGGAGTACACGCTGCTCTCCCGCGAGATCCACCCGCCGCTGCCGGCCCCCGTGCGCGAGGACCGCGACGGCGTGCCCAACCCCAAGTCCCGCAAGGAGATGCTGCGCCACAAGCTCAGCCGCTGGCTGAGCGACGGGCAGATCGCCAACCCGAGCCCGCAGGAGATGCAGCAGGCCCTGGAGCACCTCGACCACGGCTCCGGCGGCCACGCAGGCGGGCACCCCAACGGCCAGGCCGACGGCGGCCGGCCCGCCGCCGTCGAGGGCCGCGAGCCGGACCAGCCAGTGCACTGACCCGGCGGCACGGCGCCACACCGGCCGGGCCTCCGACAGCGGCGCGGGTGACCAGGGGACGGGTCACCCGCGCCGCCTCTTTATGCCCCCGCCGCCCCGCCACCACGCTCCTCACCGCCCCGCCCAACTTTCGCCTATGCCGCGGCAGTTCACCCTCCCGGACGGCCGCCCGCGGCCGGCACCGGGAGGGGGCGGAAAGCTCCGCATCGGCCCGCCGCGGGCGCCCGCGCGGCCGCTCCCGCCGGAGGTGGGGGGCGCACGGCCGGGGCCGGGCCGGGGTCCCGCGCGGCGCTCCGTTTCACGTGACCCACGTCACTTTGAAGGGCTCTTGGTGTGGGGGCCCGCCCGTGTCACTATTTCTGCAGACCTCCCCTGCCCAAAAGTCGTGCCCCCTCCGCATGGAGCGTGGAGCCCTTGGCTGCAGGGGAGTTGCGCTGCAGGGCCCCGAGAAACCCGCGTACGTATCTGACGGGCCCTCATCCCCCAAGCCCCCCGCACCACCGGCCGGTGCCGCCGCCGCGGCACGCCCTGCCCGCGGCCGCGCGCCGGACCTGCCGCGCCCGCCCCGACCCGGCGCGCCCCGCCCCCCGCGCACGCCGGGCACCAGCCGCACCACGCCCGGCGCCCCGGGGCGCAGCCGTCCCCCGGGCCCCCGGTGCGCCGTCCCGCAATGTGCCGCGCTCCCACAGGCGCCGTAATCCATCTCTGGAGGAATGATGTCGGGAACCGCCGATCTGGCAGGTGTCTACGCTGCCGTCGAGGAATCCGCCGGGCTGCTGGACGTAGCCTGCGCACGCGACCAGGTGTGGCCCATCCTGGCCGCCTACGAAGACGTGCTCCCGGGCGCCGTGATCGCTTTCCGGGTGGCCACCAACGCGCGCCACGAGGGCGAGTTCGACTGCCGCTTCACGGTCCCCGGCGACAGGGACCCCTACGCCGTCGCCGTGGACAAGGGGCTCACCACCCAGAGCGGCCACCCCATCGAGTCGCTGCTCACCGAGGTGCAGAAGCACTGCGCCGTGGACAGCTACGGCGTCGACTTCGGCGTCCTGGGCGGCTTCAAGAAGATCTGGGTGTACTTCCCCGGCGGCCGCCACGAGACGCTGTCGCACCTGGCCGAGATCCCCTCCATGCCGCCCAGCCTGGCCGGGACCGAGTCCTTCTTCGCCCGCTACGGCCTGGCCGACCAGGTGGACCTGATCGGCATCGACTACGCGAGCCGGACGATGAACGTGTACTTCGCGGCCTCGGCCGACGTCGTGGCCCGCGACACCGTCCTGGCGATGCACCGGGAGATCGGCCTGCCCGACCCCAGCGAGCAGATGCTCGACTTCTGCAAGAAGGCCTTCGGCGTCTACGCCACCTTGAACTGGGACTCGCAGAAGGTGGAGCGGATCGCCTACAGCGTGAAGACCGAGAACCCGCTGGAGCTCGCCGCCCGCCTCGGCTCCAAGGTCGAGCAGTTCCTCAAGGACGTCCCCTACGGCACCGACACCCCCAAGATGGTCTACGCCGCCGTCACCTCCAGCGGCGAGGAGTACTACAAGCTCCAGTCGTACTACCAGTGGCGCACCGACAGCCGGCTGAACCTTTCGTACGTCGGCGGGCGTTCTGCCTAGCCAGCACCCGCCCCACCCCGTGGCCCGCCCGCGCCCGCCCGCGGCCGCCCACGGTCCTTCCTCCAGCGCTCGCCCGCCCGCGACGGCGGAGAACACCCATATCGAAAGGGATCAGCCGCAATGACTACTGAAGCCACCCTCGCGCGTTTTCGCGAGTACATGGTCGGCCCCTCGCGGTTCATGAGCCTGCTGTCCGTCTTCGAGCTCGGCATCGTCGACCAGCTGCGCGCGGCGCCCGGCCAGACCGCGGCCGAGCTCGGCGAGGCCGTCGGCGCCAAGCCCGACGCCGTGGAGCAGCTCCTGTTCCTGATGGTCAAGGAGGGCTTCGTCGCCCAGGACGAGGCCTCCGGCGGCTACCGCCTGGACGCGCTGGCCGAGGTCGCCGAGCGCGACCTCAAGCGCGCCCTCACCTACATGAACATGATCAAGGTGGTGGCGCTGCGGCAGCTCTTCTACCTCACCGACAGTGTGCGCACCGGCAAGATCGTCGGCCTCAAGGAGCTCTACGGCACCGACGAGGGCACCCTGTACGACGCGGTGGCCGACCACAGCGACCTCAACGACGCCTGGCTGACGCTGATGAACAACGTCACCGCCAACATCGACCCCTGGTTCTTCTCCAACATCGACGTGCCGGCCGGCGCGCAGGTGCTCGACGTGGCCGGCAACACCGGCCTCGGCGCGATCCACACCTACGAGCACAAGGCCTCCCCGGGGCTGAAGGTGACCACCTTCGACCTGCCGGACAAGGAGAGCACCTGCCTGGAGAACTTCAAGAAGCACGGGGTGGCCGAGCACTGTTCCTTCATCGGCGGCAACGTCTTCGACGAGATCCCCCAGGGCTTCGACACCGTGCTGATCAAGCACTTC
Organism: Streptomyces sp. NPDC042371; assembly: GCF_056437465.1. NCBI lineage: Bacteria > Bacillati > Actinomycetota > Actinomycetes > Kitasatosporales > Streptomycetaceae > Streptomyces > Streptomyces sp. NPDC042371. Next base: position 6,350 of record NZ_JBWKAP010000028.1, on the reverse strand, counting down.
CTGGACATGTTCGACAAGGACGACGTCTTCACCATCCTCAAGGGCGTCAACCGCTCCCTGGAGGTCGGCGGCCAGGTCCACATCATGGTGCCGGTCTATCCCGAGGACATCCGCGACACCGACAACTACAACGTCGACTTCTTCCCGGCCTTCTTCATCGGCTGCACCATGGGCCAGGGCGGCCCGCAGAAGATCTCCGTCTACCAGAGCTGGCTGGAGGAGTGCGGGTTCAAGGTCACCAAGGCCATCACCAAGAACCCCGCCGAGGTGCCCAACGACGTCATCCCCGTCCAGGCCATCCTGTCGGCGACCAAGGTCGCCTGACCTGCCTGACCTGCCTGACCCGGCTGACCGGCGACCGGCCGCCGTCCCCGGACGGCGGCCGTCCCGCACCGCTCTCCGCTGCACACGCGCCAACCGGCCCATGGAGGACCCATGCCCCCAGTCACGGGGATCGAAGAGGTGTACTCGGCCATCGAGCAGGCGGCCCGGCTGGCCGGGGTGCCCTTCACCGAGGACACCGTCCGGCCGATCCTGGCCGCGTACGCCGACGGGCTGGCCGAGGCCGGGGTCGTCTACAGCGTGTCGACCCGTCAGGACGCCCCGGTGGAGCTGGACTTCACCGTCACGGTGCCCACCCGCAGCGGCGACCCGTACGCCACCGCGGTGGCCCACGGCTTCATCACCCCGGCCGGCCACCCGGTCGACACACTGCTCGCGGACCTCCAGGGCCGGTGCGACATCAGCGAGTACCTCGTCGACGGCGGCGTCGTCGGCGGCTTCAACAAGATCTACGCGCACTTCCCGCAGGACGTGCGGCCGGTGGCCGACCTCGCCGCCCTGCCCGGCATGCCGCCCGCCCTGGCCAAGAGCCTGGACCTGTTCGCCCGGCACAGCCTGAGCGACGTCGCGATGATCGGGATCGACTACCCGCGCCGCACGGTCAACCTGTACTTCACCCAGCTCTCCGAGGAGTGCCGGGCCCCGCAGACCATCCTGTCCCTGCACCGCGAACTGGGCCTGCCCGCCCCCGGCCCGCAGATGCTGGCCTTCGCCGGGCGCTCCTTCCGGATCTACACCACCCTCAGCTGGGACTCCGCGGCCGTCGAGCGGATCTGCTACGCCCCGCCGCCGGCCCGCGGCTGGGAGCCCACCGCGCTGCCGGTGCCCATCACCGCCCAGGTCGAGCGGTTCGTGGACGAGGCGCCGCGCGCCTACGAGGGCGAGCCCATCGTCATTGCGGCCGTGAAGTGGGCGCCCGAGGGGGAGTACCTCAACCTCGGCCCCTACTTCCAGCTCTCACCGCTGATGCGCAAGGTCATCAGCGCGGTGCACAACGGAAAGCTCTGACACTGCCACAGATCCACTTGTGAATACCCTGAGCCCGGCTTGTGCCGGGCTCAGGGAATTTCATTGCCGCACCCGCCCCATCCTGTTCCAGGGGGCATTCCGCATTGTTTTCACCGGTGCGTGCACCACCATGCCCTCATTAAAGTTGAATGTTACACCATGTTCATTAGTGTACCGTCGAAACGGTGTTGATTTGCTCTGTGGAATCGGGCAAGATCGCTCACGCCGACGGAGGGGATTCCCGCGTCTTCAGCGGAATCCCGCCCCACTACTCACTAAACGCGAAGGGGACACCCATGTCTGAATCCGTCCCGGATCAGGGCTTTACCGACGCGGCCGAGCTGCGCCGCGTCAACCGGGCCACGGTCGAGCAGTACATGCACACCCTCGGCCAGGACCGGCTGCGCCGGCACGAGCTGTTCACCGAGGACGGCCGCGGCGGACTGTGGACCACCGACACCGGATCCCCGGTGGAGACGGTCGGCCGGGACCGCCTGGGCGAGCACGCCGTGTGGTCGCTGGGCTGCTTCCCGGACTGGGAGTGGTACAACATCCAGATTTTCGAGACGCAGGACCCGAACCACTTCTGGGTGGAATGCGACGGCCGCGGGAAGATCCGCTTCGGCGATTACCCCGAGGGCTACTACGAGAACCACTTCCTGCACTCGTTCGAACTGGACAACGGGAAGATCAAGCGTAATCGCGAGTTTATGAATCCCTTCCAGCAGCTGCGTGCGCTCGGTATTCCGGTACCGGAGATCAAGCGCACCGGAATTCCCACCTGAGTATCACTTCACCGCTGGATCGGAGTACGTCATGGAAGACGTTATACGGGAGATTCGTATCCGCGGGGCTTTGCAGCAACCCGAATGGAGCGACCTTTCACAGCTGAACCGGGTGGGCGAGGCCCTGGCCTCCCGCCCGCCCCTGGTCCAGGGCGACGACCTGGCCACCCTGCGCACCCTGCTGGGCAAGGTCGCCCGCGGCGAGGCGATGGTGCTGCAGTCCGGCGACTGCGCCGAGGACCCCCAGGAGTGCACGCCCCACTACGTGGCCCGCAAGGCCGCCCTGCTCGACCTGCTGGCCGGCTCGCTCGGCCTGATCACCGGCAAGCCGGTGCTGCGCGTGGGCCGCATCGCGGGCCAGTTCGCCAAGCCGCGCTCCAAGCCCACCGAGATCATCGACGGCGTCGAACTGCCCGTCTTCCGCGGCCACATGGTCAACGGCCCCGAGCCGGACGCCGAGAGCCGCCGCCCCGACCCGCTGCGGATCCTGACCGGCTACATGGCCGCCGGGGACATCCTGGAGCACCTGGGCTGGCGCGACCGGGCGGCCGGCCGCGAGGTCGTCGAACCGCTGGTGTGGACCAGCCACGAAGCGCTCCTGCTGGACTACGAGACGCCCATGCTGCGCATGGACGACAAGGGCCGGCTGTTCCTGGGCTCCACCCACTGGCCCTGGATCGGCGAGCGCACCCGCCAGGTCGAGGGCGCCCACGTCGCGCTCCTGTCCCAGGTCAGCAACCCGGTGGCGTGCAAGGTCGGCCCCTCCATGGAACCCGAGGAACTGCTCGCGCTGTGCGAGCGGCTGGACCCCTGGCGCGACCCGGGCCGCCTCACCCTCATCGCCCGCATGGGCGCCGACAAGGTCGCCGAGAAGCTGCCGCGCCTGGTCGAGGCGGTCCGCGAGGCCGGCCACCCGGCGATCTGGCTCAGCGACCCGGTGCACGGCAACACCGTCACCGCCCCCGGCGGCTACAAGACCCGCATGGTCGACACCGTCGCCCGGGAGATCACCGGATTCGCCAAGGCCGTCCAGGGCGCCGGCGGCATCGCGGGCGGCCTGCACCTGGAGACCACCCCCGACGACGTCACCGAGTGCGCGAGCAGCGAGGCCGACCTGGACCGCGTCGGCGAGCGCTACACCTCCTGCTGCGACCCCCGCCTCAACCCCGCCCAGGCCCAGACCGCCGTCAACGCCTGGCCCGCCTGAGGCCACCGGCGACCGCCCGCACCAGCCCCCGCGACAAGTCCGAGGACTCCACCATGACCGGCATACCCCCCATCAGCCCCTACCCCCTGCCCGCCGAGGGCGACCTGCCTCCGGCCGCCGTGTCCTGGACCGCCGAGGCCGACCGGGCGGTCCTGCTCGTCCACGACATGCAGCGGTACTTCCTCAAGCCCTTCCCCGACAGCCTGCGCCACGAGCTGGTCGCCAACGCCGCCCAGCTGCGCGACCGGTGCGCCGCCCTGGGCATCCCGGTCGCCTACACCGCCCAGCCCGGCGGCATGAGCGACGAACAGCGCGGCCTGCTCAAGGACTTCTGGGGCCCGGGCATGCGGCCCGCCCCCGAGGACCGCCAGGTCGTCGACGCGCTCGCCCCCACCGAGCAGGACTGGCACCTCACCAAGTGGCGCTACAGCGCCTTCTTCAAGACCGACCTGCTGGAACGCATGCGCGCCGCCGGCCGCGACCAGCTCATCGTGTGCGGCGTCTACGCCCACGTGGGCGTGCTGGCCACCGCCATCGACGCCTTCACCCACGACATCCAGCCGTTCTTCGTCGCCGACGCCACGGCCGACTTCTCGCAGGACTACCACCGCTCGGCCCTCACCTACGCCGCCGAGCGCTGCGCCCGGGTCACCACCGTCAAGGGGCTGTTCACATGACACAGACACCACCCACCCCCCACCGGCCCGCCACCCCGGGACCGGAGGACGCCGACCTCCTGGCCCAGGTCCTGGACGGCCGCACCGAGGCATTCGCCCTGCTGCACCGGCCCGGCACCACCCCCGGCGCGGTCGAGGTGCTGACCGGCGCGGTGTCCCTGCCCGCCACCCTGGCCGACATCCCGCTGCCCCCGGAGCCCGCCCCCGGCACCGGCGCCCACCACGAAGTGCTGGTCGTCATGCCCTACCGGCAGCTGACCGAGCGCGGCTTCGCCTGCGCCGACGACGGCACCCCGCTGGTCGCCATGACGGTGACCGGCCAGCAGCAACTGCCCCTGGCCCAGGCCCTGGCCCGCATCCCGGACGTCCCGACACCGTTGTCGGGCGGCGACTTCGACGTCGACGACGCGGCCTACGAGGACGTGGTGCGCCGCATCGCCAAGGAAATGATCGGCACCGGCGAGGGCGCCAACTTCGTCATCAAGCGCACCTTCGTCGCCGACATCACCGACTACGGCCCGGCCAGCGCCCCGGCCCTCTTCCGCCGCCTGCTGGAACGCGAGACCGGCGCCCACTGGACCTTCCTGATCCACACCGGCAGCCGGATCCTGGTCGGCGCCTCCCCGGAGCGCCACGTCAGCCTCCAGGACGGCACCGCCGTGATGAACCCGATCAGCGGCACCTACCGCTACCCGCCCTCGGGCTCCACGCTGGAGGGCGTGCTGGAATTCCTCGGCGACCGCAAGGAAACCGACGAGCTCTACATGGTCCTCGACGAGGAACTGAAGATGATGGCCCGCATCTGCGACACCGGCGGCCGCGTGGTGGGCCCCTACCTCAAGGAAATGGCCCGGGTCGCCCACACCGAGTACTTCATCGAGGGCCAGAGCGACCGCGACGTGCGCGACATCCTGCGCGAGACGATGTTCGCCCCCACCGTCACCGGCAGCCCCCTGGAAAGCGCCTGCCGGATCATCCACCAGTACGAGCCCGGCGGCCGCGGCTACTACAGCGGCGCCGCCGCCCTCATCGGCCGCGACCGTGCGGACGCACGGGTCATGGACTCCGCCATCCTCATCCGCACCGCCGACATCAGCCACCAGGGCCGCCTGGCCATCGGCGTGGGCGCCACCATCGTGCGCCACTCCGACCCGGCCTCCGAGGCCGCCGAGACCCGCGCCAAGGCGGCCGGCCTGGTCGCCGCCCTGAACGGCGACACCAAGGAACGCTTCGCCGACCACCCCAGCGTCCGCCGCGCCCTGGAACTGCGCAACGACACCATCGCCGGGTTCTGGCTCTCCGACCACCCCGACCGCGCCGCCGCCCTGCCCCAACTGGCCGGCCGCCGGGTCCTGGTGGTCGACGCGGAGGACACCTTCACCTCCATGATCGACCAGCAGCTGCGCTCGCTGGGCCTGGAGGTCACCCTGCGCCGCTACGACGAGGACTACACCTTCGCGGGCCACGACCTGGTCGTGATGGGCCCCGGCCCCGGCGACCCGCAGGAAGTGGCCCACCCCAAGATGAGCCACCTGCACACCGCGGTGGCCACCCTGCTGCGCGAACAGCGGCCCTTCCTCGCCGTCTGCCTCAGCCACCAGGTCCTGGGCCTGCAGCTGGGCCTGGACCTGCGCCGCCGGGACGTGCCCAACCAGGGCGTGCAGAAGGAGATCGACCTGTTCGGCGCCCCCGAACACGTCGGCTACTACAACACCTTCGCGCTGCTGAGCGAGCACGACGAGTTCACCCCGCGCGGCGTGCCAGGACCGGGCGCATCCCGGCCCGTCCAGGTCAGCCGGGACGCGGCCACCGGCGAGGTGCACGCCCTGCGCGGAGAGGGCTTCGCCTCCCTGCAGTTCCACCCGGAATCCGTCCTCACCCGGGAAGGGCCCCGCATCGTCGGCACCGTCCTGGCCGGCCTCCTGGCCCCGGCCCGCACCCCCGACCCGGCCTGACCCCCGCCCCGACTGCCGGGCCGGCGCCCACCCCCGAGCGCCGGCCCGGCCCCCTGCCCGCCTTGCCCGCAGTTCTTCCTGCCGCACCGTTGAAGGATTGACTCATGTCTGATGTACGGCGTTCCGAGACGCTGACCGGCACCGTCGAGGTGGCCTTCCCCGAGTTCCAGGCGCCGCCGGCGGAGCCGCTGGGGCTGTTGGCGGACTGGCTGAAGGCGGCCACCGAGCAGGGCGTGCGCGAGCCGCGGGCCCTCGCCCTGGCCACCGCCGACCCCCAGGGACGCACCTCGTCGCGGATCCTGGCGGTCAACCAGATCACCGACACCGGCATCGTGTTCATCACCCACGCGGGCAGCCAGAAGGGCCACGAGCTGGC
>NZ_JBWKAP010000027.1:0-30932 GCF_056437465.1 Streptomyces sp. NPDC042371 | reverse complement strand
AACGGCTACAACGTCGTCAACCTGGGGATCAAGCAGCCGGTCGCGGCGATCCTGGACGCGGCCGAGGAGCACCGGGCCGATGTGATCGGCATGTCCGGGCTGCTGGTGAAGTCCACGGTGATCATGAAGGAGAACCTGGAGGAGCTCAACCAGCGCAAGATGGCCGCCGACTTCCCCGTCATCCTGGGCGGCGCCGCCCTGACCCGCGCCTACGTCGAGCAGGATCTGCACGAAATCTACGAGGGCGAGGTGCGCTATGCCCGCGACGCGTTCGAGGGCCTGCGCCTGATGGACGCCCTGATCGCGGTCAAGCGCGGCGTGCCCGGCGCCACCCTGCCCGAGCTCAAACAGCGCCGCGTGCCCAAGCGCGAGACCTCCGCGGTGGCCGTCGAGGAGCCCGAGGGTCCGGCCCGTTCCGACGTGTCCGTCGACAATCCCGTGCCGGAGCCCCCGTTCTGGGGCACCCGTGTCATCAAGGGCATCCAGCTCAAGGAGTACGCCTCCTGGCTGGACGAGGGCGCCCTGTTCAAGGGCCAGTGGGGCCTCAAGCAGGCCCGTACCGGCGCCGGACCGACGTATGAGGAGCTGGTCGAGACCGAGGGCCGCCCCCGCCTGCGCGGCCTCCTGGACGAACTGCAGACCAAGAACCTGCTGGAAGCAGCCGTCGTCTACGGCTACTTCCCCTGTGTGTCCAAGGGCGACGACCTGCTCATCCTGGACGAGCAGGGCAACGAGCGCACCCGCTTCTCCTTCCCGCGCCAGCGCCGTGGGCGCCGGCTGTGCCTGGCGGACTTCTTCCGCCCCGAGGAGTCCGGCGAGACCGACGTGGTGGGCCTCCAGGTCGTCACCGTCGGCTCGAAGATCGGGGAGGCGACCGCCGAGCTGTTCGCCGCCGACTCCTACCGCGACTACCTCGAACTGCACGGCCTGTCCGTCCAGTTGGCCGAGGCACTCGCCGAGTACTGGCACGCCCGGGTGCGCAGCGAGCTCGGTTTCGCGGGGGAGGACCCCGCCGACGTGGAGGACATGTTCGCGCTGAAGTACCGCGGCGCGCGCTTCTCGCTCGGCTACGGCGCCTGCCCCGACCTGGAGGACCGCGCGAAGATCGCCGAGCTCCTGCAGCCGGAGCGCATCGGCGTCGAGCTCTCCGAGGAGTTCCAGCTCCATCCCGAGCAGTCCACCGACGCGATCGTCATCCACCACCCCGAGGCCAAATATTTCAACGCGCGCTGATCCGGCGCAGTCGTACACTGGTCGGTCCAGTGCAGGCCGGTTGCCTTCCCGCAAGAAGGAGGCAACCGGCCTTCTCGTCCCTTACGGAAGGTGTGGTCGCATGACCAGTACGGTTCCCGCGCTCGGCACCCGAATGGCCGAAGGCTCCGCCTTGCAGGGTGTCCTGCTCGACATGGACGGAACCCTCGTGGACACCGAGGGCTTCTGGTGGGACGCCGAGGTCGAGGTCTTCGCCTCCCTCGGCCACGCGCTCGACGAGGCCTGGCGCGACGTCGTCGTCGGCGGCCCCATGACGCGCAGCGCGGGCTTCCTCATCGAGGCCACCGGCGCCGACATCACCGTCGCCGAGCTCACCGTGCTGCTCAACGACGGCTTCGAGGGCCGCATCAGCCGCTCCCTGCCGCTGATGCCGGGCGCCGCTGGCCTGCTCGCCGAACTCGCCGCGCACGGCGTGCCGATGGCCCTGGTGTCCGCATCGCACCGCCGCATCATCGACCGCGTCCTCGACTCGATCGGCGCCCACCACTTCGAACTCACCGTCGCGGGCGACGAGGTGGCCCGCACCAAGCCCCACCCCGACCCCTACCTCCTCGCGGCCCGCGGGCTCGGTGTGGACCCCGGCAGATGCGCCGTCATCGAGGACACCGCGACCGGGGTCGCCTCGGCGGAGGCCGCGGGCTGCCGGGTCGTCGCCGTGCCGTCGGTCGCCCCCATCCCCGCCGTCGCGGGCCGCACCGTCGTCCCCTCCCTCGAACACGTCAACCTGCCTTTCCTGCAAGGCCTGATGACCCTCTGACAGTTCCGCAGGTTCCCCGCCCAAGCCTCACAGAGGGTGTGACCTTTCCCACTTCGGCGGGGGTCGACAGTGGGGCAGGCGTGTGCAGTGGACCCCTCCTGGGTCCGTAGTGACGTGACGTTGTGTCCCGATTGGTGCGAGCGTGCACGAAACCTTCCGGTGTCGGGTTATCGGTGTGTCCGCGCCCGGTTTCGCAGCGTGATTGATACGGGGTTCATGCGCCCTCCGAAGCTCGTCTGGTGCGGACTAATCTCGTCGCGAGAACATCGCCCCACCCCCCGTGCCCCATCAACCCTCACCCCGCGTTGCGGGATTCACGGGATCAAGAGCTCTGGAGAACGTCGAGCATGAACCGCAAGACTTTGGTGCTGCCGGCTGTCGTAGGTCTACTCGTCCCCGCGCTCGCCGCGTGCGGTGGCTCGGATGGCAGCGATGGCGACAAGCCGATCGCGGTCGGCACCACGGACGCGTTCGCCATCTCGAAGGAAGTACCTGCGCCCTTCGACCCGGCGTACGCCTACGACGCGGGTTCCTGGAACCTGCTGCGCCAGACCGTCCAGACGCTGATGGCCATGCCGCGCGGCGGCGGTGACCCACAGCCCGAGGCCGCCGAGCAGTGCGGCTTCACCGACACGGGCAACGAGCGGTACGCCTGCACCCTGCGCAAGGGGCTGACGTTCTCCGACGGCACGCCACTGACGGCCGCCGACGTGAAGTTCTCCATCGAGCGGGTCCGCGACATCAAGATCAAGGACCCCAGCGGTTCCGACGGCCTGGTGTCGAACGTCGACGAGATCGAGGTCCAGGGCGACCGCGACATCGTCTTCCACCTCAAGACCCCCGACGCGACGTTCCCGTTCAAGCTGGCGACGCCCACCGCGGGCATCATCAGCAAGGAGCACTACAGCAAGAACAAGCTGCGCGACGGCTTCGAGGTGGACGGCTCGGGCCCGTACACGGCGAAGCAGGAGGTCAAGGACGACCGCCTGGTCAAGACGGTGTTCACCAAGAACCCCAAGTACAAGGGCGCGTTCAAGGTCCAGAGCGATAAGGTGGAGCTCCGCAACTTCGCCGACACCGACGCCATGGGCAAGGCGCTCGACGACGGCGACATCGACCTGATGACGCGCACCATGTCGCCCGAGCAGGTCAAGGAGCTCGACGCCTCGTCGGGCAAGAAGATCGACCTGGTGGAGATGCAGGGTCTGGAGATCCGCTACCTCGCCTTCAACACCGACGCCCCGACGGCCAAGAACAAGGCCGTGCGGCAGGCCATGGCGCAGCTCGTCGACCGCGGCGCGCTCGCCTCCGCGGTGTACGGCTCGACGGCCGACCCGCTGTACTCGCTGGTGCCCTCGACCATCACCGGGCACGCCAACTCGTTCTTCAACAAGTACGGCAACCCGAGCACGGCCAAGGCCCGCAACCTGCTGAACAAGGCGAACATCTCCACGCCGGTGAAGATGACCCTGCACTACACCACCGACCACTACGGCCCCGGCACCAAGAAGGAGTTCGAGCTGCTGCAGAAGCAGCTGAACGACTCCGGCCTGTTCGACGTGTCGATCAAGGGCGTGCCGTGGAGCACCTTCCGCGCCGCCGAGCGTGACGGCAAGTACGCGGCCTACGGCATGGGTTGGTTCCCCGACTTCCCGGACGCCGACAACTTCCTCGCGCCGTTCCTCGACAAGGACAACTTCCTCGGCTCGCCGTACGTGAACGACACGATCAACGACCAGCTGATCCCGACGTCCCGCCGCGAGGCCGACCGGCTCGCCGCCTCCAAGAGCATCCGCCGGATCCAGGACATCGTCGCCGACGACGTCCCGGTGCTCCCGCTGTGGCAGGCCAAGCAGTACATCGCGGCGCGCGACGACATCACGGGTGTCGAGTGGGCCCTCAACGCCTCGTCGAACCTCCAGCTGTGGGAGCTCAGCCGCGGCGTCAGCGACTGACCTCAGCACCCGAGGGCACCTCGAGTTCCAGCGAACGACCACAACACCTAAGGCACGTAAGTGAAATGTCGTAACCAGTGGCTGGCCCTTCCCCTTTCGGGAGGGCTCGCCGCCGCTCTGCTGACCGGCTGCGGTACGGAAACGGGCGGTGCGGGGGACACGGGCGACGCGGTAGTGATGGGGATGTCCGACGACGTCCTCGCCACCGACCCGGCATCCGGCTACGACCCCGGTTCCTGGCTCCTGTTCAACAACGTCTTCCAGTCGCTCCTGAGCTTCCCCAAGGGCGCCACCGAGCCCGAGCCGGAGGCCGCGGAGGAGTGCGGATTCACCGACACGGAGGCGAAGGTCTTCAAGTGCGAGCTGCGTGACGGGCTGAAGTTCAGCAACGGCAACGCGCTCACCTCGAAGGACGTCAAGTTCTCCTTCGACCGCATGCGGAAGATCAACGACGACGACGGTCCTGCGCTGATGTTCCCGATGCTCGACCAGGTGCAGACGCCGGACACCAAGACCGTGGTCTTCAAACTGAAGTACTCCGACGCGACCTTCCCCAGCAAGATCGCCTCGGGTGCCGGTTCGATCGTGGACCACACCGAGTACGACATGAACGGGCTGCGCGGGGACGGCAAGGCCGTCGGCTCAGGACCGTACAAGCTGGACTCGTTCAGCAAGGAGCAGGCGGTCTTCTCCGTCAACTCCGACTACCAGGGCACCGCGAAGGTGAAGAACGAGGGCGTCGCCATCAAGTTCTTCCGCGGCGACCAGAAGGGCCTCAAGAAGGCGCTCCTGGAGGGCAGGATCGACGTGGCCTACCGAGGCCTCGCCGCCGCGGACATCGCCGACATCGAGCAGGACACCTCCAAGGACGGCCAGGACGTCGACATCGTCGAGGGCACCAGCGCCGAGGTGCAGCACCTGGTCTTCAACATGAAGGACCCGGTGGCGGGCAAGCTCGGCGTCCGCAAGGCCATGGCGTACCTCCTTGACCGGGACGCCCTGGTCAAGGAGGTCTACCAGGACACGGCCACTCCGCTGTACTCGATCGTCCCCGCGGGCATCGGCGGCCACAACACCGCCTTCTTCGACACCTACGGCGCCCGCCCGCAGCGCGCCAAGGCCGCCGCCGCGCTGCGCGCCGACGGCGTCGAGGGCAAGGCGAAGCTCACCCTCTGGTCGACGCCCACCCGCTACGGCCCGGCCACCGACCACGAGCTGAAGGCCATAGCCAAGCAGCTCAACGCGTCCGGCCTCTTCGACGCCGACGTGAAGTCCGTCGCCTTCGACCAGTACGAGAAGGACATCGAGGCGGGCAAGTACGGCGTCTACGTCAAGGGCTGGGTGCCCGACTATCCGGACGCCGACAACTTCACGCAGCCGTTCTTCGGCAAGGGCAACGTCCTGGGCAACCACTTCGCGAACAGCACCATCACCTCGAAGATCATCCCGGGTACCGCCACGGAAAGTGACCGCACCAAGACCGACAAGCAGTACGACGAGCTGCAGGACATCGTGGCCGAGCAGCTGCCCGTCCTGCCGGTGTGGCAGGCCAAGCAGTACGCGGTCGTCCGCGACAGCGTCTACGGCCTGGAGTCCTGCCTCGACGCGTCGACGGTCTTCCGCTTCTGGGAGATCAGCAAGGGCTGACCGTGCCCCACGCTGACCGTGCCGCATGACGAAGGTGGCCGCCCCCTCGGGGACGGCCACCTTCGTCGTTCACACGGTCCTCGCGTCACTGCGCGCCAGGACGCACCAAGCCGCTCTCGTACGCATACACGGCGGCCTGCACCCGGTCGCGCAGCCCCAGCTTCGTCAGCACGTGCCCCACGTGCGTCTTCACGGTCGTCTCGCTCACGAAGAGGTCCGCCGCGATCTCGGCGTTCGACAGGCCGCGGGCGACCAGCTTCAGGACCTCGACCTCGCGCTCGGTCAGCGTGTGCAACGTGTCCGGCACCGGCTCGTCGCCGGACGGCAGGTGCGCCGAGTACTTGTCGAGGAGTCGGCGCGTGATGCTCGGCGCGAGCATCGCCTCGCCCGCCGCCACCACCCGGATCGCCTGCACCAGCTCGTTCGCCGGGGCGTCCTTGAGGAGGAAGCCGCTGGCGCCCGCCCGCAGCGCCTCCACCACGTACTCATCGAGGTCGAAGGTGGTCAGCACCAGCACCTTCGCCGGACCGTCCCGGCCGGGACCGGTGATCTGCCGGGTCGCCTCGACGCCGTCCATCCGCGGCATGCGGATGTCCATCAGGACCACATCGGGCTGCAGCGCCCGCACCTGGTCCTGAGCCTGCAGGCCGTCTCCGGCCTCGCCGACGACCGCGATGTCCTGCTCGGCCTCCAGAATCATCCGGAACCCGGTGCGCAACAGCGGCTGGTCATCGACCAGTAGGACGCGGATCGCCACGTGTCTCTCCTTCAGCTAGTCCGCGCCCATTCTGCCCTGCTCGGCCTCCGTCGACTCGGGCGCCCTCACAGGAAGCGGATACGGCGGGGGAGTCCCACCGAATTCCGGGCATACCGCCTGATGGTCACACCAGCCGCACAATTTGGTGGGCCGCGGCCGCCAGTTCCCGGTCTCCGTCGCCAGCTCGATCGCCTCCCACAGCGCGAGCAGCTTGCGCTCCACCCGCTCCAGGTCCGCCACCACAGGGTCGTACGTGATCACATCACCGCTGCCCAGGTAGACGAGCTGCAGACGGCGCGGCACCACACCCTTCAGCCGCCACACCACCAAGGCGTAGAACTTCATCTGGAACAGCGCGCCCTCCGCGTACTCGGGACGCGGGGCCTTGCCCGTCTTGTAGTCGACGATGCGGACCTCGCCCGAGGGGGCCACGTCCACGCGGTCGATGATGCCGCGCAGCTTCAGCCCCGACGCCAGCTCGGCCTGCACGAACAGCTCCCGCTCGGCGGGCTCCAGACGAGTCGGATCCTCCAGCGTGAACCAGCGCTCCACCAGCTTCTCCGCGTCCGACAGCCAGCGCGCCATGCGCTCGCCCTCCGGATCGTCCGCGAACAGCTCCGTCAGCTCCGGCTTCGACTCCCGCAGCCGGTCCCACTGCCCGGGAATGAGCGACTTGGCCCGCGGCGCCGTCCGCTCGCCCGCCGGGGCGTCGAAGAGGCGCTCCAGAACCGCATGCACCAAAGTGCCCCGCGTCGCCGCCTCGCTCGGCTTCTCGGGCAGCTTGTCGATCACCCTGAACCGGTACAGCAGCGGACACTGCATGAAATCGCCCGCGCGCGAGGGCGACAGAGACGCCGGGCGCACGGCCGCCACGGCACCGTCGGAGCTAGTTTCCATGACAACAGACCCTACGACCCGACACTGACAACAGCCGCATACCATCGACGACAGACCCTCTCGCCCTGCATGATCGTGCGGGTAACCACGCCATACCGGGGCGAGGGACGCTTCGAACGAGGGGACATCGTGGACGAAAGCGGCGGGAGCGGCAGGCCGCAGTCCGACGGCGCCGAAGGCAGCCTGCGGCCGAAAGAACCGCAAGGCCCGCAGGGACCGCACGACGCGGACGGCTCCCAGGAGCCGGCGCGTCCGGTCGACACGGCCCGGGAACCGGTGCGCCCGGCAGACACGACCGACGAGCCGCAACGCCCGGCCGACCAGTCCGACCAGTCCGACCCGGACGTACCGTCCGGCGAACCGGCACCGCCGCGGCACGGCGACACCGGCACGCCCCCGGCCGAGCCGCGCAGGCAAGAGAGCCGCGCCTCCCTCACCAAGGCACCGCGGGACGAAACCCCCGCCGACCCCCAGCGCCCCCGCGCCGCACACTCCGGGCGCACCGGCGGCCCCGGCAAGGGAGCCCCCGTACCGCCCAAGGCACAGAAGGGCCCCGGCGGCGGCCTGCTCATGGGCAAGCCCTTCGGCGTGCCCGTCTACGTGGCCCCCAGCTGGTTCCTCGTCGCCGCCCTCATCACCTGGGTCTTCGGCAACCAGCTCGACCGCGTCCTGCCCGAACTCGGCGGCGCCCGCTACCTCGTCTCACTCTTCTTCGCGGTGGCCTTCTACGCCTCGGTGCTCGTCCACGAGCTCGCCCACACCGTCGCGGCCCTCCGCTTCAAGCTGCCCGTGCGCCGCATCCAGCTGCAGTTCTTCGGCGGCGTCTCCGAAATCGAGAAGGAGTCCGAGACCCCCGGCCGCGAGTTCGTCCTCGCCTTCGTCGGCCCGCTCCTCTCCCTCGTGCTCGCCGGTGTCTTCTACGCCGGAATGCGCACCGTCGAACCCGGCACCGTCCCCGGCGTCCTGCTCGCCGGACTGATGATCTCCAACCTCATCGTCGCCGCCTTCAACCTCCTGCCCGGCCTGCCCCTGGACGGCGGCCGCATGCTGCGCGCCGTCGTCTGGAAGATCACCGGCAAGCCCATGAGCGGCACCGTCGCCGCGGCCTGGGTCGGCCGCGCCCTCGCCATCTCCGTCCTCATCGGCTTGCCCCTCCTCAACCAGTCCGGGGCGCTCGGCGGCGACACCCAGGAAATCGGCGGCATGGACACCGTCACCGACGCCCTGCTCGCCGCGATCCTCGCCGCGATCATCTGGACCGGCGCCGGAAACAGCCTCCGCATGGCCCGCCTCCGCGAGCACCTGCCCGAGCTCCGCGCCCGCACCCTGACCCGCCGCGCCGTCCCCGTCGAGACCGACACCCCGCTCTCCGAGGCGCTGCGCAGGGCCAACGACGCAGGAGCCCGCGCCCTCGTGGTCGTCGACACCGACGGCGACCCCATGGCCCTCGTCCGCGAGGCGGCCATCGTCTCCGTGCCCCAGCACCGCCGCCCCTGGGTCGGCGTCGGCGGCCTCGCCCAGGACATCACCGAAGGCATGCGCATCTCCGCCGAGCTCGCCGGGGAGGAACTGCTCGACACGCTCCGCGCCACCCCCGCCACCGAGTACCTCGTCGTCGAGGAGTCCGGCGAGATCTACGGAGTCCTGTCCGCCGCCGACGTCGAGCGCGCCTTCGTCAAGGCGATGGCCCGACCCTCCTGATCCCGACCCTCCTGGTCCCGACCCTCCGCGCGCCGACACCGTGGTCGGCGGCCCGCGCGGGGGCCGGTAGGCTGGTCACATGTCCGAACCGACCGGTGCCGCCCGCCGTCGCGGGCCCTTCAAGGTCGGGGACCAGGTCCAGCTCACCGACCCCAAGGGA
Organism: Streptomyces sp. NPDC042371; assembly: GCF_056437465.1. Taxonomy (NCBI): domain Bacteria; kingdom Bacillati; phylum Actinomycetota; class Actinomycetes; order Kitasatosporales; family Streptomycetaceae; genus Streptomyces; species Streptomyces sp. NPDC042371. The sequence continues at coordinate 21,786 of NZ_JBWKAP010000027.1, read as the reverse complement.
CGCCACTACACGTTCACGCTCGAGGCCGGGAAGAACTTCCACACCCACAAGGGTTCCTTCCCCCACGACGAGCTGATCGGCGCTCCCGAGGGCAGTGTTGTCCGAACCACGGGAAACGTCGCCTACCTGGCGCTGCGACCCCTGCTCCCCGACTACGTCCTGTCCATGCCCCGCGGTGCCGCCGTGGTCTACCCCAAGGACGCGGGGCAGATCCTGGCCTTCGCCGACATCTTCCCCGGCGCACGCGTCGTGGAGGCGGGCGTGGGCTCCGGCTCGCTCAGCAGCTTCCTGCTCCGCGCCATCGGCGACCAGGGCATGCTGCACTCCTACGAGCGCCGCGAGGACTTCGCCGAGATCGCCCAGCAGAACGTGGAGCGCTACTTCGGCGGCCCGCACCCCGCCTGGCAGCTCACCGTCGGCGACCTCCAGGACAACCTCAGCGACACCGAGGTCGACCGCGTCATCCTCGACATGCTCGCCCCCTGGGAGTGCCTGGAGGGCGTCTCCAAGGCGCTCGTCCCCGGCGGCATCCTCTGCTGCTACGTCGCGACCACCACCCAGCTCGCCAGGACCGTCGAGTCCATCCGCGAGATCGGCGGCTTCAACGAGCCGACCGCCTGGGAGTCGATGATCCGCAACTGGCACATCGAGGGCCTCGCCGTCCGCCCCGACCACCGCATGATCGGGCACACCGGCTTCCTCCTCACCGCCCGCCGCCTCGCGGACGGCGTGGAGCCGCCCATGCGCCGCCGCCGCCCCGCCAAGGGTGCCTACGGCGACGACTACTCCGGCCCCAACGCCGACGGCGGCTCCCCGCGCTGACCCGCGCGGCAGGCCCCACCCAACGAAACGGCGCCGCCGCCGAGTTCCCCGACCGACCGGGGAACTCGGCGGCGGCGCCGTTTCGTTGGCAGGACACCAGCCCCGTACCGGAAGAACCGCGAGAACCACCGGACCCCGGTGTTCCACCTCACTGTGACGTATGGCACGATGCTGGCCACCTCCCCACCGGCACAGCCCTCACAGGAGACACTTCCTCGTGCAGCACCCCGCCGTCCCGGAACTGGCGCACACCACCACCCGCCCCATCCACTGGCTGGCCATAGCGGCCGCACTGGCCGCCGTCGTCGCGGGCTCCGCAGTCCTGCAGCCCGACGCCGCCACCGCAGCCCAGACCGGCCCCGAGGCGCACTCCAGAGCCGCCGCGGGCGCACCCGCACCGGCCCCCGCGCCCGACCCCGCCTCCGTCGACTTCCCGATCGCCTGCGGCCCCGTGAAGGCCGTGGTCAAGAAGAAGGCCTCCGGCGACCTCGACGGCGACGGCAGGCCCGAAACCGTCGCCGTCGTGCACTGCGAGGCAGGCTCGGGCACCCCGCCCGACGGGATCTACGTCATCACCAGGCCCAAGACGGGCAAGCCACGCGTGGTCGCCACCCTCGTCGACCCCAAGGACCGACAGACCGTGAGCGACTTCGCCCTGCGCGACGGCGCCATCAGCGCGACCCTGCTCGGCTACTCCTCGCCCGACGTGCCCCGCTGCTGCCCCGACCAGGAGGACAAGGCCAAGTGGCAGTGGAAGGACGGGACGTTCGAGCGGGCCGCACCCGCCGAGGCGCGCAGCGTCTGACGCCCCCGCAGGGGCGGAATCAGGCCGCGTCGGGGCCGTAGACCTCGACCCTGTCCTGAACGCGGCGCACATGAATGCAGTCCCCGGGGCACTCCTTGGCCGAGTCCACGACATCCCTGAGGAGCGGCAACGGCACGGGCGTTGTGGCACCCGGGGCCTGCAGCAGCTCGTCCTCGCCGCTCTTCACATACGCCAGACCATCGATGTCCAGCTCGAAGACCTCGGGCGCGTACTGCGCACAGATGCCGTCCCCGGTACAGAGGTCCTGGTCGATCCAGACCTCCAGATCGTGGCCCTCACTGCCGGTCTCGGCCTCGTGCCGCACGGTCATCTCTCCTGCCTGTCGCTGCGCCGAGCGGCCCGACAATGCAGCAAGTCGGGCCAGCCCTGACGGGTGTTGAACACTTCGACGATACAACCGCCCGCTTTCCGATGTTGTTGGGTGGGTATTCACCTGGTGTGAGGGAGAGCGCAAGGGTGAAGATCGGACACACCCCCACTGTCTTTGTGATCTAGGGGTTTCAATCGACACCCACCCAGGTAGGGTCTGGAAGCGTCCAGCTCCCCTTGGAGGAGGTGAGGACCGTGGCAGCCCACGACGACGACATCAACCGCGGCATCCGGCCGGGGCGAGGGTCTGAAGACCCCGCCGGTCAGGTTGCCTATCTCGAGCAGGAAATCGCCGTCCTGCGACGCAAGCTCGCCGACTCTCCGCGTCATACGAGGATTCTCGAAGAGCGGATCGTCGAGCTGCAGACCAACCTGGCCGGCGTGTCCGCACAGAACGAGCGGCTCGCCAACACGCTCCGTGAGGCCCGCGACCAGATCGTGGCCCTCAAGGAGGAAGTCGACCGGCTCGCACAGCCACCGGCCGGCTTCGGAGTCTTCCTCGTGGCGAACGAGGACGGCACGGCGGACATCTTCACCGGGGGCCGCAAGCTCCGGGTGAACGTCAGCCCGAGCGTGGAGCTCGAAGAGCTCAGGCGCGGCCAGGAAGTGATGCTCAACGAAGCGCTCAACGTGGTCGAGGCCATGGAGTACGAGAGCGTCGGCGACATCGTCACCCTCAAGGAAATCCTTGAGGACGGCGACCGAGCCCTGGTGGTGGGACACACCGACGAAGAACGAGTGGTCCGGCTTGCCGAGCCCCTCCTCGACGTCACCATCCGCCCGGGCGACGCCCTTCTGCTGGAACCCCGCTCCGGTTACGTCTACGAGGTCGTGCCCAAGAGCGAGGTCGAAGAGCTCGTCCTCGAAGAAGTCCCCGACATCAGCTATGAAAAGATCGGCGGCCTCGGCGGCCAGATCGAAATGATCCGGGACGCCGTCGAGCTTCCGTACCTCTATCCGGACCTCTTCAAAGAGCACGAACTGCGGCCGCCCAAGGGTGTGCTGCTGTACGGGCCCCCCGGCTGCGGCAAGACGCTCATCGCCAAGGCCGTCGCCAACTCTCTTGCCAAGAAGGTCGCCGAAGTCACCGGGCAGCCCGCGGGGAAGAGCTACTTCCTCAACATCAAGGGCCCCGAGCTCCTCAACAAGTACGTCGGCGAGACCGAGCGGCACATCCGCCTGGTCTTCCAGCGTGCCCGCGAGAAGGCGAGCGAGGGTACCCCCGTCATCGTCTTCTTCGACGAGATGGAATCCCTCTTCCGCACCCGTGGATCAGGCGTCAGCTCGGACGTGGAGAACACCATCGTCCCCCAGCTGCTCGCCGAGATCGACGGCGTGGAAGGCCTGGAGAACGTCATCGTCATCGGCGCCTCCAACCGCGAGGACATGATCGACCCCGCGATCCTGCGGCCCGGACGACTCGACGTCAAGATCAAGATCGAGCGCCCGGACGCCGAAGCGGCAAAGGACATCTTCGCCAAGTACCTCACCGAACGGCTCCCCCTGCACGCCGACGATCTCGCCGAGCACAGCGCCGACCGGCGCGCCACCGTGCACGGCATGATCCAGTCCGTCGTCGAGCAGATGTACGCGGAGTCCGAGGAGAACCGCTTCCTCGAGGTGACGTACGCAAACGGCGACAAGGAAGTCCTGTACTTCAAGGACTTCAATTCCGGCGCCATGATCGAGAACATCGTGGGCCGCGCCAAGAAGATGGCCATCAAGGCCTTCCTCGAGGCGAACCAGAAGGGCCTCCGGGTCGCTCACCTCCTCCAGGCTTGCATCGACGAGTTCAAGGAGAACGAGGACCTGCCGAACACGACCAACCCCGACGACTGGGCCAGGATCTCCGGAAAGAAGGGCGAACGGATCGTGTACATCCGTACGCTCGTCACCGGAAAGCAGGGCGCGGACACCGGACGCTCCATCGACACGGTGGCCAACACCGGTCAGTACCTGTAGAACGCAGGGCGGCTGCGGGTGTCCTTCACGGGTACCCGCAGCCGTCTGTTTTTCAATGAAGGCAATGATCTCCCCACCAGCGCAAAGGCGTTCTAGGCTCTTCGGTACCGCCGAGTCGCGCAGTGCGGGGACGGGCACCGCACACGCACCGGAGCACCAGCGGTACTTGAGCGCCGTTCCCGAACGGGAGCGCCGCCGGGCAAGGAGGGCCGCATGACCGTACGGCGAGTAATGGGCATCGAGACGGAGTACGGCATCTCGGTCCCGGGCCACCCCAACGCCAATGCCATGCTCACCTCATCCCAGATCGTCAACGCCTACGCCGCGGCGATGCACCGGGCGCGACGCGCCCGCTGGGACTTCGAGGAGGAGAACCCGCTGCGGGACGCGCGGGGTTTCGACCTCGCCCGCGAGTCCGCCGACGCCAGCCAGCTGACGGACGAGGACATCGGCCTCGCCAACGTCATCCTCACCAATGGCGCACGCCTGTACGTCGACCACGCACACCCCGAATACAGCTCGCCGGAGATCACCAACCCCTGGGACGCCGTCCTGTGGGACAAGGCGGGCGAACGCATCATGGCCGAGGCCGCCGAACGCGCCGCGGCGCTGCCCGGCGCCCAGCCGATCCACCTCTACAAAAACAACACCGACAACAAGGGCGCCTCCTACGGCACGCACGAGAACTACCTGATGAAGCGGGAAACCCCCTTCTCCGACATCGTGCGGCACCTGACACCGTTCTTCGTCTCCCGCCAGGTCGTCACCGGAGCGGGGCGCGTCGGCATCGGACAGGACGGCCACGAACACGGCTTCCAGCTCAGCCAGCGCGCGGACTACTTCGAGGTCGAGGTCGGCCTGGAGACCACGCTCAAGCGGCCCATCATCAACACCCGCGACGAACCGCACTCCGACGCCGAGAAGTACCGCAGGCTGCACGTCATCATCGGAGACGCCAACCTCTCCGAGATCTCGACGTACCTCAAGCTCGGCACCACGTCCCTGGTCCTCGCGATGATCGAGGACGGCTTCATCGCGGTGGACCTCGCGGTCGACCAGCCGGTGCGCACGCTGCACCAGGTCTCGCACGACCCGTCCCTCAAGCACCTCGTCACGCTCCGCAGCGGCCGCTCACTCACCGCGGTCCAGCTCCAGATGGAGTACTTCGAGCTGGCCCGCAAGTACGTGGAGGAGAGGTACGGCTCCGACGCCGACGACCAGACCAAGGACGTGCTGGCCCGCTGGGAGGACGTCCTCGGCCGTCTGGAGAGCGACCCGATGAGCCTCTCCGGAGAGCTCGACTGGGTCGCCAAGCGGGAACTCATGGAGGGCTACCGCCGACGCGACAGCCTCGACTGGGACGCCGCACGGCTCCACCTGGTCGACCTCCAGTACGCGGACGTACGGGCCGAGAAGGGCCTGTACAACCGCCTGGTGGCCCGGGGCAAGATGAAGCGGCTCCTCGACGAGGCGGACGTCGAGCGCGCCACCACCAAGCCGCCCGAGGACACGCGCGCGTACTTCCGCGGCCGCTGCCTCGAGCAGTACGCGGACGACGTGGCCGCGGCGTCCTGGGACTCGGTCATCTTCGACCTCCCGGGCCGTGACTCTCTGCAACGGGTACCCACGCTGGAGCCCCTGCGCGGCACGAGGAACCACGTCAAGGAACTCCTGGACCGCTGCCGCACCGCGGAAGACCTGGTGCGGGTGCTCTCCGGGGGCTGAAAGGCCCGGCGCAGGGGAATCATCCAAGTGGAGCGGTTCCCCCACGTTGAGGGAAGTAAGGGGCCGATGTCAGACCGCGCTTGTAGGGTCTGATCAAGAACGTCTAACCGAGCGAGCGGGGTGAGGTAGATGGCGACCAAGGACACCGGCGGCGGACAGCAGAAGGCAACGCGTCCCACCGAGGAGACCGAGGAGCAGACGCAGGACGCACAGGGCTCCGAGGACCTCAAGGAACGCCAGGAGAAGCTGAGCGACGACGTCGACTCGGTTCTTGACGAGATTGACGATGTACTCGAGGAAAATGCCGAGGACTTCGTGCGGAGTTTCGTGCAGAAAGGTGGCGAATAGGCGCTTTGTCCGATTCGGAGATCGGCAAGCGCTGTGCGGGCTGCGAGCGGGTGCTGGCCAAGGTCTGCTTCGCGGCTGACAGAAACCGGCGCGATGGACTTCAGACGCGTTGTCGCGAGTGCGTGGCGAAGTACAGCGCTGCGCACTACCGCCGCCGCAGGGAGGCCCTCGGTAAGACTGTGCGCGAAAAGACCGAGGTGCCGCCGGGGTGCAAGCTGTGTCGCACCTGCGGTGAGGTCAAGGCTCACAGCGAGTGGCACCGGAATGCGACTGCCTCTGATGGCCTCTCGACGCGCTGTAAGGCCTGCCGCGCCGTCCAGGGTCGTGCGGGCCACCTCAAGCGTCACTACGGCCTCACAGAAGCTCAGCGCGACGAAATGATCGCCTCGCAAAAGGGGCTCTGCGTGATCTGTCTCAGCGCCCCCGCAGTCCATGTGGATCACTGTCACGAGACGGGTAAAGTCCGTGGCGTACTGTGCTTCAACTGCAACTCAGGCATCGGCAAGTTGGGGGACGATCCCGACAAGACCCGCCGAGCCACCGCTTATCTGGAAGGAAACTCGTGGAAGCCAATCCTCGTAGCACCGGGCGTCTACCAGCTGCCTTCCTGACGCCTGGTTCGTCGTCCTTCATGGACTTCCTGTCCGAGCACCAGCCGGAGATTCTGCCCGGCAACCGCCAACTGCCGCCCACCCAGGGCGTCATCGAGGCGCCGCACGGCACGACCATCGTGGCCGTGACGTTCCCCGGTGGTGTCGTCCTCGCCGGTGACCGGCGGGCGACGATGGGCAATGTCATCGCGCAGCGCGACATCGAGAAGGTGTTCCCGGCCGACGAGTACTCGGCGGTGGGCATCGCGGGCACGGCCGGTCTGGCCGTGGAGATGGTCAAGCTCTTCCAGTTGGAGCTGGAGCACTTCGAGAAGGTGGAGGGGGCCACGCTCTCGCTGGAGGGCAAGGCGAACCGGCTCTCCACGATGATCCGGAGCAACCTCGGCATGGCCATGCAGGGTCTCGCCGTGGTGCCGCTCTTCGCGGGGTACGACGTGGACCGCGAGAAGGGCCGCATCTTCTCGTACGACGTCACGGGCGGGCGTTCGGAGGAGCACGGTTTCGCGGCGACCGGTTCGGGTTCGGTCTTCGCGCGCGGTGCGATGAAGAAGCTCTACCACGGCGGTCTGACCGAGGAGCAGGCGACGACGCTGGTCGTCCAGGCGCTGTACGACGCCGCGGACGACGACTCGGCGACCGGTGGTCCGGACGTGGCCCGGCGGATCTATCCCATCGTCACCGTGATTTCCGACGAGGGGTTCCGCAGGCTGACGGACGACGAGTCGTCCGCCATTGCGCGTTCGATCCTGGAGAAGCGTCTGGAGCAGCCGGACGGCCCGCGGGCCGCGTTGCTCTGAGCGCTCCGAATTCGCCACTGACTGAAGTTTTTTGACAGAAAGGGACGGATCCGGTGTCGACGCCGTTCTATGTCTCACCCCAGCAGGCCATGGCCGACCGGGCGGAATACGCCCGGAAGGGCATCGCTCGCGGCCGCAGCCTTGTCGTGATGCAGTATGCCGACGGCATCGTGTTCGTCGGCGAGAACCCGTCCCGTGCGCTGCACAAGTTCAGCGAGATCTACGACCGGATCGGCTTCGCGGCTGCCGGTAAGTACAACGAGTACGAGAATCTGCGGATCGGCGGCGTTCGCTACGCCGACCTTCGTGGATACACGTACGACCGCGATGACGTGACGGCTCGTGGGCTCGCGAACGTTTATGCGCAGACGCTCGGCACGATCTTCTCCAGCAACGCGGAGAAGCCGTACGAGGTGGAGCTCGTCGTCGCCGAGGTCGGCACCACGCCGGACGGCGATCAGATCTATCGCCTGCCGCATGACGGATCGATCGTGGACGAGCACGGTTCGGTCGCGGTCGGTGGCAATGCCGAGCAGATCAGCAGCTATCTCGATCAGCGCCATCAGGACGGGATGACGCTGGCCGAGGCGCTCAAGCTCGCGGTGCAGGCGCTGTCCCGTGACACCAACGGCAGTGAGCGGGAGATCCCCGCGGAGCGCCTGGAGGTGGCGGTCCTCGACCGGACGCGGCCTCAGCAGCGCAAGTTCAAGCGGATCGTGGGCCGTCAGCTGTCGCGGCTGCTCGACGAGGGCGGTGCGACGGACGCGCCGACCGATACGGATACCGATGCCGATACAGACTCCGACGCGGGTTCCGCGCCGAAGTCGGGCGGCGACGTCGAGTAGTCCACGCGCGCGTGCGCCCCGTGTTCCGGCCTCAGGGCCGGGACGCGGGGCGTTTTTGCGTGCGCAGTGAGTGTGCGCGGTGAGTGTGTGGGCTCAGTGGGCGGGGCCCGGGCCCGTGGAGCCGCGGACGATCAGCTCGACGGGGAGCGGGGTGGCGTCCGGGGCGCGGCCTTCGAGGACGGCGACCAGGGATTCCATGCCGCGCTCCCCGAAGCGTTCGGCGGGCAGCCGGACCGTGGTCAGCTCGGGTTCGACGGCGGTGGCCAGGGTCAGGTCGTCGAAGCCGGTGACGGAGACGTCCTCGGGGACGCGCAGGCCCAGCCGTCGTGCGGCCTTGCAGACACCGGCGGAGAGGAAGTCGTCGTCGCAGACGACCGCGGTGGGGCGGGGCCCCGGGGCGGACAGGGCGGCTTCCGCGACGACGCGGGCGCCCTCGACGTTGAGGGGTGCGGCGACGCGGCGTACGGCGGTGTCCGTGCCGCGCAGGGTCCGGGCGAGGGCTTCGGCGCGGACGTCGAAGGTCCAGGAGTCGACGTCGGCGGCGAGGTGCAGGAAGTCGCGGTGGCCGAGGGCCAGGAGATGTTCCGTCACCCGGCGCATGCCGTCGGCGAGGTCGAGGTTGACGGTGGCGGCGCCCAGGCTGCCCGCGGGGTCGCTGTCGAGCATCACCAGGGGCAGGTCGTCGCCGCGGATGGTGGCCAGGGCGTCCGAGGCCATGGAGGAGGCCAGGACGCCGTCCAGGGAGGCGCGTGCCGAGGCGAAGGGGTCGCGGGCCGGGCCGATGCCTTCGGGGGAGGGGTAGAGCACGACGCCGAAGCCGTGGCGGGCGGCGATGCGGGCGACTCCGGTGTACACGTGCGCGAAGAACTCGTTGGTGAGTTCGGGGACGACGAGGAGCGCCGTTCTGGTTCTGCCCAGGCGCAGGTTGCGGGCGGCGAGGTTGGGCCGGTAGCCCAGTTCGCGGGCGGCCGAGCGGACGCGGTCGGCGGTGGGTGCGGCGACGCGGCCGCGCCATTTGTCGCCGAGCACGAGGGAGACGGTGGCCTGGGAGACCCCGGCCGCGCGTGCGACGTCGCGGCTCGTGGGGCGTGGGCCCCCGGCTTCCTGTAGTGGCCCGGCCACTGACACCTCCCGGCTCGTGTCCGCGCGACGGAGCTGCACCGTACTGCGGAATTGCGGTGGACCCGCGGACTTGGCTCATGGTACGTATGACGCCGGACGTTATACGTAAAACCCCGGCTCGGCGGCGCGGGGAGAGAGCGGGAGAGCATGGCTGCGGGATATGCGGAGATCCTCAGGACGCGCTATGCGACGCGGCTGCTCGCGGGGACGCTGGTGGGGCGGCTGCCCAACGCGACGGCGGCGATCGCGATCGTGCTGTTCATCAGGGCCGAGGGCGGCACGTACAGCCTGGCCGGTGCCCTGGCCGCGGTGTACGGCGTGGCCAACGCGATCGGGCAGCCGCTGCTCGGGCGCCTCGTCGACCTCCACGGCCAGCCGCGCGTCCAGTTGCCCGCCGCGCTGCTCTCCGCGCTCGGCATGGCGCTGTTCGCCTTCACGGGGCCCGACCGGCTGGCTCTCGCCTATGTCGCGGTCGCGGTCGCGGGCCTGTTCACACCGCCCCTGGAGGGCGGTCTGCGGGCTCTGTGGCCGAGTGTCCTCGGCAAGGAGGAGCAGGTGCACACGGCGTACGCGATGGACGCCATCGCCCAGGAAGTGATGTTCACCGTCGGCCCGTTGCTGGTGACCGGATGTGTGGCGCTCTGGTCGGAGCAGGCGGCGCTGCTCGTCGTCAACGCGGTCGGTGTGCTGGGTGCCCTCTCCGTAGTGGTGTCCCAGCCTTCGCGCGCATGGCGTTCGGCGCCCAGGGAGGCGCATTGGCTCGGGGCCCTGCGCTCGCGCGGGCTCCTCGCGCTCCTCGGTGCGTTCCTCTTCATCGGAATGGCGCTCGGCTCCATCACCGTCGCCGGTGTGTCGTACGCGGACGGGAACGGCGGCGACGCGGTGTACGGCTGGATGATGGCGGCGCTCGGGCTCGGTGCGCTGGTCGGCGGGTCCGTGTACGGGGCGCGGCAGTGGAGCGGCGCGCCGGAGCGGCGGCTGAGTGTCCTGGTGGCGCTGCTGGCCGTCTGCTACTGGCCGTTGACGCTCACGCCCGGAGCGGTTGCCATGACGGCGCTCACGGCGCTCGCCGGTGTGTTCCTCGCGCCCGCGCTCGCGTGTGCGTTCATCATCGTGGACCGGCATGCTCCGCGGGGCACGGTGACGGAGGCGTTCTCCTGGCTCGTGACGACGTTCACGGTCGGGGCTTCGCTGGGTACGGCGGCCGCGGGTCCGGTCGTGGAGTGGGGCGGCACCGGGTGGGGTTTCGCGGTGCCTGGGCTGGCCGGGGCGGCCGCGTTGATGGTTCTGCTGGCGACGACGCGGGTACTGGTACCTGTCGGGGAATCCGGGGTCGTTGCGGGTTCATCGGAAAATGATCGAAACGGTGCCGTCGAACCCGGTTTCAGTGCCCCGCATCAGGCGTAATGTTCAGTCATGGACCGCCGCATTTTCGGGCTGGAGAACGAGTACGGCGTCACATGCACGTTCAGGGGACAGCGCCGTCTGTCACCTGACGAGGTGGCGCGCTACCTCTTCCGCCGTGTTGTCTCATGGGGCCGCAGCAGCAACGTCTTTCTGCGGAACGGCGCCCGCCTCTATCTTGACGTGGGATCACATCCGGAATACGCAACACCCGAATGTGACAACGTGACCGAGCTGGTCACCCACGACAAAGCGGGCGAGCGCATTCTGGAAGGCCTGCTCGTCGACGCCGAACGCCGCCTGCACGAGGAGGGAATCGCGGGCGACGTCTATCTATTCAAGAACAACACCGATTCGGCGGGAAACTCCTACGGGTGCCACGAGAACTATCTGGTGGCCCGTCACGGGGAGTTCTCCCGGCTCGCGGACATCCTCATCCCGTTCCTCGTCACCCGACAGCTGCTGTGCGGCGCGGGCAAGGTGCTGCAGACTCCGCGCGGCGCCGTGTACTGCGTCAGTCAGCGTGCCGAGCACATCTGGGAAGGGGTGTCTTCCGCGACCACCCGTTCCCGGCCGATCATCAACACCCGCGACGAACCGCACGCGGACGCCGAGCGGTACCGCAGGCTCCACGTCATCGTCGGCGACTCGAACATGTCCGAGACGACCATGCTCCTCAAGGTCGGCGCCACCGATCTGGTGCTGCGCATGATCGAGGCGGGCACCGTCATGCGTGACCTCACTCTGGAGAACCCGATCAGGGCCATCCGTGAGGTCTCCCACGACATCACGGGCCGCCGCAAGGTGCGCCTGGCCAGCGGCCGCGAGGCCTCGGCTCTCGAAGTGCAGCGCGAGTACTACGAGAAGGCGGTGGACTTCGTCGACCGCCGTGGCATCCGCACCGGCACGGTCGAGCAGGTCCTGGAGCTGTGGGGCCGCACGCTGGACGCGATCGAGTCGGAGGACCTCGACCGCATCGGCACCGAGATCGACTGGGTCATGAAGTACAAGCTCATCGAGCGGTACCGCGCAAAGAACAACATGACCATGTCGCACCCGCGGGTCGCGCAGATAGACCTCGCGTACCACGACATCCACCGTCGTCGGGGGCTCTACTACCTCCTGGAGAAGAAGGGGCAAGCCGCCCGGATCTGCAACGACTTGAAGATCTTCGAAGGCAAGTCGGTGCCGCCGCAGACCACCCGCGCGCGTCTGCGCGGCGACTTCATCCGGCGGGCCCAGGAGCAGCGCCGTGACTTCACGGTCGACTGGGTCCACCTCAAGCTGAACGACCAGGCACAGCGCACGGTGTTGTGCAAGGACCCCTTCCGGTCCGTGGACGACCGGGTGGAGAAGCTCATCGCCGGTATGTGACCCAAGTGGCCCCAACGACCCGAGTGGCGTTGTGGGAACGCAACACGGGCGCCGCACGTTCCTCGTGCGGCGCCCTTCTCACGCCGTAGAGTTGCGCGCACGCCAACCCACAAGATCGACCGATACGAGGCCCCCACCGTGCGCCGACGCTCACTTCTTCTCGCCGTCCCGGCCGGCCTGCTGACGCTGGCAGGCTGTGGCGACGACAAGGCCGACAAGGCCGACAAGGCCAAGCCCAGTGACAGCCCGACCAATGCCTCGTCGGCGCCGCCGACCGCGAAGATCGTGGACGGGCCGCTGCCCGAGATCACGAAGGGCACGAAGTTCGGTCAGAAGCCGACCGTTGCCAAGGGCTCGGGCAAGCCGTCCTCCGACCTGGCGGTCAAGACCCTGATCGAGGGCAAGGGCAAGGAGGTCGTCAAGGGCGACTATCTGCAGGCCAATTACCTCGGCCAGATCTGGGCAACGGCCAAGGTCTTCGACAACTCGTACGACCGGGGCAACCCCACGGTCTTCCCGATCGGTGTCGGCCAGGTCATCCCGGGCTGGGACCAGGCCCTGGTGGGCAAGAAGCTTGACAGCCGTGTGGAGCTCGCCATCCCCCCGAAGATGGGCTATGGCGAGGAGGGCAACAAGCAGGCCGGGATCAAGGGCTCGGACACGCTCGTGTTCGTCGTCGACCTGGTGGGCACCTTCAGCGCCACGAGCTCCGCGAAGGGCAAGGAGGTGGCGCAGTCCAACAAGGACCTGCCCAAGGTCGGCACGAACACCGACGGCAAGGCCCCCTCCATCGACGTCCCGAAGACGAAGGCGCCGAAGAAGCTCGTCGCGTCGTACATCCTCGAGGGCGACGGCGACGAGGTGAAGGAGACCGACAGCCTCCTCTGCCAGTACGAGGGCGTGCTCTGGGCGGACGGCAAGGAGTTCGACTCCTCGTACAAGCGCAAGCAGCTGGCGTCGTTCCAGCTGGCGCAGGTCGTCAAGGGCTGGGCGCAGGGTCTGACCGGCAAGAAGGTCGGCAGCCGCGTCCTCATCGTCATCCCGCCGGAGCTGGGGTACGGCGACAAGCCCCCGCAGGGCAGCTCCATCAAGAAGGACTCCACGCTGATCTTCTCCGTGGACATCCTTGCGAAGATGTGACGCCCGGGGATGTAAGACTGTCCGCGCTGACCTTTCGTATCAAAGCAGGAGCATTTCGTGAGCATTGACAAGCCCGAGGTCGACTTCCCCGTCGGCGAGCCGCCGACCGAGCTTCAGATCAAGGACATCTGGGAGGGTGACGGGGCGGTCGCCAAGGCGGGCGACTTCGTCAAGGTCCACTACGTGGGCGTTGCCTTCAGCACGGGCGAGGAGTTCGACGCGAGCTGGAACCGCGGCAACCCGCTGGAGTTCCAGCTGGGCGCCGGTCAGGTCATCTCCGGCTGGGACCAGGGCGTGCAGGGCATGAAGGTCGGTGGCCGGCGCGAGCTGACCATCCCGGCCCACCTCGGTTACGGCGACCGCGGCGCCGGTGGCGGCCGCATCGCCCCGGGCGAGACGCTGATCTTCGTCTGCGACCTGGTCTCCGTCTGAGGACGTCTGTGACCTGATCCTTTCGCTGAGGGTCCATGCCTGTCCGGCATGGGCCCTCGGCTTTTGCCCGGACACCCCGGGGCGGTACGGTCATCGGTCGGAAGCACAATCTGAACAGCCGAGAAAGGGCGTCGATGGCCATTGCCAAGGCCGAGCGGCTGATGAATCTTGCGCTGTGTCTGCTCGGGACCCGGCGGCCGCTCAGCAAGCGCGAGCTGCGCGAGTCGATCGAGGCCTATCTGGAGGCGGGGTCCGACGACTCCTTCAACCGGATGTTCGAGCGCGACAAGGACGATCTGCGCGAGCTCGGTCTGGTCATCGAGACCGTCGAGAACCTGGAGGGCGAGGTCGGCTACCTCGCCCGGCGCGACAGCAACCGCCTGCCGCCCATCACCCTCGACGCCGAGGAGGCCGCGGCGCTCGGTCTGGCTGCCAAGGTCTGGCAGCAGGCCCGCCTGGCCGGTGCCGCGAGCGGCGCCCTGCAGAAGCTGCGCGCGGCGGGCCTGCCCGAGGACGTCGATCCGTACGGGGCGCACAGCGCCCTTGAGCCCCGCATCCCCGCGCACGAGGCGTCCTTCGAGCCACTGATGCTGGCCTGCCGGGACCGCCGCCCCGTCGTCTTCGACTACCGCAAGGCCACCGCGGCCCGCCCCGAGCAGCGCCACGTGGAGCCCTGGGCGCTGGAGTGCTGGCGCGGCCACTGGTACCTGGCGGGCTGGGACCGGGACCGGGGCGCCGAGCGTGTCTTCAGGCTCTCCCGCATCACCGGCAAGGTGCGCGCCCGCGCGGGGAAGTACACCGCGGACGTGCCGGACGTCGTCACGGTCCGCGAGACCGTCGCGAGCTGGGCGGGGGAGACCGCCGACCGCACCGCCCTGATCCGGCTGCGCACGGGCTCCGGCTACCCGCTGCGGTCCAAGGCCGTCGCGGTGCGGGAACTGGGCGACGGGTGGGACGAGTTGGAGATTCCGTACGGCCACGGCCTCGATGCCTGGCTGGTGGAGTTCGGGCCCGATGTGGTGGTCATCGAGCCCGCCGAGCTGCGGGCCGACGTCGTGGACCGGCTGCGTGCCGTGGCCAAGGGCTGAGGGGAAGCGGACAGAGCAATGGCCTCGAACGCCATCGACCAGACGCGGCGGATGCTGTCGCTGGTGACCTATCTGCGGGAGCGCCCCGGGGCGCACGTCGGCGACGTCGCGCGTGCCTTCGGCATCACCACGGACGAGCTGATCTCCGACCTCGACGTGCTGCCGCTGTGCGGGACGAGCTTCCGCGGCGGTGACCTGCTCGACATCGACACCGACGGCGACCGCATCTGGTGGCACAACCCCGACGACGTGGCGGCCCCGCTGCGCCTCGCCGCCGACGAGGCGACCGCCCTGCTGGTGGCCGCCCGCGCCGTGTCCACGCTGCCCGGCCTGCGCGAGAGCGACCGGCTCGCGCTGCTGCGTGCCACCGCGAAGCTGGAGACCGCGGCCGGAGAGGCGGCGGGCGCAAGCTCCCGCCTCTCGGTGACGTTCGAGTCCGAGGGCGGTGTCTTCGCCGACGTCGACCGGGCCATCTCCGAGCGGCGCAGGCTCTGGATCCGCTACTACTCGCCCGCGCGCGACGAGGTCACCGAGCGGGAGATCGACCCCATCCGCCTGGTGAGCGTCGGCCACACCTACGTAGAGGCGTGGTGCCGCCGCTCCGAGGCGCGGCGCACCTTCCGCCTCGACCGGGTCGCCGAGATCAAGATCCTGGACGAGCCGTCGGCGCCCCCCGAGGTGGAGCTGAGGGACCTCTCCGAAGGTCTCGTGCAGCCCGCGGCCGAGGATCCCGAGGTCGTCGTCGAGGTCGGCCCCGGCGGCCGCTGGGTCGCCGAGTACTACCCGCACGACAGCGCCGACGAGCTGCCCGACGGCGGCCTGCGGATCACGCTGCGCACCCCTGAGCCCGCCTCGCTGCGCCGCCTCGCGCTGCGCCTCGGCGGCGACGGGCGGATCGTCTCCCCGGCCCAGCTCGCGGACAGCGCGCGGCAGGCGGCCCGCGAGGCCCTCGATGCGTACGAGAGGGACCTCGGGGCGCACGAGGATCACGACAGTCAGGAGCATGGGCGTTGAGCACACCGACGATGTCCGGACTGCCGGGGGTGCCCGCGCAGCCGCGGCCCGCCCCCGTCCTCTTCACGGCCGCCTGTCCCGACTGCCGGGCCCGCTTCGAGCTCTCCGCGGGTTCGCTGCGTCTGGCGATCGGCGCCAGCCCCCGCACCACCTTCTACTCGTTCACGTGCCCCGAGTGCGAGACCGCGGTGCGCAAGCCCGCGGGCGAGCGCATCGTCGAACTCCTCACCGGCGGTGGGGTGCGGACGCTGCGCCTGCACTCGACCGTCTAGGCTCGGCGCATGTTCTGGGCGATGCTCGCGATCGCGGCGGGCTTCTTGGGCCTCGCCGTCCTCGGCGTACTGGCGATCAAGGTTTTTGTGGAGGCGCAGCGTCTCGGGCAGCAAGTGACCGAGACCACGCGGAAGATCAACCGGGCTGCGGAGGACCTGGAGAAGGCAGCGGCCGGTGTGGCCCGTGCGGGGCGAGAGGCTCTTTAGCGTCCGCGACCTGTCAACTCCCGGAGGTGGGCGGGTACGCTGCCAATACGGCCCGGGATCGAGGCGGGGGCCGTACTCGGAGTATGCGCGGGGATTGCCGAGCGTTTACCCCGGGGGGTTACGATCGCTGTCAGCGCGGGAGATCGGATATATGTCCGGTCTGCCGAGCAACTAGACTCCTGTCGCCTCGGTGAAGAAGGTATACAGCTATGGGTAGGCTCGGCCCCACCGAGATCATTCTCATCCTCGTCGTCATCGTCCTGCTCTTCGGTGCCAAGAAGCTGCCTGACATGGCGCGCTCCCTCGGCAAGTCGGCCCGCATCCTCAAGAGCGAGGCCAAAGCCATGAAGTCCGAGAGCAAGGACGAAGCAGCCGCTCCGGCCGACCCGCCGAGCGACCCTGCCGTCCAGCCGCGCACGATCCAGGCTGCCCCCGGCGATGTGACCAGCTCGCGCCCGGTCACCGAGCCGACCGACCGTACGACGCAGCGCTGATCCAAGGTCGGCGACGACGGCCGGCCTGCCGCACGAGATGAGGACGTGGGTTGCTCAAGTCTGCCCGCAAGAAGGAGAAGGACCCCGAGGGGCGGATGTCCCTCGCGGAGCACCTGCGCGAGCTCCGCAACCGGCTCGCCAAGGGGCTCCTCGCGATCACGATCGTGTCGATCGTGGCCGCGTTCTACAGCCAGGAGCTGATGGAGTTCCTGGCTGACCCAGTGCCGCGCTGTGAGCCCGGCATGAAGCAGACCGGTGGCCACTGCGCGACCGTGACGTTCAACGACCTGCTCTCGCCCTTCACCACGACGGTGAAGGTCAGCCTCATGGTCGGCATCATCGTGTCCAGCCCGGTCTGGCTGTACCAGCTGTGGGCGTTCGTCGCGCCGGGCCTGCACAAGAACGAGCGCAAGTACACGTATTGGTTCGTCGCCGCCGCCGTGCCGCTCTTCTTCGGAGGCGCCTGGCTGGCCTACACGATCCTCCCCGTCAGCATGCGCGTCCTGCTCGGCATCACGCCCGACGGCGCCGCGAACCTGCTGCCGATGGACACGATCCTCGACTTCACCGTCAGGATGGTCCTCGTCTTCGGTGCCTCGTTCGAGCTCCCACTGCTCCTGGTGATGCTCAACATGACGGGCATGGTCACCGGCCGCCGCATGCTCACCTGGTGGCGCGGCGTGGTCATGGGCGTCTTCATCTTCGGCGCGGTGGCGACCCCGACGACCGACCCGGTCGGCATGATCGCGCTCGCCGGACCGATCGTCGTCCTCTACTTCCTGGCCGTCGGCGTCTCGTTCCTGAACGACAAGCGCCGCCGCCGCAACGACCCGGACGCCGAGCTCGACGACGACGAGGCCTCCGACATCGACCTGACGCCCGAGGCCGTCGACGGGGTCGAATCGGTGCGGCCGCCGCGGGCGCTGCCCGAGCAGGCGGGCACCGGACGGGGCGATCAGCGAGTCAACGGTTTCGACGATGTGACCTGATCTTGTAGGGTCCTCCCTCAAACTCCGTCCGGGGGGACCCCAGTGACCAGCGAGATCACCCTCTTCGTCAATCCCACCGCGGGCCGCGGCCGGGGCGCTCACGCAGCGCAACCGGCCGCTTCCGCTTTGCGGGCCCGCGGCTTCTCCGTGCGAACGGTCATCGGTGAGGACGCCCCCGATGCGCTGCGGCGGGCCCGCGAAGCCGTCGACGGCGGCACCGGGGCACTGATAGCCGTCGGCGGCGACGGCATGGCGAGCCTCGCGCTACAGGCCGTCGCCGGGACGTCCACCCCGCTGGGGGTGATCGCGGTGGGGACGGGCAACGACTTCGCGCGGGCCCTGGGCCTGCCGGTGCGCGAGCCGGCCGCCGCGGGGGAGATCGTGGCCGATGCGCTCAAGGGGGCGCGGCTGCGCGACGTCGACCTGGGGAGGGTCGGCGGGACGTGGTTCGGGACGGTGCTCGCCTCCGGGTTCGACTCGCGGGTCAACGACCGGGGCAACCGGATGCGGTGGCCCACGGGGCGTTTCAAGTACGACCTCGCGATGGTCGCGGAGCTGGCGGCGTTCAAGCCCATCCCGTACCGGATCACGCTGGACGGCGGCGCCGTCCACGAGGTCGAGGCCACGCTCGTCGCGGTCGGCAACGGAACCTCGTACGGCGGCGGCATGAGGATCTGTGCCGGGGCCGACATGAGCGACGGCCTGTTCGACGTCACCGTGGTGGGCGACTGCAGCCGCACGACGCTGCTCAAGGTTTTTCCGCGGGTCTACAAGGGAACGCACCTCGACCATCCCAAGGTGACCGTGCACCGCGCGGCCCGGGTCGAGCTCGCCGCGTCTGGCATCACGGGGTACGCGGACGGTGAGCCGCTCGGCGCGCTGCCGCTGACCGCGGAGTGCGTGCCGGGGGCCGTGCGCGTCCTGGGGCCGTGAGCGCCGCGGCGCACGCCCTGTGAGCTGGCCCGTTCCACCCCTGTTCCAATAATGATCGTCCGTTGTCAGTGGTGGCCGGTAGTCTCGAAAGCACGATGACAGAGGACCTCTCACCGGCCGAGCGGTACGCGGCGGCGCGCAAGCGCGCTGTCGAGCAGGCCACCGCACTCGCGTCCTTCCGCGAGATGTACGAATTCGGCCTCGACCCCTTTCAGATCGAGGCGTGCCAGGCGCTGGAGGCGGGCAAGGGCGTGCTCGTCGCCGCCCCCACGGGCTCGGGCAAGACGATCGTCGGCGAGTTCGCCGTGCACCTCGCCCTGCTGCAGGGCAAGAAGTGTTTCTACACCACGCCCATCAAGGCGCTCTCCAACCAGAAGTACTCCGACCTCGCCAAGCGGTACGGCGCGGACAAGGTCGGCCTGCTCACCGGCGACAACAGCGTCAACAGCGATGCCCCGGTGGTCGTCATGACCACCGAAGTCCTGCGCAACATGCTGTATTCGGGCTCGCAGTCGCTGCTGAACCTCGGCTATGTGGTCATGGACGAGGTGCACTACCTCTCCGACCGCTTCCGCGGTGCCGTCTGGGAGGAAGTGATCATCCATCTGCAGGAGTCGGTCACGCTGGTCTCCCTGTCGGCCACGGTGTCGAACGCCGAGGAGTTCGGCGACTGGCTCGACACCGTCCGCGGTGACACCGAGGTGATCGTCTCCGAGCACCGGCCGGTGCCGCTCTTCCAGCACGTGCTCGCCGGGCGCCGGATGTACGACCTCTTCGAGGAGGGCGAGGGCCAGAAGAAGGCGGTCAACCCCGACCTCACGCGCATGGCGCGCATGGAGGCCAGCCGTTCGTACAACCCGCGCGATCGCCGTAAGGGCAAGATGGTCCGCGAGGCCGACCGGGAGCGGGAGCGCCGCCAGCGGTCGCGGGTCTGGACGCCGGGGCGCCCCGAGGTCATCGAGCGGCTCGACGCCGAGGGCCTGCTGCCCGCCATCACCTTCATCTTCAGCCGGGCCGCCTGCGAGGCAGCGGTCCAGCAGTGTCTGTACGCGGGATTGAGGCTGAACGACGACGCGGCGCGGATGAAGGTCCGCGAGATCGTCGAGGAGCGCACGTCCTCGATCCCGAACGAGGACCTCCATGTCCTTGGGTACTACGAATGGCTCGAGGGCCTGGAGCGTGGCATCGCGGCGCACCACGCGGGCATGCTCCCGACCTTCAAGGAGGTCGTCGAGGAGCTGTTCGTGCGCGGTCTGGTGAAGGCCGTCTTCGCCACCGAGACCCTCGCGCTCGGCATCAACATGCCCGCGCGCAGCGTGGTGTTGGAGAAGCTCGTCAAGTGGAACGGCGAGCAGCACGCCGACATCACTCCGGGTGAGTACACGCAGTTGACCGGCCGTGCCGGGCGCCGAGGCATCGACGTGGAGGGCCACGCGGTGGTGCTCTGGCAGCGCGCCATGAGCCCCGAGCACCTGGCGGGCCTCGCCGGTACGCGCACGTACCCGCTGCGGTCCAGCTTCAAGCCGTCGTACAACATGGCGGTGAACCTGGTCGAGCAGTTCGGGCGGCACCGCTCGCGCGAGCTTCTGGAGACGTCGTTCGCGCAGTTCCAGGCCGACAAGTCGGTCGTCGGCATCTCCCGGCAGGTGCAGAAGAACGAAGAGGGCCTGGCGGGCTACAAGGCCTCCATGACCTGCCACCTGGGCAACTTCGACGAGTACGCGCGGCTGCGCCGCGAGCTCAAGGACCGCGAGAACGAGCTGGCCAAGCAGGGCGCCGCCCAGCGCAGGGCCGCCGCTGCCACCGCCCTGGAGAAGCTCAAGCCGGGGGACGTCATCCACGTGCCCACGGGGAAGTACGCGGGCCTCGCCCTCGTCCTCGATCCGGGGCTGCCCGCCGGGCGGGCCAACGGCCACCGCGGGTTCGACCACGTCGACGGGCCGCGGCCGCTGGTGCTCACCGCCGAGCGGCAGGTCAAGCGGCTCGCGGCGATGGACTTCCCGGTGCCGGTCGAGGCGCTGGACCGGATGCGCATCCCGAAGTCGTTCAACGCGCGCTCACCCCAGTCCCGCAGGGACCTGGCGTCCGCGCTGCGCACCAAGGCCGGGCACATCGTCCCGGACCGGCACCGCAAGGGCCGCGCGACGGCCGCCGACGACCAGGAGATCGCCCGGCTGCGCACGGAGCTGCGCGCGCACCCCTGCCACGGCTGCGACGAGCGCGAGGACCACGCGCGCTGGGCCGAGCGGTATCACCGTCTCAAGCGCGACACCTCGCAGCTGGAGCGCCGCATCGAGGGGCGTACGAACACGATCGCCCGCACCTTCGACCGCATCGTCGCGCTCCTGACCGAGCTGGACTATCTGCGGGGCGACGAGGTCACCGAACACGGCAAGCGGCTCGCCCGGTTGTACGGGGAGCTGGACCTGCTGGCCAGCGAGTGCCTGCGGGCCGGTGTCTGGGAAGGCCTGAGCCCGGCCGAACTGGCCGCGTGCGTCTCGGCGTTGGTGTACGAGGCGCGGGTGGGCGACGACGCGCTGGCGCCCAAGCTGCCGTCGGGCGCCGCGAAGGCGTCGCTGGGCGAGATGGTGCGCATCTGGGGCCACCTGGACGCTCTCGAGGAAGAGTTCAAGATCAGCCAGACGGAGGGCGTCGGTCAGCGCGAGCCCGACCTCGGCTTCGCCTGGGCGGCGTACATGTGGGCCAACGACAAGGGCCTGGACGAGGTGCTGCGCGAGGCCGAGATGCCCGCCGGTGACTTCGTGCGGTGGTGCAAGCAGGTCATCGACGTGCTCGGGCAGATCTCCGCCGCGGCCCCGCGCGAAGGCAGCACGGTCGCGAAGAACGCCCGCAAGGCCGTCGATCAGCTCCTGCGGGGTGTGGTGGCGTACAGCTCGGTGGGCTGAGATCCGGTGGGCCTAGGTGTATTGACCCGCGGGGTTGTTGACGCGGGTGATGGGTGGGTGGCCGCCGAGTGCGGTGTGGCTGCGGTGGTGGTTGTAGGTGTGCAGG
>NZ_JBWKAP010000026.1:0-48790 GCF_056437465.1 Streptomyces sp. NPDC042371 | reverse complement strand
CCGCTAGCGCTAAATTCTGCGCGTTGCGCAGAATGCAAACCACGGAATTCCGCTAAAGCGGAATTCAACTGCATTTTACCACACTGCCTAATTCGCTTCGCGAATTAGGAGGCGAAAGGAAAGGAATAGAGATTTCCTTTCCTTTCGCCTCTCTTTGGAATTAGGCTACCCGTTTCGGCGGACTGCCATCAGGAGATGCCTGTACCTATCCCCGGAAGGGCTCGGTCCACTGGTGAACAATCCAGGCTTGAGCGGCTTCTGGATTTCTGTCTGCTGAAGGTGGAGCGTGACAGTCTCTCCAGTCACAGATTCCAGAGCGTCAAGCAAGAAATCTGGATTAAACGCGATGCTCTGGAGGTTCAGATCCTCCACCGAGCCGTAGACCACGGTTCCCGCCACGCTCACGCCCCTGGCACGGCTACGCTCTGCCTGCTCCAGGTCCGGAATCACGGTGACACCGGTAGGCCCGTACGCGACGGTGCAGGGAACGTTCTTGAGCCCCTTCGCCTGGAGGACGGCGCGCGCCTTCTTGACCGCGCGCACCATAGCCTCTCGATCAAGGCTGAGTGCAGCGTGGCAGGTCTCCGGGAACAGCTTGCTGTACTTCGGCAGGCAGTCCGGGAGGGGTGAGCCGGTGACCTGTACGTCTCCGAACGTCAGGGTCACGTACTGGTGCTCCTGCTCTACCCCGATGGCAACGGGGCCCTCGTAGTCACGCATCCGCTTGATGAGAGGCCTGAGGGTGTCCGACGGGAACATGCCCGATACCGGCTCCTTCGCTGCCTGCCCGTCCGTCTTCGCGTCGAGCTCCGCCACTGCGAAGCGGTATCGGTCGGTGGCTGCTAGGCGCAGCGTGGTGCCATCGAGCGTCATCTGGACGGCCATGAGTCCAGGGAGGGTGTAGTCGGCACCGGCCGCGGGGGTCACGCGCGCGAGCTGGGCCAGGAACTCCTGTCCCTCGACGACGGCGAGAGTCGGCGCTGCGGTGGAAAGGCTGGGGTACTCCCTCTGTTCGTAGGCCGTGACAGGCGCGGCCATGTCGGGACTGGCCAGTAGGCCGCCCTCGACGGTGACGGGCATCCGAGCTGCTGCTGTCGGCTTCTCCCCAGCTACGGTCGCGGCAAGGATCTTCTTGAGTTCCGCGTAGTCGAGCAGGCTCGTTCCTTGGCCTACCGTCTCCGCTTCCGGAATTGAGACCGAAACGACGGTCTCAATATTGGTTGCCTGGAGAGTGACGCCACTTTCGCCGGTTGAGATGAGTACCCCTCCGAGTGCCGGACGGTTCGGGCGTGCGGGAACTCCGAACTCAATGAGCTTCAATGCTCGGGTCAGGCTCTTGTGTGAGGTAGTGAATTTAGCCGGTTCCGTGGATGCGTGCATTTTTTCCCTGCCTGGAATTTGGGTTCTTGGTTCGTCGGCGGCCTGCCACTGGCCTACCGACTTAAGAACAGTATAGGGGTTGAATCACTGATTGTGGGGCGGCACTCCGAAATTGGACAACAAAAATCCGCGCTCCCTGGGGCGCGGCCCGTCGGGCGCCCGGCCCGTTTAGTGCGGAGCACTTACGGGCTGCGACCCCGGCAGCGCGGAGCGCTTCAAGTCGGGTGCGGAGCGCCCGACTTGAATGCCGGGGGCGCCGTGCGGAGAGCGCGGAGCGCTCGCTCGGGCGCGGAGCGTCCGGCCGCACAGTGAGCCGCGGAGCGGCTCACCCGCTGGCGTCCGACGGGCCGCGCCCCAGGGAGAAGGTCACCACCCGCACGTGACCGCACTCTGAAAGCCGCTATTTGGTAGATATCGGCCGATATTGGCTTGACATCGTGACCGAAACCCTATACTGTTTTCCTGTTGCTTCGCTATGTCTCATGCGACTCTTGGAATATGGGCGTTAGCATGAACGGCCATTGGCGGGCCACACCATGACCATCCGTCACGGAGGAGGTAGGGATGCAGGCCAGCGAACAGCCGACCATCGTCGGGGGTCCGCCTGAGGAAGACCCCCGCCCCAGCTGGAGCATGCCGACGCTCGCACGGACTGAGTGGCTGTTCCTCGTCGCCGTCATCCTCGGCGCTATGGCAGTCGGCGGCATCGGCCTCTACTCGTCCTTCGACAACGTCACCAAGCACATGGCGCGAAAGGGCTTTGAGCACCCCCAGCTCGTGCCGATCGCCATCGACATCGCGATCCCCGTTTTCAGCGTGGCCTACCTCTTTCTGGTACGCCTCAACATGTCACTGGCCTGGGCCAGGTGGATCTCCTGGGCCCTCACGGCCGTGACGATCTATCTCAACGTCACGAGCACCACGGAACTCGACGCCCAGATCGCACACGCCGCGCTGCCCTCTCTGTGGATCGCCTTTACCGAGATCCTCGCGCACGTCTATCGCGTCCAGATCGGCGAAGCCACCGGCACCCGCCACGATCCGATTCCTGCCATCAACTGGGTGCTCGCCCCGGCCGCCACCGCCCACCTCTGGCGGTACATGCGCCTGTGGAAGGTCACCTCGTACGACGCGGCCCTCAAGAAGAAGCAACAGCGCGTGCGGGCCATCACCGCACTGCGCCGTTGCTACGGGCGGGGATGGCGCGCCAAGGCCCCCTTGGAGCTCAAAGCTGAGCTGCGCCTTGGTGCGCTGACCGCGCGGCAGGTGTACGCCATGTACGAGCTCGGCGATGACCCGAAATCTGACGACCTTCTCGCGCTGGCTGTCGAGCGCGACACCGAGACCGCGAACCCCACTTCCATCGCTCCCCTCCCTGTACAGCGTCAACTGGAGATCCCTAACGAGCCCACGGCACTTCCCGTCGGAGCACACAACGTCTCCGTTCCCGACGGTGACGTCCCGTACGTCGCCAGCCACGACGTGCCCATCCACGACATGGACGGGTGGATCTCGGCAAAGGCCCGGGAAGAGCGCGAAGCAAAGGCCACGGAAGAGCCTCCGGTCGAGACCCGTGACGAGCGGGAGCAACGGGAGCAGACCGAATTCGACGACCGTCGCGAAGCCAACTACCAGGCCGCTGTCGCCGTCGTACGCGAGTACATGTCCTTGGGCGTGGAAGTAACGGGGCCTGCGATCGCCAAGGACCAGCGCGTGCCTGTCGGAGCCCGCACCGTACAGCGGTACTTTCCCCGCATGCAGAACGAGGGCATCCTCCCCCGTCAAAGCACCTCTTCCGACGCTCACCAGTAGGCCACCCCACTGCCAGACAGCGGTAGGCCCGGCGCAGCACCTGCGCCGGGCCTACCGCTGTCTGGCAGTGCCCAGCGGGATCCCCTGCACGGTCGGCGAGATGTCCCGCAGCAGCTCCAGCACCTGCCGGAAACGCGGCTCCGGCAGACCCGCCGGACAGCGCACATGCATCACGCTCGACGCCCCAGTCCCTCGCTCGGTCACAGCCCTCACCTCCACCCCCACATAATCGAACACGCGAGACGCGGGAGGCCCCTTCCGGACAATTAATGTCCAGTCACTAGACATGTCTAATAACTGGACGCAGCATAGTGGGGTGAGTACCGCACGAGAAACCGCGCTCGCCGCTCTGCGCGAGTGGTCCGTCCCCGGCCGCCGCGCCGACCTCGCCACAGCCGCCTTCGCCGCTGGCGCCACCGTTATCGAGATCACCGAGGCCGCCCGCGTCGGCAGCCGCCAGACCATCTACGACGACCTCAAATCCCGGGGCATCGACCCCCGCCACGACCGGCCCAAGGAGCAGCTCGCCATGACCGCACCCCTGACCATCGACGGCCTCACCGGCCTGGACGGCGACGCCGACGGCCGCGTCATCCTCAACGCCACCCACCGCTACCTCGACGAGCACCCCACCGGCGACGGCATCGGCGACTTCGAGGGCGGCCTGGTCCGCCTCCACGAGGCGCTGCGCGTCTACAACACGCTGCGCCCGCTGCTCGCCGCCGAGCAGCGCGCCCGCCAGGAGCGCGACCGCGCCCTGCACCTCGTCGACATCCGCTGGGAGGCGCTGAGCAGCGCCGCGAACTGGCACGCCGCCCACCACGCCTACGTCCTCGCCGTCGACAACGCCCGCACCGCCATCACCACCTGGACCCAGCACGCCACCACGGCCAGCGCGGACCTCCCGTTCCCCGGCCACGCAGTCCACGCGTACACCGACCGGATCCTCGGCGCGGGCCACCCGCCCCTCGAACCCCTCGACATCGACGTCACCGACGTCGCGGACGACCTGCGCGCCCAGCTCGACCAGACCCACGAGCACCGCCGTACGCTCGCCGCCGAAACCCTCGGCCTCACCCAGGCAGGCACCCGATGACGAAGCATCGCCACCAGCTCCCCGCCCTCCTCGACGCCGCCGCCAGCCTCCTCGACCGCCTGGAGGACACCGCCGGGTTACGTGCCGGGTTCCACCCCACCCAGGCCGAGGGGGTCCGCCTGCACGTGAAGACCGGACTCCCCTACACCGACGAGGTCGGTGCCCTGGACCGCATCGGCGCGGCGCTGAGCGCCCCCGTCGACCACACCCGCAGCGAGTTCATGGGCCGCGCCACCGTGACCGGCACCTGGTGCGGCATCGCCGTCCACGCCATCCACCTGTACGCCGACACCCCGCACATCGACAAACCGTGCACCCAGACGGCCGCCGAACTGGCCCGCCGCGTCCGCGCCCTGATCCCCTGGGTCCGGCACGACTGGACCCAGCACGCGCAGAGCGTCCACGTCTACGACGAGAACGGCACTCCCTGCGTCCACGTGGTCCTCGCCTCCGACGGCGACCTCGACGAGGCCCTCGCCGCGCTCCTCGACACCACCGGCCCCCTCCAGTACCGCCACGAGCGCAAGCACGACTACGTCGCGCACGGGTCCGTACTCCTCGACGACGGCACCGTCGTCACCGCATCATCGATCGAATCGCAGAGCACCCCGAACTGACCGCCACAGCAAGGCCGTTCACCACCACCCGCTCCGGAAAGCGACATACCGTGTTCGACCGATTCGCCATCGACGACGGGCGGCATCTACTGACGATCGTCATCGACGAGGACGCTTCCACGTCCTCCGGGACGGCCCGCTACCGGGCCCAATGCTCCTGCCACCGGATGCCCGCGCACCCCGCAGGAACCCGTGACCAGGCCCTCACCGCCCACCTCGCGCACCTCGGCACCCGCCTCGGGCCTCCCCGCGGCCCGGCCTGGCTCCCGCTCTGGGCCCGCCTCGCCATCCTGACCGTGGCCATGCTCGCGATCTGGGGTGCCTGCTACGCCACCGGGCGGATCATCGCCCACGACGTCACCGGCGCCACCAGCACGATCATCATCGGCGGAGCCCACCTCGCGGGCCTTGCCCTGGCCTTCGGCCTCATGGTCGCCGCCCGGCACTTCATCGCACCCACCCGCGCCTGAGCACCCGCGCAAAAGGGCGGTCGCAGCCATTGCAGCTGGCTGCGGCCGCCCTTCGCCGACTCTACGCACAACACGCCGGATCAGCTCCGCCCCGGTGCCGCCGTGTCCACCACCACCGCAGTCCGTTGACCGGCCATGGACCTTCTCGCCGAACTGCACGCCGAGCTGGAGCTCGACGTCGCGATCATCTGGGTGTGCCGCGCCTGCCCCGTACAGGGCCGACTCACCCACGCGTCCGTGGACGCCGCCCGCCACGACGCCGCCGCCCACGCCATCTGGTGGCACCGCGACACCCTCGCCCTCACCGAGATCGTCCTCCGCCTGATCCCACAGCGGGAAAAGGACCTCCGCGCCCGGGTGTCCCTCCGGGACTCCGGGTTCACCGGCGGCGACACCGCCGAGCCGGAGCTCGCGCTCGCACCCCCTCTGGAACCCCTCTACGAGGGCCAACTCTCCCCGATTCAGCAGGAACTCGTCTGCCGCGCCGTGGGATGCCCGGAGGACTCCCGCCACCGCCGCCGCCACCGGAACACCGGCCAGAGCACACCCCTCGCCACCCCGTGACGAGGCGGGCGCCTACGCTTGCCCGAACGCAGCCGGACGAACGAGGAGGACCGATGGCCAGTCGCGGCAGCGCTCCGGACACCGCCCCGCTGTGCATGATCCCGTGGGGCATCTGCCCCGACCACGGACCCACCCTCACAAGCAGCCGCACCGAGTCCTGGTGCCACTTCCCCGACTGCGGCCGCCGCTGGTCCTACGACCGGCTCGACCAGCCATGCGCCGAGCTCGCCACCCACACCATCACCGACCGCCACAGCGACGCCATCACCGCCTGCGCCGTCCACGCCTCCGAGGCGACGCAGATGCTCGACGGCGCCACGGTCGAACCCCTCCCCTAGATCACCGCCCCGGGCCGTCCTCCCCGACCGGCCAGGTGGCCACGAACCGCGCCAGCGCGGCACGCTGCCGCGCCTCCTCGACCAACACCTCGGCGAGCGCCTGGCGGTCGACATACGCCTCGACGGCGGCCAGGACCAGGCGCTGCAGCTCGTCCGCGTCCAGCGCCTCGACCTCCCACTGCACCGGGGCCCGCGAGTCGTACCCGTGACGGCGCGCCCAGGCCGCCCACCGCGGATCCGACGCCTTCCCCACCGTGGGTGGCAGCCCGTACTCCTCGACCTGAGCGCGGGTCAGCAGCACCCGCTCCACCCGCGCCCAACACCCCGTACGCGCCACCCAGTCCCGCTCGACGTCCTCGCCCGAGCAGTCCCAGTCCCCCACATACAGCAGCACCGCCGGACGCCGGTCAGCCGCCGTCCGCTCACGGACAAGCTGCGCGTACGGCTCACTCGCAAACCCCCGCACGACGAGCACCGGCACCCCCAACTCATCGACCCAATCGGCGATTTGGGCGCGCAGCGTGTCCTTCTCGCAGCACACATACAGCGCCACCGCCTGGCCTCGCGTGCGGTCCAGGCGGAACGATGCGGGCAGCGCGGCGAGCAGCTCGCCGGCCTCCGCCCACGCGGGCGGCACATGCACCCTGCGCGTGCTGTCGACGAGGTCGGGGCCCAGCCCCGCCCGCCGGGCGGCCGCGAGCTTCGAGGACAGCTTCCGGTACGCCCACGGGCGGTTGGGGATCACTCCCTCCCGCGCCGCCAGCGTGTAGAAGAGCTGTCGCAGCGTGACCGGAGTGCCGTACTCGGCCGCCACCACCCGCGCCCGCTCCACCACCTGATCCCACACGATCGCCACACAGGTACAAGTACCCGCCCCGAGGGGCCTCTTCGGCCCGTCCCGGAGCGTTCCCGCCGTTCCCTCTTGCGGGTGACGTCGCGCGGCGCTGCCGTGCGGAAGCCTGGGACGCTGTGACTCAGCGCTTCAAACGGAGTGCTCACTGCCTGGAAACGATCCACCGAAACCCGTCAGGGGGCCGCGCGTCACGGCTGGCCGAATCCCAGGGCGGCGTAGCCGTTGATGATGTCGAGGGCAGTGTTCACGGCCGCGCGTCGTTCGGTGGGCGGCATCCGCTCGCACTCGCGGTACATGCCGTCTGTGGTCCTGCCCTGGGCTGCGCGGGCCAGGCGGCGGAACTCCGGACTGCTGGCTTGGTTAGGCAGGTCGGGGTCGGTGTGGGAAGGCGGAAGATGACCTTCAACGTTGATGATCACGCCGCAGGCGAGTTCCACCACACGCGCCGTGGTCACTGCGTCTTCGACCAACAGCGTCAGCGTTACGTCCTGACACGAGACGCAGCCCTCGAAGACCGCACCGGTCACGGCCTCGAACAACGCACTGTCAGCCTGCCAACCGGCAGGCTGCGGCACAGCTTCCAAGCTCCACCCGCGATGCGCGTGCTCCTCCTGAGCACGCGGCTGACGCGGCTTACCCGGCTTCTCACGTCCCATGATGACCCCCCAGTGCGCACGGACAGACCATCTTGTCACCGTAGGACACCGCGCAGCACAGCACGGGCTATACCGCTCAACCCCAACTAAAGGAGGGCGGCCCGTGCATGGACCATGCCGCCATGCACGACGCCTGAGAACTCCTCTTTAGACGCGCTGCGTGCACGTCACCGGAACCTGGCCCCCGCGCACGAGCCTCCAATCCGAGCCGCTGCGGCCGCATTTGGTATAGGTGTCCCCGCCCCGATTGAACGTCGTCGCGCACGAGGTCACCTTGTCGCCACGGTGCAGGACATGGTCCACCGGATCACTGACCGACGCCGAGGAGGCCCCGCCGGACGGCCTCCTCACCGCCACCCGCTTCCCTGTGATCTTGTACGTGTGGCACTTCCGCGCCGCGACGGACGACACATCAACGGTGGCGTGCGACGCGGTGACGGGCACGGCCACCGGAGCAGCAACGGCGGCTGGAGCGGACAGGACACCGGCGGCGAACGCGGCGGCAACAGCCGCCCTAGTGATGATCTTTCGCATACCGCACCAACTCAGTGCCGGGGCGCCCGACACGGCCACACCGTCACGATCACTCCCACGCGGGACCCGCCTCAACGGTGCACCTTGATGCACGGGTTCCCGTTCGCCTTGATCGCGGCCGCGCACAACCACGTCCCGTCCTGGAATCGCCGGTCTAGCCGCCACGTCGCTGCGGCGCGGCCGCCGTACGCCTTCGGCTTCTTCCACCTGGTGCTCGACATCGTGACCACGCTGCCCGTGTGCGCGTAGACCTGGAACCGCTCGCCCCGGCGGATCCTCTCGCTGGACACCGTCACCCTGTCGACGTGCAGGCCCTTGCCCCGCACGTCGATCGTCACGCCCTCGGCGCTATCGCTCGCGCTCATCGGCGGCAAGGCCGACGCGGGAGCGGCGAGGAAGACAACAATGGCCGCAGCGGCGGCGGCCTTGATCACAATTCGCATGATCGGCCAACTCCCCCGCCAGCCAACAGTCACGGCCCCCCGCGCCGATCACCCGGACTAGTGGACCCACCGTGCGCCCACCACCCACACCGGCCCATCTAGGACACCGTGGGGGCCATGCACCGCCTGCTCACCCTGACCCTGGGACTCGCCGCCCTGACCATGTGCGGATGCGTGGCCGTCCCCCACCACCCCACCGCGCCCCCGCCCACCCGGTCCGCGGCCGCCACCACGCCGAGCCCGACCCCACCGGCAACACGCCCCGCGCAGCCCGCCGCGCGCGAGGCCCTTGTCACCATCCGGCGCCCCACCAGCCACCGCACGACCAAACCCGCCACACCACTACATCCGGCACCGCCACCCGCCACACACCGGACGGAAGCACCCCAGCCCGCACCAGCCCGGCCGCGCCCCGCAGCCCACCCCGCCGCACCGCCCGCCGCCGCACCACCGCCACGACGGCGAACTCCCACCCCGCATCACCAGCCAGCCCCCGCACGCCGCCCCGCCTCCACCCCCCGCTACGACATGAGCGACGTGTGCGCAGCGGCGGCCCGCGCCGGAGTCGACCCCGCGCTGGCCGCCATGTGCCGTAACTCCTACGGCAGTTGAGGAGCCGCGGCGTATGTTCAGCCCGGATCGATGAGGCAGGCCAGCTCGCGGCTGCCCTGCGTACAGACAGCCCGCAACGGCGAGCTCGTGGGGCACGAGCGGCTCCTACCGGTGCGCCCGCAGGCGCTGGCCGATCCACCCGGGCAACGGTGCCACTGGCACGTCGCGGACGACCACGTACGGCAGACCGCCGATGACGGAGCCGGGCCCGACCAGGTAGCCGCCGCTGCGGCGACCAGGACCGCGCACATCGATCCCGGGACCGAGCTCCGTGCGCCCGCCCGAGACGCTGCCGATGGTGCAGCCCGCAGGCGCCCGGAAGTACAGATGCTGACCCCCGCTCGGGGTGGCCACGGTGAACGTCTCGGGCACCGCCTCCCCGAGCCCGTCGGCCAGGGAGGCGAGGACACCAGGGCCGTCGTCGTCGCCGTGGACATCGAGATCCAGGGCGACGACGTGGGAGGCCCGGCACCCGACGCCGACTCCCCGCCCGGCCAGCAGGTCAGGCAGCCGCTCGGGGAGCAGGGTGGCCTGGCGCTGCCACCCGCGCTCGGGGACCCGGCCGCCGATCGGGAGTGGGAAGACCGCCAGGCCCCGCGAGACCGCCGTACGCGCGGCGGCGAGGACCTGCGGGCACTCAGCGGACCAGTGCCAGAGCTGCGCCGGGTTACGGCGGTGCTCGGGGCAGTCGTCGCGCTCGCCTCCCTCGGCGACCCCTCCGCAGCCGACCTTGGGGCAGGTGCAGGCTCGGAAGGCGCTGCCACCGAACGGCCTGCCGTGCCGCGCGTACCCGCTCGCGCTGATGACGGCCTGGACGTCGCGGACGTTCACGCGGCCTCGACCTCGTCGTCGTCCTCGTAGCAGCAGCACTCGCCGTACGGGTCGCCGCGACCCCCCGCCCCGCACTCCGGGCAGCCGTACGGGTCGTCGTCCTCGTCGTAGTCGCCGGTCGCGGCCCGCATCTCCGCATGCCGCCAGCCAGTGCACTCGTACTCGCACCCACAGCCCTTCTCGCACTCCGGGCAGACCATGCCCATCAGCCAGCCGCACCGGCCGCACAGGACCTGGTTGCGCGGGTCGGCCTGCTCCTGACGGAGGTAATCAACGGCCTCCTTGTACGTGTTGATGTCCACGTACTCAGCGAGGTACCGCTCCAGCGTCTCCCGCTCGTCGGCGTCGGGATGGTCCAACAACGCGATGGCACAGGCATGCTTGATGCCCAGCTCGGTCTTGAGCTCAGCAAGCTTCTTCTTTTTCGCTGCCATCTTCGGCATCTCAAGCTCTTTCCCGCGGCTCGCGGTGATCCCAGACTCACCGGCCGCTCAAGAGCGAGACCAGCGAAGGCGAAGCGTGGAGAGGGCGGCTCAGCCCCGAGGACCTTCGGTGTCGCTCGTCCGGTCTGGGCCAGACGAAACCGGGCCACGAGCCGGGCCCACGGTCAAACGACCGCAGACCCAACCCTAGCGGACTGGCCCCGTTCAGCGTCCGCGATCCACGAGGCGCGTCATCCCTCCACGCTTCGCTGCACGCTGTCATCGACGCCCAGCTCGAGGACGTCGGTGCCGCTGTCAGACTCGATGGTGACCTCGATGAATTCCTCCCCGTCGTCGGTCTCCCCGAAGTGGATATCGAGAACCTCGACGAGTTGGTCTCCCCCGTCGGGGAGCACGTGGTCGCCCACGTTGAGCTCGTACACCCCGACGGGCTCGACTTCAGGCTCCCCTGCGCCGAGCTCGTCGTCCTGGTCGACGTCGTCGAGGTCCGCGTCTTGGTCGACGTCATCGACGACGTCGGCCGGGGCGATGGCGAGCGCCGTGCCTCCGGACACGGGGCCGTGCGGTGGCTGCCCGCCAGTCAGCTCTCCGATGTTCCCGAGGAAGTCGAACGGGTCGGTCTGGTCGGCGTCCGCCTGCATGCGTGCAACGAGCTGCTCCCACACCTGACGGTCTTGGTCGGTGTAGTCCTCCTCATCGGAGGGTGTCAGGAGCCGAAAGACCTGTACTTCGCCCGGGCCGTGGTCCGTGGTGGCTGTGGCGCGGCCCGCGATGCTGGGGAGGTCGCGGCCGATGCGGCTGTCGTCCCACAGCATCGCCGCGGCTTCCTTGGTGGTGCGGTCCAGGCTGATCCGCATCCGCAGGGAGTCGCGGGCGAGGCCCGTCAGGAATTCTGCGTCGGGGCGCTGGATTCCCAGCACGATGTGGATCTCAGCGGTACGAGCCAGAACGACCATTTGCTTCCATTTGGAGAGACAGGGGTGCTCTCGCCCCTTGAGTTCCTTGTCCGCAGCTCGCATGGCCTGCCAGGACGCCTGAATCAGCTCCTTGAATACATAGAACTCATCCAGGACGAACAGAATTTTTCCGAATTCGCCCTTCCGTGCCGTCCGGTTCTTGATCTTCCAATAGCGGCTCATCATCTCGCCGTGTGACCGCGTGATCGCCATGGCGATCTCGTCGACTTCTGTGATCACTCGGACGCCCGGGGTCCCGACGAAATCGAGATACTCGGTCATCTTCGGGTCGCAGATGACAACCGGAACACCAAGGACTCGCGCGCCGACGACGAGATTTCGGATGAATACTGTTTTGCCGCCGCCGGTGGGACCGATGACGAGACAGTGC
Organism: Streptomyces sp. NPDC042371; assembly: GCF_056437465.1. NCBI lineage: Bacteria > Bacillati > Actinomycetota > Actinomycetes > Kitasatosporales > Streptomycetaceae > Streptomyces > Streptomyces sp. NPDC042371. The sequence continues at coordinate 36,794 of NZ_JBWKAP010000026.1, read as the reverse complement.
GGTTTCTTGCTGCCCAGCTTCCACGATTCGATCTGATTGTTTTCCAGGACCGCATAGGGAAGTTCATGCTTTCCAGGCTTGTGGAGCAGAGGGTAGGGCACATTGCTGGGAAATTCGGGGCGCAGCGTGAAACGCACACAGTCGTTTTCGAAGTCCCAGATGTCGCGCCATTCTCCGGGCAGTTTGGAATCGAGCTGCATGAGGACGCGCTGTCGGAAATTCAGCGACAGGTCGCGCGACGTCGTCGGGTAGCGGACTTCGATCATGGTGGGGGTGTCGCCGTCGAACGCGACATCGGTGACGCGGGCTGACGCGCCCATGATCGAGCAGACGACATCGGATGTGCGGCCGCGCAGGCGGGTGCGCTCGGGGGTGTCGTCGGCGGCGGCCGCGGTGACCGCAGTGTCGCTGTCGATGATCTGTGTCGCGTCAGGGGTCTGCTCGACGACAGCGACAAGGCGCCGCTGTGTCGGGTGCCATGTCGCGACAACCTTCCCGCCGAGCCGCTTGGCGATGATGTCGCGCACCTCTTGGCGGGCCTTGTCGTCGCGCTCCTTGAATGTGGCCGGGTAGCGGATGACGATCCGGGTGGCCAGTCCGCGCTGGCGCCTGGACCCCTTGATCTGGTCCGGCCGGAACTCCGGGCCGAACGCGGGCACGAGAGCGGCGTGCAGGTCGCGGATCGGGCGGGTGCGGCGGGCTCTGCGCACGGCGATGAGCGAGCCGAGTACGGCCACCAGCGCGCTGGTGATCAGTCCGGGGAGCCGGTACTGGGGTTGGTGCAGAAGCTGGGTGGCGGCAACGCTGATCATGGCGAGTCCCACGCCGTACATGACCGGACCGATCACGGGTGATCGGTCCGGGTCGGCGGTGGTGCTGGGCGCGGCCATGCGGGTTCCTCCTGTCGGTGACCTGGGGCGACGGCGCGCCCCTTCTCTTCGGGCTTGACAGCGGATGCTAAGCTGAGGCTCTGAATCGCAGCGAAGCGAGACTCTAAGGACTCAGCTTCCATCCACTTCCCGCCCTTTCGAGGCGGGATTTTTTCGTCACACGCTGCCCTCCTCCCCCTTCCCCCCTGCCTTGGGCCGCCTGGCTCGCGCGGGCTTCCTCGGGGGCTCTGAAGGAGTGCCTCCGGCCCCCTGGCGGCGCTTGAGGGCCCGCACCTGGGCGCCCCTCTGGGCACCTGTCGGGCTGGGCCCGGTGCGCAGCTTGTCGACGGCCGGGAACGGCTGGCCGCGGTTGTAGGTCCGCTCGAGGTAGCCCACGGTCGCCTCGATCGAGGCACGGACGAGCTCGGAGAGGTTGTGATAGCCGTCCGGCTTGAGCTGGGTGTGGTGCTGGGCCGCGCGCAGCCGCGTGATGAGCGAGGGGGGCAGGCTGAACGAGGCGGACTTCATCGCCTCGACCTCGATGCCGGCCTCTTCTCCCTCCGCCTCTGCGGACGGTGTCGTGGTGCGCTGTCGCCGCGCCGGTGCTGTCGCTGTCGCCGCGGGTGTCATGTCGCCCTGCCCTGTCGCTGTCGCGGCGGCGGGTCCGGTGTCGCTGTCGCCTCTGTCGCCTGTCGCGACACCCCCCTCTGTCGCTTGTCGCTGTGTCGCCATGTCGCTGTCGCGCGTCATGTCGTCATGTCGTCCGGGTCGTCGCTGTCGCGTGTCGCTGTCGTGGGAGGGTGTCGCCGGTTCCGCTGTCGCCTGTCGCCCTGACGCGTCATCGGACATGTCGCTGTCGCCGTCGGGCGTCCTTGTCGCGACGCCCGCGACGATGACGTCGACCGGGTCGGGTTCACGTCGTGGCTGGATTACCGCAGGCGCTTTCCGCATTTTGCTGTGCCTCGCTGTCGTTTCGTTTTCCTCAGCCCCCATCAAATACCCTCCGTCTTTTTCAGCAGACCGTCGTAATAGCTCTGGTAGGAGTCGGCGACGTCCTGGAGGTCTGTTCCGTACTCGCGGCACGGAGCGTGATAGCTCTCGATCGCCTCGGATACTCCGACCTTGCGCGGCACCGGAGGAATCAGCAGCTTGTCACCGAAAGCGTGTCCCATTTCTGCGAGCACTCTTTCGGCGTCCCTGTTTTTTTCGTAGGATGCGACGATAAAGCCCGCGATTGTGAGATCCGGATTTCCTTTTCGGGCAATTCTCTGCGCCGTGTAACGCATTTCTTCGGCCCCTTGCGCACCCCACATGGTGGCGCGTGCGGTGATGAAGAGCCATTCCGCGCCGAGGAGACCAGTGGCCGAGAGCTTCCCGATATCGCGTGGCAGATCGATGACGATGTCATCCACCAGGTCATCTATTTCGCCGGAGATCCTGGCATTCCTGAGAACCGCCATGCCCTCAGGAGTGATGTCTGCCTCTCGGTTTGCGAGGAATCGGTCAGCAGAGGCGACACAAATTCCCTCCCAGGCTGTCGGCACAAGGACATCGCGCAGCCCCAGCGGCGAGTCGGGCGACAGCGCGTCCTTGATCCCCACCCGTCGGCTGTCCGGCTCCAGGACCGCCGACCCGTTGCCCTGCGGATCAAGATCGAGAAACCCGACCCGGCGTCGCCGTCCGCCGCGCCTGCGGCGCGTGGCGGCGTATGCGATCTCCAGCGCGGCGGTGGTGCAGCCCGCGCCGCCCTTCCCTTTGCCCACGGCAATCCACATGCATGACCAGCTCTCTCCCCTGTGACTCCCCCCTTGGAGTTACAAGGGACACGATAGAGCTCAACACCTGACCTGCTAAGACCCGGTGACGACATGCGTTTACGGACTCCACAGACTGCGCCGGACGGCCTATCGTGGGACCCGCACGCCATATCCCGTTAGTCACATGGAACTTGACGGGACATCACTGAGCCGAAGGGTGTCACCCGATGTCAGTCACCACCCCGAAGGGAAACAAGCCCCGGCGATCACGCGCTCACCTGCGCCGCCGCGTGCTGACCGTCACCGCCGTCACGGCGCTGCTCCTCGCCGGTCCCCAGGCCGCCATGGCGCAGGCCGCCGTCCTGGGCGACCCGACCGCCGCCGTCACCGTGAACACCGGCGGACTCAACAAGCTGCTCAAAGACAACATCCTGCCGCTCGCCGTGCTCTTCATCGGCATCCTCGTGGTCGCCAACGGCCGCAAGAAGGACATCAGTTCGTCCCTGACGATGACCGGCATCGTGCTGCTCGGCCTCGGCGTCGTGGGCATCTCCCTGAACGCCATGGGCGTCGGCACCGCCATCTTCGGCCTCGTCACCAGCGGCGGGTGATCGCATGCAGATGCACAGCGATGACGAGGTGTACCAGGTCGACAACGTCTTCCTGGGCCCTCCCGGGTTCACCTTCTGGTGGCGGGCACGCCACCAGGCCTACGCCGTGGGCGCGGCCCTCACCGTGGTCCTGCTCATCGTCCTCAGCATCGTCGGGCTGATGGCCTTTTGGCCCATCGCCTTCGGGCTGCTCCTCGTGGTCGCCATCACCCGCCGGATCGGCGAGGACCTCACGTACGACCACGGCATCCGCAACATGCTGACCACCCTTTCCCACGAGGTCCGCGCACCACGGTCAAAGAAGCACCAGGCCACCACCGTCCGGCTGTCCATCCGAAGCCTTCGGCGGCGCAGCTACCTCTGACCGCGGCCTCACCCCTGACCTGCCCAACACCTGAGGGGAACACCGATCTTGAAGCGCACCAAGACCAAGAACGGGACCACCAATCCCGCCCCCGCAGGCCGTAAGCGCGGCCTGTTCACCAGCACGTCCAGCACTCCGGCCGCCCGCGACCGCGTCCAGAAGGCGGGGCTGCAGCTCACCGACATCGTGGGCAATCTGACCGTGACCCGGTCCGGATCCGTCACGGCCTGGTTCGTCGCCTCCCCCATGCGCTGGAGTTTCCGGACGAACGCGGACTGCAACGCCCTGATCGCCGGTCACGGGCAGCGCCTGGCCGAGCTCATGGGGCGCCGCATCCATCTGCGGATCACCCACCGGCCCTACCCAGTGGCCCGCTGGGCGGCCGCCCTGCACCAGTCGGTCATCGACCCTCTGCCCAATTGGTCGCAGTACCTGGCCGACGAGCAGCAGAAGGTGGCCCGGTTGCCCCTGGACGACAAGGTCGTCTACTACGGCGTGGAGGTCGGCCGGATCAGCAGCCTCGGTCTGGCCGTCCAGAAGCTCGTGCGGAACGCGGTCGACAACCAGCTCGCCTCCCTGCAGCGTGACATCAGCGACGTCACCCTCATCATGGCCGGGCCCGGCATGAACGCCGCCCCCGCCGAGGCCAGTGACATGGACTGGCTGATGACACGGTCTCTCGGTCTGGGACTGCCCGCTCCCCTGCACAGCCGTCCGACCCCGACAGAGACCTGGACCACCACCGACCTCGCCGAGTGGACCGACGGCATCGAGTGGACGTCTCCTTCGCCCTACTCGCCCCACATCACGGTGTCCGGGAACCGCAACGGCCAGCGCGTCGAACGTCTCGTGTCGGTGCTGACCATGGGCCGGATGGAGCTCCCGCAGATCCCCGAGAGCAACTTCGGGCCGTGGCTGCAGCGCCTGGACCAACTTCCCTTCCCCTACGAGGTGTCCGCGACCATCGAGGTCCGTGACTCGACCGAGGCGGGCAACGAGATCGTCAAACAGCTCGATTCCGTCCGCTACCAGGTCAAGCACCACCGCGAGCACCAGGTTGACCCTCCGCTGTCCCTGCAACGCCAGGCAGCCGCCGGGCGGCTCATCGAGGACGACATCCGCTCAGGCCCGACGGGCCTGAGCGCGCGCACCCGGTGCTGGGTCCGTATCGCTGTTGCCGCCCAGCGTGAGGAGGTACTCCGGGACCGGGTGAAGAAGGTCAAGGACAAGTACACGCCGCACGTCCTGATCGAGCACCCCAAGGGCCAGTACGCCATGGCCAGGGAGTTCATCCCGGGCGAGCCTCTCTCCAGCCAGGCCTACGTGCGGCGCATGCCGGTGCGCACGCTGGGCGGGAGCCTGCCCGCGGTCAGTGCCAGCGTCGGTGACCGTGAGGGCTTCAACTTGGGCTACACCTCCGGAACCGCGCGCCGTCCGGTGATGTGGCACCCCTGGCGGGCCCAGGAGCTGCGCGAGTCCTCCGGCCTCACCCCGATCGTCGGCACCCTCGGGTCCGGCAAGACGGCCTTGAGCGGCGCCACGATCTATCACTCGGTGACGATGGGCGTGCCGTTCGTGGTGCTGGACCCGTCCGGCCCGGTCGGGCGGATGTGCCAGATGCCTGAGCTCCGGCCGTACTCGAAGGCGATCGACCTGATGGCCAGCGAGCCCGGCAGCCTCAACCCGTTCCGCCTGGTGCCCGACCCCAACCCCTCGCACTACAGTGCCGAGGCCTACCGCGAGCACCCCGACCCGGCCAGCGCTGCGGCGCACGCCTACCACCGGGAGATGCAGCGTGCGGCCGGGCACCGGCGCACCCTGGCGCTCGACGTCCTGCTCTCCCTGCTGCGCCCTGAGATCTCCGCGACCCCGGAGACGCACCTGGTGATGACGAAGGCGTCCCAGGCCGCCGACACCTCGGTGCACGCCTCTCCGCACGGCATCATCGACGCGCTGCGCAAGGTGGGCGGCAGCCACCAGGAGCACGCAACCGACATCGCCGATCTGCTGCAGACCGCCAGCGAGCTCCCCCAGGGGCAGTTGATCTTCCCGGCGGCCGACGGGGACGACAGCTATCAGACCCGGCACTGGCGCCTGGTCGTCCTCAACCTCAGGGGCCTGTCCCTGCCCGACAGCTCCACCCCGCGCGTCGACTGGAGCGAGGAAGAGCGGCTGTCCATGCCGATGCTCTACCTGGCTGGCTGGTACGCGCAGCGCTCGATCTACGCCCGCGACCTCCACGAGAGGAAGGGCCTGCTGCTCGACGAGGCGCACGAGATCCAGCGCGTCTCATCCGGGCGTGAGCTGCTGCGCAAGACCGGCCGGGATTCCAGGAAGCACAACGTCCGCTCGCTGATCTCCACCCAGGACGCGCAGGACGTCATCGCGGCCGGTGTGGAGAACTGGGTCGACAGCTGCTTCGTTGGCCGCACTGTGGGCCAGGACGCCCAGCGTGCCGCCCTCAAGCTGCTGAAGGTCGAGCCGGGCAACGGCTACGAGGAGATGCTCGCGAGCCTGTCCGCGCAGGCCCAGGACGCCCAACAGCGCCGCGGCAACCGCGAGTTCGTCATGTCCGACGGCGCGGGCGGCATCGAGCGGATCACCGTTCCGCTGCGCCACCGTCCCGAGCTGCTGCGTGCCCTGGACACCACCGCCAACCCGCACCGCGACGCCCACGGCGCCGCCACGAGCAGCAGCAACCCCTGGGCCAACATCAGTCTGGACACGGGGGTGCGCGCATGAGCTCCCGACTGTCCCGCATCCGGCTGCGTCTGGCCGGTCGCATCGCCCCGGTGCTCGCTCTGCTGATGATGCTGCTCGTACCCATGATCGGCATCGCCGAGGCCACCCCGGCATCGAATCCCGTCGCCCAGGCCCCGGCCGACCGGGCGGACTGCGAGCTCCTCAAGGGCGGGCCCGCCTACAAGTACTGCATCGAGGGCGAGGACAAGAAGGGCGACGGCAAGGGCGACGCCAAGGACAAGGAGACGGAGAAGGGAGGCACGGACGAGGACAGCACGGGCTCCTCCGGGGACACGGCCGAAGAGGACGACCCGTGCAAGTACGTCAAGGGACCTGCCGAGGACCAGTGCCGGAAGGACAAGAGCAGCCCGCTGGACACCATCACCGGCGACTGCAAGGCCGCCCCTGACGTCGAGGCGCCCGGCGAAGGCATGCTCGGCTGGGTGGAGGAGGGGCCCAAAGCCGCCGACCTGCCCCCGACCCGCAAGCCGACGGCCGCGAACGCGGACGCCTACCTGTACGAGCAGTACGGCTATGCCGGTCTGCGCTGGAGCACCTACGACCTGGGATGCGGCGGGGCACTGCGCGACATGAACGCAGCCTCCGACAACGCCATCGCGAACAAGGTCTTCACGTGGGCGAAGTTCTGGACCGCGATCACGGTGAAGTTGCGGGTGTACGCCACGACGGACAGCGCCCTGAACGCGATGGACCCGGTCGTCGAGCGCGCCACCCGTGCCGTCCGTGACGCGGTGTACTCGCCGTGGATCGGCCTGTCCCTGCTGGCGCTCGGCATCGTCATCGTCCTTCAGGCCCGCAAGCGCAATGTGCCCGACGTGATGAGCCGGATCGTATGGGCGCTCATCGTCATGGCGCTGGCCACGGGCGTCGCCAGCTACCCGGTGGAGGCGTCCAAGTTCGCGGACACCGCGATCAACTCAACGGTGTCCGCGATCGACCAGGCCTTCGCCGACGTCGACCTGAACGGTGACGGCAACGACAAGCCCAAGAACGACGGCGGGGACGACGGGCTGACCCCGGTCACCTACAGGCCCGCTGTGGACCCCGACACTCCTGGCGCCCCCGGCAACCCGTCCTACCCCGACAAGGACAAGGACACCGGGCCCGCACAGAACACCACGCACGGCAACATGCTGGTGCACAGCGTGCTCTATCAGCAGTGGCTGCGGGGCGAGCTGGGCGACGACGACAGCAGGACAGCCAAGAAGTACGGCATGCAGCTGTTCGACAGCCAGGCCCTGACCTGGCGCGAGAACCAGCTGCCCCCCACCACTCGCTCCAAGGTCATCCAGCAGAAGAAGGCGAAGTTCGAGGAGATCGCCGAGAAGATCAAAAACGAGGACCCGAGCGCCTACGAGGCGCTCACCGGGAAGAAGGAGGGGCGCGTCGGCGCCTCCTTCATCGCCAACTTCCAGTCCTTCGCCAGCAACCTGTTCAGCATGATGGCGGACCTGATCATCACCGGCGGCAAGATCATGATCAAGTTCGTGGTGATCACGTTCCCCGCCCTGGCCGTCATCGGACTGCACCACAGGATGCGCGGCACCGTCCGCAACGGCCTGAGCGCCGTGGCAGCCGCCGTGATCAACATTCCGATCTTCGCGACCGGCGGAGCCATCGACGTCCTGATGGTCCGCGAACTGTCCGACGAGAGCGTCGACCTGCCGAGCTGGTTCAAGTGCGTGCTGCTGCTCCTGGTGACGTACGTGCTCTGGAAGATCTGCAAGCCCTTCACCCGCCTGAGTGCCATGGCCAGCCCGAATCAGAACTGGGTGGCCGACGCGGGCAGCGCGGTCGGCGCCCCTGGCCGACTCGCCCGCAAGTACGCGCAGTACTACGTGGTGCGGCGCGCCATGAAGGGCATCATGGGCGGCCGCGGCCGCAACGGCGCGGACATCGATGGCGACGACGCCGACGAGCTGCCCGGCATGGACGACCGCGAGCCCGGACCGGCGCAGCGTGATGACGGGGCACCGGACCTGGAGCACGGCGACGCGGGCAACCGCGGCGACTGGTGGGCTCCACAGGGCTCCGGAAGCGGAGGCGGAGGCGGCCCGCAGGGGGGCGGCACTGGCGGCGCGCAGGCCGCGCTCGACCCCGTCCCGCTGCACGCGGACTACGAGCCCGACGAGGGGCAGGACGCGCAGCACCCCGGGCGCCAGCCGTTCCCCGACACCTACCAGCCCGCCGTGCAGCGCCCGCACGCCGACGATGACGTGCTCGACGTCGACAGCTGGTATGTGGACGAGCCCATGGACCCGGCCGGTGAAGACAGCCCCGACCTGCCGCCCACGGGCGGGCGCCCACGGTGGAGCGATGACAGCGGCAGCATCCCCGTGCCGCCCCGCACCGCAAGCCCGGTGCAGACCACAGTCCCGGTGCAGACAGTCCCGGTGCAGTTGCCCCCCGCCCCTGCCAGCACCGCACCGACCGGCACGGCCTCGGAGTTGCCCGCGCCGCGCAGCAGCAGGCCCAGTCCGCGACCGGCCGACGGCGGCGGGGTCGCGGCGGCACTCCCGGCCCCAGAGGGACCGCTGGCACCGACCGCTCCGCAGGGCGACCGGCCGTACCTGCAGCCCGACGGAGGACCCACCGTCGTTCCGCCCTCCGTCGGTGAGGACGGCGGCCAGGTGTTCGTCATCTTCAACCCGACCAACGGCTTCGAGCTGCGCGACGAGCGCGAGCAGAGCCTCGACGACGAGGAGCAGTGATGGGTGACCTGGTTCGCCAGTTGCTGCACTGGCCGCTGTACAGCGTGCGCCGTCTGCTCGCCACGCTCACCGTGATCGTGGCGATCGTGATGGTCGTGATCCTCCTCAACTCCACCAGCGGGGACGGCCAGGAAGCGGCCGCCCCCGCCCCCGCACCGGCCTCCTCGGGGACCGGCGCCCCCTCGGCGGGCCCGGCCCCCTCCCCCACTCCGTCGGTGTCGGGCTCGCCGGACTACGGCCGGGCCATCGACATCGCCCGGGACTTCGTGACCGCGTGGGCCAGCCACCCCGACGACGCGACGAAGTGGTACGTGGCCACCGCCCAGTTCGCCACGGACCGGATGGCACGCAAGCTGACCAGCGTGGACATGCGCAACGTGCCCGCCAGGCGGGTGACCGGCACGCTGCGTCTGACCGACACCGGCGGCATCGGCCAGACACAGGTCGCTGTGCCCACGGACGCCGGACCGGTGTCCGTCACCCTCGTCGCTGACCCGACGGCCGAGTGGCGGGTCGATGACCTGCAGCCCGGCGCACAGACGGAGCGGTGAGCCATGGCCCGCCCGCTCCTCGTGCTCACCGCGGCCGCCGCCGGGGGCGCCCTGCTCATCACCACCCTGCTGTCCAGCGCCGCGACCGCGCCGCTCGACAGCGTCAATCTGGGCGATGTGGCGTGCGCCATCGCCGACAGCAAGCTCAACCCCAAGGGTCTCGGTCTCACCCCCGAGCAGACCCGCAACGCCGAGACCATCGTCTCGGTCGGCGCCCGGCTCGGCGTGCCGGTCCGTGGCCGCGTGGTCGCCGTGGCCACCTCCCTGCAGGAATCCAGCCTGATCAACAAGCCTCACGGCGACCGGGATTCGGTGGGCCTGTTCCAGCAACGGCCGAGCATGGGGTGGGGCACCCGGGAACAGCTCATGACGCCGACCTACGCAGCGGCGACGTTCTACAGCCGTCTAAACAAGGTCAAGGGCTGGCAGAACATGAAGGTGACCGAGGCCGCGCAGGCAGTCCAGCGGTCCGGGTTCCCCGACGCGTACGCCAAGCACGAGCAGAAGGCCGTGCAGCTCGTCGCGTCCTCGAAGTCGACACCCGGCGGGGTGCAGCAGATCAACAGCAGCTCCGGCTGCACCCCGCTCAGTACACCGGCCTCCGTGACCACCACGGGCTACGTGTCTGTGGCGATGGGCCAGGTCGGCAAGCCGTACAAGTGGGGCGGCACCGGCCCGGACTCCTTCGACTGCTCCGGATTGATCGTCTACGCCTGGCGGCAGAAGGGCTATCAGCTCAAGGTCCGCACCTCGCAGCAGATGCACGACGTGTCCGTGCCTATCCCGTCCGGCCGCGAGCGATCCGGCGACCTGATCTTCACGCGGTTCGAGTCCGGCGGGCCCGCGCACGTGATGATCGTGGTCCGCCCCGGTCTCGCCCTGGAAGCGCCGCGCACGGGTCTGGACGTGCGGGTGCGCGCGTACGACCCGGCCGCCGAGAACATGAAGTTCGGGCGCCTGCCCGCGAGTCAGATGGACCCGATCGCCGCGCAGGCATGACAGGGGGCACCCGCAATGGAACACGGCGCGCGCGCACGAGCACGCATCCGCGAGCAGCTCCTGGACGCCGGACGCGAGCACTTCAGCAACGGCACCACGGCCGAGGGCGACGCCGTCCTGGTGCAGCTGCTCAGACGGTTCAACCCGGACGACATCGTCGCCACGCTCGATGACCTGTGCCAAACGACGTGGCGCCTGCCCGACCACCGGCAGTAACTCGTGCGCAGAGCACCGGAGTTGAATCCGGCGCTCTGCGCACGTTGCTGTCCGGGGCAGACCAGACTGGGCGGGCTCACACTCCACCCGACACGCACCGTTCAGGGCATTGACAAGTGTTCAGGCTCTGAACACTATGGAGGGGTCGGGTATCCGCCCGGCCTCGCAGAAATGCGAGGGGCACGGCTCCCGCTTCCCAACGATCGCCGTACCCCTCACTCCGCAACTCACACGGAGGCACCATTGTCCATCACCCCCGTCCACACGATCCACGTTGTGCCCCAGCAAGCGCTCGACGGCTCGCGGATCCTGGCCGAACTCGCGGTTGACCCCGAGGAGTTGTCGGTGCTGAATGCCGCCGCCACCACCCTGCCCCCGCTCGCCGACGCGGTCCGCCGCGCCACCGCAGCGCCGGGCACGGAGGACGACGAGCTGCTCGCCGTGGCCCGCAGCGTGGGAGTGCTCATCGAGAGGACCCACTGATCCCATGACTTCCACCTCGCGCAGCTACCACGCACGCGCCGTCCTGACCGAGGGCGGACTGTGGCAGCCCCACATCGTCGAGCTGCCCGAGGTGGAGATCGACCCGCACCGCTCGCTCTCCCGCCTGGAGAGCGCCGTACGCCAGGCCATCGCCCGGCACGAGGACCTCGCCCCCGAGACCCTCGTGCTGGAGATGGACCACAGCACCGGCGACGCGGAGTTCGACCAGGCGCTCACCGACGCCCGGGACCTGCGGCGCGAGGCCGACCAGGTCGCCGAGCGTGCCCGCGCCGCCGCCGAGCCCCTCGCCAAGCGGCTGACACGGGCCGGAGTCTCGCAGCGCGATGCCGGAACACTGCTCGATCTCAGCGCCGCCTCGATCTCCGGCCTGATCAAGAAGAAGTAACGCACCATCACGGCCCACCGGGGACACACCCCGCCCGCCACCAACGGGCGGCCCCGGCAAGGCCACCGCACAGACCGCACACCCTGCCCAACACCAGGGAGAATCGTGTACGACTCGACACTCACCCGTGTCCCCACATGGGCGCACGGGCTGGCACACAGCCTCCAGGCCCTCGACGCCGCGGCCTCCCGCGCCCGTCACGCGTTCGACAGCGCCGACATCGCCGCCAGGGCACTGCGCACGGATGCCTCCGATGCCGACCAGGCCACCGATGCCGTCACCTCCGCGACCGTCACCTTCGACGGTTACCAGCGCACCCACATCCCGTCCGTCCTCAGCGAGATCTGCTTCTCCCATCAGGGCCTGGCCCTCTCGCTGTCCCGGGTCTGGCATCGTGCGACGTTCGCCTACGCCTACGGCACCAGCCACACCTTGACGGCCCTCGACCGCCGCCTGACCCCTCAGAACGCCACCGCGAACCAGAGCTCGCTGGTGCCGTCGCCGCCGCCGGGGTTCGGCATCGAGCTCCACGGTCTCTACGCCGTGGCGATCGACACGCAGATCGGCATCGGTGACCAGCCCTACGGCGCCGAGCCGTGGGCCACCAGCGCCCGGGCCTGGCACACGTTCGCCGACGCCGCTCAAGAGCGGGTCTGGTTTGAGCTCGCCGCCCTCGCCGACACCGACGTCACCAACGGCCGGTGAGCGCCGTGGTGAGTCCTGTGACGGTCATGTCCGCCGACGCCGCAGCCGAGTACACGCGCGCTTCCCAGATCGGCGCCGCGCGCGCCGTCGAGAAGCTCCTCAAGCGCGAGGACATCCCCCCGGTCAGCTCCTGGGAGATCACCGCCAGCGGCACGGTCCGCGGTCACCTCGCGCTGCCCGCCTGGTCCCCGTCCACCGCCGTCGGCGCCGTGCGCGCCGTGCGCGCGGTACACGGCGGGATGGTCCGCGTCCGCCGCCGCACCGATGGCGGACGCGAGCTCAGCACCCGCTTCCACTGCGCCCTGCGGCTGGTCGAACTCTGGGCTCTGGTCGAACAGCCGCGCCCCGCCGGGCCCACCGACCAGTAGCCGACCCTGGGCCCGGGCCTCGCTCGACCAAGGCCCGGGCCCAGGGCGTACCTGGTCCCGCATACCCCAGGCCGGGGCGCGTCTGCCCAACACACACCCGCCCCGGCCCGGTTCCTCACACACCGAATCCCACGGAGGACACCGCCGTGACCACAACAACCCTGTCCCGAACCCTCGTCACCGAACTCGCAGCCGAACTCGCCGCCAGTCCACTGCACTTGAACCCTGCTCCCACCCTCAAGACGACCGCCGCGGCCATCGCGGACCAGCTGCTCGGCTACGGCTCGCGGCACTCAGAGGAATCCTTCAACCAGGAGTTCGGCGACTACCCCGATCACGCGCTGGCCCGGCAGGACACCGCCCGCGCCCTGGTCACCGAGCTCGGCCCGGACACCCTGCGATCGGCCGTGACACTGGCCCTGCGCGGCACACGCGGCATGAGCACACAGCAGCCCTGGGCCGACGCCATCGCCCACCTGGGCAAGGGCGTCGAGAACCGCGACCGGCGCACCTCCCACCGCGGGCTGCTTCTCGTCCACTCCAGCCTCCTGGCCAACGAGGACCTCGTCACGGCGGCCGCGCACGAGCACCCCGACCTGACCTTCCCGCGTCAGGCCGTGGTGGCCACCGCCCGCCTCGACGGCTGCCACCGTGCCCGCTCCGACGAGGACGGTGCCGTGTGCTGCGCCCCGTGGGGCGAGGCCGACAGCTGGCACTGGGAGTTGCGCAACGTCCGTGCGCTGCCCACCCCGGTTCCCTGCACCGGTGCCGTGTACCTGTGGACCCCCGACGCGCACGTCCTGGTCGCCGTCCTCAGCCAACGGGAGAACGCCCGATGAGCGCCCCGGTCCCGCACCAGTGGCGGGAGGCCGGCGCCTCCGCCCGCCGTCACGCCCAGGAGATGCGCCGCACCGAGCTCCAGGAGATGCACCGCAGGGCACGCTTGTGGGCTCTGCCCTCCCTCGTGCTCGCCTACCTCGGCTACAGCATCGTCGACATGGTGGTCGCGGGCACACTGCCCCTGCTCGCCGCCCTGGCCATCCCGTGCCTGCTCCTGCGCCGGATCTATGAACCCAGCCCCGAGGTACGCCGCTGGCTGCTCGGCGCCGAGGGCGAACGGCGCACCGCCAGGACGCTGCTCTCCCTGACCCCGCAGCACTGGGTGGTCCTGCACGACCGCCGCGTGCCGGGGAGCAGGGCGAACCTGGATCACCTCGCGCTGGTCCCCGACGGCCTGGGCGCCGTCTACATCGACACCAAGACGACACGCGGCGGCGGCAAGGTCTCCGTCCGCGGCGGGGTGCTGCGGATCGGCCGCACCTCGTACAAGCGCGCTCTGCCCACCGTGAAGTGGGAGGCAGCCGCGGCATCCAAGGCACTGCAGGTCCCCGTCGCCGCCGTCATCGCCGTGCACGGAGCCAAAGTGCCCCGCCACGGGCTCCGCACCGACTGCGGCGTCCACATCGTCGCCGCGCACCACCTTCCCCAGACCCTCCGCAAGGTCCGTCACCAGCACGAGCCGAACGTGCTCACCGCGCTCGCAGCACGTGCCGAGGCCACCCTCCCGCGCTATACCGACTGACCGCCGCTGACGGCCCTTCATGAGGCCGCACCCCTTGTGCGGGTGCGGCCTCGTCAAGGACCGGGACAGCCGCCCGGCCCTCCCGCCGATCAAGGGAGCTACCGATGGACACCGCCCGCAGCATCGACGAGATCCAGGCGGATCTGCACGACTTCGCCGCCAGCCTCGCCCGCCTCGACACCTCCCCGCTGCCCTCCGAGCCGTTGCGTCGCGGTCACTTCCTGGGCCGCCGCACGAACCTCCTCGCCGCCCTCGCCGAGGCCAGCGAGGAGCTCCAGGAGGCGCACGCCTCCACCCCGGACCTGCTCGCCGCCGCAGCGATGACCGAGCTCATCGACCACTACGCACACCAGCTCGCCCTCGCCCGCCGTGCCGTCCAGGTCAATCTGCCGAGCGCCCTCACCGCGATCCGCGACAAGTCCGCCGCTACCCCGGAGACCCACGATGACCGCCTCTGACCGCCGCCCGTCCGCCGGGGCGACCGCTCCCCTGTCCGCCGTCATCGAGGCCATACTCCGCGAAACGTCTCTGCTCGGCCGCACCGCCGATGTATCCGGCGCCGCCGAGCGCATCATCCGGCACGTCGCCGCCCGCCTGGACCAGCACGACCTCGAGGCCTCCGAGCACCAGGCCGCGGCCGCCGCCGAGGCCGCACAGCTCCGTGAAGTCCTCGACTGTGCCACCGAGTTGAGCGTGCCCTGCCCCGATCACCTGCGTCCCGATGCCGTCGTCATCGCCCGCCGCGACCACGGCACCGGACGCTGGCAGATCTCCGACGGCATGCACGACGTCTGGACCGGCCGTCGCTGGCTCCCCGCCGTCTCGCTGACGGACGACACCATCTGGCGCTACGCCACCCGCAGCGAGGCGTACGCGGCCGCACGTGTGGCGGCGGCCGCCGAGACCGCCCGGTTCTACGCCCACCTGTACGAGATTCCGCGCGGCCACCCGCCGAAGGACCTCGTGGACGACGAGACGTACGACGAGTGGGTCGCCACCCAGATCGGCCCCCGTCAGGTCGGGGGCCGCTACCGCAACTCGTCCGGCGAATACGACGTTATCGATATCCGGCCCGGCCCTCTCCAGGGCTGGCCCATCTGGCAGATCACCGTCCGCGACGAGCACGGTGCCACCACCTCGCACTGCACGCCCTGGGACCGGTACCAGGACCAGGTTATCCAGCCGCCCGCCACCACCCCGACCGAGGGAGCAGCATGAACAACCCCAGCGCCGCCCAGCTCGCCGCATACCTCATCCAGGCAGCACGGACCGCCCGCGACGACGCCAGCCGCACAGACCACCCCGGATCCACCACGCTCGCCGACTCCGCCGCGAAGTGGGCGAAGGTCACCCAGGCACTGCACCTCGCGTACCAGGTGCAACTCAGCGCCGAATGCAAGATCTGCGCTGGCTCCGGCACCGTACCCGGACCGTGGTGCAACACCGTCCTCGCCGACTGCTCCGGAACGCCCGAGGGAGAACGGGACGACCACCACCGCCACCCGGACGCCTGCCCCAACCCCTGCCACGCTGCCTGAGGGGGCACTCGGAGAATCGGCACCCGCTGACACCCCCTGGTACTACCGTGCCGACATGGCTGCGGGTCACCCCACCGGAAGTAGGGGCGACCCGCAGCCAGTTAACAATCACAGCCAGGAAGGCACCGTTCATGA
Organism: Streptomyces sp. NPDC042371; assembly: GCF_056437465.1. Classification (NCBI taxonomy): domain Bacteria; kingdom Bacillati; phylum Actinomycetota; class Actinomycetes; order Kitasatosporales; family Streptomycetaceae; genus Streptomyces; species Streptomyces sp. NPDC042371. The sequence goes on along the minus strand of NZ_JBWKAP010000026.1, from coordinate 20,736 downwards.
CCGCAACCGCCCCCGTCCGGTGGATTCCTCCGGATCCGCAGCAGCTTCCAGAGTGGCGTGCGCAACTCGTCGACTTCACCGCGTCGGAACCGTCGAACCTCGCCATGCGCGAGGCGATCCGCGCGGGCCGCTGTTCCATCGTGCCCACCATGCGCAACGCGCCGATTGCGGCCGACACCCTCGCCGCGATCCTGCTCAACAAGGCAGAGCGGGCCCGACTCGAAGAGGCCGAGCTCTACTACGCCACGGCGGACATGACGGCCCTCGCTCTGGCCGCCGCCGCCACCCCGCCCCGGGAGCGGGTGAGCATCGACCGCCTGCCAGCCGAATCCGGGCTGATTGTGTTCGGCGAGCCCATCGGCGGTTACGTCGAGGACGTCGGGGCCGCCCTGGCGGGCACCCTCGCCGCCCGGCCGGGGGTCGATGCCAAGGTCACGACACCGATCGTGGCCGCGTCGTGGACCGCGTGGACCCCAGAGGACGTGGACGTCGAGGGCTCACCGGTGACGTGGGGCCACACCACCCGTGACGGGTACGCCGCGATTCCGCCCCGCACCCGGGGTATCTGGGTGACCTACTACAGCCCCCGGAACCTGTTCTCTGGCCTACCCCCGGAGACCGTGCTCGGCACGATGCGGGACGGATCAGTCATGACGGCCGGGATGATCGAGGCGGAACGCCACAACGTGGCGGGGGGGCCGCTCAACTGGGACAACGAGGTGTTGCTCATCGATGGCGCCGAGTTCGCCCCGGCGCGGCCCGACACCACCGACGTATGGACGCACACCCTCTACACCGCGTGGCAGCTCATGACGGCCGCGGGGGGCACCCGGTGGGCAGAGGTAGAGGAGATCCCCCGGGATCGGTCCGGCAGGAAGCGAGACGCCCGACAGGGCATCACGGACCCGTCGGCCGTACGCGTCATCAACGTCCACACCGCCCAACGGCCGCCCCGGGAAGCCGCCGCCGCCGACGCCGCAGCGAGCACCGGCCGCCGGGAACCGTCATGGTCCTGCCGGTGGCCGGTACGCCCGTACAGGCGCTCCACCTGCCTCAACCCCGGCGGCCACGCGGCCGGGGACTGCCAGCATGAGGACCGCATCGTTCCCGGACACATCAAAGGCCCACAGGACGCCCCACTTCGCACCGGCAGCACCGTGCACCTTTGGGACCGGCAGCCAGAAGCCAAGATGCAGGAGGGCTAGCGGGTGAAGGGCGAAAAACGGTGGGTCAGTACCACACTGCAACGAGTCCAAAAGCGGCTCGAAGGTGGATGCACAGAGTCAGTTCCGCACTGACTGCCAGTGAGGGCGGCGCCCTCCTGGAATCCACGGAGTTAGACAGGTATGAGCGATGACGATCTGCGGAAGCAGCTCCTGGAAGTAGCACTGACCGCTGCCGCTCGTTGCTGGCCGGTGCTCGCCCTGGAAGCGGGCGGGGCAGAGCCGGTGACGGATCGGATCATGACCGACCCTGACGAGATCAGTGGAGCGTGGGCGGTCGAGCCCTTCAACGTGGGAGTGGCAACAGGTCCTGCGGGCCTCTGTGTGATCGAGTTGCATGAGGCTGAGGTCGGCAGCGGCCTGGACCAGTTCAAGGAAGTCTGTGCGCAGCACGGGGAGTTGGTGCCACGCACCCGAACGGTTCGAACAGCGAGTGGAGGCAGCTATCTGTACTTCAGCGCACCTGGTGGCCGCAGGCTCTTCAGCACCTCAGGATCTTTGGGGACTCTGGTTGACACGCACTGCTGCGGTGGACACGTGATGGCTTCTGGGAGTGTCGTGAAGGGGCGCCGTTTCGAGACGGTGGGGCCCGCTCTCATCAACCCACTTCCGGGGTGGCTGTTGCGGCTCCTGTGAGAACCCATCGGTCATCGGTCGCGGGTTTCTAGCTAGACATGATCGACGCGCACTGGGCCACTGAACGGGAGTTCTGAGCGCAGTATCCCCCGCCCTCTGCTGCCGCAGCAGAGGGCGGGGGATACTGCGCTCATGGATGAGGAGTTGCCGCAACTGGAGGTCGACGGCGGCGAGTGGTACCGCAACGTTCCGCCATCTGCCGTCCCGATGCCCGCGGCCAACATGCCCGACCTCCACGGGAGGCCTGCCGTCGTCGTCGAGCCGGGCATCGGCGTCGTCCACGATCTGCGAGTTCTCGGCGACGCCCACCATGACACCGACGGCTCTTGGGCACACGTCGTGCCCGAACTCGACTACTGGCGGTCTCAGATCAGCCCAGGCCCCACGCACTCGCGCCGCGTCTCCCTGGATCACCTCTTCATCGAGCACCGTCTCTCCTACGATCCTGCCCCGCCGCGCAATGACCGCGCCCCCTTGGACCCCGCGAACGCGGTGCTTCGCCGCCTGGCGCCGCGCGCCGACCTTCCCGGTGTGCGTATCCCGATGCCCGCCCGGACCGTGACGCACCTGCACGGGCGCAGGATCATCCAGGTCACGCCCCTGGGGTTCTGCTGGGACCTGCGGGCCATCAGCGAGCCCTACCAGACCGACGAGGGTGACATCGCGCTCAACCTCACTTCGGCCCAGGAGTACTACCGGTGGGTCATCACCGGTGACAAACCCGCCGTCGTGCCTATCGGCCTGTACCTGCTGTGGACCGAATAGGCAGCCGCTTTACCCGTGGGCAACTGCCGTATGCTGCTTACCAGTTCAGAGCACGGAGGCCCGGCCACCACCCATGGCCGGGCCTCCGTGCTCTGTGGACTGGCTACAGCGTTCCGGCCTTCTTGACCCGCGCAAGAACAGCGTCGAACACAGCCGAGTCCTGCTCATCTGCGAATGCCTCAAGGAGCGCGACCAAGACCGTGTTGCGCGGGATCCGGCCGACCTTGAGCTTGTCGGCGATGGCGACTGCACGCCGGTCGACCGCCCGCTTCAGCTCGTCCGGGACAGCAGGAGCCTTCATTGTGGTCTTGGTGGGCCCGGCCTTCTCTATGGCGCCCGCCAGGCTCTGCGCGATGACCTTGGGGTCGTCCTCGTCGCTGAGGGCAAGATCCCCGGGCAGCAACTGGACCATCTCTCGCAAGGTCGCAGCAGTGACCTTGTCCGCGCCCACGGTCTGGACGACCATCTCGTACAGCCCGATCGCCGCCTTGAGCCCATGCTTGTTCTTCACGGGGACGATCTCTCGGACCTGCCCCTCGGGCGCGTTGTAGCCGCGGGCCGCGAGGACCTCGCCGAGCTCCCACCCGGCGCGCAGCTTGCTGCAGCGTGAGGACTTGATGCCATGCTCAAACCACGCCCACTCTTCGATGGTCTCGTAGCACCGGCCGAGTTCCGTCTTGTGCGGGAGGTTCCGGAAGAGCCTGCCGACCGCGATCGTGTCGAGCGACTTTCCGGCGATGAAGTACGCCTTGCTGAGTAGTTCGAGGCCAGCGTTGCATTCCTCGAAACGCCTCTCCTCCTCAGGCGTGAGGTCACCGTCACCAGCGGGCTCGACCGGGTCTGGGATCTTGTCCAGTCCCGGGCGGACTGCCTCAATCGCGCTCGCAACGGCCTGGGCGATCGCAGCGGCCTCTGCCTGCTCCCGCTGGCGATCCCGACCGGAGTCGACGGCCTCAAGGGTGTCGGCGGTTTCGCCGGCCTCGTCTTCGCCGCCCCAGCCGAGGTCGAAGTCGTCGTCGCTCACGCGGCTTTCACCAGCCCGGCATTCGCAGCGATGCCACGGAAGAACTGGGCCGTGTCCGTACGGGGCCTGAACTGGCAGACAGGGATGCCCTTGTTGCGTGCCTCCTTGATGTCTGCCGCGCGCACTGGCACCTCACCCAGGCACTTGACCGTGGGGTGGTTTTGCAGCAGCTCGTAGACCCTGGCGTCAAAACGGCCCATGGGCTTGGTGAGACGGCCGATGACCAGGCCGAGCACCTCGAAGTCCTCCCGCTGCGCGCGGGCCATGACCTTCCGCTGCTGGCCGAGCTGCTTCTTGAGACCGTCCATGGACCACTCGTCGACGTCGGTGTGGATGATGCTCTTGTCACAGCCGACCAGTTGGGAATCCGTGTCCAGGTCAAGGGCCGGACGCTGGTCGACGAGGATGTCGTCGAAGAGCGCGCGAAGCTTGTCGAGCATGACCTTGTACAGGGTCAGCCCGGTCCCGGTGTCCCTCAGATCGGTGGACAGGCCTGCCATATCGAGACTGGCAGGCATCACGTAGAGATTGCCGACCTTCGTCTCACGAATGAGGGGCTGCGGATCGAGGGCGTCCAGGACCACCTGCGCCTGTGTGAGGTCCTGGGGGCCCGGCGGCTTGATGCGGAATCCGGCCGTGAGGTTGCACTGCGGGTCGCCGTCGACAAGAAGAACGCGACGCCCGTGCTCAGCGAGCGCACCACCCAGGTTGATGGTCGTCGTGGTCTTTCCGACGCCACCCTTCTGGTTGCACATCGCGATGATTCGAGCTTCATCACCCGGCCGCATGCCGCCGATCACCTCGGTGGCATGCGCCTGGGCGCCGATCAAAGGCCCTGTTGAGGTTTCTGTCATGGGAAGGACGATAGTCAGACCACCCGCGAGTTCTGCGCAGCGCACCCCAATTCTCCCCGCGCGTGCACCTCGCGGCCTGACCCAGCCGACCGCACGACCCGATGCCGACCAAGATCATTCTTGCCCAATTGGGCAAGAATGATCTTGGTCGGCTAAGGGAGCTCCTCGACCTCGATGGACTGGCTGACCTTGTGCAGTTCTGCTGGCCGGGTGGTGAGCACAGGCAGGCCCGGCCGTCGAAGCGCGAGGTGGGCAGCGTGAGCCGTGCCGATGTCGACCTGAGCCATTGTCGCGAGCTCAGCGACCGCGAGTGCCGTGGGCCGATCAAGGTCATGGATGCTGAACGCTGGTGCATCCAGGGCGTGTTCAACCTGTTCACGTCGGGGAGCACCGAGGTCGAAGCCGACCAGGCCGACCGCGAGCGCAGTCGTCGGCACGTACAGAGCCTGTACCGCTTCCACTGCGTAGAAGACCCTGGCCACCATGTACGGGCCGCCCTGGGCAAGCTGTCGCACAGCTGTCGCATCGAGGATGTATCCGCCGATCATGCAACGGCGTCCTGGTCCGTCTCGCCCTTGTGCGCAGTCCTGCGGGCCCACTCAAAGGCCCTCGCCCACTCTTCGGGGTCGGAGGTCCGGGCATCGTCTGCCCAGTGCCTGATGATGCGCTCAGCACGTTCCTGACGGGCGAGATTCGCCTCCACCGAGTCCGAGACGTACGCCGAGACAGACTCGATCCGCCCGGCGTCCTGCAGCTTGCGCATAGCGGCGACGCTCTCGCTCTCAAGCGTGATGGTGATGCGTTCCTTGGCCATGCGGCCAGCATACGACCGTATGCAGATCGTAGGCAGAGCTTCGTGCGACGTACTGCCCGCCCCCGCATAAGGTCCGGCGACCCCGTCCATGGATGAGGGCCCCCGCCGTGAACGTCGGGGGCCCTCATCCATCTTGCCGCTTCACGCCGCCGTGACGAGCTCCTTGGCACGTTCGTTGAAGTCCGCCACCAGGCGATCGTTGCCGAAGGGGGTCATCCGCTGCTGAAGATCCTTGACCGCTTCCACGCAGCGGGAGCTCTTGACCTGCCGTGACAAGGCCAGGGTCCGTACGCCTGCCGCGTGTGCCGCTTCGAGGTCGCCACGCTGGAGATGTGAGACGGCGAGGACGGCCTGCGACATGGCGCCGCGGCGCGCCCTCTGCTGGCGTTGGGCATGGGCAATGGACTCCCGGGCGTGCACTTCCGCCTGCCCGGCGTCTTCGATGTCTCGGAAGACGTTGGCGTACTCGCCGTTGAGGTACGCGCCGTCGATGAACTGCGCCCATTCCTGTTCGTCCTCGGGACGCACGCGTTCAAAAGCAGCCTGGGACTTGGCGACCGCTTGGGCTGCGGCCCGCTTGTCGCCAAGCCGGGCCAGGGCGCGAGCCTCCAAGCAGTAGAGGTCAGCCAGGCAAGCTGGCGAGTTAGCCTTTGCCAGGCCAGCGCGCCCTGACTGGGCCAGGCGACGCCCTTCTGCTGGCTCTCCCAAGAGCGTGGCCTGGTCGGCCATGCCAGCGAGCACATGAGCACCCAGAGCCGCGTTGCGCGACTCGCGGGCCATGCGCAGGGACTGGACGAGGTAGCGCTGCGCCAGGGCATGCTCGCCATCGTCATATGCCATCCAACCCAAAAGGTACGTCTGCTCTGCTACGGCCTCGCACAGCGCAGAGCGCACCGGGTCGCTGCTGTCGGGATGTGTTCGACGCAGCAACGGGTAGATGTGCACGTTCATGTACGTCGCGAGCGTGTGTCGGCCGGTGCCCCCACCCTGCAGCACGTCCATCTCCTGGAAAGTGCCGAACATGTTCTTCACGGCCGTGACGTCTTCCAGGCGAACCCGCGGCCCAGGCTCCGGCTCCTGGTCCAAGGTGTCGAGCAGCCAGTCACGAGCTGGTCCCACTGCCGCGACAGCAGTGAAGGGCGCGGCGGCTAGGAATGTTCGTCGGTCCACGTCGGCTCTCCCCAGGTCGGCAACTGTCTCCACCGTAATCTCGTACGAGGCGTTGTAGAGCAGCGAGTTGTCGACGATCGGACTGTCCCCGAACCCCAGGTCGTACGTCGTCACGCGGTAACCGACTTCACCAGAGAAGATGTCGGCGAGGATCTGTGGCAGGGGTGAGCGCGGCATCTCGCCCTTGAGCCACCTTCGGACGCTCGATGCGTCAGACGAAATATGCGCCTCTCCACAGGCCTGACCTGCGGCGCAGACTCTGCGCGCGAGCTCCGAATTGCTGAGTCCGGATCTCACGAGCCAGTGCGCCAGGTGGTCGTTTGGCGTCCTCTTCACATTCAGGTCCTTGCCCTTCCGCGCGGGATGGGGATTCAACACCCTTCAACACCCCCTACCAAGGTACCGCCGGGCGGAAGTTGGCGGTTGTCTGAGGGCTGAACAGACCTTGATCGGGAGTAGGTGAGGAGCAATGCCGAACGGCACCGATGGCATCGCGAACGTGATTGCTCCGGAACCTGCTGAGTGCTGCCGGGTGGCCATGTCGTTCCCCTCCCTTGCAGTTTCTGCCAAGGCCACTCGCGCCTTCGTTTCAGAGGTTCTTGCCCACTGGGGGATCTCTGAGCGCGCCGAGGAACTCGTGTTGTGCGCATCCGAGTTGGCGACGAACGCCCTGACCCACGGCAGTTCTCACGACGATTCGTTCCTGGTCTGTGTAGCGCTCCAGAACGCCGGGCGCTGCATGCGTATCGAGGTCCATGACCGCTCGGAGCGCATGCCGAGGTCCCCCGAGCAGTCGCTGCTCGCAGGGGAGGGCCGAGGACTGCTGCTCGTCGACGAGGTCTCAGATGACTGGGGGGTGGAGCCGCGGATCAGCGGCAAGGTCGTATGGAGCGAGTTCCTGATCTCAGCGTCGGAGGCCAGCCCATGCTGACGAAGTCCGACGGACCGCGGATCAGCCCCACTGTCGCGCTGCTCACCTCGGTATCAGCCGCTCAATGGATCGAGGACACACCGAGCGGCCATGTCGCGTTCCTCTTGATCACGCATCCTCCGACTGGGGTCGGTGACGATTCCTCGTACGTCGAGGCTCGGATGCGAGGGCTGGCTGCTGCGCTTGGCCTTGCCCCTCCCAGCTCGATCATGCCGGACGTCAGCACTCGACTGATCACTGTGACCGACCAACTGGTGCTCAGCCTGGGCTCACTCACGTTCTGTCTGTCGATCCCTAACCCCGACTGGGCTGATTTCGTCCGTAGCGGGGGACCTATGGCCATCGTTGTCGGCCTTGATCCCCTGGAACCGACAGCTGAGCGCGCGGAGATCAGCACCTACCTGTCCACTCACGCCGTACACGACCGCCTGGTGCTCGGTAAGGCACGGCACCAAGCCAGCGAAGGAGAATCATGAGACGGCGGCCCGACCACCTGAGAGCGGACGACTACACGGGCGACGAGCTCAGCCAGATCCGCGACGCGGTGAGCATGACGACCAGCGAGCTGTCGACGCTCCTCACCGCCTGCGCCCCGGCGGGCCAGTGGGAGCCCACCGCGTCTGACCCTCTGGCCCAGTTAGCTGAGGCCGACGAGCTGCTCGACCGCATGTATCGGGCCCTGGGCCATGCCCGGCGTCACATCAATCAGGCAGACGACAGTGCCCTCCGCCGCTTCCTCAGCCGCGCCGCAGACTCCCCTTCTGTACCCGACGCTCTCACCTGAAGCGAGGGCCCAGACGGCTCCCGCCCGGCCTGAACCCTCCGGCGGTCGGGAGCTTGTTGAGCGGGGGTCGGTCTGCCCCTTCACCGCATCCGAGACCGACCCCCGCACCACCGGGTGATCCCCGGCTCCGCGTCTGCCCAACACACGACCGAGCCGGGGGTCCCTCGTCAGCGGACCACCATCCGCTGACGCCGGGCAGCCGCCCCGGTGCGCACACGTACGCCCCTGCTCCGCGTCTGCCCAACACACGACCAGGAACAGGGGCGTACTTGCGTGCCTCGACTGTCAACTAGCGAATCCCTCCATGCGCACCTCGTCGATACGGTGCAGCACGGCCCGCAAAGTGCCAGCCGCCTTCGTTCCGCCTGGCATGGTGGCGCTGATACGCAGCTCGTCGACGAGCTGCTCGCCGAGCCACACAACGCGTCCCTCGACCTCCTGAGTGTGGTGCCACATCGCGTAGGCACGGTGGATCGCACCCCAGTACGCGTCGCTGCCCAACTCTCGCCAGCCGCGGGCGGCTTCGAGGTAGAGCTCACAGGCCATACCCGCCAGGCCGACGCGGTAGGCGGTGTGGGCCCGCAGCTCCTTCGTCCGCCACACGTACGGGTGGGCGCTGCCATGACGCGCGACGACCTCGTCCTCCAGGTCGCGGGCCCGCCGCGTCGCCACCATGCCGAGGTCGTCGTCCAGTGCCTGGTTCACCGCCGCCACGTCCTGCGCGTACGCGGCAGCAACGGCTTTGGCGTCAGGATCGTCTGGCAGCTCCTGAGCGGCATCCGGTTCGAGTACTCCGTGCTCCGGGTCTACGACGAAGTGCCAGACGGCTCCGTCCGGGTCCGTCGCCTCGACGCGAACCGGCCTGCGCCGCTGTCGTGCGATCTGGGCGACGTGTTCCACGGCGGCCGCGCGCGCGTCGTCGAGCCCGCCGCCCTCTGCATTCATCTCTGTGCCGTCGACCCAGCTCCGGCCGTCCGAAGCCAGCGCGATCGTCACCATCGGCGTACTCATCTCGGTGCCCCCAGGGCTCAGTTGACCGTCTGCGGTGTTCCGCGGTGTGGGATGTCTGCCCGTCCGCCGGGAGGATCACATCATCTCGTCCGCCCTGCGGGAGACCCGCACCTTTGGGACTTCCGTGATGTTCGGGGCCTGGTGAGAATGGTGACGCCATTTCAAACACGGGTGGCGACACGCGGCAAGGGAGTCCCTATGATCGACTCCACACCGCTAGCCTTCAGGCTTACGTCAGTAAAAAGTTGGGGGTCGTGAGATGGACCAGGACAAGGTCGAAGAGCAGCAACCCGCGAAGCGGGAAACCTCTCGGGCAACGGCCGACCTGCCGCCACGCGAGTACGAATTCCTCGAGGAGGCACGCGTGCTCACTGCCGCGTCCACCACCGACCTCATGCGGGCCATGCTCCGCCTGCACGCCTCCGACGAGGAGTTCGCACAGCGCGTGGCCGCCGAGATCGCCCAGATCCGTCGGGAGAAGCTGGAGTCCCGTGACTCTGGCCGTACGTGGCGGCGCCGTCGTGGCCGTAATTCGGCACAGGCCAGTGGGGAGCTCTCCGTCGCATGAACCCCTGACTCATCGCGGACAGCCCGTGATGTGAGTGGGCCCGCACAAAAAATGCGAGGCCCCCGGCACCACCCGGAGACCTCGCATCCAGCTGACCGCACACCGATGACGATCCGCCTTTAGCAAGCAGGTCGTCCGCCCAATCACCACGAAAGGCATGTGTTCGGCCGGGTAGCAACCGGCCGGGTGCGCGTCTGCCCAACATTGTGAGAGTAGCAATGACTGCCTCGTACGCCGAGAGTGCCGGGTCATACGACCGATTTGTTTCCGCATTGACCGCTGCGGGATCACGCATCGCGACGCAGCGACAGCACAAGGTCAAGGCGACATGCCCGTTCCACGACGATGTGGAGCCGTCCCTCGCCGTCGACTACAAGCCAGCCGACCGCAAGACCGTCGTGTACTGCCACGCCGGGTGTGCCACTCAGGACGTCGTCAGCGCTGTCGGCCTGGAGCTCTCGGACCTCTACGACGACCCGATGCCCGAGGATCGCAAGACGAGTTGGCGGGCGATCCCGCGCGCCCGCAGCGGACGCGACGTCAAGGCGGGCACGCTGTCGAAGGCCACCCAGAAGAAGGACCCCAAGCCGTCCTGTACCGGCCGCTACGCCGAGGTGGACCGCTACGCGTACGCGGACGTCGACGGTGTCCTCGTCGGGCACAAGATCCGCCGCGAGTGCACCGGGTGCCCCACGTGCCGGGCCGACGGCGCAAAGCCGGGCAAGCGGATCTCTTGGGAGCGGACCAGCGCGGACGGGCTCGGTACTGAGCGGAAGATGCCGGAGGCGCCGCCGCTGTACCGCGCCCCGGAACTGGCTGCCGCGCCCAAGGGGTCCACGGTCTACCTGGGGGAGGGGGAGAAGGTCGTCGCGGCCGCCGAGTCCCTCGGCCTGCTCGCCACGACCAAGCCGGGCAGTGCGAGCTCCCGCTGGAACCCCGACCACACCGTGCTGCTCGCCGGGCAGCACGTCGTCGTCCTCGCCGACCGCGACGAGCCCGGATACAAGGCCGCCCGCGAGGCCAGAGACGCTCTGCTCGCCGATGCCGCCTCGGTCCGCGTGCTGCAGACGCCCATCGAGTCCAAGGGCGCCGACCTGGACGACCACGTCGCCGCAGGCCTCACCGTCGAGGACCTGGTGGCCGTGCCCGACCTCGACGACGCGCAGATCCTCACCCACCCCACCGCGGCCGCGCCCGCGCCGGTCCGCGTCGAGGGCGAGCCAATCCCCGGCGACGACGGGCGGCCCAACCGGCGTGACGAGTACACGGTCCGGCATGGCGAGCTGGTCCGCGTACTGCGCAAGCAGATCGGCCAGGACGAGGACGGCCTCCCCCAGATCGAGACCACCTTCGACACCGTGCTCGGCTGCGCGGCGCACATCGTGCGCATCGAGACCCGCGACGTCGGGGATGCCGACGCCGACCGCCCCGCCAGACCCTCCGCCCGCCCCGAGGACGACGACGGCCAGGAGGACGACGAGGTCATCGAGCAGCGCCCCACCACCGGCTACGTCCTGGAGCTCATCCACCCCAAGCACTTGGATCAGCCCGTGCTCATGCGGGTGAGCCGGAAGGCCTTCGACGATGGGTCCTGGCTGCACGACCTGCCCTGGCCCAACGTCTTCTTCCGCCGCACCCGCACCGCCATCGCGCAGATCGCCACCGCCATCAACGCCGTGAGCAGCGAGGCCGAGCGCGTCCCGGTCTACGCCGCCACCGGGTGGCGCCGTACCGAGGCCGGACAGCGGATGTACGTGCACGCCGACGGCGGGATCACCGCGCACGGGCACGTGCCCGTGCGCACCCGCTTCCCCGGCCGCCTGTCCCTGATGGGACTGCCCAGACCCAGCGCCGACCCGGCCCAGGTCCGGCAGGCCGCCCTGGCCGCCCTCTCCATCCCCGCCCACACCCCCGAGTACGCCACCGTGGCCATGCTCGGACTCGCCTTTCGCGCGCCCTACTTCCGCTGCCCCAGCTCGATCTGCCTCACCGGCCTGCCCGGCTCCGGGAAAACGGGCGTGGGCACGCTGGTGCTACGGCTCTTCGCGCCCGAACTCGACCGCAACGAGAGCCTGTTGTCCATCAGTGACACCGGCTCCACCCAGTTGGGCACCACGGAGGTGCTCTACCGGATGAAGGACGCCCTCGTGATGGGCGACGACTCCGCGCCGGACCGCTCCGTGAAGGACGCCTCGGTACGCACCTCCCGCATGGGCCGCACCCAGTACAACGGAGAAGGCCGCGTCAGGCTGAAGCAGGTCGACGGCGAGCTGGAGCTCGACGACCAGCGCGGTCCGCGCGGCTCCCTGATCCAGACCTCCGAGGTGCTCGCGTCCACCGAGTCCGCTCAGCAGCGCATGCTCACGATCCAGATGTCCCGCGCGGAGATCGACATCGATGAGCTCGCGCGGCTGTCCGACCCGGAGTTCGCCCGCCGCTGCGCGCTGCTCACCGCGTCCTACATCCGATGGATCGCCTGCGACTACGAAGCGCACTGCGCCACCGTCCGCACGCTCGCCAACTCCTACGCCTCGCAACTGCGCCCCTACTGCGGCGACCGGCCCGCCGAACACCTGGGCCAGTTCGCGACCGGCTGGCACATGCTGCTGCGCTACCTGACGGAAGTCGGCGCCGCGAGCGCCGAGGAAGCGGCAGACTGGTGGGCGCGCGCTTGGTCCGCGCTGCTCGACGCCTGCGACCGCGAGCGCAACCTGCTGGAGAACCAGACCATGCACAAGCGACTGCTCGGCTACCTCACCACCGCGTTCAACGGGCGGCACGCCTACCTCGTGGGCCCGGACGGGAAGTGCCCGGCCAACCCTGACACCGCGCTGCGCTACGGCTGGAGTGTCGGAGACAACTCCGCCGAAGATCCCGCCAACCCAAGCCGCCCGGTGCTGCGTGCCGGTGGCGTACTGCTCGGTGTGGTCACCACCGTCACCCGCGCGGACGGCACGCAAGAGGAACGGGTCTGGCTCGACCACCAGCAGGCCACCCGTATCGCCCTGCGCATGGCCGCCGAGCTGCAGGAGACGTTCACCACCACGGCCAACGTGCTGACCGAGGCACTGCGCCAGGCAAAGATCATTGAGGTGGAGTACGAGACCGCGAAGAACGGCAGGTGGGTCAAGGCCCGCCGTGCGATGCCCGGCGGCCGCCGCCGAGTGTGGGACATGCCCGCCTCCGCCCTGGATCTCAACGACGGCGACGACGGCCCCGGACAGGAGCCGGGTCCTGAGCGCCCTCCCGTACCGCCGACCCCGCAGGCCGACCCGCTCTTCGACCTCTCCGCCCTCACCCCGGCCCCCGCCCCTGCGCAGGCCAACACCCCTGCGCAGAAGGCAACTTCACCCAAGCCCGCGGCCGCCACCGCCCTCACTGCCCCGGTGCCAGCGGAGGCCACGGTCGGGCAGTCGCCCCCCCCTGCCCGGCAAACCGTTGACGACGCCGTCACCCTGCCCGAGCCCGAAGTCGTCCAAGAGCCGGTGCCCTCCGGCCTCGACGGGGACGACGTCGAGCACCAGGACGTGACCGCCGTACGGTCGGGGGCGGATGCGCCGCCCCTCGACGAGCTGCTCGACGGCCCCGACGACGGCTCACCCGACCACGGCGAGGACGATGCACCCTCTGCGGCGACCACCCCGTGGCGGGCGGCGGCCGCCGTCGCCCACACCGACGGCCTGCACCTGCCCGACGGCACCGTTGTGCCGCTCCCGCCCCTCGACGAGCTGCACGCCGGACGCCTCGCCGAGCTCGTCGACGAGCTCGGCCTGGGCCACGGAGGCGCGGCGCGCGGCTCCGGCCCCTCCAAGAAGTGGCGCCCGGACGACGGGCAGATCTACATCAGCACCGAGCTCACCGAGGCGCTCGCGCTGCCCGTCCCCGAGGACGGCCCGGCCGATGAGCGGCGCGCCTTCCTCGCCGAGCACGTCGACCACCCCTTCCTTGCCCGCGCCCGCGAGGCGGGCTGGAACGTGAACAAGTGGGGCTCTCCCACCCGCATTTGGCGCGAGCGCCCCGGCGGCGGCCGCAACCTCAGCGCGCAGCTCGTCGTCGTCCCGCACATCGCGCTCACCACCCGCTTCCTCGAGGACGCACCGGAGCCCGCGCTGCTCGCCCAGCGCCTCCAGCAGCTCGCCGACACGATCGGCATCACCTACCGCACCACTCCGGGCGTCACCGGGCACGAGCTGCTGCGCGCCACCCGCCCCAAGAAGGGCCGCCGCGCCGCCCCGCTGGAGCGTGTGGAGATGCCGCCGGTCCTGATGGAACGGCGCAATATGTACGTGGCCAAGGTGTGGGACCGCCAGCCCACCAAGGAAGAACTGCGCAAGAAGTTCGTGCTGCTCTTCGACGCGCGCGCCTCCTACCTGTCCGTGTGCGGTTCTCTGCAGGTCGGCCGCGGCCGCTGCGAGCACCGCGAGAACGCCAAGTTCGACCCGAACCTGCCGGGTCTGTGGCTGGCCCGCGCCCCCAAGTGGGAGCACTGGGGAACCTTCGACCCGTTCGGGCCGCGCAAGGACGACGGCAGCCCGCGCTGGTACCAGACGCCGACGCTCGCCTACGCGCACAAGGACCTCAAGGCCGACATCGAGGTCGTTGAGGCATGGGTGTGGCCGGACCACTACCGGATGCTGGAGTCCTGGTACCGCCAGCTCGCCAGCTCCCGAAAGGCTCTCGCGCCCGGCGCTGACGAGATGGTCGCCGCGACCTTCAAGGACGTGTACACCAACAGCATCGGCCTGTTCAACAGTGATCATCTGCGCGGGAAGCCGGAGTTCGGCACCCAAGACTCCGACACGTTCCTTCCCAACGTGCAGCAGGCCGCGCTGGCAGCCCAGCAGGCCAACCTGACGCGCACCATCATGCGGGTGGGCGAGGCCCACAACCTGTGGCCGATCGCGGTGAAGACCGACATGCTCGCGTACGTCACCGACGACCCCGACTTCTACACCGCCGTGCCCGGCCTGAAGATGGAGAAGGATCTCGGAAACTTCAAGCCGGAAGGCGCCGCGCACGCCGAGGAGATCTTCGCCCATCTGCGTCCCGGAAAGCGGTGGTTCCCCACCGCGAGCGCGTTCACCCCGGCCGAAGAGTGGGGTGAGGTCTGATGGCGATCCGCAACCAGGGCGAAGTCTTCTGGCGGGCCTGGATCGGGAAACTCCCCGACACCATCCGCGAGCGCGTCGGCCTCGTCGGCGTCGATGACGCCGCCCGCATCGCAGGCGTCACCCCGCGCACCATCAAGGAGTGGCTGCGCGACGAGGACAAGGCGCTGCCCAAGACCGTCGACCAGGCCATCAAGGAGATGGGCAGCGTCGACGAGGCCGCCCGCGCGGCGGGCGTCAAGCCGCGCACCATCAAGGACTGGCTGCGCAATGAGCGCCGCGGCCTCACTCCAGGCAAACGCCAGGCCGAACACATCGACAAGCTCACCGGCGCGGCGCAGCAGAAGCACGTCGCCAGCCAGAAACCGCGCGGCAACAAGGCCAAGCTGCACCGGGGCGTCGTCGCCTCGCCCAAGGCCCGCCAGAGCGCCATGAGCTCCCGGCGCGCGGCCCGCATGTCCAACAGCGGGGCGCATCTGCAGATGGCCGCGAAGGTCGTCATCGACACCGGCCGTCGTAAAGACGAGCGGTGGCGGGACATCAACATGAACTTCCGCGACGACGTCATGGCCGAACCGACCACCGCATTCCTCAACGGCGACGACGCCGCAGCGATGAGCAAGCTGTCCGAGGCCTTCGGGGAGCACTACGCACCCGGCACCGGCTGGCAGTTCAACGAGGTCCGCTCGATGAGCATCGGCGAGTTCAACCCGGGCCATGGCGGTGTCTTCCCCGACCCCGACCAGTACTGACACGCGGAAAGAAGGAGAACAGACATGACGGCTGTGAGCTGGTCCGGAGAGTGGGAGTGCGGCGACTGCGGGGCGCGCGGCGACGGGCAGTTCGAGGATGAGTGCTACGTCGCATCGGATCACGAGTGCGACGAGGACGCCTGAGACAGCAGCGCGCGGTGGCCGTCCCCGGTGCCCGGGGGCGGCCACCGCCGTACGGGCACGAAGAAGGCCGGTGCCCTCAGTCCGCCGAAGCGGGTGGCACGGGCACCGGCCAAACCAAGATCAAACCCCGTAAGGGAGATCTCCTCGCCACTCTATCGGTGTTCCCTCCCCGATACGGACGGCCACCGACACCCGTGGCCCGGCCGCGCGCCCCCTTGCCCTGCGTGACCAAAGCCCGATACCGTTTTTCGTACCGTTTTCCTCGGCGGTCGCCCGGCAAGGAGGCCCATGCCTCTCCAGCCTCCCCGGCCCACAAGTCCCCCTCACCGGAAGGCATTTCAATGATCCGTGCCGGGCGCAAAGAACTGGTGCGCACCCTTTCCGAAGTCGCCCAAGCGGCCGGCAAGTCCCTGGGCACATTCAAGAATCAAGGCCTGCACAGACGCCCCGGACACCCTGCGCCCATCAGCTCGGAGCACGCCAGGGTGCTGCTCTTCGACAGCGAGCAGCACGACGCGTTCCTCCGCGGCGATCCCGTCCCTGTTCTGCCGGGCGCCAACTCGCCTGACGATCTCCTCGACGCCAACGAGGTCGCCGAGCTCGTCGGCGTCTCGCCGCGCTCGTGGGAGACCTACCGGGAGGATCCCGCCCTCAAGAACGCCATGGTGACGGTCAAGTCGGTCCCGCACTGGCCCCGGTCGGCAGTCACCACGTGGAAGGCCAACCGGCCTGGAGAGGGGGCCGGTGGGGGCCGCCCCCGGGGCACCGGAGACCTGATGCCCCGCGAGGAGCTCGCCCCCCGGGCCGCCCTGCTCCTGGACCGCCGCCCGGACATCACCGCCGACCAGGCCGCCGACGAGCTCGGGGTCCATCCTGACACCGCCCAGCGCGCACTGACCGCCCTCCGGGCGCAGCGGGTACGGGACCTGCTGGAGTCGTCGGGGGAAGAGCTGACGGATCGGCAGGTCGCCGAGCGACTGGGCTTCCATCTGCGCGCGGCCCGCCATGCGCTGGCAACAGCCCGCGCGCAGCAGCGGGCAGCGGCAGCCGCCCCCTACGTCGAGGCGGTCCTGAGCGCCCTCCAGCAGGCCGGTGTGCCCGTCCTCGACCATTCCGGTCCACAGGTACGCCCCGGGGCCGCCTGCGCCGCCGTCATCCGCCTGGGTGACGAGGCGCGGGACGCCGCGCTCGTCTGGGACGAGCGATACGGCTGGCGCACCGCTCCCGCCACCGTCCGCCTGGGCAGGGAGCAGCAGCCCCCCACCGGCACCGGCATCCGCTACTTGGCCTCAGGCATCCGGCCTGAACCCGCCGACGTCGTGGCCGCGGTGAGCAGTCGCCGAACCTGACCCACCCGACGTCCAGCAGCACCGTGGTCTCCCGCCGCCAGCGGGAGACCACAGCCATTTCCCGTCTCGGCGGGTGGTGGGGGAGCAGCATCAACTCCGGCGCAGCACAACGGAGTTGGGAGCAGCACTCACTCCGGGGTGGCGGGGGTGGCGCCGCACCCCGCCGCGCCAAGGGCGGCCGCTCCGCGCCCACCCGCGTGCCGCCCGACGCTCCGCGCCAGACGGACCGGCCGCTCCGCGCCCTCACGCAGTCCGGCACCCGCGCGGCCGCTCCGCGCCCGCCCGTGCGCTCCGCGCTGCCGGACCGGCCTCCCTCCCGGGAGGCCGCGCGGCGAGGGTGCGGCGCCACCCCCGCCACCCCGGTAGGCCAGTAGGCCACCCCGAAAACCACGCCCTGACCAGCAACAACGCCCCACCAGACCCCCCATGGCCTACCGGCCTACCGGCCAGAAAAAAGGGCCCCCAAAGATCGCGTGTCTCCCCACATTTGTGACGGAAACCCGATACTGTTTTACATGTCGGAAGGCAGTGGCAGCCCACCGACAAACCAAGATCACCACCAACCCCAAAGGGGACACCCATGACCTCTGCACCCACCCACCGTTTCGAGCTCTCCCTCACGGTGAGGATCGAGCCCAACGGCCTCCTCGTCGAGCAGCTCACCGCCGACCCCGCCCGCACTGTCGACCTCGACCACGCCCTCTCGGGTGACGCCCCGTACAACACGCTGCCGCTCATCGACGGCGTCGAGCTGCACCACCAACCGGCCAGCGACCAGGCCCGCAACCCGGTGGCATCCTTCCTCGCCTGCTACTACGGGCACCCCGGGTTCGACATCCGGGGGACCGCCCTCATCACCGGCGACAGCAACGAGAGCGACACCGCCCCCGCCATCCCCCGCGACAGCGCGCTCACGATCCTCCACACGCTCCGCGAGATCTCCCACGTCCTCTACGGCAGCGCAGTTCGCGGGTGCCTTTCCTCGGACGCCTGACGCCCTCCAGGGCGGCTGCCGCCAGCGCGGCCGCCCTCCCGCGTCACGCCCCCACCACGAAAGGCGCCACCGTGACCTCCACCACCGAACCCACCAAGCCCCCCTACTCCATCGGCCCCAGCGACGAGTCGTGCAGCCGCCGCGTCACCACCCTCGACGGCGCGCACCTCGGCCGCATCTACCGCTGGCATGGGGACTGGCACGCCGTCTCCTTCGGCCACACCACCACCCAGCACCCCACCCGCGACGCGGCCGCCGCCCACCTCGTCGCCCTGTCCGACGGCACCGCACCCCCGGAGCCGATCAAGACCACGCCGACGCCGCAGACCACCGCACGGCCCAGTCACCCCCACCTGCTCCATCCGCGACTGCGGCCCACCCCCCGCAACATCGCATCGGCCTCTACCGCGCTGGCGCGCCTCGCCGAGCTCGCCTGGAAGCCGCTGGAGGGCTACCCCGGAGCCGACAACCGCTGGCGCATGCAGTGCCTTCTGTGCGGCTGGCAGGGCGACCGCTTCTGGTCCCACCTCAGGGGCCGCAACCAGGACCGCACGCCGCGCCCCAAGATCCGGCACAAGGGCTGCATCCCCATCGACGAGCACGCCAAGATGATCAGCGACCTCACCCGCGAGCCCGCCGCCGCCTGCCACTGCGTGTTCGCGCACCCGACCACAACCGACGAGGCTGCCGAGCTGCTGGGGCTGCTCACCTACAGCCGCCGCATCAATGACGGCCAAGGGCTGCTCATCCACCTCACCCGGCTGCTCGGACCCTGCCCCGCGGCCGCCGCCCGCGCCAAGGCCCTCAGGGAGCTCAGCGGCACCCCGAAGGCATAACACGCCCCGCCGGGACGGCAGTTGACTCTGCCGTCTCGGCGGGTGGTGGGGGAGCAGCATCAACTCCGGCGCAGCACAACGGAGTTGGGAGCAGCACTCACTCCGGGGTGGCGGGGGTGGCGCCGCACCCCGCCGCGCCAAGGGCGGCCGCTCCGCGCCCACCCGCGTGCCGCCCGACGCTCCGCGCCAGACGGACCGGCCGCTCCGCGCCCTCACGCAGTCCGGCACCCGCGCGGCCGCTCCGCGCCCGCCCGTGCGCTCCGCGCTGCCGGACCGGCCTCCCTCCCGGGAGGCCGCGCGGCGAGGGTGCGGCGCCACCCCCGCCACCCCGGTAGGCCAGTAGGCCACCCCGAAAACCACGCCCTGACCAGCAACAACGCCCCACCAGACCCCCCATGGCCTACCGGCCTACCGGCCAGAAAAAAGGGCCCCCAAAGATCGCGTGTCTCCCCACATTTGTGACGGAAACCCGATACTGTTTTACATGTCGGAAGGCAGTGGCAGCCCACCGACAAACCAAGATCACCACCAACCCCAAAGGGGACACCCATGTTCGACGAGACCACCAACAGCTTCGCCGTGATCATCAAGCCGACCGGCGAGTTCGAGATCATCGAGTGGCCCGAAGGCACCCCCAACCAGATGCAGACCGCATCCCAGGCCATCGGCTGCACCCTCGTACACCCCGTCGACCTCCCCGACCTCACCATGTGGCTCTCCTCGAAGCCGCTCACCCTGCCCTACAACCGGCCCGCGACCCGCGTCTGCGCCACCCTTCAGCCCATCTACCAGGGCTACCACGGCACCGCCCTCTTCACTGGCGCGCCCGACTACCAGGGCATCACCCAAGGGCTCGGCAAGGACCGCGCGCTGGCCCTCATCGAGACCCACCTGCTCGTGCTGGACGCCGAGGTTCCCACACAGCGCACCGCCACCAACTGACTCACCCTCACCTCCCGCCCCGGGGCCTAGCCCCACCCGAGGCCCCGGGGCCCTCACTAAAGGAAGGGAAGTCAAATGCAGTTCACACTCATCTGTGACTGGGTCGACGAAGTGATGGCCCTTCTCGACGACCGATTCATCATCGTCGTCGAAAGCCCCGATTACGACACCGCCCTCCTCAGAGGAGCAGAAGCGACCCTCGCCCATTACCCACAACTCGGCGAGATCCACACGCCTAGCACCCTTTGGCAGGGCGACGACGGGGCATTCGTGACGACCGCCCTACGGGGCGACTTCTCAAAGTCAGTAATCGGCCACGCGCAGTGCGACATCTTCTACGCCTAGCAAGCCACCAGGGAGGAACAGACACATGACCGCTCACCCCGCCCCCGGCGCCGAGTACCCGTACGCCGTCTCCGACATCGCCCACCAGGCCGCCAAAATCCTCGGCCACCGATGGGGATCAGAATCTGGCTACTGGGGCACTACTGGACAGATCCACACTCCCCACGGCGACACCGTACACATCGGCATCGACCACGAAGGGGATCTTTACGTAGACGGCCCCATCCCCATTGAACCCGTCTACCTCGAATCCGAAACCGCACCGCAAAACCTCGAAGAACTTGAGGCCACCGCAAAGACCGTCGCCGAAATTATTCGCGACATCACCTAACCCTCCACTCCCATGAAAGGAGTTCCCTGAATCCGCAAAGCGGATTCAGGGAACTCCTTTTTGCCACAACCAAGAAGGGGGCGGGAATTGAATTCCGCTTTAGCGGAATTCCGCTATTGGCTTCCTGCGCGAAGCGCAGGAATTAAGCCTAGCGG
>NZ_JBWKAP010000025.1:0-54132 GCF_056437465.1 Streptomyces sp. NPDC042371 | reverse complement strand
TGAGTCGGGGTATCAACATATCTGGCGTTGACTTTTGGCACGCTGTTGAGTTCTCAAGGAACGGACGCTTCCTTTGTACTCACCCGCAGAACATTCTCTGGGGCTTTCCTCCGGGCGCTTCCCTTCGGTGTTTCTTTTGTTCTTCGTTCTTGCGTTTCCAACTCTACCAGATCCGTTTTCCGTTCCGTTTCCGGTTCGGATTTCATTTCCGGTGGCCGTTGGGGGGCCTTTGCCTTTCGGCGTGTTCACTACTTTAGCGGATTCCCTCCGCAACTCATAATCGAGTTCTGCGAGTTCGAATTCGGGCATGCAAGCACGCCAAATAAGACCCCGCCGAGGGGAAGATGTTAGGTAGTGGTTGGCCGCTTCCGGCTGCTGGCAGATTGCCGTACCCGGTTCAAGCGACTCGGACTACATTACGGAGGCACCAACGCCGCGTCAAGTTCGTCGCTGCCGAGGCGTATAGGCCCGATAAGGGCTGACCGTAGGGTCGTTGGTCGTCCAGAAGCGCCATGGGTGAACGCCCCCCTCTCCCGCGACGCCCGTGCGAGGTCCGCTGCTGACCTGGTCGGACGGGACGGGAGCCCCGGTCAACACGGTGAAGGGGGAGGACGGGTCCCCGCAGACGTCGGCGCCGTCGAGCTGTCGGTCCACGTCGAGGGCGGTGGCCAGGCGTGCGGGGCCTTTGGCCAGTTCCTTGTCGTTACGGGCCGAGAGTCGACGTTTGCGGGCCAGCTCGGCCCCCTCCGTGATCTCTCCCGCGCGCAGCAGGACCGCACTGGCCATGCCCTCGGGCCCGCACACCAGGTTCATGCAGTGCCACATGCCGTAGGTGAAGTAGACGTACATGTGGCCGGGCTGTCCGAACATCACGCTGTTGCGGGCGGTGCGGCCGCGGTAGGCATGGGAGCCGGGGTCGACCTCTCCCGCATACGCCTCCACCTCTGTCAGGCGGACCTCGATCGGACCGTCCGGCGAGTCGCGTACGAGGATGCGGCCGAGCAGATCCGGGGCGACCTCCAGGACCGGTCGGTCGAAGAAGTCCCGGGTGAGAGGCGTACGGTCAGGGCTCGCGATCATGCCGTACGAGCGTAGTGCACATGGTCTACGTTCTCGGGGAGGCCCAAGGGCCGCTCGGTTGACCGGGGATGGTGCGGAACCGCGCACCGTTCCCTCGCGTATCTATCGATCAAGTATTCACGTCGAGACGAGCCACAGGCGGCGGCCTGGGGATGGAGTGTCATGGGGTTCAAGAAGCTGCTCGCGAGTCTGGGTGCCGGCGGCGCCTCGGTGGAGACCGTGCTGGCCGAGGTCAACGTGGTCCCGGGCGGCGTCGTCCAGGGTGAGGTGCGGATCCAGGGCGGTTCGGTGGACCAGGAGATCGAGGGTCTCTCCGTCGGTCTGCAGGCCCGGGTCGAGGTCGAGGGCAACGACCAGGAGACCAAGCAGGACATCGAGTTCACCAAGGTGCGGCTCGGTGGCGCCTTCACGCTGCAGGCCAACCAGGTGCACGCCGTGCAGTTCACCCTGGAGATCCCCTGGGAGACCCCGGTCACGAGCATCGACGGGCAGCAGCTGCGCGGCATGAACATCGGTGTGACCACCGAGCTGGAGATCGCACGCGCCGTGGACTCCAGTGACCTGGACCCGATCAACGTGCACCCGCTGCCGGCGCAGCAGGCCATCCTGGACGCCTTCATCCAGCTGGGCTTCCGCTTCAAGAGCGCGGACATGGAGCGCGGCCACATCCGCGGCACGCGGCAGAAGCTGCCCTTCTACCAGGAGGTCGAGTTCTACCCGCCGCAGCAGTACCGCGGGCTCAACCAGGTCGAGCTGAGCTTCGTCGCCGACGACCGCGAGATGGACGTCGTCCTGGAGATGGACAAGAAGCCCGGTCTGTTCAGCGAGGGCAGCGACTCGTTCCGTTCGTTCAAGGTCGGGCTGAACGACTTCCAGGGCACCGACTGGGCGGCGTACCTGAACGAGTGGCTGTCCCAGGTCGGCAGCAAGCGCAACTGGTTCTAGGCTCGGGGAGGATCACCGAGGACCAGCAATCAACCAGGAGGTGCCGACGTGAGCGAGCTCAAGAGGCCGCCGCTGCCCCATGACTTCCATCCGCCCGTGCCGTCGTTCACGGTCGTGAGCGAGGACTTCGAGCCGGGTGCGGTCCTCAAGGACGCTCAGGTCCACGCGGCCGGGAACACCTCGCCGCAGCTGCGGTGGGAGGGCTTCCCGCCGGAGACCAAGAGCTTCGCCGTGACGTGCTTCGACCCGGACGCCCCTACGGGCAGCGGGTTCTGGCACTGGACCGTCTTCGACATCCCGGTCTCCACGACCGAGTTGCCTGGCGGTGCGGGGAGCGGGAAGTTCGAGGGGCTGCCCGAGGGTGCGGTGCAGGTGCGCAACGACTTCGGGACGAAGGACTTCGGGGG
Organism: Streptomyces sp. NPDC042371; assembly: GCF_056437465.1. Classification (NCBI taxonomy): domain Bacteria; kingdom Bacillati; phylum Actinomycetota; class Actinomycetes; order Kitasatosporales; family Streptomycetaceae; genus Streptomyces; species Streptomyces sp. NPDC042371. Next base: position 51,700 of record NZ_JBWKAP010000025.1, on the reverse strand, counting down.
TGCGGCGCCGCCTCCGGGCGACCGGCCGCACCGCTATGTGTTCACCGTCTACGCGGTGGACCAGGAGAAGCTGGGTCCCGACTCGGACGCCCCTCCCGCGTTCGTGGGCTTCAACCTCCGGTTCCACACGCTGGCGCGCGCCCAGGTGATCGCCGAGTACGCGGCTCCCGCGGAGAGCTGAGCGGCTCTCGAGTACTGAGCGTTCACCGATTGTTTGCCCGCCTCTGGTCATGGAAGTGATCAGAGGCGGGCATTTTTTATTGCGTTGTCCATCTCGGCGTGCCCGGCCAGAGTTGATCCCAGCCCGCCAGGCGGTGGGCCGGTGCATACGGGAGGTGGGCAGGTTGATGCGGGACACGCTGGTGCTGAACGCGAGCTTCGAGCCGCTCTCGACGGTGTCGCTCAACCGGGCCGTCGTTCTGGTGCTCCAGGACAAGGCCGTGGTCGAACACGCCCACCCCGGACTCCGTGTGCGCGCCGCGGCGATAGACATCCCCGTGCCCAGGGTGATCAGGCTGTGCAGATACGTGCGGGTGCCGTTCCGAAGACAGGCGCCGTGGTCGAGGCGGGGTGTGCTGGTCCGGGACCGGCACCGGTGTGCGTACTGCGGCAGGCGTGCCACGACGGTGGACCACGTGGTGCCGCGGTCGCAGGGCGGCGCCGACTCCTGGCTGAACACGGTGGCTTCGTGCGCGATGGACAACCACCGCAAGGCGGACCGTACTCCGGAGGAGGCCGGTATGCCGTTGCTGCGGCAGCCGTTCGAGCCGACGCCCGCCGACGCGATGCTCCTGTCGCTCGGCAGGGACGAGTTGGCCTCGCTGCCCGATTGGCTGGCCCAGCCCGCCGCGTAGTCGCGATGCCGGACGGCAGGGCGGCCGGTGGACGTACGACGAACCCCGCGTTCCTCCTCGGAGGGGCGCGGGGTTCGTCGTACGCCGGGTCGGACGTTCTGCGTATCAGTCGATCGGCGGCTGCTCGCGGCGCTCGGTGGCGGGGGCCGATCCGCCGGAGCCGCCGCCCAGCGGGCCGAAGTTGCCGAGCGCCCCGCCGAGGCCCTTGAGGGCGTCGCCGATCTCGCTGGGCACGATCCAGAGCTTGTTGGCGTCGCCCTCGGCGATCTTCGGGAGCATCTGGAGGTACTGGTAGGAGAGGAGCTTCTGGTCGGGGTCGCCCGCGTGGATGGACTCGAAGACCGTGCGGATCGCCTGGGCCTCGCCCTCGGCGCGCAGGGCGGCCGCCTTGGCCTCACCTTCGGCGCGCAGGATCGCGGACTGCTTCTCGCCCTCGGCGCGCAGGATCTCCGACTGCCGGACACCTTCGGCCTGGAGGATCGCCGCGCGCTTGTCACGGTCGGCGCGCATCTGCTTCTCCATCGAGTCCTGGATGGAGGTCGGCGGCTCGATCGCCTTGAGCTCGACGCGGTTGACGCGGATGCCCCACTTGCCGGTCGCCTCGTCGAGGACGCCGCGCAGGGCCGCGTTGATCTCCTCGCGGGAGGTCAGGGTCCGCTCCAGGTCCATGCCACCGATGATGTTGCGCAGGGTGGTGACGGTGAGCTGCTCGATCGCCTGGATGTAGCTGGCGACCTCGTACGTCGCGGCCCTGGCGTCGGTCACCTGGTAGTAGATGACGGTGTCGATGTTGACCACCAGGTTGTCCTGGGTGATCACCGGCTGGGGCGGGAAGGGGACGACCTGTTCACGCAGGTCGATGCGGTTGCGGATCGAGTCGATGAACGGGACGACGATGTTCAGTCCGGCGTTCAGCGTGCGGGTGTAGCGGCCGAAGCGCTCGACGATGGCCGCGCTGGCCTGTGGAATGACCTGGATGGTCTTGATCAGGGCGATGAAAACCAGCACCACCAGAATGATCAGGACGATGATGATTGGTTCCATCGTGGCTCCCCGTACCCTTCGTGCCTCGGTGTTCCCGGAAGATCCCGCGCGTCGCGAAGATCTTGCTGGTCGAGTCTGTCAGACCGTCGTACTGACCGTGGGTCATTCACATGACGACGGCCGTCGCTCCGTCGATCTCGACGACGTCGACCTCTTGGCCCGCTTCGTAGGCACGGTCGGTGTCGAGTGAGCGGGCCGACCAGATCTCGCCCGCCAGTTTGATGCGGCCGCCGGAGCCGTCGACCCGTTCGAGCACGAGGGCCGATCTGCCCTTCAGCGCCTCGACGCCCGTCGCCAGTTCGGGCCGTTGGGAGCGGTGCCTGGTCGCGACCGGGCGCACGACGGCGATGAGCGCCACCGAGACCGCGGCGAAGACCACGACCTGCAGCACGGTGCCGCCGCCGAGACCCGCGGTCACGGCGGCCGCGACGGCACCCACGGCGAGCATGCCGAGCTCCGGCATCGCGGTCAGTACGAGCGGGATTCCGAGCGCGGCCGCCCCGATCAGCCACCACACCCATGCGTCGATGTCCACGTGGTCATGGTAGGACCGCAGGTCCCTTTCGGGACAGGGCACCGATCAGCTGAGCGGAAGACCCGTGGCGGTCCAGCGGTCGTTCTTCTGCTCGACGACCAGCGGGAGGCCGAAGCAGAGGGAGAGGTTGCGGGAGCTGAGCTCCAGCTCCAGCGGGCCCGCGGCGAGGACCTTGCCCTGGCGGATCATCAGGACGTGCGTGAAGCCGGGCGCGATCTCCTCGACGTGGTGGGTGACCATGATCATCGAGGGGGCGATCGGGTCGCGGGCGAGGCGGCCGAGGCGGCGCACGAGGTCTTCGCGGCCGCCGAGGTCGAGGCCCGCGGCGGGCTCGTCGAGGAGCAGCAGCTCGGGGTCGGTCATCAGGGCGCGGGCGATCAGGGTGCGCTTGCGCTCGCCCTCGGAGAGGGTGCCGAACCTGCGGTCGAGGTAGTCGCTCATGCCGAGGCGGTCGAGGAAGGCGCGGGCGCGCTGCTCGTCCACGTCCTCGTAGTCCTCGTGCCAGCCTGCGGTCATGCCGTACGCCGCGGTGAGCACGGTCTGCAGGACGGTCTGCCGCTTGGGCAGCTTCTCCGCCATCGCGATGCCTGCGACGCCGATGCGCGGGCGCAGTTCGAAGACGTCCGTGCCGGGCTTGCCGAGGGTCTCGCCGAGGATGGTGGCGGTGCCGGTGCTCGGGTAGAGGTAGCTGGACGCGAGGTTGAGGAGGGTGGTCTTGCCCGCGCCGTTCGGTCCGAGGATGACCCAGCGCTCGCCCTCCTTGACCGACCAGGAGACCTGGTCCACCAGAGCCCGGCCCTCGCGGACCACAGATACGTCCTCAAGCTCCAGTACATCGCTCATGAGCGCGCTGTCTCCCATTGCAGTCTCGGTCGTCGCTCGCGCCTGTGGACGCGGCCCCCGGATAAAACCTACGCCACCGGCCGACCGTTCCTGTCGTGAGCCCGGTCCTTAGGCTGTGTGCATGCTCTCGGAACCACGCTCAGGACGCCTGGCCGCATGGGGAAATGCCCTTTTGGCCGGACTTGTTTCTCCGGATGACGCCGTGCTCGCGATGGTCGGCGACGACGCGGTGCACCGGGTCGAAGGACTTCCCGGGGAGCCGGGCCCGGTCGGGCTCACGCTCGCGATGGGGCGGCTGCGCTCCCTGGGGGTGACCGGTCTGCGGGTGGCGCTGCCCGCACCGGGGCATCCGCTGGGGCTGAGCGGGCCGCCCGAGTTCAATGCGCGTGCTCTGGACGCGGAGGAAGCCGTCGTCGGGTTCGGCGCGCCGTACGGGCTCGTGCCCGAGGTGTACGAGGCGGGGCCCGACGGCGACGTGCACGTGGAGGTCGTCTGGCACTGCCTGCCCGTGCGCGAGGCGCCGCCCGCCGATGTGCCCTCGCTCGGCGAGGCGGAGCGTGAGCTCGCGGAGGCGCTGCGGGAGGCGACGGAGGTGCTGTCCCGGCTGGACGTCGCGGGGTCGGGGCCGGTGGCCGAGGCCGCGCTCGACGCGTACCGGGCGCGGGCGGAGCGGGGGCGCGAGCTGCTGGCGCCCGGCTATCCGCCGCGCGCGGTAAGGGTGTTGGAGCTGGCTCAGCGGATCGGCCTGCTGATCTCACTGGCGTACGAGAACGGGCCCGGCGGCGCCGTGAGCGCGTCGGAGATGGCGGCGCGGGGCCAGGCGCTGCGGCCGGTCGAGCGGACGGCGCGGAGGGCGCAGGTGGCCGCGTACAACTCGAGCGTCGAGGAGCGGGAGCGGGGCGGGCGCTGAGGCCACTGCCGTGACCTGCTGGGCCTGGAACGGCGCGGGCCCCGCGGACCGGTGAGGTCCGCGGGGCCGTGCTGGGGCGTGTGCCTCAGTGGTTCACCGTGTGGTTGGCGAACGCCGGGTTGAGAACGCCGATGACGTTCACGCTGTTGCCGGTGGCGTTGACCGGGATGTCGATCGGCACCTGGACGAGGTTGCCGGAGCCGACGCCCGGGGAGTTCGTGGCGACGCCGTCGGCCTGGGCGTCCGAGGTGGCGGACGCGACTCCGGCGGACGCGCCCGCGGCGAGACCGGCGGCGACGACGGCCAGGGCGGCCTTCTTGGCGATGCTGTTCATGGGACGTGCTCCTCCTGCTGACATGGGCGACCCCGGGGATGGCGGGGTCAGGGGACGTGCTGCTCGCAGGATGCGATCAGAGGTTCTTGCAGACGTTGCCGAACACCGGGTTGAGGCCGCCGATGACGGTGACGGTGTTGCCGCAGACGTTCACCGGGACGTGGACCGGGGCCTGGACCAGGTTGCCGGAGACGACGCCGGGCGAGTTCTTGGCGACTCCGTCGGCGTGCGCGCCACCGTGGGCGGAAGCCATACCGGCACCGGCCGCAACCAGGCCACCGGCCACCATCGTGACGGCAGCGGCCTTCTTCAGGTTCTTCACTTCTACGATCCTCCTGAGCAGAAGCTGCGGCCAGCCGCCGCAGCACGCACTGGAGAACGCTCGACCGCCCCGGGGGATACGCCATCCGGGGGACATCCACACGACGGTATGAATCTCAGACCGCAAGTCGACGCTCCTGGCGCGCTCCGGAGCCGCCCCCGCACCGGGCTCGTGGCCTGCTCAGCCGGTCACACCGTGCCGTACGGCCCAGAGCGCGGCCTGGGTGCGGTCGGCCAGGTCCAGCTTCATCAGGATGTTCGAGACGTGTGTCTTGACGGTCTTCTCGGAGAGGACGAGGGCGCGGGCGATCTCCCGGTTCGAGCGGCCGTCGGCGATCAGGCCGAGGACCTCGCGCTCGCGCTCGGTGAGCGAACCGCCCCTGCCCTGGCCGCCGCCCGTCTCCTCCTGGGAGAGCAGCGCGCCCGCCACCTCGGGCTGCAGGAGCACGTGCCCCGCGTGCACGGAGCGGATGGCTCCGGCGAGGGCGTCCGGGTCGACGTCCTTGTACACGTACCCCGCTGCGCCCGCACGCAGGGCCGGGACGACCGTGCGCTGCTCGGTGAAGCTGGTGACGATGAGCACGCGCGCGGGGTTGGCCAGTTCGCGGAGCTTGCGCAGCGCCTCGACGCCGTCCATGCCGGGCATCTTGACGTCCATCAGGACGACGTCCGGCTTCAACTCCTCGGCCTGCGCGACTCCTTCGGCGCCGTCCGAAGCCTCCCCGACGACGTCGATGTCGTCCTGGATCTCCAGGAACGTGCGCAGGCCTCGGCGGACCACCTGGTGGTCGTCGACCAGCAGCACCCGGATCCCAGTCTTCGCATTGAGCACCGCGTCAGCCACCGGGGACCTCCATCTCGATCGTTGTGCCCTTGCCGGGCTCCGATTCCACGGTCAGCCGTCCGCCGACCCCGCTCGCCCGGTCCCGCATGGAGACCAGGCCGAGGTGGCGCCCCGCGCGGCGTATCGCCTTCGGGTCGAAGCCCGAGCCGTCGTCGACGACGCGCAGGGCGGCACCGGCGCCGCGCTTGTCCAGGAGCACGGCGACGTGCTCCGCGCCGGAGTGGCGCAGAGCGTTGTGCAGGGCCTCCTGGGCGACCCGCAGCATGGCTTCTTCCTGGGAGGCGGGGAGTGCCCGCACTCCGTTGCTCTCGAAGGTGACCCGGGCGGAGTGCGCGCGGTGCAGCACCTGGATGTGCGTGCGCAGGGTGGCCACCAGGCCGTCCTCGTCGAGGGCCGCCGGGCGCAACTCCACGACGGCCGCGCGCAGTTCGTCGGCGGCCTCGGCGGCGAGCACCGCCACCTGCTGCAGCTCGTCCTTGGCCCGGCACGGGTCGCGGTCCACCAGGGCCGTGGCGGCCTGTGCCGTCAGGCGCAGGGAGAAGAGCTTCTGACTGACGGCGTCGTGCAGTTCGTGGGCGAGGCGTGAGCGCTCCTCGGCGATCGTCAGCTCGCGACTGCGCTCGTACAGACGGGCGTTGGTGAGGGCGATGGCGGCGTGCTGGGCGAGGATCGCGAGGAGCTCCGCGTCGTCCTCGGTGAAGCCGCAGGTGCCCTGGATCTTGGGGCAGTTCTTGTTGGCGAGGAAGAGCGCGCCGAGCGTCTCGTCGTCGGAGCGGATGGGCACGCCGAGGAAGTCGGACATGTCGGGGTGGGCGGCGGGCCAGCCGCCGAAGCGGGGGTCCTCGCGCACGTCGCCGAGGCGGACGGTCTCGCCCTTCTGGAGCATCGAGGCGAGGATGCCGTGCTGCCGGGGCAGCGGGCCGATGGACTTCCACTGGTCCTCGCTGACGCCGTCGACGACGAACTGGGCGAAGCCGCCGTGGTCGTCCGGGACCCCGAGCGCGGCGTACTCGGCGTCGAGCAGCTCACGGGCCGAGGCGACGATCGTCTTGAGGACGTCGCGCACCTCGAGGTGCCTGCTCATGGCGAGGAGCGCGGAGCTCACCGCGGTCAGGCCGGATCGGGGTCCTTGACTCATGGTCACACGGTACCGGCGGGGTGTGACAGTGCGTATCCGACCTGTGGAGGCCTCCGCCTAGGGCCCGGGGCCTAGGTCGATGGTCCGGTACTAGGGCGAAGGGACCCGGGGAGTTGCGGCTCCTGTACGAGGTGTCAGGGGCGTGGGCGTTCCTTCGGTGGTGGTCCGGTCGAGCCAACCGAGGGGACGGATGTCATGCCGGTAGCAATCATCACGGGGGCTTCGAAGGGTCTGGGGCGTGCGTTGGGCGCGGCCCTCGCGGAGTCGGGATGGGATCTCGTGCTCGACGCGCGGAGCGCCGTGGTCCTGGAGGAGTCGGCGCGCGGGCTGCGCACGTACGGGACGCGTGTGGAGGCGCTGGCCGGGGACATCACGGATGCGGGGCACCGGGCGGACCTGGTGGCGGCGGCGCGGCGGCTCGGGGGTCTGGATCTGCTGGTGAACAACGCGAGCGCGCTGGGTGCGGAGCCTCTCGTACGACTGGACGAGCTCGCGCTCGACGGGCTGCGGGCGGCGCTGGAGACCAATGTGGTGGCGGCGCTCGGGCTGGCGCAGGAGGCGTTGCCGCTGCTGCGGGAGTCCGCGGGGGCGGTGGTCGACGTCAGCTCCGACGCGGCCGTCGAGGCGTACGGGACGTGGGGCGGGTACGGCGCGTCCAAGGCCGCCCTCGATCAGCTCTCCGCGGTTCTCGCCGAGGAGGAGCCAGAGGTCCGGGTGTGGGCCGTCGACCCCGGGGACATGCGGACGGACCTGTACCGGGCCGCTGTGCCCGTCGACGATCCGTCCGGGAGGCCACTGCCCGAGGCCGTGGCACCGGCCTTCCTGCGGCTGCTCGCCGAGCGGCCCGCCAGCGGGCGCTACACGGCGTCCGCGCTGCTGTCCGCGGGTGCCCTGTGAACGTCCTGGGCGCGCCGCTGTGCGTGCCGGACTCCCTCGTCGCCCGGGTGCCCGCCGAGGAGCGTGGTGCGGGGCTCGGCAGGGACGCGGTGCGGCTGCTGGTGTCGCGGGGCACCGAGGTCACGCACCGCACCTTCACGGAGCTGCCCGCGCTGCTGCGGGCCGGGGACCTGCTCGTGGTCAACACGTCGACGACGCTGCCCGCGGCGGTGGACGGGAGACTCGGGCACGCGCGCGTGGTGGTGCACTTCTCCACCCGGGGCGCGGACGGGCGGTGGGCGGTGGAGCTGCGCGATCCGGACGGGAAGGGCACCACACGCGCGCGTGGCGGTGGTCCGGCCGGTTCGGTGGTGCGGCTCCCCGGAAACGTACGCCTTGTATATGAGGAGCCGATGGCGGCTCAGAGCCTGCGGCTGTGGTGGGTGCGGGTGTCGGCCGACGTGCTCGCACTGCTGCGGCGGCACGGGCGTCCCATTCGTTACTCCTATACAGAGAGGGACCAGCCGCTCGCCGCCTACCAGACCGTGTTCGGACTGCCGTCGGCCGACGGGGCGGGGAGTGCGGAGATGCCGAGTGCGGGGCGGCCGTTCACGGCGTCGATGGTGGCGGAGATGGTGAGCAGGGGCGTGCAGTTCGCGCCGGTGGTGCTGCACACCGGTGTCGCATCGCAGGAGGCGCACGAGCCGCCCTACCCGGAGCTCTTCGAGGTGCCGGAGACGTCGGCGCGGCTGATCAATGCCGCGCGGGCGGGCGGGGGCCGGGTCGTCGCGGTCGGTACGACGGCCGTGCGCGCCGTGGAGTCCGCCGCGGGGGCCGACGGGGTGGTGCGGGCGGCGGCGGGCAGGACCGAGCTCGTGGTGACCCCGGAGCGCGGGGTGCGGGTGGTGGACGGCCTGCTGACGGGGCTCCATGAGCCGGAGGCGTCGCATCTGCTGATGCTGGAGGCCGTCGCGGGGCGGGCGGCGATCGAGCGGGGTTATGCGGAGGCGGTACGCCGTCTCTACCTGTGGCACGAGTTCGGGGACGTCCACCTCATCCTCCGGGATGAGGATCCTCACCGAGAGCATTGCGACGGCAACTCCTGGTGAGACTGTTACGTGTTCGATGTGAGCCCGCGCATAGGACGCACATCACGTACGAAGGTCCCTAGTGGATAAGAAATCCCTTTATGTTCGGGGGGTCCATGGCCATAAAGGGCACATCCCGACCCCCTGATCCACTATCCGGGTTCGTACGTCACGCCTTTGCCACAGAATTTTGCTGCCGCTAAGAATTGCTCCCGTCGCTCGGCGCCGCGGTCTCACCACCGCGGCGTTTGTGCCGGAGAAGCAACATGTCCCCCAGCCGGACCAGAGCGACCTCCGCTATTCGAAGAGGTCCAACTCGCATGTCCAAGCACACCTTTCCTGGTCATAGTCGCTCGACCGTGACCAAGACCCAGAAGCTCTCGATCGCCGGTGTCGCCACGCTCGGCGCCGCCGCCCTCGCGTTCTCCCTCGTGCCGGGCAATTCCGAGGCCACCACCCAGGCCGCGAGCGACGTCTCCCCCGTGGCCTTCGCCGCGGGCGCCAACGCGCAGCAGGCCGTCCACGCCAACGTCTCGAAGCAGCAGTCCAACGCCGACAAGCAGGCCAAGGACGCCGCCGAGAAGGCCGCCGCGGAGAAGAAGAAGGCCGACGAGGCCAAGAAGGCCGCCGACGAGGCCGCCGCGAAGAAGAAGGCCGAGGACGAGCGCAAGGCCGAGGAGGCCGCGAGCCGCGCCGCCGCCCGCAAGCCCGTCTACGCCAACAACCTCGACGGCTGGATCCGCCAGTCCCTGGACATCATGAAGTCCAAGGGCATCCCCGGCTCGTACGAGGGTCTGCACCGCAACATCATCCGGGAGTCCGCGGGCAACCCGCAGGCCGTGAACGGCTGGGACATCAACGCCATCAACGGCACCCCGTCGATCGGCCTGCTCCAGGTCATCCAGCCGACGTTCAACGCGTACCACGTCGACGGCACCTCGACGAACATCTACGACCCGGTCGCCAACATCACGGCCGCGGCCAACTACGCCGCCGACCGGTACGGCTCGATGGACAACGTGAACGGCGCCTACTGAGCCTTGATCGCCTGATCACTGGACCTCTTCAGCCGAAGCCGAGGTTCTCAAGACGCCGAAGGGCGGCACCCCACACGGGGTGCCGCCCTTCTCGTACGCCGTGACGCACTTACTTGCGCATGACCTCCGGCTCGTGGCGGCGCAGCAGACGCGCGACCGCGAGGCCGCAGATGACACCGAGCAGGATCAGGACCGTGATGTTCAGGCTCCACTGGCCGACCGAGTGGTCCCACAGCGGATCGAGGTCGCCCGGCTTCTTCGGGTCCCACGGCGGCATGAGGTGTGCCAGGTCGAGCGTGGAGCCCGCGCCCGCGATGGCCCAGCGGGACGGCATCAGCCAGGCGAACTGCTCCAGGCCCGGCGAGCCGTAGATCTGGAAGAGGACACCGGTGAAGACGACCTGGACGATCGCGAACATCACCAGGAGCGGCATGGTCTTCTCGGAGGTCTTCACCAGCGAGGAGATGACCAGGCCGAACATCATCGACGTGAAGCCGAGCGCGATGATCGTCAGGCAGATCTCCACGGCCGGAGGCATGATCAGGCCCTCGGCAGGCAGGTCACGCGGCGCGAAGCCGATGCCGCAGATGATGACGCCCTGGATCGCCGTGATCACGCCGAGGACGATGACCTTGGACATCAGGTACGCCGAGCGGGACAGGCCGGTCGCCCGTTCCCGTTCGTAGATGACCCGTTCCTTGATCAGCTCACGTACGGAGTTGGCCGCGCCGGAGAAGCACATGCCGACCGCGAGGATCAGCATGATCGTGCCTGCGTCGGCGTTGAACTTGACCGGCGGCTTCGGCGGACCGAGGCCGAAGTCGGCCGGGATCACGACGCTGACGATGCCGAGGACCGCGGGCAGGATCACCATCAGGCCCATGAAGCCCTTGTCGGAGGCGATCACCGAGACATAGCGCCGGATCAGGGTCCACAGCTGTGACCCCCAGCCCTGCGGTTTCGGCGGCCGCACCGCCTGGGGCGGCGCCATCTGTACGGACTGTGCGGCGACGGCGTCGATGTCCGCGGCGTACATCTGGTAGTGCTGCGAGCCCTTCCAGCGGCCCGCCCAGTCGTAGTCGCGGTAGTTCTCGAAGGCGGAGAAGACGTCGGCCCAGGTGCTGTAGCCGAAGAAGTTGAGGGCTTCCTCCGGCGGACCGAAGTACGCCACCGAACCGCCCGGCGCCATCACCAGGAGCTTGTCGCAGATCGCCAGCTCGGCGACCGAGTGCGTGACGACGAGGACCGTGCGGCCGTCGTCGGCGAGGCCGCGAAGCAGCTGCATGACGTCGCGGTCCATGCCCGGGTCGAGGCCGGAGGTCGGCTCGTCCAGGAAGATCAGCGAGGGCTTGGTCAGCAGCTCGAGGGCCACCGACACGCGCTTGCGCTGGCCACCGGAGAGGGAGGTGACCTTCTTCTCCTTGTGGATGTCCAGCTTGAGCTCGCGCAGGACCTCGTCGATGCGGGACTCGCGCTCGGCCTCCGTGGTGTCCGCGGGGAAGCGCAGCTTGGCCGCGTACTTGAGGGCCTTCTTGACGGTCAGCTCCTTGTGCAGGATGTCGTCCTGCGGGACCAGACCGATGCGCTGACGCAGTTCCGCGAACTGCTTGTAGAGGTTCCTGTTGTCGTAGAGGACGTCGCCCTGGTTGGCGGGCCGGTAGCCGGTCAGCGCCTTGAGCAGGGTGGACTTTCCGGAACCCGAGGGGCCGATGACCGCGATGAGCGACTTCTCCGGAACGCCGAAGGAGACGTCCTTGAGGATCTGCTTGCCGCCGTCGACCGTGACCGTGAGGTGACGGGCCGAGAAGGAGACGTCACCGGTGTCGACGAACTCCTCGAGCTGTCCGCCGACGAGGCGGAAGGTCGAGTGGCCGACGCCGACGATGTCGTTCGGGCCGATCAGGACCGTCGAGGACTTCGCGATCGGCTGGCCGTTGACGTACGTGCCGTTGTGGGACCCGAGGTCGTGGATCTCGAAACGGCCGTCGGGCGTCGCCGTGAACTCGGCGTGATGGCGCGAGACCTGCAGGTCGGAGACGACCAGCTCGTTCTCGAGCGCACGACCGATGCGCATCTTTCGGCCCAGAGCCAGCTGGTGGAACGTCGTCGGGCTGCGGTCGCCGTAGACCGGCGGTGCCCCCGCGGCGCCGCCGGAACCCGGAGCTTTCTGCGCGAACTGCTCGGACGGGCCACCCTGCTGCTGGGGCACGTGCGGCTGGTGCTGCTGCTGAGGCTGGTGCTGATGCTGCGGCGGCTGCTGTTGCTGCCAGCCCTGCTGCTGCGCCTGGTACGGGGCCTGCTGCTGGGGTGCCTGCTGCTGCGGGGCCTGAGCGGCCCAGCCGGGAGCTTCCTGCTGATGCTGCTGGGGCGCGTGTTGCGGCGCGGCCTGCTGCTGGGCGTGCTGCGGCGCGGAGACGGCCGCGGCCGCCGCACCCGCGGCACCACCGGATACGTTCACCAGCGGACCGTCGGTCGCGTTGCCGAGGTGCACCGCCGAACCCGGGCCGATTTCCATCTGGTGGATCCGCTGGCCCTGCACAAAGGTGCCGTTGGTGCTGCCGTGGTCCTCAATGACCCAACTGCGGCCGCTCCAGCTGATCGACGCGTGACGCCAGGACACCCTGGCGTCGTCGAGCGAGATATCCCCCTGCGGATCACGTCCGAGGGTGTACGGCCTGGACGCATCCAGCGTCCAGGTCCTGCCATTCAATTCCAGTACGAGTTCCGGCACTCCATGCCCCACTGAGTTGTCCCCCGAGCTAGCCCCCATCGATGGGGAGTCTAGGGATGTCGAACATCGGGAGGAACTATTTCAGGCGGAGGGCTCTGACCGAAAGTCGGGCCTTGTGAAGACTGCGTACGGGCGTGACGGGTTGCCCCGTTGACGGAGAAGAAATCGCCCCGGAGAGTAGTAAGCGCCCATCAGTGCATACGGATCATGCTCATTGAGAGCATTAAGTGCATTTGGGGCAACGCGCTGCGGTCCGGGGGGTCCTGATGCAGGCCGAAGAACACCACAGTGAGAGCCGGGGCGTGCGGTGGGGCGATGTGCTGCTCTCCGCGATCGCCGCGGTCAGCTGGGCACTGGTCGGCATGGCGGGGACGGCCGCGCTCGGACTGCATCTGCTCGGCGCGGACGCGGTCGGCGGGCTCGGCCCGATGACGGCGGCGACCGTCGCGCTGGGCGCGGGAGGCTCGGTCACGCCGTCCGGTGATGTCTCGGCGTTCGGCCTGGACGGCGCCGAGGCGACCACAGCAGTCGATATTGCGCCACTCGGTGTGGGTTTGGTCGGCGCACTGCTCCTCGCCCACTTCTTCCTGCGCTCCCTGCGCGGGGCGGGCGCCTTCATTCCGGTCGCCGAACTCTGCGCGCGCCTGGGCGCGGTGATCGCCCTCTTCCTGGCGATGCTCGCGGGGCTCGCCTGGGCCGGTCACGACATCATCACGATCGACGGCAAGCAGCTCGGCATCGACAAGGGCATCGGGGAGGGCATCGACCAGTTGCCGGACGGCATCACCGACAAGCTGCCCGGCGGCATCGGGGACATCGGCGGGCTGCTCCCCGACCGGCTCGGGGACCTGGCGAAGGCGAAGGCCTCGGTCGGGTTCACCGTCGACACCGGGCCGACGCTGCTCGGCGGTGCGGTCTGGGTGATCGGCGTGCTGCTCATCGCTCTCCTCGCATCACGGCGCACACCGCTGCCGCGCGCCCTCGACGGCCTGCACCGGGTGGTACGACCGGCCGTCTCCGCGCTGGTCACGGTGGTGCTGGTGGCGGTCGCCGCGGGGTTCGCCGCGGCGGCGTACGCGATGGTCGGCGACGATCACCCGAAGCGGATCGCGGGCGCGGCGCTGCTCGGGGCGCCGAACGGCGTGTGGCTCGGCATCCCGGTCGGGCTCTTCGTGCCGTGGGACGGCAGGGCGACGGGTGCGCTCACGCGCTTCCTGCCCGATCCGGTGGACGATCTCCTGACGGGTCCTTCCGACAAACCGCTCACGCTCGGGCGCCTGGCCGAACTCGACGGCAGGGTCTGGCTGTTGGGCGTCGCGGCGGCGGTGATGATGCTGTTCGCGGGGGTGCTGACGGCTGCGCGGACTCCCCGCGTCCGGGACGCGCTGTCCGCCTCTGGATCGTCCGCCTCTGAAGTGTCCGCCCTCGGGTTCGCGGGGCGGTGCGGGGTGCGGCTCGGGGTCGTGACGGCGCTCGGGCTTCCGCTCCTGGCCCGGCTGACCGAGGTGTCCGCCGACGCCTCGCTCTCCGTGTTCGGCTTCGACGCGTTCGGCGCGGGGGTCGAGCTGCACGGGCGGCTGGGGACGGCGGCGCTGCTCGGGGCGGTGTGGGGGTTCGGGGCGGGGATGGCGGGGGCGCTCCTCGCCCTGGCCACGGGGGCTGCGGGGAGCAGGGCCTCACGGTTCGCGCTGGCTTCCGGCGCGGGGGTCGTCCCTGCCGGGCCGGGTCCGGACGTGCCTGAACCTTCGGGGGCGGGACCATACGCCGCCGGGGCTCCGTACCGGCCGCCGAACCCCGACACGAACCCCTACCTGCGTACGACGGACGCGGCCCGCCCGCCCTCCCGGTCCCGGGACGACTCCCCGCCGCCCGACCGGGACGTCTCCGGCGCGCCGACGGTGATGGGCCCGGTGGCACCCCCACCCCCACCGAACCGCCGCCGCCCCCGCACGACCGACTGGCCACCACCACCGCCGCCGCCTCCCCCACCGCCCCCAAAGAAGGGCCCCTCTCGCTGACCCCGCGCAGCGAGAAGCCCCTACGGCAGGCAGACGTCACGAGGCAAACGGGTGTGGACGGGTGGGAGGAATCCGCCGCGATGCGGCGATACAGCAACCCAACGAGCCAGCAGACCGTAGGCACCAAGCCAGGGAACAACGGATGTCCGGCACTCGGACCGCAGGACACCCGCGCCAGGAGGGCGGATACCGTAGGGATCACCATGAGTGCTTCGCAGCCCCCTCAGCCCGCCGACATCCCGACGCTCCTCGTCAAGATCTTCGGCAAGGACCGCCCCGGCATCACCGCCGGACTCTTCGACACCCTCGCCGCCTACTCCGTCGACGTCGTCGACATCGAGCAGGTCGTCACCCGTGGCCGGATCGTGCTGTGCGCGCTCGTGACCGAGCCGCCCGCCGGTCTGGAGGGCGACCTGCGGGCCACCGTCCACAGCTGGGCGGAGTCCATGAAGATGCAGGCCGAGATCATCTCCGGCATCGGCGACAACCGGCCGCGTGGCCTGGGGCGTTCGCTCGTGACCGTCCTCGGCCACCCGCTGACCTCCGAGTCGACCGCCGCGATCGCCGCGAGCATCACCGCCACCGGCGGCAACATCGACCGCATCTTCCGGCTCGCCAAGTACCCGGTCACCGCCGTCGAGTTCGCGGTGTCCGGCACCGAGACCGAGCCGCTGCGCACCGCCCTGGCCATAGAGGCCGCGCGGCTCGGCGTGGACGTCGCCGTAGTCTCGGCGGGCCTGCACCGCCGCGCCCAGCGCCTGGTCGTGATGGACGTCGACTCGACGCTCATCCAGGACGAGGTGATCGAGCTCTTCGCGGCGCACGCCGGATGCGAGGAAGAGGTCGCCGAGGTGACGTCGGCCGCGATGCGCGGCGAACTGGACTTCGAGCAGTCGCTGCACGCCCGCGTCGCGCTCCTCGCGGGCCTGGACGCCTCGGTCGTGGACAAGGTCCGCTCCGAGGTCAGGCTCACTCCGGGTGCCCGCACGCTCATCCGCACCCTCAAGCGCCTTGGCTACCAAGTGGGCGTCGTCTCGGGCGGGTTCACTCAGGTCACCGACGATCTGAAGGAACGTCTCGGCCTCGACTTCGCCCAGGCCAACACCCTGGAGATCGTCGACGGCAAGCTCACCGGCAAGGTGACCGGCGAGATCGTCGACCGTGCGGGCAAGGCCCGGCTGCTGCGCCGTTTCGCCACGGAGGCCGGGGTCCCGCTGGAGCAGACCGTCGCGATCGGCGACGGCGCGAACGACCTGGACATGCTGAACGCGGCGGGGCTCGGTGTCGCCTTCAACGCCAAGCCCCTGGTCCGCGAGGCAGCGCACACCGCGGTGAACGTCCCCTTCCTGGACACCGTCCTCTATCTCCTCGGCATCACCCGCGAAGAGGTCGAGGCGGCGGACACGCACACGGACTGACCACCCCGCGCGCAGCGCGTACGTCGATCGCATACGTCAAAGGGGCCCGGCACCACTGTGGTGCCGGGCCCCTGACGGTGGACGGGGAGAGGAACTACTCGGACGGCGCCCAGTAGTCGACGAGGGTGGCCACGCCGGGCTCGAGCGCCTTCCACGAACCGGCGTACGTCAGAACGGCGAAGGCCGCGGTCGGGAAGCCCCTGCGGTTCAGCCTCGTTCTGGCGTCACCCTCGGAGTCCCCCGCGAGGACGTCGGCCAGACCCTGGACGCCGGGGTTGTGGCCGATCAGGACGAGGTTCTGCACGTCGTCCGGGATTTCGTTGAGCACGGCGATCAGCTCGCCGGGAGAGGCTTCGTACAACCGCTCCTCGTAGACGGTCTTCGGTCGCTGCGGCAGCTCCTGGACGGCGAGCTTCCACGTCTCGCGAGTCCGGGCGGCGGTCGAGCAGAGGGCCAGGTCGAAGGCGCTGCCGCTGTCGGCCAGCTTGCGCCCGGCGACGGGGGCGTCCCGGCGTCCGCGCTCGGCGAGCGGCCGCTCGTGGTCGGCAACCTGCGGCCAGTCGGCCTTCGCATGCCGGAAGAGGACAATCCTGCGGGGTTCTGCGACGCTCATGCATCCCAGCTTCGCATGAAACGCGCCACGGGGCGCAGGGAGTTGGCGCGGTCCCCCGGCGCGGGTGACGGAGCCTGCGGGAGCGGGGTCATCAGGCCGTGCGCAGGATCATCGTCTGTATGCGCTCCAGGAGGTTGGTGATCACCGGCTCGCTGGTCGCCGCGTGTGCGTCCGCCGGGTTCAGGATCAGCAGGAGCAGGGACGCGAAGGCGACGGCGGGAAGGGCGATCGCCCACCAGGGGAGCTGGACCTCGATGCTGCCCGACTTCGCCGGGTCGCGCAGGGTGTGCGATCGGGCCGACATGCCGCCTCCGTGGTCCTCGAGTGGTCGTGTCCGCGTCTTCGCGGCCACAACTCGAAGTTAGGCGATCGGCGACCCTCAACCCATCCGGAGATCCACCCACTTGACCCTGACACTGACCCCCTAGGGGATGGTGGGGCTAGCCCCACCATCGCTCCGTCGGGGGCCGGTTCACGGCAGGACGGTGCAGGCGGTCACGGCGAGGCGATGGAGGCGATGATGCCGATGATCACGGTGATGGCCAGCATCGCGCCGAGCACGATGAGCAGCTTCTTCTGGCCGTTCTGAGGGTTCGGATCGAGGACGGGCATACGGTCAGTCTCGCACCCTTTGCCCGTCCTCCCTCCGGCGGGGTCAGGCGGCCGCGGCCTTGGCGGCCACCTCGTCCTCGACCGTGCGGTTGCGGCCCGCGAGGGTGCCGATGACGATCTGCGGCACCATGAGGCCCGCCATGAGCGCGAGGGGCAGTCCCCAGCCGCCGCTGTGCTGGTAGAGCACGCCCACCAGGAGCGGGCCCGGGATGGAGATCAGATAGCCCGTGCTCTGCGCGAAGGCGGACAGCTTGGCCACGCCCATGCTGCTCTTCGCGCGCATCCCGACCATGGTGAGGGCGAGCGGGAAGGCGCAGTTCGAGATGCCGAGCAGCAGCGCCCAGGCCCAGGCGCCGCCCGCGGGCGCGAGGTAGAGGCCCGCGTACCCGGCGAGACCGCAGGCGCCGAGGACGATCACGACCGGGCCCTGGTTGGTCAGGCGCGTGGCGACCCGCGGGATGACGAACGCCAGGGGCACGCCCATGGCCATCGTGACGGCGAGCAGAACGCCCGCCTGGCCCGCGGGGACACCGGCGTCGCGGAAGATCTGCGGCATCCAGCCCATCGTGATGTACGCGGCGGTGGCCTGGAGGCCGAAGAACACGGCGAGCGCCCAGGCGGTGCGGCTGGAGGTGATGCGCAGCCCGTCGTCCTCGCGTCGCACGGCGGCGCTGACGTGCTCCGGCACCGCGGCGGCCGTGCGGCTGCGGTCGCGGACGAGCGGGATCCAGGGGATGACGGCGACGACGGCGAGCAGGGCCCACACGGCGAGGCCGGACTGCCAGCGTCCGCCGAGGCCGTCGGTGACGGGCACGGTGAGGGCGGCCGCCAGGGAGGTGCCGAGTGCGAGCGCCATCGAGTACAGGCCGGTCATCGAGCCGACCCGGTCGGGGAACCAGCGCTTGACGATGACGGGCATCAGGACGTTGCTGACGGCGATGCCCGCGAGGGCGAGGGCGGTGGCGGCGAGGAAGCCCGCGACGCCCCCGACGAAGGGCCGGAGCACCAGTCCTGCGGCGATGGCGACCATGCCGACGCAGACCACGGCGCTGGGCCCGAAGCGCTTGGCCAGGCGGGGCGCCATCACGCCGAAGATCGCGAAGCAGAGGGGCGGTACGGAGGTGAGCAGGCCCGCGAGGGTGCCGCTCATGCCGAGGCCGTCGCGCACCTCTTCGAGGAGGGCGCCGAGGCTGGTGATGGCCGGGCGGAGGTTCATGGCCGCGAGGACGATGCCGACGATGACGAGGCGCGTCGCCCACGCGCGCGTGGGGGCCTGTTTCTCCGGCGCCTCGGTGGGTGCGGGGGCTGTCGCTGTCGGGGTCATCGTCGGGGTTTTCTCACTAGCCATGGAGCCATCATAGAATCATGGGATGATTGGCTGTCCAATCCGATTACGTCACACTGCTCATCCGCACCGCTCATCCACAGGGCTCACCCCCAGGCCACGCACGAAGGAACGTCATGCCGCTGACCACCCCTCGCCGTTCCGCACTCTCCGAACAGGTCATCTCCGAGCTGCGCAACCAGATCTCCTCGGGCGAGTGGCCGGTCGGTTCCCGCATCCCCACCGAGCCGGAGCTGGTCGATCAGCTGGGCGTGGCCAGGAACACGGTCAGGGAGGCCGTGCGCGCCCTCGCGCACAACGGCCTGCTCGACATCCGGCAGGGCTCGGGGACCTACGTGGTCGCGACGAGCGAGCTCGCGGGCGTGATGCAGCGCAGGTTCGCCGACGCGGACCCGCGGCACATCGCCGAGCTGCGCAGCACGCTGGAGTCCAGCGCCGCCAAGCTCGCCGCCGAGCGCCGCACCGAGCGCGACCTCAAGCAGCTCGACGCGCTGCTGGTGCGCCGCGAGGAGTGCTGGGCGTCCGGGGACACCGAGGCGTTCGTGACGGCCGACGCGACGTTCCACATGGCCGTCGTCGCCGCCTCGCACAACGACGTCATGACGGCGCTCTACGCGGACCTCGGCGAGGTGCTGCGGGACTGGCTGCGCGAGGACATCGGCGAGGAGCTGACGCCCGAGGCGCACATGGACCACACCCGGCTGGTCGACGCGATCCGTGTGGGCGACGCGGAGGCCGCAGCCACGGAGGCGGCGGGCTACCCCTTCATGTGCCGCCCGGAGCGGCTCAGCAAGGGCGACGGCAGGGACCGGGCGCTCACTTCTGGTGGCTGACCCAGACCGAGCGGACCGCTTTCCAGCACCGCCCCGTGAGCCGCACCGTCATCGCGGGCCCCGCCTCGACGGGCCGGGAGTCGGTATCGATGTCCCACCACTGGTCGCACTCCACGTGGAGGCGGACCCGGTCGGTCTCGGGGTAGGGGTTGTGGCAGTACGCGACGACCTGGGAGCCCGCGACACCGGTGCGGCACTCCGAGCCGAAGGGCCGGGGTTCCTCCTCCTCCGCGCGCGCGGAGGAGGGACCCTGCGGCACGCCGCTCGGCGCGGCGACCACAAGAGCGAGAGCCACGAGCACCGCACCGGTAAGACGCACACTTCAGAGTGCGCGGCACTCCCCCGTCGCCGCCCGGCCAGGGGGCCGAACGGGTGAGGCCCCGCCACCCGCGCGCTGCGGGGGACGGGGCCTCGAAAACGTACCCACTGCCGGGGCGAGTGCCTGGTCAGGCACCCATCATGTGCACGCCGCCGTCGACGTGGATGATCTCGCCGGTGGTCTTCGGGAAGAAGTCCGAGAGCAGGGCGACGACACCGCGGCCCGCGGGCTCCGGGTCGGCCATGTCCCAGTTCAGCGGGGAGCGGGAGTCCCAGACCTCCGCGAGCTCGCCGAAGCCCGGGATGGACTTGGCGGCCATGGAGCCGAGCGGCCCCGCGGAGATCAGGTTGCAGCGGATGTCCTCCTTGCCCAGGTCGCGGGCGAGGTAGCGGCTGGTGGCCTCCAGGGCGGCCTTGGCCGGGCCCATCCAGTCGTACTTCGGCCAGGCGTACTGCGCGTCGAAGGTGAGGCCGACGACCGACGCCCCGCCCTCGAAGAGCGGGCGGCAGGCCATGGTGAGCGACTTCAGGGAGTACGCCGAGACGTGCATCGCCGTCGAGACGTCCTCGAAGGTCGCCTCAAGGAAGTTGAAGGCACCCTGCGGCGCGAAGCCGATGGAGTGCACGATGCCGTCGAGGCCGCCGAGCTCCTCCTTCACGACGCCCGCGAGGCGGTCCAGGTGCTCCTGGTTGGTCACGTCGAGCTCGATGACCTTGGCGGGCTTGGGGAGCTTCTTGGCGATGCGCTCGGTGAGCGTGGGCCGCGGGAAGGCGGTCAGGATGACCTCGGCGCCCTGCTCCTGGGCCACCTTGGCCGCGTGGAAGGCGATCGAGGCCTCCGTCAGCACACCGGTGACGAGGATGCGCTTGCCGTCGAGAATTCCGCTCATGTGATCAGTGACCCATGCCCAATCCGCCGTCAACGGGGATGACGGCTCCAGTGATGTAAGAAGCGTCGTCCGACGCGAGGAACTTCACCGCGGCGGCGATCTCCTCGGGCTGCGCGTAACGGCCGAGCGGCACCTGAGAGACGATGCCCTCACGCTGCTCGTCCGTCAGCACCTTGGTCATGTCGGTGTCGACAAAACCGGGGGCGACGACGTTGAAGGTGAGGTTGCGCGAACCGAGCTCGCGGGCGAGGGAACGCGCGAAGCCGACCAGACCCGCCTTGGAGGCGGCGTAGTTCGCCTGTCCGGCGCCGCCCGTCAGGCCCACGACCGAGGAGATGAGGACGACGCGGCCCTTCTTGGCGCGCAGCATGCCGCGATTGGCACGCTTGACGACGCGGAAGGTGCCGGTGAGGTTGGTGTCGAGGACGGACGTGAAGTCCTCCTCGGTCATGCGCATCAGGAGCTGGTCCTTGGTGATGCCCGCATTGGCGACCAGGACCTCGACGTTCCCGTGCTTCTCCTCGATCTCCTTGTAGGCCTGCTCCACCTGCTCGGCGTCGGTGATGTCGCACTTGACGGCGAGGACACCGGCGTCGGTGAGGAGCTTCGGCGGCTCACCCGAGCGGTAGGTGATCGCGACCTTCTCGCCGGCGTCGGCGAAGGCGCGGGCGATGGCGAGGCCGATGCCCCGGTTTCCTCCGGTGACGAGAACCGAGCGGCTCAACGGATCACCCTTTCGATAGCGGTCTGGTACCTCGAAAACCTATCGGTACCTGTCGCGATACGGAGAATCGACGACCGACAGTGGCGAAGAGGACTCCCTGTCGGATCCCTACAGAAAACCCTGGCCGCCGGGGCGTCGGGCGCGACATGATCGGACCTGACCGGAGCCGAAAGCAGGGAGACATCCGTGCCTCATTCCATCGATGAAGCCTTCACGGCACTGCCGCTGCGGGCTCTCGCCGACGCCGCGCTCGCCCGCGCGCGGGCGCTCGGCGCCGACCACGCGGACTTCCGCCTGGAGCGGGTGCGCAGCGCGTCCTGGCTGCTGCGCGACGCCAGACCGGCGGGCACCTCCGACACCACCGACCTCGGATACGCGGTCCGGGTCGTGCACGGCGGCACCTGGGGCTTCGCCTCGGGCGTCGACATGACGATGGACGCGGCGGCGCGCGTCGCCTCCCAGGCCGTCGCGATGGCGAAGCTGTCCGCGCAGGTCATCAAGGCCGCGGGCGCCGACGAGCGCGTCGAGCTGGCGCAGGAGCCGGTGCACGCCGAGAAGACCTGGATCTCCTCGTACGAGATCGATCCGTTCGCCGTGCCGGACGAGGAGAAGGCGGGGCTGCTCGCCGACTGGAGCGCGCGGCTGCTCGCCGCCGACGGGGTCACGCACGTCGACGCCTCGCTGCTCACCGTGCACGAGAACAAGTTCTACGCGGACACGGCGGGGACGACGACCACGCAGCAGCGCGTGCGGCTGCACCCGCAGCTGACCGCGGTGGCCGTCGACGGTTCGACCGGTGAGTTCGACTCGATGCGGACGATCGCGCCGCCGGTCGGCCGCGGCTGGGAGTACCTCACGGGGACCGGCTGGGACTGGGAGCGGGAGCTCTCCGAGATTCCCGAGCATTTGGCGGAGAAGATGCGGGCGCCGAGTGTCCGGGCGGGCGCGTACGACTTGATCGTCGATCCGTCCAACCTCTGGCTGACGATCCACGAGTCCATCGGCCACGCCACCGAGCTGGACCGCGCGCTGGGCTACGAGGCGGCGTACGCGGGCACGTCGTTCGCCACCTTCGACCAGCTCGGCAAGTTGGCGTACGGCTCCTCGCTGATGAACGTGACGGGCGACCGGACGGCCGAGCACGGGCTCGCGACGATCGGGTACGACGACGAGGGCGTGGCGGGCCAGTCCTGGGACCTGGTCAAGGACGGCACGCTGGTCGGGTACCAGCTGGACCGGCGCATCGCCAAGCTCACCGGCTTCGAGCGCTCCAACGGCTGCGCGTACGCCGACTCCCCCGGCCACGTCCCGGTGCAGCGCATGGCGAACGTGTCGCTCCAGCCCGACCCCGGCGGGCTCTCCACGGAGGACCTGATCGCGGGCGTCGACCGCGGGATCTACGTGGTCGGTGACCGGTCGTGGTCCATCGACATGCAGCGCTACAACTTCCAGTTCACGGGACAGCGCTTCTACAAGATCGAGAACGGCCGCCTCGCCGGGCAGCTGCGCGACGTCGCCTACCAGGCGTCGACCACCGACTTCTGGGGCTCGATGGCCGCGGTCGGCGGCCCGCAGACGTACGTCCTCGGCGGCGCCTTCAACTGCGGCAAGGCCCAGCCCGGCCAGGTCGCCGCGGTCTCGCACGGCTGCCCGTCCGCCCTGTTCCGGGGCGTGAACATTCTGAACACCACGCAGGAGGCCGGTCGATGAGCCGCAGCGCCACCAAGCCGCACGAGATCGTCGAGCGCGCCCTCGAACTGTCCACCGCGGACGGCTGTGTCGTGATCGCCGACGAGGAGTCGTCGGCGAACCTGCGGTGGGCGGGCAACGCCCTGACCACCAACGGCGTGACCCGCGGCCGCACCCTCACCGTCATCGCGACCGTCGACGGCAAGGAAGGCACCGCCTCCGGTGTCGTGACGCGCGCGGCCGTGACAGCGGACGACCTGGAGCCGCTGGTGCGGGCCGCCGAGGAGGCCGCGCGCGGGGCGGGGCCCGCCGAGGACGCGCAGCCGCTGGTGACCGGCACGGCGGCCTCCGCCGACTTCACCGAGGCGCCCGGCGAGACGTCCTCCGCGGTCTTCGCGGAGTTCGCCCCGGCGCTCGGCGAGGCGTTCGCCCGGGCCCGCGCGGGCGGGCGTGAGCTGTACGGCTTCGCGAACCACGAATTCGTGTCGAGCTACCTGGGTACGTCGACGGGGCTCCGCCTCCGGCACGACCAGCCCAACGGCACCCTGGAGCTCAACGCCAAATCGCCCGACCGCACCAAGTCTGCCTGGGCGGGACGCGCCACCCGCGACTTCAAGGACGTCGACCCGGCCGCCCTCGACACCGAGCTCGCCCAGCGCCTCGGGTGGGCGCAGCGGCGCATCGACCTGCCCGCCGGGCGGTACGAGACGCTGCTGCCGCCGACCGCCGTCGCGGACCTGCTGATCTACCAGCTGTGGCAGTCGTCGGCCCGCGACGCCGCCGAGGGCCGCACGGTGTTCTCCAAGCCGGGCGGTGCCACGCGCCTGGGCGAGCGGCTCGCCGAGCTGCCGCTGACGCTGCGCAGCGACCCGCACGAGCCGGGCCTGGAGTCGGCGCCCTTCGTGCTCGCGCACGCCTCGGGCGGCGACGCCTCGGTCTTCGACAACGGCCTGCCGCTGACCGCCACCGAGTGGATCCGCGCCGGTGAGCTCGCTCACCTCGCCACCAGTCGGCACAGCGCGGAGCTGACCGGGCTCCCGGTGACACCGGCCGTCGACAACCTCGTCCTGGACGGCGGCGGCGACCGCACGCTGGACGAGATGGTCGCGGCCACCGAGCGCGGGCTGCTGCTGACCTGCCTCTGGTACATCCGCGAGGTGGACCCGGCGACGCTGCTGCTCACCGGGCTGACCAGGGACGGCGTGTACCTCGTCGAGAACGGCGAGGTCGTGGGCGAGGTGAACAACTTCCGGTTCAACGAATCGCCCGTGGACCTGCTCGGGCGGGCCTCCGAGGCGGGCCGCACGGAGAAGACGCTGCCGCGCGAGTGGGGCGACTACTTCACCCGGGCCGCGATGCCCGCGCTGCGCGTCCCGGATTTCAATATGAGTTCGGTCAGCCAGGGCGTATAACCTCGGACCCTGCACCTACGTGCAACGTCTAAGCACACCCAAGGAGACACGAGACCCGTGACGGACATCGTCGACGAGCTGAAGTGGCGCGGGCTTTTCGCCCTGTCCACCGATGAAGACGCACTGCGCAAGGCGCTCGCGGACGGTCCCGTCACGTTCTATTGCGGCTTCGACCCGACCGCGGCGAGCCTGCACGTCGGGCATCTCGTGCAGGTTCTCACCGTCCGTCGGCTCCAGCAGGCGGGGCACCGCCCGCTGGCGCTGGTGGGCGGGGCCACGGGCCAGATCGGCGACCCGCGGCCGACCGCGGAGCGCACCCTGAACGACCCGGAGACGGTCGCGAACTGGGTGGCCCGGCTGCGCTCGCAGATCGAGCCCTTCCTGTCCTTCGAGGGCGAGAACGGCGCGACGATGGTGAACAACCTCGACTGGACCGCGGGCCTGTCCGCGATCGAGTTCCTGCGCGACATCGGCAAGCACTTCCGCGTGAACAAGATGCTGACCAAGGACTCCGTGGCCCGCCGCCTGGAATCCCAGGAGGGCATCTCGTACACGGAGTTCAGCTACCAGCTCCTCCAGGGCATGGACTTCCTCGAGCTCAACCGGCGGTACGGCTGCACGCTGCAGACCGGCGGCAGCGACCAGTGGGGCAACCTCACGGCGGGCATCGACCTGATCCACCGCCTGCAGCCGGACGCCACGGTCCACGCGCTCGGCACCCCGCTGATGCTCAAGTCGGACGGCACCAAGTTCGGCAAGTCCGAGGGCGGCGCCGTCTGGCTCGACCCGGCGATGACGACGCCGTACGCGTTCTACCAGTTCTGGCTGAACACGGACGACCGGGACATCTCGACGTACATGCGGATCCTCTCCTTCAAGTCCCGCGAGGAGCTCGAGGAGATCGAGAAGCAGACCGAGGAGCGTCCGCAGGCGCGGGCCGCGCAGCGTGCGCTCGCCGAGGAGCTGACCACGCTGGTGCACGGCGCGGACCAGTGCGCCGCGGTGATCGCCGCGTCCAAGGCGCTCTTCGGGCAGGGCGACCTGGCCGAGCTGGACGAGGCGACGCTGGCCGCCGCGCTCTCCGAGCTGCCGCGCGTCGAGGTCGCCGAGCTCGGCCCGGTCGTGGATCTGCTCGCCGAGGTCGGCCTGGTGGCGAGCAAGTCCGCCGCCCGGCGCACGGTGAAGGAGGGCGGTGCCTACGTGAACAACGTGAAGGTCGCCGCCGAGGACGCCGTCCCGGCCCGCGATGAGCTGCTGCACGGGCGGTGGCTGGTGCTGCGCCGCGGCAAGAAGAACCTGGCGGCGGTCGAGGTCACCCGATAGTCGTACCCGCACGTGAAAGAGGGGCCGGTCCACCAGGACCGGCCCCTCTTCGCGTCCTCGCGTCTTCGCGTCCTCGCGCGAGGCGGCTATGCCCTGCGTTTGTTGCCTCGGACCATCGTGTACGCCGCGTCACCGAGGCCGACGACGACGAGCGCCGCGACCAGCTGGAGCGCATGGCGGCCCCAGTCGATGCCCTTGGTCTCATTGATGCCGAACTTCGTCGCGAGCCAGTTGCCGAGGACCGCGCCGATGATGCCGAACACCGTGGTCAGCCAGAGCGGACTGTGCTGCTTGCCGGGCAGGATCGCCTTGGCAATCAGACCCAGCACGAATCCCACGATGATTGCCCACAACCAGCCCATAGCTGCCTCCTAGTCGGCTCTACACGAGCGTTACCGCCAGTGTCGACCCGTCCTCCATACGGCGCATGTCGGGCACCTCCATACGTGGCACGGCGCAGGCAGGGCACCGAGGTGAAGGCTCCCCCGGTCTCGTAGGCGGCGCAGCCGCGGCGTAACGTTGACCGGGCCGGACCGGGGCGCTCGACCAGGGAGAGTCCGGCACAGCGGACAGGGCGGTGGAACGTGATGCGGAAGCAGAGCAGCGGCCAGGTCTTCCGGATCACTGGGGCCCGGCAGGGTCTCGCGGAGGACGTGCGGGGCAGGCAGCGGCGTTATGTGATCTCTATGTCGGTCCGGACGGTGTCCGTGGTGGCCGCCGCGGTGCTGTGGAACGTCGAGCGACACGTCGCCCTCGTCGCACTGGTGCTCGGCATCCTCCTGCCGTACATCTCCGTCGTGATCGCCAACGCGGGCCGGGAGACGCCCCCTTCGCTGCCGTCGACGTTCACACCCGCTCCTTCTCGGCCAATGCTGGCGCCGCCCGCCGCGGCCGCCGCCGCGGAATCCGTCCCGGAAGATCCCCTGGGGCCCGCGTACGACCAGCGGCGCGGCAGTTCAAGCGGACAGAACTGACCGTCGACGTTGCGCCAAGCTCAAGAAAACCTCAGATCAATCATGTAGTTCCGGTGCCAGTAGCCGGGTCCCCCATGACATACTTCGTACGCGCTCCGCATCCCCCGTCGGAGCGACAGACCGACGCCGGGCAGCTCCCCCCGTGGCTGCTCGGCGTCGCCTTGTTTGCAGCACTTTGGACGCGACTGTGAGTGACGAAAACCCGATCTGTTCCGCCAAGGGCTGCCGCGTCGACGCGGTCTGGGTGCTTGCCTGGAACAACCCCAAGATCCACACCCCGGAGCGGCGCAAGACGTGGCTCGCGTGCGACGAACACCGCGAGCACCTCTCCCAGTTCCTGGGCGTACGCGGCTTCCTGAAGGACGTCGTGCCGCTGGCGGAGTGGCAGGCGCGCGAGACCCCGGACGCCTAGGGCCCTGCCCTAGCCGCCGATGGCCGACATCGGGCGCTCCGGCTGCAGGAACGACGGGTCGTCCAGGCCCGAGCCCGCCTTCTTGCCCCACATCGCGAGCTTCCAGATGCGGGCGATGGCCTCGTCCGAGCCGTCCGTGCTGTCTTCGGGAGCTGCACGCAGCGCCCCGCGCAGGTCGGTCTCCTCGGTGGCGAACAGGCAGGTGCGCACCTGGCCGTCGGCCGTCAGCCGGGTCCGGTCGCAGGCCGAGCAGAACGGGCGGGTGACGGAGGCGATGACGCCGACGCGGTGCGGGCCGCCGTCCACGATCCAGCGCTCGGCGGGTGCCGAGCCGCGCTCCTTGGAGCCCTCTTCGGTGAGCTCGAAGCGGGTGCGCAGGGACTGCAGAATGTCACCCGCGGTGATCATGCCGTCGCGCTTCCAGCCGTGCTGGGCGTCCAGGGGCATCTGCTCGATGAACCGCAGTTCGTAGTCGTTCTCCACGGCCCAGGCGAGCAGGTCGGGGGCCTCGTCGTCGTTCAGGCCCGGCATCAGGACGGTGTTGACCTTGACCGGGGTGAGGCCCGCGTCGCGGGCGGCTTCGAGGCCTTCCAGGACGTCCTTGTGGCGGTCGCGGCGGGTGAGCGTCTTGAAGACGTCGGGGCGCAGTGTGTCCAGGGAGACGTTGACCCGGTCGAGGCCTGCCGCCTTGAGTGCCTTGGCGGTGCGCTTGAGGCCGATGCCGTTCGTCGTCAGGGACATCCTGGGGCGGGGCTCCAGCTGGGCGCAGCGCTCGACGATGCCGACGAGACCGGGGCGCAGCAGCGGCTCGCCGCCGGTGAAACGGACCTCGGTGATGCCGAGCTGGGTGACGGCGATGCGCACGAGACGCACGATCTCGTCGTCCGTGAGCAGGTCGGGCTTGGCCAGCCACTGCAGGCCCTCTTCCGGCATGCAGTACGTACACCGCAGATTGCAGCGATCTGTCAGTGACACGCGCAGGTCAGTGGCTACACGGCCATAGGTGTCGATGAGCACTGCGGCCCCTCCCCGGCGGTTGGATGCAGATGGAACCGACTTGTTGTTCCAACTGCTTTCGACCTTACGTCAGACCTCTGACAACGCCATGGGCCATTTGCCACGAGGAACGGTGCGGCCGCGTCGTAGGACTCTACGACGCGGCCGCTACAAACGTGTGAACAATGCCCGATCAGTGGGCTCCGACGCCGGTGAGGGACTTGACCTCCAGCTCCGCGTACTTGCCCTTGTCCGGCTCCTCCTTGGAGAGGATCGAGCCGAGCCAGCCGAGCAGGAAGCCCAGCGGGATAGAGATCAGGCCCGGGTTCTCCAGCGGGAAGAAGTCGAAATTCGCATCGGGGAACATCGAGGACGGCTTGCCCGAGACGACCGGCGAGAACAGCACCAGGCCGACCGCGGCGATCAGGCCGCCGTAGATGGACCAGAGTGCGCCCTGTGTGGTGAACCTCTTCCAGAACAGGCTGTAGAGGATCGTCGGCAGGTTCGCGGAGGCCGCGACCGCGAAGGCGAGGGCGACCAGGCCTGCCACGTTGAGATCTCGGGCCAGGGCTCCCAGGGCGATGGAGACGATGCCGATGAACACGGTCGACCAGCGGGCCGCCTTCATCTCCTCCTTCTCGGTGGCCTTGCCCTTGCGGATGACGTTCGCGTAGATGTCGTGCGCGAACGAGGACGACGAGGCCAGGGTGAGTCCCGCGACGACCGCGAGGATCGTGGCGAAGGCGACCGCGGAGATCACCGCGAGCAGGATCGCGCCGCCGGTCGAGTCGCCACCGCCGCCGATCTCCATGGCGGCGAGCGGTGCCGCCGTGTTGCCCGCCTTGTTGGAGGCGATGA
The DNA here is from genome assembly GCF_056437465.1 of Streptomyces sp. NPDC042371. Taxonomy (NCBI): domain Bacteria; kingdom Bacillati; phylum Actinomycetota; class Actinomycetes; order Kitasatosporales; family Streptomycetaceae; genus Streptomyces; species Streptomyces sp. NPDC042371. Next base: position 22,710 of record NZ_JBWKAP010000025.1, on the reverse strand, counting down.
TCTCGCCGGGCTTGAGCAGGGCCGCGGCGCCGAAGCCGAGGACGATCGTCATCAGGTAGAAGGCGCCGATGATGCCGATGGCCCAGTTCACGGACTTACGGGCGGCCTTGGCGGTGGGCACCGTGTAGAAGCGGATCAGGATGTGCGGCAGGCCCGCGGTGCCGAGGACCAGGGCGATGCCGAGCGAGATGAAGTCCAGCTTCGAGGTGCCGGAGGCGCCGTACTTGAGGCCGGGCTCCAGGAAGGCCGATCCCTTGCCGCTGTTGGAGGCGGCCGTGCCGAGCAGGTCGGAGACGTTGAAGTTGAACTTCAGCAGGATCAGGAAGGTGATGAGGATGGTGCCGGTGATGAGCAGGACGGCCTTGACCATCTGCACCCAGGTGGTGCCCTTCATGCCGCCGATGGTGACGTACACGATCATCAGGACGCCGACGAGGGCGACGATGAGGATCTTGCCCGCGTCGCTGGTGATGCCGAGCAGCAGCGAGACCAGGACGCCCGCGCCCGCCATCTGCGCGAGCAGGTAGAAGATCGAGACGACGATGGTGGAGGTGCCCGCTGCGGTGCGGACCGGGCGTTGGCGCATGCGGTACGCGAGGACGTCACCCATCGTGTAGCGCCCGGAGTTGCGCAGCGGTTCGGCGACCAGGAGGAGCGCCACGAGCCAGGCGACCAGGAAGCCGATGGAGTAGAGGAACCCGTCGTAGCCGAAGAGGGCGATGGCGCCCGCGATGCCGAGGAAGGACGCGGCGGACATGTAGTCGCCGGAGATCGCCAGGCCGTTCTGGAAGCCGGTGAACTGGCGGCCGCCCGCGTAGAAGTCGGCGGCGCTCTTGGTCTGGCGGCCGGCCCAGACGGTGATGAAGAGGGTCGCGACGACGAAGGCCGCGAAAAGGCTGATGATCAGCGTCCGGTGCTCGGAGGCGTCGGACGCGGCCGCCAGCTCGATGACGGCGGGATGCGCGGGGCTCATGCGTCGCCCTCCAGGCGGGTCTGCGGGCGGTTCTCCATACGGGACCTGATCGCCTCGGCCTTCGGGTCGAGCTTCGTCGCGGCGTGGCGCGAGTAGAACCAGGCGATGAGGAAGGTGGTCAGGAACTGCCCGAGACCGAGGACCAGGGCGACGTTGATGTTGCCGAAGAGCTTGGTGCCCATGAAGTCGCCCGCGTAGTTGGAGAGCAGGACGTACACGAGGTACCAGGCGATGAAGGCGACGGTGAGCGGGAAGGCGAACGAGCGGTGCGCGGTGCGCAGTTCACCGAATTCCGCGCTCTCCTGCATCTCGGTGAACTCCTCCGTGGAGGGCGCGTGGGGAGCGGGTTCTTTTCCTCCGCCGCCCTTCGGAGGGGGCGGTGCGTCGGTGGCCACGGAGTCTCCTCGTGGTGCGGGTGGGGTGGGGACGGACAGTTGTTCCATGGGCTCTCTGGTCTCACATCCAGCGTGACGCGGATCACGTGAGCCACGGATGGCGATGCTAAGGCCATGGGACGTGATCCGACAGGGGGTTGATGTTGCTTCCGTTGTCTGCTCAACGTCCCCACGACGTGTGCGACGTGGTCGAACTCCCCCATTTCTTCGGTAAGTCATTGCTGGCCTGGGAGCTTCGGGGTTAGCTTCACCCTGAACGGCCCGTCATGTACCTGCCCGAGCACCAGTCGTGTTCGGGCAGTTCCGTATGCAATTCCGCATACGGTTCCGTCTCCGGATGATGTGGAGATCCCATGGCTCATCTGCGTTCCAGACGTCGCGCGGCACTGATCGTGCCGCTCGGTCTCGCGCTCGCCGCCTCGGTCGGCTTCGTGCCCGGCGCCGCGACCGCGGCCACCGGCGAGTCGCCCGCCCCCGTGTCGGCGAAGGCCGCGGCGGACGCCCCCGTCTTCGCGTACGTCGTCAACACCCGCACGGACCGCAAGACGCTCGCGTACGTCAAGAAGGCGATAGCCAGGGCCGGTGGCTCTGTCGTCGTCACGCACGAGAAGATCGGCGTCATCGTCGCGCACTCGTCGAACCCCGATTTCGGCAAGCAGATACGTGACGTACGCGGTGTCCAGTCCGCGGGCGCGACCCACACGTCGCCGCTGAAGGCCGCGGGAACCACGGACGACGGCAAGGCGAAGCTGCTCTCGAAGGCCGAGGCCAAGGCCCTGAAGCGGAGCGCCGCCCCGGGCGCCGAGCCGATGGAAGCGGACCAGTGGGACCTGCGCGCGATAGGCGCCGACAAGGCCGCGAAGATCAACCCGGGCAGCAAGAAGGTCACCGTCGCCGTGATCGACACCGGCATCGACGACACCCACCCCGACCTCGCGGCCAACTTCTCGCCCTCGCAGTCCGCGAGCTGTGTCGGCGGCAAGGCGGACACCTCGGCGGGGGCCTGGCGCCCGTCGTCGAAGGACAGCTACCACGGCACGCACGTGGCCGGTGAGATCGCCGCCGCGCGCAACGGCGTCGGCGTCGCGGGCGTGGCGCCCGGCGTCAAGGTCTCGGCCATCAGGGTGGCCGACCCGGTCGACGAGCTGTTCTACCCGGAGAACGTGGTCTGCGCCTTCGTGTTCGCCGCCGAGCACAGCGTCGAGGTCACCAACAACAGCTACTACGTGGACCCGTGGCTGTACAACTGCAAGGACGACCCGGACCAGAAGGCGATCCTCGACTCGGTCAACCGCGCGCAGCTGTACGCCCAGAAGAAGGGCACCCTGAACGTCGCCTCCGCGGGCAACTCCAACCACGACCTGGACTCCGACGCGATCGTCGACGACTCCAGCCCGGACGACTCCACTCCGGTGCCCCGCACCATCGACCCGCACGAGTGCCTCGACGTGCCGACCCAGCTGCCGGGCGTCGTCACCACCAGCGCGACGGGTGTGCAGAACCTGAAGTCGATCTACTCCAGCTACGGCAAGGGCGTCGTCGACATCGCCGCCCCTGGCGGCGACAAGTTCCAGATCCCGGCCGACACCCCGTCGAAGAACGGCCGCATCCTCTCCACCATGCCGGGCGGCGAGTACGGCTGGCTGCAGGGCACCTCGATGGCCGCGCCGCACGCCTCGGGCGTCGCCGCGCTGATCAAGTCCACGCACCCCAAGGCGAGCCCCGCCGAGGTGCAGCGGCTCCTGAAGAAGCAGGCCGACAAGCTCGACTGCCCGTCCGGTCCGTACGACCCCGACGGTGACGGCGACGTCGACGCGGTCTGCCAGAGCGGCGGCAAGCACGACAACAGCTTCTACGGCAGTGGGCTCGTCGACGCGCTCGACGCCGTGAAGAAGAAGTGACGGGGAGACAGAACGTGAACAAGTCCCACATATCGGCGGCGGCCTTCCTGCGCTCGCGCCGCGCGCTGGCCCTGCCGCTCGGCGTCGCGATGGTCTCGGCCGTCGCCTTCCTGCCGGGGACGGCCTCGGCCAGGCCCGCGGCGATGCCGGACGCCCCTGCCTCCGCCTCGGCGGCCGCGGGGTCCACCGCATCGGATGCCGCGTCGATGAGCTACGTCGTGAACGTCCGCCCCGGCAAGGGGAGTTCGGAGCGCGCGAAGAAGGCCATCGCCAAGGCGGGCGGTGACGTCGTCATCGCGTACGACCGGATCGGCGTCATCGTCGTCCACTCGGCGAACCCCGACTTCGCGAAGACGATCCGCAAGGTCAAGGGCGTCGACTCGGCGGGCGCGACGCGGACTGCCCCGCTGTCGGCGCAGGCCGACGACGCCCTGGAGTCGGAGCGGCCGCTGACCGCCGATGAGGCGAAGGCCGCGGCGGGCAAGGCGTCGGCGGGCCAGGACGAGCTCGAGCCGCTGCAGTGGGACCTGCCCGCCATGAAGGCGGACAAGGCGCACGAGATCTCGCTCGGCAGCAGCAAGGTCACCGTCGGCGTGCTCGACTCCGGGGTCGACGACACGCACCCCGACATCGCGCCGAACTTCGACCGCCGGGCGTCCGCGAGCTGCCTGGGCGGCGTGCCCGTCCAGAAGGACGACGCGTGGCGTCCCGTGGCCAACGAGAGCGACCACGGCATGCACGTGGCGGGCACCATCGCCGCGGCGAAGAACGGCACCGGCGTCACCGGCGTCGCGCCGGGCGTCAAGGTCGCGAGCCTGAAGGTGGCCGAGCCCGCCACCGGCATGTACTACACGGAGGCCGTGGTCTGCGGCTTCGTGTGGGCCGCAGACCACGGCGTCGACGTCACCAACAGCAGCTACTACACCGACCCGTGGCTGTTCAACTGCAAGACCGACGACGACCAGAAGGCGCTGGTCGACGCGGTCGGGCGGGCCTCCAAGTACGCGGAGCGCAAGGGCGCGGTGAACGTCGCGGCCGCGGGCAACGCCAAGACCGACCTCGCCCAGGACGAGATCCTCGACGAGTCGAGCCCCGACGACACCACCCCGGTGCCGCGGACCGTCAAGACCAAGGACTGCCTCGACCTTCCGTCGCAGCTTCCCGGTGTCGTGACGGTCTCGGCCACCGGCGCGAAGGGCCTCAAGTCGTCGTACTCGAACTACGGCAACGGCGTCGTCGACATCACGGCGCCCGGCGGTGACTCCACGAAGTACCAGGCGCCGAACGCACCGGCCGTGGACGGCAGGATCCTGTCGACGCTGCCGGGCGGCAAGTTCGGCTACAAGGCCGGTACGTCGATGGCGTCGCCGCACGCCGCGGGCGTGGCCGCGCTGCTGAAGTCGACGCATCCGCACGCCTCGGCGGCGCGGATCAAGGCGCTGCTCTACCGCCAGGCGGACGCGATGGCGTGCACCGATCCGTACGACTACGACGGTGACGGCAAGGTCGACGCGGTCTGCGAGGGCGGCAGGAACAAGAACGGCTTCTACGGCGCGGGCATGGCCGACGCGCTGGACGCCGTGCGCAAGTAGCACCACGGCGCGACGGGTCGGGCCGGGCGGCTTGGGGGCCGCCCGGCCCTTTCCTGTCGCTCCACGAGAGGATCCTGTGTCATGTACGAGTACAGAAACTCCGAGTTCGTCGTCTCCGGCACGGAGCACTGGGTGGCGTGGCCCACCCGCCCCCGGTGGCAGCTGGTGACCCGGTTCGTCGGCACTGTGCTGCTCATGCCGTTCTGGGTCGTGTTCGGGATCGCGATGTTCCTCGGCACCCTCGCCATCGGCCTGGTCACCGAGGTGATCGCCGCGGTGAGCTCGTCGCACGAGAAGGCGTTCGACCGGTTCATGGACCGGACGCTGGGCCGCGTCTTCACCCTGCCCCGCTGGTGCGTGCTCTGGTCCGAGGTACGCCACGAGGGGGACGCCGACCACTACCGCGCGGAGGTCGACAAGCTGCTCGCCAAGTGGACGGCCAAGGCGACGGCCCCTCGCGTACCCAACAAGTCGATGCCGGTCTCCGAGTGCGAGATCCCGCGGCGCGCCTACCGGGGCTGCGGCGGGCACTACGTCGTCCAGGCCGCGACCGCGCAGGGATGGGAGCTGCGGCCCTCGGAGCCGGAGAAGTCGGTCAGGCTGTGGTGGTCGGCGAGCAGTTGACCCGAGAGGGACTCGGGTGGAGATGAGTGACTCGGTCCGATCGGAACACCTTTGCGCCAGTTGTCCCTCAGGACTTGCCCGCCGCCGGGAGCCCTGGTGAAGATCTTGTAGTGAGCCCCATACGACCGTCCGTCGAGCCCGGAGGCGATGCCGCGCCCGGTATACCGGCCACCGCCCCCGTCCCGCACCGCGCCCCGCGCCACCGCCCCTCCGTGGGCCGCGCCGCCGCCGTGCTCGTCCTCGTGGCCGTCGCCGCGCTGATCCCCCTGCTCGGCCCTTCGGTGGCGCTGCAGGGCACCGGTGAGGCCCGCGCGCCCGGCACGGCCGGGATCACGCTCCTGCGGGCGGTCCTGTTCGCCGCCCTGTGCGTGCAGCTGGGCGAGGTGTTCGCGACCCGGCTCGCCCGCCGGGTGCCGGGGGCGCCGCTCGACCGGGCGCCGCGCAGCTGGTCGTCGTACGCGGCCTGGGCGGGATGCGTCGCGGCGCTGGGGCTCGCGGCGATCGTGGCGAACGGCAACCTGGTCCCGCAGGAGCTCTCCGACCTGGACATCGGGCGGCTGTACGACACCCGGGACGGGCGGCTGGCCCTCCTGGAGGTCAACGCGTTCATCGTGGCCGCGCTGTGCGCCCGTTCACGGCGTCCGTCGGGGGCGGTGCTCCCGTTGGCCGCGGTGATCGTCGCGGAGGCGCTGCGGGCCCACCCTCCGGTGGAGGACAGCCCGCTCCTGGGCAGCGGTCTCACGCTCGTCCATCTGACGTGCGGTGCGCTGTGGGCGGGCGGTCTGCTGTACGTCCTGCGCATGCTGCGCCGGTGGCGGACGTCCTCTCCGGAGCAGGCCGTCGCGGTACTGGGGCTCTACGCGCGCGTGGCCGCCGTCCTGTTCGCCGCGATCACGGCGACGGGGGTGTGCAGCACGCTGCGCCGGATGCCCGCGAGCACGGTCGTCGACCAGCTCACCGGGACGGCCTACGGCCGCACCCTGCTCGCCAAGGTGCTGCTCGTGCTGGCCGTCGCGCTGCTCGCGCTGCTGGCCCGCCGCAGGCTGCGCCGCACGGCGGACCGCGTCTCCGCCTACGTTCCCGCGCGCGGGGAAGTGATCGCGCTGGGCGTCGTCGTGGTGCTGTCCGCGCTGCTCACCGCGGTGCCGGTACCGATTCGCTGGTGACCTCCGGCGCGGTCCGCCCGGCCGCCGCAAGCACTCCCCCGGACAGCAGGTACTGGGCCGCGATGTACGTGAGCATGATCGCGAAGTCGGGCCGGGGCAGCTGGGGCCACTCGGCGACGCCGGTCGCGATGAGGGTGTCCGAGAGCAGGAACAGCGCCCCGCCCGCGCCCGCCGTGGGTCCGAGCGTGGTCGCGCCGAACGCCATGGCGGTGAGCAGCAGGCTGTAGCCCGCAACGGGCCCCCGCATGTCGGCAGGGAGGTCGGGCCAGAGCAGCGCCACGGTGCCGATGAGCGCGAGGGCGTACACGGCCACGAGGCCCGCCCCACGCGCGCGGGGCGCTCCGGTTCCGTACCGCTTGAAGAGCACGAGGTAGCAGACGTGCCCCGCGGCGAACGAGCCCATCCCGGCCAGGAAGGCCGGCTCGGCGTCGAAGAGCAGGAAGGTGTCGCCGCCCCAGCCGAAGAGGAGGGCGGCGACGAGCAGCCGGGGCCCGCGCCGGGCGGCCACGTACGCCGCAAGGAGCGGCATGAGCAGCGGCTTGCAGACGGCGTGGCCGGGGCCGAAGTCCGCGAGGAGCGCGAGGAGGTCGCCGAGCGCGGCGACGCCGAAGGCGCCGAGGAGCAGCCGCGGCGAGGGCCGTCCCGTCACGCCGCGCGCTCCGGGACGGCCGCGTCGGAGGCGGGCAGGGCGGCCTGGGGCGCCTCAGGGGCCTCAGCGGTCGCGGGCGCCGCGGGCTGCCAGCCGGGGCCGCGGAAGATCCGTCCGGCCCGCTCGCGCCAGCCGGTGGCCGCCTTCAGGTCCTTGGCGATGGCGGCGTACTCGTGGGTCGCCACGCGCAGGGGGTTGTACGTGTGGATGTTCTTCGTGAGGCCGTACACGGGGCGGTCGGTCTCGGCCACCCACGAGCCGAACACGCGGTCCCAGATGATGAGGATGCCGCCGAAGTTGCGGTCGAGGTAGCCGCCCTGGGAGGCGTGGTGCACGCGGTGGTGCGAGGGCGTGTTGAAGACGTACTCGAAGGGGCGGGGCAGCTTCCCGATGCGCTCGGTGTGGATCCAGAACTGGTAGACCAGGTTGGCGGACGAGCAGAACGCGAGCGCCGCCGGGTGGACGCCGAGGGCGATCAGCGGCAGGTAGAACGGCCACACCGTCAGGCTCGTCCAGGGCTGGCGGAGCGCGGTGGTGAGGTTGAACTTCTCGCTGGAGTGGTGCACCACGTGGCAGGCCCACAGGACGCGGATCACGTGGTGGCCTCGGTGCGACCAGTAGTAGAAGAAGTCCTGTCCGAGCAGCATCAGCGGAACCGTCCACCACAGGACGGGCACGCTCAGCGGTGTCAGTGCGTAGACGCCCGAGTAGATCGCGACGATGGGGATCTTCCACAGGAAGTCGAAGACGAGGCTGCCGAGCCCCATGGTGATGCTGGTCGCGGCGTCCTTGGTCTCGTACCCCACGGCATCGTCGTCGGGATGGATCCGGTGGCTCACGATCTCGACGACGGTGAGCAGCACGAAGGCCGGGATGGACCACAGCACGACATCGGGCAGGTTCGGGGACATGCGTGCACGGTAGAACGGCTGTCGGCCCACGACTAGGGGTTGTTACCGACAAGTATTACCGACGGTACGTGTGTGGATGTTGGTGATCCTCACCAAAGGCGCCGCCTCAAACACCGACCGCACCCAGCAGTGCCCCGGCCCCATAGGTGACCGCCATCGCGAGCGCCCCGCCCGCCATGTTCCGCAGCACCGCGCGGCGCACGTCCGCCCCGCCGAGGCGGGCACTGCTCCAGCCCGTGAGGGCAAGGGCCGCGAGGACGGAGAGCACCGTGACGCCGAGCCGCCAGTCCGTGGGCGGCAGCACGATGGCGAGCAGCGGAAGCAGCGCGCCCACGGTGAAGGCGACGAAGCTGGCCCACGCGGCGTGCCAGGGGTTGGTGAGCGCGTCCGGGTCGATGCCGAGCTCCACGCGCGCGTGGGCCCGCAGCGCGTCCCGCTCGGTGAGCTGCTCCGCGGCCTCGCGCGCCACCTCACGGCTGAGCCCGCGCTCCGCAAGCAGCTCGGTCAGCTCGGCCAGTTCCGCCTCCGGCTGCTCGCGCAGCTCGCGCTTCTCCATGGCCAGGGCGGCCTTCTCCGAGTCGCGCTGGGTGGAGACGGAGACGTACTCGCCCGCGGCCATGGACATGGACCCCGCGAGCAGCCCGGCGAGGCCCGCGGTGAGCAGTGCGCCGCGGTCGTCGGTGGCACCCGCGACACCGACGACGAGTCCCGCGGTGGAGACGATGCCGTCGTTGGCGCCGAGGACGGCGGCCCGCAGCCAGTTGAGCCGGGATCCGAGGGCGCCGCCGTGCGCCTCGTCGTGGTCGGGAGGTTCTGTCCGGTCACTCACCCGGGGAGGGTCTCACCCCGGCCACCACCCGTCCGCCGGGGCACGCCGTCCCGCACTCAACACCGCGGGACGGCCGTGACCGAGCGCACCTCGTCGGCGGGGATCCGCTGCCGGGAAGGCCCATCGGACTTCGCCGCCCTCTTGGAGACCAGCAGCACACCCCGGTCGTCGCTCGCCACGAACTCCCCACAGCGGGTGCCGTGCCGGGTCTCCACGAGGACGTACGGCGCCGTCGGCCTTCCCCGGCCCGCCGCCCCCTTCCCACCCGTCGGTTCCTCCAGGGGCACGGTCCAGCTCACCGCGATCGCCGCGACGATCGCGCACAACCCGGCCACGGAGCAGCGCCGCGCGGTCGTAAGCGCATCCTGGGTCCGCTCGACCTCGTCGAGTACGGCCGTGAAGAGCCGGTCGCCGGTGAGCCAGGTCTGCGCGCCCAACTGGCCGTGCGCGGCCCGCACCGCGCGGAGGGCCCCCGCCAGGAGCAGCGCGAAGGCCGACACGAGCAGGGCGGCGGTGCACCAGCGCCAGGCCGCGGGAAGGCCCGCGACGGATTCCCGCCCCTTCAGTACGAAGACGACGCCTACCAGGCCCGTGAGTCCGGCGAGCCCGTTGCGCCAGCCCTCGGCCTGCGTGCGGACGGCGCTCAGCTGGTCGAGCTGGAGCTGCTGCCCGAGTTGGGCGAACCGCTTCTTGGTGAGGTCGGTCATGGCGCGTCACCGCCCTCGGCGGGTGGCGGCACTGGGACGTCCCAGAAGGCACCGCAGCCCGCGTCCGGCGACTCCGGGGGCCGGTCGGGGTGCGGGTAGCCGCACTGGCAGTAGACCGGGATCGCCCCGGTGAGCGGCTCGGGCGGCACGCGCCGGTGGCGCAGGCGCCTCTTGAGCGGGCCGAGCACTCCGTGGGCCACCCGGAAGACGGTGCGGGCCCGGCAGGTCGGACAGAGGCCGGTCACGGTGTACCAGCGGCCGTCCGGCGAGCGCACCACGGTGAAGTCGTCGACGGGCTGGACTTCCGCCTCCTGGAAGGGAGTCGGCTGATGGTCGGGCATACGGGCCTTCCGGAGACTCAGTCCGCGTCGCGCCGGTACGGGAGCGCGGGCGGGTAGGGGGCGGGCTCGGCGGGGCAGTCGGCGGGCAGGGCCAGGCCGAACAGCGGGGCGTACAGGGCGAGCCGGTCGCGTACCCAGTGCGTGGACTCCTCGACCTCGCGGGCTGCGACGGCGATGTGGCCGGGCGGGACCTGTCCGTCGAGGGCGGGGGCGCGGCCCGTGTACCGCGCGGTGAGCAGGATCAGGTCCTGCCAGCGCGGCACGGTCGTCATCTCGGGGCGCGCCATGGTGAGTTCGATGCCGAAGGGGCGGTAGAGCGCGAGCCTGTCCCAGGCCCGGTCCACGGGCCAGCCGAAGCGGGCGGCCACGCGGACGAGGGTGAGGGGGGTGACAGGGCCGCTGTCGCCGACCAAGTCGTCCTCGAAGAGGGCGCTGTCGTGCGCGGTGGGCCGGTGGTCGCGCCACGCCTGATCGTCTCCCTCGACCGCACGCCAGGGGGCGCCCAGTGCGGCGTACTGGACGAGCGTGTCCAGGCTGTCCCCCAGCGTGTGGTTCAGCTCGCGCGCGTGCTTGATCAAGGGGCGCACGCCGGTTTCCGTACGCCAGACCACGCCCCGGTCACCGCGCAAGCAGCAGGCGACGGCGTCCGCCCTGGAAGGCCGCACTTCGGCGAGTCGCTCCGGGGACGTCAGGCGCAGTGGCGCGGGGTAGCCGGTGAGCGGGCCGAGGACGGCCAGTCGGCCGAAGGCCGGTCCGAGCGGCAGCCCGGCCGTGGCCGCTGCCAGGAGCCCGTAGGGGGTGTCGAATTCCTCCTGCGCATCGGTGTACCCGGTTTCGTTCACCCGCTCCAGAAGACCGGACGTACCCAGTTCGTGCGGCAGGAGGGTGAGGTCACCGTGCGACAGCTCCCGCCAGCTGTCGACGAGTCCGGGGGCGGAGGGCTGTACGAGCCCGCCGTCCGCGAGCCGTGCGAGGGCCCGCCGGACCTGCTCGGCGTCCGCCTGCACGCTCTGCACCGCGAGCGCGGTGCCGAGCAGCGGGGCGGGGGTGTCGCCATCCCGCGTCTCGAAGAGGCGGAGGCGGTGCCGAGGGGCCTGCAGCAGCTCGCAATCGAGCCTGCTGGGCGTGTACCCGGCGAGGTCCCCGAGGTCGGGCACCCGCATTGCCAGCACCTCGAACGTGGCGGCGAAGCGCTCGACGACCTCGGCGAACGTGAGGGACAGCGCTCCCGCCGCGACAGCCACCTTCACGAGCGAGACCTCCGTGTCGGACACGTACGGGCTGAAGTGCTGGGAGTAGGCCTTCTCCTCCTCGTCGGTGAGCTCCCTGCGCCGGCGTTCCCCGGGCGCCTCGGGCAACCCTTCGACTGCGGGTAGTTCGGGCATCCCCAGCCAGGCGTAGCGGCGCAGCACCTCGGCGTAGAACCCGGGGGGCGGGCCGCTGCCTCGCAGGGGCCAGCCACCGGATTCCGCGAACCACGGGTGCCAGGTGAGGGCGTCGAGCTCCTCATGGGTGGCCCGCTGATCGCCGGGCGGCTCCGCCGCGGCGTCCGGGACGTGGAAGGCGAAACCGGCGGCGGCGAAACGCCGCGCCCGCGCCAGCGCTTCGCACACGGGGAGCCCCGTGCCCGCGGAGAACCACCGCAAAAGCCACACTATGTCCTGGATACCGCCTTCCTCGGTGTCGGTCAGCCAGTACCTCCACAACCCGCTACGGGGCCTTCCGCCGAGCAGCAGACGCCGGTCGACGGCGTCCAGCGCCATGGAGTGAGCGGCGTCGAGGTCGGGCGCGGCGGGCACGTCGATGCCTGTGATGGCGTGCCGCCTGGACCGCATGAGCAACTGGCCGAAAGTGCACGCCTCGGTTTCCGGTGGCAGGGCGGCACGGAACAGGAATTCGGTTCCATACAGGGCGCGCCCATGGACACCGGCCTCCCAGGCGCGGGGGCGCGGATAGCCCTCGATCGAGTCCGGAACCGGCAGGTTCAGCGTCCGTTCCTCCCGCCTGATCCCGGCGTCCCGCAGGATGCCGGACCGCCAGGCCAGGTAGCGGTCGTCCCCCACCAAGTAGCTGGATCCTTCCGCCTCGCGCTTGGCGGCGATCGCCGGATCGCTGGCGAAGAAGCCCAGCTGGCGGAAGGGGATGAGGGTCGTCCGATCCCAGGTGAGCACGGACGTTACCTGGGCGTCCGCGGCCATGAGCCGCTCCGTCAGCCGTACGGCACCCTCTGGCACCCACTGGGCGAAGTCCCAGAGCCATTCCAGGTAGAACCACTCCGGAGCCTCGAACTGCGCGCAGGCCCGCAGGATCTCGCCGGTCGCCCACACCTGGTCGTAGGAGAGGACGCGAGTTCTACTGGTACTGAGCTCCGGCGCGTGTGTCTCCCTGAGGTCCATCGCACAGCCGAACGGGAAACTGTCGCGGCGGAGGTCGCGGGGCCCCCTGTCATCGTTCCTGTCCCACCGGGGCAGATGGAACTCCAGCTGCCCCGGCCCCTCGCCCGCCTCGCCCACCAGCACCCCGTCCGCCAGCAGTCGGCCCGGCCCCGGCACCCACCACAAGTCCCGTGTCGCCCGCACCGCCCGCGAGGCGTCGCCTTCGTAGTAGAGGGTGTCCGGCTGCCAGCTCCGCACCGTCGTCCCGTGCCGCTCGACCCGCAGCGCGAAATCGGTGCGCCACACCAGCGCGCCGAGTTCCTTCGCCACGTCGACGGTGTCGTCCTGGAGGTAAAGGCGCACCGTGGTGCCGCCGCCCGGCTGGGACTCGTCCGCGCCCTTGATGCGGAACAGGCTGCCACTGGAGGCGATGTCCACGCGCAGTCCTCGGCCCGACTCGGGGCGGCCGTAGTCGTCCGTCGCACGTGTGCGGATGCTGATCTCGTCGGCCAGCATGAAGTAACTGAACACCCCTACGCCGAAACGGCTGTTGGGGTAAATGCGCAACGTGTCGTCGGCGCGACGCCAGCGCGCCTGTTCCCTGCGATACTCACGGGACTGCTCGAAGCGGCGCCCCGCGCGCGAGAAGGTGCCCCGCAGGGCGTCACGTCCCATGCCGACGCCGTTGTCCGCGCACTCCACGTAGGGACGGCCCGCGTCGTCGACGCCCTGCCGGAAGACGATCTCGCCCTCCCAGGAGTACGGGATGCCCTTGAGTGCCTTGCCGTACCGCAGCCGCGCCTGGCGGTAGCGGCAGGCATCCAGCGCGTTCTGGTAGAGCTCGCGCAGGGCGAGATGGGGGTCTCCGTAGAGCTGCGTGCCCATCAGCAGCTCCCGCATCTCGTCCTCGGCGAGGCCGAAGCGCATCAACGGCACGCCGTAGACGGTGTTCTTGGTCGCGGTGTCCCACGCAGGTCCGAGCCGACGGCAGGTGACTCGCTCGGGGAGGTACGCCAGGAGGTCGTCCGGCGTCGGTCCCGCATGCTCCCGGACACGCTGCACGGCGTCGTCGGTCCAGCCGGTCAGCGTCTCCAGGGCCGCGTGGACGGCGGGGTGCGGGCACTGGAGGTCGAGGTCGACGGTGCGGGTGTAGCGGTCCCTGACCCACCGCAGCTCCCGCATGCTCGCGACGGCCTGCGCCGGTAGGAGCCCGTCGGTGACACCGATGTTGTCGACGAGTACGCCGGGCAGCTCCCGCAGATCGCCGCCGAGGAGTCCGGCGACGGCGGTCAACCAGGCCAGCTCCCGGGGGCGCCAGCGCTCGGTCACCTCGCTCGTGCCCGGCGACGCCGCGCGGACCAGCTCGGTGAGGCGGTAGGGCGGTTCCCGGTCGTCGCCTCCGGGCTGGGGAGGCACGACCCCGGTCTGCCGGCAGACGCGCACCATTTCGTCGGCGAGTTCCTCGACGCGTCCGGTCGGCGTGCTGTCGCCGAGCAGCGCCCTGGCCAGTGGACGCAGAAGCTGGGTGACGTACAGGTCGTCCCACAGCTCCTCCTTGCCCCGCACATGCCGGTGCATGAGCCAGGCGGCGACGGCCCGTGCGTCATCGTCGCGCCCGCGTCCCGCCAGCTCGCGGCCCTTGCGCCAGATCAACGCATGTGCGGCAAAGGTGTGTTCGAGGTCCGCGCGCTCCGTGTCCGCCCCGGAACCACCGACCGCGGGTTCGAGCCGGAAGGTGTCGGCCGCGACGGCCGCCTTGACGCCGAGGGCGTACAACGCCTCCCGCACGAACGGAGCCGCGGCGAGCACGGCGAACTCTCCCGCATCCAGGACCGGCCCTCCTTGGGTTTGTGAGGGCGCGAGGAGCGGCCGCAGGCCCTTCGTGAGGACGCGTACGGGATAGTCGTCGTCCGCCCACGGGTCGTGCACCCCGGCAGTCGCGGCGCCGCACCACCGGGCACACTCCCGGGTGAGCTGGACCAGGGCCCGCTGGAGCGTGGCGCGGCGTTCGTCGTCACAGCGCACGGCTGCCCACAGTTCGGGGTCACGGACAGCCGTGGACCACGACTCCTGGAGGGTGCGCCCCGAGCAGAGCAGCGCGGAGGCGATGGCGTCGGGGCCGCTCGGCGCGTAGTGCGGGTTGGGGGTCTGCTCGTGCCGGGCGGCGCGGGCCAACTCGGTGGTGCGGGTGGTCGTGTACGCGATGACCTCGGCCACAGTGCGCGGCGCGGTGTCGGCGTCGAGCGCTTCGGCGAGCGCACGTGTGAAGTGACTGCCGTGCTCGTCGTCGGAACCGCAGGTCTGGCCGGACCCGCAGCCGAAGAGAACGGCGACGCGGTCGCGCCACGATGGAAAGTTGGTGGCGGGGCCGCCGTGCGAACCGCCGTCCGGCCCTGCCGAGTCGCGGCAGGCATCGACGGTCAGCAACACCGTGCCGGCCCGGCACCCCTGGAGCAGCGAGGTCAGGTCCAGGTCGATAAGGCTGTCGAGCGCCACCTCTGGCGGCTCGGCGGCCCAGCTCAACTGGGCATCGGCGGGTACGAGATGGTCGGCACCCCCGACAGAGAGCCCGTGCCCGGTGAAGTGGATGAGTACGGTGCCGTCCCCCGGAGTGGTGCAGCAGATCCGACTGATCGCGCTCCGGATGCGGGAGCGTTGGGCGGGCTTGTCGGGCGCGAGCCCGAGCACCTCGACGCTGTATCCGGAGGAGTGCAGTGCCGCGCCGATGAGCTCCGCGTCGCGGTGAACGGCCTGGGTCAGGTCCGGGAACTCCTCCTCGAGTTCGTAGCGCGGCACGGCGACGATCAGCGCCCGCTTGCTCTCCCCCATGGCCCGCGCCTCCCAGCTGAACGAGCTCGACGCGGGCCAGGATTCCACAAGGAACCCGAGGCGGGGGGCGTATCCGGGTACCGCCCCGAAGCGCTACGCGCTCACCAGACCCGTACCGACCCTCCCGTCGCGAACACGGGGCTCGTCGCGTCGGCGGGTGTCTCCTTGAGGGGTTCGTCTAGTTCCGCGGTCGTGGGGCCCACGCGCGCGGCGATCTGACCGAGCCGCTCCAGGTCGAAGCCGTAGACGCGGGCCGCGTTGCCGCCGACCATGGCGGCGATCTCGTCCCTGGGGAGACCTGCGTAGGAGATGCGCAGGCCCTCGCGCGAGTAGGGATAGGTCCCCTCGTCGTGCGGGTAGTCGCTGCCCCACATGATCTTGTCGAGGCCGATCCGGTCGCGCATCGCCGCCTCGTGCGGGCGCATGAAGCTGGCCCCCACGAAGCAGTTCTCGCGCCACACCTCGGAGGGGCCCTTGCCCATCGAATCGGCGAGGCCCGCACCGAACTTCGACTCCGCCGTGTCCGCCTTCGTGGCCGCGGCGACCAGGCGCTCGTGGTAGTAGTCCAGCATGTCGAGCACCCCGGGGATCCATCCCGAGCCCTGCTCGGTGAGGACCAGCTTGAGCTCCGGGTGGCGGCGGAAGGCCCCGCCGAAGGCGAGGTGCCACAGCGCCCGGTGCGAGAACCACGTCGTCTCGACCATGAACACCGCGCGCGCGGCCGGTTCCTCGCCGAGCGGCGGCGATGCCGAGCCCGCGTGGTGGTTGACCGGCACGCCCAGTTCGGCGCAGGCCGCCCAGATCGGGTCGTACGCCGCCGAGTAGAGCTCGGGCAGCCCCGACCCCGGTGGGGTGCCCGGCAGCATGAGGCCGCCCGTCAGGCCCGCCTCCACCGACCGGTGGATCTCCTCGACGGCCCGCTCGACGTCGTTCAGGAGGATCTGGAAGACGCCCGCCCTGCGGCCGGGCGCGGCGGCGCAGAAGTCCGCGAGCCAGCGGTTGTGGGCGCGCAGACCGGCCCAGCGCTGCTCGAACTCCTCGCGGGTCGGGGCCGGGGCCATCAGGGACGCCGAGGGGAAGAACGGCGGGATGGTGTTGGGGAAGACGACCTCGGCGACGATGCCGTCCGCCTCCAGTTCGGCGACGCGGCGGTCGGAGTTCCAGTTGCGGTCCGCGGTGTCCGCGAGGAGGTCCTCGTACGGATTGACGTAGGTGGCCGCCCAGTCGTCGAACGCGTCGTGGTGGCGCGACTCCAAGTACGGCCGGTAGTCCAGGAGATCGGCTCCCGCGTGACAGTCCGCGGAGATGACGGTGTAGCGGTCCTCGCTGCTGTGCCGTGAACTCATGTGTCCGCCCCCAGTACCGGGAAGTCGTGGTCGGTCAGCCAGTGGCGGCCCACCTCGCGCGAGCGCGCCCAGGAGGCCTCCACGGACACCTGGTCGGCGTCCTGGCCGAGGTCGGCGGGTGTCGGGCCGATGCGGTGGGCCAGCGGCGTGAGCTCCGCCGTGTCGAAGCCGAAGACCTCGGCGGCGGCGAGGCCCAGCATGCGGCGGCTCTCCGCCACGGGAATGTCGTGGAAGGTCTTGCGCAGCCACGCGCGCGTGTCGGGCCAGGTGCCCTCGGGGTGCGGGAAGTCGCTGCCCCAGAGGATGTTGTCGACGCCTATCTCGTACCGCTGGGCGAGCTCGCGCCGCTTGGTGTTGGTGGCGCAGACGAAGAGCTGCCGGTCCAGGTACTCGTGCGGCGGGCGCTTCAGCTCCTCGAACGGGGAGAGCTTCTTGCCGCCGTGCGCGCCCAGGTAGAGGCGGTCCATGAACCACAGGAGGTTCGGCAGCCACCAGCAGCCCGACTCCGCGACGCCGAACTTCAGCCCCGGGTGGCGTTCGAAGACACCGGACCAGAGCATGAACCACAGGGGCCGGGCGGGCCACCAGGTCACTTCGGAGACGTAGATCCCGAGGTGGTCGCCGTACTCGTGGCGGGGCGCCGCTCCGGAGTGGGTGACCACCGGCATCGCGCACTCGGCCGCCGCGGCCCACACCGGGTCGTAACGCCGGTCGTGGTAGGGCGCCTTGTCGACCCACATGGAGGGGATCATCAGCGCGCCGAGCCCCGACTCCTTGGCCCGGTGGACCTCGGCGACGACCCGGTCGACCTCTCCGGTGATGGGCAGCAGGGCGACACCGCAGTGCCGTGCCGCATTTTCGGCGTGCCCGCCGACGAATTCGGCGAGCCAGCGGTTGTGCGCCTGCGCGCCCGCCATGCCGAGCTCCGGGTCCTGGTCTCCGGAGAGGCCGAGCCCGACCCCGAAGGGCGCGGCCGTCTGGCTGTCCACGGCGTCCGCGTCGGGGAAGACGACCTCGGCGGCCACCCCGTCGCCGTCCAGCTCCTTGAGGCGCTGCGCGGAGTCCCAGCCGCCGCGCAGGCCCTCTTCGTTGTCGTTGAACCACTTCTCGGCGAAGGCGTCGTTGCGGATGCCGAGGCGGGTCGACTCCTCGCGGCGGGCCTGCGCCTGGCCGAGGAATTCGTCGAACTGGCGGTGGAAGCGGCTGTCGAGGTAGGGCCGGTACTCCGCGGTGGGGAGCCCGGCGTGGCAGTCGGAGGAGATGATCAGATAGGGATCGAGTTCGTTCTGGTGGTCCTGGTCGGTCATCGGTCACACGCCCCTTCAGTCCAGGATGAAGCTCTCCAGGTACGCCGGGTCGGCCCGGTCCAGCATCGAGCGCGACCTCGCCTTGATCTGCCGGTCGCTGTGCTCGCTCTCCGGAAGCAGCCAGAAGCGGTCGGCCGCGATGCCCTCGGCCACGAAGTCCGCGACCTGCTCGACCGGCGTGAACTCGATCTCCTGGCCCGCCTCCTTCATGGCGGCCTCCCACTGGTCGAGGCTGCGGTAAGGAGTCCTGCGGGGGCGGGACTTGGCGTACCGGCCCGGCCGGTTGCGGTGCGACTCCCACAGGCCGGTGCGGAGCATGTGGGGGCCGGGGAAGAGCACCGAGGCACCCACGCGCGCGTGCTCCGCCTTCAGGTGCGCGTACAGCGACTCGGTCATCGTCACCACGGCGGCCTTGGTGACCGCGTACACGGAGGCGGTGGGCAGCGGCGCGATGCCGCCGTCACCGGACGAGGTGTTGACGACGTGGCCCGCCTCGCCGCCCGCGATCATCCGGGGCACGAAGGCCTGGATGCCGTGGAAGACGCCCCAGACGTTGACCTCGAAGGCCCACTTCCAGTCGTTCGGCTCGTGCTCCCACATGCGTCCCTCGGCGCCCGAGCCGACCCCCGCGTTGTTGCACAGCACATGGACGGCGCCGAACCTGTCGTACGCCTCGTCGGCGAGGGCGAAGACCTGCTCGCGCACCCCGACGTCCACCACGCGCGCGTGCACGGCCGCGCCGTCCTCCCGCAGGGCGGCGGCCGCCTTCTCCAGGGCGCTCTCCTCGACGTCCGCGAGGACCACCCGCAGGCCGTCCGCCGCGAACCGGCGCGCCATGGCGAGCCCGATGCCGCTCGCCGCGCCCGTGACGACGGCGACCTGCCCCGTGCGCAGCTCCATCTCAGGCGCTCCCCTCGGGCGGACCGTCGAGGATCTGTGCGGGGTCGTCGTAGCGCTGGTGGATGTAGGGCAGCAGGGCCTGCGCGTCGACGCGCTCGACGACGCGGCCCTGCTGGTCGGTGGTCTTCTCGCCGATGGTGATCTCGACGAGCGAGCGCACCGGCAGGTCAGCCACCGGGTCGTACATCGACTCGCGCAGCACCACGTCCCCGGTGACGGCCTCCAGCTTGCGGACCTTCTCGTTGCGCACGCAGTGCACGAGCACGGGGTCCGCGTCGAAGCCCGAACCGTCCACCGCGGGCAGGAACTTGAAGTAGAAGTCGGTCTTCCTGGTCGGCTCCGGCAGCGGCAGGGGGCCGCTGACCGCGCCGCGCACCTCCACGAAGGCGATGCCGTGCCGGGCGAGGCGGGCGCTCACCACCAGGCCGTCGCGCTCGACCTCCACCTCGCCGAGCTTCTTCGGCTCCCCGAAGACCTCGCGCCCGCCGATCAGGGCCCGCTCGTGGGTCATCGGCATCACCAGCGGGTACCAGCCCCGCACTCCCCCGTGCTCGGCGGCGACGGCGACCGAGCCCGCGCCCAGCGGATAGCCGGGCAGGTCGACCTTGCTGATGTTCACCCGCACCAGGGGCTGCCCGGTGGGCTTCAGCGGTGGCGGCAGGACCGCCGCGACCGCATCCGGATCGCTCTCCCAGACGGCCACGACACCCGTGGACCAGATGTCGGGGAGCTTGGAACTCGCGGTGCGCGCGGCGGCGATCTCCGCCTCGTCGCGCGCTCCATAACGCATGCGTGCCATGTCGTACCACCCTTCGTCGGCGCGGACCGAGGGGTCCGCGGGCGGGACTTGCGGCGGTTCTGTAACACAGTTACAACAGGACTCGTGAAGGGTAAAGAGACGCAACGCGAAGAGGCACGGAACCAGCCGCCCCAGGAGCCCCGCGCGCATCTGGACCGGGAGACGGTCCTCGCCACCGCCGCCCGCCTCGTCAAGCGGCACGGCCCGCAGGCCCTGACGATGCGCGCGCTCGCCGCCGAGCTCGGCACCGCCGTCACCTCGATCTACTGGCACGTCGGCAACCGCGAGTCGCTCCTGGACGCCCTCGTCGAGCGCACCCTCGCCGACCTCGGTGAGATCCGCGCCACCGGCCGCACCCCCGCACAGCGCGTCGCCTCCGTGGCCCGCGCCCTGCGCCGCCAGCTCCTGGACCACCCGCACCTCGTCGCGATGGTCCACGAACGGGGTCTGACGGAGAGGATGTTCCTGCCCGCCCAGCGGACGCTGGTGCACGAGGTCCACGAGGCGGGTCTGCGCGGCGTCCGCGCCGCCGAGGCCGTACGCGCCGTCCAGGTCCACGTCGTCGGCCACGTGCTGGTCGAGCGCAACCGGGAGCGGGCCCCCTTGCAGCGGCCCGGCGAGGACGAGTTGTGGACGGCGCAGGCGGCGGAGCAGGACGGTGCGCTCGCCCGTGCGCTGGCGGGCCCCCTCGATCCGGAGGCACTTTTCGCCACCTCGGTCAGGGCTCTGGTGGCCGGGCTTCTCGGACCGGCGCCCTGACTGTCGGTCGTGGCCCGTATCCTCATGGACCATGCTCGAAGACCGCACGACCGCAGCGTCCGCAGTGCCCTGGCCGGCCGCGTATCCAACGGGGTACGCGGTCGTCGACGTGGAGACCACCGGCCTGGCCCGCGACGACCGCATAGTGTCGGCCGCCGTCTACCGCGTGAGCGCCCGGGGAGACATCGAGGACCACTGGTACACGCTGGTCAACCCCCAGCGCGACCCGGGCCCCGTCTGGATCCACGGCCTCACCAGCGAGATGCTCGCGGACGCCCCGCTCTTCAAGGACGTCGCCGAGGAGTTCGCGGCCCGGCTCGACGGCCGCGTCCTCGTCGCGCACAACGCCGTCTTCGACTGGTCGATGATCGCGAGGGAGTACGCGCGCGCGGAGCGCACGGCCCCCGTGCGTCAACGCCTGTGCACCATCGCGCTCTCCAAGGAGCTGGCGCTGCCGCTGCCCAACCACAAGCTGGAGTCCCTGGCCGCGCACTTCGGCGTGGAGCAGCGCCACGCGCACAACGCCCTGGACGACGCGCGCGTGCTCGCCGAGGCGTTCCGCCCCAGCCTGCTTGCGGCGGCCGGGGACAACGTCCGCCTGCCGCTCCTGGAGTGCCGGCCGCTCACCGAGTGGTCGGACGGCGCGCCCCGCATCGGCCGCCAGCAGACGGGCCCGACGCCCGCCTCGTCGTACCGGCCGGGAAGTTGGCGCCCCTCGCGCAAGCGCCAGCCGTGCCCGTACCCGAACCCGGGGCGGTACGAACCGGGCAAACCACTCAAGCAGGGCATGCGGGTCGCGTTCTCCGGAGACACCTCCGTGGAGCGCGAACTCCTGGAGGACCGCGCGGTGGACGCCGGGCTGCACATCGCGACGAGTGTGTCCCGCCTCACCAGCCTGCTCGTCACGAACGACCCGGACTCCGGCACCTCCAAGACGGTCAAGGCCCGCTCGTTCGGCACCCCGGTGATCGACGAGGCGGCCTTCGGACAGCTCCTCCAGGACGTGACTCCCGCTATGGAGTCGTAACCGCACAGGCGTCAGACGGGTGATTGCCGCACGACTCGCCCGCCGACCGCTCGCCCCGCACCGCCGCGGCGTCCCACCCTGTGGCGCATGGCACGTTGCGAGGTCTGCGGAAACGACTACGGCATGTCTTTCGAGGTGCACGCCCAAGGGGCCGTGCACGTCTTCGACAGCTTCTCCTGCGCCATCCACCGCATGGCGCCCATCTGCGAGCACTGCCGGTGCCGCATCATCGGCCAGGGCGTCGAGGCGGACGGCCACTGGTACTGCGGCGCCCACTGCTCGCGCGCGGAAGGGCGGGTGGGCATCGTCGACCGGGTGTGATCACGGCGGATACCGGCCCTCGTCGGGACCCACCCGACAAGGGCCGAACCATGCCGGGGTACCGTCAATGCCGTGTACCGCTTCCTGTTGTCCCGGCAGTGGGTGATCCTCACCCTCATCGCTCTCGTACTCATCCCCGTGATGATCGAGCTGGGTTTCTGGCAGCTGCACCGGCACGAGAACCGTGTCGCGCAGAACCAGCGGATCTCCGACGCCCTGGCCGCCGACCCCGTCCCGGCCGAGAAGCTCACCTCACCCGGCCACGAGGTGCCCAAAGGCGATCTCTACCGCCGGGTGAGCGCCAAGGGGACGTACGACACCGAGCACGAGGTCGTCGTGCGGCGCCGCACCAACTCCGACGACGCGGTCGGCTTCCACGTCCTGACGCCGTTCGTCCTCGACGACGGCAAGGTCCTGCTCATCAACCGCGGCTGGATCCCCGCCGACGGCCCGCAGACCGCCTTCCCCAAGATCCCCGCGCCCCCCAAGGGCGAGCTGACCGTCACCGGCCGCCTGATGGCCGACGAGACGTCCGCCGCCAGCGGCATCAAGGACGTCCGCGGGCTGCCGGACCGTCAGATCATGCTGATCAGCAGCGGCCAGCAGGCCGACGCCCTCGGCAAGCAGGTCCTCGGCGGATACGTCGAGCAGTCCGCGCCCGAGGGGAAGGACGGCTCCCCCGAGCTGATCGGCGAGCCCGACCACAGCAGCATCGGCCCGCACATGGCGTACGCCGTCCAGTGGTGGCTGTTCGCCTCGGGCGTCCCGATCGGCTGGGTCGTCCTGGTCCGCAGGGAGAAGCGCGACCGCGCGGCAGCCGCCCAGGCCACCACTTCGGAGGAAGCGGCCCCGGCAGCCGTCTAGGGCCCTAGGTGTATTGATCACGAGCGTTGTTAACGCTGGCGGGGCTTGATCATGGCGAAGACCTCCGGTGTGGTGGAGCTGTCTAGGACTGCACC
>NZ_JBWKAP010000024.1:0-96456 GCF_056437465.1 Streptomyces sp. NPDC042371 | reverse complement strand
TGGTGCAGTCCTAGACAGCTCCACCACACCGGAGGTCTTCGCCATGATCAAGCCCCGCCAGCGTTAACAACGCTCGTGATCAATACACCTAGGAGTAGCGCAGGTAGCGGCGGCGCACCGCCCGGAAGCGGGCGAGTCCGTCCTGCCAGGCGCCCGTGATCTCGTCGGTGTCCGCGCCCGCGTCGACCATCGTGCGCACCAGCGCCGACCCCGTCAGCCTGTCGATCCAGTGGTCGGGGCGCCAGGCGAAACCGCTCCAGGTCTTCCTGGCCGTCACCAGGAGCGCGATGCCGGTGCGCACCGGGTCGTACGACTCCCGGTCGTGCACGTGGAGCTGGACGCCGCCGATGGTCTTCCCCCGGAACTTGGAGAAGGTGGGGGCGAAGTAGGCCTCCCTGAAGTGCACGCCGGGCAGGCCGAGCGTGCCCAGCGCCGCCGCCCACCGCCGGTCGATGCCCGCGGCGCCGAGCAGCTCGAAGGGCCGTGCGGTGCCCCGCCCCTCCGAGAGGTTCGTGCCCTCGAACAGACAGGTGCCCGCGTAGACGAGAGCGGTGTCGGGCGTCGGCATGTTCGGGCTCGGCGGCACCCACGGCAGCCCCGAGGCGTCGAAGAAGTCGCCGCGCCGCCACCCCTGCATCAGCACCGTCTCCAGCTCGACGGGGCGCTCCAGGAACTCGCCGTTGAACAGCAGCGCGAGCTCCGCGACCGTCATCCCGTGCGCCTGCGCGATCGGCTCGCGCCCCACGAAGCTCGCGAACCCCCGGGCCAGGACCGGCCCGTGCGCCTCCCCGCCGGTCACCGGATTCGGCCGGTCCAGGACCACGAAGCGCAGCCCGGCCCGCCGCGCGGCCACCATGCAGTCGTACAGCGTCCAGATGTACGTGTAGAAGCGGGCGCCCACGTCCTGGATGTCGAAGACGAGCGTGTCCGCGCCCGAGCGGGCGAAGACGTCCGCCAGCTCCCTGCCGCTCTTTCGGTACGTGTCGTGGACGGGCAGCCCGGTCGCCGGGTCGTCGTGCCGCCCCTCGGAGCCGCCCGCCTGCGCGGTCCCGCGGAAGCCGTGCTCGGGGCCGAACACGGCGACCACGTCCACCCGCTCGTCGGCGTGCAGGACGTCCACGACGTGGCGGGCTTCGCGGGTCACCCCCGTGGGGTTGGTGATGACGCCGACGCGCCGCCCTGCGAGGAGCGCGTAGCCGTCGGCGGCCAGGCGCTCGAAGCCGGTGCGCAGCGGCCGCGCACCGGTTCCCCGAGGGGCCGTGGCGGTGCCCGCGGTGGCGGCGAGCAGCCCTCGCCTGGAGAGGTTCATGGCCCCGCACGCTAGTGCCGACCAGGCCGAAAAGAAGCGAACCCGGGCCGTCCGCCCCCCTTTCGCCACGACATACCGACTGGTTAGTCTGCCAGCGAAGCCGAGCCGCGGGCCGAAGGAGAACGATCGTGGAAACCCTCCAGAACAAGGCAGTCGTCGTCACGGGCGGAGGGGGCGGCATCGGGGCCGCGCTGGCCCGCCGCTTCGCCGCCGAGGGGGCGCGCGTCGTCGTCAACGACCTGGACGGCGCCAAGGCGAAGACCGTCGCCGACGAGATCGGCGGCATCGCCGTGCCGGGCGACGCGTCCACGATCGTGCCGCAGGCCCGCGAGGCGCTCGGCGGCACCGTCGACGTGTACTGCGCCAACGCCGGGCTCGGCTCCGGCGGCAGCGAGGCGGCGCCCGAGGAGGTCTGGGCCGCCGCCTGGGACGTCAACGTGATGGCCCATGTGCGGGCAGCCCACGAACTGCTCCCCGACTGGCTGGAGCGCGGCAGCGGCCGCTTCGTCTCCACCGTCTCCGCCGCCGGTCTGCTCACCATGATCGGCGCCGCGCCCTACAGCGTCACCAAGCACGGCGCGTACGCCTTCGCCGAGTGGCTCTCCCTCACGTACCGCCACCGCGGCATCAAGGTCCACGCGATCTGCCCGCAGGGCGTCCGCACCGACATGCTCGCCGCCACCGGCACCGCGGGCGACCTCGTGCTCACCCCCACCGCCATCGAGCCGGACGACGTCGCTGCCGCGCTCTTCGAGGGCATGGCGGAGGACCGCTTCCTGGTCCTGCCGCACCCCGAGGTGGCCGCGTACTACCGGGCCCGCGCCGAGACCCCCGACAAGTGGCTGAAGGGCATGAACCACATCCAGCAGAAGTGGGAGGAGACCGAGCGGTGAACGACCTCACGCCCACCGGGTCCCCGTACGCGGCCAAGCCCTGGCTGGCCCGGCTCAACGACGTCCAGCGTGGCCCCGTGCACCCCGCCGCCTCCGTGCCCGACGCGTTCCGCGACGCCGTCGCCCGGGCCCCCGAGCACACCGCCCTCGCCTACTTCGACGGCCGCCTGAGCTACCGCGAGACCGACGCCCTCAGCGACTCCGTCGCCGGACACCTCGCCGCCCGCGGCGTCGCCCGCGGCGACCGCGTCGCGATCCTCCTGCAGAACACCCCGCACTTCGTGCTCGCGCTCCTCGGCGCCTGGAAAGCGGGCGCCACCGTCGTCCCCGTCAACCCCATGTACCGGTCGGCGGAGGTCGGACACGTCCTCGCGGACGCCGGAGTGACCGCGCTGATCTGCTCGGACCGCGCCTGGGAGACGTATCTGCGCGACACCGCGGCCGACTCGCCGGTCCGTGTCGTCCTCACCGCCTGCCAGCTCGACCTGCAGACCCGCAACGACACCCGCGTCCTCGACTTCGAGCGCCTCCCGGCCGCCGCCGACGCCGACGACCTGACCGCGGTCGCGCGCCAGGGCCTCCCGGCCCCGGACGACCGCGCCCTCGCCCCCTCCGACGTGGCGCTGATCAGCTACACATCGGGCACCAGCGGCACCCCCAAGGGCGCCATGAACACCCACGGCAACATCACCTACAACGCGGAGCGCCAGCGCACCGGATCCGGGATACCGGAAGGCGCCTGCTACTTCG
Source organism: Streptomyces sp. NPDC042371 (assembly GCF_056437465.1). Classification (NCBI taxonomy): domain Bacteria; kingdom Bacillati; phylum Actinomycetota; class Actinomycetes; order Kitasatosporales; family Streptomycetaceae; genus Streptomyces; species Streptomyces sp. NPDC042371. Next base: position 93,504 of record NZ_JBWKAP010000024.1, on the reverse strand, counting down.
CGATGGCGCCGCTCTTCCACATCACCGGCATGGTCGCGCAGGTCGCCGCGTGCATCGCCAACGCGGGCACGCTCGCGCTCGCCTACCGCTTCGAGGCCGGGGTGGTCCTGGACGCCTTCGCCGAGCACCGGCCCGCCTACACGGTCGGCCCCTCCACCGCCTTCATGGCGCTCGCCGCCCACCCCTCGGTGACCCGCGCCCACTTCGACTCCTTCTCGATGATCTCCTCCGGCGGCGCGCCGCTGCCCCCGGCCCTCGTCGAGAAGTTCCGCGCGGCCTTCGGCCCCTACCTCCACAACGGCTACGGCCTCACCGAGTGCACCGCGCCCTGCGCCTCCGTGCCGCCGGGCCAGGAGGCCCCCGTCGACCCGGTATCCGGCACCCTGGCCGTCGGCGTCCCGGGTCCCGAGACGGTCGTACGCATCCTGGACGACCTCGGCGAAGAGGTGCCGTTCGGGGAGCACGGCGAGATCGTCGTCCGCGGGCCCCAGGTGGTCCCGGGCTACTGGCAGCGGCCTGACGCCACCGCCGAGGCCTTCCCCGACGGGGAACTGCGCACCGGCGACATCGGGTTCATGGACCCGGCGGGCTGGCTCTACGTCGTCGACCGCAAGAAGGACATGATCAACGCGTCCGGCTTCAAGGTGTGGCCGCGCGAGGTCGAGGACGTCCTCTACACCCACCCCGCGGTCCGCGAGGCGGCCGTCGTCGGGATCCCCGACAGCTACCGCGGAGAGACCGTGAAGGCGTACGTCAGCCTCCGCCCCGGCAGCGGCACAGGCCCCGCCGACCTGACCGCGTACTGCAAGGAACGGCTCGCCGCGTACAAATATCCGCGCGAGGTCGAGGTACTGGAGGAGTTGCCGAAGACGACAAGTGGGAAGATCCTCCGGCGGGAACTGCGTTCCCGCCCACGAAACGGCAAGTGACCCGAAAGGCAGGTGGCGGCAGTGGCCCGAACGACGGACGGTGACGGCACGCCCGTACCGCAGCGGCTCCTCGCCGCCGCCACCAGGCTCTTCGCCGACCAGGGCTACGACCGCACGTCGGTGCAGGAGATCGTCGAGGCGGCCGGGGTCACCAAGGGCGCGCTCTACCACTACTTCGGCTCCAAGGACGACCTGCTCCACGAGGTCTACGCCCGGCTGCTCCGCGTCCAGCAGGAGCGGCTCGACGCCATCGCGGACGCGGACGCGCCGGTCGCCGAGCGGGTCCGCGACGCCGCGGCGGACGTCGTGGTCAGCACCATCGACAACCTCGACGACGCGTCGATCTTCTTCCGCTCCATGCACCACCTGAGCCCGGAGAAGAACAAGCAGGTCCGGGCCGAGCGGCGCCGCTACCACGAGCGGTTCCGGGCCCTGATCGAGGAGGGCCAGGAGTCGGGCGTCTTCGCCACGGCGACCCCGGCGGACCTGGTGGTGGACTACCACTTCGGCTCGGTCCACCACCTGTCCACGTGGTACCGGCCCGACGGCCCGCTGACCCCGCAACAGGTGGCCGACCACCTGGCAGACCTCCTCCTGAGGGCCCTGCGGGCCCCGTAGGGGGCGTGCCCCGCAGGGGCGCTACACGTACCGCTTCAGCTCCCGCCGGGCGAGGGACCGCTGGTGCACCTCGTCCGGCCCGTCCGCCAAGCGCAGCGTCCTCGCCGCGGCCCACAGCTCGGCGAGCGGGAAGTCCTGGCTCACACCTCCCGCGCCGTGCAGCTGCACCGCCCGGTCGAGGATGTCCACCACCGCGCGCGGCGTCGCGATCTTGATGGACTGGATCTCCGTGTGCGCACCCTTGTTGCCGACGGTGTCCATCAGCCAGGCCGTCTTCAGGACCAGCAGGCGCAGCTGCTCCACGGCGACCCGCGCGTCCGCGATCCACTCCTGCACGACGCCCTGCTGGGCGAGCGGCTTCCCGAACGCCGTGCGCGACACGGCCCGCCTGCACATCAGCTCGATGGCCCGCTCCGCCATGCCGATCAGCCGCATGCAGTGGTGGATGCGGCCGGGACCGAGCCGCGCCTGCGCGATGGCGAAGCCGCCGCCCTCCTCGCCGATCACGTTCGACGCGGGGACGCGGACGCGGTCGAAGACGACCTCGGCGTGACCGCCGTGGGAGTGGTCCTCGTAGCCGTACACCTGCATGGCGCGCCGGACTTCGAGGCCCGGGGTGTCGCGCGGGACGAGGACCATGGACTGCTGGCGGCGGATGTCGGCGCCGTCAGGGCCCTCGGCAGTCGCTGTCTTGCCCATCACGATGAAGATCTTGCAGTCCGGGTTCATCGCCCCGGATATGTACCACTTGCGCCCGCTGATGACGTACTCGTCGCCGTCGCGCTCGATGCGCGTGGTGATGTTCGTGGCGTCGGAGGAGGCCACCTCCGGCTCGGTCATCGCGAACGCCGAGCGGATCTCACCGGCGAGCAGCGGCTCCAGCCACTGCTTCTGCTGCGCCTCGCTGCCGAACTGCGCGAGCACCTCCATGTTGCCGGTGTCGGGCGCCGCGCAGTTCAGCGCGGTGGGCGCCAACTGCGGGGAGCGGCCGGTGATCTCGGCCAGCGGCGCGTACTGGAGGTTGGTGAGACCCGCCCCGTGCTCGGCATCGGGCAAGAACAGGTTCCAGAGGCCCTGCCTGCGGGCCTCGGCCTTCAGCTCCCCGACCACCGCCGGGGTGTCCCACGGCGAGGCGAGCGCGGCCCGCTGCTCGTCGGCGACGGCCTCGGCCGGGTACACGTGGTCGTCCATGAAGGCGAGCAGCTTGCCGCGCAGCTCTTCGGTGCGGGCGTCGAATGCGAAGTCCATGGCTCTGTCTCAGCCTTCCTGTCCCTGGAGCGTGGTGCGGCCGTGCTCGATGAACACGGGCACCAGCTCGCCGATCCGGTCGAAGCCCGCGCCGACCGTCTGGCCCAGCGTGTAGCGGTAGTGGATGCCCTCCAGGATCACGGCGAGCTTGAACCAGGCGAACGCCGTGTACCAGGAGACGGCCGACACGTCGCGCCCCGAGCGCGCGGCGTACCGCTCGACGAGCTCGGCCGGGTCCGGGTGGCCCGGCGCGCCCGCCGTGGTGCTGACGGGGGAGTCGGGCACCTCCAGCTTCGCGCTGTACATCACGAGCAGGCCCAGGTCGGTGAGCGGATCGCCGAGCGTGGACATCTCCCAGTCGAGGATGGCCTTGATCCGGTGGTCCTCGCCGATCAGCACGTTGTCCAGGCGGTAGTCGCCGTGGACGACGGTGGGCGCGGGGGAGTCGGGGAGCGCGCGCCCGAGCGCCGCGTGCAGCTCGTCGATTCCGGCGAGCTCGCGGTTGCGCGACGCGTCGAGCTGCTTGCCCCAGCGGCGCAGCTGCCGGTCCAGGAACCCTTCGGGGCGCCCGAAGTCGCCGAGCCCGACCGCCGCCGGGTCGACGGCGTGCAGATCGACGAGGGTGTCCACGAGGCCGAGCACCGCGTCACGGGTGCGCTCGGGTCCGAGCGGCGCGAGCTCCTCGGCGGTGCGGTACGGGGTTCCGTCCACGAACTCCATCACGTAGAAGGGCGACCCGATGACGGAGTCGTCCTCGCAGAGCAGGACGGGGGTGGGCACCGGCACGTCCGTCGGGTGCAGCGCCGCGATCACCCGGTGCTCGCGCTTCATGTCGTGCGCGGTGGCAAGGACATGGCCGAGCGGGGGGCGCCGGACCACCCAGCGCGACGTGCCGTCCGTGACGGCGTACGTGAGGTTGGAGCGGCCGCCCTCGATGAGCCGGGCGGTGAGCGGGCCGCCGACCAGACCGGGCCGCTCGCGGTCGAGGTGGCCGCGCAACTGGTCGAGGTCGAGGCCCGGCGGGTGGTCTGAGCTCATCTTCGCTCCTGATCGGCGTGGTGGTGGCGTGCCACTACGGGGTGGCGGGCGTGCCACTACATGATGCCGACCAGTCGGTATGCCGTCCAGAGGCTACCGCGCCCCGTCGTGGGGCGCGGCCGGAGAGCTCAGTGGTCGTCCCAGTGCCCGTCGTGCGGCGCGTGCCGGTGCCCGTCGTGCAGATAGTCGACGTGGTCACCGTGCGTCACGGAGTCGTGGCCGCAGCCGTCCCCGTGCTGGTGGTCGTGGCCCTGGTGGGCGGTGTGGCCGGTCGGCTCGCACTCGTCGTAGTGGTCGGAGTGCAGACGGTGCATGTGGCCGTCGTGCGCGTAGTCGACGTGGTCGCCGTGCGGCACCTCGGGGTGACCGCAGGCCGGGCCGTGGACGTGGTCGTGCACCGGGTGTTCGTGGTGGAGCGTGGTCATGACGCGCACCTTCTGTGGCTTCCGGGAGGGGGACCCTCTGTTGACCCTCTCAGGCTAGCCCCCGATGCCCCGCTATATCCGGTATGGGAGTCTTGTCAGGCTCGTCGGTGTTTCCCTGACCTCCGCGAAGGCGACCCCCATGAAGGCGATCAGCTACCGCAGCTACGGCGGACCCGAAGTCCTGGAGTACGGAGAGGTGCGCGACCCCAAGGTCGGCCCCGACTCCGTCCTGGTGAAGGTGCGGGCCGCCGCGGTGAACCCCGTCGACTGGAAGTGCCGGGACGGCCACCTCGACGGCATCCTGGACCCGGTCTTCCCCGTGATCCCCGGCTGGGACGTCTCCGGAGTGGTGGTGCAACCGGGCGCCGCCGCCCCGGAGTACGCCGTAGGGGACGAGGTCATCGGCTATGTGCGCGAGGACTTCCTCTCCCGCGGCACCTTCGCCGAGTACGTCGCGGCGCCCGTCCGCACCCTCGCCCGCAAGCCGCGCAACCTCACCTTCGAGGAGGCCGCGGGGCTGCCGCTCGCCGGACTCACCGCCTACCAGGTCATCACCCAGGCGCTGGAGGTGACCGAGGGCGACGTCGTCCTCGTGCACGCGGCGGCGGGCGGCGTCGGCTCGATCGCGGTGCAGCTCGCCCGGCACGCGGGCGCCCGCGTCATCGGCACCGCGAGCGAACGCAACCACGACTTCCTGCGCGAGCTGGGCGCCGAGCCGGTCACGTACGGGGACGGTCTTGTGGAGCGGGTCCGCGGGCTGGCTCCCGAGGGCGTCGACGCGGCCTTCGACACGGTGGGCGGCGACACGCTCAAGGCGTCCGCGGAGCTCCTCGCGCCAGGCGGCCGCCTCGCGTCCATCGCGGACGGCGGGGTGATCGGGCTCGGCGGCCACTACTGCTTCGTACGTCCCGTCGCCGCCGACCTCCAGCGCCTGTCCGAGCTCGCCGAGCAGGACGTCGTGACCGTCCACGTCGACGAGACGTTCCCGCTGGAGCGGGCGGCCGACGCGCACCGGCTGAGCGCGGAGGGCCGGGCCCGCGGAAAGATCGTCGTGACGGTGGATTGGGCGGACTGAGGCCGCTTGACCGGTCCGGCCGCACTCCTCAGAGGAGCATCACCACCGCGCACACCGCCAGCGCGAAGGTGCACAGCGCGGCGGCCCGCGCCGCCCGGAGCGACATCACCCGGGGCCGGGGCGCCGTCAGCGTGATCATCCTGTGGTGCGCCACCGCCAGGAAGCCAAGCCAGAGCAGCAGGCACAGCGCGCAGGCCAGCACGGAGAGCGCGGTGGCCCCGCCGTGCAGCACCGCGCGGGCGGCGAGCACCGCGGCCACCGTGCACGAGAGGGTCGTACGCCGCCACGCCAGACGGGTCCGCTCCGGCTGCAGCCCGGGATCCCGGACCTGCCCGGGGCCCCGGTGGGCCTGCGTCACCCCTCCCACCCGAAGAGCACGACCACCACCATGGCGACCGCGACCACCGCGACCGCCAGGCTCAGCACCGTCGGGAAGCGGCTGGTCGGCAGGTCCTCGCCGCGCCGCATGGCCCGCTCGCAGCGCACCCAGTGGTTGACCGCGCGCAGCGAGCACAGGACACCCGCGGCGAGCAGCGTGAGCGCGAGCCCGATCCGCCACCCCCAGCGCAGGTCCGGCAGGAACTGGTCCACGGCGAAGCCGCCGCCGATCAGCGCGAGCGCGGTGCGCAGCCAGGCGAGGAAGGTGCGTTCGTTGGCGAGGGAGAAGCGGTAGTCGGGGGTGTCGCCGTCGTCGCGGATGCGCTCGGGCGCGAACCACAGCTTCAGGCTCTGTACGAAATTGCTCACGGCCGCACCATAGGCCGTGTCGATCAAGACAGGCCGGTCAGGCCGCGCGGAAGGCCCTCAGCCGGTGGTAGGCGTCGAGCCCGTCCGGCACCCACTCCCACTCGCCGAGCCGCCGCTCCAGCTCGTCCTCCGTGATGAAGGCGTGCCAGGCGACCTCCTCGACCTGCGGCCGCACGGGCAGGTCGCAGCGCACCTCGTAGAGGTACGACCACCAGGACTTCCCCGCGCCGTCGTCGTACAGGAACTTGAACAGCGGCGTGGGGCGCGGCAGTCCGTGGACGCCGAGCTCCTCCTCAGCCTCGCGCAGCGCCGCGTCGTCGTAGGACTCCCCGGCCCCGACCACACCCCCGACGAACATGTCGTACAGCGAGGGGAACACCAGCTTGACGGGGGTGCGGCGGTGCACGAAGACGCGGCCCTCGGCGTCGCGCGCCAGGATGAACGTGCAGCGGTGGCGCAGCCCGCGCGCATACGCCTCACCGCGCGCGGCCTCGCCGACCACCTCGTCGTTCTCGTCGACGATGGTGATCATCTCTTCGCTGGGGTCGGGCACGGGCCCGCTGCTCGCCGTCATACGGCCATCCAACAGCAACGCCGGGCGGTGGGGTCCGCCGGGCGGCGGGGGCTCACTGCCCCATGACGTACTTCACCGTGGGCCCGGCCGTCCAGCCGCCGTCGACGGCGAGCTCCGCGCCCGTCACGTAGGAGGCGGCGTCGGAGAGCAGGAAGACCATGGCGCCCGCGATCTCGTGCGGCTCGCCGACCCGGCCCATCGGGGTGTTGGGGTAGTTGCCCTCGCCCTTCTCGATGCCGACCTGGGCGGTCATCGGGGTGTACGTCATGCCGGGGTGGACGGAGTTGACGCGGATGCGGGCCGTGCCGAGCTCCACCGCGCCGATCTTGGTGAGGCCGCGCACGCCCCACTTCGACGCGCCGTACCCCGCGGTGAGGGCGAGGCCCATCAGACCCGCGGCCGAGGAGATGTTGACGATGGAGCCGCCCCCGGCCTCCTTCATGGCGGGCACGACGGTCTTCATGCCGATGAAGACGCCGGTGAGGTTGATGTCGAGGACCTTGCGGAAGTGCTCGACGGACTCCGACTCCAGGAACTGGCCGGTGGATATCCCGGCGTTGTTCACCAGGCCGTGGACGCCGCCGAACTCGGCGACCGCCAGGTCGGTGACGCGCTGCCAGTCCTCCTCGGACGTCACGTCGTGGTGCGCGAACCGGGCGCGCTCGCCGAGCTCGGCCGCGGTGGCCTTGCCCTCCTCGTCCAGCACGTCGGTGAGGACGACGTTGGCGCCCGCGGCGACGGCCTGGCGCGCGGCCTCGGCGCCGAGGCCGCGCGCGGCGCCGGTGATGATGACGGTCCGGCCGGTGAGGTCGTGCTGGCTCATGAGGGGTCTCCAGAGGTGGGGTGCGGGGCCCGCAGCAGGGCTGCGGTGGTCTCGACGAGATCGGCCAGGAAGACGTCCTCGCCGGTCAGAGGGGTGATGTCGGCCAGATACTGGCGGGCGCGGTCGCCCAGGGCGGCGCCGACCATCGTGAGCGCGAGATCGAGCCGTTCCAGGCGGAGCGGCTCGGGCAGCGCGGGGGAGAGGGCCACCAGGCGGTCTTCGAGGAGCCCGATCAGCGTCCAGTAGACGGTGCCGTCGAGCGTGGGATGCGGAGTGCGGGTGCGGACGCCGCTCTCGTGGCTGAGCTGGGCGGAGATGCGCAGACAGCGCCGCCCCCGCTCGGTGCGGAGCTCGGTGGCCTCGGTGCGGACGAGGGCGGTGAGCAGCGCGTGCAGCCCGAGCTCGCCGTCGTCGCCGCTGTCGTCGCCGTCGTGGCGGGCGAGCTCGGCGGTGAGCACCTGCTCGGTGCGTTGCTGCCGGGCGGCCATCACGGCGTCGAGGAGACCGCCGCGGGAGCCGAAGTGGTACTGCACGGCGGAGGGATTGCTCTGCCCCGCGATGCGGACGATGTCCCGCAGCTGGGCACCGTCGACGCCCTGAGCGGCGAAGACCTCCTCCCCGGCACGGATGAGCTTCTCCCGGGTCTCGGGACCTGAGGTTCTGGCCATGGCTTCACTGTAATGCTGGGCATTATTAAAACGCGAGCGGGAGGCACTCCCAGCCTGTCCGGAAGGTCTCAGCCCGTCCGGCGTTCGAGGACGGACTCGGCGAAGCCGGTGACAGACCTCAGCACAGGCCGACGCCAGCCCTCATCGCCGCCAACGCCCACCCCGACTCGCCGCCGACGCCACAAGAACCCGCTCCGGCCCGCGCCCAGCCCCAGGCATGGCGGGGTGCAGCCCGAGCAGCACCACACCCGCCACGATCGCCGCGAGGCCCGCCGCCTCCCAGGCCAGCGCCCCCGCGTCGGCGCGCAGCCGGTCGCCGAGGAAGCCGACGCCGCAGGCGATACCGGCCAGCGGCTGCGCGGCCGTGAGCGCGGGCAGCGACATCCGCAGCGGCGCCGTCTCGAAGGCGCTCTGCACGAGGACGAGCCCCGCCACGCCGAGCACGAGCACCCCGTACGGCTGCCACCCGGTGAGCAGCATCTCGAACCCGCCCGCGGAGAGCCGCTGCCCGCTCACCCGCGTCAACGCGTCCTGCACGCCGTACAGCAGCCCGGCCGCGACCGCGAGCAGCACGGGCCCGGCGTAGAGGCGGGACCTCTTCGCGTACGCCGTCATGAGCAGCGCCCCGCCGACCATCACGCCGATGATCAGCCAGTGCCGCACCGGATCGGTCACGGCCTCGCCGCCCCGGGGCTCACCGGCCACGATGAACGCGGTGACGCCGCCCGCGAGCAGCGCGAGCCCCGCCCACCCCTGACGCCCCAGCGGCTGCTTCGTCTGGTGGCGGGAGAGGCCGAGGGCGAAGAGCAGGTTCGTGGCGAGGAGCGGCTCGACGAGGGAGACCTCGCCGTGTCCGAGGGCGATCGCGCCGAGGGCCATGCCGCACGCCATCAGGCCGATCCCGGCCAGCCAGCGGGGCACCCGCACCAGGTCGAGCAGCAGGCGCGGCGAGAGGAAGTCGCTCAGGGGGGCGTGCCTGGCCACGTTCTGCTGGAGGACGAAGCCGAAACCGAGGCAGCAGGCGGCGCCGACCGCGAGGACGAGAACCAGGACCGACACGTCACGCACCAGACAGACGAAGCGGAGTACGGGGTCTGGCCGACGATAGCGGCCGCCCGCCCGCGCCGGGCACCGGAGCTTGACGAACTCTCCCCCTCTGTCGGTTGACGTCCGTCACTCCGCTATCCAGGATCTGACCTGAGCGTGAGATGACCCACCAGTAACGTTGCGGGACCTTGTCGAGGAGGACGACCTCAATGGCGTACGACGCAGATGTGATCGTGATCGGGGCAGGGCTCGCCGGACTCGCGGCGACCGCGGAACTCGTGGACGCGGGGCGCCGGGTCATCCTCGTCGACCAGGAGCCCGAGCACGCGATCGGCGGTCAGGCGCACTGGTCCTTCGGCGGCCTGTTCTTCGTGGACTCGCCCGAGCAGCGCCGGTTGCGGATCAAGGACTCCCACGCGCTCGCCCTCCAGGACTGGATGGGCACGGCGGCGTTCGACCGTCCGGAGGACCACTGGCCGCGGAAGTGGGCGGAGGCGTACGTCGACTTCGCGGCCGGGGAGAAGCGGTCCTGGCTGCACGGGCAGGGCGTCAGGTTCTTCCCCGTCGTGGGCTGGGCCGAGCGCGGCGGGTACGACGCGCAGGGGCACGGGAACTCGGTGCCGCGCTTCCACATCACCTGGGGCACGGGCCCGGGGCTGCTCGAACCGTTCGTGCGGCGGGTGCGGGACGGGGCCGCGCGGGGCCTGGTCCAGCTGAAGTTCCGGCACCGCGTCACGGGGCTCTCGCGCAGCGCGGGCAGTGTCGACACGGTCACCGGCGAGGTCCTCGAACCGTCGGGCGTCGAGCGGGGCGAGGCCAGCAGCCGCGTGGTGACCGGCGACTTCGAGTTCCGGGCCCAGGCGGTGATCGTCACCTCCGGCGGCATCGGCGGCAACCACGACCTCGTACGCGCCAACTGGCCCGAGCGGCTCGGCACCCCGCCCCAGAAGATGATCTCCGGAGTCCCCGCCCACGTGGACGGGAAGATGCTCGGCATCGCCGAGGACGCGGGGGCGCACCTCATCAACCGCGACCGCATGTGGCACTACACCGAGGGCATCCAGAACTGGAACCCCATCTGGGACCGGCACGGCATCCGCATCCTGCCTGGCCCCTCCTCCCTGTGGCTCGACGCGCGGGGCGACCGGCTGCCCGTGCCGCTCTTCCCCGGCTTCGACACGCTCGGCACCCTCGAACACATCATGAAGACCGGGCACGACTACACGTGGTTCGTGCTCAACCAGCGCATCATCGGCAAGGAGTTCACCCTCAGCGGGTCGGAGCAGAACCCCGACCTGACCGGCAAGTCCGTGCGCGGCGTCATCGACCGGGCCCGCGCCGAAGTGCCGGGACCCGTCAAGGCGTTCATGGACCACGGCGTCGACTTCGTGGTGGAGAAGGACCTGGGCGCCCTCGTCCGCGGCATGAACGCGCTCACCCAGAAGCCCCTCATCGACGAGGACACCCTGCGCCGCACCATCGCCGCGCGCGACCGCGAGATCGCCAACCCCTTCACCAAGGACCTCCAGGTGATGGCCGTCCGCGGCGCCCGTAAGTTCCTCGGCGACCGGCTCATCCGGGCCGCCGCCCCGCACCGCATCCTGGACCCGAAGGCGGGCCCGCTCGTCGCCGTCCGCCTGAACATCCTGACCCGCAAGACCCTCGGCGGCCTGGAGACGGACCTCTCCTCGCGCGTCCTGACCGACGGCGGCACGCCCCTGCCGGGTGTGTACGCGGCCGGGGAGGCCGCCGGATTCGGCGGCGGGGGAGTGCACGGCTACCGCTCGCTCGAAGGAACGTTCCTCGGCGGCTGTCTCTTCTCGGGGCGCACGGCGGGCCGCGCCGCCGCCCGGGCGGTGAATTGAGCGGAACGCGAGGGGAGGTCCAGTGAAATTCGAGTGGCTCTTCAACGAAGTGAGGTAGGCGAGTTCGCCCAGGTGACGGGCGAAGTCTGAGGATTTTGAAATGAGTTGGTGAAGAGCGTGGGACCGCCGGGCCTTGACGTGGAGCGGTACCTACCGCTTTGCTGTGCGTGATCATCCGCTCGCAAGCCGCGCCGGGAGGACGTCCCGCGGTGCCACCACCCCCGCCCCCACTGGGTCGTTCCCGCAAAAAAGCCGCGGGGCACGCCTTCGACGCCGCGCTCGACGACGCCGAACTCGTCGCTGCCCGCACGGCATTGGCGCAGGGCCGCTGGACCGAGGTCCGCGCGCTCCTCGCCGCCACCGGCGACGACTGGGACCTCAGGGGACACCGCCTCGACGTCCTCGGACAGGAACCCACCACCACCGCCTGGGCGCGCGACTGGCGGCTCGCGGAGCCTGAGAGCCACGACGCCGAGGTGCTGCTCGCCTTCGCCGCCGTGCACAAGGCGCTGCGCGGCAAGGAGCGTTCGGACAAGGTGCGCGAGCGGTGCCGCGAGGCCGCCGCCCGCAGGCCCGCCGACCCCACGCCCTGGCTCGCGCTGCTCATCCTCGAACGCTCACTGGGCCACGAGGAGGACGTCGTGCGCCTCTTCGACGAGATCCGGCACCGCCACCCCGAGCACCACCACGCCCACCACCTGATGGTGGCCCGGCTCGCCGAGCGGCGCCCCGGCGCGGGCCAGGACCCGATGCACGAGGTGTACGACTTCGCGTCCTGGGCCGCCGAACAGGCCCCCGCCGACTCGCCGCTCGCGGTCCTGCCCGTCGTCGCGCACGCCGAGCGCTACCGCGTCCTCGCCGCCGCGGGCCTGGAGTCCGCCGACCCGGCCGCGTCCGGTCACTGGGTCGGGCGGCGCGCCCGCGGCGTCATGAAGGTCGCCTTCGACTGGTGGCTGGAGTGGGAGACGCCCGACGACCCCGGCCACCCCCGCTGCCACGTCGACCTCAACTTCCTTGCCCACGCGAAGTCCTGCGAGGGCAGGGCGGCCGAAGCCGCCGCGCTCTTCCACCGCATCGGACGGCACGCGACCCCGGCCCCCTGGTCCTACCCGGACCGTGATCCGTACGGGGCGTTCACCGCCGCGCGGGCCGCCGCGTTCGGCTCGGCCTGAAGCACGCCCGCCCCGAAGCACGCCCTTCTGAAAACACGTCCCCGAATCAGTAACCCCTGAAAGGACGACCGCGCCATGGCGACGGGAAGTTCGAGCCCGAGCGGAACCAGATCCCCCAGCGACCCAACGGGTGACAGCGGGATCAGCACGTACAAGGGACAGGAGCAGGCGCTCCGCGCGGGCCGCCTCGGCACGGCGGGCCTGCTGCTCTCCGTGCTCGCCGCGACCGGGCCCCTGATGGTCGTCGCAGGCGTCATGCCCACCACGTACGGCGTGATGGGCATCGTCGGACAGCCGCTCCTCTTCCTCATCCTCGGCGTCGTCCTCGCGCTCTTCAGCCTCGGATACGCCGAGATGAGCAGGCACGTGCACAACGCGGGCGCCTTCTACGCGTACATATCCCGCGGCCTCGGCGGCACCGCGGGCGCGGGCGCGGCACTGGTCGCGCTCGTCGCCTACAGCGCCCTGCAGGCGGGCCTGTACGGACTGCTCGGCTTCGAGGTGTCCGGGCTCCTCCAGACGTACTTCGACGTCGAGGTCGCCTGGTGGGTCCCGGCGCTGGTCGCCGTCGCCGTCGTCGCGGTCCTCGCCTGGATGAAGATCGACCTCAACGCGCGCGTGCTCGGCGTGCTGCTGCTCATCGAGGTCGCGCTCGTCGTCATCTTCGACATCGCGGCCGTCGTCGACCCGGCCAAGGAAGGCCTCTCGCTGCACGCGTTCAACCCGGACACGCTCACCGGCGCGGGCGTGGCCACCTCGCTCTGCTTCTGCATCGCGGCCTTCACCGGCTTCGAGCAGGCGCCCGTGTACGCGGAGGAGACCAGCCGCCCGCAGGTCGTCGTCGCCCGCGTGATGTTCTTCGCGGTGGGCTTCGTCGCCGTCTTCTTCGCGTTCAGCTCCTGGGCGCTCTCGGTCGCGGCGGGCCCGTCCGGCATCGTCCCCGCGGCACAGGAACAGAGCGCGGGTCTGCTCTTCGGTCTCACCGAGTCGCGGCTCGGCGCCACCTTCACCGACGTGCTCCACGTGCTCTTCGTGACCGGCATGTTCGCGGCGATCCTCAGCTTCCACAACGTCGTCGCGCGGTACGCGTTCGCGATGGGCCGCGAGGGGCTGCTGCCCGCCGCGTTCGGCCGGACCAACACCTCCACCGGCGCCCCCGGCACCGGCTCGCTGCTCCAGACCGTCGTCTCCGTGGTGGTCGTCATCGGCTTCGCCGTCGCCGACGACGGCAAGGCGGGCGACCCGACCGCGCCCGTCCTGCACCTGTTCACCTGGGGCGGCAACATCGGCGCGCTCGGCGTGATCCTGCTGATGGCCACCGCGTCCGTCGCCGTCATCGTCTTCTTCGCCCGCAGGGGCGCCGCCCGCGCCCAGGCCTGGCGCATCGCGGCCTCCGCCCTCGCCGCGGTCGGCCTGCTGGTCATCGCCGGTTACACCGTCAAGGACTTCGACGTCCTGGTGGGCGCGGGCCCCGGATCGACCCTGAGCTGGGCGCTGCCCGGGATCATCTTCCTGGCGGCCGTGATCGGCGTGGCCTACGGGGCGATCCTGCGGGCCAGGAACCCGGCGGCCCACGCCAGGATCGGCCTCGGCAACGAGGCGTTCCAGCTGGAGAAGGCGTCCTCGTCACCGGAGGCGTGACGGCGTGACGGCGTAAGGGCGTGACGGCGTAACGGCATACGGCCGCGCTGCGGAGTGCAGCGCGGCCGTAGGGCATTTTTCGTACGTGGCCAGCTAGATGATCAGCGACAGCACGAGCACCAGGCCGCCCGCCACCACGGAGATGATCGTCTCCATGACGGACCACGTCTTGATCGTCTGACCGACGTCCAGGCCGAAGTACTCCTTGACCAGCCAGAATCCCGCGTCGTTGACGTGCGAGAAGAACAGCGAGCCCGCGCCGATGGCGAGGACGAGCAGGGCCGTGTGCGAGGTCGACATGTCGGCGGCGAGCGGTGCCACCAGGCCCGCTGCCGAGATCGTCGCGACCGTCGCGGAGCCCGTCGCGAGCCGGATCGCCACCGCGATCAGCCAGGCCAGGAGCAGTGCCGGGATCGACCAGTCCTTGGAGAAGTCCAGGATCATCTGGCCCACGCCGACGTCGATGAGCGTCTGCTTGAAGCCGCCGCCCGCGCCCACGATCATCAGCACGCCCGCGATCGGGGCGAGCGACTTCTCGACGGTCGTCGACAGCCGGTCCTTGGTGAACCCGGCCGCGCGGCCCAGCGTGAACATGCCGACGATCACCGCGGCGAGCAGGGCGATCAGCGGCGACCCGATGACGTCGAAGACCCGCTGCACGGTGGCCTCGGGGTCGTCGACCACGATGTCCACCAGCGCCTTGGCCAGCATCAGGACGACGGGCAGCAGCACGGTGGCCACCGTCGCGCCGAAGCCGGGGCGCTTGTCCAGGTCCTCCGAGGGACGCTGCGGGATCATCTTCTCGGGGGCGGGGACGTCCACCCAGCGCGCCGCGACCTTCGAGAACAGCGGCCCCGCGATGATCACCGTCGGCACGGCGACCAGGACGCCGAGCGCGAGCGTCACGCCGAGGTTGGCGTCGACCGCGTCGATCGCGACGAGCGGCCCGGGGTGCGGCGGGATGAGCCCGTGCATCACGGAGAGACCGGCGAGCGCCGGGATGCCGATCCGCATCAGCGAGTAGTTGCCGCGCTTGGCGACCATCAGGACGACCGGGATCAGCAGCACGATGCCGACCTCGAAGAAGAGCGGCAGGCCGATGACGGAGGCGATGAGGACCATCGCCCACGGCATCGCGCGCCCGCCCGCCTTGGCGAGGATCGTGTCGACGATCTGGTCGGCGCCCCCGGAGTCCGCGAGCAGCTTGCCGAGGATCGCGCCGAGCGCGATGAGCACGCCGACGCCCGCGACCGTCGAGCCGAGCCCGGTGGTGAAGCTGGCGATGGCCTTGTCGAGGGGGGCGCCCGCGAAGGCGCCGAGCGCCAGCGACCCGATGGTCAGCGCGAGGAAGGCGTGCAGCTTGAACTTGGTGATGAGCAGGACGATGACGGCGATGCCCGCGAGGACTGCGATCCCCAGCTGGGCATGGCCCGCCGAGGTGATCGGCTCGACGGGGTCCGCTGCCAGCATCTCGACGCTGAGATGGGTCACGGTTGATCCCTAGTACGAGTGGTGCGTGATGGGGGGTGGGGTGGGACGGTGCGGTTACGGGAGTTCGGGGCGACCCAGCGCCTCGGCGGCCCGGTCGGCGATCTCCTCCGGCGTGCCGGTCACGTCGACGGCGACGCCCGCCTCGTCCGCCCCCAGGGGCTGGAGCGTGGCGAACTGCGAATCCAGGAGTGCCGTGGGCATGAAGTGGCCCTGCCGGTGCGACATCCGGTCCTCGATGAGCTTTCGGTCGCCGGTGAGGTGGACGAACACGATGCCGGGAGCCTCGGCGCGCAGCCGGTCGCGGTAGCTGCGCTTCAGCGCGGAGCTGCTGACCACCCCGCCGAGCCCGGCCCGCCCGTGCGCCCAGGACCCGATGGCGTCGAGCCAGGGCCACCGGTCGTCATCGGTGAGCGGCGTGCCGGACGACATCTTCTGGATGTTCTCCGGCGGGTGGAAGTCGTCGCCCTCGGCGTACGGAACGCCGAGCCGGTCCGCGAGCAGGGGCCCGATCGTGGTCTTGCCGGTCCCTGCCACGCCCATGACCACGACGACGTGGGGGGTGCGCCGTTCCTGCATCGCGTCCTGCCTCGCTGTCTTCATCGACATCGGTCGGTTGTTCACGTCACTGAAACCCATTAGGTCTGACGAATTCAAGAGTCTGTGACATAAAAGTCTGACTTATTGTTCCCGTGTCACTCCTCGTAGGCTTCCGTCATGACCGCACAGGCCCGAGGGCTGCACTCCCGCGTACTGGAAAGCCTCGGGCCCGCCATCACCGCGGGCGAGTATCCGCCGGGCAGCGTGTTGCGCACGGACGAGCTGGCCCAGCGCCTGGAGGTGTCGCGCTCCGTGATGCGGGAGGCCGTCCGGGTCCTGGAGTCCATGCACCTGGTCGCGTCCCGCCGCCGGGTGGGCGTCACCGTGCTGCCCACCGAGGAGTGGAACGTCTACGACCCGCAGGTCATCCGGTGGCGGCTGGCGGGCGCCGACCGGCCGCGGCAGCTGCGCTCCCTGACCGTCCTGCGGTCCGCCGTCGAGCCGGTCGCCGCCGGACTCGCCGCCCGGTACGCCACGGCGGCCCAGTGCGCCGAGCTCACCGAGTGCGCGCTGGGCATGGTCGCCCACTCCCGCGGACACCAGCTGGAGGGCTACCTCAGGCACGACGTCGCCTTCCACCGGGTCATCCTCAACGCCTCCGGCAACGAGATGTTCGCCCGGCTCGGCGATGTCGTCGCCGAGGTCCTGACGGGACGTACCGCACACCAGGTCATGTTCGAGGACCCCGACCCGCCCGCCGTCACCCTGCACGTCAAGGTCGCCGAGGCGGTCAGGGAGGGCGACGCGGTCCGCGCGGAGGCCCTGACCCGGGAGATCGCCCTGGGCGCCCTGGAGGAGCTGGACATCCTCGCCCCCTGACGGCGGGGCCGCCGCACGACCGGTGGCGCGCGGTCGGCGACAATGGGCGCCATGTCCCGACGCGCCCCACGCCCCGCCGCCGCAACAAACTGCCCCTGCGGGCACCCCCAGCCGTACGAGAAGTGCTGCGGAAGGCTGCACCGGGGCGAGGCCGCAGCGAGCACCCCCGAAGAGCTGATGCGCTCCCGCTACTGCGCCTTCGCCGTGCGGGACGAGGGGTACCTGCTGCGCACCTGGCACCCCAGGACCAGGCCGCCCCGCGTGGAGTTCGACCCGGCCCTGCGCTGGGTCGGCCTGGAGATCAGCGACACCACCGAGGGCTCCGCGTTCCACACCACAGGCACCGTGACGTTCCGGGCGCGGTACACCGACGGCGGCCGCCCCGACGCCCTCCACGAGAAGAGCCGGTTCGAGCGCGTCGACGGGGCGTGGGTGTACGTCGACGGCACCTTCATCGAGTAGGCCGCACCCTCAGCGGACCCCACCCCTCACCGCACATCCCCTCACCGCACGTCCCCGAACTCGCTCAGGACCCCGGGCGGAGCCAGCGCGTTCACGTAGTGCCCCGGGCCGTGGTCCTCGAAGGAGTACGTGAACGGGATCGTCCGCGTCAGCGCCAGACGCGCCGCGAAGAACGCGAGCGGCGCCACCACCGCGAGCCCCGCGAGGCTGTCCATCTGCGGATAGTGCAGGCCGGGATCGTGCACCTCGGCCCAGCCGCCCTCCCGCGGCCCCCGCGCGAGCGCGGCAAGTGAGCGGCCCGCCGCCTGCGCCCTGCGTCCCGCGTTCCGGCGCAACTGTCCGCGGAGCAGGTCGCCCGGCAGCGAGACCGCGTCGATCGCCGTCTCCGCCGCGAAGGCGAGCGCCCCCTCCGTCACCCCGCGCGGCCTGCGGTAGTGGAACTCGCGGCCGAAGGGGGCGTAGGGCCCCACGGGCCTGGGCGGCAGCGCGGGCACGACGTCACGGTCGAAGATGTAGCGCAGCAGCCGGTCGCGCAGCACGTGCTCGCCCCGCTCGTCGGTCGCCCGCGCGCAGGCCTCGGCGAACTCGGGGCCGCCGAGCAGCGGCTGGCCGAAGGTGTAGACGGCCCGCAGCCGCTCCGCCACGGCCCGGTAGCGCGGCTCGTGGGCCAGGACCACGGCCATCAGCGCGGCCATCGCACCGCCCAGGCTGTGCCCGGTGATGTACAGCGCCTCCATGCCGTCGCCGCGCACGCCCTTCTCCGCGGGATCGACCGACTCGCCGCGCGCCGCCCGCTCCAGGGCCTGCATGATGAGGTGCCGGGTGGCGCGCATGTTGCGGTAGAAGCCCGCGTGGACCTGGTGGCGCGTGCCCGCCAGCTCCACGGAGAGCGTCTCGGGGCGCACGTCGGCGTCGGTGAGGATGCTGATGATGTCCTCGGGCTGGGTGCCGCGGTAGCAGAGGATCACCACGCGGCGGTCCTTGTCCTGGACCAGATAGGCGGCCGAGGCGATGTACATGGCATCGACGCGCTGCTCGAAGACCCTGCAGCGGTTCTCCTCAAGACCGAGCCTGGACATGATCATCGCGACGGTCCCCGGATCGCCGGTCTGCTCGAACCCGGCGTACGCGTACGCCGCGCACGTCGCCATGGTGTGCGGGACGGGGCCCGTGGTCTCCGGCGGACCCTTCCCCGCGGCCAGCAGGTCCACCAGGTGCTCGTGGACGGGGAACCCGGGCCGTCCAGGACCGCCCTCGACGGGCTCCTTGAACGGGCGCAGCTCGGCGAAGCTCGGGCCCCTGGCGAAGTCGTCCCGCATGGCGTCCCCTCCCCGCGACGGGCGGCGCGGTGGCTGCACCCACGACGGGCGGTGGCTGCACCGGACTTGCGAGCACACCACCGGCCCGGCGCACCGTCAACTCGCGGGCCCCCGCGCGGCGGACACCCGACGGGACCCGGCCACCGCGCGCGCCCCGCGCGTGGGGCTGGTGGGGAGCGGGGATTCACACGGGGTGCGAACCGGCCGCACGGCACGGCACGGCGCACCCGTGGACACCCCTTCGACGGGCCCAAACGCCCTGGCCCGACCGCCCGTTCGAGGTGTCGGGGCGGCCGCGCACATAGGCGGGAACCGTCGCTGCGGCCGACCGGCGCCGCCAGTAGCGTCTGCCTGCCCCCTGTCCGTACGCGGACCCGCGCAACCCAGCCGTGCGAAGGAAGAGGCGCCCGATGGCCGACACCGGACAGCACCAGCAGAGTTACGAGCGCTACATGGGCGGCAGCCCGGAAGCGGAGCGACGCCTCTTCGAGCGCCTTGCCAAGGAACTGATGAAGGTCCAGGAGAAGAACCGGACCGCGGCCCGCGCGGCCACCCCCGAGCGCGCCCTGCACGCCAAGGCCGCACTCGGCGTGGAGAACGCCCGCCTGCGCTTCCACGACGACCTGCCCGACGCGCTCCGCAGCGGCTTCGCGCAGCCCGGCGCCGAGTACCGGGCGGCCGTGCGGCTCTCCAACGCCAGCGGCATCCGGCAGGCCGACGGCGCGCCCGACCTGCGCGGCGCCGCCGTGCGCGTGACCGTGTCCGCCGAGGAGAGCCACGACCTGCTCGCCACCAACCACCCGGTCTCGCACGCCCGTGACGCCCGCGAGTTCGTCGCGTTCGCCAAGGCCATGGCGGGCGCCACGACCACGCTGCAGAAGGCCGTCGGGCTCTTCGTGAAGCTGCCGCTCGCCGTCGGCGTGGCCACCGCCACCCGGATGCGCCGCAACGTCCAGGCCGCCGCCCGGCACACCGTGAACAGCCTCGCCGGAGAGACGTACTGGAGCCGCAGCGCCATCCTGTGGGGCGAGGCGGGGCCGGTCCGCTACCTGCTGCGCCCGTCCGGCCAGGGCGGCACCGCCGGGTCCGACCCCGAGCGCCGCGACCCGCAGTACCTGCGCCGCGAGCTGGAGACCCGGCTCGCCCGCCAGGACGTCGCCTTCGACCTGTGCCTGCAGCGGTACGTCGACGAGCGGCGCACCCCCGTCGAGGACGGCTCCGTGGAGTGGCTGGAGTCCGTCGCCCCCGCCGTGCCCGTGGCCACCCTCACCGTGCCGCGCCAGGACCTCGACACGGCGGAGGCGCGCGCCGCCGGCGGACGCGTCGAAGTGCTCGGCTTCAACCCGTGGTTCACCACGGACGAGTTCCGCCCGCTGGGCAACCTCAACCGCGCCCGCAAGGCCGCGTACGAAGCGAGCGCCGCATACCGTCACGGCCTGCGCTTCGTCACCGAAGAGCCGCTGCGCAACAGGGTGCTCGGGGCGCCCGTCGGCGCCGCCTTCCGGCTCCTGAACCGCTATGTGCCCTGGCACAAGCTGCCGGTGGAGATAGGCCTGCTCAACCTCGTCTTCCTGCGCAAGGCGCTGCGCCGCCTCAACCTCATCGACACCGACGTGCCGGAGGCGCCGCCGAGGACCGGGCCCGTGCCCGCCCCGGCCGACGAACAACTGCGCACCGCCCGGTCCTACGACGGGACGTACAACGACCTGTCCAAGCCCGCCATGGGGGCCGTGGGCGCCGCCTTCGGACGCAACCTCAAGCCGGTCTACCGGCCCGACCTCTTCGACGTCCCGAACCCGGTCGCCGTCAGCCGCACCCTCCTGCACCGCGACACCTTCCTGCCCGCGACCTCGCTCAACGTCCTCGCCGCGGCCTGGATCCAGTTCCAGGTCCACGACTGGGTCAACCACCGGCGCCACAAGCCCGGCGGGAAGTCCGTCGAGGTGCCGCTGCCGTCCGGTGCCACCTGGTTCAACACCCCCGGCGGGCCCGCCGAACGCGTGATGCGCTTCGCCGACAACGAAGGCGTCGAACTGCCCGGCGACCAGCCGCCCATCCTCTTCGCCAACACCGCGTCGCACTGGTGGGACGGGTCCGAGGTGTACGGCGAGAACGAACACACCGCCCGGTTCCTGCGCGAGGCCGACGGGCGCGCCGAACTGCGCCTGGAGGAGGGCCATCTGCCCCTCGGTCAGAACGGCATACCGCTGACCGGCTTCGCCGAGAGCTGGTGGATGGGCCTCAGCGCCATGCACACCCTCTTCGCCCGCGAGCACAACGCGGTCTGCGGCGCGCTGCGCCACGCGTACCCGTCGATGAGCGAGGAGAGCATCTACCAGACGGCGCGCCTCGTCGTCTCCGCCCTCATCGCCAAGATCCACACGGTGGAGTGGACCCCGGCGATCCTCGCCACCGAGGCCATCGACATCGGCCTGCACACCAACTGGGAGGGCCCGCCGAGCAGTTGGCTCAACAAGCTCGGCCTGTGGCTGTTCGAGTCCCACTCGCTGAAGGGCATCCCCGCGACGCTGCCGGACCACCACGGAGTGCCGTACTCCCTGACGGAGGACTTCGTCACCGTCTACCGCATGCACCCGCTGATCCCCGACGACTACGAGATGCGCGAGCACCACTTCGGGCAGCGGCTCGAGACCCTCGGCTTCCGCGACATCCAGGGCGGCGCCGCCGAGGCGGCCATCCGCAAGACGGGCCTCGCCGACACGCTGTACTCCTTCGGCATCGCCCACCCGGGCGCGATCACCCTGCACAACTTCCCGCGCGCGCTGCAGCAGTTCGAGCGCGAGGGCGAGGTCATCGACCTGTCCGTGGTCGACCTCGTCCGCACCCGCAGGCGCGGCGTGCCCCGTTACAACGACTTCCGCGAGGGCCTGCACAAGCAGCGCATCCGGCGTTTCGAGGACCTGTCGCAGGACCCCGAGACCGTCGCCCGCCTCAAGGACGTCTACCGCTCGGTCGACGAGATCGACACGGTCGTCGGCCTGTTCGCCGAGAACCCGCCGCACGGCTTCGGCTTCAGCGACACGGCCTTCCGCATCTTCATCCTGATGGCCACCCGGCGGCTGCAGAGCGACCGCTTCCTGACCGTCGACTTCCGCCCCGAGATCTACACCCCGCTCGGCATCGACTGGGTCCAGAAGGGCGGCATGAACTCCGTGCTGCTGCGGCACTGCCCGGAGCTCGCGGGCATGCTGCCGCGCGGGGCCAGCGCGTTCGCGCCGTGGCGGCAGGTGCAGCAGACGGGCGGCGGGGACGAGGGCGGACGTGCCGGGGGCTGAGGGTGGTTTCGGCGGGCCGGGGGAGCACGCACCCGGCCCGTCGGGGGAGCACGCACCCGGCCCGTCAGGGGAGCACGCACCCGGCCCGTCGGGGGAGCACGCCCCCGGCCCGCAGGGGGAGCGCGGGCCCGGTCATCCGGGCCTCGGGGACCTGTTCGCCAGGCCCCTCCTGGAGACGGTCTGGCGGCGCCGCACCCACCGGGTGAGCCGCGGCGCCGCCGTCCCCGCGGGCTCGATGAGCTACCGGTCGCCGCACGGGCCGAAACCCCTGTCCGAGCTGGAGGAGGCGGTGCTGATCGCGCTCACCGGCTGCACCGGCCTCACCATGCCTGACCGCCCCTTCGACGATCCGCGCGACGGCAAACCCATCATGGCCAAGCCCAACATGACCATGGCGGGCCGCACCGCGGGCAGCCCCGACAACGCGCAGGGCACGCACTTCTTCCTGATCAACGACTCGGGAACGTACTTCCTGCGCAGACTGCCCCCGGCGCCCTCCACGCCCCTCGACGCGACCAGCCTGGTGGAGCGGGCCCGTCAGGCGAAGGTCCGCGTCCTCGACCACCGCCTGGACGTCGCCGAGGGCATGCGCGACTTCCCTGCCTACCTGGACTCCAACCGCTTCCTGTCCAACCTGCCGGGAACGACCGTCCTGTTCCCGGTCGTCGACCTCTCCCACCAGTACATCAACGCCCTGATGTACCTGCTCACCCAGCCGGACGACGTCCGCCCGACCCTGGTCGACGACCGCAACTTCTACCGCCCGGCGGGGGTGAAGAAGTGGGTCCGCAACGGCTTCCTCAACGGCGATCTGAAGCTGCCGCTCGGCGCGCTCGGCCCGCTGCGCACCCAGATCGAGGCGGACCTGCTCCTGCAGAACCTGATGCTGACCGCCGAGGCGATGGGCCTCGGCGCGTGGATCCACGCCTCCGTCAACCCCCAGATAGCCCTGGGCGACCCGAAGTTCTCCCGCACCTACGGCCGGATGCTCGGCTTCACCTTCGTCACCCCGCGCTGGCGCCTGCCCGACGTGTGGCGCTGGCACGTCCCGCTGCCCAAGTACGCGAATCTGCGCTCCCACCCCGTCGGCCTGAAGTCACCCGAGGGGGAGCACCTCATCCAGGCGGCGTGCCCACCTGCGCACCGCACTATGGCGGCGGCGGTCGACGCGGTGATCCGCGCGAAGTTCGGCCCCGGCGGCACGTACGGCGACAAGGACGTCTTCGCCCACATCTACAAGGAGGGGTACGGGCAGCGGTACCTGGCCGAGGCGAGCGAGTACGAGGACAGGGTGGTCGCCTGCGCGCGGGACATCTGCACGTACATCCTGCGGACGCACCGCCGCTTCCCCGCCCACACGGACGCGATCCACGTGCCCGGCGTCTGGCTCCAGGTCCACCACGTGGAGACCGACTACTACGACAAGTTCTTCAACGACGGGCTGACGGACGCGCACCGCCGCCACGAGGAGGTGTGGGACACCTGAGTCGTCACGCCAGCGGCGGGACCACACAGTCGATCAGGAAGGGGCCCGGTTCCGCGAGCCCGCGCTTCAGGAGCGCCGCGAACTCCTCGGCCGTGGTGGCCCGTTCCGCGGGCACCCCCATCCCGTGCGCCAGCGCGACGAAGTCGAGGGACGGTCCCGAGAGGTCGAGGAGCCGACGGGCCCGCGCCCCGCCCGCGCCCGCCCCGACCGCTCCAAGCTCCAGATTGAGGATCGCGTACGACCGGTTGGCGAAGACCACCGTCGTGACGTCGAGCCCCTCCCGCGCCTGCGTCCACAGCGCCTGCAGCGTGTACATCGAGGCCCCGTCCCCGACCAGGGCGAGCACCGGCCGGTCAGGACAGGCCACCCCCGCCCCCACCGCGAGCGGCAGCCCCTGCCCCATCGCGCCGCCGGTCAGCGTCAGCCAGTCGTGCGGCGGCGCCCCCGCGGTCGCGCCCGGCAGCCACAGTCCCGAGGTGTTGGCCTCGTCGACGACGACGGCCCCCTCCGGCAGCAGCGCCCCGACCACCGCGGCCGCCGACTCGGCGGTCAGCTCACCGCTGGGCAGCGCGGGCCGGACCGCTTCCTCCCGTACGCGCTTCGCGGCGGGCCCGACCACCTCGGCCAGCCCTTCCAGCGCCGCCGTCACGTCCTCCGCGCCCGCCGCGAGCGTGTGCACCGCGCACCCCTGCGGCACCAGCGTGCCGCCCTGCCCCGGATAGGCGAAGAACGTGACCGGCGACGCGGCCCCGGCGAGCACCAGGTGCCGCAGCCCCTCCAGCTGCCGCACCGCGCCCGACGCCAGATAGGCGAGCCGCTCGACGGCGGGGCGGCCCGCGCCCCGCTCCATGCGGGCCGGAAAGGTCTCGCACAGCAGCTTCGCGCCGGTGGCCGCGGCGATCCGCCCCGCGGCCTCGAGACCGGCACCGCGCGCGGCCTCCCCGCCGACCAGCAGGGCGGCGCCCTCACCGGACCGCAGCGCCCCGGCCGCGCCCGTCACGGCGTCCACGGAGACCAGGCCGTGCCGCGCCGGGGCGGGGGGCGCGGCGGGCGGCGGATCGCCCGCCTGCGACCACGACACGTCGGCGGGCACGACCAGCGTCGCGACGGCGCCGGGCGGCCCGGTCGCCGCGGTGACGGCGGCGGCCACGTCACCGGCGAGCTCGGTCGCGTAGTACGTACGCCGCGTCCAGGCCGACACGGTGCGGGCGAGCGCCCCGATGTCGGACTCCAGGGGCGCGTCGAGCCGCTTGTGGTGCAGGGAGTGGTCGCCGACGACGTTGACGACGGGGGTCGCGGCCCGTCGTGCGTTGTGCAGGTTGGGCAGGCCGCCCGCGAGGCCGGGGCCGAGGTGCAGGAGCGTGCACGCGGGACGGCCCGTCATGCGTCCGTACCCGTCGGCGGCGCCGGTGGCCACGCCTTCGAAGAGGCAGAGCACGGGCCGCAGTTCGGGCGTCTCGTCCAGGGCGGCCACGAAGTGCATCTCGGAGGTGCCGGGGTTGGCGAAACACGCGCGGACGCCTCCGTCCACGAGGCCCTTGATCAGGATCTGCGCTCCGGTCGGCATGGCGGTCCGCCTCTGCTCGGTGGCGACGGCGCGCGGTGGGCGACGGCGCCCGGCGCGTGGGGGAGGCCAGTCTTCACGGGGTCCGGGCCGCGGCGGCAGCCGGGATCCGGCCAGCCGCTGTCAGCACGGCCGGAACCCGCTCCCGGAGGGAGACAGGCATCTATTCAAGCGATGTTCTTCCAGAAGAGTCCGTATCCGTACACCGTCGTCGAACGCGGCCCCCTCGAGCTGTCCGTATGAGAGCCGTCAAGACGGCTGAAAGTGCCGTATGGAGGGTGTCAACGAAGGTCGCGGACGGCGAAAACGGCGGTTACCTCTAATCGTCCGAGCAAGTACTGCACCGTCCACTTCCTACAGGAGCTCACGATGGCCGACGTGGCCTTCGTCGTCACCACGATCGCGGTTTTCGCGCTGGTGGCCCTCGTCGCCAAGGGGGTGACCAAGCTGTGACCGCCGAGAACATCGTCGGCCTCGTCGTGGCCGTCGCACTCCTGGGCTATCTCGTCCTCGCCCTCGTCTTCCCGGAGAGGTTCTGAGTACGGATATGAGCCCCGTCCTTGCCGGTGTGCTCCAGCTGCTCGCCCTGGTGGCCGCACTCGCACTCGCATACCGTCCGCTCGGCGACTACATGGCCCGCGTCTACGGCTCGAAGAAGCACCTCCGTGCCGAGAAGTGGATCTACAAGGCCATCGGCGCCGACCCCGACACGGAGATGCGCTGGCCCGCCTAC
The DNA here is from genome assembly GCF_056437465.1 of Streptomyces sp. NPDC042371. Lineage (NCBI taxonomy): Bacteria > Bacillati > Actinomycetota > Actinomycetes > Kitasatosporales > Streptomycetaceae > Streptomyces > Streptomyces sp. NPDC042371. The sequence goes on along the minus strand of NZ_JBWKAP010000024.1, from coordinate 67,867 downwards.
CTGCGCGGCGTCCTCGCCTTCTCCGCCGCAGGCGTCCTCTTCCTCTACCTGCTGCAGCGGCTCCAGGGCTCGCTGCCCGGCTCGCTGGGCTTCAAGTCCATCGACCCGGACCAGGCGTTCAACACCGCGGCGTCGTTCGTGGCGAACACCAACTGGCAGTCGTACTCCGGCGAACAGGCCATGGGCCACGTCGTGCAGACCGGCGGCCTCGCCGTGCAGAACTTCGTCTCGGCGGCCGTGGGCATCGCCGTCGCGGTGGCCCTGGTACGCGGCTTCGCCCGCTCCCGCACCGGTGAGCTCGGCAACTTCTGGGCCGACCTCGTCCGCGGCACCGTCCGCATCCTGATCCCGATCTCCGTGATCGGCGCGATCGTCCTGGTCGCCTGCGGCGCCCTCCAGAACTTCTCCGGCATCCACGAGGTCGGCCAGTTCATGGGCGGGAAGCAGCAGTGGAACGGCGGGGCCGTGGCCTCGCAGGAGGTCATCAAGGAGCTGGGCACGAACGGCGGCGGCTACTTCAACGCCAACTCCGCGCACCCCTTCGAGAACCCCAACGGGTTCTCGAACCTCTTCGAGGTCTTCCTGATCCTGCTCATCCCGTTCGCGCTGACGCGGACCTTCGGCAGGATGGTCGGCTCGGTCAGGCAGGGCTACGCGATCCTCGCCACGATGGCGACGATCTGGCTCGGCTTCACCGCGCTGATGATGTGGACCGAGTTCCACCACGGCGCTCCGGCCCTCGACCTGGCAGGCGGGGCGATGGAGGGCAAGGAGAACCGGTTCGGGATCGCCGGCTCTTCGATCTTCTCCGTGGCCACCACGCTCACCTCCACCGGCGCGGTGAACTCCTTCCACTCGTCCTACACCGGCTTCGGCGGCGGCATCCAGATGCTGGGCATGCAGCTCGGCGAGATCGCGCCCGGCGGCACCGGTTCGGGCCTCTACGGCATGCTCATCATGGCGATCATCGCCGTGTTCATCGCCGGTCTGATGGTCGGACGCACCCCGGAGTACCTCGGTAAGAAGATCGGCACCCGCCAGATCAAGCTGGCCGCCTGCTACATCCTCGTCACCCCGGCGCTCGTCCTCGGCTTCACGGCCGTCGCGATGGCCCTGCCCACCCCGGGCAACTCCATGGCGAACCCCGGCGCGCACGGCTTCTCCGAGGTCCTCTACGCCTACACCTCCGGCGCCAACAACAACGGCTCGGCCTTCGCGGGCCTGAGCGCCGACACGCAGTGGTTCAACAGCACGATCGGTCTCGCGATGCTGCTCGGCCGCTTCCTGCCGATGGTGTTCGTCCTCGCGCTCGCAGGGTCGCTGGCCGAGCAGCAGCCGGTCCCTGCGACCGCGGGCACCCTGCGTACCGAAAAGCCGCTCTTCACCGGATTGCTGGTCGGCACGATCATGATCATCACCGGTCTGACCTACTTCCCCGCGCTCGCGCTGGGACCGCTTGCCGAGGGGCTGGCGTCATGAGCACACACACCGAGAACCACCAGACGGACGACCGGAACGAGGGGTCGCTCGCCACCGCGGACCGCGCCCCGCACCAGGATGTCCCCACCGGCCACAACTCCTCCGACGCGGGCAAGGTCGGCGCGGGTCTCTTCGACCCGGCCCAGCTCCTGAAGTCGCTGCCGGACGCCTTCCGCAAACTCAACCCGCGCGTGATGGTCAAGTCGCCTGTCATGTTCGTCGTCCTGGTCGGCTCGGTGGTCACCACCGTGCTCGCCGTCAAGGACCCGGGGGACTGGTTCGGCTGGGCGATCACCGCCTGGCTCTGGCTGACCACGGTCTTCGCCAACCTCGCGGAGGCCGTCGCCGAGGGCCGCGGCAAGGCGCAGGCCGACACCCTGCGCAAGGCCAAGACCGACACCGTCGCCCGTCGGCTGTCCGGCGCCACCGAGGAGTCCGTGGCCGGGACCGACCTGCGCATCGGCGACCTCGTCGTCTGCGAGGCGGGCGACATCATCCCCGGCGACGGTGACGTCGTCGAGGGCGTGGCCTCCGTCGACGAGTCCGCGATCACCGGCGAATCGGCCCCCGTCATCCGGGAGTCCGGCGGCGACCGCTGCGCCGTCACGGGCGGTACGAAGGTCCTGTCCGACCGCATCGTCATCAAGATCACGACGAAGCCGGGCGAGACGTTCATCGACCGCATGATCAACCTGGTCGAGGGCGCCGCCCGCCAGAAGACGCCCAACGAGATCGCCCTGAACATCCTCCTGGCGTCCCTCACCATCGTCTTCCTGCTCGCCGTTGTCACCCTGAAGCCCTTCGCGATCTACGCGGGGGCCGACGACCAGACCTCGATGATCGTCCTGACGGCGCTGCTCGTCTGCCTGATCCCGACGACCATCGGCGCGCTGCTCTCCGCGATCGGCATCGCGGGCATGGACCGCCTGGTCCAGCGCAACGTCCTCGCCATGTCCGGCAGGGCGGTCGAGGCGGCGGGCGACGTGTCGACGCTGCTCCTCGACAAGACCGGCACCATCACCCTCGGCAACCGCCAGGCCGCCGAGTTCGTGCCGGTGCGCGGCACCACCGAGGCCGAGGTCGCGGATGCCGCCCAGCTCTCCTCGCTGGCCGACGAGACGCCCGAGGGCCGCTCCATCGTCGTACTCGCCAAGGAGAAGTACGGCCTGCGCGAGCGTCACCAGGGCGAGCTGACCGGCGCGGAGTGGGTGCCCTTCACGGCACAGACCCGCATGTCCGGCGTGGACGTCGACGGACGCAAGGTCCGCAAGGGCGCGACCGGTTCGGTCATCGCCTGGGTCAAGGAACGTGGTGGCGAGGTCGCCGAGGATGCGCAGGAGCTCAACGACCGGATTTCACAGGCTGGTGGCACGCCGCTCCTGGTGGCTCTGGAAGACGCTGACGGCGCGCGCGTCCTCGGGGTGATCCACCTCAAGGACGTCGTCAAGGAAGGCATGCGCGAGCGGTTCGACGAACTGCGCCGCATGGGCATCAAGACCGTCATGATCACGGGCGACAACCCGCTGACCGCCAAGGCGATCGCGGACGAGGCGGGCGTGGACGACTTCCTCGCCGAGGCCACGCCCGAGGACAAGATGGCGCTGATCAAGCGCGAACAGGCGGGCGGCAAGCTGGTCGCGATGACGGGCGACGGCACCAACGACGCCCCCGCGCTCGCCCAGGCCGACGTCGGCGTCGCCATGAACACCGGCACCTCGGCCGCCAAGGAGGCCGGGAACATGGTGGACCTGGACTCCAACCCGACCAAGCTCATCGAGATCGTCGAGATCGGCAAGCAACTCCTCATCACCCGGGGCGCGCTCACGACCTTCTCGATCGCCAACGACGTCGCGAAGTACTTCGCGATCATCCCCGCCATGTTCGCGGTGGCCTACCCGAGCCTTGACAAGCTCAACATCATGAACCTGTCGTCGCCGGAGTCCGCGATCCTCTCCGCGGTCATTTTCAACGCGCTGATCATCGTCGCGCTCGTGCCGCTCGCCCTCAAGGGAGTGCGGTACCGGCCGATGAGCGCCGACAAGATGCTGCGGCGCAACCTCGGCATCTACGGTCTGGGCGGACTCGTCGCCCCGTTCATCGGCATCAAGGTCATCGACGTACTCATCTCCCTCATCCCCGGCATTGGGTGACGCTGTCATGAACAACTCCGTAGGAAACACCGCCCGGTTGCTCGGCGCGGGCCTGCGCGCCCTGATCGTCCTCACCGTGATCTGCGGCGTCCTCTACCCGCTCGCGGTGACCGGCGTCGCCCAGGCCCTGCTGCCCGGCAAGGCCAACGGCTCCGAGGTGACGGCGGACGGCAGGACCGTCGGCTCCGAACTCATCGGCCAGCGCTACGACCTGCCGCTGAAGAAGGGCCAGGAGACGGCGGAGCCTGACCTCAAGTGGTTCCAGCCCCGCCCCTCCAACGGCCTCGGCGAGAACAGCGTCAACACGCAGTACAAGCTGCTGCTGTCCGGCGCCACCAACCTCTCCGGCGCCAACAAGGACCTGATCAAGCAGGTGAAGGACGCCAAGGCGGCCGTCATCAAGGACAACTCGACCGCCGGTCACAAGATCAAGCCCTTCGACGTGCCCGCCGACGCGGTCACCTCATCCGGCTCCGGCCTCGACCCGCACATCTCCCCGGACTACGCCGACCTCCAGGTCCGCCGCGTGGCCGCCGAGAACCACCTGGCCGTGAAACGGGTCCAGGACCTGGTCGACGACCACACCGACGGACGCATCCTCGGCTTCATCGGTGAGCCGCGCGTCAACGTCCTCCAGCTCAACATCGCGCTCAAGGAACTGACCGGCAAGGGCTGACGGGCCCGCATCCACAAGGAAGAAGGCGGCACACCGATGACCCGGGTGCTGGTGGTGGAGGACGACGTGCAGCTCGTACGGGCTCTCGTGATCAACCTCAGAGCGCGCAAGTACGGGGTGGACGCGGCCCCCGACGGAAGCACCGCGCTGCGTCTGACGGAGGCCCGGCAGCCGGACGTCGTCATCCTCGACCTGGGCCTGCCCGACATGGACGGCATCGAGGTGCTCAAGCGCCTGCGGGGCCGGACGCGCGCGCCGGTCCTGGTCCTCACCGCCCGGCGGGCCTCCGAGGAGAAGGTCGTGGCGCTCGACGCGGGCGCCGACGACTACATCACCAAGCCGTTCGGCATGAACGAACTCCTCGCCCGGCTGCGCGCCGCCGTCCGCCGCACCGAACCCTTCGCGGTCGCGGTCGCCCAGGAGACCGCCGTGGTCACCGCCGACGGCTTCACCGTCGATCTGGTCGCCAAGAAGGTCACCCGGGACGGCCGCGACATCCGCCTGACCCCCACGGAGTGGCAGCTCCTGGAAATCCTCATCCGCCACCCGGGACGCCTCATTCCCCAGCGGCAACTGCTGCTTGACGTGTGGGGCCCGTCCCACGGCACCAAGACCAACTACCTCCGGGTCTACATGGCCCAGCTCCGACGCAAACTGGAGACGGATCCGTCCCGCCCGCGGCACCTCATCACGGAGCCCGGGATGGGCTACCGCTTCGAGAACTGACACAGGCGTCAGGGGGTCGGGCCGGAGTCCCGCAGTACCGTTCGGATGAACTCTTCGGCCCCCGAGATCTGCTCCGCGTCGATCTCCACCTCCTTGCCGTCGGGGTGCCGGACGACGATGGAGAGGTTCGCGCGGCGCTGCTTGATCCAGAGCTGCGCGGACGCGACCAGCGCGGCGACCGTGCCGCTGCTGACCGCGGTGAGGAGCAGCTCGGGCACGGCCCCCATCTGTCCCGGCTCCGGGGCCTCGGCGCGCAGCCGGACCCGGCCCCGCAGGTCGTCCTCCCGCTGCAGCCAGGAGTGCAGATCCCGCACCAGCGCGGTGTCGGAGCCCGCCGGACCACTGACCTTGATCTGTATCGACACCACCACATCCGTTCCCGTCCGTTCCCGCGACCGCACGGACGTCTCGTCATACTGTGCCCCACGACAACTCGGTCCGTACGGGGGAGAATTGGACCGACCCGAAGCGAAGTGGTGAGGCAGTGCGTACAGCGGTGGCCGCGTTCGATGTGGGTGGTACCAATTCCCGGCTGCGCGGCGGCCGGGCAGGAGAGCCGGAGTACACCGAGCTGAAGGTGCGGACCGCCGACTACCCGTCGCTGGGGGAGCTGCTGACCGCCTGCCTGGACAAGGCGGGCCTGCGGCCCGAGACCGTGGTCCTCGCGGTCGCCGGGCGCGTCCCCGCCCATGGCGACGTGCAGATGACGAACCTTCCGCACTGGCCGCTGTTCCGGAGCGCCGCCTTCGCGGCCGAGCACGGCATCCGGCTGAGCGTCGTGAACGACATGACGGCCACCGCGCACGGCATGGCGGACCTCGGACCGGACGAGGTGCGCCCGCTCACCCCGCACGCCCCCGACGCCCACGCGGGCGACCTCCTCGCGGTCTCCGTGGGCAGCGGTGTCGGCAGCGCGCTGCTGGACGGGCACGGGGTGGTGCGCACGTCCGAGTCGGGGCACGTCGCCTGGCAGCCGGTGGACGCGTTCGAGGCGGGGTACCTCGCCTTCCTCAGGGCCGGGAGCGGAGGGGTCGGCGGGATCGAAGGGTTCATCACCGTCGAGGAGTCCATCGGCGGGCTCCGCGGCTTCGACCGGATGTACGACTACGTGTGTCAGGCCGCGCCGCCCGCCCCCGAGCTGCACGACAGGGTGACCGAGGCGCGCAGGACCGGCTCGGCCGTCGCGCCGTTGATCACCGCGGCGGCGCTGGCGGGCGACCCCCGTGCCCGCGAGGTCGTCCGGCTGTTCGCCGCCCTCTTCGGGCAGTATCTGCGCGGCGTGGCCCTGGTGTGCCTGCCCGCGGGCGGCGTCGTCACCCTGACGAGCGGGGTGCTCCAGGCGCCGGGGGTCGCGGAGTTCCTGTGCGGGGAGACGGAGTTCCTGGACCGCTTCATCAGCCCCGGCGCCTGCCATCACGACCTGCTGGCGGAGATCCCGGTCCGACTCGCCCTCGACCCGCTGGTGGGAGTGCGGGGCGCATATCGCTTGGCGGGCCGGTCAGTCGCCTAGAGCGGACGGTTGCCCGGAGCGGACCGTCGCCTAGAGCGGAGCGCACCAACCCCCCGCCCCCGGCAGCCCGGCCGACTTCTCCGGCCCCCACGAACCCCGCGGATATCCCAGCGGCGCCTCCCGCACGTCCAGCGCCGGAGCCACGATGCGCCACGACTCCTCGACCGTGCGCATCGACACGAACCGCCCCGTCCTGCCCTGGATCGCGTCCGCGAGGAGGTGCGTGTACGCCTCCCACGAGGACCCGGCCGCCTCCAGGTCGAATTCCAGATCGACCGGCATCGGTCCGGGATCCGCCCCCGGTCTGCGGGCGTTGACGGTCAGCACGGCGCCGCCATGACTGCCGAGCCGGAAGCGCAGGCGTCCAGGACCCGGGTCCTCGCGGGTGAACCAGAGGCGGTGCTCGGCGGGCGCGAAGTCCACGACCACCTCGATCGCCGTCGCGGCAAGGCCCTTGCCGGAGCGCAGCAGGAACGGCACACCGCGCCAGCGCTCGGCATCGATGTCCAGGCGCAGCGCGGCGAACGTCTCCACCGTCGAGTCGTGGGCCACTCCCGCCTCCGCCCGGTAGCCCGCGTACTGCCCGCGCACCAGCTGCCCCGGATCCACCGGCCGCACCCGGGCGAGGGCCTGCGCGATCCGCTCGCGGAAGGCCTCTGCGGTGCCGTCCGCGGGGCGCTCCATCGCCACTATCCCGACGAGCTGCAGCAGATGGCTCTGGACGACGTCACGGACCGCGCCGATCTCCTCGTACAAGGAACCCCGGCTGTCCACACCCCTGATCTCGCAATGCGTGATCTGCACCCTGGAAATGCTGTTCCTGTCCCACGCGGATTCGAGGAAGGGATTGCAGAAACGGAAAGCCAGGAGATTCTCGACCGCTTCCTTGCCGAGGTAGTGATCCATTCTCAGCACGGAGTCGGCGGAAAAGACTTTGAGGAGTGATTCGTTGAGCGTACGGGCCGAATCGAGATCGTTGCCGAAGGGCTTCTCCACGAGCACGGAACCCGGGGGCAGGCGCACGCCCCCCATCGTCGCGATGGTGCCGGTGGCCTGCGGGGGCGGGATGCCGAGGAAGTACACGGGACGCTCCGCGGCACGGACCGCGAGGGCCACGTCCGCCATCGTGCCGTGCTGCTCCGTGTCCCCTTCGATGTAACACGTCCTGGCCAGCAGCCGGTGCACGGTCGTGCCGTCCGAAGGGCCGCACATGTCGTGGACGGCCGAGGCCACGAACTTCTCGAAGCCCTCCCGGCCGAGGCCGGGCAGTCCGACGGCGACGACCAAAGGCGCGCACTGCTCCGACAGCGACAGGCGATAGAGGGCGGGCCACAGTTTTCGTCGCGCCAGATCTCCGGTCGCGCCGAAGAGAACCAAGGCATCTGACGATGCGTTCGTCACGCACCCTCCTCAGGGAGAACCCGACGCCCGCGAGAATACCCAAGCCACCCGTCCCGGACACCTCTCGCAACCTTTCGCAAGCCGTATAATTCGCCCCACTTGGCTTGACCCACGGGGGTGGATCCGTGTCAGCAGGGGAAATCCATGGAACGGCCGCGGGGGCGCCTTCGCGCGACGCGCCCGCGACCGGATCGCAGACCAGCTGGGAGGGGCTCCGCAGGCTGGTCGGCCAACGGACGGACAGACGGTCCGGCCGGGACGCGCCGGGGGCCGACGAGCGCCGCGGTCCCACGGTCGGTTCGCTCGACGAGCTGTCGCGGGCCGTCACCGACGATCCGGAGTTCGGCCGCAGGCTGATCGAGCGCCTGCTGCGGTTCCAGCCCGCCGAAGCGGGCCCCGCCGACCGGCCGCCCCTCCCGGTGCCCCATCAGCTGCCGCTCGACCGCCCGGGGTTCGTCGGACGCGGGAGCGAGCTGGCCGAGCTGGACCTGCTGTTGGCCGAGCCGCAGAAGGCGGGCCCCGACACCGCCGTGATCTCCTCCGTCGGCGGGGCTCCCGGCGTGGGGAAGACGGCGCTGATGGTGCACTGGGCGCACCGCTCGCGCGACTCCTTCCCGGACGGACAGCTCTACGTCAACCTCCGGGGCTACGGACCGGGCATCCCGCTCGAACCCGCGGAAGTCCTCGCCGACTTCCTGCACGCGCTGGACGTGGCCGCGCCCAAGGTGCCGCAGGAACTCGAACCGCGCGCGGCGATGTTCCGCACCCTGCTGCACGAGCGCAAGATGCTGCTCCTCCTGGACAACGCCCGCAACACGGCGCAGGTGTTCCCCCTGCTGCCGGGCAGTTCCACCTGCGTGGTGCTCGTGACCAGCCGGAACCGTCTCCAGGGGCTGGTCGGGAACTACGGCGCGCGCAGCATCCGCCTCGACACGCTGAGCGAGCGGGAGTCCGTCGAGCTGCTGACCGGGATCGTCGGCGGCGACCGCGTGCTGCAGGAGCGCGGCGCCGTCGAGGAACTCGCGGCAGGCTGCGGCCATCTGCCGCTGGCCCTCAGCATCGTGGGCGAGCGGGTCGCGGCGTATCCGCAATGGCCCATCGCCGACCTCCTGGAGGGCCTCGGCGACGAGCGCCACCGGCTCGACACCTTCGCCGCGGACACCGAGGACACCGGCGCCGAACAGCGCGAGGTGCGGGTCGCCTTCTCCTGGTCGTACCGCGCGCTCGGCACCGGCAGCGCACGCTGCTTCCGGATCCTGGGCCTGCATCCCACGGGCGAGTTCAGCCTGCTGGCCGCCGCCGCGGCGACCGGCGACTCCAGGGCGCGCACCCATGTGTACCTGCGGGGCCTGATCGACTGCCATCTGCTCGAACAGGTGGCGCCCGACCGGTTCCGCTTCCACGACCTCATCCACGACTACGCCGCCGAGCGCGCGTACGAGGAGGAGTCCGAGGAGTCCCGCACCGAGTCCGTCAGACGCTGCCTGCTCTGGTACCTGCACACGGCCGACGAGGCGAACCGGCAGCTGATGCCCCACCGCCGCAGGATCGACCTGTACGCGCTGCCCGAGCGGTGCGAACCGCTCCGGTTCGCCGACGGGGCGCAGGCCCTGACGTGGTGCGACACCGAACGGACCCACCTCATAGCCCTCGTGCGGCAGGCCGTGCAGTACGAGCAGGACGCGATCGCCTGGCAGCTGCCCGTGGTCCTGTGGAGCTTCTTCAACGTGCGCAAGCTCCTGAGCGACTGGATCGTCACCCATGAACTGGGGCTGCTCGGCGCGCGCCGCTCCGGCTGCCTCAAGGGCGAGGCCTGGACGCTGAACAGCCTCGGCAACGCCTACCGCGGCACGCGGGAGTTCGAGAAGGCCGTCGAGGTCTGGGAACAGGCCCTGGCCATCCGCCGCAGGATCGGGGACAAGTACGGCGAAGGGACCTCGCTCAACAACCTGGCGGGCGCGCTGCGGCGGATGAACCGCATCGAGGACTCGATCCGCTGCTCGAACGAGGCCCTGGCCATCCACCGGGAGATCCGGGACCGCTGGAACGAGGGCATCGACCTCAACAGCCTCGGCACCGCCCACCGAGACCTCGCCCGGATCGACGAGGCGATCAGCTGCTGGCTGCGCGCCCTCGGCATCCAGCGCGAGATCAAGGACCTGTTCGGCCAGGGCACCTCGCTCAACCACCTCGGCGAGGCCTACCGCACGGCCGGGCGCGACGACGAGGCCGTGGCGACCTTCGACGAGGCGCTGCAGATCAGGCGCTCCTTCGGGGACGAACCGGGCGCCGCGGCGACCGCGGTGAACCTGGGCGCGACGCTGGCCGCCATGGGCCGCCTGAAGGAGGCCGCGGTCTACTACACCCTCGCCCTGAAGGACCTCGAACGGCTCGGTGACGCCCGCATGGACGCCGTCAAGGAGGCCCTCCACGAGCTGGCCGACCGCGCCGCGCCCCTGGAGACCTAGGACCCCAGGGCCTTGTGCCGGTCGTCCCGGACCTCGGCGAGATCGGTGAGCTGGGCCCGCAGCCAGCTCTCCGGTGAGGAAGCCAGCAGCGGCGCCCGCATCCGAACGGCCCGCGCGGCACGCTCGCCGCGCGGCATGTCGAGCGCCTGCGTGAGCGCCGACACGGTCTCGCGGACATCGCGCGGATCGTCGATCACGACGGCCCCCGCACCGAGCCGCTCGGCGCTCCCGGTCCGGGCCGACAGGACGACCGCCCCGTCCCGCCGGTTCGCGAGGACCCCTTCCTGGGCCACCAGATTCATCCCGTCGTGCACCGAGTTGACCAGCAGGACGTCGTACTCCCGCAGCGCGGCCATGGCACGCACCCGGTCCTCGTCCCAGTGGACGGTCAGCACTCCGGGGAAGTCCCGCTGGATGCCCGCGACGGCCTCCCGCACACGGGCCGCGTACCAGGCGTACTCGGGAACCGTGGGCCGGGAAGGAGTCAGACAGCACACGAACCTGACGCGGTGCCGCAGCTCCGGGCGCTCGGCGAGGAGCAGCGCGAAGGCCTCGAAGCCCCGCAGGACGTTCTTCGCCGGATCGAGCCGGTCGACGCGCACCAGCAGGAGCGCCCGTTCCCGCATCCCCCGGAAGACGTCGGCCCACCGGTCCGCCTCAGGTGTGCCGAACACGCCGGACAGGTACTCCTGGTCGGGCGGCGCCGGATAGCAACGGACCAGCGTCCGGCCGCCCGCGTGGCGGACGGCGCCGTCCACCGCGTCGACCTCGTGCCCGGCCTCCCTGGCGAAGCGCAGGAAGGAGTCCGCCCACCGCTCGCACTGGAAGCCGAGCACGTCCGCCGCGAGCATGCCGCGCAGGAGCAGCCCACGGGCCGCGCCCGGCAGCGCCGAGGGGGCCGCGAACGCGGCGTGCAGGAAGAAGCCGATGGTCTGCGTGGGCAGCAGGGAGCGCAGGAACCCGGGTGCCGTGGCGAACTGGTAGTCCTGGAAACAGACGACGGTACGGGGATCGCAGCGAGCCGCGGCCGCCGCGGCCACGGCACGGTTCACTTGCTGGTACGCGCGCAGCGCGGCGCCGTCGCCGAGCGGCCCGGGACCGGTGCCGTCGAGGCCGCGCGGCAGATCCGTCCAGAGGTCGTGCAGCGCGTACCAGAGGCCCCGTACGCCCGCGTCCTCGTAGTACCGCCGGTAGTCCGCCGCCCGGCAGGGCACGGGACTGAATCCGTAACCGAGCCCAAGACCGGCGAACCTGCCGTCCCGCATGGCCCTGCGGTCCTCGTCGCTCGCCGAAGGGGCCAGCCAGCAGACGTCCTCGTCCATCGCGCGCGCGGACCGGTCGAGCAGCGCCGTCACACTGCCCGCCCGGCGTTCCGGGGCGAGGCCGGACGGGGTGGACCGGAACGTCACGGGGCCCCGGTCGGAGACCAGGACCACATCGGCCGTACGCGCCGCCCACGCGGCCCGCCGGGTCACCGTCAGCCCTTCGTTCCGTCGAGCGAGGCGTTCAGGATGTCCCTGGAGTGGCCCCTTCCGGTGCCCAGGGCGAGGGCCAGGGAGTGCACGAGGCCCAGGTGGACCGTCTCCACCACGCCGTACACCTCGCTGTCGACCAGCAGCGGCACGTCGACCAGCGCGGCGGCGCTGCCCCCCGAGCCGCCGAGCAGCCCGACCGTGCGCACGTCGCGCGCCCGCGCCGTCTTGAGGCCCTCGAGGATGTTCGGGGAGTTGCCGCTGACGCTGATGGCGACCACGACGTCGCCCGGCGTGAGCAGGCGGGCCAGCTGCTCGGAGAAGACGCGGTCGTAGCCGATGTCGTTGGCCAGGGCGGTGAGCAGCGGGGTGTTGCCGGTGAGCGCGTTCGTCCGCAGTCCGGCGGCCTGGGGACCCGAGGTCATGGCGAGGTCGCACGCCAAGTGGCCTGCCGTGGCCGCGCTGCCGCCGTTGCCGATCGCGTAGAGACAGTTGCCGCTTGTCCTGACCGAGTCGAGCAGCCGGACGGCGGAGGCGAACTCATTGGGCTCCACCGCGAGGGCGGCGTCGGCCACCAGGTTCTGGAACGCCGCACAGACGGCGGAAGCCCGGTGCGCACCGCCCCCGCCGTCTAACTCGTCGTCTAAACCGTCCGCGTTGTCCCGCACGCCCGAGCGCCCCATGGCAACCCCCACCAGTCGCAGCCGACTCCGGATTCGTCAGCATGCCCGAAACCTCGGACAGCGGTAAGAGCGCCGCCCCTCAGATGAGTCGCCTCGCTATCATTTGGGCAGCGGCACGTGCGGTAAGAGGGGGACGAAGTGCGGTTGGCCAGCGGCTCGAATTCGCATGCGGTGCTCATCGGATGCAGCAGCTACGACGACGTCGAACTGCCCCCGCTTCCCGCGGTGCGGAACAACCTCGACGATCTGCGCACCCTGCTCACCAGCCCCCACAACGTCGCACTCCCCAAGGAGCGGTGCACCCTACTCCGCGACGTGCAGGAGCCCCAGAAGGTGGGGGCGGCGCTGAGCCGCGCGGCGAGCGGCGTGGACGACATGTTCCTCGTCTACTTCGCGGGCCACGGCGCGCTGGACGAACACGGCCTGCTCCACCTCCTGCTCACCGGGAGCGACACCCGACTGCTCGGCTGGTCGAGCCTGCGGTTCGACCTCATCCGCCAGACCATGGCGTCCGCACCGGCCAGGAACCGCGTCCTGCTCCTCGACTGCTGCTTCTCGGGGCGGGCCATCGAGGCCATGGGCGACACCGCGTCGCTCTACTTCGGCCAGCTGGAGATCGCAGGCACCTTCGTCCTCGCCTCCGCCCCCGCGAACACTCCGGCCCGCGCGCCGCTGGGCGACCGGCACACGCTGTTCACCGGGGAGCTGATCAAGTTCCTGCGCGACGGTTCCGCCGCGGAGCCCGAATTGCTCACGCTGGGTGCGGCCTACCGCCACACGGCCAGGATCCTGGCCGCCAAGGGCGAGCCGAGGCCCCAGCGGTGCGGCACGGGAACGAGCGACCAGCTGGCCCTGGCCGCGAACGCCGCGTTCCGCAGGCTGACCGCCGAGGACGTGCCCGAACGCCTGTGCAGCGCGGTCGAGTTGGGGGAGTCGGGTGACGTGGCGGGGGCGCTGGAGGCCCTGAACGTCCTCGCGCAGGAGTGCGGCCGGGTGCTCGGCGCCCACCACGAGTTCACCCTCCTGGCGCACCAGGCCCTCGCGCACGCCGAGGGGGAGAGCGGGCACGCGGCCGCCGCGGCCGCGCGGTACGCCCTGCTCGCCGGGGAGCTGGCCGTCGACCGGGGCCCGCTCCACCCGGACACCCTCCAAGCGCGCCACGAGCACGCCCGGTGGGCCGGGATCGGCGGCGACGCCGAGGCCGCGGCCGACCTCTTCGCCGAGCTGGCGGTGGACGCCTCGGGAGCCCTGGGCCCCGGGGACGTGCGCTCGCTCAGCTGCCGGTGGCAGCACGCCCACTGGCTGGGGGTGAGCGGCCACCCCGAGCGCGCCGCGGCGGCCTTCGCCGAGCTCGCCGACAATTACGGCTCCTCGCTGGGCGAGCGGCACGGCGACACCCGGGCCGCCCGGCGCAACCACGCGTACTGGCGGGACACCGCGGGACCGTCATGACCGGCCACCGGACCGGCCCTGCGTCGTACGCAACGCAAAAGGCCCCAGTCTCTCGACTGGGGCCCTGCTGGTGTCCGAGGGGGGACTTGAACCCCCACGCCCGATAAAGGGCACTAGCACCTCAAGCTAGCGCGTCTGCCATTCCGCCACCCGGACAAGGTGTCTGTCTTCGCGGGGCGTTTCCCGCGGCGACACAGAGAACATTACCAGGCTTCCAAGGGTCCCCGATCACCCCCGCCACCCCTCGTGAACTGCTGATGACGACACCCGCCCGCCCTTGGGCGCGGAGCTCCGGAGAGAGAGGATGAGGGGGACCACCAGCAGCGAATGCGGGAGGAACCAGCGTGAGCGGGTCCAGCACGGGCAAGGCCGTCACCGGTGAGGACGAGGTCGTCGACCTCTGTCGCGAACTGATCCAGATCGATACGAGCAACTACGGCGACCACTCGGGCCCGGGGGAGCGCAAGGCCGCCGAGTACGTCGCGGAGAAGCTCGCCGAGGTGGGCCTCGAACCGAAGATCTTCGAATCCCATCCGGGCCGGGCCTCCACGGTCGCCAGGATCGAGGGCGAGGACCCGTCGCGGCCCGCGCTCCTCATCCACGGCCACACGGACGTCGTACCGGCCAACGCCGCGGACTGGACGCACCACCCCTTCTCCGGGGAGATCGCGGACGGGTGCGTGTGGGGCCGGGGCGCGGTCGACATGAAGGACATGGACGCGATGACCCTCGCGGTCGTCCGCGAGCGCATGCGCACCGGCCGCAAGCCCCCGCGCGACATCGTCCTGGCCTTCCTCGCGGACGAGGAGGCGGGCGGCACGTACGGCGCGCGGCACCTGGTCGACAACCACCCCGATCTCTTCGAGGGGTGCACCGAGGCGATCAGCGAGGTCGGCGGCTTCTCCTTCACCGTCAACGAGAACCTGCGGCTCTACCTCGTCGAGACGGCCCAGAAGGGCATGCACTGGATGAAGCTCACCGTGGACGGCACGGCGGGCCACGGTTCGATGATCCACAAGGACAACGCGATCACCGAGCTCTCCGAGGCCGTCGGGCGGCTCGGGCGGCACAAGTTCCCGGTGCGCGTCACCAAGACGCTGCGGCACTTCCTCGACGAACTCGGTGACGCCCTCGGCACCGAGCTCGACCCGGAGAACATGGACGAGACGCTCGCCAAGCTCGGTGGCATCGCCAAGCTCATCGGCGCCTCCCTGCAGAACACCGCCAACCCCACGCAGCTCGGCGCCGGGTACAAGGTGAACGTGATCCCGGGGCAGGCCACCGCGCACGTCGACGGCCGCTATCTGCCGGGGTACGAGGAGGAGTTCCTCGCCGACCTCGACCGGATTCTCGGTCCGCGGGTCAAGCGCGAGGACGTACATGCCGACAAGGCTCTGGAGACCACCTTCGACGGTGCGCTCGTCGACGCCATGCAGACCGCCCTGCGCGCTGAGGACCCGATCGCCCGCGCCGTGCCGTACATGCTCTCGGCCGGTACGGACGCCAAGTCCTTCGACGACCTCGGCATCCGCGGCTTCGGCTTCGCGCCGCTGAAGCTGCCGCCGGAGCTGGACTTCGCGGGCATGTTCCACGGTGTGGACGAGCGAGTGCCGGTGGACGGCCTGAAGTTCGGGGTTCGAGTACTCGACCGGTTCATCGACGAGTCCTGACGGAATGCGGCCGGAATTCGGGTGAAAACCGGCCGCATTACGTGCTGAAACGACTCTCCAACAATCGTCAGCGCGTGCGTACTTGACTGAAAAGAGTGAAAGGGTACCGGCCCTCGTAGCCCCACCAGTTCCTCCTCGTTACAGGTGATGCAGTCCGCGGCTGGGACTGCATTGCCAACGAGGAGGAATAATGATCAAGAAGGTCGTCGCCGCTGTGGCCGCCACTGGTGGTCTCGTGCTCGCGGGTGCGGGCATCGCCACCGCTGACGCCGGTGCCCAGGGTGCCGCCGTGGGCTCTCCCGGTGTCGTTTCGGGCAATGTCATCCAGGTGCCCGTCCACGTGCCGGTGAACGCCTGCGGCAACACGGTCTCCGTGATCGGGCTGCTGAACCCCGCCTTCGGCAACACCTGCATCAACAAGTGACGTTGTTGTGCCTCACCCCTTGAGGGTCTGAGTCCGTCGGCCCCGGAGTGCGTGCCATGCGCTCCGGGGCCGACGGGCATTCCACGTCCGGGCAGTGGGCCCGTACGTACTACGGCAGGTAAAAGGCAGGGAACACCTATGCGACAGGTCACGCGCAAGGGCCTGATCACCGTGGCGGCCGCGACCGGCGTACTCGCCGCGACCGGAGGTTACGCACACGCGGACTCAAGTGCCGGCGGAAGCAGTTCGAATTCACCCGGCGTGCTGTCGGGCAACAACGTCCAGCTTCCCGTCGATGTACCGGTCAATGTGTGCGGCAACACCGTGAATGTGATCGGTGTCCTCAATCCGGCGGCGGGCAACAGCTGCGCCAACACGGGCCACAAGGGCGGCGGTTCGCACAAGCCGTCCGGCGGCGGCGCCAAGGCCCACGGGCACGCGAGCGACTCACCCGGCGTCGGCTCCGGCAACAACGTGCAGTTGCCGGTCAATGCCCCGGTGAACGTCTGCGGCAACAGCGTCACCATCGGCGGCCTCGGCAACGCGGCCATGGGCAACGAATGCGCCAACGACTCCGGTGCCGCGGTGACCCCGCCGGGCGGCGAGAAGCCCCCGACCGGGCCCGAGCACCCGGGCAACCCGGAGCACCCCGGCAATCCGGAGCATCCCGGGAACCCGGAGCACCCGGGCAATCCGGAACACCCCGGGAACCCGGAGGAACCCGGCAAGCCGGGCAAGCCGGGCAAGCCGGGTGGCCCCGGAGGGCCCGGGAACTCCCACTCCCCGCACGCGCCGGTCAACCCGATCGACGACCGTGCCATCCCGAACAGCCCGCAGGCGCAGATCCTCGCGCCGCCCGAGGGGACCGCACAGCTCGCGTCGACCGGCAGTGAGCTGCCGCTCGGTCTCGCGCTGCCGGTCGGCGCGGGCGCGCTGCTCGCGGGCACGGTGCTCTACCGCAGGGCCCGGGCGGCTGCCTGAGCCACTCTGCTTTTGTGTACGCCGTACGGAGCGGGCCCCGCGACAGCGGGGCCCGCTCCGTTTTACCAGGTCGCTCTCAGCTGGCGAATGATTCGCCGTTTGAGGCGCACTCTGCGACTTCCGTCAGAGCGCAGACTCAGTCGGTCCAACTCCCAGTGCCCGTACTCCGCGTGGTCCGTCAGCAGGCGGGTGGCTTCCTTGCGGGTGACCCCGCGCGGTACATACACGTCGACAAATTCGTATTCCGGCATCGCATCTATTGTGCGGGCATGGGCCCGGTACGGATAGCGTCTGCACTATGTCTGATGCTGCGCAGCCCACCGCTGCCGAGGTACGTGCCGCCGCCGAGGCGGTCAAGACCGCGCTCGACCGCCACCTGGCCGCGGTCGAACGCAGGTCGGGCGAGGACGATCCGGCCGTCTACGAAGCGTTCAACGAACTGGCCGCGGCGGCCGAGGAGTACGACGAGCTCCTCTACGACCGCTACGACGAGGTCACCCCCTTCGAGATCCCCGGCACGGACGACGCCCTCCCGCCGTACCAGGGCCCGGACGAAGCGAACGCGCTGAGCGTGCTGCTCCGCCGCGACTACACCGTGGTGGAGCCGCAGCGGCTGCTGGCCCAGGCCCAGCGCGTCGCCGACCTCGAAGCGGGCGGCGCGGGAGGCGCCGGATCGGCGGACACCGTGCACAGCGCCCTCGGTGTCCTCTTCGGGGAGTTCGAACCGGACGAAATCTCCTCCCGGCACAAGGAGTTCGGCTTGGAGGAGGGCGACTCCACGCTCTGGGTCACCGCGGTGGACACCCCCGCGGAGCCGGGGGAGTGGCTCGACGCCCCCTTCGACCAGGCCGACCCGCACCGGGTGCTGTGCCGGTTCGACGTCAGTGTGGTCTTCGACGACGAACTGGACGACGACAGTCTCGACGGCCTCGACGGCCTCGACACCGACGTCGACATCGATCCGGACGTGGCGGTGCCCCTCGACGACATCGACGAGCCGGACATCGAAGAGCCCGACATCGAAGAGCCCGGCGCCGCCGGGGACGGCGTGGGCGAGGCGGACAGGGACGGCCCCGGCGCCCGCAGGACCGGCCTCTGACGGCTGCTTCCGGCGCCGCGGACCTGGCGAATCGCTCCTGCGCTCGCCGCCCTCCCGAGGGGGAGGGGGCGGCGAGCGCATTGCGTCGCAGGAGCGGCGGCTCAGACCGCCGCTGCGGGCACCTGAGGGCGCAGCAGCGTCTGCAGACGCGTCGTACGGTCCTTCCAGAGGCGCTCCGCCACCGCGCGCGGCAGCGCCTGCTCCACGCCCTGCACGACCGACAGATGCCGCTCCGCGCGGCTGAACGCGGTGTAGACCCACGGGCGGGACAGTGCCTCCGCCGCGTCGCCCGGCAGCACCACGACGGCCGCGGGCCAGCGCTGCCCCGTCGCCTGGTGCGCGGTGAGCGCCCAGGCGTGCCGCACCTCCCGCTCCACCCGCTCCTGCGGTACGACGACGGGGGCGCCGTCGCACTCCAGGTGCAGTCCCTCCGCGTCGGCCCGCACCACACGGCCGAGCGTCGTGCGGCCCGCCGCGGGGACGTACGCGATCCGGTCGTCGGGGTCGAAGCCGCCGAACCGGCCGGGGCCCGGATTCAGCCGTTCCTTGAGGGCGGCGTTGAGCGCGCGGGTGCCCACGGCGCCGCCGTGTCCCGGCGTGATGACCTGCGTCTGCTCGGCGGGCACCCCGATCGCCCGCGGCACCGAGTCCGCGACGAGCTGGACGGTGCGGTGGATCGCCTCGGCGGGGTCGCGCACCGGAACGAGCACGACCTCCTTGCCGGGCGCCTCGACCTGGTTCAGCTCGCCGATGCCGATGCCGGATGTCAGCTCCCCGATGGGGCCCGGGTCCGGGGTGCGCGAGACGACCTGCGGGCAGCAGCGCGCGGAGAGGAGATCGGCGAAGACCCGCCCGGGGCCCGCCGACCACAGCACGCCCGGGTCGCCGCCGAGGACCAGGCGGGCGCCGTCCGGCAGGGACTCGACGAGCATCGCCGCGGTCTCCACGTCCAGCTGCGGCGCGTCCAGGACGACCAGGAGGTCGAGCGCGAGCGCACCCTCCGCGTCGCGCCCGGGGCCCTGCTCACCCGAGAGCAGTCCGGCCACGGTCACCGCGGCCTCGTCCGCGCCCGTCGCCCGCGCGAGACGGCGGCGTCCGTCGGCGCTGTGGGCGGCGGCGCACACCCGAAGGCCGAGCGCCGCGGCCGCGGCCACCAGCGCCGCAGGCTCGGCACGCGCCTCCTCGCCGCCGGAGTGCAGCACCAGTCCGTGCCCGGCGACGGCGCGGATCAGCTCGGCGGCGGACCCGGACGCCTGCGCCGCTGCGGTCTCCCACTCGGCGGCCCCGGGGCCGGAACCGTCTTCCTTGGGAGTTGAGTTGATCACCCGGGCGAGGCCGTCGGCGAGGCTCTCCTCCGCGAGTGCGTACCGCTCCAGGCCGATCAGGACGCGGACGGGGCGCTCCGGCTCGGCGTCTTCATCGTCCCCACCGTCCTCGCCACCCTCACCGCCCTCTTCGCTCCGCGTGCCCGCGTCGTCCGTGCGCTGGACCGGCACCTCGGTCCCTTCGAGCGCGTCCTGGAAGACCAGCGCGTCGCCCTCGGCGAGCGCGCTCTGCACCGCCGCGTCGGGATCCGGCACCGCGCGCTGCCCGAGCGCGGCGTAGAGCGTCGCGGCGTCGAGCGCCGTGTGCCCCGCGACGGCGGCCTGCTCCAGGAGCCATACGGTGATCGCGCGGCCCCTGCGCTCGTCGTCGGGTCCGCACTCCGCGCCGAGCAGCGCCCTGGCGAATCCGTCGGCCTGCTCGGGCCGCACGCCGGTGACCCGCAGCAACTGCCACGGGTCCGCGCGCAGTTGTCCGTCGGCGCCGTCGCCGAGCACGGCCGCCGTCTGTCCGGCGAGCGCGGGCGGGGCGCCTCCCTCGGCGAGCACGGCACGGACGGCCTCGACGGCCTCCTCCGCGGGCGCCTGGGCGGCCGCGGGCCGCTGCGGGCGCACGGGCTCGGGCGCGCGGGACGGCGCGGGCCTGCGCGCGGGCTCCGGCTCCTGGAACGCGCTGGCGACGGGCTTGTCGCCGCTCTCCACGGCGCGCACGGCGGCCAGCAGATCGGCGGCGGTGCCGCTCAGCTTCGTCCCGGCGTCGATCGGGCCCTCCTTCGACGCCTTCCGCTGCTCGATCCGCTCCCGCAGCTCACGCTGCGCGGCGATCTCGGCCTCGGTCTCGGACAGCTCGGGGCTGTCGCCTTCGGCCTTGCCCTCGCCGTCGTCGCTCTTGCCTTCGGCCTTGCCCTCGCCGTCGTCGTCGCTCTCGCTCGTCTCCGATGCGGGCTCGGTGCCCGGTGCGGCCTCGGCGTCCGGCGCGGCTTGTGCCGGGCCGGACGACTCCGCCTGCTCCGCGGCAGCGGCCCCGGGGTCCTCCGCGGCAGCGGGTTCCGTACTCACAGCGTGCTCCAGTCGTGATCGGGATAGCGGTGCACCGGCGCCGACACGTCGTCGAGCGCCCGGCAGATCTCGTCAGGAAGACTAAGGGTCTCCACTGACAATGCGGCCGTGAGCTGCTGCGCGTTGCGCGCGCCGATGATCGGGGCCGTCACTCCCGGGCGGTCCCGCACCCAGGCGAGGGCGACCTGGAGCGGGGTCGCCGCGAGCCCGTCGGCGGCCGTCGCGACCGCGTCGACGATGTGGCCCGCCGTCTCGTCGAGGTACGGCGCGACGAAGGGCGCCATCTGGTCGGAGCCGCCGCGCGAGTCGGCGGGCGTGGCGTGCCGGTACTTCCCGGTGAGCACGCCCCTGCCGAGCGGCGAGGACGGCAGGAGCCCGACGCCCAGGTCGAGGGCGGCGGGCAGCACCTCCCGCTCGACGCCGCGCTGCAGCAAGGAGTACTCCATCTGCGTACTGGCCAGGCGGGTGCGGATGCCCGGCGCGGCGAGCTGCCACGTCGCGGCCTTCGCGAGCTGCCAGCCGCAGAAGTCGGCGACCCCCGCATAGCGGGCCCGCCCACTGCTCACCGCTATGTCGAGGGCCTGCAGCGTCTCCTCAAGGGGAGTCCCCGGATCGAAGGCGTGGACCTGCCACAGGTCGACATAGTCGGTGCCGAGGCGGGTGAGGGAGGCGTCGAGCGCGGCGAGGAGGTGGCCCCGTGAGCCGTCGAAGCGGCGCTCCGGGTCCGGCACGCTGCCCGCCTTCGTCGCGATGACCAGGTCGCGGCGGGGCACGAGCCGCTCGATCAGGCGTCCGATGAGGTACTCGGCCTCCCCGTCGCCGTACACATCGGCGGTGTCGACGAGGGTGCCGCCCGCTTCCCAGAACACCTTCAACAGGTCGGCGGCGTCGCTCTCCTCGGTGTGGCCCCAGGTGAGGGTGCCGAGTCCGATGCGGGACACGCGCAGGCCGGTCCGGCCGAGATGCCTCTGCTCCATGGGCGCTGAGATTACTGGCCGTACCCCCGCGACGGTCGAGCCTGTGGACAAACCAGCGATTGTGGAGAACCCGGCCACCCCTCCGTCACGGACTCCGTCGCCGAATCCCTCACTGACGGATCCGGCACCGCGCGCTAAAGTCCCCGGCACAGAACGTTACTCATGAGTAAAGCGGTAAGGGGATCGGTCATGCAGCTCGGGATCAACCTCGGCTACTGGGGCGCGGGGATGGACGCGGACAATCTCGCCGTCGCGAAGGAGGCCGACAAGCTGGGCTATGCGGTCTGCTGGGCCGCGGAGGCGTACGGATCGGACGCCGCGACGGTGCTGTCCTGGGTGGCCGCACAGACCGAACGCATCGACATCGGCTCCGCGATCTTCCAGATCCCGGCCCGGCAGCCCGCGATGACCGCGATGACGGCGGCGACCCTCGACTCGCTCTCCGGCGGCCGCTTCCGCCTCGGCCTCGGCGTCTCCGGCCCGCAGGTCTCCGAGGGCTGGTACGGCGTGAAGTTCGACAAGCCGCTGGCGCGCACGCGTGAATACGTCGAGATCGTCCGCAAGGCCATGACGCGCGAGCGGCTCTCCTACGAGGGCGAGCACTGGACGCTGCCGCTGCCCGGCGGCCCCGGCAAGCCCATCAAGCTGACCGTCCACCCCCAGCGCGAGCACATCCCGCTGTACGTCGCCGCGATCGGCCCGAAGAACCTGGAGCAGACCGGCGAGATCGCCGACGGCGCCTTGCTGATCTTCCCCGCGGCGGAGCACCTGGAGGAGACCGCGATCAAGCACCTGCGCGCCGGGCGGCAGAAGGCGGGTCTGTCCATGGACGGCTTCGACGTCGTCCCGACGCTGCCGCTCGCCGTCGGCGAGGACGCGCAGGTCGACGCGCTCGCGGACATGTTCCGGCCGTACACCGCCCTGTACGTCGGCGGCATGGGAAGCCGGAAGCAGAACTTCTACAACCAGCTGGCGCAGCGCATGGGGTACGAGAAGGAGGCCGCCGAGATCCAGGACAAGTACCTGGCGGGCGACAAGGACGGGGCGGCCGCGGCCGTGCCCCGGCAGCTGATCGACTCCACCACGCTGCTCGGTTCCGTGGACCGGATCGCCGACCGGATGCAGGCCTACGCGGCGGCCGGGGTCACCACGCTCACGCTGGCCCCCGCGGGCTTCACTCTGGAGGAACGGCTCACCGCGCTGCGGGCCGGTACGGAGGCCCTGGAGCGCTCCGGACTGGCGTAAGGGCCAGGGAAGTCTGCGGCCGTGGTGGGGGCTCGGGGGTCTTCCCCGCCACGGCCGTCACGGGGAACAACGCTTCAAGAGGCCCCCGGTTACGGCCTCGTGGCGGTGCCGGTGTCCTTCGTTCGGCGGAGCCGACCTCTACAGCTGTTGCCCATTGCGCAACCTCGCACTTGACTATTTCTTTGCGGAGGTCCGCGCACAGGGCATGGAGGTGCCAGTGATGTTGTCGGCCAGGAGTGTCTTCGAGGAGATCCTCGACGACGACGATTCGTTCCGGCTCTTCTGCTCCATCGCTGCCAGCGGCGAGACCCAGGGCGGCTGGGAGAACGGCCGCATCGCCGCGCTCGTCCCGGCTGCGGAGCGCGGGCTCGCGCCCAGGATCGCCCGGCACGGCGCCGACGAGGACAAGCACGGCAGGATCTTCAACGCACTCCTGAAGAAGCGTGGCCTGCGGCCGGTCGAGGTCCCGCACGACACCGACTACACGATGCTCCTGGAGAAGCACGGCATCGGCCTCGCGCACGACAAGCTGAAGGCCGACAAGCCGCTGTCCGTGCAGGACATCGTCACGTACCTCGCGCACAGCAGGGTCACCGAGCAGCGCGCCTCAGAACAGATGCGGATGCTGCTCAAGCACTTCGCCGACCACCCCGACATCGGCCGCGCCGTGCGGATGATCTCTCACGACGAGGACAACCACCTCGCGTACTGCCACGAGGAACTGCTCCGGTTCGCGCGCGCCGGGCACGGCCGTGCCATCCAGCGCACCCTGCGCGACTGCGCCCACGCCGAGATCCGCGTCTACCGCGACGTCAGCTTCGCGGTGATGGAGCGCATGGGACGCATCCTCCACTGGCCGCACGCCAAGCGGCAGTTGCTCACCGCGGGCATCCACGCCGTGTACGGCTACGAGAGAGCCGTCGGCTGGCGGCGCATGGTCTCCCTGGAGATGCCGGACCGGCGCGACGCCCTCGGCGGTCCCGCCACGACGGCCACCGAATTCGCCTGAGTTACAGCCAGCCGCGGCGCTTGAACATGCGGTACAGGACGACCTCCAGGACGGCCATCAGGAGGATCACGGCCGGATACGTCCACCACCAGTGCAGCTCGGGCATGTGGTCGAAGTTCATGCCGTAGACACCAGCGATCATCGTGGGCACCGCGGCCATCGCCGCCCACGCCGAGATCTTCCGCATGTCGTCGTTCTGCCGCACGCTCATCTGCGCCAGATGCGCGGACAGGACGTCCGACACCAGCCGGTCCAGGCCCTCCACGGACTCGTTGACGCGCGTCAGGTGGTCGTTGACGTCCCGGAAGAAGGGCTGCGCCGTCTCGTCCACGAAGGGCACGGAAGGGCTGAAGGGGCCCACTCCGGAGAGACGCGCCACGGGCAGCGCCAACGGCCCGGTCGCGCGGCGGAACTCCAGGATCTGCCGCTTGAAGGTGTAGATCCGTGACGCCGTGTTCCGGGAGGAGGCGCCGCCGTCCGGTGAGAAGACCTCCGCCTCCAGGACCTCCAGATCGGACTGCAGCTCGTCGGCGACCTCCAGATAGTGGTCCACGGAGGCGTCGGCGATCGAGTACAGGACAGCCGTCGGGCCGTGCTTGAGGACGTCGGGATCGGCCTCCAGACGGTGGCGTACGACACCGAGCGGCGCCCCCTCACCATGGCGGACGGTGACCACGAACGAGTCACCCATGAAGATCATGACCTCGCCCGACGAGACGGTGTCGCTGTCCGGCTCGTACACGACCGGCTTGAGGACCATGAACAACGAGTCGTCGTAGACCTCCAGCTTGGGCCGCTGGTGGGCCTTGAGGGCGTCCTCGACGGCCAGTGGGTGCAGCCCGAACTCCTGGCTGACCTGGTCGAACTCCTTCGCCGTCGGCTCGTGCAGACCGATCCACACGAAGGCGTCGCCCGCCGCCCGCGCCTGGTCCAGGGCGTCCGAGAAGTCCTCGGGGCCCTCGGTCCGGCGCCCGTCCCGGTAGATGGCACAGTCGACGATCACACCGCGCATTCTTCCCAGGCTTCACGCCTGTTGCACCCGCTGGGGCGCTTAGGCTGAACCGCATGCCCACGCTGATCCTC
The DNA here is from genome assembly GCF_056437465.1 of Streptomyces sp. NPDC042371. Taxonomy (NCBI): domain Bacteria; kingdom Bacillati; phylum Actinomycetota; class Actinomycetes; order Kitasatosporales; family Streptomycetaceae; genus Streptomyces; species Streptomyces sp. NPDC042371. The sequence goes on along the minus strand of NZ_JBWKAP010000024.1, from coordinate 42,981 downwards.
GTCCGGCACGGACGCTCCACGGCCAACACCGCCGGCCTGCTCGCCGGGTGGACCCCCGGCGTGGCCCTCGACGAGCGCGGCTCCGCACAGGCCGCCGCGCTCCCCGGACGGCTCTCCGCGCTGCCCATATCCGAGGTGGTCACCAGCCCCCTGCAGCGCTGCGAGGAGACCGTCGCTCCGCTGCTCGCCGCCCGCCCGGGGCTCCAGGTCCACACGGAGGACCGCATCGGGGAGTGCGACTACGGAGACTGGTCGGGCCGCAAGCTCGCCGAGCTCTCCGACGAACCCCTGATGGAGGTCGTCCAGCGGCATCCGTCCGCCGCCGCGTTCCCCGGCGGCGAGTCCATGCGGGCCATGCAGACGCGGGCGGCCGAGGCGGTCCGCGAGTGGAACGCGCGCGTGGCGCGCGACCACGGCGAGGACGCCGTGTACCTGATGTGCTCGCACGGCGACATCATCAAGTCCCTTGTCGCGGAGGCCATCGGGCTGCACCTCGACCTCTTCCAGCGCATCTCCGTGGAGCCCTGCTCCGTCACCGCCATCCGCTACACACGGCTGCGGCCCTACCTCGTACGCCTCGGCGACACCGGCGACTTCGCCTCGCTCGCGCCGCGCGAGGAGCCGCCGGGTGACGACGCCACCGTGGGGGGCGGGGCGGGCGCACCGTGATCGTCGCCCGCAGTAGGGTGAACCGGGCCGTAACAGCCCTTCATACTTTTCAGTCGATCAATGGAGACAGGACGTGTCCCGTCAGGTGTTCCTCTACGACCCCCCGGAGCGATTCGTCGCGGGAACGGTAGGGCTGCCCGGACGGCGTACCTTCTTCCTCCAGGCCTCCGCGGGCATCCGGGTGACCAGCGTCGCCCTGGAGAAGACCCAGGTGGCCGCGCTCGCCGAGCGCATGGAGGAGCTCCTCGACGAGGTCGTGCGCCGGAGCGGGGGCAACGCCCCGGTGCCGGCCGTCGCATCGTCCGAGGTCTCCGACAGCGCGCCGCTCGACTCCCCCGTGGAGGAGGAGTTCCGCGTCGGCACGATGGCGCTCGCCTGGGACGGCGAGGAGGAGCGGATGGTCGTCGAGGCACAGGCCCTCGTCGAACTGGACGCCGATACCGACGACGATCTCGCCGCGGCGGAGGAAAGGCTTCTGCAGGACGAGGAGAACGGCCCGCCGATGCTGCGCGTCCGGCTCACCGGGGTGCAGGCCCGCGCCTTCGCCAAGCGCGCCCTGGACGTCGTCAACGCGGGCCGCCCGCCGTGCCCGCTGTGCAGCCTCCCGCTCGACCCGGAAGGACACGTATGCCCGCGCCAGAACGGATACCGGCGGGAGGCGTGACCGTCGCCGACCCCGTCGCGCTCCTCACCCACGGGGAGCTGACCGTGCGCGGCCGCATCCGGGAGGCCTCGAACGCGGTGCTCTACTGCACGGTCGCGTACGAGGGCCAGGAGGCCGCCTGCGTCTACAAGCCGGTCGCCGGGGAGCGCCCCCTGTGGGACTTCCCCGACGGCACGCTCGCCCAGCGGGAGGTCGCCGCGTACGAGGTGTCGCTCGCCACGGGCTGGGACCTGGTGCCGCCGACCGTCCTGCGCTCCGGGCCGCACGGCGAGGGCATGTGCCAGCTGTGGATCGAGGACTCGGGCGACGCGGAGCTGCTCGCCCTGGTCGACGGGGACGAGCCCGGCGACGGCTGGAAGGCGGTCGGCCTCGCGCAGGTCGACGAGGAGCGGACGGCGCTCCTCGTGCACGCGGACGACGTGCGGCTGCGGCGGCTCGCGGTCCTCGACGCCGTGATCAACAACAGTGACCGCAAGGGCGGCCATCTGCTGGCCGCCGACGGGCACCTCTACGGCATCGACCACGGCGTCACCTTCCACGCCGAGAACAAGCTGCGGACGCTCCTGTGGGGCTGGGCGGGGGAGTCCCTGACCGAGGAGGCCGTGGAGGCCCTCCAGGCCCTGCAGAGCGGCCTTGAGGAGGGCGCAGGGCTGGCCGGGCGGCTGGCCGGGCTGATCACCGCCGTGGAGACCGAGGCGCTGCGCGCGCGGGTCGCGGCCCTGCTGAAGTCGGGGCGCCACCCCGAGCCGAGCGGCGACTGGCCACCTATTCCCTGGCCGCCGGTGTGATCCCCCACTCGTATACGGACGCCCCGTCCGGTTAGGCTCAGGGCATGCATGCCTGGCCCGCTTCTGAGGTCCCCGCCCTTCCTGGCAAGGGCCGCGACCTCCGGATCCACGACACCGCGACCGGTGGACTCGTCACCCTCGACCCCGGTCCCGTCGCCCGTATCTACGTCTGCGGCATTACCCCGTACGACGCGACCCACATGGGTCACGCGGCGACCTACAACGCGTTCGACCTGGTGCAACGCGTGTGGCTCGACACCAAGCGGCAGGTTCACTACGTCCAGAACGTGACCGACGTGGACGACCCGCTCCTGGAACGCGCCACCCGCGACGGCAAGGACTGGGTCGAGCTCGCCGAGGGCGAGACCGCACTGTTCCGCGAGGACATGACCGCGCTCCGCCTCCTGCCGCCGAAGCACTACATCGGAGCCGTCGAGGCGATACCCGGCATCGTGCCGCTCGTCGAACGCCTCCGCGACATGGGCGCCGCCTACGAACTCGAGGGCGACGTCTACTTCTCCGTCGAGTCCGACGCCCACTTCGGGGAGGTGTCCGGACTCGACACCGCCGCCATGAAGCTGCTCTCCGCGGAGCGCGGCGGCGACCCGGAGCGCCCCGGCAAGAAGAACCCGCTCGACCCGATGCTCTGGATGGCGGCCCGCGAGGGCGACCCGAGCTGGGACGGCGGCAGCCTCGGCCGCGGCCGCCCCGGCTGGCACATCGAGTGCGTCGCCATCGCCCTCGACCACCTCGGCATGGGCTTCGACGTGCAGGGCGGCGGATCCGACCTCGCCTTCCCGCACCACGAGATGGGCGCCTCGCACGCGCAGGCCCTGACCGGCGAGTACCCCTTCGCGAAGGCGTACGTCCACGCGGGCATGGTCGCCCTGGACGGCGCGAAGATGTCCAAGTCCAAGGGCAACCTCGTCTTCGTGTCGAAGCTGCGGCGCGACGGCGTCGACCCCGCGGCGATCCGGCTCGCCCTCCTCGCGCACCACTACCGCGCGGACTGGGAGTGGACGGACGGCGTCCTCGAGGAGGCCGTCGAGCGGCTCGGCCGCTGGCGCGCCGCGGTGTCCCGCCCCGACGGGACCGCCGCCGAGGCGCTCGTCGAGGAGATCCGCGACGCCCTCGCGAACGACCTGGACGCACCGGCCGCGCTCGCCGCGGTCGACCGCTGGGCCGCCCGCCAGGACTCCGAGGACGGCGCCGACGGCACTGACGAGGGCGCCCCCGGCGTCGTGTCCCGCGCGGTGGACGCCCTGCTCGGCGTGGCCCTGTAGGCACCGCTTCACCGAATGGGCCGCTCCGGAAATCCAGGAGCGGCCCATCAAAGTCCATGGCCCTGGCACCCGTTGAGGCGCTAGACCTCCGCCATGAGATCTTCCACGCGCTTCGGATCGGCGGCCGCGGCCGCTCTCCTGGGCCTCCTCGCGACCTTCGCGGGGCCCGGCGGCGGCTCCGCGCAGGCCGCCGACGAGCCCGCGACCACGGTCGGCGACGTCACCGACTTCGACGCCGAAGGCCCCGTCTACCACCTGACCGCGGGCAAGGCAGAAGCCCGCGTCAGCTTCGTCTCGACGGAGACCTTCCGTCTCGAACTCGCCCCCGACGGGAAGTTCACCGACCCCACGGGCGACGACATCGTCCTGCCGCAGGGCGACGCGCCCCGCACCAAGTGGGCCGACAAGGGCGACCGTTACGAGCTGAGCACCTCGAAGGTCACCCTGCGCGCCTACAAGTCGCCGCTCCGCTTCGCCCTGTACCGCGCCGACGGCAGCCGGGTCTGGGCCGAGTCCAAGGGCCTGTCCTGGACGAAGGACACCACCACACAGAGCCTCGCGCGCGGCGCCGACGAGCAGTTCTACGGCGCCGGGATGCAGAACGGACGCGGCAACACCTCGCACCGCGGCAAGAAGGTCGAGGTGAGCGTCGACTACAACTGGGACGACGGCGGGCACCCCAACTCCGTGCCCTTCTACCTGTCCTCCCAGGGGTACGGCGTCTTCCGGAACACGTACGCCCCCAACACCTACGACTTCGCCGAGCCCGTGACCGCCACCGCGAAGGAACAGCGCTTCGACGCCTACTACTTCGCCGGGCGCGGCGGCGACGCGGCCAAGGACGTCATCGGGCAGTACACGAAGCTCACCGGCAAGCCCTTCCTGCCGCCGGTCTACGGCATGGAGATCGGTGACGCCGACTGCTACCTCCACAACGCCAACCGCGGTGAGCGCCACACCCTCGACTCCCTGAAGGTCGCCGACGGCTACGTCGAGAACGACATGCCCAACGGCTGGATGCTGGTCAACGACGGCTACGGCTGCGGCTACGAGAACCTCGCCGAGACCTCCAAGGGCCTCGCCGAGCGCAAGATGAAGATGGGCCTGTGGACCGAGGACGGCCTCGACAAGATCGCCGAGCAGGTCAAGGCGGGCCAGCGCGTCGCCAAGCTCGACGTCGCCTGGGTCGGCGACGGCTACAAGAAGGCGCTCGACGGCTGCAAGGACGCGCACAAGGGCATCGAGGACAACAGCGACGCGCGGGGCTTCACCTGGGCCCCGGAGAGCTGGTCGGGCGCGCAGCGCTGCGGCGTGCAGTGGTCCGGCGACCAGAGCGGCAGCTGGGAGTACATCCGCTGGCAGATCCCGACGTACGCGGGCTCCACCATGTCCGGGCTCGCCTACACGACGGGTGACGTCGACGGCATCTTCGGCGGCAGCCCCAAGACGTACGTACGCGACCTCCAGTGGAAGATGCTCCTGCCGGTCACGATGACCATGGACGGCTGGGCCGCGAGCGACAAGCAGCCCTTCCGCCAGGGCGAGCCCTACACCTCCATCAACCGCAAGTACCTGAAGCTGCACGAGTCGCTGCTGCCCTACCTCTACTCGTACGCCCACGAGGCCACGAAGACCGGCGTGGGCGCCGTGCGACCGCTGGCCCTGGAGTACCCGGACGACCCCAAGGCCGCCACCGACGCGGCCAAGTACGAGTTCCTCACCGGCGAGGACTTCCTCGTGGCGCCCGTCTACAAGGACACCACCGAGCGCGACGGCATCTACCTGCCCAAGGGCACCTGGACCGACTACTGGAGCGGGCGGACCTACCAGGGCCCGACCACCGTCGACGGCTACAGCGCGCCCCTCGACACGCTGCCGCTCTTCGTCAAGGGCGGCGCGACCGTGCCGATGTGGCCGGGCGGCATCCGCTCCTACCAGGACAGGACGTCGGACTCCCCGCTCGCCTGGGACATCTACCCGCAGGGCAGCTCCTCCTTCGAGCTGTACGAGGACGACGGCGTGACCCGGCAGCACCGCGAAGGCAAGTACGCCACCCAGCGCGCCGTCGTGCGGGCGCCGCGCTCCGGAGCGGGGGACGTGCGGGTGCGGATCGGCGCCAGCAAGGGCGCGTACAAGGGGAAGCAGACCAGCCGCCCCTATGCGTTCACCCTGCACACCGGGGACGCGCCCAGCCGCGTCGAGCTCGGCGACCACAGGCTGCCGCGGCTCACCTCGAAGAGCGCGTACGACAGCGCGCGGCAGGGCTGGTTCTACGACCGTGACGACCGCGGCGGTGTCGTCCGGGTCAAGACGGCTGCCCTGCGCACCGACCGCGCCTTCGAGCTGCGGCTCGACGACACCAGCGCCGTGGGCGGCGCCGTGCCCGGGGCGCCCGCCTCCGTGGGCGTCCCCGCGGGCCAGGAGCTCGGCGCGGGCACGCCAGGAAAGGTCGCCGTCGACATCACGGCGGGGACCAAGGACGCCACCGGGGTCGAGGCCACCCTCGACGCCCCCGAGGGCTGGACCGTCGGCACGGCGAAGACCGACCGGGTCCCCGCGGGCACCACGCGCCGCGTCGAGGTGGCGCTCACCCCGGCCAAGGACGCGGACATCGGCGAACAGCCGCTCACCGCGACCGTCCGCCACCGGTCGGCAGGCCAGGAGCGCACCGCCGTCCAGCGCTTCGCACTCGGCGTGATGCCCGAGGCACCGGCGAAGGACACCTGGGCGAGCGACCTGAAGTGGCTCAAGTCCACCAACGGATACGGGCCCGCCGAACGCGACCGCAGCAACGGGGAGTCCGGCGCCGAGGACGGCCACCCGTTGACCCTGGCCGGAAAGACGTACGAGAAGGGGATCGGCACGCACGCCGACTCCGCGATCGAGGTCTACACGGGCGGCCGCTGCTCGAAGTTCACCGCGGACGTGGGCATCGACGACGAGATCAACGGCTACGGAGAGGTCGCCTTCTCGGTCGAGGCCGACGGCAAGGTGCTGTGGACCTCGCCCAAGGTGACGGGCGCCTCGGCGACCGTCCCGGTCGACGTCGATGTGCGCGGCGCGCGGCACGTCGAGCTGAAGGTGGCCGACACCAACGGCTCGAAGAGCGGGGACCACGCGGACTGGGCCGCGGCCGGGTTCGCCTGTTCCTAGACAAGACAGGGAGCGGCGCCGGGCGGGAATGTCTCCGCCCGGCGCCGCCGTGTGTTCACGCGAGGGTCGTGCCCCTCGCGCGGGTCACTTGGTGATGACGATGGCCAGCAGGTAGCCCGGGTTGTTGGTGTCGTAGTAGCCGATCACCTGCTGCCCGAAGGCGAATGCCTCCTGGACCTCGTCGTGGGTCTGCGGGCTGGGGTTGACGAAGGCCCGCCAGGCGTTGTCGACGTGCAGGTAGAGGATGTACGCCTGGCCGGGAAGCGGCTCGACGACGTCCCAGAACGCCGATGCGACGTTGGACGCGAGGGCCTGGGTGGAGATCTCGGGCGCCTGCGCCTGCGGGATCTCCTGCTCCTGGCCGAACTGCTGCAGCAGGGTCTGGAACGGCTGCTGCTGGCCGAGCTGCTGGAGCTGCTGGCGCAGCTGCGGCGGGACCTGCTGCATGCCTTGGTGCATGCCCTGCTGGCCCTGCATGCCCTGCATGCCCTGCATGCCCTGCTGGCCCTGGATGCCTTGCTGGCCCTGGATGCCCTGGCCGCTCTGCTGGGGGCCGTACTGCTGGCCGTACTGCTGCTGGCTCTGCTGCGGAGGGGCCGTGCTGGGGCTCTGCTGCTGGGAGCCGTACTGCTGCGGCCCGTACTGCTGGGAGCCGTACTGCTGCTGCGGTCCGTACTGCCGTCCTTGGTGCTGGCCCAACTGACTCATCTGCGGGGTGGTGCTCATGCGGGTGCCACCTTCCCTCAATGGTTGTGGTCCTTCAGCAGTGCTGGAGTGCGGTCGTGCTTCAGCCCGTGACGACGAGGCCGACGACCTCGTCGTCCGAGAACCAGACGCGTACGTCCGGTCGGCCCCCGGCGAAGGCGGAGTGCACCGCCTGCCGCGTCTCGGGGGACGGGTTGTCGAGGTTGCGCCACTCCCCGGCCACGAACAGCCGGAGCCGCGGCGGGAGTTCCGGCGGATACGGGAGCAGCTCGTCCCAGTACCGCTCGGCCTGCCCCGAACCCACCGCGGACGGCAGCAGGTTCGTGACCGCCCCCTTCAGGTCGGGGCGGTTGCCTATCCGCTGCGACGCGGGCCTGCCCGGCGCGTCCTGCTGCGGGGAGCCGGTGGAGCGCAGCACCCTGCGGGCCCGGTCGGGTGTCATCGGTTGCTGGCCCGAGGCCTTCAGCATGCCCTGCAGCGCGGCCAGGGCGCCCACCACGATCGGTGAGGCGGAGGACGTGCCGGAGAACGTGTCGGTGTACCAGGCGAACTCGTCGGCGCCGCCCTGCAGGTCGCCGGGCCGGTCCCAGAAGCCGCCGGTGGTCGTGGTCTCACGGCCCCAGCCCTGCGCGTCCACGCGGGCCCCGTAGTTGGAGAACGCCAGGCGCGAACGGTCGGGGCCGTGGTCACGGCCGTGGGTGCCGGGCGGGGGAGCGCCCGCGCCCACCAGGACCGCGTCGGAAGAACGGTTGCTCGGGTTGAAGGGGTTGCGCCACCAGGACGGGAAGCCGTCGGGGCGGCGTTCGTAGACCGCGTCGTCCAGGGACTCGGCGCCGTTGCCCGCCGCGCCGACGACGAGCACGCCCTTCGCGGTGGCGTAGCGCACCGCGGCGTAGTCGTCCGGCCACCACTCGATGGCGATGTAGCCCTTCTGGTCGTCGCGCGCCTCGAAGTCGAACTTCGGTCCGGGGCGGTGCAGTTCGAGCAGGATGATGTCGCCGCGGTTCAGCCGCTCCGCCGCCGCGTGGATGGTGGCGGCCGTGCCGAGGGGCTGGAAGGAGGCGGCCGCCGTCACGGCCTCCGGCACGATGCCGGTGATGCCGAGGGAGTTGCGGTCGCCGCCGATGACGCCGATCACCGCGGTGCCGTGGTTGCGCCAGGCCAGGTCCTGGATGGGGGTGCCGACGACGACGCCCGCGAGCTTCGCGGCGAGGTCCTCGTGGCGCAGCTGCCAGGAGCCCTCGACGTCGACGACGGTGACGCCCTCGCCGGAGCCGCCGATGCGCTGCCAGGCCCAGCGTGCGTCGATTCCCTCGGGTGCGGGCTTCAAGTAGCCCTGGCGGCTGGTGAAGTCGGGGGTGGCCGGCATGCCTTCCTTGCGGCGCCGGGTCGCCTCGTCGAGGTCGTGCGGCTGGGTCGGCGAGGGGTCAATGGAGGCCGGTACGGCGCCCGGTTTGACGTACGCCGTGTCGATGCCCGGCAGCGCCGCCATCCGGGCGCGCAGTTCCTCTGGCCGGTCGTCGCCGCCGCGGACGCGGTAGAAGAGGGCCAGGTCGGGCACGTCGCTGTCGCCGTCGGCCGGGGGCGCGGCGGCCCGCAGCCGTTCTTCGCTGCCGAACAGCGGCTCCAGAGTGAGCTGTTCGTCGGTCAGGAACATGTTCAGAGCTGATACGTCGGAGCCGGAGGCCGAGCGGATGTCCCGCTCGCCGGCGCGCAGCCGGGCCTCGGGCCGGGCGACGACGATCAGCTCCTGCTGGGCTTCTCGGTAGGTGAATCCCATTCCGTCGGGGCCCGGTCCGCCGGCTCCGGGGTCCCGCGCCGGGTCTGCCTGCTCGGTCATCGCTTCACCGCTCCCTTCCGTCCTTCGGGTGCCGTGCTGTGCGCTGCGCCAGGTTTCCGGGGCACACCCTGCTACGCCTGAGCCGTGCCGTCCACCCCTCTTTCGCGCAACTGTGTTTGAAAGGAAGTTGAAAAGGGAACCCCGTGCAATTCGGCCATGAGCAGCACATCGGCCATGAGCGACACAATGGGGCGGCACCCGTGCGGGTGCCGCCCCATGGAGTGTGCTGCGAAAGCCTCAGTCGTCCGAGGAATCCGAGGATCCGGAGTCGCCGCTGTCGCTGCTGTCGCCCTCGCCGTCCTCCGGGCCCTGCTCCTGCCCCTGCTCCGGCCGTTGCGTGGGCTTCGGCTTCGGCGGCCGTGTGCGGTCGCTGGGCGAGTCCCTGAGGTACGCCGCTCCGCCGTCACCGCCGTCGCGGCGCCGCAGATACCGCTCGAACTCGCGGGCGATGGCCTCGCCCGACGCCTCCGGGAGCTCCGCGGTGTCCCGCGCCTCCTCCAGAGACTGGACGTACTCCGCGACCTCGGTGTCCTCGGCGGCCAGCTGGTCCACGCCCACCTGCCAGGCGCGCGCGTCCTCGGCCAGCTCGCCCAGCGGGATCCGCAGGTCGATCAGGTCTTCGAGACGGTTGAGGAGTGCGAGCGTGGCCTTCGGGTTGGGCGGCTGCGACACGTAGTGCGGGACGGCCGCCCAGAGGCTCACTGCCGGGACGCCCGCGTGCGTGCACGCCTCCTGGAGGATGCCGACGATGCCCGTCGGGCCCTCGTACTTGGTCTCCTCCAGGTCCATGGTGCGCGCCAGGTCCGGGTCGGACGTGACGCCGCTGACCGGGACGGGGCGGGTGTGCGGGGTGTCGCCGAGCAGCGCGCCCATGATCACCACCAGCTCGACGCCCAGCTCGTGCGCGAAGCCCAGGATCTCGTTGCAGAACGACCGCCAGCGCATGGACGGCTCGATGCCCCGGACCAGAACCAGGTCGCGGGGCTTGTCGCCGCCGACGCGGACCACGGAGAGCCTGGTCGTCGGCCACGTGATCTTGCGCACTCCACCGTCCAGCCAGACCGTGGGACGGTTGACCTGGAAGTCGTAGTAGTCCTCGGCGTCCAGCGCCGCGAACACCTCGCCCTTCCACTCCTTGTCGAGATGCGCGACCGCGGTGGAGGCGGCGTCGCCGGCGTCGTTCCAGCCCTCGAACGCGGCCACCATGACCGGGTCGACCAGCTCGGGTACCCCCTCGAGCTCGATCACCCAGGCCTCCTTCCGACGTTCCCTTGCGTACAGCCCAACCTTACGGCGTCTGCGGGGTCCGTCCGCAGCCCCCTTGCGTGGGGGAGTGCGTGATCACTGCCCACGCCTGGGGCCGGGAAACGGCGGGTTCGCGCAGGGCGGAGCCACGCGTTCACACAGGGCAGCGGGGCGGTCTCACAGCGTCGTGCGCAGCCACTGCTCCACGCTCGCGATGTGCACCGTCGCCCATGATCTGGCCGCCTCCGCGTCGCGGTCGCGCAGCGCGGTGAGGATCGCCCGGTGCTCGTGCAGGGTGCGGCTGACGGCATCCTCCTGGGTCAGGCCGCGCCAGACGCGGGCCCGGGTGGTGGGCCCGGAGAGGCCGTCCAGCAGGGAGCACAGGACCGAGTTTCCGGAGGACTGGACGATGCCGCGGTGGAACTCCAGGTCGCAGGCGACCAGCTCCTCCACCGAAGGTGCGGCGCCCAGGGCGTCCAACTGCGCCGTCAGCGTGTCCAGTTCGGCATCGGTGATGTGGGCGCAGGCCATCGCGGTGGCTGCCGGTTCGAGGATGCGGCGGACCGCGAGGAACTCCAGGACGGTGTCGTCGCGGTGGAAGTCGACGACGAAACTCAGGGCTTCCAGGAGGAGTTGGGGGTCCAGGCTGGTGACGTACGTGCCGTCGCCCTGGCGCACGTCGAGGATCCGGATCAGGGCGAGGGCGCGCACCGCCTCGCGCAGCGAGTTGCGCGAGAGCCCCAGCTCGGCGGCGAGTTCGCTCTCCTTGGGCAGCCGGTCGCCGGGGCGCAGCGCGCCCGAGACGATCATGCCCTTGATCTTCTCGATGGCTTCGTCGGTGACAGCCATGGGGACCTCGCCTCAACAGTCAAAAGCGTCAAAAAGACATCCGATGTATCAGGCGATTATGGCCCGGCGCGCGGTCACGCCGCATGTGAGTACGGCGATTGACCCATTTCCTTGAGGGCTAAGATTTCCCCACGGGTCCCGGCGCACCGCCGGGCGGTCCCAGGAGGGCGGGCGGCAGATGGCCGGGAAGAAGGCGGCACACCAGCCGGACGCGGTGGCGTCGATCATCGCGGACTGGGCGCGGGAGCGGCCCGACCTCGACACCTCGCCGCTCGAGGTCCTCGCCCGGCTGCACCGCACCTTCATCCGCTACAACACCCGGCTGACCTCCGCGATCGAGCGGCACGGACTCGCCGTCGCCGGATTCGACGTGCTGACCGCGCTGCGCAGGGCCGGGGCGCCCTACCGGCTTACCGCGGGTCAGCTCGCCGACTCCGGACTGGTCTCCTCCGCCGGGGTGACGCTGCGCATCGACCGGCTGGAGAAGGACGGCCTGATCGTGCGCGAGCGCGACGCCGAGGACCGCCGCGTCGTCTACTCGCGGCTCACCGACGCCGGGCTCGCCAAGATCGACGAGGTCTTCGCCGAGCACCTCGACAACGAACGCCGGATGCTCGACGGGCTCTCCCCGGCCGAGCGGCGTCAGCTGGCCCGCCTGATGTCCAAGCTGGAGCGGTCCATCACCGACGCCGGTCCGCGGGGCGCCGAAGGAGCTCAGACCGACGAGGCCTGAGCCTCGGCCTCCGCGCGGTACATCCGGCGCAGCCGGACCACTCCCAGGTCGTGCTGGTAGAGGTTCTCCCGCTGGTCGGCGTCGGCAGGCATGGCCTCCAGCATCACCCGGTCCTGTTCGAGGACCTGCCAGTGGCGCTCCTCGATGAGGGTCCGGTAGAGGAACCGCCAGGTGTCGCGCTGCCAGCCCTGCACGCGCCGGTAGCGCCAGAAGAAGACGCCGGTGCGGTTCTCGTCGACCGGGCAGACCATGCCGACGATCCCGAACGGGCCGCCGGGGCCCGCCGACGGCGGATACGGGATGGTCAGGTCCACCCAGTCCACGCCCGTGCGGCACAGCTCCACCCAGTCGAAGTTGACGCCCCGCTGGTCGGTCTTCTCGAAGAAGTAGCCGCGGTCCGTCTCCCGGATGCGGAACTTGGCGGTGGTGTCGCCGTCGTACATGGTGTGCGAGTCGTGGTGCAGGAACGCGCCGTGCATCGGGTCGAGGAGGTTCTCCACCGCGAACCGCCACGGGCCGTTCCACTCCGCGTAGCAGAGGATCGCGTCGACGTCGGGGTCGGTGAGCGGCTCGGGCAGCGTCAGTCCGGCCGGTTCGGGGTGCTGCTCGTCCCCGAAGTACGCGAGGACCGCGCCGCCGACCTCGCGCACGGGCAGCGACGTGACGAGTTTCCTGCCCTCCAGATTGCAGCCGGGCAGGCCGGGCACGGACGACACGGTGCCGTCGGTCTCGACCTCAACCCCGTGGTACCAGCACGCCACCCGGTCGCCCAGGTGCTTGCCCAGCGAGAGGGGCGCCCCGCGGTGCGGGCAGCGGTCGGCGAGCATCGACAGGGCGCCGTCGGAGCGGCGGAAGAGCAGCCACTGCTCGCCGAGCGCGGTGACCTTGCGCATGGCGCCGGGCGCCACGAAGGAGGACGGGACGACCGGATGCCACTGGTTGCGCAGACCCGTGGCGTAGATGTGGTCGGCGGTGTCTTGCGCGGACAGGCTCATCTCAGGCTCCCAGTCGGTTGATCTCGGCGCGGAAGGACTCCTCGGTCCAGGGCGCGCCGTCGGGCGCGTGGACCTGGCGGGCGTTGAGCCCGCGGACGACGTCGGCCAGTTCGTGACCCTCTTTCGTGAAGACCTCTTCGAGGGTGGCGGCCAGCTTGTACTCGTAGGGGCTCGGCTCGTGCGTACGGGACTGGTGGATGTCCAGGTACGGCCAGGTCGTGGTCACTGATGCCTCCAGGGGCCGGGGGAGTGGTTCACAGGTCGAGGACGAGGCGGCGGCCCGACGCGCAGCGCGAGACGCAGATCATCATCGAGGCGTTCGCGGTGTGCTCGGCCTCGCTGAGCAGGAAGTCGCGGTGGTCGGGCGTGCCGTCGAGCACGCGGGTCTCGCAGGAGCCGCAGATGCCGTCCCGGCAGGAGCTGTTGACGGCGAGCCCCGCGGACTCGGCGGCCGCCAGGACCGAGGTGTCCGGGCCCACGGAGAGCGTCACGCCCGAGCGTCGGCACTCCACCTCGAAGGCCGCCTCGTCGCCGGAGCGCTCGACGACCGGCGCCGCGAACCGCTCCACGCGCAGCCGCTCGGCCGGACAGGCCGCCTCCACGGCGGCGAGCAGCGGCTCGGGCCCGCAGCAGTACACGAGGGTGCCCTCGGCGAGCCCTCTTTCACCCCCGCCGAGCGCGTCGGCGAGGTCGATGTGCCCCTGCTCCTCCTGCGGTACGAGGGTCAACGCGCCGCCCAGTGCGGCCAGTTCGTCCGTGAACGCCATCGAGTCGCGGGTGCGCCCGCCGTACACGAGCCGCCAGGGCGTGCCGCGCCGCGCCGCCTCCCTGGCCATCGCGAGGACCGGGGTGATCCCGATGCCGCCCGCGACGAACACATAGCCCGGCGCGTCCTCCAGCGCGAAGTGGTTGCGCGGCTCGGACACCGTGACGCCCTGGCCGGGCCGCAGCTGCGTGTGCACGTACCGCGAACCTCCGCGCGAGGAGGGCTCGTTGAGGACGCCGATGCGGTACGAAGTGGTGTCCCGGGGATCTCCGCACAGGCTGTACTGCCGCACGTGCCCGCCCACTTCGACGTCGAGGTGCGCGCCGGGCTCCCAGGCGGGCAGCGGCTTGCCGTCGGGGTGGACGAGCTCGACGGAGAGCACGCCCTGTGCCTCCCACGTCATCCGGCGCACCCGCAGGTCCAGCCGGTTCTCTGGTGTGGTCATGGCCGGGGCCTCCCTACGCGGCGGGGATCTGCACGGGCGGGGTGAACGGGCTCTTCATCGGGCCGAGCGCCGCGAGGTCCACCTCGACGAGCACGGGACCGCCCGACCCGACGGCCTCGGCGACGACCGGCCCCGCCTGCTCGGCCGCGGCGATCCGCAGGTACGGCAGCCCGCAGGCCCGGGCGAGGAGGGCGAAGTCGGGCGTGACGAGGTCGACGCCGGAGCGGCGCTCGCCGTAGCGGTCCTGCATGTTGCGGAGCACGCCGTAGCCGCCGTCGTTGAAGACGATCAGGGTCAGCTCCGGCTTCTCCTGCGCGAGGGTGAGGAGCTCGCCGAGGTGCACCGCGAGCCCGCCGTCGCCCGCGAGGACCACGGTCGGCGCCCCGGGCCGGGCGAGCGCCGCACCGATGCCCATGCCGAGGCCCTGCCCGATGCCGCCGCCGCGCGGGAAGACGTTGTCCCGCGGGTCGTACATCTCCAGGAGTCGGTTGCCCCAGCTGCTGGACGCGATCGTCACGTCGCGGGCGATCACCGCCTCCCGGGGGAGCGCGGCGCGGATCGCCTCGCAGAGCGCCGCCTGGGGGCCGATGGCCTCGCGCAGATCCGCCCGCACCTCGTCGCGCACCGCGGTGACGCGCTCGCTCCAGCCGGACTCGGCCTCGGTGCGGCGGGCGTACGGCAGCAGGGCCCGCAGTACGTCGGCCGCGTCGCCGCACAGGGTGTGCGCCGCCGGGTAGACGCGGCCCAGCGCCGCCGGGTCGATGTCGATCTGAAGGTGGGCGGCGGGCAGTTCGAGGCCGTAGTCGGCGGTCTCGTTGGACCTGAAGTGGGTGCCCACGCTCAGGAGCACGTCGGCGTCCGCGAGCAGGGCGCGGCCCGCCGGGGTGGTGGCGAAGTTCCCGATGACGCGCGGGTCGTCCTCGGGCACCGCGCCGCGCCCCGAGTTGGAGGTGAGCAGCCCGGCGCCGGTGGCGGCGAGCAGCTCCGCAAGATCGGCGCCCGCGCCCGTGGCGCCGCCGCCCGCCCAGACCAGCGGCCGCCGCGCCGACGCCAACAGCTCGCCCGCGGCGGCCAGTTCGGCGCCCAAGGGCGCGGTGAAGATCGGCGCGGGCAGGTCGAGCGCCGTGTCGGTCTGTGCCGCGTACTGGAGGTCCACCGGCCACTCCACGCTCGCGGGACCGCCGGGCGCGGCCAGCGCCGCACGGGCCGCCTCCCGCAGCACGCGGCCCGCGTCGGCGGCGGACGGCACGGTGGCCGCGTACGCCGAGACCGCCGTCAACATGCCCAGCTGGTCCTTCGTCTCGTGGATGAAGCCGCGCCCGCTGCCCAGGTACCGGCTCTCCACCTGCCCGGTGACGTGCAGCACGGACGTCCCCGCGCTGTGCGCCTCGACGAGCGAACCGGCCGCGTTGCCCGCGCCGGTGCCGGTCGAGGTGAGCGCGCAGCCGATCGAGCCGCGGGTCCTGCCGTGCGCGTCGGCGGCGTTCACGGCCGTCGCCTCGTGCCGCACCGGCACGAAGCGCAGCTCGCGGTCGACGGCCTCGACGAGCGGCAGATTGTGCACGCTCACGATCCCGAAGACCGTGTCGATGCCGAGTTCGCGCAGGACGGCGACGAGGAGATCGCCTCCGTTGTCGTAACGCATGAGGGCTCCTCAGAGGATGCCGCGGCCGACTCCGCCGCAGACGTCGATGCTGGTTCCTGTGATGTAGGAGGCGCGTGGCGAGAGCAGCGCGAGGATCGCGTACGCCACCTCGTCGGCCCGGCCAAGCCGCCCGAGCGCGACACCGCGGTCGGCGGCGAGCTCCGCCTGCCACTCCTCGTACGGGCGGCCGGACCCTGCGGCGGCGTGCCGACGCGTCCACTGCCCGGTGTCGATGAGCCCCAGGCAGACGGAGTTGACGCGGATGCCGTCCGGCGCGAGCTCACGGGCGAGGGACGCGGAGAGGTTGAGGATGCCCGCGCGGGCGGCGCTGGTGGTGATGAGGCGGGGCTCGGGCTGTTTGGCGAGGACGGCGTTGACGTTCACGACGGACGCGCCGGTCGAGGCGCGCAGGTGCGGGCGGGCGGCGTGCAGCGGGTTGAGGACCCCGGCGAACTTCAGTTCGAGCTCGTCGCGCCAGTCGTCCTCGGTGGTCTCGTCGAGGCGCTTCATCCGGGACTGCCCGGCGTTGTTCACGAGCCCGTCGATGACGCCGCCGCCGAACTCCTCGACCGCGCTGCGCGTGAACTCCCTCACGGCGTCCGCGTCCCGTACGTCGCACGGCGCGGTGAAGAGGCGGTCGTGCGTGCCGATCCGCCCCAGCCGGTCGGCGTCGCGGCCGCAGGTGGCGACGTTCGCGCCCTCGTCGAGCAGGGCGCGGACCGTGGCCAGGCCGACGCCCGAGCTGCCGCCGGTGACCAGGAAGGTCCGGTCGGCGAGGCCCAGATCCATGTCTGTGTTCTCCAGGGTCAGTTCATGGTGAAGCCGCCGTTGACGGCGACCACCTGTCCGGTCAGATAGCGGGACTCCTCGGAGAGGAGGAAGGCGGCGAGGCCGACCAGGTCGTCGGGCCGCTGCGGACGCGCGATGGCCCGGTTGGCCCGGTAGAGGCCGTGCCGCTCGGCCGGGACCGTCTCGGTCGCCTCGCCCTCGGTGAGGCCAGGAGCCAGCGCGTTGACGGTGATGCCGCGCTCGCCCAGCTCCCGCGCCATGGCCCGGGTGAGGGCGATGACGGCGCCCTTCGACGCGATGTAGTGGGCGAGCCGGGGGGAGCCGTAGAGGGCCGCGTCCGACGCGATGTTCACGATGCGCCCGGTGGGCCCGAACAGCGGGTGCAGGACCTTCGCGACGAGCCAGGGGCCGCGTGCGTTGACCGCCATCAGCCGGTCCCACGCCGCGATGTCGATGTCCTGGAACTCCTTGCCGCCGACGCCGTTGGCGAGCGCCGCGTTGTTGACGAGGCCGTACAGCGGCCCCATCTCCCCTACGGCGTCGGCGAGTTCCGCCACCGACGCGGGGTCGGCGACGTCGCAGCGCACGAAGCGGGCGTCGAGCCCCTGTGCACACAGCTCCCGCGCCGCCCCCGCGCCGCGTGCGGCGTCCAGCTCGGCGACGACGACCCGGAAGCCGTCGGCACCCGCCCGGCGGGCCATGGCGAGACCCAGGCCACGGCCCGCCCCGGTGACCACGACCGTGCGTGGGTCAGCCACGGGTGACGCCGTGCATCGGCGAGTACTCCGGGTACGAGGGCACCTGCGGCTTCTGCGTGCCGATGACGACGCAGAACAGGGCGTCGGTGTCGCCCTCGTTCTTCAGGGAGCGGGTCACCCCGGCCGGGACGACGATCATGTCGCGGTAGCCGAGCGTGCGGTACTCGACCTCGTCCGGGCCCCGGTGCACGCCGACCCGGACCTCGCCCTCCAGGACGAAGAAGGCCTCCTCCACGTCGTGGTGGGTGTGGGCGGGACCTTCGGCGCCGGGCGGCAGCAGCATGTTGGAGAAGGTGAAGCCGCCGGAGGGGAGGATCCGGCTGTCGTCCTCGTGGTTGCCGGTGGCGCCGGACCCGACGTAGCGGATCTGGCCGCGGCGGTACTGCGGACCCGCCTTCTCCTGGAAGGAGAGGGTGTCGAAGTCCGCGACGCGCGAGTCCTTCGAGGCGATGAGGGAGTCGGTGTACCGGGCGAGGTCGCCGTTGTTGTCGTACTCGGTCGTGGTCAGAGGCATGGCTCAGAACTCCTGCTCGGGAAGGTGGGCGGTGATGCGGAGGTGGGAGAGCACCCAGGCGTTGAACCGCCCGGGCTGTTCCTGGTTGGCCAGGTGACCGGCGTCCTTGACGATCACGTAGGCCGTCTTGTGCAGGGCCCCGGCGAGGACTTGCGAGGCCTCGACGCCGGTGACCCGGTCCTGGTCGCCGCAGAGGACGAGGGAGGGGGCGCCGATGGCGGGGAGCTCGGGGCGCAGGTCGGCCGCGGCCATCGACTCGGCGGCGTACGCGTAGCCGGGCAGGCGCACGGAGGCGGCCATGGTGTCGACGACCCGGGCGACGAGCTCGGGCGGCGCGTCGGGGGAGACGAGCCGGGGGCCGCGCCGCTCGGCGAAGGCGCGGGGTCCGAGCTCGGCCAGCTCGGCGGCGCGCCGCCGCATGGCGTCGGCCTTCGCCGGGTCGGTCCCTGAGCCGGGGCCGGAGTCCGCGACGATCAGCGAGTCGACGAGGTCCGGATGGCGGGCGGCGAGCCGCAGCGCGATCACACCGCCCCACGAGACGCCGAGGACGTGCGCCGACGCGCCACGGGAGCGGATCACACCGGCCGCCGCGTCCGCGAACCCGTCCAGGTCCAACGGCCCTTCCGGATCGGGTGACTTGGCGTACCCCGGCGCATCCCAGGCAAGGACCCTCACCTGTCCGGAGAGGCCGTCGAGCTGGGGCGCGAACGCGGCCGACGAGGAGCCGATGCCGTGCAGGCACAGCAGCAGCGGACCGCTCGACCCCGCCTCCGCCATATGCACATCGGGAGCGCGGCCGGTCACAGGATCTGCCCCGTCCGCCCGGCCAGCGCCGCGAGCGAGCGCAGCACCGCGTACGGCACGACCTGGCTGGTCGCCGGGTTGCCGGGGTCCGGCAGATGGGCCACATCGAAGCGGTACGAGCCGTGCGCGCCGGACGCCTCGACGACGTGCCGCGTGTGGTGCGCCCCGGGGTCGGCGACGACCTGGACCCGCACAGCGTCCAGGTCGCCGACGGCGAGGGCGACCGAGGCCGCGACGTTCGTCGACTTGGGGAACTTCCCGGGGACGTCGCGGGCGGTGCCCGACATCACCTCGACCGGGCCGGTCGCCGTCCGCAGCCGGGTGAGCAACTCGGCGTCCATCCAGGGCTGTTCGAGCGTGCTCGGCAGCTTCGTGGTGGTCAGCCGCACCTCGTCGAGCGGGCCGAGAGAGCGTACGGCCTGCAGCAGGTCGAGGCCGCCGACCGCGCCGCCGGTGAAGTAGACCCGGCCGGGCCCAGCCGCAAGGAGTCGCTTGGACAGCTCCTCGTCGGTGAGCGCGCCCGTCGAGGCGATCAGCAGATCGGTCCCCGAGGTGAGGACGCGTTCGCCCCATTCCCGTACGACCCCCTGCCCCGCCGCCTCCACGATCAGCTCGCAGCGCTCCAGGGCCTCGTCGAAGGAGACCTGCGGCGCGGGCGCCGCCTCGCCGAGCGGGCGGTTGTCGACGACGCACGCCAACTCAGCGCCGGGGATGCGGTGTTCGATCAGCGCGGCGCCGACGACGCGGCCGATGGCGCCCCAGCCGACGAGCCCGACCTTCAGGGTCGCGTTCACGCGTGCACTCCTTCCGGCGAACCGGTCATGGGCGTATCGGTCATGGGCGTACCGGTCATGGGCTTACCGGCCATGTGGCAGCGGATTTCCTTCGACGGCGGTCCCGCCGTGCCCCACAGGTCGGACAGCTCGGGCACCCGCCGCCACACCTTGGCGATCCAGCGGTCCTCGACGACCTGGGCGACCTCGGAGGTGTACTCGCAGACGAGCCCGGTCGGATCGGTGAAGTACGAGAAGGTGTTGTTGCCGGGGCCGTGTCTGCCCGGACCCCACTGCGGGACGATCCCGTGGTGGCGCAGCCGCCCGAGCCCCCGCATGAAGTGGTCGATCGAACTCATCTCGTAGGCCACGTGGTTGAGGGAGACCCACTCGGCCTGGTTGAAGGCGACGCAGTGGTGGTCGGCGTTGCAGCGCAGGAACGCCATCTGGTGCTCGGACCAGTCGGAGACGCGCAGACCCAGCACATCGCGGTAGAAGGCGACGGAGGCGTCGATGTCGGTGGTGTTGAGGACGGCGTGCGTGACGCCCACGGGCACCGCGCCGTCCCGGCCGCGCGGCGCGACCGCCCAGGTGTCGGCGGAGAGCTCGACGGTGCGGCCCTCGTGGTCGGCGAAGCGCAGGCCGTAGCCGCCGCCGACCTGGTCGAGCGGGCCTGGCCCGGCCATCGGGGTGATGCCGCGCGCTTCGAGGCGGCGGGCTGCCTCGTCGACCTCCGCGGGGGTGCCGACGGCGAAGGAGAGGCGGCCGAGTCCTGTCCGGTCGGACCGGGTGAGCTGGAGGGCGTGGTGCTCGTCGCCGGTGCCGCGCAGCCAGCTCGCGCTGTGCTCGGCCTCGACGACCTCCAGGCCCCAGGCGTCCTCGTAGAAGTCGGCGGCCTGGGCGAAGGAGGGCGTGAGCAGCTCGACGGAGCGCAGGGCGCGCAGCCGGGCTATCGGGGGGTGGGGAGGGGACATCAGGTGCTCCAGAAGGTCATTCGGCCCAGGGCAGCGGGGTGTCGGAGGTGCCCCAGTACAGGGACTTCTGGCGCTGGTAGGAGCGGATGCCGTCGCGGCCCTTCTCCCGGCCGAGGCCGCTGTCCTTCATGCCGCCGAAGGGGGTGGAGATGCTGAACTGCTTGTACGTGTTGATCCAGACGGTGCCCGCCGCCACGCGGCGCGCGATCCGCCACGCGGCCCGGTGGTCGCGGGTCCAGATGCCGCAGGCCAGGCCGTACACGGAGGAGTCGGCCTGCCGCACGAGGTCGTCCTCGTCGTCGAAGGGCAGGGCGACCAGGACAGGACCGAAGATCTCCTCCTGGCAGGTCCGCGAGGAGTTCGGCAGGCCGTCCAGGACGGTGGGCAGGTAGTACGCGCCGTCGGCGTAGGCGGGCCCTTCGGGCGCGGCGCCGCCGCACAGCACGCGGGCGCCTTCCTCGCGGGCGAGGTCGACGTGCCGGGCGACAGCGTCCCGGTGCTCGTGGTGGACGAGCGGCGCCACCTGTGTGTCGGGGGCCGTGCCGGGGCCGACGCGCAACTTGCGTACGCGTTCCACGAGTTCGCCGACGAACTCCGCGTAGAGCTCGCGCGCCACGAACAGCCGGGACCCGGCGATGCAGGACTGGCCGCTGGAGGAGAACACCCCGAACATCACCCCGGCCAGGGCCTGTTCGACGTCCGCGTCGGCGCGGACGATCGTCGGCGACTTGCCGCCGAGCTCCAGCGAGACCGGCATCAGCTTGTCGGCGGCGGCGTGCGCGAGGGTCCGCCCCGTCGTGGTGCCGCCGGTGAAGGTGACCTTGCCGACGCGCGGGTGCCGCACGATGGCGTCGCCGACGATGCCGCCGCGGCCGGGCAGGACGGACAACAGGGCGGCGGGCAGGCCGAGTTCGTCGAGTGCCCGGCCGATCAGGCGGCCGAGCGCCAGGGAGACGAGTGGGGTCCACTCGGCGGGCTTGAGGAGGACGGCGTTGCCACCGGCGAGCGCGGGGGCGAGCTTCTGCGCGTCGCTGGCGACGGGGGAGTTCCAGGGGTTGATCGCGCCGACGACGCCGATCGGCTCGTACACGCTCATCGTCACGTAGTCGCCGCGCGAGGGGGTGAGCGACTCCTCGGCGGTCTCCAGGGCGGCCGCCGTGTAGCGGAACGTCCCGGCGGCGCTGGCCACCAGGGCGCGGGTCTCGGTGAGCGCCTTGCCGGTGTCGGCGGTCTGCAGCGCGGCCAGGTGCTCGGCGTTGTCGTCGATCAACGCGGCCACCCGGTGCAGGAGCCGGGCGCGCTGGTGCGGCAGCAGGCGCCGCCAGCGTGGGTCGGCGACTGCGCGGGCCGCCGCCTCGGCCGCCTCGGCGACCTCCTCGACGGTGACGGCGTGCACGGTGGCGAGCTCGCGGCCGGTGGCCGGGTCGACGGTCCGGGCCGGGGCGCCCGCGCCGCGCCGCCACTGGCCCGCGATGAGCGCTGCGTCTTCGGGGATCCGGGGCATGCGGGTGCCCTCCTTGCGGAGCGGGGGAGTTGAGGGGGTGTGCCTGGCCGAATTGGGCAAGCGCTAGAAATCTAAGGGCTTAAATATCTCGGGCGCAAGACCCCATCGATGAGCGGCTGTCGACGATTTCCCTGTACAGACCCTTGACGCGGTCCTGAGTGCGGGCGATACAACTTAAGCGCTAAGAGACTTTGCGCTGATGCGCCTCTCCGCTCGGCTCAAAAGACACCCCCCGCTCGCCCCCGCTCCTCCCCACCCCCGCCCCCTCAGCAGCGGAGTACCCGCATGACGATCGACGCCTCCCCGGACCGCACACCGGACGGCCCCGTCGGGGCCGCACGTGCCCTCATCGCCGCCCGCTTCGAACGGCTCCCCCTGTGCCGCTGGCACGTCACCGTCCGGCTCATCGTGGGCGCCGTCACCTTCTTCGAGGCCTTCGACCAGCTCCTGATCGCCTACGCCCTGCCCGAGCTGCGCGACGAGTGGCACCTCTCCACCTCCCGGGCGACCCTGCTGCTCACCGTCGGCTCGATCGGCATGCTGGTCGGCGCCCTGCTCTCCGGCCGCCTCGCCGACCGCATCGGCCGGGTGCGGGTCATCGCGCTGTGCGTCGCCGTCTCCAGCGTCGCCAACCTCGCCCTGGCCGCGTCCCCCACGCCCGACCTCTTCATGGCCCTGCGCTTCGTCCAGGGCCTCGCGATCGGCGGCGAGGTCCCGGTCGCCGCCACGTTCATCGCCGAGATCACCCGCAGCCACCGGCGCGGCCGCTTCGTGCTGCTCTACGAGCTCGTCTTCCCCGCGGGGCTCACCGTGGGCGCGCTGGTCGCGGCGTGGGTGGTGCCGGTCCTCGGCTGGCGCTGGATGTACGTCCTCGCCGCGCTGCCCGGCGTCCTGTGCGTCGTCGTCCAGCGCAAGGTGCCCGAGTCGCCGCGCTGGCTCGCCGACCACGGCAGGACGGACGAGGCCGCCGCGGTGATGGACGGCATCGAGGCGGAAGTCGAGCGGGTCACGGGGAAGCGGCTGCCACCCGTCGGCTCAGACACCGACACGGTCCCGGAGCCCGCCGAGGTGTCGGGGGAACGGCACGCCGAGGCGGCCGCGACCGGTCTGCGCGGCCTGTTCACCGGCCGCTACCGCCGCCGCACCCTCGTCATCGGCGTCCTCTGGTTCACCGGCTACTTCGTCAACTACGGCATCACGTCCTGGCTCCCGACGATCTACCAGAAGCGCTACGACCTGTCCCTCTCGGACGCGCTCCTCTACTCCACCGTCACGTCCTGCGCGGGCCTGCTCGGCTGCCTCGTCGCCGCGCTCACCGTCGACCGGGCCGGGCGCAGGCGCGTCATCACCGGCTGTCTGGGCGGCGCGGCGGCGATGCTGCTCGTGCTCGCCTTCCTCGGCGCCCGCACACCGCTGGAGGTCCTGGCCTGGACGTCCCTCGCGGCGGTCTTCTTCTTCGGCTCCAACATCTGCCTGTACCTGTACACGCCGGAGCTGTTCCCGACCCGCATGCGGGCCCTGGGCAGCAGTGTGGGCGGCGCCATGAACCGGCTCGGCGTGATCCTCGGCCCGATCGTGGTCGGCGCGGTCTACGCGGGCGGCAGCGTCACACCCGTCTTCGTGACGCTCGGGGCGGTCGCCGTCGTGGGCGCCGTCGTCGCGGGGCTCGGCGCGGAGGAGACGGCGGGGCGGCGCCTGGAGGAGGTCTCCCCCTGACACCTGACACCTGACACCTGACGCCTCACGCCGCCCCGCCCCGTGCGGTCAGCCGAAGCGTTCGATCCGGATCCGGTCCACCGGCTGGCCGCCCGCCACCAGAAGCCGCGACGCGTGCTCGGCGAACCCGTTCGAGCCGCAGATGTACGCCTCCCAGCCGCCCTCCGGCTGCCCCGCCCCGCTGAGGAAGGGCGCCAGATGGTCGGCGTTCAGCCGGCCCTCGGAGCGGGTCAGGACGACGGTGGTCTCCTCGGCGTACTCGTCCGCGTAGATCACATCCGCGGGCGTGCGCGCCGAGACGACGAGCCGCACCGGCACGTCGAGCCCCGCGAGGCGGTGGTGGCGGACCATCGCCATCAGCGGCACCACGCCCGAGCCCGCCCCGAGCAGCAGTGCGGGACGGTCGCCCGGCCAGGCGAAGAAGCCGGACAGCGGCCCGCGCACCTCGACCGTGTCGCCGACCTGCGCCACGGTGTGCAGGTGCCCCGACACCTCGCCGCCCGGTACGTGGTCGAGGGTCAGCTCGATCTCGCCGCTGCCGTCGGGCGCGGAGGCGATCGAGTAGTGCCGCTGGGCGACATAGCCGTCTTCGGCGGTGAGCCGCAGCATCAGGTGCTGGCCCGGCAGGTGCCCCTGCCAGTCCGGCACCTTCAGGCGGAACGTCGAGACGATCGGGGTCTCGCGGCGGATCTCCACGACGGTCGCCCGCTGCCACACCGCCGCGGAGCGGTTGCTCACCGCGATGCGGCCGGGCACGGCGAACGCCGTCGGCGGCACGAAGCGCCCCTGGGGGGTCTGTGGATCAGTCACCGGCGTAACGCTCCTCGGCCCACGGGTCGCCCCGGTGGTGGTAGCCGTTCTGCTCCCAGAAACCGGGCTCGTCGCGGTCGGAGAGCCGCAGCCCCGCCACCCACTTGGCGCTCTTCCAGAAGTACAGGTGGGGGACGATCAGCCGGGCCGGGCCGCCGTGCTCGGGGGGCAGCGGCCCGTCGCCGTACTCCCAGACGATCCACGCCCTGCCGCCCGTCACGTCGGACAGCGGGAGGTTCGTGGTGTAGCCGGTGTGCGAGTACGCCACAACGTGCGTCGCCTTGGGGAGCGGGCGGGCCGCGGCAAGGAACGTGTCCAGGCTCACCCCGCCGAACCGCACCCCGAACTTGGACCAGCTCGTCACGCAGTGGATGTCGCCCCGGTACTCGGACGCGGGCAGCGCGTGCGCCTCGTCCCAGGTCCAGGTGTGCGGGGCCGCGACGAGACCGTCGACGCGGAACGTCCAGTCGGCGGCGGCCAGCCGCGGCGTGACCTCGGCGGACAGGACAGGCCAGCCGTCCCGGGCGTCGTACTGCCCCGGGGGCAGCCGCGGGTCGCGGTCGGCGGCGCGGGCGCGGCCGGTGAAGCCGCGGGTGGGTTCGAACGTCATGCGGTGGGTGCCACTTCGGGGGTCGTTTCCGGTGTTGCCGCTGCGGAGGTCGTCGCAGCGTCCTGCAAGGCGCGCAGGACGCTCTGCTCGTCGAGGGTGAGCAGGGTCCGGTCGCGCATCAGGACACGGCCGTCCACCACAGTGTCCCGGACGTCGGCGGCCGACGCGGCGTACGCGAGCGTCGACCACGGGTCGTGCCGGGGCATGAGGTGCGGCCGGTCCAGGTCGAGGACGATCAGGTCGGCCTGCTTGCCGGTCTCCAGCGAGCCGAGCCGGTCGCCGAGCCCCAGCGCACGCGCCGACTCGATGGTCGCCATCCGCACGGCCTGCTCGGCGCCGACCGCCGTCGGGTCGCCGCCCGCCTTGTGCACCAGCGCCGCGATCTTCACCGCGCCGAGCAGGTCGAGGGTGTTGGAGGAGACCGCGCCGTCCGTGCCGAGGCCGACCGTGACACCCGCGTCCAGGAGCTCGGGCACGCGCGCGATGCCGCAGCCCAGCTTGAGGTTGGAGACCGGGCAGTGCGCCACCGGCGTGCCGGTGCGGGCCAGGGTCGCGATCTCGGCGTCCGTGAGGTCGACGGCGTGCGCGAGCAGCGTGTCGGGACCGAGCACACCGAGCGAGTCGAGCAGCTCCACGGGGCGCATGCCGTGCTGCTCGACGACGGTCGCCACCTCGGCCGCGTTCTCGGCGGCGTGGATGTGCAGCAGCGCGCCGTGCTCCCGGGCAAGCGCGGTGATCTCCGTGAGCTGCGCGGGGTTCAGGGTGTACGCGGAGTGCGCGCAGACGACCGGGCGGGTGCCCAGCGCGGGAACGTACGCCTTGAGGTGCGCGGTCGCCCAGCCGAGCCGCTCCTCGTACGGCCTGCCGTCCGGCGGGCCCGGCACGTCCATGAACGTCGGCCCGGTCAGCAGCCGCCACCCGGCGTCGCGGGCCGCGTCCTCGGCCGCCTCGTGGAACCAGTACATGTCGAGCGCGGTCGTGACCCCGCCCCGTACGGACTCCGCGATGGCGGCCCGCATCGCGGTGGTCACCGTGTCCGGCGAGAGGATCTCGGCCTCGCGCGGGACGACCCGGGCCAGGAAGCCCTGGAGGGTGACGTCGTCCGCGATGCCGCGCATCAGGTTCATCGACAGGTGCGTGTGCGTGTTGATCAGGCCGGGCAGCACGAGGCAGCCGCGCGCGTCGATCTCCTCGGCCGCCTCGTAGGCGGCGCGCAGCCGGTCCGCGGGACCCACCTCGACGACCCGGCCCCCGCGCACGGCGACCGCGCCGTCCGGCACGACGGTGCCCGCGGCGTCGACGGTCAGCACGTCGCCGCCGTGCACGAGCAGATCTATGGAGCCGCCGCGGTCCTGGGCAGGCAGGTCAGTGGGGTGCATCGGTTCCGTTCTCCCTGGTCGCCACGGTTCTTGCTGGTCGCTACGGTCGTTCAGCGCTCGGTGGAGGCCAGCAGGCGCAGCGCGTCCAAGGTTATCCGGGCGCCCCGGTCGACCCCGTCGGCGACCACGTCGCGGTGCGGGTCGTACCCGCCGGTGGCCTCCTTGTCGACGAGCTCGTCGGCGTTCGCGCCGTCCACGACCAGGGCGCCGCCCGCGGTCAGGCCGTGCGTCGAGGCGAAGACGTAGAGCGCCGAGAGCTCCATCTCGATGGCGGCGATCCCGGCGGCCGCGTACGCCTCGCCGGGCAGCGGCAGGAAGCCCGGCTGGAACGCGGCCCGCGTCCACACCACACCGCGGTGGTACGGGGCGTCGGCCGCCCGCGCCGCGCGCTGCAGGGCGAGCACCGCCTCGGGGGCCGAGAACGCCGGGTACTCGGCGGGGATCAGCTGCTGGGTCACGCCGTCGTCGCGCACCGCCGCGTCCGCGATGACGAGGTCGCCGTCGTGGATGCCGGGACGGATCGCGCCCGCCGTGCCGAGCCGGAGGATCGTGGTGACCCCCGCCTCGGCGAGCTCCTGGAAGAGGAGGATCGCGCCGGGCGCCCCGACGCCGTGCGAGGCGACGACGACGGGCGTGCCCTGCCAGGTGCCGGTGAAGGTGCGGTACTCGCGGTGGTACGACACCTCCTTCGCGTCGGCAAGGAGATCGGCGACGGCGGCCGCCCGGCCCGGGTCGCCGACGACGACCGCCTGCGCGGGCAGGCCGGTGCGGGGGACACGGGTGATGGGCAGCGCGTCGGAGAGCGACGTCATGTGGATGCTCCTACCAGGGACTTGGGATGCTTTCGGCGCCTGCGGCGCGCCGTGGACAGGAAGAGGGCGACCAGGGTCACCACGTAGGGGGCGGCGTCGGTGGCCTGCTGCGGCAGCCCGTTGCCCTGCAGCCGGAACCCGACGGCCTCCGCGACGCCGAAGAGCAGCCCGGCGAGCAGCACCCCGAGGGGCCGCGCCCGGCCCAGCAGCACGGCGACCACGGCGATCCAGCCGCGCCCCGCCGTCATGTTCTCCGAGAACAACGTGACGTTGCCGAGCGCGAGTTGGGCGCCCGCCAGGCCGCAGAGCAGTCCGCCGGTGAGGACGGCGGCGTACTGGTACTTCGCCGGGCTCACCCCGAGCGTCGCCGCCGCGTCCGGCGCCTCGCCGACCCCGCGCAGCCGCAGCCCCCACGGGTGCCGGGCGAGGAACACGGCGGCGACGGCGACCGCCGCCCAGGAGACGTACACGAGCGGCGAGTGCCCGGACAGCACGGGGCCGACGAAGGGCAGGTCCCCGAGGCCGGGCAGGTCGACGGTGGCGAGACCCGCGAGGTCCGGGTCGGAGAACGTGCCCTGCACGCCGAAGACCGTACGCAGCAGGAACCCCGTGAGGCCTACCGCGAGGAGGTTGAGCGCGACACCGAGGACGACGGCGTCGCCCCGCAGACTGATGGTCCCCACGGCGAGGATCATCGCGTACGCGGCGGCCGACAGGGCCGCGAACAGGACACCCAGCCAGGCGCTCCCGGTGAACCAGCTGCCCGCGACCGCACCGAAGCAGCCGATGAGCATCATGCCTTCGAGGCCGATGTTGAACACGCCCGCCCGCTCGCACACCGCGCCGCCGAGCGCGGCGAGCAGGATCGGGGTGAGGGCGAGGAGCGCCGAGTGGAACAGCGCGGAGTCGACGGACATCAGAGGTCCCCCTCGGGGCGTGCGGGCTTCTTGGCGCGCCGCCAGGTGACTTGCAGGCGCGCGGCCAGGAAGACGATGACGACGGCCTGCAGCACCTGCGTCAGCTCGCGCGGCACCTCCGTGGCCCGCTCCATCGCGAGCCCGCCGACGTCGAGCGCGGCGAAGAACAACGCGGCGACCGCGGTGCCCACGGGTGCGGCAGAGGCGAGGAGCGCGGCCGTCAGACCGGTCCACGTGTGCCCGGCGGCCGTCAGCGAACCGTCGATGAAGCGGTACGGGAAACTGAGCACGCCGATCGCGCCGACCAGCCCGGCGACGCCTCCGGAGACCGCCATCAGGCGCAGCGTGAGCCGGGGCCTGTCGACGCCCGCGTACGCGGCGAAGCGCGGATTGAGGCCCGTCATGCGGATCTCGTATCCGGTGGCGGTCCTGGCGTCGGCGAAGACGAAGACGCCCGCGGCGATCACCACGAGCACGAGCCCCACGGTGACCGTCGACGAACCGAAGGCGGGCAGCTCCACGCCCGCCGGGAGCCGCCGGGTCTGCGGCAGGCTCGACCCCTCCTCCTTCAGCGGGAACCGCGCGAGGTAGGAGGCGAAGGACATCGCCGGATAGCTCAGCAGCAGACTGCTCACCAGCAGCGGTACGCCGAACCGGTTCTGGCAGACCGCGGCGAGCGCGGCATAGGCGGCGCCCGCCAGCATCCCGGCGAACAGCGCGGCGACCACCGCGAGCGGCGCGGGCAGCGGCACGTACAACCCGGTGGCAGCGGCGGCGATCCCGCCGAGCACCAGCTGTCCGTCGCCGCCCAGGTTCAGCAGCCCCGCCCGCATCGGGATCGCGAGCGCGACGGCGAGGCCCAGGATGCTCGTCCCGGTGGTCAGCGTCGACCCGATCCCGTCGGGCCCGAGCGAGCCGCTGACGACGGACCCGTACGCGCCGAGCGGCTCGGCGCCCGTCCCGACGAGGAACAGCGCCCCGACGAGCACGGCGGCGACGACGGAGTGCAGGGCGGAGGAACGGAGGAACCGCCGGACGGGGGAGTGCGCCTCGGACCGGCGGGAGAGGCTCTCGACGGCCATGTCAGGGGGCCTCCTTGAGGGGGACGGACGGGACGGTTGCCTCGGTGGGTGATGCGGGTTTCGGCGCTCCGCCCGCCATCGCGAGCCCCAGCGTCGGCTCGTCCGCCTCCTCGCGGGTGAACTCCGCCGCTATCTCGCCCTCGTACATCACGAGGACCCGGTCCGAGAGGCCGCGGATCTCGCTGAGTTCGGCGGAGACGAGCAGGATCGCGTGGCCCGCGTCGCGGTGGGCGACCAGGTGGTCGTGGATCGTCTGGACGGCGCCGATGTCCACGCCGCGGGTCGGCTGCTCGACGATCAGCAGGGGCGACTCGTGGGCCAGCTCGCGGCCGATCACGAGCTTCTGCAGATTGCCGCCGGAGAGCGAGCCCGCCGGATGCCCCGACGACGCCGCCTTGATGCCGAAGCGTTCGACGAGCACGCGCGCGTGCTCGCGGAGCCAGCCGGGGCGCAGCAGGCCGTGCCCCCGGTGGTGGCCCATGGCGAGGTTCTCCGCGACCGTCGCCGTCGGCGCGGTGCCGACCGCGGTGCGGTCCTCGGGGACGTACGCGAGGCCCGCCGCGCGGCGCCCCGCGGCCGATGCGTCGGTGACGTCCTGCCCGGCGAGCGTGACCCGGCCCGCCGCGGTGGGCCGCAACCCGGCGATCGCCTCCACCAGTTCGGACTGGCCGTTGCCCGCGACCCCCGCGATGCCGACGATCTCCCCGGCGCGGACGGTGAGCGACACATCGCGCACCCCGCCCGCCGTCAGACCGTCGACCGAGAGCACGGCGCCGCCGGGCGAGCCCGCCGGATGCACCCGGTCCAGCTCCACCGCACGGCCCGTCATGGCCGCCGCGATGCCGTCCGCGCTCGTGTCGGCGGTCCGCATGCGCGCCGCGACCCGCCCGTCCCGCAACACGGTCACCGTGTCGCTGCCCTCCATGACCTCACGCAACTTGTGCGTGACCAGGACGACGGTGCGGCCCTCGTCGGCGAGGGAGCGGAGCACCCCGAAGAGCGCGTCCGCCTCCGCGGGCGTCAGCACGGCCGTCGGCTCGTCCAGGATGAGCGTCCGGGCGCCCCGGTACAGGAGCTTGAGGATCTCCACGCGCTGGCGCACGCCCACCGGCAGGTCGCCGACCTCGGCCGACGGATCGACGGCAAGACCGTGCTCCTCGGCGAGCGCGGCCACCCGCCGCACCGCCGCCGCCCGGTCCGTGAGACCGAAACGGCGCGGTTCGGCCGCGTACACGACGTTCTCGGCGACCGTGAAGGAGGGGAACAGCTTGAAGCTCTGGTGCACCATGCCGAGGCCCGCGGCGATCGCCTCGCTCGGGCGCGCGAAGGACACCTCGCGCCCGTCGAGCAGGATCTGCCCTGCGTCCGGGCGCAGCAGCCCGTACAGGACGGACATCAGCGTCGACTTGCCCGCGCCGTTCTCGCCCATCAGGGCGTGGATCTCACCGCGCCGGACGGTCAGGTCCACCCGGTCGTTGGCGAGGGTGCCGGGAAACTCCTTGGTGATGCCCCGCAGTTCGACGGCGAAGGGGGCATCCGCCGCCTCAGGCCGCGGGGTCATCGACGGTCAGCTTTCCGGCGGCGATGTCGTCGCGCAGCTTCTTCACGCGGGCCAGCACGTCGTCGTTGTCCGGCTCGGCGATCAGGCACTTGGAGTCGGCGAGCCCCGGCTCCAGGCCGGTCAGCGACATGCCGCCCTCCTTGAGGCCGTACGACACGGTGGTGCCGCCCTTGCCGTCGAGGATCTGCCCGATGCCCTTCTCCACGGCGACGTCGGTCTTCTTCAGGACGTTGTCGACGACCTCACCGGGGCTGGTCAGGCACTGGTTGGCGTCGACGCCGTACGCCTGGAAGCCCTTGCCGTGTGCGGACTTCCCCGCCTTCGCCGCCTGGAAGACACCCGTGTTGCCCGCCGCCGCGGCCGCCATCACCTGGTCGACGCCGCCCGACGCGAGCGTCGCCGCCTGGTCCTTGGCGCGCGCCGCGTCATTGAACGGCGACTGGCCGCCGACGAACAGCGTCCGGGACCGCACACCGGGCTTCACCTTCTTCGCGCCCGCCGCGAAGGGCTCGCTGTACCGCCGGAACTGCGGGGTGTCGAGCACGTCGACCGCCCCGACCTTCTTGCTCCTGGTGAGCAGCCCGGCCTCGGCACCGGCGAGGAAGACGGCCTCGTGCTCGCGGAACACGGCACAAGTGACGTTCTTGTACGTCTTCTTGGTGCACGCGTCGACGAGCAGGAACTGCTGCTTGGGGTGGGCCTCGGCCTGCTGCGCCACGATGTCCGCGAACTCGAAGCCGACGAGCGCGACCACGTCGGGAGCGGAGTCCACGGCCGATGCGACGTTCTGCTGCCGCGAGTCGGTGTCGCTGCTCTGGAAGACCTTCTGCGAGCCGTCGTGCGCCTTCGCCGCCGCCTTCACCCCGGTGACGGCGAGCTTGAGGAACTCGTTCTGGGCGACGGGGTCGGGGGTGACGAGCGTGAACGACGTGCCGCTTCCCCCGTCACCGTTCTTTCCCGAATCCCCGTTCTTGGCGGCGGCGTTGCAGCCGGTGGCCAGGAGAACGGCACCGACGGTCACGGCGGTGAGTCGCAGGGACGTGTGCCTACGCAGAGACAGCAGAGGCAACTGGGACAACTGGGACACGGCATCGCCTTCGTGGAAGGTGCCCGGGAACGGCCCGGACAGTGACAGGAGACTCGTACGAGGGTGCGAGCGGCGTCGCTCAGCGGCAACAGCGGCGACAGCGCATTCGGCGGCCGCAGGACACGGCGGGGCAGCACATCGCGTCGGCTTTCGCGGCCATGGCTGTCCTCCTCGCACCGTGGATCGGATCGATCTGTCCTGGGTGGCGGCGAGGGTAGCACCGGATTTCGGACAGCCGTACGGTCGTCTCGAAATGTGGTTCGAGCACGTCAGGTACGGTGACGGCACCCCTCCTCCCATGGCCGGAATCGCCCCCCTTCATTCGGAGTTGACCCCCATGAACAGCCAGGAACTGCGCGCCGTGACGTGGACGGCAGCCGCGGAGGACGGCACCCCGTCCGTCTCCCTCATCGACCAGACGGTGCTCCCGCACGCCCTGGAACGACTGGACGTCACGACCGTCGACGGCCTCGTCGACGCGATCGTCCGGCTCGTCGTCCGTGGCGCCCCGGCGATCGGGGCGGCCGGTGGATACGGGGTCGCGCTCGCCCTGGCACAGGCCGCGCGCGAGGGCTGGGACCGCGCCCGCCTGGACGCCGAGGTCGACCGGATCCGTGCGGCCAGGCCCACCGCCGTGAACCTCATGGTGGGCGTGGACCGCGTGCGGCCACTCATCGACAAGGGCATGACCGCGGTCCTCGCCGAGGCGGACGCGATCGTCCAGGAGGACCTCGCGGCCAACCACGCGATGGGCGCGCACGGCGCCGACTGGCTCCTCGACCGCGTGGCCCCCGGCACGGACCGCCCGCTGCGCATCCTCACCCACTGCAACACCGGAGCCCTCGCCACGGCGGGCTGGGGCACGGCACTCGGCGTCATCCGCGAACTGCACGCCAGGGGGCGCCTGGAGACGGTGTACGCCGACGAGACGCGCCCCCTGCTCCAGGGGGCCCGCCTGACGGCCTGGGAGCTCGCCCAGGAGGGCATACCGCACTACGTGCAGGTGGACGGCGCGGCGGCGGGCACGATCCTGCGGGGCGAGGTCGACGCGGCGATCGTCGGCGCGGACCGTGTCGCCGCGAACGGCGACACCGCCAACAAGGTCGGCACGGTCGCCGTGGCACTCGCCTGCGCGCACGCGGGCATCCCCTTCATAGTGGCGGCCCCGACCACCACGGTTGACCTCGCGACGGCCTCGGGCGACGACATCCACATCGAACTCCGGTCCGAGGACGAGGTGCTTGAGTGGGCGGGCGTCCGCACGGCGCCCGCGGCCTCGCGCGGCCACAACCCCGCGTTCGACGTGACGCCGGGCTCCCTGGTGACCGCGCTGGTCACGGAGCGGGGCGTGCTGGAGGTGGCGGCGGGGAAGCTGCCGGGATGACGAATCCCAGCCCCTCCGGCGTTTGAGGAGGGGGGTCCGGGGCGGAGCCCCGGTTTCGGGAAGGGGCGGGATCGGGGAAGAAACCGCCGGAGGCAAGACCTCAGCCCCGCGCCGCCGCCAGCTCCAGCAGCCACTCCACCACTTCGGCCCGGTGGCGCGCCTCACGAGGATCCGCACCCCAGACGTAGATCCCGTGCCCGGCCACGACCACCGCGGGCATCCCCGGCTGCAGCGCGGCCTCCAGCCGCTCCCCGAGCTCCCCCATGTCCTGGCTGTTCGCGATGACCGGGAGCGTCACCGACACCTCGTGCGTCGGATGCCCGAGCCCCTTCAGCATCTCCAGGCCCTCGAAGGGAATCCCGCCGGGGGAGCGCTGCCCCATGACCACCGACGCCACCGTGTGCACGTGCACCACCGCGCCCGCGCCGGTGAGCCGCACCACGCGCGCGTGCAGGGCGGCTTCGGCGGAGGGGCGCCCGGGTCCGACCGCCGCGCCATCGCCGTCCGTCAGCACCACGTCGGACGATGTCAGTTCGCCCTTGTCCCGGCCGCTCGCGGTGACCGCAAGACGCAGCGGGTCCCGCGAAAGGACCAGGGACAGGTTCCCCGACGTGCCCCGCATCCACCCGAACGACGCGAACCGCGCCGCCTCCGCGGCCAGCACGGCTCCCGCCTCCTCCAGCTCCAGGGCTGCGGCGGTGGTCTCGGTCATGAACTGCTCCTAGCGGCAAGGGTGATCTCGGAGAAGGCGGAGGCCTGCGGGTGGTCGCCGAAGTCGGCATCGGCGTACGGCTCCCCGGCCCGGCGCACCCCGACCGCACGCCAGCCCGCGGCCCGCGCCGCGTCCAGCTCGCCGGGCCGGTCCGAGAGGAAGAGCAGCCGCCCGGGGTCGACCCCGGTGGCCGCGGCGATGGCACGGTAGGAGTCGGCCTCCTGCTTGGGGCCCGCGTTCTCCGTGTCGTACAGGCCGCTGACCAGCCCCAGCAGATCGCCCTCCGCGGAGTACGTGAACCACGCGCGCTGGGCGGACACCGAACCGGACGAGTACACGTACAGCCGCACCCCGTCCGCGTGCCAACGCCGCAGGACCGGGATGACGTCCGGGTAGAAGTGCGAGACGAGCTCGCCGCGCGCGAAGCCCTCCGCCCAGAGGATGCCCTGGAGCGTCTTGAGGGGAGTCGCCTTGCGGTCGGCGTCGACCCACTCGCCGAGGACCTTCTCCACCCGCGCCGCGTCGGCGTCCGGCTCACCGATCTCCGCCCGCACCTGCGCGACGGACCGCGCCACCTCCGGCTCATCGCCCCGCGAGGCGAGCAGCTCGCCGAACCGCTCGCGGGCGTACGGGTACAGCACGTCCACCACGAACCCCGTGGCGCTCGTGGTGCCCTCGATGTCGAGCACCACGGCGTCCACGGCAGCCAGGCCGTTCTCCGTCACGCGGCGTACCCCGCGTGGATCTCGTCGAAGTCGGGGAAGCGGTCCGCGATCGGGCTGCCCGTGAAGGTGCCGATCCAGCCGTCCTCCTCGTGGAAGAAGCGGATCGCCGTGAACGCCGGGGACGTCCCCATGTCGAACCAGTGCGTGGTGCCGCGCGGCACCCCGAGCAGGTCGCCCTTCTCGCAGTACACGGCGTGCACCTCGCCCGCCACGTGGAGGTAGAAGATCCCGGCGCCCGCGACGAAGAAGCGCACCTCGTCATCGTCGTCGTGCGTGTGCTCGGCCAGGAACTTCTGCCGGGCGGCCCGCGCCTTCCCGGCCCACTCGGGGTCGTCGCCGGCCGGCGGGTGCAGCGCCACCACGTCGACGGTCCGGAAGCCCTCTTCGGCGTTGAGCTTGTCGATCTCCGTGCGGTACGCGGCGAAGACCGTGTCGCTGTCGGCGTCGGCCGGTACGTCCTCGCGCACCGGCCACTGCTCGTAACGTACGCCGACCGGAGCGAGCGCGGCGGCGATCTCAGCCGGGTCCGATGTGCGGCGCACGACGGTCCCGGGGCCGGACTCCGGCCAGGTCGTGAGGAGGGTCATGGATCACTCCAGGGCAGGTCAGGGCAGTTCTTCGGATCGTAGTCCGCGTTGTTGGCGCGTCACAGGGTGTCCCACAGCGTGGACGGCGCCGCCCTGCGCACCACCGGCGCGATCTCCTCCGCGAACCGCTGCAGCGTCTCGGTCTGCTCGCCCCGCGAGAGTCCGAAGCCGTCCACCGAGACGGACTGCAGGTCGTGCCCGTACACCTCGTGGTAGCCGAGGATCTTGTCGATGATCTGCTGCGGCGAGCCGATCAGCTGGGGCCCGTCCGCGATGGCGTCCTCGATGGTGCGGAACGGTGTGTTGTAGCCCGCCCTGCCCGCCAGATCGGGCCGGAACGTCTGGGCGACCTTCGCCTCGTACAGCTCCTTGTAGCGCGACACCGCCTGCTCGGCGCTGTCCGCGATGAGCAGCCCGCCGGAGCCCGCCGCCACGTGCGCGCGGGCCGGGTCGTGCCCGTACGCCTCGAACCGCTCGCGGTAGTGGCCGATGAGCGAGGCGTACGCCGAACGCGGCTGGATGGCGTTGGCGGTGAAGAGCGGGTCGCCGTGCTTGGCCGCGAGTTCGGGGGAGTTGAGGGAGGTCGCCGAACCGTGCCAGACGCGCGGCGCCCCCGCGTAGGGGCGCGGCACCGTCGTGACGTTCTTCAACGACGGCCTGAACTCGCCCTCCCAGTCGACGTTCTCCTCGTCCCACAGCCTGCGCAGCAGCTCGTACTTCTCGCGCTGCAGGTCCCACTGCCGGGACTCGTCGAGCCCGAACAGGTCGAAGTGCCCGGCTTCCGCGCCCTTGCCGACGACGAGTTCGACGCGGCCGCGCGAGATCTGGTCGAGCGTCGCGTAGTCCTCGGCGACCCGCACGGGGTCGAGGATCGCGACGACGGTGACGCCGGTGAGGAGCCTGATCCGGGAGGTGCGCGCGGCGAGGGCGCCCAGCACGACGGTCGGGCTGGAGGACAGGAAGGCGCCCGCGTGCCGCTCGCCCACGGCGTACGCGTCGTAGCCGAGCCGCTCCGCCGTCACACCGACCTCGATGACGTCCTCGAACCGTTCGGCGGGGGAGGGGAGTTCACCGGTGAGGGGGTGCGGCGCGTGGGAGATGAGGGAGAGCACCTGAAACTTCATGCCTCAACAGTGCGCGCCGAACGTTGCGGTGCTGTGGCGGCGGTGTGGCATGCGCGGAGGCATGAGTAAGGGGCGACCGCCCATGGCGATCGCCCCTTACCGACCCTCTACCGGCTCTCTACGGAGGAGTCCGTCAGGCCTTCTTGCCCAGCAGGTCCTCGACCTTGCCGCGGATCTCGTCCGTGGCCAGGCCGCGGATCGTCAGCGTGGTGCGGCGGCGCAGCACGTCGTCCGCGGTCTCGGCCCACTCGTTGTCGCGGGCGTAGACGACCTGGGCCCAGATCTCCGGGGCGTCCGGGTGGACGCGCTCGGCGAGCTCCGGGTTCTCGTTCGCCAGCCGGGCGATGTCGAAGGAGAGCGAGCCGTAGTGCGTCGCCAGGTGCTGGGCGGTGTCGGCGGCCATGCGCGGGCCGGGCGCCGGGCCGTCCACCAGGAGGCGGTGGGCGACGGCGCGCGGGTTCGCGATGCCGGGCAGCGGCAGCTTCTTCGGCAGCGAGGAGATCGGCTCGTAGTCGTCGCCCAGCGGGTGGCCCGGCAGCGACTCCAGCTTCTTCATGATCGTCCGGCCGATGTGGCGGAACGTCGTCCACTTGCCGCCCGCCACCGAAAGCATGCCCGCGGCGCCCTCGGTGACGACCGTCTCGCGCTTGGCCTTCGAGGTGTCGCCGGGGCCGCCGGGCAGCACCCGCAGACCCGCGAAGGAGTACGTGATCAGGTCCCGCGACAGCTGCTGGTCGCGGATGGAGAACGCGGCCTCGTCCAGGATCTGCGCGGTGTCGGACTCCGTGACGCGCACGTCCGCCGGGTCGCCCTCGAACTCCTCGTCCGTGGTGCCGAGCAGCAGCATGTCCTCCCAGGGGAGGGCGAAGGTGATGCGGTACTTGTCGATCGGGGTCGCCAGCGCGGCCTTCCAGGGGGCGGTGCGCTTGAGGACCAGGTGCGCGCCCTTGGAGAGGCGGATGGAGGGCGCCGCGTCCGGGTTCTCCATCTTGCGCAGGTGGTCGACCCAGGGTCCGGTCGCGTTCAGGACCAGGCGGGCGTTGACGCCGAACTCGTCGCCGCTGGTGCGGTCCTTGAGCTCCGCGCCCGTGACCCGGCCCTTGGTGAAGCGCAGACCGGTGACCTCGGCGTGGTTGAGGACGGCGGCACCGGCCTCGACGGCCGCGCGGACCGTCATCAGGGCCATGCGGGCGTCGTTCATCTGGTCGTCGCCGTAGACCGCGACGGCCTTCAGGTTGTCCGTGCGCAGCTCCGGCACGTCCTGCGCGGCCTTCGACGGCGAGAGGAGGTGGCCGACGCCGTCGCCGAACGCGGACAGCGCCGAGTAGGCGAAGACGCCCGCGCCCAGCTTGGCCGCGCCGTGCGGGCCGCCCTTGTAGACCGGCAGGTAGAAGGTGAGCGGGTTCGCCAGGTGGGGGGCCACCTGACGGGACACCGCGCGACGCTCGAAGTGGTTCTCCGCGACCAGCTTCACCGCGCCGGTCTGCAGGTAGCGCAGACCGCCGTGGAGGAGCTTGGAGGAGGCGGAGGAGGTGGCGCCGGCGAAGTCACCGGCGTCCACCAGGGCCACCCGCAGTCCCGACTGCGCGGCATGCCAGGCGGTGGAGATGCCCAGGATCCCGCCGCCGATCACCAGGAGGTCGTACGTCGCCTTGGAAAGCTGCTCCCGGGTCTCGGCGCGGCTCTGGTTGGAACCGGCAGCCGGATGCGTCCCGAGGGCAGGGACGCTCTGCAGGGTGGTCATGTGTCTTACTCCTCGCCACTCTCGTCGAGCCAACCCATCGACCGCTCGACGGCCTTGAGCCAGCTCTTGTACTCACGGTCGCGGGTGCCCGCGTCCATGTGGGGGGTCCACTCCGCGGCCCGGCGCCAGTTGGCGCGCAGCTCGTCGGTCGAGGACCAGAAGCCGACGGCGAGACCGGCGGCGTAGGCGGCACCGAGGCAGGTCGTCTCGGCCACCATCGGGCGCACCACGGGCGCGTCGAGGAAGTCCGAGAGGGTCTGCATCAGCAGGTTGTTGGAGGTCATGCCGCCGTCGACCTTGAGCGCAGCGAGCTCGACGCCGGAGTCCTTCGTCATGGCGTCGGTGATCTCGCGGGTCTGCCAGGCCGTGGCCTCCAGGACGGCGCGCGCGATGTGCGCCTTGGTGACGTACCGGGTCAGACCGGCGATCACACCGCGGGCGTCGGAACGCCAGTACGGGGCGAACAGGCCGGAGAAGGCCGGTACGAAGTAGGCGCCGCCGTTGTCCTCGACCGACGACGCGAGCGTCTCGATCTCGGCGGCGGAGTTGATCAGGCCCATCTGGTCGCGCATCCACTGCACCAGCGAACCGGTGACGGCGATGGAGCCTTCCAGGGCGTAGACCGGCTTCTGGTCGCCGATCTGGTAGCCGACCGTGGTCAGCAGCCCGGAGTACGAGTTGATGGCCTTGTCACCGGTGTTCATCAGCATGAAGGTGCCGGTGCCGTACGTGGACTTGGCCTCGCCCTCGTCGAAGCAGGTCTGGCCGAAGAGGGCCGCCTGCTGGTCGCCGAGCGCGGAGGCGACGGGGATGCCGCCGAGCAGGTCGCCGAGCGGACCGCCGGTGACCTCGCCGTACACCTCGGCGGAGGAGCGGATCTCCGGGAGCATCGCCATCGGGACGCCGATGGACTCGCAGATCTTCTCGTCCCACTGCATGCTGTGCAGGTTCATCAGCATGGTGCGGGAGGCGTTGGTGACGTCGGTGACGTGCTTGCCGCCGTCGACTCCGCCGGTCAGGTTCCAGATGACCCAGGAGTCCATGGTGCCGAAGACGATGTCGCCCGCCTCGGCGCGCTCGCGCAGGCCCTCGACGTTGTCGAGCAGCCAGCGGGCCTTCGGGCCCGCGAAGTACGAGGCCAGCGGGAGGCCGGTCTCGCGGCGGAAGCGGTCCTGGCCGACGTTGCGCCCGAGCTCCTTGCAGAGCGCGTCGGTGCGGGTGTCCTGCCAGACGATGGCGTTGTGCACCGGCTCGCCGGTGTTCTTGTCCCAGAGCAGCGTGGTCTCACGCTGGTTGGTGATGCCGATCGCCTTGATGTCGTCGCGGGTGATCCCGGCCTTGGAGATGGCGGAGGCGACGACTTCCTGGACGTTGGTCCAGATCTCGGTCGCGTCGTGCTCGACCCATCCCGGCTTCGGGAAGATCTGCTCGTGCTCCTTCTGGTCGACGGAGACGATCCGGCCGTCCTTGTCGAAGACGATGCAGCGGCTCGAGGTCGTGCCCTGGTCGATGGCCGCGATGAAGGGGCCTGCGGTGTGTGCGTCGGTCACGGTGTGCTCCAGAAATTCTTGGCTGTCGGTCTCAGACGGCTGGGTCGGTCGGCGGTCGCTGTCGCGGTTCTACTTGAACGCGACGTTGTAGAGACCGCCTGCGATGGCGCCGCCGATCAGCGGACCCACGATCGGAACCCAGGCGTACGACCAGTCCGAGCTGCCCTTGTTCGGCAGCGGGAGCACGGAGTGGATGATGCGGGGACCGAGGTCACGGACCGGGTTGATCGCGTAGCCCGTGGGACCACCGAGCGAGAGGCCGATGCTCACCACGACGAGCGCGGTGATCAGCGCGCCGAGGGTGCCGAGGCCGTTGCCGCCGTCGTTGAGGCCCTGCGTGAGGATGGCGAGGACCAGGACGGTGGTGGCGATGATCTCCGTGAGCACGTTCTGGACGTAGTTACGGATCTCGGGGCCGGTCGAGAACACGCCGAGCACCGGACCGGCCGAGGGGGCGGCCTTCTGGTCGACCATGCCCTCTTCCGCGGGCTGCGCCGCGAGGATCTCGGGGTCGGTCAGGTGGGCCTTGAACTGGCCCATGTAGGTGACCCACACCAGAACGGCGCCGATCATCGCGCCCAGCAGCTGCGAACCGAGGTAGATCGGAACGTCGCTCCACTTGGTGCCGCCCTCGACGGCGAGACCGAGCGTGACCGCCGGGTTGAGGTGGGCGCCGGAGACGCCACCCGCGAGGTAGGCGCCGGTGAGAACGGCGAAGCCCCACCCGAAGGTGATCGCGAGCCAGCCGGCGTCCTTGGCCTTTGAGCGCTTGAGCGTGACGGCGGCGCACACGCCACCGCCGAGCAGGATGAGCACGGCGGTACCGATGGTCTCGCCGATGAAGATGTCGGAGCTGGACACCCGCGACTCCTTTGTCCTTCGTCCAGGGAAAGGCGAACCCCGGGTCCCTCCGGTGGTCCGCGACCTCAGGTGAGGTCGTTGCCGGCCCTGGCCTTGTCACACTCTAGCGCGTAATGCCGTTAGGTGTTCGACAATGCCGACCGGTGGACGCGAGTCTCGCTCCGGGGTTACTCACTCGTCAAGAGTTCTGTTATTGAAAACACGATCGTTATTGATCGTTTCGACCTATCGGCCTTGCCTGCCTGCCCCGGGCCCGGATGCGTCCACTGATCGTCGCGCGGATGCGTGCCACCTGCACGTCGGGGCGCCTGCGGAACAATCCGCACGGGCGCCCGGGCCTGCGGGGTCAGAACCGCCCGGCGCCCAGATCCCGGGACACGGCACGCGCACAGTCCCGCACCGCGGCGATCAGCTCGGGCCGCAGCTCCCCGTCCCTGCAGACGCGCTCCACGGCGCCCGTGACGCCGACCGCGCCGACCGGCATCCGCCGCCGGTCGTGGATGGGGGCGGCGACGGAGGCGATGCCCTCCCAGGTCTCCTCGACGTCCGCCGCGTACCCGCGCGCGCGGGTCAGGTCGAGGACGCCCTCGAAGTCGTCGGGGTCGGTCACGGTGTGCACGGTGAAGGTCTTGCGCTCGACCTCGACCGCTTCGTTGTGCGCGACCGGGTCGTAGGCGGAGAGGACCTTGCCCAGCGCCGTGGAGTGCAGCGGCTGCATGGCCCCCACCTCCAGGACCTGGCGGCTGTCGTCGGGCCGGAAGACGTGATGGACGATGAGCACGCCCTGCTGGTGCAGGACGCCGAGGTGGACGCTCTCGCCGCTGGAACGGGCCAGGTCGTCGGTCCACACCAGGGCGCGGGCCCGCAGCTCGTGGACGTCCAGATAGCTGTTGCCGAGGCGTAGCAGCTCGGCGCCCAGCTGATAGCGGCCCGACGCGGGCTCCTGCTCCACGAAGCCCTCGGCCTGCAGGGTGCGCAGGATGCCGTGCGCCGTACCCTTGGCGAGGTCGAGGGCGGAGGCGATCTCCGAGAGGCCGAGCCGTCGCTCGCCGCCGGCGAGCAGCCGCAGCATCGCCGCGGCCCTTTCGAGCGACTGGATGTTGCGTGCCATCGCAGCCCCGACCTCCGTCCCCTTGCTCCAACCCGACGTTCGACAATGCTGAACACTATCGGTCGTTGTCGACCTCTCGCTAATGCATGGACGGCCCGTGTCGCCCGCACGGCTGGTCCCGGGCATCGGATCCGGCCAAGCCCGTCCGGCCCGTCCGTCCCGTGGACTACTTCACAACGGGACCATGGTCCCGGCTACCCTGGCCGGGTGCGCCCTCCAACCAGAGAGCGCAAAGCCGACAGCCGTCGCACTCCAGGGAGCTCTTTCATGGCCTCGTCGCCTACCCCGTCGTCGCAGCCCACGCCTGTTTCGTCCGAGAGCAGGACCCGAGCCGACGCCCTCCGCGAGGCCCTCGCCACCCGGGTGGTGGTGGCCGACGGCGCGATGGGCACCATGCTCCAGGCCCAGGACCCCACCCTGGAGGACTTCCAGCAGCTCGAGGGCTGCAACGAGATCCTGAACGTCACCCGCCCCGACATCGTCCGCTCCGTGCACGAGGAGTATTTCGCGGTCGGTGTGGACTGCGTGGAGACCAACACTTTCGGCGCGAACTTTGCGGCGCTGACCGAGTACGACATCGCGGACCGGAACTTCGAGCTGTCCGAGGCGGGCGTCCGCATCGCCCGCGAGGTCGCCGACGAGTTCACCGCCTCCACCGGCCAGCAGCGCTGGGTCCTCGGCTCGATGGGGCCCGGCACCAAGCTGCCGACGCTCGGCCACGCCCCGTACAACGTCCTGCGCGACGCCTACCAGACGAACGCCGAGGGCATGATCGCCGGCGGCGCCGACGCACTCCTGGTGGAGACCACCCAGGACCTGCTGCAGACCAAGGCCTCGATCCTCGGCGCCCGCCGCGCCCTGGACGCCACCGGCGCCAACCTCCCGCTGATCTGCTCGGTCACCGTCGAGACGACCGGCACCATGCTCCTGGGCTCCGAGATCGGCGCCGCGCTCACCGCCCTGGAGCCGCTGGGCATCGACATGATCGGCCTGAACTGCGCCACGGGCCCGGCCGAGATGAGCGAGCACCTGCGCTATCTCG
Source organism: Streptomyces sp. NPDC042371 (assembly GCF_056437465.1). Lineage (NCBI taxonomy): Bacteria > Bacillati > Actinomycetota > Actinomycetes > Kitasatosporales > Streptomycetaceae > Streptomyces > Streptomyces sp. NPDC042371. The sequence continues at coordinate 271 of NZ_JBWKAP010000024.1, read as the reverse complement.
CCCGCCACTCCCGCATCCCGATCTCCTGCATGCCCAACGCGGGCCTGCCGGTCCTCGGCAAGGACGGCGCCCACTACCCCCTGACGGCCTCCGAGCTGGCCGACGCGCAGGAGAACTTCGTGCGCGACTACGGCCTGTCGCTGGTGGGCGGCTGCTGCGGCACCACGCCGGAGCATCTGCGTCAGGTCGTCGAGCGGGTCCGGGGTGTGGAGACGCCCGCGCGTACGCCGCGGCCGGAGCCGGGGGCCGCCTCGCTCTACCAGACGGTGCC
>NZ_JBWKAP010000023.1:0-104862 GCF_056437465.1 Streptomyces sp. NPDC042371 | reverse complement strand
CTGCACACCTACAACCACCACCGCAGCCACACCGCACTCGGCGGCCACCCACCCATCACCCGCGTCAACAACCCCGCGGGTCAATACACCTAGGTGTCGCACTCCAGCACCGTCCGGCAGAGCGTGCACCGCACCCGTACCCGCCCCCGCGCGGGCACCCGGATCCGCTGGTGGCAGGTGGGGCAGGGGAACGTCACGCGCAGCGCGCCCAGGCCGTCGCCGGAGAAGGTGTACGCCCCCGCGGCACCCGGCGCCCCGGCCCCTCCGTTCGCCCCTGCCGTCCCGCCCCGCGCCGCAGCCCCGTGCTCCTGCGCGTACCGCCGGTCCTTCGCGTACCGCCGCCGCCCCGCCCACCCGGCGGCCGTCAGCGGCGGCTGCTGCTCGTCGCGGCGGGCCTGGGCGAGGCCCTTCGTGTACGCCGTGTAGGCCTGCGCGCTGGTGAACCACGTCTCCGGCGACTCGCCGAACGCCAACGCCCGCTTGGCTAGGACGTATCCGAACTCCTCCGGGGTCAGATAGCCGAATTTCTGCGACGAGGCGCCGTCCTCGCGGTAGGCGTCGAGCAGCAGCCAGCCCGCGCCGAGGTAGGTGGTGGCGGTATCGGTCAGGATCTCGTTGTCGCGCGTGCCGGGGAACGAGAGGTCGAGCCGGTGCAGATACACGTGCATGACTTCGTGGGCTAGGGCCGCGCCGATGTCCCTGCGATGACTCCGGAAGCGGTCGTTCAGCTCGATGAAGTACTCGGGCCCCGCGGCGAGTTCGACGGACGCGGCATGCTGCATCTCGCGGAAGCCCACGATCATCCGGGCGTCGGGCAGGTGCAGGTGCCGCACCATCTCGCGGGCCACCCGCTGGGCGCCGAGATGCAGGTCGTCCTGGTCGCTGAAGGCCACGTCCGCGGGGGGCACGCTGGTCTCGAAGGAGTGCACGGTGTCGTACGAGAGGCGTTTGTAGAGCGCCGTGATGGCGGCGCGCACCGTCTCCAGATGGGGGTAGCCGTGCACGACTGGACCGCCGCCGACCGTCACGTCCGCACCTCCTGACGCCGCCCACCGGACACCGCGACCCGCCCCGCCCGGACACCGCAACCGGCCCCCACTGTACGGCGGTCACCGCCCCCTGACCGGACCGGCGCGACACGCCGTGGCTGGAAACCGCCCCTTGTCCTGAGCGGACACCGATCTCCATAATCCGCAACAACGCTTTTGGCGGGCTCATGCCAGCCGGATGCGCCACCCCCACGAACCCCCCACGAAGGGAAGTCAGTTGAAGACCAAGCTGCGTGGAGTGAAGAGAGCCGCCACCCTCGGTGTGATCGCTCTGGCCACTGTGAGCCTTCAGCCCGTGGCCGCTCAGGCGGCTCCCCACCCGGGCCCCGACCCGAGCGAGCGCGTCGTCGGCGGCACCCCCGCCGAGCAGGGCGAATTCCCGTTCATGGTCCGGCTGTCGATGGGCTGTGGCGGCGCTCTGTACGCCCAGGACATCGTGCTGACCGCCGCCCACTGTGTGGACGGCTCCGGTGACAACACCGGCATCACCGCCACCGGTGGCGTCGTGGACCTGGAGAGCTCCGACGCGATCAAGGTGAAGTCCACCAAGGTCCTGCAGGCCCCCGGCTACAACGGCAAGGGCAAGGACTGGGCTCTCATCAAGCTCGAGAAGCCGATCGACCAGCCCACGCTGAAGATCGCCAAGGACACCAAGTACAACGAGGGCGAGTTCGACATCGCTGGGTGGGGTGCCGACAAGGAGGGTGGCGACCAGCAGCGCTACCTCCTCAAGGCGAAGGTCCCGTTCGTCAGCGACGCCGACTGCGAGGCCGCGTACGGCGCCGACCTCACGCCCGGCGAGGAGCTCTGCGCGGGCAAGCTCAACGAGGGCGGCACGGACACCTGCCAGGGCGACTCCGGCGGCCCCATGTTCCGCAAGGACGAGGCCGGAGAGTACGTCCAGGTCGGCATCGTCAGCTGGGGCAACGGCTGCGCGCAGGCCAAGTACCCCGGTGTCTACACCGAGGTGTCGACCTTCGCGGGCGACATAGAGAAGGCGGCGGCGGAGCTCTGAGAGCCTGACGTCCGACGTTCTGTGGCGGGGCGCCTGCACTTGCGGGCGCCCCGCTTCGCCATGCGTCCTCCAAAAGATGCCCCCCAGGGGCACCGCCCGACGGTTAGTCCAACACCTCCCCCTCCTTTGTCCATGGGCGCGTTCGTCCCGCCCGGCGCATCGTGAGCGGCACGAATTTCCGTCCATGGAGGGGTGCTCCCATGCTGCCGTCAGACACGTCCGGACCGAGCCGCAGAGCCGTGGTCGCGACGGGCGCGATCGCCGGAATGGGCGTCGCCCTCGGTGCGGGCGGCAGCGCGTTCGCCGCGCCCGCCGCCGGAAAGCGCCCCGCGGCCGAGGCGGTCCTGCGCTCGGCCGACCTGGACGTGCGCGTCGCCACCGCCTTCCCGAGCGTCGTCTCGTACACCGACCGCGCGAGCGGCGCCGTGCTGCACGGCCGCGCGGACGCCGTCACCACCGTCCTCATCGACGAGGCCGAGCACACCCCGCAGGTCACCGTCACGACGGGCAGGTCACGCGCCGCGTACGTGCTGGCCTTCGAGGGCGGCACCCGGATCGACGTCGAGATCGCGGTCGAGGGCAGGCAGGTCCACTGGCGCGTCACGAAGATCGCGGACACGGCCGCGCTGCGGGTCGGCACCCTGCGGATCCCCGGCCTCACCCTGCTCGCCGTGCGCAGCGACCAGCCCGGCGCCGCCCTCCTCGCCGCCAAGGTGCAGCTCGACAAGGCCAAGAGCGGCGACACCCTCGTCCGGCCCGCCAAGGACACCCCCGCGGAAGCGCCGACCGGATGCGCGTACGCCGTCGTCGCGCACGACCGGCTCGGCGGCGCCTTCGAGACGAACACGGTCTACGACAAGCCCACCTCGGAGGCGGGCACCACCTGGGAGAACGGCCGCCTGTGGCGCGAGACGGTGCGACCCACCGGGAACGCCGACTACGTAGAGGCCCGGTTGAGCCCCGGCCAGTGGACGCACCGCGCCGCGACCGCCCCCGTCGACGCCACCGAACCCCTCCCGTACGCCACCGTCGTGATCACCGGCGACCGCAACGGCGACGGCAAGGTCGACTGGCAGGACGCCGCGATCGCCTTCCGGGACATCATGGTCACCCCGCTCGGCGCCGACGAGCAGCACCTGCGGGTCGTCCCGCACATCCCCTTCAACTTCGCCTCGCAGGCCACCAACCCGTTCCTCGCCACGCTCGACAACGTCAAGCGGATCCACCTGGCCACCGACGGCCTGCGCCAGTACACGCTCCTCAAGGGCTACCAGTCCGAGGGCCACGACTCCGCCCACCCCGACTACGCGGACAACTACAACATCCGCGCTGGCGGCCTCGACGACCTCAACGCACTGGTCCGCGAGGGCAAGAAGTGGAACAGCGACTTCAGCGTGCACGTCAACACCACCGAGTCGTACCCCGTGGCGAACGCCTTCTCCGACAAGCTCGTCGACAAGAAGAACGAGCAGTGGGACTGGCTCGACCAGAGCTACCGCATCGACCAGCGCCGCGACCTGGTCTCCGGAGACATCGTCAAGCGCTTCGCCGACCTGCGCGCCCAGACCCACAAGGGCCTCAACACCCTCTACATCGACGTGTTCCGCGAGTCCGGCTGGACCTCCGACCGCCTCCAGCGGGCCTTCCGCGAACAGGGCTGGACGATCACCACGGAGTGGGGCCACGGCTTCGAGCGCTCCGCGATCTGGTCCCACTGGGCCACCGAACCCGACTACGGCGGCGACACCTCCCGAGGCATCAACTCCCGCCTCATCCGCTTCGTCCGCAACCACCAGAAGGACGTCTTCGCCGACAAGTGGCCCACCCTCCTCGGCATCGCCCGCATGGGCAACTTCGAGGGCTGGGTCGGCAAGACCGACTGGCACGCGTTCTACGACCTGATCTGGACGCACTCGCTGCCCGCCAAGTACCTCCAGGCGTACCCCATCAAGACCTGGGGCGAGCACGAGATCGCCTTCTTCGGAGACACCCGGTCCGGAGCCGCGACGACGGTCTCCGACGCCTCAGGCAAGCGCCGCATCACCACCGACGGAAACGTCGTCTACGAAGACGGCCGCTACCTGCTCCCCTGGGAACCCCGCAAGGCGCACGACCCCGCCAAGCTCTACCACTACAACCCGGCGGGCGGCACCAGCAGCTGGCAGCTCCCCCGCGCGTGGGCCCGCCGCTCCCGCGTGGCGCTCTACCGGCTCACCGACCAAGGGCGCGTCTTCGATTCGTACGTCTCCGTAGCGAGCGGAAAGGTCACCCTCAAGGCGGAGCCGAAGCAGCCCTACGTCCTCTACCGCGAGCGCGCCGCCGCCCTGCCCGACCCGCAGTGGGGCCAGGGCACCCCGCTGCACGACCCGGGCTTCCACTCCGGCTCCCTGGACGGCTGGAAGGTCAGCGGACCCGCCGCCGTGCAGCTCAGCACCCTCGGCGACCACGAACTCGTCATCGGCGAGGGCGGCGCGGCAGCCGTCGGCCAGCGCCTCGCCCGCCTCAAGGCAGGCACCTACGTCGCTTCCGTGCAGGTCGAGGTCGGCGAGAAGCCGGGGGAGAGCCGCACGGCCGCCCTTGAGGTGCGCACCGCCGACGGCATCACCGCCACCAACTCCACCCGGACGTCCACCGCGGGCAACTACGTCGCCGCCGACCGCAAGCACGGCACCCGCTTCCAGCGCATGTTCACGTACTTCACCGTCCCCGAAGGCGGCGGCACGGCCGAGCTGACGCTGCGCGCCGAGGCGGGCCGGGCGCGCGTGCGCTTCGACAACGTACGGATCGCCGCGACCGCGCGCCCTGACAAGCTGCCCCGCGCCACCCTCGTCCACGAGGACTTCGAACACGTCCCGCAGGGCTGGGGCCCCTTCGTGAAGGGCGACGCGGGCGACGTCACCGACCCGCGCACCCACATCGCCCAGCGCCACGCCCCCTTCACCCAGCGCGGCTGGAACGGCAAGACGATCGACGACGTCATCGACGGATCGAACTCCCTGAAGTCCCGCGGCGAGAACACCGGCCTCGTCTACCGGACCGTGCAGCACACCGCCCGCTTCACCCCGGGCAAGCGCTACCGCGTCTCCTTCCGCTACGAGAACGAGAAGGCGGGCCAGTACGCCTGGATCACCGCCGTCGACGAACCGGCACCCCGCGAACTCGACCGCAAGGAGCTCCCGGTCGCCACCGGACCCACCACCCTCACCTACGAGTTCACCGCCCCCGCCGAGGGCGAGGCCTGGGTCGGCCTGCGCAAGACCGGCGACGACGGCAAGGCGGAGTTCGTGCTCGACGCGTTCGACGTCCGAGAGGCCTGATTCCCCCCACCCACGACCGGGCCCGCCCCCTCAAGAAGGGAGCGTGCCCGGTCGTCCTCGTCCTCACGCAAGAGCGATCCGCTCCCCGCCCTCCTCCAGCTCGAGCACCCACACCTCGTTCGCCCCGGCCCGCAGCACCGGACCGGGCACGTACAGCGTCGTCTGCGGGCCCGCCGACCAGTAGCGGCCCAGGTTGAAGCCGTTCACCCACACGAAGCCGCGCGTCCAGCCGGGCAGCTCCAGGGAGGCGTCGCCGGGGGCGGCGACCTCGACCGTGCCCCGGTACAGACCCGGACGCCCCGCCCCGGGGCCCGCCGAGGGAACCGCCCGCACCGCCGACGGCACGTCGAACGCGTCCAGCCGCAGCGCGCTCGCCCGCACCCCGTGCAGATACTGCCGCTCGTGCAGGATCCCCCCGGTGATCCCCTTGCACTCACCCGTCCGCGGACCGTAGTTGACCCGCCCAAGCGACTCCACCCACAGCTCCACGCGCGCGTGCCCGGCCACGGGGGCCAGCAGGGTCGGCGTGCCCTCCGTCAGGACACCGGCCCGCTCCCCGTCGACGTACACCACCGCCCGGTCCCGCAGCCCCCGCACGCTCAGCGGATACGGCTCACGCGGACCCGGCACCGTCACCGCGTACCGCACCAGACCGCGGTCCACGTCGAGCTCCTCGAACGTGGGCGGCACCGCGTGCTCCGACTCCGGGCCGCCCAACGCGTCAAGGACCGCGTCCAGCGGGGACCAGTCCGTCAGTTCCGCCGACGCGGGCTCCTCCAGGGACGGCAGCGGCGGGGGCGGCTCGGGCAGGGGAGCGGACGCGTACCGCGCGAGGATCTTCCTGAACGCCCAGAACTTGGGCGTGGCCCGGCCGAACTCGTCGACGGGCGCGTCGTAGTCGTACGACGTGACGTCCGGCTGCAGCTCCCCGTCGTGCAGCGAGCCGCCGCCCCGGTTGGCCCCCGCCCAGCCCGCGAAGTTCGTGCCGCCGTGCGCCATGTACAGGTTCACCGACGCCCCGCACTCCAGGATCTCGCGCAGCGCCGCCGCGGCGTCCTCGGCGTCCCGCACGACGTGCTCCGTACCCCAGTGGTCGAACCAGCCGCACCAGAACTCCATGCACATCAGCGGGCCCTTGGGGCGGTGCCTGCGCAGCGTGCCGAAGCCCGCACGGGCCCCCGAACCGAAGTTGGCCGTCGCCAGGACGCCGGGGATCGAGCCCCCGGTCAGCATGTGGTCCTCGGGCCCGTCCGAGGTGAACAGCGGCACCTCCACGCCCTCCGCACGCAGCAGGTCCGCCAGCCTGCGCAGGTACACCTGGTCCGAGCCGTAACTGCCGTACTCGTTCTCGACCTGCACCATGATCACCGGCCCGCCGAGCTGCTGCTGGCGCGCCACGACCTGCGGCAGGAGCCGACGGAACCAGCGGCTCACATGCCCCAGGTACTCCTCGTCGCGCGTCCGCGCCCGCGCCCCCACCGCACCCGTCAGCCAGTGCGGCAGCCCGCCGTTCTCCCACTCCGCGCAGATGTAGGGGCCCGGCCGCACGATCGCCCACAGGCCCGCCTCGTGCGCCGCGTCCAGGAACCGGCCGAGTGCCTCGACGTCGCGGTACGTGCCCGGGCGCGGCTCGTGCAGGTTCCACGGGACGTACGTCTCCACACAGTTGAGCCCCATCGCCCGCAGCATCGCCAGCCGGTGCCCCCACTGCGCCTCGTGCACCCGGAAATAGTGCAGCGCACCGGAGAGCAGCCGCACCGGCCGCCCGGCCACCTCGAAATCGTCCTCGCCGACCCTGAACCCGTTCATCGCGTCCTCTCGCTCACGTCTCGCCCACGATCACCTCTGGCGGGCGGCAGGGTCCATGGACAAAGATCGGGTCCGGTTGGACGCAGCGAGGGAACGGGACGCGGCGCGGAACTGAACGCATCCAGGAAAGGACATACGCGGATGTACCACACATGGATGCGGTATTTCACCCCCAGCCCGGCCCACCACAAGCTCGGCCTCGCCTGCCTCGGCGTCGGCCTGCAGCACGGCATCCTGCCGACCGTGGGCCCGCGCACCCTCGACCACCACGTCGCCGTCGTCGTCAGCTCCGGCGGCGGCTGGTTCCGCGGCCCCGACGGACGCCGCACCACCGTGACCGCGCCCGCCCTGATCTGGCTCACCCCCGGCACACGCCACCACTACGGACCCGACCCCGACACCGGCTGGGACGAGTGCTTCGTCGACTTCACCGGGCCCGCCACCGCCACGTACACCGAACTCGGCTACATCGAACCCACCCGGCCCGTCGTGCCGCTCTCCGACGCCGCGGGCGCCCGCGCCGTCGTCGCCCGCATCGCCCGCGCGGCCCGCCGCGGCAACCCCCTCCTGGAGGTGGAGACCGGCGCCGCCGTCCACGAACTCCTCGTCGCGCTGCGCCGCGCCCGCGCCGACATCGCCCCCGACGGCGACCCCGTCCTGCAAGCCCTGGCCCGCGACGCCTTCCAGCCGCTGTCCGTCGCCGAGCACGCCGCCCGGCACGGCATGACCCCCGCGGAACTGCGCACCGCCGTGCGCCGCGGCGCCGGATGCAGCCCCAAGGACTACCTCCTCGGCATCCGCCTCGGCCGCGCCAAGGAACTCCTCGCCGCCACCGAACTGCCCGTCGCCGCCGTCGCCCGACGCGTGGGATACGACGACCCGGCGTACTTTTCACGCCTTTTCACCCGCCGGGTCGGCATGGCCCCCGTACGCTTCCGCGACCAACAGGGAAGGGCCGTACCCGGCGGCTGGTCGCACCAGATACCCGACCCCGAGCACCCACCCGTTTTGCGCTCTTCCGCCGGTGGCGGCTCCGGACCCGCCACGTAGGCTCGTGGACCATGACCACCAGCCACACCAGTGACGACAACAGCGTGAACGGCACGAGCGGCGCCGCGAGCGCGGGCACGAGCCCCTCCGCGGCGACGGACGAGGCCGTCCGCGCCGAGCTGTCCCGCCTGCGCGACAGCATCGACAACATCGACGCCGCCGTCGTCCACATGCTCGCCGAGCGCTTCAAGTGCACCCAGCAGGTCGGCCACCTCAAGGCCCAGCACCAGCTGCCGCCCGCCGACCCGACCCGCGAGTCCCGCCAGATCGCCCGCCTCCGCGAGCTCGCCGAAAGCGCCAAACTCGACCCGGCCTTCGCGGAAAAGCTCCTCAACTTCATCATCGCCGAAGTGATCAGGCACCACGAGCAGATCGCCGAGCAGCCCCTGACCATCGACGGAAACCTCCCTGCGTGAAGCAGTGAGCGCCGCAGGCGATGCGCTGGGCGGTGCAGGCCCGAGGGGGACAGCCCTACACCCCTGCCCGCACCATCGGGCAGCATGGGCCCATGCCCGTACTGACGCGCGACGAAGCGCAGACCCGAGCCCAGCTCATCGACGTCCACCGGTACACGGTCGAGCTCGATCTGAACCGGGCGGCCGACGCCGCCCGTGACACCTTCGGCTCCCGGACCGTCATCCGCTTCAGCGCCCGCACCGAAGGCGCCACATTCGTCGAGCTGAAGCCCGCCGAGCTGCGCACCGTCACCCTCGACGGGCAACCTCTGGACCCCTCCGCACTCGTCGACAACCGTCTCGCCCTCGACGCACTCACCGCAGGCGAACACGTACTCGTGGTCGACGCCGCGATGCGCTACTCCCGCACCGGCGAAGGCATGCACCGCTTCACCGACCCCACCGACGGCGAGACGTACACCTACACCCAGCTCTTCATGGAAGACGTACAGCGCGTCTTCGCCGCCTTCGACCAGCCCGACCTGAAGGCCGTCTTCGAGCTGACCGTCACCGCCCCGAAGGACTGGACCGTCCTCGCCAACGGCGTCACCGAACACCTCGGCGACGGCACCTGGCGGGCCGCCCCCACCCCCCTCATCTCCACCTACCTCGTCGCCGTCGCCGCAGGCCCCTGGCACTCGGTCCGCACCGAACACCGCGGCCTGCCCTTCGGCATCCACTGCCGACGCTCACTCGGCCCCTTCATGGACGCCGACGCCGAGGAGATCCTCGACACCACCCGCGCCTGCTACGACCGCTACCACGAGAAGTTCGAGGAGCCCTACCCCTTCGACTCCTACGACCAGGCGTTCGTCCCCGAATTCAACGCGGGCGCCATGGAGAACCCCGGACTCGTCACCTTCCGCGACGAGTTCATCTACCGCTCCGCCGTCACCGACACCGAGCGCCAGACCCGCGCCATGGTCATCGCCCACGAAATGGCCCACATGTGGTTCGGCGACCTCGTCACCCTCCGCTGGTGGGACGACATCTGGCTCAACGAGTCCTTCGCCGAGTACATGGGCTTCCAGACCACCGCCGAAGCCACCCGCTTCACCGACCCCTGGACCGACTTCGGCATCGCCCGCAAGTCCTGGGGATACGACGCCGACCAGCGCCCCTCCACCCACCCCGTCGCCCCCGACCCCGACGCCGTGCCCGACACCGCGTCCGCGATGCTCAACTTCGACGGCATCTCGTACGCCAAGGGAGCCAGCGCCCTGCGCCAGCTCGTCGCCTGGCTCGGCGAGAAGGACTTCCTCGCGGGCATCAACACCCACTTCGCCCGCCACAAGTTCGGCAACGCCACCCTCGCCGACTTCATCGACTCCCTCGCCCACGCCACCGACCGCGACGTCCACGCCTGGGCCGAAGCCTGGCTGCGCACCACCGGCGTCGACACCCTCACCTCGGCCGTCACCCACAACGGACGTACCTGGACGCTCGCCGTCGACCGCGACGGCGGACCCGGAAAGGACGACGGCCGCCCCCACCGCATCGCCGTCGGCGTCTACGACCGCGACCTCTCCGGCGACGGCGCCCTCGTCCTGCGCGAACGCTTCGAGACGGACGTCCCCGCCACCGGCGCCGACACCGCACGCGACGGCGGCCGCCCCGCCCTGATCGTCCCCAACGACGGGGACCTCACCTACGCCAAGATCCGCCTCGACGACGTGTCCCAGGAGACCGCCCTGCGCGTCCTCTCCGGCGTCCCCGACGCCCTCACCCGCGCCGTCCTGTGGAACAGCCTGCGCGACATGGTCCGCGACGGCGAGCTCGAAGGCGCCGCCTACCTGGAGACCGCCCGCGCCCACCTCCCCGAGGAGACCGACCTCGCCATCGTCCAGGGCGTCCTCACCTTCGCCACCCTCCACATCGCCGACCGCTTCACCACCCCCGAACAGCGGCCCGCCGCCCTCGCCCTCCTCGGCGAGCTCTGCCGCGACCTGATCCGCCGCACCGAGGACGGCTCGAACCCCGGCCTGCGCCTCACCGCCGTCCGCGGCTTCATCGACGTCGCCACCCAGGCGGCGCCCCTCCAGGACTGGCTCGGCGAAGGCACCGTCCCCGGCGGCCCCGAACTCGACCCCGAGCTGCGCTGGCGCATCCTCGCCAGGCTCGCCGTCCTGGACGCCGCCGACGAGGCCGCCATCGCCGCGGAACTGGCACGGGACCCGAGCGCCACCGGACAGGAAGGCGCCGCACGCTGCCGCGCCGCACTGCCCGACGCCGCCGCCAAGCGGGCCGCGTGGGACGCCATGTTCGGCTCCGACGACCTCTCCAACTACCTCTTCACCGCCACCGCGCAGGGCTTCTGGCAGCCCGAACAGGCCGACCTCGTCCGGGAGTACGTCCCCCGCTACTACGAGGACGCCGTCGCCCTCGCAGGACGCCGCGGACCCGCCATGGCCGAGGCCGCCGGACGGTACGCCTTCCCCGCCGCCCTCGTGGACGCCGAGACGCTCAGCCTCGGCGAACGGTGCCTGCGCGACGCCGATCCCACACCGGCCCTGCGCCGCAAGCTCGTCGACCAACTCGACGACCTGGCAAGGGCGTTGAGGGTTCGGGGGAGCGGGGAGGGGCGCTGACGGGCGCGGGGTGACCGGCTGGGGCCGGGGGGCGGGGCGTGAGCCGCAGCGCTTACCCCCCCGGCTTCCCCGATCGAGAACACGGCCACGGCCGCCCGTAACCCCCTAGCACCCCGCGCACCCCCAACACGTTTTCTCCGCACGGCAGTACCACTTTCGGGTTCCCTTCGCCGGGGAAATCGGGCGAACCGCCCACGCGGCGTACAGGCTGGTGCCCCTGTACGCGCGCACCCGAAGGACAGCAGCATGAGTACCCCGCGCACCCCGCCGCCCCTCGCCGGAGGCACCCAAGGAGCCGATGCGCTGCGGCCGTTGCTCGCCGTCGCGCTCGACGCACTCCGCGAAGGGGCCACCGCCCGCCGCGGGCCCCTCCCCGCTGGCGGCCCCGAAGCCGTCGCCGAACGCATCCACGCCGCGGCCCACCCCGTCCTCCCCGACCACGGCACAGGACCCGAAACAGCGCTCCGCACCCTCGTCCACGCCCTCACCGAAGGCGCCGCCGACCCCGCGGAACCGCTCTGCGCAGCCCACCTGCACTGCCCGCCGCTCGCCGTCGCCACCGTCGCCGACCTCGCCGCGTCCGCCCTCAACCCCTCCATGGACTCCTGGGACCAGGCGCCCGCAGCGACCGCACTCGAAGCACTCGTCACCCGCGCCCTCGCCGCCGAGATCCACGACGGCGGCGACGCCCTCATCACCACCGGCGGCACCGAGGCCAACCAGCTCGCCCTGCTCCTCGCCCGCGAAGCCCCCGCCACCCGCGGCCCCGTACGCCTCCTCGCCGGAGCCAACGCCCACCACTCCCTCACCCGCGCCGCCTGGCTCCTCGGACTCCCCGAACCCGTCATCGTGCCCGCCCCCGCAGGCACCCTCGACCCCGCGGCGCTCGACGAAGCCCTCACCGAACTCGGCGGCCCCCCTGGCACGTTCCTCGTCGCCGCCACCGCGGGCACCACCGACGCGGGCCTCATCGACCCCCTCGACGACATCGCCGACCTGTGCGCCGCCCACGGCGCCCGCCTCCACATCGACGCCGCCTACGGCGGAGGGCTCCTCTTCAGCGACACCCGCAAGGCGCAGCTGCACGGCATCGACCGCGCCGACACCGTCGCCCTCGACCTCCACAAACTCGGCTGGCAGCCCGCCGCCGCAGGCCTCATCGCCGTCCGCGACCCCCACGACCTGCACGCCCTGAACCACCGCGCCGACTACCTCAACGCCGACGACGACACCGACGCCGGACTGCCCGACCTCCTCGGCCGCTCCCTGCGCACCACCCGCCGCCCCGACGTACTCAAGATCGCCGTCACCCTGAAAGCCCTCGGCCGCACCGGACTCGGCCACCTCGTCGACCAAGTCTGCGACCAGGCACACGAGTTCGCCGACCTCATCGACGCCCACCCCGCCTTCGAGCTCTACGACACCCCCGCCATCAGCACCGTCCTCTTCCGCCCCGCGGGCGCCACCGACCACCACATCGCCCACGTCCGCAGACGACTGCTCACCGAAGGCACCGCCGTCCTCGGCCGCGCCCACCTCGACGGCCGCCGATGGCTCAAGGCCACCCTCCTCAACCCGCACACCCGGCCCGGCGACCTCGCCGCGCTCCTCAAACTCGTCGAAGAGACCGCCGCGGCACCCACCACCGAGGCCACCGCGGCCGCCGCCGACCACACGGAAGGAACCGACCCCCGATGACCGGCACACCCGACCACCCCGCCCCCCGGCCGCCCACCACACCCGAAGACCCCCGCGACCTGGTCGGCATCGGCATCGGCCCGTTCAACCTCTCCCTCGCCGCCCTCGCCCACCCCCTCGGCGAACTCGACACCGCCTTCTACGAACAGCGCCCCGGCTTCCACTGGCACCCCGGACTCCTCATCGACGGCGCCGCCCTCCAAGTCCCCTTCCTCGCCGACCTGGTGACCCTCGCCGACCCCGCGAGCCCCTGGTCCTTCCTCAACTACCTCAAGACCCGCGAGCGCCTCTTCCCCTTCTACTTCGCCGAGCGCTTCCACATCCAGCGCGCCGAATACGACGCCTACTGCCGCTGGGTCAGCGAGAACCTCCCCGCACTCCACTTCGGACACCAGATCGACGCCGTCCGCTGGAACCCCGAACGCGACCTGTTCGAAGTCGACTTCACCCAACTCGACACCGACGGCGAAGCCGAAGCACTCGGCCGCACCTACACCAAGAACATCGCCCTCGGCATCGGCACCGCCCCCTACGTCCCCGAACCCCTCAAACCCCTCGCCGAAGCCCCCACCGTCCCCGTCATCCACTCCGCCGACTACCTCGACCACCGCGAACTCCTGCTCGCCGCCGACCACATCACCGTCATCGGCTCAGGACAGTCCGGCGCCGAAATCTTCCTCGACCTGCTCCGCGCCCGCCCCACCGGACGCGAAAAGATCCACTGGCTCGCCCGCACCGAAGCCTTCGCCCCCATGGAGTACTCCAAGCTCGGCCTCGAACACTTCACCCCCGACTACACCCGCTACTTCCACGCCCTGCCCGAAGCCGTCCGCGACGGCCTCGTCCCCCACCAGTGGCAGCTCCACAAAGGCATCGACGCCGACACCATCACCGCCATCCACGACGAGCTCTACCGCCGCACCCTGCACGGCGGCTGGCCCGACGCCGTCCTCACCCCCGGCGTCTCCGTGCGCACCGCGGGCCGCGTCGCCACCACCCGCGTCGAACTCCACCTCGAACACCTCCAACAAGGCACCCGCTCCCGCCTCACCACCGACGCCGTCGTCCTCGCCACCGGCTACCGCGAGCGCCCCCTCGACCAACTCCTCGCCGGCCTCGACCCCTACATCCGCAAGGACTCCTCAGCCCGCCCCCGCATCGACGACCAGTACCGCCTCGTCCTCGACCCCTCCGTCACCGGCTCCGTCTACGTACAGAACGCCGAACGCCACACCCACGGCGTCGGCGCCCCCGACCTCGGCCTCGCCGCCTGGCGCAGCGCCACCATCCTCAACTCCCTCACCGGCCGCGACCCCTACCCCCTGCCGCAGCGCACCGCCTTCACCAGCTTCGGCCTCCAGACCCCCGACCGGCACCCCGGCACCGCGGGACGCATCGGCGAACAACGCGGAAACCTCGTACGCCTCAAGACGTGACAGGACCCCCGAGCTCCCCGACCGGCGCCGCCACCCGGCGCGACCGCGGGCACGACCACACCGCGACGCCCCGCACCACCCCGGCCGCCAACGGATGGGAGTCGGGGTGCTCCGGACACTCCGGCCACACGGCGGGCTTCAACACCGCACACAGCGCCTCGACCGCCCAGTCCTGCGCCTGATCCGCGAAGTCCGCCGTCCGCTCCGCCGCACTCCCGCCGAAACGCGGGACGAGCCCCGCACCCGACCCGTCCGGCTCATACAGCATGACCAGCTCCCCGATCGTGTCGTCCCGCTCCTCACGCACCACCGGACGCACCGCACACGTGGCCCTCAGATCACGGAGCACCGGGTCCAGAGCCGCAGCAAGTTCCTCATTCATGACCTGAATTGTCCGGCCCCAAGCGCCCCGACGCCTCCGAATATTCCTTCACGAAAAGGGCCGATCCCCGAAATACCAAGCACCCCGAACCGGTTCGGACCACCATGACCACAGACTCCACGGCCTCCTGGACCGCAGCCTTCCGCTCCGCCGTCGTCAGCCCCCACGAATCCATCGACCTCGTCGAACTCCGCGGCTTCGCCGGACAGACCCTCCGCCAGATCATCCGCCTCGACGGCGGCGGCAGCGCCCTGCGCATCCGCCTCAGCAACCGCTACGGCAAGGACCCCCTCCACATCGGCGGCGCCCGCCTCGCCAGGCGCACCGAAGGAAGCGGCATCGAATCCGGCAGCGACACCCCGCTCCGCTTCGGCGGCGCCGAGGACTTCACCGTCCCGGCGGGCGAGGAAGCCATCAGCGACCCCGTCGAACGCGCCTTCGCCGCAGACGACGAACTCGCCCTCACCCTCTGGCTGCCCGACGACACCGGCCTCTCCACCTACTCCGTCGTCCCCCTGCGCACCGGCTACGCCGTCCCCGGCAACGCCCTCACCGCACCCACCCTCGACGGCACCGCAGGCACCGACGCCGCTGAAGAGCTCGCCACCCGCCACTTCATCAGCGGCGCCGACGTCCTCGCCCCCACCGGCACCCGCATCGCCGTCGCCTTCGGCGACTCCTGGTTCGAAGGCACCGGCACCACGAACGACACCGACCGGCGCTTCCCCGACCTGCTCAACAACCGCCTGCGCGACGCCGGAAGCACCGGCTGGGTGGTGAACCAAGGCCTCTCCGCCAACCGCCTGCTCACCGACGAGGTCGGCGAACACGCCCTGGCCCGACTGGAACGCGACGCCCTGGACATACCCGGCGTCACCCACGTACTCATCCACTTCGGCCTCAACGACCTCGGCATACCCGGCCAGGAGGCCTACCCCGAGCCCGCCCCCATCCCCACCGCGGCCGACCTCATCACGGGCCTCACCACCCTCGCCGACCGCATCCACGCGGCCGGGCTCACCGCCACCGCCACCACCGTCGGCCCCTACAAGGACACGGTCTACGAGGGCTACTCCACCCCCGAAGGCATCGCCGTCGCCCGCGAGGTCAACGACTGGATCCGCGGCGCCGACAGTCCCTTCGACTTCTACGCCGACTTCGCCGCCGCCGTCGCGGACCCGGCCGACCCCGACCGGATCCACGACGACTACGACAGCGGCGACGGCCTGCACGTCAACGACGCCGGAGCCCAGGCCCTCGCCGACAGCGTCGACCTCGCCACCCTCAAGATCTAGAACCCGAGGAACTAGAAGACGGGCGTGCCGTCCCGGGTCAGCTTCCAGTCCACCGACGCGAACTGCCCCGGGTCCACCGTCCCCTTCGCCTTCACCCAACCAATGATCGTGTTCCGGATCTCCTCCGAATTCGCCCACAACTGCTTGGCACCCGCGATGTGCGGGAAGTTCCCGCCACCACTCGCCCGATAGTTGTTCACCGCGAACACGAACTCCGCCTTCGGATCGAGCGCCTTGCCCTCGAAGGACAACTTCACGATCCGCGACCCCACCGGCTTCGCGATATCGATCTCGTACGTCAGACCGCTCACCGCGTCATAGTTGTAGTCCGGAATGTTCTCGGCGTTCGTCAGCTTCGCCGGGTCCACCGGACCACCCGCGGGCGTCCGCACGTAATACCGCGCCGAGAACTCCAGATACTCCTTCAACTGCGCACCCGTGAGCAGCCGCGCCTCCAGCGTGTTCTCGAACGGATACAGACCCGCCGCATCCCTGATCGTCACATCACCCGCGGGAATCTGCGCCGTGCGCGAGAAACACGAAGCCTGCGACAACACCGGAAGCGCCGCATACGCGCCGCCCTTCAGCGCCGCCGCAACCGTCTCCTGCTGCACCAGATTGATCAGATCGATGATCGCGACATCCTTGACCGGGCCCTCGGCCGTGCTCATCGCCGCCGTCGACGAACCGATCACCTGGTTCACGTACGTCACGACCTTCTTGTGCTCGTCCGCAAGCAGCCGCGTGACCTTCTTGTCCTCCTCGACCGTTTTCGAGTTCAGGACCTTCGCACCGACCTTCTCGACCGTCCAGCGGCCCTTCGACCACACCAGATCGAAGTCGAACAGCGTCAGCCGCTGCCCCCACTTCAACGGCTCCGACAGGACGACCTTCTTGCCGGTCGCCTTGTTCTCCACGAAGTACTCGGGAATCTCCGTGTGCGCATGCCCCACCAGGATCGCGTCGATACCCGGCACCTGCTCCGCCACCAGACCGGCCGCGTTCTCCACATACGGCAGCTGATCACCGTACGACGACGTGCCGCTCGAACCCGAGTGCGCCGACACGATCACGACGTCCGCACCCATCGACCGCAGCTTCGGCACCCACTTCGCCGCCTGCTCCTCAAGCCCCGGGAACGTCATCTTCCCCTGCACGTTCACCTTGTCCCAGATGGCGATCCCCGGATTCGTCAGACCAAGCACCGCCACCTTCACATCACGGCCGTGCGGCGTGCGCATGCGCTTCATGAAGTACGGCGGGAAAGCGGGCTTCTGCGTCTTCGCATCCAGCGCGTTCGCCCCAAGCAGCGGGAAATCACACTGCTCCTCGAACTTCCGCAGCACCGGAATGCCGTAATTGAACTCGTGATTGCCGAGCGCCGCCGCGTCGTACCCGATCGCGTTCATCGCCTGCGCCATCGGATGCACCGGACCGTGCTTCGCGGTGATCGGATCGACCTTCGCGTAGTAGTACGACAACTGCGTGCCCTGAATCGTGTCGCCCGCGTCGATCAGAAGCGTGTTCCCGCGGCCCTTCTCCTTGCGGATCCGGTTCACCAGCGTCGAGATCTTCGCCAGGCCCACGTCGTTGTGGTCCTTGTCGTCGAACTCCTTGTCCGTGAAGTAGTCCCAGTTGAAGACATTGCCGTGCAGATCCGTCGTGCCGAGCACCGTGAACGAGTACCGACGCTTGCGCCGCGGCTTCCCGGAGCCGTGCGCGGACGCGGCGGACGGCGCGACGGCCGCACCCGTGACA
Source organism: Streptomyces sp. NPDC042371 (assembly GCF_056437465.1). NCBI lineage: Bacteria > Bacillati > Actinomycetota > Actinomycetes > Kitasatosporales > Streptomycetaceae > Streptomyces > Streptomyces sp. NPDC042371. The sequence continues at coordinate 87,010 of NZ_JBWKAP010000023.1, read as the reverse complement.
GCCACGCCCACGCCGGTGGCGGCGGACGTGCCCAGGAACTTCCTGCGGTTCAACGGCATCTCTGTACTCCTCGGTCGCCAAGGTCAAACATGCATGGTTAACGCGCGTAGATTCTGTCCCCGCCGCACACACGCGCAACAGACCCCGCAGGTTGCGATCCGGTGACTGTCCGGTACGTCCACGCGATGCGAGAGTGACCCCATGGACACAGACCCGGCCACCACCCAGGCCCCCGCCTCCACGCCCTACGGCACCCCCGACGCACCCCGCCTCGCCGTCCGCGGCGAAGCACACCTCGAAGTCGACCCCGAAATCGCCCGCATCGGCATCACCGTCCACGCCCGCGGCACCGACCGACGCGACGCCCTCAACGACCTCACCCGCCGCAACAGCCTCGTCCTCGACCTCATCAAGACCTACGGCGAAGCCGTCGAAAAAATCGAGACCGGCGCCTTCTCCATCAGCCCCGAACTCACCAAACACGGCCGCGGCGAACGCATCCGCGCCTACCACGGCCGCGTCCACACCACCGCCGAACTCACCGACTTCACCGCCCTCGGCGAACTCACCACCCGCCTCGCCGACCTCGACCTCACCCGCGTCGAAGGCCCCTGGTGGGCCCTGCGCTCCGACTCGCCCATCCACCGCCGGGCCCGCCAGCAAGCCGTCCGCGAAGCCGTCCAACGCGCCCGCGAATACGCCGAAGCACTCGGCACCGACCTAGCCGCCCTCGTCGAACTCGCCGACCTCGGCGCCGAGAACGCCCCCGCCCCCGGCTACGGAGGATTCGCCGGCGGCATGCGCTCCGCCGTCTCCTACGGAGGCGCCCCCGACCTCACGGAAGCCCCACCCCTCGACCTCGAACCCCAACGCCAGCACGTCTACGCAACCGTCAACGCCCGATTCACCATGACCCCACCGGACCTACGGTCCTAGAACACCCGAACACCCCCACCAGACACCCCCGCAACGCTCATCGGAGCGGTGCCCCGCACAATTCAACACTTGTCAATAACCCTTCATGCAAAGGTTGTTGAGTAGTCACCCCCGGCCAATTCTCTACCCACGGGTAAGGCCTAGGGTCGAACCATGCGCCGAGCAAAAATCGTCTGCACCCTGGGACCCGCGACCGACTCGTACGACCAGATCAAGGCACTGGTCGAAGCCGGAATGGACGTGGCCCGCTTCAACCTCAGCCACGGCACCTACGCCGAGCACGAGGAGCGCTACCAGCGCGTGCGAAAGGCCTCCGAGGAGACCGGCCGCAGCGTCGGCATCCTCGCCGACCTTCAAGGCCCGAAGATCCGCCTCGGCCGCTTCCGCGAAGGACCCGTACTACTCGAACGCGGCGACGAGTTCACCATCACCGTCGAAGACGGCATCGAAGGCGACCGCCAGATCTGCGGCACCACCTACGACGGCCTCGCCCAGGACGTCACCACCGGCGAACACATCCTCGTCGACGACGGCAAGGTGACCCTCGAGGTCACCGCCGTCGACGGCCCCCGCGTCACGACCACCGTCATCGAAGGCGGCATGGTCTCCGACCACAAGGGCCTCAACCTCCCCGGCGTCGCCGTCTCCGTCCCCGCGCTCTCCGAAAAGGACCGCGAAGACCTCCGCTGGGCCCTGCGTTCAGGATTCGACGTCATCGCCCTCTCCTTCGTACGCAGCGGACGCGACATCGAAGACGTCCACGGCATCATGGACGAAGAAGGCCACCGCCTCCCCGTCATCGCCAAGGTCGAAAAGCCCCAGGCCGTCGACAACATCGAGGACATCGTCGCCGCATTCGACGGCATCATGGTCGCCCGCGGCGACCTCGGCGTCGAAATGCCCCTGGAACAAGTCCCGATCGTCCAGAAGCGCGCCATCAAACTCGCCAAGCGCAACGCGAAGCCGGTCATCGTCGCCACGCAGATGCTCGACTCGATGATCGACAACTCCCGCCCCACGCGCGCCGAGGCGTCCGACGTCGCCAACGCCGTCATCGACGGCACCGACGCGGTGATGCTCTCCGGCGAGACCAGCGTCGGCAAATACCCCATCGAGACCGTCAGGACGATGAGCCGCATCGTCGAAGCGGCGGAAGAGGACATCCTCGCCAAGGGCCTGCCCCCGCTGACGGAACGCAACAAGCCCCGCACCCAGGGCGGCGCGGTCGCCCGCGCGGCCGCGGAAATGGGCGACTTCCTCGGCGCCAAGTTCCTCGTCGCCTTCACCCAGTCCGGCGACACGGTCCGCCGCCTCTCCCGTTACCGCTCACCCATCCCGCTCCTCGCCTTCACCCCCGACAAGGCGACGCGCGCGCAGTTGAACCTCACGTGGGGCGTGGAAACCCTGCTCGGCCCGCACGTCGACTCCACCGACGCGATGGTCGACCAGGTCGACGAGCTCCTCCTCAAGATCGGCCGCTGCCAGAAGGGCGACACGGTCGTCATCACGGCAGGCTCCCCGCCCGGAGTCCCCGGCTCCACGAACCTGGTCCGCATCCACCACATCGGCGAGGACGACAGCCCGAAGTAGCGGGCCGGGGCGGTCAGTGCTTCGGGCCCACGTGGAGATCCATGAGGGCGACGGAGGCTTTGCGGGCGACGGAGATGTTCCGGCTGTTCGCCACCTTCCAGTCGACTCCGACCCTGTCGAGGGTGTCGGTGAAGAGGCGGATGATGTCCGCGGACCGGTTGGTGAAGAAGTAGCGGGGGTATTCGTAGCGCTTCATTTCCCCGGCGATGAGGCGGGTCGTCCAGTTCGTGGTGCGACAGCCGTCGGAGTGGATGAGCCCGCGGATGAACTCCCACGGGTGGGCGTCGACGATCTCCTGTTGCCAGGGGGCCAGGGCGATCTCCCGCTCGTGCTTCTTGCCGGGGCCGTGCTGGGGGAAGAGGCAGGGCCAGTGCTTGCTCCACGAGGTGACGTACTGGCACCCCTGACTCCGCACTCGGCACACCTTGTTGTCGGGGCGTACCGCCCGGATGGCGTCCGCGCAGGCGTCGATGAGGCCCGGCCAGGCGTCCGCGCAAGCGATGCGCAAGGAGTGGACACCGCGCCGGTGAGGGCTGATGCAGCCGTCGCCGAGGTACAGGCCCAGGAGGTACGCGTAGGCGGCGGGCTCGTCCGGCTCGCCTGGAGTGTCATGACACCGTGGGCAAGGTCGGGCGCAGCCGTTCCGTGCCCGCTTGCGTGTGCCCATGTCGTACATGGGCTCACTGTGCGGGGCTTCGGACTTCGGCGCGCAGCAAAAAGCGGATGTTCACGGGAACGGGAACATCCGCTTATAAATGGTGACCTTGGAAATGAAGGAAAAGTGCCCCAGGTGGGATTCGAACCCACACTGTCCGCTGTTTGAGAGCGGCCTCTCTAACCAGTTGGAGTACTGGGGCCTTCGAAAGGAAGGGTAGTCTAGCCCCCTCGCGCCACCACCTTACCGCAGCTAGGTAGGCTCTGGGGAGCAGTACCTGACCGGCCCGCAACGAGGAGCCCCCGTGACCGCCCCCGAGTCGCCCCAGCCCACCGACGCGTCGGACGACGACAAGTCGCACGTTCCTCCGCTGACGACCCGTGTCGTCATCGCCGAGGACGAGGCCCTGATCCGGCTCGACCTCAAGGAGATGCTCGAGGAAGAGGGCTACAGCGTCGTCGGTGAGGCCGGTGACGGTGAGAAGGCCGTCGAGCTGGCCCGTGAGCACAAGCCGGATCTGGTGATCCTGGACGTGAAGATGCCCGTCATGGACGGGATCTCCGCGGCCGAGAAGATCGCCGAGGAGTCCATCGCCCCCGTGCTCATGCTGACCGCGTTCTCGCAGCGCGACCTCGTCGAGCGCGCGCGGGACGCCGGTGCGATGGCGTACCTCGTGAAGCCGTTCAGCAAGACGGACGTGGTCCCGGCGATCGAGATGGCCGTGTCCCGCTTCACGGAGCTGAAGGCGCTGGAGCAGGAGGTCGCGGACCTTTCGCTGCGTCTGGAGACGCGGAAGCTCGTGGACCGGGCTAAGTCGATCCTGCAGACGGAGTACGGCCTGACGGAGCCCGCCGCGTTCCGGTGGATCCAGAAGACGTCGATGGACCGGCGTCTGTCGATGCAGCAGGTCGCGGAGGCGGTCATCGAGGACGCCGAGGAGAAGAAGGCGTCGAAGGGCTGAGCGCCCAGTAGAGACAGACGTACGACGAGGCCCGCACTCCCGGTATGGGGTGCGGGCCTCGTCGTGTGTGCGGGTAGGGCGAGCGGCGCCTAGTCCTCGCCCAGGTACGCCTTGCGCACCGACTCGTCGTGCAGGAGGTCCCCACCTGTGCCGGAGAGGACGATCTTGCCGACTTCCATGACGTGGCCGTGGTCGGCGAGGGAGAGCGCGGCCTGGGCGTTCTGTTCGACGAGGAGGATCGTCGTGCCGTTGGCCTTGAGCTCGGAGATCGTCGCCATGATCTTCTGCATCATGATCGGCGAGAGGCCCATGGAGGGCTCGTCGAGCATGAGGAGTTTGGGCTGGGACATGAGGGCGCGGCCCATGGCGAGCATTTGTTGTTCGCCGCCCGAGAGAGTGCCCGCGGCCTGTTTCTTCCGTTCTCCGAGGATGGGGAAGAGTTCGTAGGCGCGTTGGATGTCCTTTTCGATGCCTGCTTTGTCGGAGCGGAGGTAGGCGCCGAGGCGGAGGTTGTTCTCGATGGTCATGCGGGGGAAGATGTGGCGGCCTTCGGGGGAGTGGGCGAGGCCTTGCGCGACGATTTGGTCGGCGCGGTATTTGCGGATCGGTTTTCCGTTGAATTTGATGGATCCGCCGACCGGCTTGAGGAGCCCCGAGAGGGTGCGGAGTGTCGTGGTCTTGCCCGCGCCGTTGGTGCCGATCAGGGTGACGACTTCGCCTGCGTCGACTTTGAAGGAGATGCCTTTGACGGCTTCGATCTTGCCGTAGGCGACGCGGAGGTCCTCGACCTCAAGGAGTGCGGTCATGATTTGTTCTCCTCGAAGGGCTCGCCGAGGTATGCGGCGATGACGCGGTCGTCCTGTTGAACTGTCTCGCTGGATCCTTCGACGAGTTTTTCGCCCTGGACGAGGACGGCGACGCGGTCGCAGAGGTTGAAGATGAAGCGCATGTCGTGCTCGATGACGAGGACGGCGATGCCCATGTCGCGGATGGCGAAGACGAGTTCTTCGGTGGCGCGGGTTTCCTGGGGGTTCATGCCGGCGGTGGGCTCGTCGAGGAGGAGCAGGCCGGGTTCGCTGGCGAGGGCGCGGGCGATTTCGAGCTTGCGCTGTTCTCCGTAGGGGAGGTTGCGCGAGAGGTGGTCCGCCTTCTCGGCGAGGCCGACGAATTCGAGGAGTTCCATGGCGCGGGCCTTGGAGGCGGCTTCCGCGCGGTGGAAGCCGGGGCCGCGCAGGAGGGCGGACCAGAGGCCTTCCTTGGTGCGGGTGTGGCGGCCGACGAGGACGTTCTCCAGGACCGTCATGTTGGCGAAGAGGCGGATGTTCTGGAAGGTGCGGGCGATGCCTGCCGCGGTGACCTTGAAGGACTTGGCGGGCAGGATGTTGCCTTTGTAGCGGACCTCGCCCTCGGTGGGGATGTAGAGGCCGGTGAGGCAGTTGAAGAAGGTGGTCTTGCCTGCGCCGTTGGGGCCGATGAGGCCGACGATTTCGCCGCTGTTGACGGTGAGGTCGACGGAGCGGACGGCGGTGAGGCCGCCGAAGCGCATGGTGACGCCGCGGGCGTCGAGGACGTTCTCGCCTGCCGGGGTGGCGGGGGTGCGGTCCTCTTTGGTCGTGTCGGTGGTCATGGTCAGACCCCTGTCTTGCTGAGGGCTGCGGGTGGCGGCGTCTCGCCGGGGCTGAGTTCGGCCTCGTGGAACTCGAGTTGGCGGCGGCGGTTGGGGATGAGGCCTTCGGGGCGGAAGCGCATGAGGAGTACGAGCGCGAGTCCGAAGGCGAACAGTTGGTAGTCGCCGAGGAACTGGAGTTTGTTGGGGATGAGGTAGAGGAGCGCGGCGCCGACGAGGGGGCCGCTGATGGTGCCCATGCCGCCGAGGACGACGGCCGCGAGGAGGAACGCGGAGTTGGGCGGTACGGAGTTGGCGAACTGGTACTGCTCGGGTGTCACGGTGTAGGTGACGTGGGCCTGGACGGTGCCTGCGAGTCCGGCGAGCGAGGCGCCGAGGGCGAAGGCGATGAGCTTGACGCGGAAGCCGTTGATGCCCATGGCGAGTGCCGCGGTCTCGTCTTCGCGGATGGCGACCCAGGCGCGTCCGATGCGGGAGTTCTCGCTGCGTCGGAAGACGAGGACGACGACGAGGGTGATGAGCAGCATCAGGAAGAAGTAGTTCGCGAAGCGGCCGATGGTGAAGCCCGCGATGGTGTGTTCGACGCCGAAGTCGAAGCCGAGGATCTTGAGGTTGGGGATGGAGGAGATGCCGTTGGATCCGTTGGTGATGTCGGGTCCGGAGGAGCCGTCGGAGTTGTTGGCGGCGAGGCGGAAGATCTCGCCGAATCCGAGGGTGACGATGGCGAGGTAGTCGCCGCGCAGGCGCAGGGTGGGGGCGCCGATGAGGACGCCGAAGACGAGGGATGCGCCGGCGCCGACGAGGATGGCGCCCCAGAAGGGGAGGTGGATGTCGAAGGGTGAGGAGGGTGTTCCGGAGACCATGGATGCGGCGTAGGCGCCGACGCCGAGGAAGGCGACGTATCCGAGGTCGAGGAGTCCCGCGAGGCCGACGACGATGTTCAGTCCGAGGGCGACGGTGGCGAAGATGAGGATGTAGACGCCGATGGTGGCGTACTGGTCGTCGTTCTGGGTGAAGGGGAATGCGGCGGCGGCGAGGAAGGCGCCGACGAGGGTGACGTGGCGGTGTCGTGCGGTGTAGGTGGAGACCTGGGCGACGAGGCCTGCTTTGGCGAGTGCGGCGAAGCAGAAGCTGACGGTGATGAGGAACCCGATGAAGAGTTCGTCGTATTCGGTGCCGATGCCGTAGGTGAAGACGAGCAGGCCGGTGGCGAGTGCCGCGATGATGACCAGGATCTCGAGGTACGAGTTGAGTTTGCGGGGTGGGGGCGGGGTTTCCGCGGCGAAGGCGCCCTTGAAGGTGGTGCTGGCGTTGCGGGTGCGGTGTTTGAACTGTTCCCAGGCGCTGTCTTCTTCGTCGACCGGGTAGGTGTGGGGTCGTTTGAAGGGCAGGGCGAGGGCGCCGATGAGGGCGGTGAGGGTGGCGACGCCCGCGATCCAGCCGCCGGGTTCGAGGTTGGCGAGGCCGCCGAGCTTCTTGCTGATGGCGAAGATCGTGTACCAGGAGGTGGCGAAGGCGGCGAGTGCGGAGTATTTGAGGGCGGCGTCGGTTCCGGCGGGGGCGATGGCGCGGATGCCCTTGACTCCGTAGGAGGCGAGTCCGAGGAGTGTGGTGAGGGCGCCGGCGATGAGGACGAGCCATTGGAGGCCGCCGGGGTAGCCGTAGACGGTGAGGTCGCCGGGGAAGGCGGAGGTCCAGGTCCAGGCGAGGAACGCGGAGATGACGGTGAGGATTCCGCCGCCGGTGGCGAGGGCGCGGGCGGGGCCGACGGGGAGGTGGATGAGCCCGGTGGGGGGCTTTTCCTTGTGCGGCTGGGCGTTGTCGGCCGTGGTGGTGTGTGTGGTCATGGTTGTCACGCCCTGTCCGCGACGCGCTCGCCGAGGAGGCCTTGGGGCCTGACGAGGAGTACGACGATGAGGAGTACGAACGCCCAGACGTCGGCCCAGGACTGGCCGCCGAGCTTGTCCATGCCGGGTACGTCGTTGATGTAGGCGGTGGCCATGGATTCGGCGAGGCCGAGGACGACGCCGCCGATCATGGCGCCGTAGATGTTGCCGATGCCGCCGAGTACGGCCGCGGTGAAGGCTTTGAGGCCGAGGATGAATCCCATGCGGAAGTCGATCTGGCCGTATTTGAGTCCGCGGGCGACGGCGGCGATGCCGGCGAAGGCGGCGCCGATGGCGAAGGCGACGACGATGACGCGGTCGGTGTTGATCCCCATGAGTTTGGCGGTGTCGGGGTCCTGCGCGGTGGCTTGCATGCCGCGGCCGATGCGGGTCTTCATGACGAAGTAGCCGAGGGCGACCATGCAGATGGGGGCGGTGATGAGCAGGAAGACGTCGCCGGGCTGCATGGTGACGGAGCCGATGTGGATGGAGCCGCCGGGCAGTTCGGGGAAGGAGCGGGCGGACTTGGCCTCGGGGTACCAGGCCCAGACCGCTTGCTGGAGGGCGAGGGAGAGGCCGATGGCGGTGATGAGCGGGGCGAGGCGTGGTGCTCCGCGCAGGGGCCGGTAGGCGAAGCGTTCGGCGCCGATGGCGATGGTGGTGGAGACGAAGATGGCGCCTATGAGCATGAGGGGCAGGGCGGCCCAGACGCTGGTGCCGGCGGGGAGCCAGAGCCAGACGGTGAGGGCGCCGAAGCCGCCGGTCATGAAGATCTCGCCGTGGGCGAAGTTGATGAGCTGGACGATGCCGTAGACCATTGTGTAGCCGATGGCGATGAGGCCGTACATGGATCCCAATAGCAGGCCGTTGACCAGCTGTTGCGGCAGTTCGTGCACCGCAGGTCCTCCGAGTCTTTCGTGCGACGGATGCGACGCCGCGCGGGGCGCTCGTCTGCGGCGCCCCGCGCGGGTTGTCGTGGGCTACGTGCCGGGTGTCAGTTGGTCCCGGAGTAGGTGCCGGACTCGACGGGCTTCCAGCCGCTCTTGGGGTCGGTGGACTTGACCTGGTAGACGGTGAGCTGCTTGTTGGTCGCGTCGCCGTATTCGTCGAAGGAGACCTTGCCGGTGACGCCGTCGAAGGAGACGCCCTTCATGGCGTCGATGACCTTGGCGCGGGCGTCGTCGGGCAGCTTGCCGTCGTTGTCGTCGACGACCTTCTTGACGGCTTCGATGATCGCCCAGGCGCTGTCGTAGGAGTAGCCGCCGTAGGCTTCGTAGGCTTCCTTGAAGCCTGCCTTCTTGTAGTTGGCGATGAACTCCTTGGCGGAGGGCAGTTCTTCGACGGGCTGGCCGACGGAGGTGGCGTAGTCGCCGACGCCCTGCTTGCCGGAGAGCTTGATGAAGTCGGCGCTGTAGATGCCGTCGCCGCCGACGAGGGGGGCCTTGGATCCGGCCTGCTTCATCTGCTTGCTGAGGGGTCCGGCCTGGGGGTATTCGCCGCCGTAGTAGACGAGGTCCGCGTCGGAGTTGCGGATCTTGGTGGCGACGGCGCCGAAGTCCTTGGTGTCGGGGTTGATGTGTTCGGTTCCGACGACCTTGCCGCCGAGTTTGGTGAACTCGTCCTTGAAGGTGGCGGCGAGTCCGGCGCCGTAGGTCTTCTTGTCGTCGACGACGAAGACCTTCTTCTTCTTGGCCTTGTTGTACAGGTACTGGGCCGCGAAGGGGCCTTGGATGGCGTCGGTGGTGGCGGTGCGGAAGTACGACTTGTACGGGCGTGCCTTCTTGCCGCCGTTCCAGTCCGGGCCCTGGGTGAGGGCGGGGTTGGTGTTGGCGGGGGAGACCTGGACGAGTTTCGCGTCGTCGAAGACCTTCTGCATCGATTCGGCGACGGAGGAGTTCAGGGGGCCGACGGCGCCGAGGACGTCCTTGTCGGCGACGAGCTTGGTGGCGTTGGTCTGGCCGGACGAGGGCTGGCCCTGGTCGTCGAGGGCTTCGATCTTGAACTTGACCCCGTCGACGTAGTTCTTGGAGTTTGCCTGCTTGGTGGCGAGGTCGACGGAGTTGCGGATGCCGAGGCCCAGCGCGGAGAGTTCGCCGGTCAGTGGCGCGTCGACGCCGATGACCACGGTGGTGCCGCCACCGGCCTCGTCTCCGTCGTCCTTGTCGTCGCGCGAGCCACAGGCGGTGAGGGTGAGAGCCCCCGCGGTGAGTGCAGCGGTGATGGCTATGAGCGAACGTTGACGCACGATCAGTCCTTTCCCCTGGCACGGCTGTCCCTTGTTGGGATGCCGAGTCGAGCGCGGAACCGAACTGACAGGAATCCGGTGGGCGCGGTGACTGGCCGTGACTCTAAGGGTGCCTTTGTTCTTGGTGGAGTGGTCGGACCAAGGCTGTGACGCTCTTGTTATGCCATGGAGTATTCCGGGCTGGAACGCAGGGGGCGGTTGAGGCTGAATATGGCCCTGTTAGGTGGATCTCGACGTATCCGCATGGTGAGAATCCCCAGGGCAACTTGCAGGACTGTAAAGCCGTTTTACTCATGACACCGGTGTTCGCGGGCATGCGGCCGTCAGGGCGGCAGAAAGATCATTCGCGTATTCCGGACCCAGGATGTAACTCTGCTTCTCGATTGCGCGCACATTACGCAGTGTTACTTCCAGGAAAGGGAGTCCCGCATTCCGGGACACTTCGCCGCATTCGCGAATGTGCATCGTGATGATCGACTTCCGGGGTGATCCCGATTTGACCTCGAAAGGGGTGAGAGGGGATGTGCTGACCGAAAGGGCCGCGGAGGGCTGACCGACCCGCCGGACGGTCGCGGGCGGCCCCGACTCCTGCGTGAACGCGACGGTGAAGGTGAACGTCCGGTCCCCGGCCCGGGGCCGTGACATCCCGCCCTCGTACGTCACCGAGACGCTCTGTGACGGCCACGACGGGGGCGCGGGGGGCGGCGGTTCCGGTCGCGTCAGATAGAAGCCGATCCCGGCGGCGCCGATGATCGCGGCCGCGGTGGCGGCGAGGGTGGTGCGGCGGAAGCGGAGCGGGCGCGGCCGGGCTCTTCGGGGGAGCGCGGACTCGCGGTCGTAGGTGTCCTCGCCCGGTTCGACCGGGCCGATGGCGTTCACGTCCACGGCCCGCCGCTCGGTCCGCCGTCGCGGTAGCGCTCGGCGCACCGCTTGCGGACCTGATGGCCGATCAACTTCCGTCCCGAAGCGGCCGATTCGCGGCTGCGCTCGGCGCGCGTGGCGTCCAGGACGTCGCGCAGGATCGTGTACTGACCGTTCGACAGGGCCATCGACTGGTAGTCGCCGTAGGTCGTGTCGCCCGAGTCGTAGATCTCCCGGGCCCACTTGGTGATGATCGTGGTGCACAGGTCGGCGGGGGACGTGGTGCCGGGGGAAGGGCTGCGGGCCGCGTCCGGTTCGTCGGAGCCGGAACTTCCGCATCCGGCGGCGACGACTGCGGCAAGGGCGAGCGCACAGAGCGATATCCGGTGCCTCATGCAGAGACGCTAGACCGGAGCCTTACGCTCCGACAATGCACGGGCACCGGTCCTCGCCGCCGGGTCCTTCAGCGGTCAGCCCGCGGCGCCCGCCGAGCCGGTCGAATCGCTCTGCGCGGGCGCGTCCCGCAGCATGCACGTCAGCCGCGCGGTGCACACCCGCTTGTCCCGCTCGTCGCTGATCACGATCTCGTACGTGGCCGTGGAGCGGCCCCGGTGCACGGGCGTCGCCACCCCGGTGACCAGGCCGGAGCGGGCGCCGCGGTGGTGCGTGCAGTTCAGGTCGACGCCGACGGCCAGCTTGTGCGGGCCGCCGTGCAGCATCGCGCCGACCGAGCCGAGGGTCTCCGCGAGCACCGCGGAGGCGCCGCCGTGCAGCAGGCCGTACGGCTGTGTGTTGCCCTCGACCGGCATCGTGCCGACGACACGCTCCGCCGAGGCCTCGAGGACCTGCACGCCCATGCGGGTGCCGAGGTGCCCGGCCGAGAACAGGGAGGGCAGGTCGACACCGAGCGAGGCGTACTCGTCGATGACTTCCTGCGGGAACTTCACGCCGTGCTGCTCACCCATGGGGCCAGGCTCCGTTCGTTCGTCGTCGCACCTGTCGCTGAGCAAACGCTCAGTCGACGGCCGATTGTTCCAGGCGTACGACCACGGACTTGCTGGCAGGGGTGTTGCTGGTGTCGGCGGTGGCATCCAGCGGCACCAGGACGTTGGTCTCGGGGTAGTACGCGGCGGCGCAGCCGCGGGCCGTCGGGTAGTGCACGATGCGGAAGCCCGGCGCGCGGCGCTCCACGCCGTCCTGCCACTCGCTGACGAGGTCGGCGTACGTCCCCTCGGCGAAGCCGAGCTCCGCGGCGTCCTCGGGGTGGACGAGGACCACGCGGCGGCCGTTCTTGATGCCGCGGTAGCGGTCGTCGAGGCCGTAGATCGTGGTGTTGTACTGGTCGTGGGAGCGCAGGGTCTGCAGCAGCAGCCGTCCCTTCGGGACGGCCGGGTACTCGACGGGGGCCGCCGTGAAGTTGGCCTTGCCGGTGGCCGTGGGGAAGCGGCGCTCGTCGCGCGGCGCGTGCGGCAGGGCGAAGCCGCCGGGGCGGGCGATCTTCGCGTTGAAGTCCTCGAAGCCGGGGATCACGCGCGCGATGCGGTCGCGCACGGTGGAGTAGTCCTTCTCGAACTCCTCCCACGGCGTGCGGGACGCCTCGCCCAGCACGCGGCGCGCGAGGCGGCACACGATGGCGGGCTCGGACAGGAGCTGCTTGCCCGCGGGCTCCAGGCGGCCGCGTGAGGCGTGCACCATGCCCATGGAGTCCTCGACGGTCACGACCTGCTCGCCGCTGCCCTGGAGGTCGCGCTCGGTGCGGCCGAGCGTCGGCAGGATCAGGGCGCGGGCGCCCGTGACGGCGTGCGAGCGGTTGAGCTTCGTCGAGACGTGCACGGTGAGCCGGGCCCGGCGCATCGCGGCTTCCGTGACGTCGGTGTCGGGGGATGCGGAGACGAAGTTGCCGCCCATCGCGAAGAACACCTTCGCCTCGCCGTCCCGCAGGGCCCTGATGGCGCGGACGACGTCCAGGCCGTGGTGGCGGGGTGGCGCGAAGCCGAACTCCTTCTCCAGGGCGTCGAGGAAGGCGGGCGCGGGCCGTTCGAAGATGCCCATCGTGCGGTCGCCCTGCACGTTCGAGTGGCCGCGCACGGGGCAGACGCCCGCGCCGGGGCGGCCGATGTTGCCCCGCAGCAACAGGAAGTTGACGACCTCGCGGATGGTCGGCACGGAGTGCTTGTGCTGGGTCAGGCCCATCGCCCAGCACACGACGGTGCGCTTGGAGGCGAGCACCAGGCGCAGTGCCTCCTCGATGTCCTCGCGGCCGAGGCCGGTGGCCTGAAGGGTGTCGTCCCAGTCGGCGGCCCGTGCGGCCCCGACGAAGTCCTCGTACCCGTGGGTGTGCTCGCGGACGAACTCCTCGTCCACGGCTCCCTCCGTCTCCAGGATGAGCTTGTTGAGGAGGCGGAAGAGGGCCTGGTCGCCGCCGAGACGGATCTGCAGGAAGAGGTCGGTGAGGGCGGTGCCCTTGAGCATGCCCTGTGCGGTCTGCGGGTTCTTGAAGCGCTCCATGCCCGCCTCGGGCAGCGGATTGACCGTGATGATCTTCGCACCGTTGTTCTTCGCCTTCTCCAGGGCGGAGAGCATGCGCGGGTGGTTCGTGCCCGGGTTCTGCCCGGCGACGATGATCAGGTCCGATTTGTAGAGGTCCTCCAGGAGGACGCTGCCCTTGCCGATGCCGATCGTCTCGGTGAGCGCCGAGCCGGACGACTCGTGGCACATGTTCGAGCAGTCGGGCAGGTTGTTCGTGCCGAGCTCGCGGGCGAACAGCTGGTACAGGAACGCGGCTTCGTTGCTGGTGCGGCCCGAGGTGTAGAAGACGGACTCGTCGGGGGAGTCGAGCGCGGCGATCTCCTCGGCGATGATGCCGAAGGCCCGCTCCCAGGAAACCGGCTCGTAGCGCTCCGCGTCCTGCGCCAGGTACATGGGGTGGGTGAGGCGGCCCTGCTGGCCCAGCCAGTACCCACTGCGGGTGGCGAGGTCCGCGACGGGGTGCGCGGCGAAGAAGTCGGGCGTGACGCGGCGCAGCGTGGCTTCCTCGGCCACCGCCTTCGCGCCGTTCTCGCAGAACTCGGCCTTGTGCCGGTGGTCCGGCTCGGGCCAGGCGCAGCCGGGGCAGTCGAAGCCGTCCTTCTGGTTGACGCGGAGCAGGGTGAGGGCGGTGCGGCGCACGCCCATCTGCTGCTGCGCCATGCGCAGCGTGTGACCGATGGCGGGCAGTCCCGCGGCCGCGTGCTGCGCCTCGGCGACCTGCGGCGCGTCCTGGACCGGATCGCCCTTGGGCGGCTTGCTTGCCATGGTCGGCTCCCCTTCGAGCGCGTACGTGAGCTACGTCTTCGATCCTCCCACGCGGCACGGTCGGAGCCGTCGCGGGTGAGGGTTGGGCCTGAGTGTCAGTGGGGCGTGGCAGGATCGGGGACGTGGCAGAAACAGCAGCGAAGAAGAAGTCCGAGACCGCGGCGACGAAGGACGGGAAGCCGGGCGGTGAGCAGCGCCCGCGCCTGCTCCTCATGGACGGGCACTCCCTGGCGTACCGGGCGTTCTTCGCGCTGCCCGCGGAGAACTTCACGACCGCGACGGGCCAGCCGACGAACGCGATCTACGGCTTCGCGTCGATGCTGGCGAACACCCTGCGCGACGAGGCGCCCACGCACTTCGCGGTGGCGTTCGACGTCTCGCGCAAGACGTGGCGTTCCACGGAGTTCCCGGAGTACAAGGCGAACCGCTCCAAGACCCCGGACGAGTTCAAGGGGCAGGTCGAGCTGATCGGCGAGGTGCTCGACGCGATGCACGCGGTGCGCTTCGCGGTCGACGGCTTCGAGGCGGACGACGTCATCGCCACCCTGGCCACGCAGGCGGAGGCGGCCGGTTTCGACGTGCTGATCGTCACGGGCGACCGTGACTCCTTCCAGCTGATCACCGACCACGTGACGGTGCTGTATCCGACGAAGGGCGTCTCGGAGCTGACGCGCTTCACCCCGGACAAGGTCCAGGAGAAGTACGGCCTCACCCCGAGTCAGTACCCCGACTTCGCGGCGCTGCGCGGCGACCCGTCGGACAACCTGCCGGGCATCCCGGGCGTCGGTGAGAAGACGGCCGCGAAGTGGATCAACCAGTTCGGTTCGTTCGCCGACCTCGTCGAGCGTGCCGAGGAGGTCAAGGGCAAGGCCGGGCAGAACTTCCGCGACCACCTGGAGTCGGTGAAGCTCAACCGCCGCCTCACCGAGATGGTGCGCGACGTCGAACTGCCGAAGACGGTCGTCGACTTGGAGCGCGCTCCGTACGACCGCACGGCGCTCGCGATGGTCCTGGACACCCTGGAGATCCGTAACCCCTCGCTGCGGGAGCGGCTGCTCGCCGTCGACCCGGGCGCGGAGGAGGCCGAGCAGACCCCGGCCGAGCCGGGCGTGGAACTGGACGGCACGGTCCTCGGCGCGGGCGAGCTCGCGCCGTGGCTGGCCGAGCACGGCGCGGCGGTCCTCGGCCTGGCCACGGTCGACACCTGGCAGCTCGGCACGGGCACGGTCACCGAGGTCGCGCTGGCCGCGGCCGGGGGAGCGGCTGCCTGGTTCGACCCGGCGACGCTGGACGAGGCCGACGAGAACGCCTTCGCGGCCTGGATCTCCGATGCCGCCAAGCCGAAGGTCCTGCACAACGCCAAGGGCGCGATGCGGGTCTTCCCCGAGCACGGCTGGACCGTGGACGGCGTCACCATGGACACCGCCCTCGCCGCGTATCTGGTGAAGCCGGGCCGCCGCTCCTTCGCCCTGGACGCGCTGTCCCTGGAGTACCTGGGCCGTGAGCTTGCGCCCGCCTCCGCCGCCGACGGCCAGCTCGCCTTCGGTACGGAGGAGGACGACCGGGCCGAGGCCGACTCCCTGATGTCGCAGGCCCGCACCATCCTCGACCTCGGCACCGCCTTCGGGGAGAAGCTGACAGAGGTAGGCGCGAGCGATCTGCTCGCCGACATCGAGCTGCCGACGTCCGTGCTCCTGGCCCGCCTGGAGCGGCACGGCATCGCGGCGGACCGCGAGCATCTGCAGTCCATGGAGCAGCAGTTCGCGGGCGCGGTGCAGCAGGCCGTGAAGGAGGCGCACGCGGCGGCGGGCCATGAGTTCAACCTGGGCTCGCCCAAACAGCTCCAGGAAGTCCTCTTCGGCGAGCTGAACCTCCCCAAGACGAAGAAGACGAAGACCGGGTACACCACGGACGCGGACGCCCTGGCCTGGCTCGCGGCCCAGACGGAGAACGAGCTGCCGGTCATCATGCTCCGCCACCGCGAGCAGGCGAAGCTCCGCGTCACGGTCGAGGGCCTGATCAAGACGACCGCCGCGGACGGCCGCATCCACACCACGTTCAACCAGACGGTGGCGGCGACGGGCCGCCTCTCCTCCACGGACCCGAACCTGCAGAACATCCCGGTCCGCACGGACGAGGGCCGGGCGATCCGCCGCGGCTTCGTGGTCGGCGAGGGCTTCGAGTCCCTCATGACCGCGGACTACAGCCAGATCGAACTGCGCGTGATGGCGCACCTCTCCGAGGACGAGGGCCTCCTGGAGGCGTTCTCGTCCGGCGAGGACCTGCACACGACCGTCGCCTCGCAGGTGTTCGGCGTGGCGGGTCCGGCCGTCGACGCGGAGATGCGCCGCAAGATCAAGGCGATGTCGTACGGCTTGGCGTACGGCCTGTCCGCGTTCGGCCTCTCCCAGCAGCTGAACATCGACGCGGGCGAGGCGCGTGCGCTGATGGACACGTACTTCGAGCGGTTCGGCGGTGTCCGGGACTATCTGCGCCGCGCGGTCGACGAGGCCCGCGCCACGGGTTACACGGAGACGATGCTCGGCCGCCGGAGGTACCTCCCCGACCTCAACAGCGACAACCGCCAGCGCCGCGAGATGGCCGAGCGGATGGCGCTGAACGCGCCGATCCAGGGCACGGCAGCGGACATCGTCAAGATCGCCATGCTGAACGTGCACGGCGCGCTCACCGAGGCGAAGCTCGACTCCCGCATGCTGCTGCAGGTCCACGACGAAATCGTCCTGGAGATCGCGCCGGGCGAGCGCGCGAAGGTGGAGGAGCTGGTCCGCAGGGAAATGGCGGGCGCGGTGACGCTGCGGGCGCCGCTCGATGTGTCGGTGGGCGTGGGCCCGGACTGGGAATCCGCGGCGCACTAGCCCTCCCGGGCCGGGGAACGGGCTGCCCTCCCGGGCGGGGAATCGGTGCTGGGGCTCCGCTCCGCGGGGGGTTCGGGTGCGGGTCCGCTGTGGCTGGTCGCGCGGTACCCCGCGCCCCTGAGCCGTCCATCCGGAGGCCGCCCGTTCGTCCCGCGCCCCTGGGCAGGAGCACCACGGCTCCCCAGGGGCGCGGGGAACTGCGCGACAAGCCACGACGCGGCCGCAGCCGAAGACACCCACTTGGCCCCCAAGGGGGCGCCCCGCCCCACCCCCCGGGTCAGGATGACCGCATGGCTCCTCACCTGCGGAACTGCCGCGCAGCCTTCGCCGCGGCGCTCACGACGGTCCTTCTGGCCCCCATACCCGTAACCGCCGCCGAAGCCAGTCGGCCCCAGCAGGGCAGCGCCGCCCTCTGCACGGCGGGCCAGGACCGCACTCTCGCCGCCCGGATGTCCAAGGACATCCGGGCGGCGCTGTCGTCCCGGGCGGGCAGCATCTCCGTCGCCGTCCACGACACCCGCACCGGCCTCGTCTGTGAGCTCGCGGGCCAGCAGCGTTACGACGCGGCGAGCGTCACCAAGGTCCTGATGATGGAGGCGGCGCTGCGCCGCGCGCAGGACTGGCGCCGCGACCTCACCGGCTGGGAGCGCCGAAGGATCCGGCCCATGATCACCGCGTCGGACAACGACGCGGCCCGGCGCCTGTGGAACGACCTCGGCCACCCCTACCTCTCCCGTTTCCTGCGTCGCGTCGGCACCTCGGCCACCACGCTCGGCTCGTACGGCCGTTGGGGCCTGACCCGGACCACCGCGGCCGACCAGATGCGGCTGCTCGGTGTGCTGACGGGGGCCCGTGGCGGAGGTGGCGTACTGAAGCCGAGTGCGCGCGAGTACGGCCTGCGGCAGATGGCCGACGTGCGGCGCGACCAGCGCTGGGGGGTGCCCGCGGGCATGCCGCGCGGCGTCCGTGCCCACCTCAAGAACGGCTGGCTGCCCCGCGCCACCCTCGGCTGGCGCGTGCACAGCGTCGGTGTGTTCACCGGCAGCGGCCGGACGTACCGCATCGTCGTCCTCTCGCACGGGAACCCCTCGATGGCGTACGGGGTCCGGACCATCGAACGCATCGCCCAGGCCGTGCACCGCGGCCTCAACAAGGGGCGTGCCGCAGGCCAGGGGCTGACCCCGGAGAGCGAGATCAGCGAGGTCCCGGACGGCTCGGCGCCACCGGAGGGGGAGACCTGGGACCCCACTGCGTAACAGACCTGTCGCGGACCCCCGGCCAACTGGTAAAAACCGGGCACGAACGGGTGCCTGGGCGCGGGAAGTTGTCGTAGTGTCGGCTGGGTCGGTCCACTGGGAGTACGTGCGTGCGTAGGCAAGTGTGTACGTACCGGAATGCGCGCAGGAGTGAAGAAAGCGTGCACCGGGGGGTGGGTCGGCGCGCAACAGTGGTCAATGGGGAGGGGTGGCTCGGTCATGGCGCCGGTATTCGGCAGGCGGCTGCGCAGAGGAACGGTGACCGCTGCGGTGGCCGCGGCGGCGGTGGCGGCCCTCGCCGCGTCGCAGGCCCCTGGTGTGACGGACGTGCCGCGCGACGGTCAGGCGGCGGGCGCTTCGGACACCACACCGCCGTCCGGCGATTCCGCGACCGGTGACTCCCCGTACTTCACCGACCTGCCGCCCCTGCAGAGCCCCGTCCCGCCGACCGGCGCTCCGAACGGCGGCGACAAGGAGGACGAGGCGGGTCTGCCCGCCACGGTCCTCGACGCGTACAAGAAGGCCGAGGCCTCCCTCACCACCGAGCAGCCGGGCTGCAACCTGCCCTGGCAACTCCTCGCCGCCATCGGCAAGGTCGAGTCCGGCCAGGCGCGCGGCGGCCGTGTCGACGCGAACGGCACGACGATCAAGCCGATCCTCGGCCCGGTCCTGAACGGCAACGGCTTCGCGAAGATCACCGACACCGACAAGGGCGCGTACGACGGGGACAGCACGCACGACCGTGCCGTCGGCCCCATGCAGTTCATTCCGTCCACCTGGGCGACCTGGGGCCAGGACGGCAACGGCGACGGCGAGAAGGACCCCAACAACATCTACGACGCGGCGCTCGCCGCGGGCCGCTATCTGTGCGCGAACGACCGGGACCTCTCCGTCGAGGCCGATCTGCACAAGGCGATCCTGAGCTACAACCGGTCCACGGAGTACCTGAACACGGTCCTGTCGTGGCTGGAGTACTACCGCAAGGGCACCCACGAGGTTCCCGACGGCAAGGGCGTGCTGCCGGACGACCGCACCGACACGCGCTACCCGGGTGTCGGCACGAGCCCGACCCCGAACCCGAACCCGTCGCACTCGAAGAAGCCGAAGCCGGACCCCGGCAAGAACGAGTCGGGCAGCCATGGCGGTGGCAGCACCAAGCCGAAGCCGCCGGGCGGGGGCGGCTCCCACAAGCCCGACCCCGCGCCCTCGGAGGTCGACGCGCTGGCGAACGCCGGGACGGGAGACCTCGTCGCGAAGACGGGCGACGCCTTCACCGAGCGCGTCGCGGTGCGCGCCCTGACCAAGTCGGGCGACTTCGTGCCCAAGGTGAAGGTGCGGTTCACCGTCTCCGGCGACACGGACACCCGCTTCGAAGGCGGCGCGAGGGGTGTCACCGTCACCACGAACGCCTATGGCAAGGCCACCGCGCCGGTCCTCGAAGCGGGGCAGAAGCCCGGCGACTTCGTCGTGCAGGCCAGGGTCCTCGGCCACGCCTCGTCCCGTGTCGACTTCGAGGCGCAGACCGTCGCACGCGTGGCCGACGCGCTCGCCAGGACCGGTGACAAGCCGCTGGTCTGCGAGCCGGGCAAGGAGTTCGGCGAGCGGGTCGAGGTCAAGGCGACCCACAAGGGCAAGATCGCGGACGGCGTCGTGGCGACCGCCACGATGATCAAGTCGGCGACGGACGCGACCGCCAACGACAAGGGCCCCTACTTCAAGGGCGCGGACGGCAAGCCGGTCCGCACCCTGACGGGTCTGAAGACCGGCCCGAACGGGCTGCTGAAGCTCCCGAAGATGTACGCGGACGACGCGGCGGGCACGTACCTGCTGCGCATCGTCACGGAGGGCGGCGGCACGCTGACCCTCGAACTGAAGGTGAGCGCGCCGGAGCCCGACGCGACGCCGTCGCCGTCGGACTCCTCCAGTGCCTCCCCGAGCGCTTCTCCGAGCGCCTCGACGAGCGCGTCCGCGAGCGCTTCTCCCGGCGCCTGACCGGGCGGCCGTCCGGCCGACCCGCGACTCCACAGGACCGCCCCTCCGCCACGCACGGCGAAGGGGCGGTCCTGTGTTGTGCAACGTGTTCTCATCTCGCCCGTCCGTTGCTACGGTGCCCGACCTGACGCCCTATCAGTTCCGGCCGTACGCCGAATCGGGAGGCCCCGCATGCGCGCCCTCATCGCCGCCGCCGCAGGCCTCGCCGTCGCGCTCGCCCTGGTCCTGACGATCACGGCGATCGGCGCCCCACCGGGCGAGACGTCCCCCGAGCCGCTCCTCACCACTGTCCCCAAGCACCCATAGACGTAGGGAGGGCCGCCGCGATGCGCCGCAAGGCCAGCCTCGTCCTGCTCGCCTTCGCCGTGTTCTTCACGGCCATGTCCCCGCTCATGCGCTGGTACGCCTTCCCGCGGCTCGCGAAGATCCCGCCGAGCCAGTACCAGGAGGCCGTCCTCGAGGCGCACGATCCGACCCTCATCGACTACGGCTCCATGAAGGCCAAGAAGATCGACAAGGTCACCATCGTGCAGACCCTCAAGGGCAACGTCGAGGCCTCCGAGAAGATCGAGAAGAGCGCAGACCGCGACGTCGTGGTCTGGGACGCGCTCTCCTACGTCCAGGACGCCGAAGGCAAGATGGTCTCCAAGATCCCCGAGCGCTACATCTTCGACGCGCACAGCCAGGAACCCGTGCACGCCACCGGCGAATCGGTCGACGGCGACCCCGTCAAACGCGAGGGTATCGAGTTCAAGTGGCCCTTCCTGACCGAGAAGCGGGACTATGAGTACTTCGACGCGCAGGCCCGCATCACCCGCCCCATCCACTACAAGGGCACCCAGAACTTCCGCGGCCTGAAGGTCTACTACTTCGAGCAGACCATTCCCTGGACCAAGGTGCCCTTCCCGAAGACGATGCCCGTCAAGGGCATCACTCCGGAGTCCCTCGCCAAGACGGGCACCACCCGCTGGTACACCACCGTCCGCAAGTTCTGGGTCGAACCGACCACCGGAGCACCCGTCTACGGAGAGGAGATCCAGAACAACGAACTGCGCGGCGGCACCCTCCTGGGCGACCGCGACAAGGTCACCGTCTTCTCCGGGCACGTGAAGATGCGCGAGGACTACATCAAGGACACCGTCGACCTGGTCAAGTCCCAGCGCGTCCTGGTCCTCCTGCTGACCTCCTACCTCCCGTGGGGCTTCCTCGGCCTCGGCATCCTCCTGCTGGCCCTCTCCCTCTGGCTGGAGGCCCGCAGCCGCCGCCCCGGCGACCCCTCCCCGACGACGGAGCGGGATCCGGAGCCCGAGCCGGTCAACGCGTGAGCCCCAGCCGGCGCTTTCCGGTGCTCAGCGCCCCTTCAGGCGGGCGTTGGTGTGGCGAGTGGGCGCCGCCGTCGCCGGGTCCTCCGGCCACGGATGCTTCGGGTAGCGGCCGCGCAGGTCCGCCCGGACCGCGCGGTAGCCGGACTGCCAGAAGGACGCGAGGTCGGCGGTGACGGCCGCGGGGCGGCCCGCGGGGGACAGCAGGTGCACCAGTACCGGTACGCGGCCGTCCGCGATCCGCGGGGTCTCGGCGAGCCCGAACATCTCCTGCAGCTTGACGGCGAGCACCGGCTGCTCGGGGTCGGCGTAGTCGATCCGGATCCTGGACCCGCTCGGTACTTCGAGCCGCTCAGGGGCGAGTTCGTCCATGCGCCCGGCTTCGCCGCCCGCCCACGGCAGGAGCCGCCCCAAGGCCTGCCCGGCGTCGATCCGCGCCAAATCGGCCCGGCGCACGGCCCGGGAGAGCTCCGGCTCCAGCCACTCGTCCACGCGCGCGAGGAGCGCGTCCTCCGCTACGTCGGGCCAGGGCGCCCCGAGATGCCGGTGCAGGAACGCGAGCCGCTCCCGTACCTCCCGCGCGTCCCGTGACCACTTCAGGAGCGCCGTCCCCTCCTCCCGCAGCCCGGTGAGCAGCGCCTCCCGCACCAGCCCGGGAGCGGGTGTCTTCAAGGGGCGCACCGCCAACTCCACGGCGCCGAGCCGCTCCACGTGCCGCGCCACGAGGTCGCCGCCGCTCCAGGCCACCTCGTCGCCC
Organism: Streptomyces sp. NPDC042371; assembly: GCF_056437465.1. Taxonomy (NCBI): domain Bacteria; kingdom Bacillati; phylum Actinomycetota; class Actinomycetes; order Kitasatosporales; family Streptomycetaceae; genus Streptomyces; species Streptomyces sp. NPDC042371. Next base: position 64,752 of record NZ_JBWKAP010000023.1, on the reverse strand, counting down.
TCGGAGTGCAGCGGCGCCGCTGCATCGCGCGCGGCGCCCTCGTCGACGTGCCCGGCCAGGAGCACGCGCGCGTGCCCCGCGCCCACCGGCCGGTCGGCCACGGCCACGGCGAGCCACCGCGCCCCCGACAGCGCGGACCCCTGCCGGACCTCGGCCCGGGTCCCGCCCGCCATCAGATACGTCCCGCCGCCCACGCTCCGGGCCACCCGCTCCGGAAACGCCAGCGCGGCCACCAGACCCGCGACGTGCTCGTCGCTGCCCTCCCCGCCGCCGCCTCCGGAGGACCCGGTGACCGACGAGGCGAGCCGCTTGGCCTCGGCCCGCCACCGCGCCCCGTAGGCGTCCCTGCCGCTCCGGGCCGCCCGCCAGGCACCCGCCAGGTCGTCGCCGTACTCGCGGGGCGGCTCCTCGCTCAGCAGCGCCACCGCCTCCGCGGCCCGCCGGGCGCCCACGCGCGGCGCCGCGTCCAGCAGGGCCCGCGCGAGGCGCGGATGCAGGCCCACCCGGGACATCCGCGTGCCCCGCTCCGTCGCCCGGCCCGTGCCCGCCTCCACCGCGCCGACCGCCGTGAGGACCTCCCGGGCCGCCGCCATCGCGCCGCCCGGCGGCGGGTCGAGGAGCGCGAGCCCGGTGGCGTCCGGATCGCCCCAGCATGCCGTCTGCAGCGCGAACGCGGCGAGGTCGGCCACCTTGATCTCCGGCGCGGGAAAGCGCGGCAGACGCCCGTCCTCGGCCTCGGCCCAGCACCGGTACACGGCCCCCGGAGCCTCCCGCCCCGCGCGCCCCGCCCGCTGCCGCCCCGACGCCTGCGAGGCCCGCACGGTCGCCAGCGCGCTCAGCCCGCGCGCGTGGTCCACCCGCGGCTCGCGCGCGAGCCCCGAGTCCACCACCACCCGCACCCCGGGCACCGTCAACGACGACTCGGCCACGGACGTGGCGAGCACCACCCGTCGGCGCTCCGACCCGGCAAGCACCGCGTCCTGCACCGCGGCCGGGGCCCGCCCGTGCACCTGCAGCACCTCCACGTCGCCGAGGCCCGTCAGCTGCCCGGCCACCCGCGCGATCTCGCCGACCCCGGGAAGGAAGCACAGGACGTCCCCGTCCCGCTCGGCCAGCGCCCGCCGCACCACCGACGCGACGTGGGAGAGCTGCGCCGGATCCACCCGCATCCCGTGCGGCGGCCGCACCGCGCGCGGCGGCGGCGCCCACACCACTTCCACGGGGTGCGCGGTTCCCTGAGCCTCCACCACGGGCGCGTCCCCGAGGATCCGCGCCCAGCCCGCCGCGTCGGTCGTCGCCGAGGCAGCCACCAGACGCAGCTCGGGGCGCAGCGCCGCCCGCACGTCCACCAGGAACGCCGCCACGGTGTCCGCGTCCAGGTGCCGCTCGTGGCACTCGTCGAGGATGACGACGTCCACCCCGGCCAGCTCCTGGTCCCGCTGCAGCCGCTGCAGCAGGACACCGGTCGTGACGACCTCCACGCGCGCGCGTGGACCCACCACGCGCTCACCGCGCACCGTGTACCCGACGCTGTCGCCCACCTGCTCGCCGAGCAGCCACGCCATCCGCCGCGCGGCCGCCCGTGCGGCGATCCGCCGCGGCTCGGCGACGACGACGCGACGCACCTCCTGGGAGGCATCGAGCAGACCGGCCAGCGCCAGCGGCACCAGCGTCGTCTTGCCCGTCCCCGGCGGGGCGCACAGCACGGCGCTGCCCGGCCCCTCCAGAGCGGAACGGAGGGCGGGCAGCGCGTCGCGTACCGGCAGATCCAGGGCTTCGTTGCGGAGACCGATCACGTACTCAGTCTCGTACGCACACGTAGATGGCCGTCCCCGGGATCAGATTTCCGCGCAGCGGGGACCAGCCGCCCCACTCCTGGGTGTTCCAGGCGGGCCACTCCGGCTCCACGATGTCGACGAGCCGGAGCCCGGCGCCCACGATGTCCCGCACCCGGTCGCCGATCGTCCGGTGGTGCTCCACATATACGGCGTTGCCCTGCTCGTCCTGCTCCACATAAGGAGTGCGGTCGAAATAGGAGGCCCCTACGGAGAGGCCCTCCGGGCCCGGTTCGTCCGGGAACGCCCAGCGGATGGGGTGCGTCGCGGAGAAGACGAAGCGGCCGCCGGGCCGCAGCACGCGCCGCACCTCCTTGAAGACCTGCACGGGGTCGGCGACGAAGGGCAGCGCCCCATAGGCGGAACAGGCCAGATCGAAGGAGCCGTCCTTGAAGGGCAGCACTCCCGCGTCGGCCTGCACCAGCGGAACGTTTCCGCCGATCCGCAGCGCGTGCTGGAGCTGGCGGTGCGAGAGGTCGAGCGCGACGGGCCTGGCGCCCTGCGAGACCAGCCAGCGCGAGCACTGCGCGGCACCGGCGCCGATCTCCAGGACGTCCTTGTCCTTCAGCTCCTCGGGCGGGCCGAGCAGCTCCGCCTCCACCTCGTCGAGCCCTTCGGGACCCCACACGAAGCGGTCGTCCCCGAGGAACGTGCCGTGCTCGATCTGGTAGTCGTCGGCGTTCCGGTCCCACCAGCCGCGGTTCGCGCGGCTGCTCTCCGTGACGTTGGCGTCACGCCTGGTGGCCTCGGGCTCGGACGGCTCGGAGTCTTGGATGATCGTCTCCATGGTCGTAATCTTCCGTGTCTTCCCTTGAACCTCGTCGCGAAGGGGGCGCAGTGCGGCCCGTGTGGCCTCATGCGACAGGTTTTGTGCCGGGTATGCGGCGATCCGCCCCGGGTGTGCGCCTTCGCGCATTGACCCTGTCCGGCTGCCCCCGTATGCTACAAGTTGCGCTGCGAGCCTGCGCTCCTCAGACATAGCAGGCTGCGCTCGCGTCTGTTGTATGTCCCCTCGGTTGTCGAGGCGCCTTCCGTTTCGCGGGGGTCGCGCTTCCTAGGCTGTCCGGCTTCTTCAGAGCGAAATCGGCTCCGGCGCGTTGCAGTACCTACGACTTCAATGTCCGTACCGGAGCCCTTACCCACATGACGAGCAGCACCGAGACCACCGCCACCACTCCGCAGGTAGCGGTCAACGACATCGGTAACGAGGAAGCCTTCCTCGCCGCGATCGACGAGACGATCAAGTACTTCAACGACGGCGACATCGTCGACGGCGTCATCGTGAAGGTCGACCGGGACGAGGTCCTGCTCGACATCGGTTACAAGACCGAAGGCGTCATCCCGAGCCGCGAGCTCTCCATCAAGCACGACGTCGACCCGAACGAGGTCGTCGCCGTCGGTGACGAGATCGAGGCCCTGGTTCTCCAGAAGGAGGACAAGGAAGGCCGTCTGATCCTGTCCAAGAAGCGCGCTCAGTACGAGCGTGCCTGGGGCACGATCGAGAAGATCAAGGAAGAAGACGGCATCGTCACCGGTACCGTCATCGAGGTCGTCAAGGGTGGTCTCATCCTCGACATCGGCCTCCGTGGCTTCCTGCCGGCCTCCCTCGTCGAGATGCGCCGCGTCCGCGACCTCCAGCCTTACGTGGGCAAGGAGCTCGAGGCCAAGATCATCGAGCTGGACAAGAACCGCAACAACGTGGTCCTGTCCCGCCGTGCCTGGCTCGAGCAGACCCAGAGCGAGGTCCGCCAGACCTTCCTCACGACCCTGCAGAAGGGCCAGGTCCGCTCCGGCGTCGTTTCCTCGATCGTCAACTTCGGTGCGTTCGTGGACCTCGGCGGCGTCGACGGTCTCGTGCACGTGTCCGAGCTGTCCTGGAAGCACATCGACCACCCCTCCGAGGTTGTCGAGGTCGGCCAGGAAGTCACCGTCGAGGTTCTCGACGTGGACATGGACCGCGAGCGTGTCTCCCTGTCGCTCAAGGCGACGCAGGAAGACCCGTGGCAGCAGTTCGCCCGCACGCACCAGATCGGGCAGGTCGTTCCCGGTAAGGTCACCAAGCTCGTTCCGTTCGGTGCGTTCGTGCGCGTCGACGAGGGCATCGAGGGCCTGGTCCACATCTCCGAGCTGGCCGAGCGCCACGTGGAGATCCCGGAGCAGGTCGTCCAGGTCAACGACGAGATCTTCGTCAAGGTCATCGACATCGACCTCGAGCGTCGCCGGATCTCGCTGTCCCTGAAGCAGGCCAACGAGTCCTTCGGCGCCGACCCGTCGGCCGTCGAGTTCGACCCGACCCTGTACGGCATGGCCGCGTCCTACGACGACCAGGGCAACTACATCTACCCCGAGGGCTTCGACCCCGAGACGAACGACTGGCTCGAGGGCTTCGAGACCCAGCGTGAGGCTTGGGAGGGTCAGTACGCCGAGGCGCAGACGCGCTTCGAGCAGCACCAGGCCCAGGTCATCAAGTCCCGCGAGGCCGACGCTCAGGCCGAGGCCGAGGGTGCGGCTGCGCCCGGTGGCGCGGCTCCGGCCGCCGGCACCGGCGGTGGCGGCGGCGGCGGTTCGTACTCCTCGGAGTCGGACGACAACTCCGGCGCCCTTGCTTCGGACGAGGCGCTTGCCGCGCTTCGTGAGAAGCTTGCCGGCGGTCAGAGCTGACCTCGCGTCGCTCTCTCTAGGCGGTAGTTGAACGTTGCGGGCCCGTACCTCTTCGGAGGTGCGGGCCCGCTTCTTTGTTTTCGGGTGCGGAATCGAGTGCGGGATCGGGATCGAGGGCGGGATCGGGTGCGGGTTCGGTGGGGGCTGGGCGCGCAGTTCCCCGCGCCCCTAGAAGCTTGTCCCTTCGGGACCCGCTTCTACGGCGTCACCGTTATGTTCGTCAGGCCCTTGCCGCCCGTCACCGTGTTGCTCGCGTAGACCGTCGTCTTGCAGCTGCCGCTGTGGTTCGTCACGTTGATCGCCAGCTGCTTGTCGCCCGTCGCGCCCGTCAAGGTCGACTTGTTGCCGCGGAAGACCGTGCCGCAGCCCCAGCCGGACTGCTGGGAGTGGGTCTCGTAGCCGTTGTTCGTGGTGTTCTTGCCCGTGTTGTTCTCGACGACGTAGTTGTTGCCCTTCACGTCGATCCACGAGTCGTCGTAGTTGTTGCCGGTCAGGCCCTTGCCGTCGAACGTGTTGCCCGAGACCTTGCCGCCCGTGGTGCCCTCCTTGAGGTCGACCGCCTCGCCGCCCACGTCCGGGCCGATGGTGTTGCCGAGGATCTGCACGTTGTCGCTCTTGTCGGAGAGCGTGTTGGCGGAGCCGACGTAGACGCCCTCTCCCATGCCGCGGTCGTCGTTCCCGGTGTCGTAGATCCGCGAGTTCTTGATCACGCCGTCGCTGCTCGACTTCCGGAAGTGGACGCCCTCCATGTCGAGGCCGTGGACCGTGACGGTGTCGACGACGACGCCCCTCGCGGAGTCGATCATGATGCCTTTCTGGCCGCCGGTGACGGTGACGCCCTTCACCGTCCAGTACGCGGCGCCGTTGAGGTGCAGGCCGTAGCCGCCGTCCGCCGTGAGCACGGCCTTCGGTGAACCGGTCAGCGTGATCCTGGAGTTGGCGCTCGCCGCCACGGTGGTCTTGAAGTTCCCGGAGTACGTTCCGTCGGCGAGATGGATCGTGTCGCCGGGGGAGGCGTCGGCGAGCGCCGTCTTCAGCTCGGCGGCCGTGGAGACCTCGATGGTCCGCGCCGGTGCGGTGGAGGCGGTCGCGACCGAGGCCGTGGTCAGGCCTCCGGTGGCGGCCGTCGCGGCGAACAGGGCGGTGAGCAGGGGTCGTCGGGTGCGCATGGGGGGTGGCCTTCCCGTCGGTGGGTCCGGTGGGTCCGGTGGGTCCAGTGGGCGTTCTTGGTGTACACGGCACTTCTGTGTTCTTGTACATGAACTCTGGATGTGCCTATGAACGTAGAGCTGGGGCATGTCCGCGTCAAGGTATGGACCAGCTCTTCAACTCCGTGGCTGTGAAGGGTCGGCCGGGAATGCTCGTGACGCTGCGCGTGTTCTTCACTACGAACACGAGGAGGAGCGGTCACAGTGCTTGATCCGCAGGGTTTGTACGCATGGGAGCCGAAGGGCCTCGCCGTCGTCGACATGGCGCTTGCCCAGGAGTCGGCCGGACTTGTCATGCTCTACCACTTCGACGGATACATCGACGCGGGCGAAACCGGCGACCAGATCGTCGAGCGGCTCACGGACAGCCTCCCCGGGCAGGTGGTGGCCACGTTCGACCACGACCGGCTCGTCGACTACCGCGCCCGCCGCCCGCTGCTCACCTTCCGGCGCGACCGCTGGAGCGACTACGAGGTGCCGACGCTCGACGTCCGCCTCGTCCAGGACGCGACCGGCGCGCCCTTCCTGCTGCTCTCCGGGCCCGAGCCCGACATCGAGTGGGAACGGTTCGCCGCGGCCGTCCAACAGATAGTGGAGCGGCTCGGCGTGCGGCTCTCCGTGAACTTCCACGGCATCCCCATGGGCGTACCGCACACGCGCCCCGTGGGCCTCACACCGCACGGCAACCGCACCGACCTGGTGCCGGGCCACCGCAGCCCCTTCGACGAGGCGCAGGTGCCGGGCAGCGCCGCCGCCCTGGTGGAGTACCGCCTCCTGGAGGCGGGCCACGACGTGCTCGGCGTCGCCGCGCACGTGCCGCACTACATCGCGCGCTCCGCGTACCCCGACGCCGCCCTCACGGTCCTCGAGGCCATCACGGCCGCGACCGGTCTGGTGCTGCCCACCGTCGCCCACGGACTGCGCACCGAGGCGCACCGGACGCAGACCGAGATCGACCGGCAGATCCAGGAGGGCGACGAGGAACTCGTCGCGCTCGTCCAGGGACTTGAGCACCAGTACGACGCGGCGGCGGGCGCGCAGGAGCGGGGCAACATGCTCGCCGAGCCGCTGGACATCCCGTCGGCCGACGAGATCGGCCGTGACTTCGAACGGTTCCTTGCCGAGCGGGAGGGCGACGCGTAACGCCAGGGCCTAAGCTTCCGGTCATGCTGAAGGTTGGCCTGACCGGCGGAATCGGCGCCGGCAAGAGTGAAGTGTCGCGGCTGCTCGTCGCGTCCGGTGCCGTTCTGATCGACGCGGACAAGATCGCGCGTGAGGTCGTGGAGCCCGGAACTCCCGGTCTCGCGGCCGTCGTCGACGCCTTCGGGCGGGAGGTCCTCGCGTCGGACGGCTCGCTGGACCGGCCGAAGCTCGGCGCGGTCGTCTTCGCGGACGCGGAGAAGCTGGCCGCCCTGAACGCGATCGTGCACCCCCTCGTGGGCGCCCGCTCCGCCGAGCTCGAAAAGGCCGCGTCCGGCGACGCCGTCGTCGTCCACGACGTGCCCCTCCTCGCCGAGAACGGCCTCGCGCCGCTGTACGACCTCGTGGTCGTCGTCGACGCGAGCCCCGAGACCCAGCTGGACCGTCTGGTGCGGCTGCGCGGCATGCGCGAGGAGGACGCCCGCGCGCGGATGGCCGCGCAGGCCACCCGCGAGAAGCGTCTGGAGATCGCGGACATCGTGATCGACAACGACGGCCCGCTGGAGGGTCTGGCGGAGCGGGTCGGAGAGGTCTGGGCCGACCTCGCGCGCAGGGCGCGCGGCCAGCGGTAGAAGCCGCGGGTGACGCATGCGGCAGGCGCATGCGGATGGGGCTTGCGCCTCGGTGCGGGGCGCGCACGCTCGGGGAGGGCGGGGCAGTGGTCGTTCTGGCGGCGTTCACGGTTCTGGGAGGTCTCGTCGCGGCGCTTGCCGGTGCGTACGGGCTGCGGCAGACGCGGCGCATCACCACCGCGGGAGCCGTCACCCAGGCCCTGGTGAAGGCGGCGCTGCCCGGCGCCGAACGGCCCACGCTGCAGTTCGAGACGGGCGACGGACGCGTCGTCGAGGTGGTGTCGCCCGTGCCGCCGAGCCGTCGCAGGCCGCTCGCCGCCGGGGACCGGGTCGGGATCGCGTACGACATCGGGGATCCGCGCGAGACCGTGCTGATCGGCGGCGAGCGCACCGGCCTCGACCGGGCCTTCGTCGGCGCGGGCGCGGCCCTCGTGGTGCTGGGCGCCGTCCTCGCCGTCGCGGTGCGGTGAGGCCGTCCCGCGCGCGTGGGGTGCGGTTTCACGTCCGTGCGGAATAGGCGGGTGTGCGGCGGGCGTTGACACGGGGGAGCGAGGGAAGGAGTCCGGCGTGCCCGAAACCACCCCGGAGACCCATGTCATCGATTTCCGGGCGGCTGAGCAGCTTCTTGCCGCCCGGGATCCGCGCGGCGCGGTGAAGCTGCTCGACAACGTCATCGCCGCCCACCCCGAGAACACCGCGGCCCGTCTGCTGCGGGCGCGCGCCTTCTTCGCCGCCGCGCAACTGCGCGCCGCCGAGCTGGAGTTCAGCATCGTCCTGGAGCGCGAGCCGGACAACGCGTTCGCGCACTTCGCCCTCGCCCGTACCTACGAGCGCGGCTCGCGGCCCGACCAGGCGCGGCGCCACTTCCGGCTCGCGGCCGCCCTCGATCCGCAGCCGGACTACCTGGCGGCGGCCCGCTTCGACGAGGAGTAGCCGAGCAGCGTCCTAAGGGGCGTCCGGTGGTTCGTGCGGCGGTTCGTACGGAGGGACGTCCCTGCCCGGCTGGTAGTGCGGGCCCTGCCGGATTCGGTGTACGACCCACGCCAGGTCGGCGACGACCACGATCAGCAGGGCTCCGCACGCCGCCGCCCAGCCCGTCCGGCCGGTGAGCGCGAAGGCCACGGTGCCGAAGGCGGCCCAGATCAGGCCCCATACGCCGAACCAGAACCGCATCCGCAGGGGACTGCGTGCGGTCACCGGTTCACTGCCTGTGCGCATCATGGGAGGTCATCTCCTCCTTCACAGGATAAAGAGGGTGGGAACGTGCTGGAAGCGCTCAGGTCCGACGAAAGGCTCGCCGCGTGGCTGGGCGAGCTGGAGGGCGCGGGGGAGCCGCGGGCCGCGGCGGTGCTTCCGGACGCCGACGAGCTGCCGGACGTGCTCCTCGACCTCGCCGTGCCGCACGAGGACATCAACCCCCTCGTGGCGCTGCGCGGCCGTCTGTGGGCGGACCCGGAGGCGCGCTGGCTGCTCGACCGCTGTGTGGACTCCGTCGTGCGCGACATGGGGAGGGTCGGCGGCTGCCGCCTCCCGCTGCTGCCCGAGGCGTGGGGAGAGCTCGGGCGCTGCTTCTTCGTGTACGTGTACGTGGCGGCGCTGGAGCACGTGCGGGCGTACCACCGCGACCGCGGCATCCCCGACGACGTCTCGCGCCGCACCCTTGCCGACCTCGGGCGCCACATGGCGGTGCACCGCAGGGCGCGCGGCAGCCGGGGCCTCCTCGTGCCGGACTGGATCGGCCTGCACTTCCGGGGCGAGCTCTACCAGTTGGGGCGGCTGCAGTTCCAGCGTGCCGTGCTGGGCGAGCGCATGGGCGGCGCGACGGCGGCGGCCGGGCACCGGGCAGGCCCCGGAGACCCCTGCCTGAACGTCCACATCACCGATTTCCGGGGCGCGTTGACGCCCGAGGCCTGCGACCGGTCGATCTCCAGGGCGCGGGGGTTCTTCGCGCGCCACTTCCCCGAGGAACGGTTCGAGACAGCCGTCTGCCACTCCTGGCTGCTCGACCCGCAGCTGACGACATACCTCCCTGCGGACTCGAACATCGTCCGCTTCCAGCAGCGATTCCGTCCGGCGACCGGGTACGGGCAGGAGCCGTCGGACGGTGACCCCGTCGCCTTCGTCTTCGGCGACCGGGATCTTCCGGTGGCCGAACTTCCCAGGCGCACGCGGGTGGAGAGGGCCGTGGGCGACCATCTGCGGGCGGGCGGCCACTGGTACGGAGGGCATGGCTGGTTTCCGCTGTAGCGGGCGGGTCAGTGCGGGGGACGGGAACGGGGGCCCGACGGGCTTCGTTGGGCGGGCATGAGCCTGCAGATGCGTGAGGGATACGAGGGAACGGGACCCGGCGCGATCACGCCGGACGGCTGCGCGGTGGAGCTGTACACGCGCCTGGCCGTGGGGAGCGAGCCCGATGTCATCGAGGCCGCGGTGCCCGCGGGGGCGCACATTCTGGAACTGGGCTGCGGCGCTGGCCGGGTGACCCGTCCGCTCCTGGAGCGGGGGTTCCGGGTGACGGCCGTGGACGAGTCCGCCGAGATGCTGGAGAAGGTCGCCGAGCTCGACGGCGGGGTGCGGACGGTGCGCAGCCCCATCGAGAAGCTCGACCTGGACGAGAAGTTCAGCGTGGTGATGCTCGCGTCGTTCCTCGTGCACAGCGGCGACACGGCGGTCCGGCGCGGCATGCTCCGCGCCTGCCGGAACCACGTCACGGACCAGGGCTGTGTGCTGATCCAGCGGGAGGGCGCGGACTACCACACGGATCTGCCGAGGGAGCGCGTCGACCCGAGCGGCTATACGGTCCGGATCGTCTCGGCGGAGCCGGTCGGCGACGGCGTGAACGAGGTGCGCGCGGAGTACGTCTTCCCGGACGCCGTATGGACCCAGACGTTCCGGGCCAGGCCGCTCGACCGGGAGCAGTTCGAGGAGGCGCTGGCGGAGGCGGGCCTGAAGGTCGACGAGTACCTGACGGAGGACGGCATTTGGGTGCGGGCCGTGCCCGTGGGATGAGGTCGCGCGCCCAGCGATGAGTTCGGGGCGGGCGACCGGTCTTCAACGGTGACAGCACAACAGCCCGAGGAGACCATGATGTCCGCCACCGTCCCCGCGACCACTCCCGCCACCGTTTCGAGCGGCCCCCGTACCCGTGGCCGTGGCCGCGGCGCCCGTGTCACCCTGCGCGTCCTACAGGTGCTGCTCGGCGTGTTCTTCGCCGTCGCCAGCGGCGCCCCGAAGCTGATCGCGCACCCCACCGCCGTCGAGTCCTTCGACAAGCTCGGGTGGGGCGCGCCGGGGATGTACACCATCGGCGCCCTGGAGCTGCTCGGCGGGATCGCGCTGCTGCTCCCGCTGCTCTCCTCGGTCGCCGCCACGGCGTTCATCGGGCTGATGATCGGCGCGTTCGTCGTGACCGTCACCGCGCTCGGCGGTGAGAACGCGGCCACGCCGGTGATCCTGATCCTGCCGCTGGCGTGGATCGCCTGGGCGAGGCGCGGCGAGACGACCGAGCTGGTCGCCCGCCTGCGACGCCGGGGTTCCTCCCGCTGAGATCCGGCTGTCCGGCTTCCGGCTGTCCCGCTTCCGGCTGTCCCGCTGAGATCCGTCAGTGGAGCCCTGGAGCCGGGGCCTGGCCCTCCGCTCCCCGGAGCCGTTCCATGTCGCGACGGTCCCGCTTGGTGGGGCGTCCTGCGCCCCGGTCGCGGATGCCCGCGGGGGCGACCGCCTCGCGGGGCGGCGGAGGCGGCGAGTTGTCGACGTAGCACTCGATGGCGACCGGTGCGCCGACGCGCTTGCGGATGAGGCGCTTCACGACGACGATCCGCTCCCGGCCGCCCGCCTGCCGCACGCGCACCTCGTCGCCCACATGTACTCCGTGCGCGGGCTTGACGCGCTCGCCGTTGACCCGGACGTGGCCGCCCTTGCACGCGGTGGAGCCCGCCGAGCGGGTCTTGGCCAGGCGGACCGACCAGATCCAGCTGTCGACGCGCACCGAGCCCTCGCCCGTCGGACCGCTGCCCGGCGCCCGGCCCGTGCCACCGCCCGATCCGCCGTCTCCTGAAGTCTCCGAAGCCATGTGTCGACCTTAGTCCGGCTTCGGTGCGGCATGTCCGCCTCCCGGCGAGCCGTCCGGAAACCGCTGACCTCGGACGCCGATAATTCGGACCGATCGCGACAAAACCGATCGCAACAAAAAGGTCCGGACATGAGGACATGACACGCGACTCCCAGGAGTGCTGCCCATGACGTCTTTCGAAGCCACCGTCGACGGTCTGATGGACGGACTCCGTGCCGACCTGGAACGGCTCGCCGCGATCCCCTCGATCGCGTTCCCCGGATTCCCCGCCGAACCGGTGGAGGAGGCACACGACCTGCTGGCCGGGCTGTTGCGCGACGCCGGGGTCCCGCACGTCGAGCGCCTCGACCTGCCGGACACCGCCCCGGTGATCTACGGGGAGATCCTGCCCCCGTCGCCGGACGCGCCTACCGTCCTGCTCTACGGCCACTACGACGTGCAGCCGCCCGGCGACGCGTCGCTCTGGAAGTCCCCGCCCTTCGAGCCGACGCCGGTCGAGGGCGGGCTGCGCGCCCGGGGCATCGCGGACGACAAGTCCAACGTCATCGCGCACCTCGGGATGGTGCGGGCGTTCGAGGGGCGGCCACCGGTCGGGATCAAGATCGTCATCGAGGGACAGGAGGAGTACGGCAGCGCCTTCGACGACTACCCGCCCTCCGACCCCGAGCGGTTCGCCTGCGACGCCATGGTCATCGCCGACCTAGGCAACCTGCGCCCCGGCACCCCCACCCTCACCACCGGCCTGCGCGGCGCCGCCGAGGTGACGGTCGAGGTCCGCACCCTCGACGAACCGCGCCACAGCGGAGAGTTCGGCGGGGCGGCGCCCGACGCGCTGCTCGTCCTCCTGAAGGCCCTCGCCACCCTGCACGACGTCCACGGCGACGTCGCCGTCGAAGGGCTGCGGCGCGAGGAGTGGGGCGGGACCTCGTACACCGAGGAGGAGTTCCGCTCGCTCGCGGGCGTGCGCGAGGGAGTGCCGCTCATCGGCAGCGGCAGCATCGGCGAGCGGCTGTGGAGCGGACCCGCGATCACCGTCATCGGGCTTGACGCGCCGAGCGTGGAGCACGCCGCCTCCGCCGTGGTGCCGTACGCCAGGGCCAAGCTGAATCTCCGCTTCCATCCGCGGCAGGACCCGCGGGAGGCGCAGGGCAGGCTCGTGGAACATCTGCGTTCGCTCAGGCCCTTCGGCGTTCCGCTCACCGTCACGCCAGGCGACACCGGCCCCGGGTACGAGGCGGCCACCGGCGGGCCCGCCTACCGCGCCGCGCTCGCCGCGCTGCGGGAGGGCTGGGGGCAGGACGCCTCGTACGTGGCGACCGGCGGGTCCATTCCGCTGGTCAACGGGCTCGCGAAGGCGGCGCCCGGCGCCGAGGTGCTGCTGTTCGGGGCGCAGGACAGCATGTGCAATCTGCACGCCCCGAACGAGCGCGTCCTCTTCTCGGAGCTGCGCAGCACGGTCGTCGCCATGTGCGCCTTCGTACGGGAGTACGCCGACGGGTTCCGGCAGCCGGGAGGCGGTGCCGCGTGAGCACGGCAGAGACGCCTGTGGGAGGGGGGACGGGAGGGTCGGAGGAGTCGGGAGGGCCGAACGAGCCGAACGAGCCGGGAGAGCCGGGAGAGCCGGGAGAGCCGAGGGATGCGGGTGAAAGTCCGCCCGGAAAGGGCAAGTTCACCTTCCCCAGCGCCCTGACCGTCCTCGCGATCGTCACCGTCGCCGTCTGGCTGCTCGCCTTCCTCATCCCCTCGGGCCAGTACGACCGCAACAAGTCGGGCGCCCCCGTCGAGGGCACCTACCACCGCGTCGACTCCGGGCAGTCCTTCGTCGACCGCCTCAACGACCTCTTCCTGTCACCCGTCAACGGGCTCTACGGCATCCAGGACGAGAAGACCTCGCTGGTCGCGCCCGACAACGTCGGCTCGCTGTACGGCAGCGCAGGTGTCTTCCTCTTCGTCCTCGCCATCGGCGCCTTCATCACCGTCGTCTTCGCGACCGGCGCGCTCGACCGCGGCATCGGACGGCTCGCGCACCGGCTGCGCGAGCGCGGGGCGCTGCTCATCGCGGGCGTCATGGTCGTGTTCTCCGTCCTCGGCACGGTCGAGGGCTTCGCGGAGGAGACGCTCGGCTTCTACGGCCTGATCGTGCCGCTGATGCTCGCCCTCGGATACGACCGCATGACCGCCGTCGGCGCGATCATCCTCGGCGCGGGGGTCGGTGTGCTGTGCTCGACCGTGAACCCCTTCGCGACGGGCGTCGCCTCGTCCGCCGCGGGCATCTCCCTGGGCGACGGCATCGTGCTGCGCTCCGCCATGTGGGTCGTGCTGACCGGGGTCACCGTCGCGTACGTCATCCGCTACGCCCAGCGCGTCCGGCGCGATCCGGAGCGCTCGCTGTCCGGCTTCCTGCCGGGCGACCGGGACCGCGGGCAGGCCGCCGCGGGCGCCTCCGAGGTGCCCGAACTCACCGGTCTGCACAAGGCGGTGCTCGTCACCACGGCACTCGTCTTCGCCTTCATGATCTTCTCGGTCGTGCCCTGGTCGAGTGCGCTGACGGGCAAGGCCGACGCGACGCCGTACGGCTTCGAACTCGGCTGGTCCTTCCCGCAGTTGGCCGCACTCTTCCTGTGCGCGGCGGTGCTCGTCGGGATCGTCGCGCGGATGGGGGAGCAGCAGCTCAGCTCGACGGTCATCCAGGGCGCGGCCGACTTCGTCTCGCCCGCGCTGGTCATCCTGCTCGCCCGCGGCGTCACGACGATCATGAACAACTCGAAGATCACAGACACCGTGCTGCACTCCATCGAGGGGGTCGTGAAGGGGACGTCGTCCGGGCTCTTCGCGGTCATCGTCTTCCTGGTGAACCTGCCGCTCGCCTTCCTGATCCCCTCCACCTCGGGGCACGCCACGCTCGCCATGCCGATCCTCGCCCCGCTCGCCGACTTCGCCGGTGTGTCGCGCGCGGTCGTCGTGACGGCCTGGCAGGCGGCCAGCGGCTGGATGAACCTGTGGGTGCCGACGACCGCCGTCACCATCGGCGGTGTGGCGCTCGCGAAGGTCGGCTACGACAAGTACCTGCGGTTCGTGTGGCCGCTGCTGGCCCTGCTCGCCGTGCTGATCTGCGGGTTCGTGGCGCTGGGTGCCGCGGTGACCTGAGCGGGCGGGGGGCAGCGGCGGGCGCGGCGCCCGTGTCGGCGTAGGTGTCGGCGTACGTACGGTGTCGGCATACGTACGGTGTCGGCGTACGTACGGTGTCGGCGTACGTACGGTGGTGGACATGGACGGCCTGAGCGAACTCGACCGGCGCCTCACCGACTGCCGCGCCTGCCCCCGCCTCGTCGAGTGGCGCGAGGAGGTCGCGCGCACCAAGCGCGCGGCCTTCGCCGACGAGGACTACTGGGGGCGCCCCGTGCCCGGCTTCGGTCCGCACGACGCCGCGCTCCTGATCGTCGGCCTCGCGCCCGCCGCGCACGGCGCCAACCGCACGGGCCGGATGTTCACCGGCGACCGCTCGGGCGACTTCCTCTTTCCCGCGCTGTACGACGTCGGGCTCGCCTCCCGCCCCACGGCGGAGAGCGCCGACGACGGCCTGACGCTGTACGGCACCCGCATCACCTCGCCCGTGCACTGTGCGCCGCCCGCCAACAAACCCACCACACAGGAGCGCGACACCTGCCGTGCCTGGCTGGTGAGCGAGCTGAAGCTGCTCGCCCCGACGCTCCGGGCGGTGGTCGTGCTCGGCGGCTTCGGCTGGCAGGCCGCGTTCCCCGCCTTCGGCGCGGCGGGCTGGCAGGTGCCGAAGCCGCGCCCGGCCTTCGGGCACGGAGCGCACGTACGGCTCCCGGGCGGCCCGGAACAGGAGCCGCTCGACGTCTTCGGCTGCTTCCACGTCAGCCAGCGCAACACGTTCACCGGGCGCCTCACGCCGGGCATGCTGCGGGAGGTGCTGCGCACGGCGGCCTTCGAGGCCGGTCTGCACCCGAACGGCCCAGCAGAGCTAGCCGGTCCTGAGGCCGATTCCTAGCGTGAGGACGTGGACGAGACTCGCGCAGCCAAGCCCGCAAGCGCCCCCGCTGCCAAGCCCTCCGGCGCGGCGTACCGCAACCTGGTCCTGGCGACCGTCGGCTTCACGCTGACCTTCTGGGCGTGGGACCTGGTGGCACCGCTCGGCAGCGATTTCAAGGACCGGCTCGACCTGAGCTCCTTCGAACAGTCGCTGCTGGTCGCCGTGCCGGTGATCGTCGGCTCGCTGGGCCGCGTGCCGGTCGGCGCGCTCACCGACCGCTACGGCGCCCGGAAGATGTTCCCGCTCGTCTCGGCGCTCACGATCATCCCGGTGCTGCTGATCATTCCGGCCAAGCACAGCTTCGGCGCGATGCTGGCGGTCGGTTTCCTGCTCGGCCTCGGCGGTACGACGTTCGCCATCGGCATCCCGCTGGTGAACTCCTGGTTCCCGCCCGCCCGCAGGGGCTTCGCGCTCGGCGTCTTCGGCATGGGCATGGGCGGTGTGGCGCTCTCCGGCTACTTCACCCCGCGCATCGCCAAGCACAGCGAGA
Source organism: Streptomyces sp. NPDC042371 (assembly GCF_056437465.1). Classification (NCBI taxonomy): domain Bacteria; kingdom Bacillati; phylum Actinomycetota; class Actinomycetes; order Kitasatosporales; family Streptomycetaceae; genus Streptomyces; species Streptomyces sp. NPDC042371. The sequence goes on along the minus strand of NZ_JBWKAP010000023.1, from coordinate 48,657 downwards.
ACCTGCCGTTCATCGTCGTGGCGATCGCGCTCGCCGCCTTCGCGGTGCTCGCCGCGCTCCTCATCACCGACCGGCCCGACCGGCCCGTGCCCACCAGCTCCCTCAGCACCCGCCTTGGGCAGGCGGGACGTCTGAGGGTCACGTGGGAGCTCTCCGCGCTCTACGCGATCGGCTTCGGCGGCATCGTCGCCTTCGGGGTGTACCTGCCCACGTACCTGAAGACCTGGTACGACCTGTCGCCCACCGACGCGGGCACCAAGGCGGCCGGTTTCGCGCTCGTCACCGTGGTCTTCCGGCCCATCGGCGGCTGGCTCTCCGACCGGATCCACCCGGCCACGGTCACCACCGTCGCCCTCGCGGTCGTCGCCCTGTTCGCCGTCATGCAGGCGTTCGACCCGGCGCTGAACCCGATGGGCACGATCTGCTTCCTGTGCATGGCGGCGGGCCTCGGCACCGCGAGCGGCAGCGTCTTCGCCCTCGTCTCCCAGGTCACCCCGCAGCCGCAGGTCGGCTCCGTCACGGGCATCGTGGGCGCGGTGGGCGGTCTCGGCGGGTTCCTGCCGCCGCTGGTCATGGGCGCGATCTACAGCGCCAAGGACTCGTACTCGATCGGCTTCATGCTCCTCTCCGACCTGGCGCTCGCGGGCTGCGTGTACGCCTACGGGCGCATGCGAAACGCGAAGGCGGAGTGACGCGGGGCGCCGTTACCCTGCCCCGATGGGCCTCTATCCGGACATCGAACCCTACGACCACGGCATGCTCGACGTCGGCGACGGCAACCGCGTGTACTGGGAGGCCTGCGGCAACCCGCACGGCAAGCCCGCCGTGGTGCTGCACGGCGGCCCCGGCTCCGGCTGCACGCCCTTCTTCCGCAGGTACTTCGACCCCGACGCGTACCGGATCGTCCTGCTCGACCAGCGCGGCGCAGGCCGTTCCACACCGCACGCGAGCGACCCGGCGACCGACATGGGCGTCAACACGGTCAAGCACCTGACCGCCGACCTGGAGCTGCTGCGGCGCCACCTGGGCATCGAGCGGTGGCTCGTGTGGGGCGTCTCGTTCGGGTCCGTGCTGGGCCTGCGGTACGCGCAGACGCACCCGGACCGGGTCTCGGAACTGGTCCTGACGGGGATCGCCACGGGCAGCCGCGCCGAGGTGGACCTCCTGACGCGGGGGCTGGGGCGGATCTTCCCCGAGGCATGGGAGGCGTTCCGCGACGGGGTGCCTGAGGGGGAGCGGGACGGGGACCTGGCCGCCGCCTACAACCGGCTCCTGGAGTCGCCCGACCCGGATGTGCGGGCCACCGCCGCGCGGGCCTGGACGGACTGGGAGACGGCGTGCGTTCCGGCGCCGCCGCGGTCCGTGCCGCGCTACGAGGACGCGGCGTTCCGGGCCGGTTTCGCACGCACCGTCACGCACTACTGGGCCCACGACCACTGGCTGGGCGGCGACGAGGTCGTCCTGCGGGACGCGGAGTCCCTCCGGGGGATTCCGGGGGTGCTCGTGCAGGGCAGCCTGGACCTCGGGAACCTCGTCGGCATTCCGTGGCGGCTCCAGCAGGCGTGGCCCGGCAGCGAGTTGGTCCTGGTCGACCTCGCGGGGCACGACGCGGGGGCGCGCGGCATCACGGAGGAGCTGGTGGCGGCGACGGACCGGTTCCGTCAGGCCTGATCGGCGCCGCCTGCGCCGCCCTTCTCCCCCTCCTCGACGTCGCAGTCGGCACCATCCCCGACCGCGCCCGCGGCCAGATCGAGGACAGCCTGTACGCGGCGGACGAGCGCGCCGGGGACGCCGGTCGTCGACGGGGTCGGCGCGGCGGTGCGGCTCGCCGAGTCGCTCGTCGGACTCGGCCTGACCACCAGCCGCGTCGGCGCCTATGCCAAACCCCTGCCGAAGGCGCGCACTTGGGGTACGGGGCGCGGGAGGCCGCCGTCGGAGTGATTTATGGGTGAACCGTCGTCGCGGCGGCAGGCGTGTGCGCCGCCGCGGGGACGGGCCGACCGCAGACTCCGGGGAATGCGCCGGGCAGGACCGGCGCCGAGCAAGTGGAGCCGCCCGGTGTCCCCGTCCTTCCCCCGCCGCCTCCGTCCCCGTGACCATTACTGCTCCCGTACCCGCCGCCCGAGGGCTGCCCCTTGGGCCGTGTCCCGGGTCGCCGCCGCCCTGGCCGCGGCCCTCCTCCTGGGTGCGGCGGCGACCGGCTGCGGGCAGGCCGTCGGCGCGCCGTCCGCGGACGCCGCCCCCGCCGGTGCGGTCGCCCCCGCGTTCTGGGTCGACCCGCAGGGCGCCGCCGCCCGCCAGGCCGCGCAGTGGCGGCGGGCGGGCCGGGTCGCCGACGCCCGGTTCATCGAGCGCATCGCGGGGCGGCCCCAGGCCTCCTGGCTCAACGACGACGGGGCGGGCCCCACCGTGCGGGCCCACGTCGACGCGGCGGCGAAGGCGCGGCGCACCGCGGTCCTCGTCGCCTACTTCGTCCCGCACCGCGACTGCGGCGCGTACTCGTCGGGCGGCGCCCGCGACGCCGCCCACTACCGCCGGTGGATCGACGGCTTCGCCGCGGGGCTCGGCACCCGGGGCGCGTACGTGATCCTGGAACCGGACGCCGTCGCCCAGCTGGTGGCGGGCTGCCCGCGCGCGAACGCCGCCGAGCGGTACGGCCTGCTCGCCTACGCGATCCAGCGCCTCAAGCGGCAGCCGCACACGAAGGTGTACGTCGACGCGGGCAACGCGAGCTGGATCCCCGACGAGCGGCGCCTGGTCGCCCCGCTGCGCCGGGCGGGCATCGCCCGTGCCGACGGCTTCGCGCTCAACGTCTCCAACTACCAGACCAACAAGGTGAGTTCCGACTACGGACACCGGCTCGCCAAGGAGCTCGGCGGCGGCAAGCACTTCGTCATCGACAGCAGCCGCAACGGAAACGGCCCCTTCCGAGGCGCCCAGTCCTGGTGCAACCCGCCCGGCCGCGCCCTCGGCACCCCGCCCACCGGCAGGACCGGCGACCCCGCCCTCGACGCCTACCTGTGGATCAAGCGGCCCGGCGAGTCCGACGGGACGTGCCGGGGCGGGCCGCAGGCCGGGCGGTGGTGGCCGGAGTACGCACTGGGCCTCGCCAAGCGGGCGCGCGGCTAGGGCCTGTGTCGGAGGTCCCGTCGTTCGCCCGGAGGGCGGGCCCCGCGGCGTCCGGCGCGTGCGCTCGCAAGGCGGTATCGGGGTGATCCGACAACGCCGCTGGGGGTCCCCCCGCGCCCTTCAGGCGTGGGGGAGTGCGTGCCGGGCGTCGCGGGGCAGGCGGGACTTCCGACACAGGCCCTACGGCCCTGGGGCTCTAGGACGGATCGGGCACGACCGCGGTCGCGGTGATCTCCACGAGCTGTCCGCGGTAGCCGAGGCAGGACACGCCGAGCAGGGTCGAGGTGTGCGGGCCCGCGTGCAGGGCGGAGCCGCGCACGACCTCCCACGCCTCGCTCAGCGCCGCGGGCTCGCCGCTGACCACGTACACCGTGCTGGCGACCACCTGCGACAGGTCGCTGCCCACCGCGCGCAGGGCCTCGTCGAGGTTGGCGATGACCTGCGCGGTCTGGCGGGTGACGTCACCCTCGCCGACGAGGTTCCCCTCGGGGTCGAGCGGGACGGAGCCCGCCATGAAGGCGAGCCGGGTGCCGGCCTCGACCACGGCGGCGTGGGCGTATCCGGGAGGCGGGAAGAGGGTGGGCACGACGGTGCGTTCGGGGGCGGTCATACGGTGATCGTGCGGTAGTCGGGCCGGGCGCCGCATCCGAATTTCGCCTGCCGTGCCCCTCAGCGCACCGCCGCCGGTGAACTTCCGCCGCGGATCCGCAGAGTGGGGCTCCCCGAGCCGTCGGCCGGGGTCGACCAGATGTCCTGCTTGCGGCCGTCCTCGCCCGGCAGGGCGTACGCGAGGGTGTCGTCGTCGAGCCAGGCAGCCTGGTCGTCGACGCTGTGCCGCTCGGCGAGGGGGCGTTCGCGCATCGTCCGCAGGTCCAGGACGTACAGCCGCCACGGATCCCGAGTGCCCTTGCGGACCCGCTTCTTGAAGGCGATGCGGGTGTTGTCGGGGGAGAGCGAGGGGCACTCGACGTTGGTGCGCAGGGTGGTCGCCGCCCACTTCTTCATGTCGCCCTGCACGAGGTGCGTGCGGCCCTTGGTCGAGACGGTCGCGTAGAAGCGGTTGTCGTCCTTCGCGAAGGTCACGCCCCAGTAGTTGACGTCGGGGGAGTGGTAGCGGCGGCCGTCCATGGTGAGCGGGATCTCTTCCATGTTCTTGATGAGGTAGCCGGTGCGGGTGTCCAGGATCGAGGTGCGGGTGGAGAAGGACGAGCCCGCGTACGAGTCGCCGGTGGCGAACATCGTCCAGGACAGCATCCGGCCCGATGCCGAGACGCGCGCCCGGTTGGGGATGCCGGTGAGCGCGATGCGGCGTTTCTCGCGGAGCCGGTCGTCCAGGACGACCGCGTACGACTTGGGCGGGATCCCGGACCTGCGCTGCAGGCAGAGGCCGGTGCCAGCGGCGGCGTAGAAGCGCTCGCAGGTCGGACCGCCGGTGGTGCGGGCGGCCTTGCCTGATGCCGGGACGCGTGCGACCCGGCCCGCCCCGGCCTCCGTGCTGCGGAAGTAGAGCTTCCCGCGGTCCAGGCCGAACTCCGATGTGGCGTCGGCCGATTCGGCGCGCTGCGCCGCGTGCAGGGTGTACGTGACGGCGACCCCCGTGAGGACGGCGGCGGCCGCGGTGACGGCGACGACCCGGGAGCGCAGGGAGCTGAGAGGTGACGTCATGAGGGCCCTCCGGGAGACTTTTCGGACGGCCGGAGCAGGGCTGCCGCCCCGGCGAGCGCCACTGTCAGTGCGAGCACCGCGCAGGTCAGCGCGGCCTGGACGCCCCACAACGTCCAGGCCGCACCGAACCCGGCGGCGGCGACGAGCCGGGCAAGGGCCTGCCCGGTCTGCAGCACGGCCATCCCGCTCGCCCGCCGCTCCTGGGCGACCACGGGGGCGACCAGCGCCATCAGGACGCCGTCGGTGGCCGCGTAGAAGACGCCGAGGAGCAGCAGGACGCCGATGAGGAGCGGCCAGCCGTCGGTGGGCGCGAGCAGCAGGACGTAACCGCCGAGCAGCGCGACGTGCCCTGCGAGGAACGGCACGCGGCGCCCGATGCGGTCGCCGAGCCGTCCGGCGGGGATCGCGAGCAGCAGATAGACGGCGGCGGCGCCCAGCGGCAGCAGCGGGAACCACGAGATGGCGAAGTCGAGCCGCCGTTGGAGGAGGAGGTAGAGGAAGGAGTCGCCGATGGTGGCGGCGCCGAGCAGCGCCGCCGCGACGAGGACGCGCCGGAAGGCGGGGACGCGGAGCAGACCGAGCGCTCCTTGGCGCCGCGCTCCGGGACGACGCGTTCCAGGATCACGCGTTCCGGGGCTCCGCACGGCGGTGGCGAGTGGCCGCGGGGGCGTCCGCCCCTCGTGCCCCGGCACGAACGCGACCAGCATCAGCACTCCGAGCAGCCCGAAGCAGAAGCTGACCACGAACACGGCGTCGTACGCGTCCGCGGTCGCCCACAGCAGCGCGAACGCGGCGAGCGGCCCGAGCAGCGCGCCCGTCGTGTCCATCGCCCGGTGCACGCCGAAGGCGCGGCCCAGGGTGTCGGGCGGGCTGCTCAGCGAGATGAGCGCGTCGCGGGGCGCGGTGCGCACGCCCTTGCCGATGCGGTCGGCGGCGAGGGCGGCGCCGATCCCGGCGGTGGCGCCGCCCGCGAGCAGCAGCCCGAGCCGGGAGAGCGCGGAGAGTGCGTAGCCGCCGCCCGCCACCAGCTTGTGGCGGCCGCCGCGGTCGGCGGCGTACCCGCCGGCCAGGCGCACCAGGGCGGTGACTCCGTTGTAGAGCCCGTCGAGGAAGCCGAACTGGAGCGGGGAGAGGCCGAGTTGGAGGACGAAGTAGAGCGGCAGGACGGCGGTGACCATCTCGGATGAGATGTCCGTGACCAGGCTGACCGCGCCGAGCGCGAGGACGGGTCCCGCGACGCGGCCGCGCCGGACCTCGGACTGCTCCGAGGTCTTGGCGACCGCGTCGGTGGTGGCCAGATACATGGCGTCGCGTTCGTCTCAGCGGCAGCTGTAGGACGGGCTGGTGTCCTTCGTCGAGCCGTCCGTGGCGACGAGGTTCCAGGAGAAGCCGGTGTCGGTGAAGTTCAGCTTCACGACGCCGAAGGTGTCGGTGAGCCGCTTCTGGCTGTTGGGCTGGACTTCCTCGATCTTGTACGGGTTGGCGCCGCCCATGCCGCCGAGCAGCTCGACGATGCCGTTGGCGTCGGCCTTGCCGTCCGGGTTCTGCGGGGCGAACCGCTCGTAGTGGTGGTCGTGGCCGTTCAGGACCAGCTCGGCCTTGTTCTCGTAGAGCAGCTTCCAGACCGGGCGGCTCACCGGGTCGTTGCCGTGCTCGCCGGAGGAGTAGAGCGGGTGGTGCCAGTACGCGGCCACGCACTTCTTGGAGTTGGCGGCGAGGTCGTCCTTGAGCCAGTCGATCTGCTCGTCGTCGTCGAAGCTGTTGGAGTCGAGCGCGATGAAGTGCCAGTTGTCCTGGTCGAAGCTGTAGTAGCTCTTGCCGTCGGGGTAGGCCACGGACCCGAAGTAGGACTTGTAGCCCTTGAGCGCGCCCGCCGGGTCGTAGGTCTCGTGGTTGCCGGGGACGGGCTTGGTCTTGCTCTTGAAGGCGCCCCAGGTCTTGTCGTAGTACTTCTGGAAGTCCTTCAGGCGGGCGTCGTCGTACTGGTTGTCGCCCATGGTCATCACGAAGGACGGGTTGATCTGCTTCACCAGGGCGGCGGTCTTGGCGTGCTTGCAGCTGCTGCTGCTCGCGGTGCACTGCTCCGCGATGTCGCCCGCGGCCACCGCCGTGAAGCCTGCGGCCTTCGTGGCGGCGGTGGGGGAGGCGTCGGCCTCCCCGGCGGGGGACCACAGTAGTACGCCGCCGACCAGGGCGAGCGAGGCGCCCGCGGCGATGGGGATGCCCCAACGGGTCTTCTTCGTACGGGAGTTCGTGGCGCTAGGGGTGAGCGGCATGTCCGTCTCCTCGGTTGGCGTGGGGGGGTGCCGGACCGTCTCGGGGAATCTTGGCGACACGGCATGTGCGCGTCAATAACTTGGGGTGAATTATTGTTAGGAAACTTTCCTTCCAGTGTTCACGCGGGGCGCGTGGTGCTCGTGGTGCTAGGGGTGCTCGTGGCGCTCGTGAGGTTGATGGTGTCGGTGAGGCGTCGGCTGTGCGGCGTCGACTCTGGGGCGGTGGTTGCGCCGGGGTTGTCAGTGCCCTCGCCTAGGGTGGCGGGCACGAGTGGCAGGTGCATGAGCTGGGCTGAGTGAGGCGGCGATGGGGATGGACGCGGAGGCGGTGGAGGGCGACGAGGCCGTTCTCGTACGTGCCCGTGCCGCTCTCGTACGATCCTGGGCCGCCGTCTTCCTTCCCGCGGAGGTGCCCCGGGAGGGGCGGATCGCCTTCTGGCGCCCGGACGGCGGGTCCGGGGAGCCCCGCGAAGAGCTGCCGCACGGGGGTGGCGTGCGGGGCGACCTCGTCGTCGCCCGCAAGCACGGCAAGGGCGCGCGGAGCCGCACGGTGCCCGCGGTGTTCCTGCCGGTCGCCGAAGCGGTGCCGCTGCTGCTCCGCGCCGAGCGCCCGCATCCCTCAGCAGCCTGCTGGGGCGCGGCCGCCCGGCACGCGCTGCACCTGGCGGCGCGGGGCAGGCTGCTGCCCGGACTGACCTCGGGGGACCTGGACGCGTGGCGGGCGGGCCCGTTGGACGAGGCCGACATCGTCCACCTGCGCGCCATCGCCGCGGCGCTCCCCGCCGAGGCGCACGCGGTGCCGCTCCCCGGCGGCGGCCCCCTGCTGCTCCCGCAGCCGTTCGCCCTGGTCAGAGCCTTCGTCGACGCGGTGATCGACGACCTGCCGCGCACCCCGGCCGCCGCCCACGCGGTCGGCGCCCCCTTCGCCGCCCGCGAGCCACAGCACCTCACCGGCGCCCGGGAGTGGGCGGCCGAAGTGGCGGCGGGCATGGACGCGGGCGTCCGTGTGTCGCTGCGCCTCGACCTGCGGGCGCACGAGGTGTTCGACGGGGGCGACGCGAGCGGGACGGAGGCCGACCGGGCCACCGGGGGAGCGGCCGATGGCGGCGTCCCCCGGGCCGCCGTGGCCAGTCCCGCCGCCGCCGTCGTCCAGGTGCACAGCCTCGCCGACCCGGCGCTCGTCGCGGACGTGCCGGAACTCTGGGCGGGCACCGACCACTTCGGGCCGCGCGCCCGCGTCGACACGCTGCTCGCGCTGCGCCGCGCGGCCCGCGTGTGGCCGCCGCTCGGCAGACTCCTTGAGCGGCCGACCCCCGACGTGCTGCCGCTGAGCGAAGAGGAGTTGTCCGACCTCTTGGGCGCGGCGGCCGGACGGCTCGCCGCGGCGGGCGTGGCCGTCCACTGGCCCAGGGAGCTCACCCGCGGCCTCACCGCCACCGCCGTCGTCCGCCCCGCCCCCGGCACCGCCGCCGACAACTTCGACTTCTTCAAGACCGAGGAACTCCTCGAATTCCGCTGGCAGCTGGCGCTCGGCGACCAGTCGGACGACCCGCTGACCGAGGCGGAGCTCGACGTCCTCGCGGAGGCGCACCGCCCGGTCGTCCGGCTCCGGGACCAGTGGGTCCTGGTCGACCCCGAGCTCGTCCGCAAGGCACGCAAGCGGGACCTCGGCCTGCTCGACCCGGTGGACGCCCTGTCGGTCGCGCTCACCGGCACCGCGGAGGTCGACGGCGAGCAGGTGCCCGCCGTGCCGGTCGGCGCGCTGGCGATGCTGCGCGAGCGCGTGACGGGCGACCTCGACGTACTGGCCCAGCCGCCGGGCCTGCACGCGACCCTCCGCGACTACCAGCTCAAGGGCCTCGCCTGGCTCGACCGCATGACCTCCCTGGGCCTCGGCGGCTGCCTCGCCGACGACATGGGCCTCGGCAAGACGATCACCCTCATCGCGCTGCACCTGCACCGGAACAGGGACGGCGGATCCGCGCCGACGCTCGTGGTCTGCCCCGCCTCGCTGCTCGGCAACTGGCGGCGGGAGATCGAGCGGTTCGCGCCGGGCACGCCGGTCCGCCGCTTCCACGGCACGGGCCGCACCCTCACCGGCCTCACCGGCGGCTTCGTCCTCACCACGTACGGGACGATGCGCACGAGCGCGCCCGAACTGGCCGCCACGCAATGGGGCCTCGTCGTCGCGGACGAGGCGCAGCACGTCAAGAATCCGCACGCGGCGACGGCGAAGGCGCTGCGCACCATCCCCTCCCCGGCCAGGGTCGCGCTCACCGGCACCCCCGTCGAGAACAACCTCTCCGAGCTCTGGGCGCTGCTCGACTGGACGACCCCGGGCCTGCTCGGCCCCCTGAAGGCGTTCCGGGCCCGCCACGCACGCCTGGTGGAGGGCGGCGACCCCACCGGGACCGGTGCGAACGACGACGCGCTGGACCGCCTCGCCCGCCTCGTCCGCCCCTTCCTCCTGCGCCGCAAGAAGTCGGACCCCGGCATCGCCCCCGAGCTCCCGCCGAAGACGGAGACCGACCACCCGGTCACCCTCACCCGCGAACAGACCTCGCTGTACGAGGCGGTGGTGCGCGAGACCCTGGCCCGCATCGAGGCGTCGGAGGGCATGGCACGCCGCGGCCTGGTCATGAAGCTCCTGATGGCGCTCAAGCAGATCTGCAACCACCCGGCGCAGTACCTGAAGGACGGCGCGCTCACGACCCGCACCGGCCGCCCGCGCTCGGGCAAGCTCGAACTGCTCGACGAGCTCCTCGACACGATCCTCGCCGAGTCGGAGAGCGCGGGCGCCGTCCTGGTCTTCACTCAGTACGTCGAGATGGCACGCCTCCTGGAAGCACACCTGGCCAGTCGGGGGATCCCCACCCAGCTCCTGCACGGCGGCACGCCCGTCGCGCGCCGCGAGGAGATGGTGGACCGCTTCCAGTCGGGCGAGGTCCCGGTCTTCCTCCTCTCCCTGAAGGCGGCGGGCACGGGCCTGAACCTGACGAGGGCGGGCCACGTGATCCACTACGACCGCTGGTGGAACCCGGCCGTCGAGGAGCAGGCCACCGACCGCGCGTACCGCATCGGCCAGACCCAGCCGGTCCAGGTCCACCGCCTGGTCACCGAGGGCACGGTCGAGGACCGCATCGCCGAACTCCTCGCGGCGAAGCAGGCGTTGGCGGACGCGGTGCTCGGCGACGGCGGCGAGGCGGCGCTCACGGAACTGTCGGACGCGGACCTGGCGGACCTCGTCGCACTCAGGAGGACGGCATGACGCCGCAGGGCAGGCCGGGACGGGGCGGCGGCCTCGGCTGGGCCAGCGGAATGAGCGAGACGAGCCGCATGGGCAGCGGCCGCGTCTTCCCCGCCCTGCCCGCGCACCCCGACCCCCAGGCCCCCTTCGCCACCTCCTGGTGGGGCAACGCGTGGATCGACGCGCTGGAGGAGAGCGCCCTGGACCAGGCCCGCCTGGCCCGCGGCCGGACCTACGCACGCGAGGGCGCGGTCGACACCATCACCGTCGCGCCGGGCCGCATCGTCGCGTACGTCCACGGCAGCCGCGCCCGCCCCTACCGCGCGGAGATCCGCATGCGGACGATGCTTCCCGAACACTGGGACCGCTTCCTGGACGCGGTGGCCACCGACCCCGCGCGGATCGCCGCACTGCTCGACAAGGAGATGCCGCACGCCCTGGCCGACGCGGCGGACCGGGCGGACGTCCCCCTCCTCCCCGGCGGACGCGAACTGGCCCCTTCCTGCACCTGCCCCGACCGCGGCCACCCCTGCAAGCACGCCGCCGCCCTCGCCTACCAGACGGCCCGGCTCCTGGACGCCGACCCCTTCGTCCTCCTGCTGCTGCGCGGCGGCGAGGAAGGGGACCTGCTGGACGAACTCTCGCGGCGCAACGCGCAGAAGTCGGCGGCGGAGGCGACGGAGGCGCGACGTGTGGGGGAGCGCGAGCGCCGGGCGGATCCGCAGCCGCCGACCGGCGAACAGGCCTCTGAACAGGCACCCGGACAGTCCCCGGAACCGCCGTCCGAGGACGGCGACGGCGACGGCAACAGCGGCCCCGCCCTCCCCGGCGTCCTGGCCCGCGAGGCCCTGGCCACGGAGTACCGCTCCCCGCTCCCCGCCCCGCTCGCGCCCCCGCCCCACCCGGGCGAGCCCCCGGTCCTGCCCGCGCTTCCCGGCGCCCCGGACCCGACGGCGCTGGAGTTCCTGATCACGGACGCGGCGACCAGAGCCCACGCATTCCTGACGGCGGGCGCGAACCCGTTCCCCGCGGACGCGTCCCCCTGGCACGACGCGGTCCGCCTCGCCGCCTCCCACCCCGGCCTCACGGGCCGCCGCACCTTCAGCCGCCAGTTCGCCGAGCTGGCCAGGTCGGTGGGGAGCACCCCCACGGAGCTCTCCCGGGCGTCGGCGGCTTGGCGCCAGGGAGGAGAGGAGGGCCTCGCGGTCCTGGAATCCCCCTGGGACCCCCCGGCGGGCCCCTTCGACCGGGCCCGCGGTGCCCTGGTCGCGGCCGACCTGCCCCGCATGACGATCCACCGCAACCACCTCACGAACGCGGAGGGCACGCTCCAGCTCCGCTACGGAACGGACGGCCGCTGGTATCCGTACCGGAGCGAGCCCGGCGGCGGCGACTGGTGGCCCGAGGGGGAGGCGGACATGGATCCGGTGGGGGCGCTGGCGGACGTGGCGGAGGCGTAGTTCACGCCCGGAGATGAGCCAGCAGCTCGTCGCCCGCCGGGTACGGACGTTCCTCCGGCAGCAGTCGGGCCGCCGCTGCAAGCCCGTCGCTGCTCCCCTCCCGCCCTTCCTGTGCTTCCCTGACCAGGCCGTGGATCTCCCGCGCGCGGTCGGTGACGTCCGTGATCGAGACCGTCCACTCGTCCGCGAAGCGGCGGGACGCCTCGCCGGACAGGCCCAGTTGGAGGGAGCGGTGGGGGAGGGCGGTCAGGTGGAGGTCGCGTTCCGGGTCCCACTGGACGCGGGCGGGGGAGCGGTGCAGGTCGCGCTTCCAGGCGGCCCGGTCCGGGTGGAGACCGCGGACGTAGTGCGAGAGGCAGGCGTGGCGCAGCGCCCAGTCGAAGCCTTCGCGTGTGATCTCGACCGCTAGGACCGTTTGCTGGCCCTCCTTGGTGGCCCAGCCGCAGCGGTACATCATCCAGAGGAAGGACGGCTTGATCCAGGTCATGCGGTCCCGCTTCCAGGCGGCGGGAAAGCGTCCGGTGCGCGCCGCGGGGACGCCGAGCTCCGGGGCGTACGCCTGGTAGACGGTGATGGTCGTTTCGGTGTGCAGGGCGCGGATCCGGTGGTTCATGGGAGATCAGCGTGCCGCCGCGGATGACGGGCCGCCAGCGAATTTCGGTCGCCGGGTGCGGCCCGTCCGGGTGCGGCCCGTCCGTCCGGTCCGGTCAGAAGTCCACCCGGGTCCGCTCGTCCAGCCGCGCCACCGAGTCCTGCGCGAACTCCTTCTCGTAGTCGCTGCGGATCTCCTCGATCTGGACGTCCCGCTTGCGCGCCTCGGTCGTCGGGTACAGCAGGATCAGTTCGTACGAACGCTCGCGCTCGATCTTGCCGTTGGAGTCACGCCACTGCCCGCGCCCGTCCTGGATGGTCAGCCCGTCGGGGAAGCCCGGCGTGACCTCCTTGTCGATGAAGGCCATGAACTGCTTGTCGGTCACGGCGGGCCCGCCGTCGGGCCGTTCCGTGCCGAAGAAGAGCCGCGTCTCGGTGAAGGGCTTGCCTCGGGCGACGGTCGACGCGGCGGCCGAAGAGGCGGGCGCGGGCTTCGCCCCGTCGTCCAGCGAGGCGTAGGCGGCCGGAGCGCCGACGGCCAGCACGGTGGTGGCCGCTGCGGCCACGGCGAGACGGGTGCCGGAGATGCGGGGGAAGGCGAAGGCCATGGGGGTTCCCTTTCCGGGGAGGGGGTTCAGGGGCACCGGCTCCCGCGCACACGGGACACGGGAGCCGTAGATCCGTGACGGCGGCAAACCGTAGCGGACCCGGGTGCACCCGATGTCCCTTATTCCCGCGTTATGGCCTGATTGGCCCCACGCCGGTTTCACGCGGGCGTGACACGCCCGTACCCAGTCGGTACGTCGTGAGGTCCCGCCACCCCTTCCCCGGGCCGTCCGTCACGATCAGCTGGACGCTGCTCACGTGGCTGGTCAGCGGGAGGGCCGGGGCGAGCCTCGACTCCAGCGCGTCGTAGGCGGCTTCGCAGGTGTCGGGGCCCTCGTCGTTCGCCAGGGTGAGGTGGGGTGCCAGGGGCGGGGTGAAGATGCCGCGGTACGGGAGCGCCTGTGGCCAGTGGGCCGTGAGGGACTCGGTGAGGGCGCGTACCGGGGTCTCGGGCGTCGGCGCGAGGTACAGGACGCCCGGGTAGCGGCGGAACTCGCTGAACGTGAGGGTGAAGGCGGGCCGGGCGGCGAAGAGGTTCGTCAGGTCGGTGTGGGTGGACGGCGTGAAGCGGGACTCGTTGAGGAACGGGTAGAGCACCGTCACGTGGGCCGGGAAACCGGCCCGGACCAGGGAGTTCGCCTCGGGGATGCGGATGGTCAGGGCCGTGTCGCCGGGGAGGTCGGGCCAGCCGTGCGACTCCGCTGCCCCGGCCTCCGCTGCCCCGGCCTCCTCCGCGCGTTCGTGTGTCCCGGTGCTCACTGCGTGCGGCGCAGGTGTGCCGCGAGGTGGTGCTGCAACGGCTGGCCCACCGCCGCGAGATCGTGGGTGAACGTGAGCGTGCCGTCGTCGGTCAGCGTGTAGCGGCGGCGGGTCGCGGTGACGTCCTTGGCGGTGGGGGTGAGCGCCACGTCGTGGGTGGCGAGGTCGACCGTGCCCCCGGCCGCGTGGCCGACCGCGATCTCCGCGATGCCGGTGGGCTGGGTGACCAGTGCCTCCACCCGGCCGTCGGGCTGCAGCCGCCACCAGCCGCTCTCCCGCGCCGCGGGACGCAGCGGGGCGTCGTCGGCGTCGAGCAGCCAGGCCCGGGCCTCGTATCGCAGGAAGGGGCGGCCGTCGTGGCTGAACGTCACCTCCTGCGCGTACGTGAACTCCTCGGGCAGCGTGGGGTATTCGCCCCGGCCCCGGCCGTGCCACCGGCCCAGCAGACCGAGCACGGGCGCGAGCAGCGCGTGCGGGGCGGGCGCCGCCGCGTCCGGGCTGTGGCTCTCGGGGTACGGGTACGGCTGCTCCGGCGCGGAGTCGAACACGGTGGGGCTCCTGGCGGCTGACGAGGGACGGCTGGTGAGGTGACGGGAGCAACCTTAGGGCTCACGCCCCGCCGAACCCACGTGCGCCGCCCACTCGCCACCGGCACCACGCACACCCCGGCACCACGTACGCCCCGGCACCACGTACGCCCCGGCACCACGCACGCCCCGGCACCACGTACACCCCGGCACCACCTACGCCCCCGGCGTCACGTACACCGCCGATACGCCCCTCGGCTCCCCGCTACGGCTGGATCTGTATCCACACCGGCGCATGGTCCGACCCCGGCGCATCCCTCCGTACCGCCGGGTCCCCCTCCTCCACCGAAGGCAGCGCGTTCGCCGCGGCGCCCGGCGCGCCCGTGCCCGCCCCGCGGACCTGGTCCATCAGGCCACGGCTCACCAGGACGTGGTCGATGAGTTCGCGGCGGCCCGCGTGGATGCGGGAGAAGCGCTGGTCGGCCGGGATCAGCGGCGCCACGTTCCACAGCCGCGTCGCGTCGCCCTTGTCCGGGCGGTCGAAGCCCGGCGTGCCGATCTCGGAGCCGGGCGGGCCGAGCAGGATCTGCGTCGTCGCGGCCCCGACCTCGTCGTTGAGGTCCCCGAGCACGGCGACCCGGTGCTCCTGGCCGTCGTTCCGCAGCCGCTGGTCGGCGAGTGCGCGCACCGCCGTCGCCTCGGCCGCGCGGCGGTACAGGGCGTAGGCGCCGTACCGTGCGCGCTCGCCCTCGTCGCGCGGGAAGAAGCGGCCGCCGGGGTAGGTGAGCAGCTTCGACTTGAGGTGGCAGACGACCGCGTCGAAGAAGAACGCCCGGGTCGACACCGTCACCGCGAGGATCCCCCGCCCGGCCCGCGCCGTCGTCCGCCCCGAGTCGTCGGTCTGCACCGGCCGCACCGGGTCGGGGAGGCCGACCTCGTCGGCGACGACGAAGACGGGCAGGCTGGTCAGGAAGCCCACCCGGATGCCCCGGTCGTCCGCGTGCTGCGAGAGCGTGACGTGCCAGGTGCCCTCCAGCATGCCCGCCAGGTCGTCGAGCGCCGCCGGGTCGCCGACCTCCTGCACCCCGAGGACGCTCGGCCGCAGCGCGGTGACCGTCGCCGCGAGCGAGGCCAGCTTCGCCTCGTACGCCGCCTTGTCCTTGGGGCCGAACGGCCCGCCGGGGCGGTAGAGGTTCTCCAGGTTCCACGTGCCGATGATCATCGCCGACTCCCTCGTCCGACTCCCTGGTCCGTGTCCCCTCGGCCGATCGGCGGGTGGGGCCAGCGTGCCCGCGAAACCGTCCCCGCGACAGGGCCGCCGGATGCGCACTCGCACTACCGTGAAGAGATGACGCCGCCTCCGCCGCAAGGCCCCGCCGGACCCGGCACGCACGGCCCCATCGGCCCTACCGGCCCCGCCGACCTCGTCGTCACCGGCTGCACCGCGCTGACCCACGATCCGCAGGGGGAGATCGTCTTCGTCGAGGACGCCACGATCGTCGTGCGGGACGGAACCATCGCCTCCGTCACGGCGGGCGGCCCGGAGGCGCCGCCGGGCGCCGTCCACATCGACGGCCGGGGCACCGTCGCCCTCCCCGGATTCGTCAACTGCCACACGCACACGCCGATGGTGGCCCTGCGCGGCCTCGCCGAGGACCTGCCCGCCCACGCGTGGTTCAACGACTGGATCTGGCCCGTCGAGTCCAATCTGACCGACCGCGTCGTCGGGCTCGGCGCGCGGCTCGCCTGCGCCGAGATGATCCGCGGCGGAGTCACCACCTTCGCCGACCACTACTTCGCCATGGACGAGGTGGCCGCCGCCACCGCGGAGAGCGGCCTGCGCGCCGTCCTCGGCCAGGCCTACTTCAGCACGCAGGGGCCCGAAGGGCGCGCCGCCTCCCTCGACTTCGCGCTCCGGCAGCGGGGTGCCGCCGACGGCCGCATCACCACCTGCCTCGCCCCGCACGCCCCCTACACCGTCGACGATGCCGACCTCGCCGCGACCGCGGAACTCGCCGGGGAGCACGGCCTGCTGGTCCACATCCACGCCGCCGAGAACCACGAGCAGACCGCCAACAGCCTGGCCCGCCACGGCCGCACCCCCATCGAGACCCTGGAGCGCGCCGGACTCCTCGACACCGACGTGCTCCTCGCCCACGTCACCGGCCTCGACCCCGCCCGCGACCTGCCGGTCCTGCGCCGGGCAGCGGAGCGCTCCGGCGGACGCGTCGCCGTCGCCTCCGCGCCCCGCGGCTATCTGAAGTTCGGCTGGGACACGACTCCCGTGCGGGCCCTGCGGGAGGCGGGCGTCCCGGTCGGCCTGGCCACCGACGGCGCCGCGTCCAACAACACCCTCGACGTGTGGGAGTCCATGTCCCTCACCGCACTCGTACAGAAGTCCGTCGAACGTGACCCCGCCTGGCTCACCGCCCGCCAGGCCCTGGACCACGCCACCCTCCAGAGCGCGCGGGCCGTCGGGCTCGGGGACGAGATCGGGAGCCTCGCCGAGGGGCGGCGGGCCGACATCGTCCTCGTCGACATCACAGGACCGCACACCCAGCCGGTGCACGACCTCGCGGCCACGCTCGTGCACAGCGCGCGCTCCGGCGACGTACGCACCACGATCGTGGCCGGGCGGGTCCTGATGCGCGACCGCGAGCTGCTGGCCCTCGATGTGCCCTCCATCGTGGGCGAGTTGAGCGGACTCCTGCCCGAACTCGTCGACCGGAGCCACGGGAAGCGGATCCAGGAGTACGAGGGATAGCGGCGGCGGGGGCGGCCACCGGGACCACCGGGGCGGCTGCCTAGGGTGGGAGGCATGGCGACGACCAGGACACACCAGGCCCCGGGGAATCAGGACGAGCCCGCACGTCAGGACCCGGCCGAGGGGCTCGTCGACGACCCGTACACGGTCTGCGCACGGCTGCGCGACACCGCCCCCGTGCACCGGATCGCGGGCGCCGACGGAAGCCCCGCCTGGCTCGTCACCCGGTACGACGACGTCCGCGAGGCCCTCGCGAACCCGCTGCTCTCGCTCGACAAGAGCCACGCCCTGCCCGGCGGTTACCGCGGCCTCGCGCTGCCGCCCGCCCTCGACGCCAACCTCCTCAACATGGACCCGCCGGACCACACCCGCATCCGGGGCCTGGTCGGCCGCGCCTTCACCCGGCGCCGCGTCGAGCAACTGCGCGCACCCGTCCGGCGCACCGCCGACACCCTCCTCGACGCCGTCGCACCCCTTGACGGCGCCGACCGCGTCGACCTCGTCGCCGCCTACGCCGCACCGCTGCCCATCACCGTCATCTGCGACCTCCTCGGGGTGCCGGACGGGAGCCGCCGCGACTTCCGGGAGTGGACCGACGCCCTCCTCGCGCCCGACCCCGCACACCCAGAGAAGGCGAAACAGGGCGTCGTCGCCATGCTCGGCTTCTTCACCGGGCTCATCGCGGACAAGCGGCGGAGCCCCGCCGACGACCTGCTCTCCGACCTCATCGCGGTGCGGGACGCGGGGGACCGGCTGAGCGAGGACGAGCTGATGTCGCTCGCCTTCCTCATCCTCTTCGCCGGGTACGAGAACACCGTCCACCTCATCGGCAACGCCGTGCTCGCCCTCCTCGACCACCCGGACCAGCTCGCCGCGCTGCGGGCCGACCCCGCCCGACTCCCCGCGGCCGTCGAGGAGTTCCAGCGCTACGACGGGCCCGCGCCGCTCGCCATCCGCCGCTTTCCCCTGCGGGACGTCACGATCGCGGGCGTCACCGTGCCCGCGGGCGAGACCGTGCTGCTCTCGATCGGCTCCGCCAACCGCGACCCCGGGCGCTTCCCCGACCCCGACCGCCTCGACCTCGACCGCGCCACCGCCGGACACGTCGCCCTCGGCCACGGCATCCACCACTGCCTCGGCGCGCCCCTCGCCCGTCTTGAGACCGAGATCGCGGTCGGCGCCCTGATCGAACGCTTCCCGCGCCTCGCGCTCGCCGTCCCCAGGGACGAGATCCGGTGGCGCCCGTCGATCCGTTCCCGGGGTCTGCTCGCACTCCCGGTGATCCTCTGAAAGTTCTCCGAACTTCTTCGCCCGCGAGCGATGAGTTCCGGGAAGCCCGCCGGTCCACCCTTCGCAGACGTATGCGCCCGACGGGTGGAGGAGACACACCATGGGACTTCCGGAGATCGTCACGCGCGAGGAGTGGCTCCTCGCGCGCGAGGAGCTGCTGGCCAAGGAGAAGGCGGCCACCCGCGCCCGCGACGCGCTCAACGCCGAGCGGCGCGGGCTGCCGATGGTCGAGGTCGACAAGGAGTACTACTTCGACGGCTCCGACGGGAAGGCGACCCTGCTCGACCTCTTCGACGGCAGGGACCAGCTGATCGTCTACCACTTCATGTTCGCCCCCGAATGGGATGCGGGCTGCCGCAGTTGCTCCGGGTTCCTCGACCAGATCGGGCACCTCGCGCACCTGCGGGCCCGGTCCACGAACTTCGTCGCCGTGTCGCGCGCGCCCTTCACCAAGCTGCTGACGTTCAAGGCCCGGATGGGCTGGACCGTGCCCTGGTACTCGACGAACGGCGGCGACTTCAACTACGACTTCCTGGCGTCCTCGCCCGAGGAGCCCCACGACGTGCCCGCGATCAACTGCTTCCTGCGGTACGGCGACCGGATCTTCCACACGTACGCGACGTTCGCCCGCGGCCTGGACG
Organism: Streptomyces sp. NPDC042371; assembly: GCF_056437465.1. Classification (NCBI taxonomy): domain Bacteria; kingdom Bacillati; phylum Actinomycetota; class Actinomycetes; order Kitasatosporales; family Streptomycetaceae; genus Streptomyces; species Streptomyces sp. NPDC042371. The sequence continues at coordinate 29,702 of NZ_JBWKAP010000023.1, read as the reverse complement.
GCATCGGCTCCACCACGAGCCTCCTCGACCTCACCGCGCTCGGCCGACAGGAGGAGTGGGAGCTGCCCGCGGGGCGTGCGTCGGTGTACGGGGCTCCCGCGGGCAGCGCGCGGGTCAGGTACCACGACGAGTACGAGCACTGAGCGGACGGAGCCGGGCGCCGGAAAGCCCAGGGGAGAACCCTGGGAAATGCCCCAACTCCGTCTCGATTCCGTCACGTTGCGCATCCACGGGCCCGTCCCGCGCGTTCTCATCGATACAGAGTCTTCGGACAGCGCACGCAACGGAACGACAACGGGGGACAGGGATCATGATGAACGAGCGAGTGGTATTGGAACGTTTTCCCGCGGGCGGACCGCGCGGATCGTGGCCCGCGGAGGAGTTCGCGCGGGACCGGCGCCAGGAGGGCCAGCCCGCCGAGGTCGTCATGGACCTCGCCTCGGACGCCTTCCTGGTGATCGTGCGCGGGGAACTGGCAGCGGCAGCGTAGGGAACGCCCGGGGGAGGGTTCAGGGCGCGGGGAACTGCGCGACAAGCCCCCACCCACCCGCAGCCGGGCAGCTACCCCAAGGCCCCCGAGCCTGAGCCCGACACCTCCCAACCCGGCGGAGCGCTCACGCGCTGAGGGCCCGGGACCACCCCGGCGTAGTCCCCGTCACCCGGCACAGCGCCAGATACAGCGGAATCGGCGGCGTATAGGGGACGTCGTCCGCAGGACGATTGATGAGCACAGGACGGCAGTCCGCGTCCCGCACCACCGCCCCCGCCGAGTAGGCGACAGGAGCGGGCCACTCCATGGCGACGTCGGAGTCCGCGGGCACGATCCACCACCAGCGCGCCCCGTCCTCGTACACACACCCCACGCGGGGCAGCCGGGACATCAGCCGGGGTCCGAACGCCGCGGGCACCGCCACCGCGTCGCGGCCGAGCGGCTCGGTCATGCCCTCGGGCAGATCGAGTCGCAGGGGCGGCGGTGTCGATCTCCCGGCGCGCTGCCGCCGTCGCGACAGACGGACCAAGGTGTTCAGATCCAACGGCCGCACCGTACCCGCGCTCACATGCCCCCCGCCCGTGCCACTGCCACGCTCGATCGTTCCGTTCTGTGCCGCTGTGCTTCGATGCCTCTACGCGTACGCCGTCGTCGTCGCCGACGATCCCGTCCGCCGCAACTCCGCCCACACCGTGCGCCCGATACCGGGCCCCGCGTCGTGGACGCCCCACGCGCTGCTCACCGCGTCGACAAGAAGCAGTCCCCTCCCGTGCTCCTCATCGGCCCCCCTGTGCACCGGGCGCGGCATCCCTGAACCGCGGCCCTCGTCACGTACGGCTATTCGCAGCTTCTCCGGATCCGCGCAGAGCTCGCAGATGATCCGCCGGCTCGCGGTGTGCACCACGGCATTGGTGACCAGTTCGGAGAGAACGAGTGCCGCCGCGTCGCAGGCGTCGTCGTCGCGCACCGCCCACCCGTCCAGCTGCGTCCGCATCAGGCGTCTGGCCTGTGCGACGGAGCCCGGACGAGGTGCGAGAGCGAAACTGACGCAGACCTCGGCGTCCTCGGGCCAGGCCTCGGCGAGATCGCCAAGACGGCCTCCGGCGGCTTCGGTTCGTAACGGCGCGGGCGGAGTCACGCTCTCCACTATCGCCCCGCCCGGAACACCTTGGCAAGACCCACTCTGAAAAGTGCACAGTGGCGTGTTCCTCCGTGACGGCGCATGGCACACTGCTCGCTACAGCTCGCGGTGCGGTGTGAGTTGAAGCAACGCGGAGTCAGGTGGAGGTAGGAGACGTGAGCGAACCGCGGTCCGCGCCGACCGTCGGCCAGGTCGTTCTCGGTCGTCGCCTGCAGGACCTGCGCGAGAGCGCGGGCCTGAAACGCGAGGAGGCAGCGAAGATCCTGCGCGTCGCCCCCGCCACCGTCCGGCGGATGGAGACGGCCGAGGTCGCGCTGAAGATCCCGTACCTCCAGCTGCTCCTGAAGTCGTACGGAATCGCGGACGACGAGGCCGACGCCTTCGTCATGCTCGCCGAGGAGGCCAACAAGCCCGGCTGGTGGCAGCGGTTCCACGACATCCTGCCCGGCTGGTTCAGCATGTACGTCAGCCTGGAAGGGGCCGCCAGCCTCATCAGGTCGTACGAACCCCACTTCGTGCCCGGACTCCTGCAGACCGAGGAGTACGCGCGCGGAGTGATGCGCTCCGGCGCCATCGGCCAGACCAGGCCCGCGGACATCGAGCGGTACGTGGCGCTGCGCATGGAGCGCCAGGCGCTGCTCACCCGTGAGGACGCGCCCCGCCTGTGGGTCGTGATGGACGAGACCGCGCTGCGCAGGCCCGTGGGCGATGCGGAGGTGATGCGGGGCCAGGTCGACCGGCTGCTCGAAGCCGCCGAACTGCCCCATGTCACGCTGCAGGTCGCGACCTTCGCGGCGGGCCCGCATCCCGGCACGTTCGGACCGTTCGTGCTCTTCCGCTTCGCCATGGCGGAGCTGCCCGACATGGTCTACAGCGAGTACCTGACCGGCGCCGTCTACCTCGACGCGCGCACCGAGGTGGCCACCCACCTCGAGGTCATGGACCGCATGGCGGCGCAGGCCGCCACCGCACAACGCACGAAGGAGATCCTCCGGGACCTCCGCAAGGAGCTGTGACATGGACCGACACCGATCCGGAACGCGCCCTGCCGGTCCGCGTTCACCCGGGGCCCGCGACGACTCGCGCAGCGAGATCAGGGAATCCCGGATCTACAACGGCATGCCCGCCCGCGACCTGGGCACCGAGGGCTGGCACAAGCCCTGGAGCGGCGGCAACGGCGGCAACTGCCTGGAAGCCATGAAGCTGGCCGACGGACGGGTGGCCGTGCGCCAGTCCGCCGACCCCGACGGCCCCGCGCTCATCTACACGTTCGGGGAGATCAACGCGTTCATCCAGGGGGCGAAGGCGGGCGAAGCGGACTTCCTGCTGTCGTGACCGCGTGACGTTCCCCGATCCCCTCGCTTGGAGTTCGCATGACCGACTCGTCGTACATCGACACGAGTAAGCCGCACCCCGCGCGGATGTACGACTGGTTCCTCGGGGGCAAGGACAACTACCCCGTGGACGAGCAGATGGGGCGGCAGCTCGTCGCCATGGACGGGCGGGTCCTGACGACGGCGCGGGCCAACCGGGCGTTCATGCAGCGTGCCACGCGCTGGCTCGCCTCCCAGGGCGTACGGCAGTTCCTGGACATCGGCACCGGCATACCGACCGAGCCGAACCTCCACCAGATCGCGCAGGGGATCGCCCCCGAGACCCGTGTCGTCTACTGCGACAACGACCCCATCGTCCTCGCCCACGCCGCCGCGCTGCTGCGCTCGACCCCGCAGGGCGTCACCGAGTACATCCAGGCGGACTTCCGGGAGCCGGAGCGGATCCTCGAAGAGGCCGCCAAGGTCCTCGACCTCGAACGGCCCGTCGCCCTCTGCCTGGTCGCGCTGCTGCACTTCATCGCGGACGAGGACGGCGCGTACGACCTGGTGGACCGGCTGATGCGGGAGCTGCCGCCCGGCAGCCACCTGATGCTGTCGCACGGCACGGCCGACTTCACCCCGGACACGGCGAAGCAGGCCGCTGAGCTCTACAAGGCGCGTGGCATGACGCTGGCGCTGCGCACCCAGGCCGAGGTGGAACGCTTCTTCGAGGGGTACGAGCTGGTGGTGCCCGGAGTGGCGGTCCTCGACCGGTGGAAGCCTGAGCTGGGCGAGTGGACACCGGAGTCGGCGGAGGGGCCCACTCCGGGGTACGGCGCGGTGGCGCGCAAGCCCTGACGGCGCCGGGCGCCGCCCCGTTCACGCCGTCATCGGGCGGTCGTGCGGTGTGATCGGCGCCGGGAGCTCCGTCGAGCCCGTCAGCCAGCGGTCCACCGCGGCCGCCGTAGCGCGGCCCTCCGCGATCGCCCAGACCACGAGCGACTGGCCGCGTGCCGCGTCGCCGGTCGCGAAGACGCCGGGGACGTTCGTCGCGAAGTGCGCGTCGCGGGCGAGGAGCGCACCCCGCCCGTCGAGGTCCACGCCGAGCTGGTCGAGCAGGCCGCCCGTCGTGCGGTCGGGGCCGGAGAAGCCGAGCGCGAGCAGGACCAGGTCGGCAGGGAGCTCTTGATCGGTGCCCGGCAGGGGGCGCCGGGCCGCGTCGACCTCCGTGAGGTGCAGGGTGCGCACATGGCCCGAGGCGTCGCCGCCGAAGCGGAGCGTGGACGCCGCGAACAGGCGTGCGTCGGTGTCGGGGTCAGTGCCCGTGCCGGTGTCGGCCGCGGGGGCGGTCCGAAGCTCCCTGGCCTCTTCGTGCGCCGGGGAGAGCCGGTGGACCTTCGGGTACGTGGGCCAGGGCTCTGTGGCCTCGTCGCGGGACGTGCCGGGACGGGCGTAGATGTCCAACTGCGTGACGGTCGCCGCCCCTTCGCGGATGGCCGTGCCCAGGCAGTCGGCCCCCGTGTCGCCGCCGCCCACGATGACGACGTGCTTGTCGGCGGCGCTCAGCGGCGACGCGGCCAGATCCCCCTCGCACACGCGGTTGGCGAGCGGCAGATACACCATGGCCTGCTCGATCCCGGCCAGCTCCCGCCCCGGCACGTCCAGGTCCCGCCATGCCGTGGCCCCGACGGCGAGCACCACCGCGTCGTACCGGCGGCGCAGCTCCGCCGCGTCCACGTCCCGCCCGACCTCGGTCGACGTACGGAACCGCACGCCCTCGGCGGCCAACTGCCCCAGCCTGCGCTCCAGATGGGCCTTCTCCATCTTGAAGGCCGGGATCCCGTACCGCAGCAGCCCGCCGGGCCGGTCGTCCCGCTCGTACACCGCGACGGTGTGCCCGGCGCGCGTCAGCTGCTGCGCCGCGGCGAGACCCGCGGGCCCCGATCCGACGACGGCGACGGTCCTGCCGGAGAGGCGCTCCGGGGGGCGCGGCGGGGCGAGGCCGTCGGCCCAGATGCGGTCGGCGACGGCCACTTCGACGTTCTTGATCGTCACGGCGGGCTGGTTGATGGCGAGGACGCAGCCCGCCTCGCACGGGGCGGGACAGAGCCGCCCCGTGAACTCCGGGAAGTTGTTCGTGGCGTGCAGCCGCTCCGCCGCCGCGTGCCAGTCGGCACGGGAGACCAGGTCGTTCCAGTCGGGGATGAGGTTGCCGAGCGGGCACGCCTCGTGGCAGAAGGGGACCCCGCAGTCCATGCAGCGGTCCGCCTGCCGTTCCACGATGGGCAGCAGCGCCCCGGGCACGTACACCTCCTCCCAGTCCTGAACCCGCTCCGCGACGGGACGGCGCGGCCATTCCTGGCGGGAGGTGGTGAGGAAGCCCTTGGGGTCGGCCATGGCCGTCTCCCTCGCGCAGGCTTTTTTGTCACCATACGACGGGTCGGGCCGCGGCGCCCGGTGCGCGGCCGGGGATCGGGAACCGGCCGCGGAGGTCAGGTCAGGGTCAGGTCAGGGCGAGGATGAAGGACGCGGTCGCGGCGAGCGAAGCGACGGTGCGGACGTGGTTCCACGCGGTCCACTCACTGACGTACGTACGCCAGTACGCGGCGCCCTCCGCGCTCTCCTCGTCGACCTTGGCGAGCGCGTCGTTGCGCGGCACGTTCGCCGCGATGGTCACTCCGAACGAGCCGACGAGGTACAGCGCGCTGCCGAGCAGCAGCTCGACCGTGCCCTCGTCCGGCCAGAGCACGAACGTCACGACGGCGAGCACCGCGCAGAGCGCCGCGGCCCCCATGAACACGGCCATGAACGCCGGGGTGACCGCGGCGACGTTGATGCGGTTCATCGCGGCTATGCCCTGGGCCGGAGGCAGCGCGGCAAGGCCCTTCATCACGAAGGTCGAGAATCCGGCGAAGACACCTGCGGCGAGACCGCAGGCGAGCGCCCCCAGCACGGCGAGTACGAAGTACGGTCCGTCGATCATGAACAACTCCCGTGGAGACTGGGGCGGTTACATCGGATGGCGGGCAGCGAGTGATCCTGCAACCCGGCACCCCGTCACCACAAGTCAATTCCCACAGGCCGACGAAGGCCATACGCGACGGTCGCGGCCGCATGCGCCGTCGTCTCGGGGGGGGCATCAGCGTCTCCAACGGCGCCTCTCGGGCCCGGTGGCACCACCCCCCCCAGGTCATCGGTTCGACAGGGGGAACAGCCATGCCGGGCCCGTAGGCCAGCGGGCCTCTTGCAGCTACACGCCTTCGCTCAGCCCATGCAGACAGGACGCTCCGTCCTGCACACCAGTCGGCATCTCAGCGATCAGACGTAATTAGACCTTCGTGCAGTGATGGCGAAGGATGCCGTCAGGGTGACGAGTGCGTATATGAGGAGTGCGGAGAGTGCCAGCGGCGCGGCAACCGGTACGGGAGCCGTGGGACTGAATCCGCCGACGAAGCTGAGGTGCGGGTATGCCACCGCCATCAGCAGATTTCGGGGGTCGTAGCGGCCCAGCACTGGAACGAGCAGGAAGAACACGCAGAAGGCCGGTATCACATACAGCGGTCTTTGCAGTATGAGAGCTACCCCCATCCCGGCAACCGAAAAAAAGATGCCGGTGATGAACAGCATTCCCAGGCTGGGGAGAATATGGAACAGGGGGATATCGTGTGCGGCGTCCACCATGCCGGAATGGATGTTTCCGGACGCCGCGAGGCTGAGGCCGCCGCTGGTGAGCGAAGTCACTGCCAGAGCAGCGACGGACAGCAGTACGGTAACGCAGAGAAGAGCTCCGAGGTGGGCAGTGAACAGCCGTGTATGTCCCGCACGCACTGTGCGGAACTTCAGTGTCTTGAAGTGGTGGTCACGGGTCGCTGCGATGGCTCCGTAGGAAAAGAAGAGCAGGGGCGCCAGTACGAAGCAGGTGACCTGCAGAAGGTTGACTGTCCCCTGGATGGGGTGCAGGTTAGTAAGGGCTTGTCCGGCGTCTTCCCAGGTTTCCCTCAGGGGGGCATCGGAGGAGTCTTCCCCTTGGCCGATGGCACGCTGAAAAGTATACCCGCCCTCACTGCGCAGAAAGTCCCATTCTCTCTGCAGGGAGTCGACGGCGTTCTGCGCTCCGCCGTACGCGCCGAAAGAGAATATGGCAGCTGTAACCGAGAGCGCCATGAGTGAGTAAAGCAGGTGGCGGGAAACCCACTGATAACGAAGATTACTCAGCACTGTTCTCAAAAAGGGCGACATACGCGTCTTCGATGCGGTCACCCCGGGGTCGAGCGAAGTCAATCTGAGTCAATCCATTCATGCGCATGGCAAAAACATCGTCTGCCACGCGGTCGTAGAATCCGAATTGGTGCCCGGAAGAGATGATCACGCTGTTCTGCTTCAGCATTTGAATGGCCCGCTGGAGCCAGCGAAGACTCTCATAGTCCAGCCCGTTGGCCAGCTCGTCCAGGAAGATGTACGCAGGGCGGTCCAGCAGGAGTCCGATGGTGTAGACCTTCTTGCGCTGACCATACGACAGAGCCTTGGCCGGCTTGGTCAGGGCGGACTCGGCCAGTACGCCTTCCGCGACCGCGTGGACCTCGGCAGCGTCGATCCTCCTTCCTAGAAGGAGGCGCAGGTTCTCCAAACTTGACAGGTGCGGGTAGAACGCGCAGTCGTCGAAAACAGGAAATACTCTTTCACGGGCCTTCGTGAGAGGGTGACCGCCGAAGCGCACGGTACCTGAGTATTTCTCCAGGCCCAGGAGGCATTTGAAGAGGGTGGTCTTCCCTGCCCCATTCGGCCCCAGAAGGTGACTCACGCGACCCTTGTGGAAGTCTGCTGACACAGCTTCCAGTACCATCTGCCGACCGTAACTTTTCGTCACGTTCCGTACGCTGATCACTCGAAGATTCTCTTTCATCTGAGGGGCAGGCAACCCGCCCTGGGGATAATAATGAGTTGCCCACCGCGTCAGTATTGTTACATAGAATTCCTCGCGCTATCCTTTCCAGCTCCAACCTCCGGATTTGTTTCCGGAGAAGTAGTGGGTGTAGTCCTTCGAGTAGGCCTTGACGCTTCCCCAGGGTGTGGGAATCCCGGCTCCGATGGAATTCTTGGCGCGCCATTTATGAGTGCCGGCGCTGGTCTGGTAGCGGACGATTCCCTTGTTCTTGGCGATGTTCGGGAAAATGTGACCGTTTTCCTGCCATGCCTTCGAGGAGGTCACCTTTTTTCCGTTGTAGCCGAAGTAGACGGTGTCCCTGGTCCACATCAAAGCACTACCGCGCTTGAACTGGGCTTTGCGGTACTTGGTTTTGCTGGCGGCGCGGGCCATCGGCTGATCCGGCTCCTCAGGAGTGGGGCCGTACTCCGCTCTGGAAAGGTCGCCTCCTACGGGTTCCGGCTCAGCGGTGAACGCGGCGAGTTGCTGAGGGGTCAGCTGCTCTGGATCAACAGCGACTCCCTCCTCGTTGACGGCCAAGGGCTCTGCCGAGGACGCCGCCCATGCTGCAGGGGATACGGCGGCAAGCGCGATGCCGGTGGCAGCCGCTGCAGTTGCGAGCTTTTTTCTCATCAGGTGTCTCCGTTCGCTGTCACTGAAACGATCTTGAAGACTCCGGTTTCATGGTTCAACCCGCGCAGGCACAAGCGGAATGTATGAGCCCATAAGTCGGCCGTATGGGCTGGCTGCGGGGGGGCAGGTGGGGGCCTGCGCCCTGCGACCTACGGTCTATGCGCGCGCCATCCGTGCAGGGTCGTCTGCACCGTGGCGGCGATCCGCCGCCGCGCCTGCCCGCGAGGCACCCCGCTCATCAGCAGCCGGTCGTACGGCGTGGCCGTGTGGCGCACCGCCGCCGCGACCGCGGCCGTCACCGCCCCCTCGGACAGGGCCCGGCCCGCCGCGCTGCGTCCCACCCGGCCGCTGCCCCGCACCGAGGCGTGCGCGGCGATGGCGCGGGCGTGGTCCAGGGGGCAGCCGGGGAAGAGCCGGTGGATCTCCGCGGCGAACGCCTCCGTGAACCGGACGTCCTCCGCGGCCCGGCGCGCCGCGTCGCGGGACCGGCGCCGCGCCCTTGCCTCCGCGTCCGCCAGGCAGCGCTCCTCGGCGCGGGCGAGCGCGGCCTCCTCGACGAGGACGCCCTGCCGCTCGTACCGGGCGCGGCGCCGGTGGAAGCGGACGACGACCGCCTAGAGCCCGCTGCCCTCGCGGGCCCGGCGGGTGAGCGCCGTGTCGCCGCGCGGCAGGTACACGAGGTGTCCCAGGTCGGCGCAGTCCAGGCAGCGTGGCTCACCGGCCTCCAGGGCGACCAGCGGAAGCGGTCCGGCGTGGCACTCCGCGCAGCGCCGCCGCTTCAACGGCTGGAAGACCAGGGGTCCGGCGCGGGCGGCAGGGGCGGCGGGGGATACGGGGGATACGGGGGAGCTCGCCATGCCCCTCTCATCCCCGCGACCGCTCCGGGCGAAGCCGCACCGCCGCCCGGCGAAACCGCACCGCTGCCCGGCGAAACCGCACCGCTGCCCGGAAGCCGCACCGCTTTCCCGCAGTCGTGGCGGCGCCCGGCATCATGGGCCCGTGCGACTCGAACCGATCACCTGGGAACGACTGGCCGACACCCTCGCCGACCGCCTGCTCGACCTGAAGACGGCCGACGGGGGCGCCTGGCCGCGCATCGCCGTGGACGGAGCACCGGCCGGGGACACCGGCGAGCTGGCGCGCCGGGTGGCCGACGCGCTGCGGCTGCGGGGACGGAGCGCCCTCGTGGTCGGCACGGAGGGTTTCCTGCGGCCCGCGTCGCTGCGGTTCGAGTACGGCCACGAGGACGTGGAGGCGTACTACAGCGGGTGGTTCGACACCGGCGCGCTGTGGCGGGAGGTCTTCGGGCCGCTCGACCCCGGCGGCACGGGGCGGGTCCTGCCCGATCTGTGGGACCCGGCGGCCGACCGCGCGACCCGCAGTCCGTATGTGCAACTGCCGCCCGGCGGGCTGCTGTTGCTGCACGGGCCGCTGCTCCTCGGCCACTGGTTCCCGTTCGACCTGACCCTGCACGTGCGGCTCTCGCCGGGCGCCCTTGCGCGGCGCACGCCGGAGGGCGAGCGATGGACGCTGCCCGCTTTCGAACGGTACGAGACGGAGGCCGACCCCGCCGCCGCGGCCGACGTGGTGGTGCGGGCGGACGACCCGCGGCATCCGGCGTGGAGCGGGTGACCGGGCTTCGGCAGGCTCCGGATGCGTGCCGACGGGCCCGCCGCGAGAATGAGGAGCGCCGGGACCAGCCGCGCCTCCGCGCCGCGCCGGACACTGCCCGGCAACGGGAGGTAGTGATGACCACCGCCGGAGACATCATGCACCGGGGTGCCCAGTGGATCCCCAAGCACGAGACCCTGGACCGCGCCGCCCAGCTGATGCGCGAACTCGACGTGGGCGCGCTGCCCATCAGCGACGAGAACGAACGGCTCTGCGGCATCCTCACCGACCGCGACATCGTCGTCGGCTGTGTGGCCATGGGGCACGACCCGTCCCGGATCACCGCGGGCGACATGGCCAAGGGCACGCCGCGCTGGATCGACTCGGGCGCCGACGTCGACGAGGTCCTGCGGGAGATGCAGGGCCACCAGATCCGTCGGCTGCCGGTGATCGAGAACAAGCGGCTCGTCGGCATGATCAGCGAGGCCGACCTGGCCACCCACCTCGACGACGACCAGCTCGTGGGCTGGGTCGAGAGCGTGTACGCCAGGAGCTGACCCTGCTCCTCAGAGCCAGCCGCTCCGCCGGAAGCCGCGGTACAGCGTCACACAGGCCGCCGCGATCAACGACATGACGAGCGGATAGCCGAACCGCCAGTGCAGTTCGGGCATGTGGTCGAAGTTCATGCCGTACATCCCGCAGACCATCGTCGGCACCGCGATGACCGCGGCCCAAGCGGTGATCTTCCGCATGTCCTCGTTCTGCGCGACCGTCACCTGCGCCAGGTGCGCCTGGAGGATCGAGTTCAGCAACTCGTCGAAGGCGGCGATCTGTTCGGTGGCACGCTTCAAGTGGTCGTCGACGTCCCGGAAATACGCCTGTATCTCCGGGGCGATGACGCGCATCGGCTGGGTGGCGAGCACCTGGAGCGGACGGCCGAGCGGCACCACCGCCCGCTTCAGTTCCAGCAGTTCGCGCTTGAGCTGGTAGATCCGGCCGGGGTCGGCCCGCGCGCCGTCCGGGGCGAACACGTCCGTCTCGACCTGGTCGATGTCCGACTGCACGGCGTCGGTCGCCGCGAGATAGTCGTCCACCACGTGGTCCGCGAGGGCGTGCAAGACCGCGGCCGGTCCCTGGGCGAGCTGGTCGGGCGCCGCTTCGAGCTCCTCGCGCATCGGGCCGAGCGAGCCGTGCCTGCCGTGCCGGACGGTGATGACGAAGTCCCGGCCGACGAAGACCATGATCTCGCCGGTGTCCACCACCTCGCTGGTCGCGGTCAGTTCGGTGTGTTCGACGTAGCAGACGGTCTTGAAGACGGCGAACAGCGTCTGGTCGTACCGCTCGACCTTCGGGCGCTGGTGCGCGTGCACCGCGTCCTCCACGGCGAGGGGGTGCAGGCCGAAGAGCTCGGCGATGTCGGCGAACTCCGCCTCCGTCGGCTCGTGCAGCCCCAGCCAGACGAAGCCGTCACCGGTCTTGCGGATGCGCTCCACCGACTCGACCAGATCGCGGTCCGGCGGCTGGCGCACGCCTTCGCGATACGTCACGCAGTTCACCACCGACGAGCCCAGCGGGGAGCGGGACGGGTGGCTCAGGTCGACACGGGCGCCGCGGCGGGCCAGCCGCGCGACCTTCCGGAGGCCGCCGACCCCGCGCAGGCCGCCGACCTTGCGCAGGCTTCCGACCTTGCGCAGATTGCCTGCCATCGACATGTGGGCTCCTCGCACCGACGATTTGGCGTGCCAGTCTGCCAGTACGTTCCGGCAGCTCGCCAAGGCCTGGGGGAACGGAGAACTCCGTTCCGGATTGCCCGGTTCTGCCTCCCGGGAGCAAGCGGGACAACTGGGATGATCGCCGCATGACGCGAATCGACGGTCATCTCCTCGACCCCCGGCAGTACCCAGGACCCCGTCAGCTCTCCGACCACCGTCAGCTCTCCGACGCCCGGCAGCCCGGGGCGCTGTCGTGCGCCGACGCCTTCGCCGCCCTCTTCGACCCCACGACCTTCGGGCATGTCGAACGCCTCGGCATCGGTCCCGGCTGGCGCTGCTGGGAGGTCGGGGCGGGCGGCACCTCCGTGATCTCGTGGCTCGCCAAGCGGGTCGGCCCCACCGGACGGGTCCTGGCGACCGACATCGACACGTCGTGGCAGACCCGCGCCGCGCGCTCGCCCCTCGAAGTGCGGGTCCACGACATCGCGGCCGACCCGCCGCCGGTCGGGGGCTTCGACCTCGTGCACGCGCGGCTCGTCCTGGCCGACGTGTCCGACCGGGAGCGGGCCCTGGCGTCGATGCTCAGGGCGCTGCGGCCCGGCGGCAGGCTGCTCGTCGAGGAGCCCGACCCCGCGCTCCAGCCACTGGCCTGCCCCGACGAGCACGGCCCCGCCCAGGAGGCGGCGAACCGGCTGCGCCACGGGGTGCGCGCGCTGCTCACCGAGCGGGGCGCCGACCTCGCGTACGGGCGCAGGCTGCCCCGGCTGCTGCGCGACGCTGGCCTGCGCCAGGTGGCGTCCGACGTGTACTTCCCGCTCTCCTCCCCGGCCAGTGCGGCCCTGGAGACGGCGACGCTCCAACAGCTGCGCCCGGAGCTGACCGCCTCGGGCCTGGCCACGCCCGAGGACATCGACCACCACCTGGCGAACGCCGCGGCGGGCACCCTGGACCTGGCGACGGCGCCGCTGATCTCGGCGTGGGGGAGGAAGGCGTAGCGGCTGACGGGGGGGCGTGCGGGGGCGCGGTCCCCCTGCGCCGGGGGTGTCACATGCGCAGGGAGTGTCACGTCGTCGGTGCCGGGTCCGGCGGTCTGCCGCCGATGAGCTCCACCGCCCGCGCCCCCGCGCCGCACCCCTCCGCCGCCGCCTCGCGCAGCCCCGCCCCGGCCAGCCGCGCGGCGAGGAACGCGCCGGTGAACGCGTCGCCCGCCCCCGTCGAGTCGCTTGCTCGCGCGGGGGGCGCCGGGACCCGGCCGAGCACCTGGCCGTCCTGGGCCACCAGCGCGCCCTCCGCGCCCAGCTTGACCACCACGGCAGGGAAGCGGTGGCTCAGCTTCGACGCCGCGTCCGCCGGGTCGGGCAGCCCGGTGAGCAGCTCCGCCTCGTCCCGGCTCGGCAGCAGCACGGCCACCCCGTCCACCGCCGACAGGAACCGCTCCGCCCCCGACTCCGCGAGGAACCCCGCCGACGCGGGATCCACGCTCACCGGCACCCCGCGCGCGGCGGCCGCCGCCAGCGCCGCGCGGGCGGCCGCCCGGCTCGGCTCGGCGAAGAACAGATAGCCGGAGAGGTGCAGCAGGGCCACGCCGTCGAGGTCCCTGGGCGACCAGTCGGCGGGGGAGAGCCGCAGCGAGGCACCGCTGTCCGTGAGGAACGTGCGCTCCGCCGCGGCGCCCCCGTCCACCAGACAGATCACCGTCCCCGTCGGCGCCCCGGCATCGACGACGAGCCGGGGCCGCACCCCCGCGCGCGTGAGGGCCGCCTCGTGCCACGCCGCGGAGTCGGCGCCGACCCGCCCGATGAGCCGTACGTCGGGGCTGCCCCGATGCGCGGCCCAGCAGGCCACGTTGGCGCCCGCGCCGCCCGGCACGGTGCGGATGGCCGCCGCCGTGTCGGTGCCCGGCGAGAGCGCGGTCCGGTGCCGGGCCACGATGTCGGTGACGACGTCCCCGACGACCAGCAGGGCGGTGGGGGCCGTACGCGGCGGCAGGCCCGTGCCGGGCTCTTCGGCGGCCGGTCCGTCGGCCGCCCGTACGTTCAACGCCCGGCCCAGGCCGTCGCGATCCGCCCCGCGAGCCGCACATTGCCGCGGACCGCCGCGAGATTGGCCTCCAGCGACGCGCCCCCGGTGCGCCGCACCAGCTCCCCCAGGAGGAACGGCGTGATCGCCTGCCCCGTGATGCCCCGTTCCTCGCAGGCCGCCAGCGCTTCGGCGAGCACGCGCGCGTGGAGTGCCGGATCGAGCTGCTCGGCACGCGGCACCGGATTGGCCACGATCAGCGCCGCGTCCGGGCCGCCGAGTGCGTCCTGGGCCCGTATCACCTCGGCGACCTCGTCGGGCGTGTGCAGCGTCCAGTCCACCGGATGCCCGGAGTCGGCGAGGTAGAAGCCGGGGAAGCGGTCGGTCCCGTACCCCGCCACGGCGACGCCAAGCGTCTCCAGCCGCTCCAGGGTCGCGCCGACGTCCAGGATCGACTTCACGCCCGCGCACACCACCGCGATCCTGGTGCGGGCGAGCAGTCCCAGGTCGGCCGACTCGTCCTGCGCCTGCGTCCACTGCCGGTGCACCCCGCCGAGCCCGCCCGTGGCGAACACCCGCACGCCCGCGCGGGCGGCGAGCAGCGCCGTGGCCGACACCGTCGTGGCGCCGCTCGCGGCCGTCGCGACGGCGAGGGGCAGGTCGCGGTGGCCGAGCTTGCGGATGCCGTCGTCGTGCGCGACGCGCTGCAGCTGGTCCTTGGTCAGGCCGACCCGCGGGAGGCCGTCCAGTACGGCGATCGTCGCAGGGACGGCGCCTTCGTCCCGTACGACCGCTTCGAGCTCCTCGGCCACCTGGAGGTTGCGCGGCCGTGGCAGGCCGTGCGCGATGATCGTGGACTCCAGGGCCACCACGGGTCGTTGCTCCGCGACCGCCGACCGCACCTCTTCGGACACCACCAGCACGGGCCTGCCTCCTGCCTGTCGGGTCTCCCCTCATCCCTGGCGGGCGGCGCGTTCCGTCAAACCCCCGCCGCCGGGGGGCCGCCCGGCCCCGGGCTAGGGTGACCGGCCATGACCACGAATGATCAGACTGTTTCGTCTTTTGCCGTGCACATTCCGGATGTTGAGCTGGAGGTCGAGCCGCTCGACCCGGCACAGATCGTCTCCGGAGACCCGGTGGTGACCGGCAAGGTGCTGTGGGAGTCCGCCGACGGCAAGCAGCTGCGCGGCATCTGGCAGATCACGCCGGGCGTGGTCACCGACACCGAGGCCAATGAGCTCTTCGTGGTCGTCAGCGGCCGCGCCACCGTCGAGGTCGCGGGCGGCGACACCCTGGAGATCGGACCGGGCGACGCCGCCGTGCTGCGCGAGGGCGACCGCACCACCTGGACCGTGCACGAGACGCTCCGCAAGGCGTACCACATCACGCTCCCGTGACCGCGCCGCACACCTTCTCTCACGCCTTCTTGAGCGCCCTGCGGACGGCGAGCGCGGCCATCGGCAGCAGCACGCAGACGCCGACCAGGTTGAGCCAGCCGTAACTCGCCCGGGCGACGATCAGCCCCGCGGCGGCGCCGCCGATGCCCGCCGCCGCGTTCATCGTCAGGTCCGAAAGGCCCTGCACGGCCGCCCGGGCGGGCTGCGGCACCGAGTCGGTGAGCAGCGCCGAACCGGAGACCAGGCCCGCGGACCAGCCGAGGCCCAGCAGGAAGAGCCCCGCGGCGGTCTGGCCGTGGCTGGGCCCCGCGGTGCCCGCAAGCAGCGCGGCGCAGCACAGCAGCCCCACCGCGAGCCCGATCACCGAGAGCCTGCCGAACCGGTCCGCGAGCCAGCCCATCACCGGCGAGAACGCGTACATGCCCGCGATGTGGCCACTGATGACCAGCCCGACCAGCTGCAGGTCCGCGCCGTGATGCCCCAGGTCGACCGGGGTCATCACCATGATCGAGACCATCACGGTGTGCGAGGCGGCCACCGTCACCAGGGCGAGGCGTGCCATCGGCGATGCGACCACCGCCGCGATGCCTGCCTTCAGTGAGCGGCTCTGTGCGGTCCCGCTCTCCTGCGGTGCCAGGGCGCGGGCCGTGAGCAGCGGATCGGGCCGCAGCAGCACCTCCACCACCAGGGCGGCCACCGCGAAGATCCCGGCGGCGAAGAGGAAGGGACCGGCCTCCTTGGGGATGGCGGTGTCGGTGAAGATCCGGCTCGTGGGCGCGGAGATGTTCGGCCCCAGCACGGAGCCGATGGTCGTGGCCCAGATGACGTGGGAGATGGCACGCCCGCGGCGGTCGGGCTCCGCGAGGTCGGCCGCGGCGAACCGGGCCTGCAGGGTCGCCAGCGAGCCCGCGCCGAAGGCCGCCATGCCGAGCAGCAGCAGGGCGAAGCTCTCGACGACCGAGGCGAGCACGACGATCCCCGCGCCCAGCGCGCCGATCACGTACGCCATGACGAGCCCGGCACGCCGTCCGCGCGAGTTCATCAGCGCGGCCAGCGGCAGCGAAAGGAGGGCCGTGCCTGCCACGGAGGCCGTCGGCGCGAGGCCGGACAGCGCCTCCGTCCCGCTCACGTCGGTGGCCAGCATCGGAGCCAGCGCGATGCCGATCGGCACCCCGAGGCCGCCCAGGATCTGACTGGCGATCAGTACCGCGTTCGTGCGGCGACGCAGCGCGGGCAGGGCTTCCGGGCCGGGTATGTCAGGGGCGTCGACGGTCGAAGTCACTGACGCAGTGTGTCAGGACGTTCGTACGTCCGAAACAGCGAACAGTCGGACAGGCTTCTGTCAGAACAGTGGCTGGGGGAGCACCCCTTCGAGGGCGAGCAGTTGCCGCTTGGTCTCCAGGCCGCCCCCGAAGCCGCCGATTCCGCCGTCGCTCTCCACCACGCGGTGGCACGGCACCACGACCGGCAGGGGGTTGGAGCCCATCGCCAGGCCCACGGCCTGGGCCGCACCGGGTTGGCCGACGCGCCGGGCGAGGTCTCCATAGCCCACCACCGCGCCGTACGGCACGCCGGAGGCGAGCTCGCGCAGCACCCGGCGGTTGAAGCCGGTGATCAGGGACCAGTCGAGCGCCAGCTCGAAGTCGTGCCGCTCGCCCGCGAAGTACTCCCGGAGCTGGCGTATCGCCTTGGCGAGCAGGGGTGAGTCCGGTGCGTGGACCGGCTCGGCGCCGAGGCGGGCGCCGAGCCGGTCCAGGGTCTTGTCGCGCACCGCCTCCGTGGCATGGAAGCCCACGGTGACCAGGCCTTCGCCGGTCGCGACGAGCAGCAGTGGACCGATGTCGCTGTCGACGACGGCCCACACGGCCGCACGCTGGTCCTGCGCCATGGCGTTCATGTCGACCACCGTACGACCGCCCACTGACAACGCGGGTCCGTCAGTCCTCGCGCAGCGCCTTGCGCACGACGTCAGGCGTGTTCGTGATGATCCCGTTCACGCCGAAGCCCGCCGCCCGCTTGGCGCTCGGGGCGTCGTTGACGGTCCACGTGAAGATCTCCAGCGGCTTGCCGTGCGGGCCCTTCAGGGCGTGGATCGCGGAGACGTAGGCGGCCGAGATGGACGTGTGCGTCGAGTTGATCTGGTCGGCGAACCGCGCGTACTCGGGCAGGTCGGCGACCGAGGGGGTGCCGAGGAAGCCGGTCTTCACGTCGGGGCGCAGCTTGTGCACCGTCTTCACACTGTCCGCACTGAAGCTCTGGATGACCAGCTTGCTCTTCACGTGGTGCTTGTCGAGCCAGCCCTCGTTGCGCAGGATCCGCAGGCCCTGCTTCTCGATGCCCGGGTACAGCTCGGGCTTCTTGAACTCGAAGACCAGCTTCTGGTGGTTGTGCGACACCCTGCGCATGTACTGCTTCAGGGTCGGTACGCGCTGACCTGCGTACTTCGGGCTGAACCAGCTGCCCGCGTCGAGCTTCGCTATCTCCGCCGCCGTGAAGTCCGCGACCTTCCACGGGGCACGGTCGGGGTAGACCTCCTCGACGTTCGTCGTGCGCTTCAGGGTGTCGTCGTGCACGATCACCAGCTCGCCGTCCTTGGTGCGCTGGACGTCGTTCTCCACCCAGCGGAACCCGATGTCACGGGCCTTGTCGATGGCTGCGAACGTGTTCTCCGGAGCGTAGGCCGAGGCGCCGCGGTGGGCGACGACCAGCGGGCGGTCGTGCCGGGTGCTCGGCGCCGGGGTCTGCGCGGTGGCGGTGGCGGTGGGGAGGACGAGTGCACCGGCTCCCAGAAGGGCAGCGGTGGTGGCGGCAGCACGTGCGTACACGGGTACTCCTCGCGTCGTGTGATCGCGGACTGCTCCAAAGTGACAGTCCACAGCCAACGGGAGACAGGTGCAGGATGGCCACAGGTTGAACGGAGTCATCACCGACGAGGACCCCGCGCGTGGAGATGGCGATTCTTTGCCGGAAAATCGTTCGTAGGTTCCGGGGCGAGCTTTACTCTCTGCCTCAGCCGACGGCCTTTCAGATGGCCGTCAGCAGGGGGCGCATGGGACGTTTTCCGGGCATTCGGGCACAATGGGAGGAAGGGCTTCCGCGCATGCAGGGCACGGTCGACGGGTTCAGCTACGGAGTCGTCACACCGGTAGTGGCCTACCTCATGGCGTGTCTGGGGGGAGCGCTCGGACTGCGCTGCACCACCAGATCGCTCCTCCTCGCGCACTCCTGGCGGCCCGGCTGGCTCGCACTCGGCTCGGCCGCGATCGGCTCCGGCATCTGGACCATGCACTTCGTGGCGATGATGGGCTTCACCGTCGAGGAAGCCCCCATCCACTACGACAAGCCGCTCACCTTCGCGAGCCTCGCCGTCGCCATCGTCATGGTCGGCATCGGCATCTTCATCGTCGGCTACCGCGGCGCGACGGGCACCGCCCTCTTCACCGGCGGGACGGTCACCGGGCTCGGGGTCGCCACGATGCACTACCTGGGAATGGCCGGTATGCGTCTTCGCGGGACGCTGGAGTACAACACGCTGACCGTCGCCGCGTCCGTGGTGATCGCCATGGTCGCCGCGACCGCCGCGCTCTGGGCGGCCGGGCAGGTCAGAGGAATCCTGTGGAGCCTCGGTGCGAGCCTCGTCATGGGCCTGGCCGTGAGCGGCATGCACTACATGGGGATGGCGGGGCTCAGCGTCCATCTGCACGGCTCGGGCGCCGCGCCGCCCGGCGACTCGCCCGCCGAGATCCTCGCGCCCATGATGATCGGGCCGCTCGCCTTCCTGCTCCTCGCGGGCGTCATCGTGATGTTCGACCCGCTCATGGTGATGGGCGGCCAGGCGGACGTCAGGAACCCCGCGAACGGCAACCGCGCCCGGCAGTCCTACCCCGTCCCGCGCTCCGGCGACCGCCACGTGCCCGTCGCCCGCCGCAGGACCCGGCCCCGCTCCCGCACCCGCCCCGGCTCCCGCACCCCGCAGAACTGGTGAGCGGGCGCCCGGCGCCGGTGAGCCGCTGAACGGCCGGTCCGGCCCGGTTGTCAGTGCGGGGTCGTACGGTGGATTCCATGCGGCCCGTATCCAAGATCGAACGCACGGTGGCACCTTTCGAGGTCGTCAGTCCGTACCAGCCCAGCGGCGACCAGCCGGCAGCCATCGCCGACCTTGAGCGGCGCATCCGTGCAGGTGAGAAGGATGTCGTCCTGCTCGGCGCGACCGGCACCGGCAAGTCGGCCACCACCGCGTGGATGATCGAGAAGCTCCAGCGCCCCACCCTCGTGATGGCGCCGAACAAGACACTGGCCGCCCAGCTGGCGAACGAGTTCCGCGAACTCCTGCCGAACAACGCCGTCGAGTACTTCGTCTCGTACTACGACTACTACCAGCCGGAGGCGTACGTTCCGCAGTCGGACACCTACATCGAGAAGGACTCCTCGATCAACGAGGAGGTGGAGCGCCTGCGTCACTCCGCCACGAACTCGCTGCTGACCCGCCGCGACGTGATCGTGGTCGCCTCCGTCTCCTGCATCTACGGCCTCGGCACCCCGCAGGAGTACGTGGACCGCATGGTGCCCCTGAAGGTCGGCGCGGAGATCGACCGCGACCAGCTCCTGCGCCGCTTCGTCGACATCCAGTACACGCGCAACGACCTGGCGTTCACCCGCGGCACCTTCCGCGTCCGCGGCGACACCATCGAGATCTTCCCGGTCTATGAGGAGCTGGCCGTCCGCATCGAGATGTTCGGTGACGAGATCGAGGCGCTCTCCACCCTGCACCCGCTCACCGGCGAGGTCATCAGCGACGACGACCACCTGTACGTCTTCCCGGCATCGCACTACGTAGCGGGTCCCGAGCGCCTGGAGAAGGCCGTCACCGGCATCGAGAAGGAGCTCACCGAGCGCCTCGCCGAACTGGAGAAGCAGGGCAAGATGCTGGAGGCCCAGCGCCTGCGCATGCGCACGACGTACGACTTGGAGATGCTCCGCCAGATCGGCTCCTGCTCCGGCGTCGAGAACTACTCGATGCACTTCGACGACCGCGAGCGCGGCACCGCCCCCAACACCCTCCTCGACTACTTCCCGGAGGACTTCCTCCTGGTCCTCGACGAGTCGCACGTCACGGTCCCCCAGATCGGCGCGATGTACGAGGGCGACGCCTCCCGCAAGCGCACCCTGGTCGACCACGGCTTCCGGTTGCCCTCCGCGCTGGACAACCGCCCCCTGAAGTGGGAGGAGTTCCTCGGCCGCATCGGTCAGACGGTCTACCTCTCGGCGACCCCGGGGAAGTACGAGCTCTCGCGCGGCGACGGTTTCGTCGAGCAGATCATCCGCCCCACCGGCCTCGTCGACCCCGAGGTCGTCGTCAAGCCCACCGAGGGCCAGATCGACGACCTCGTGCACGAGATCCGCACGCGCACCGAGAAGGACGAGCGCGTCCTGGTCACCACGCTCACCAAGAAGATGGCCGAGGACCTCACGGACTACTTCCTGGAGCTCGGCATCCAGGTCCGCTATCTGCACAGCGACGTCGACACCCTGCGCCGCGTGGAGCTCCTGCGCGAACTGCGGGCCGGTGAGTACGACGTCCTGGTCGGCATCAACCTCCTCCGCGAGGGGCTCGACCTGCCCGAGGTCTCCCTCGTGGCGATCCTCGACGCCGACAAGGAGGGCTTCCTGCGCTCCGGCACCTCCCTGATCCAGACCATCGGCCGCGCGGCGCGCAACGTGTCCGGTCAGGTCCACATGTACGCCGACAAGATCACCCCGGCGATGGAGAAGGCCATCGAGGAGACCAACCGCCGCCGCGAGAAGCAGATCGCGTACAACAAGGAGAGGGGCATCGACCCGCAGCCCCTCCGCAAGAAGATCAACGACATCGTGTCGCAGATCGCCCGCGAGGAGGTTGACACCGAGCAGCTCCTCGGTTCCGACTACCGCAAGTCGAAGGCCGCCAAGGCCCCGGTGCCCTCGCTCGGCGGCGAGGCGGCCAAGGCAGGCAAGGCGGGCAAGGCAGGCAAGGGAGCGGCGGCCGCCACGGGCAAGGCCAAGGGCAAGAAGGGCGCGGAGACCGTCCCGACCGACCGCCCCGCGGCCGAACTGGCCGAGCAGATCGACGAGATGACCGAGCGCATGCGCGCGGCCGCCGCCGACCTGCAGTTCGAGATCGCCGCCCGGCTGCGCGACGAGGTGTCGGAGATGAAGAAGGAACTGCGGCAGATGCGGGAGGCGGGCCAGGCCTGAGGCCGTGACGACGGGGCCGGGAAACACGCCCGGGGCCCGAGGAACGGCGTACTGGCCGGTCTGTTGCAAGACCGCCACAAAGTGCGGCCCGGAGTGCTGCTCCGCAGGTCGGAGTGCATAGGGTGCTGGGCAACCGCAAGAGGCGGTTGCCCAGGCAGTTCGAGAGGGGACAGCGCGTGACGGTCAACATGACCAAGGGTCAGGCCATCAGCCTGCAGAAGGACGACGGGGGCGCCCTGACCGCGGTGCGCATGGGACTCGGGTGGCAGGCGGCCCCGCGCCGTGGCCTGTTCGGCTCGCGGACCCGTGAGGTCGATCTGGACGCCTCGGCGGTGCTGTTCGCGGACAAGCAGCCGGTGGACGTCGTGTTCTTCCGCCACCTGGTCAGCGACGACGGCTCCGTGCGGCACACCGGCGACAACCTGGTGGGCGGCGTCGGCCAGGGCGGGGACGACGAGGCGATCCTCGTCGACCTCCAGCGGATCCCCGTCCACATCGACCAGATCGTCTTCACGGTGAACTCGTTCACCGGCCAGACCTTCCAGGAGGTGCAGAACGCGTTCTGCCGTCTGGTCGACGAGACCAACGGCCAGGAGCTCGCGCGCTACACCCTCGACGGCGGCGGTCAGTACACCGCGCAGATCATGGCGAAGGTCCACCGGGCGGGCGCGGGCTGGCAGATGACGGCCATCGGCAACCCGGCCAACGGCCGCACCTTCCAGGACCTGATGCCGTCGATCCTGCCGCACCTCTAAGCACCGCGAGTACCTAGCAGCACGAGCACTTCAAGCAGCACGAGCACGAAAAGCACCACAAGCACCATCCGTACGTACGAGGGGGAACGAACGCGATGACGGCCGAGCTGGTGCGGGGGCAGAACCACCCGCTGCCCGGGACCCGCCTGGAGATCCGCGTGTCGGCAGGCCGACCGGTCGTGGCGGGCGCCACGCTCGGCGACGACCAAGGCAGGGTCCCCGGTGTGGAGTGGGTGGCCCACCCCGGTTCGCCCACCCTCCCGGGCCTCGAGGTCTCCAAGCAGGCGGCCGCCGACCACCGCCTCGCCGTGGACCTCGGCGCCCTCCAGGACACCGTCCACCGGGTCAGCCTCCTGCTCGCGCTGCCCGTCGGCGTCGAGGGCCCGGCCACTTTCCGGTCCCTCGCCGCCCCCTTCGTCGCGGTCACCGGACTCGACGGCGCCGAGATCGCCAGCTACACCGTCACCGATCTGGACGCCGAGTCCGCCGTCGTCGCCCTGGAGCTCTACCGCCGCCAGGGCGCCTGGAAGGTCCGCGCGGTCGGCCAGGGGTACGCGGGCGGCCTCGCCGAGATGCTCACCGACCAGGGGCTGCCCCAGGCCCGCGAGCTCGCCGCCGCGATCAACGACGCGGTGGCCCAGGGCCTGGCCCGCTCCGTGGCGCCGCCGCCCCGCCCGGCCGACGGCAGCAGGGTGCGCACCGCCTCCCAGGGCCAGGACGCCCACCGGACCTCGACGCCCGAGGGCCACCCCGCGCCCGCGCAGGCCCGGCCCGCGCGACAGCCGGGCGACGACACCCCGGCCGCCCCCGCCGACCAGCCGAGCGGCGGCCCCGTCAACTACTCCCACCCGGGACGCCAGACGACCGCGCCCCCGCCGCCCCCGCCCACCGTGCCCGCCGCCCGGCCGGGAGAGCCCGCCCAGCCCGTCGCGGGCGACGCCACCGGCTGGTCCATGGAGGAGCGGCTCTACAACCAGGTGTGGGGCATGTTCGAGGACCTGGCCCGCACCACGGCGGCGTACCGCAGCGCCGTGGACTTCGCCGACTCCCGGATGGAGCAGGAGCTCGACAAGGTCCTCTCCGACCCGCGCAGCCGCATCGGCGGTGCGGGCGACGCCGCCCGCGAGACCGCCCGCGCCAAGCACGCCGACCTCATCGGCCAGGCCAGGGCCGCCCTCGACCGCGACCTGGCCCAGCTCGCCGCCGAGGCCGACGTCGTCGAGCCCGCCCTGCCCCCGTCGTACGCATCGTGGAGCAGCCCCGCCTGGCACGCCTACCGCGCGCCGATGGAGATCCCCATGGCCCTGCGCCTCGGCGACCTCCATCTGCCCGAGCGCGTCGACCTGCGGATCCCGATGCTCGTCAGGCTGCCCCTTGAGCGCGGCCTGTGGATCGACAGCGGCAAGGCGCTCACCAACTCCTTCACGGACTCCGCCGAGCTGCGCAGGCTGGCCATGGACACCGCGGTCGCGCACGCGGCCCGGCTGCTGGCGGCCTATCCGGCGGGCGAGTTCCAGGTGCACGTCATCGACGCGGCGGGCTCGGCCGCGCCCGCGCTGGCGCCGCTCGTGACGGCCGGTGTGCTCGCCGGGCCCCCGGCCACCGGGGCGGCAGGCGTCGAGGAGGTCCTCGGCAGGCTCACCCAGCGCGTGGACCTGGTCCAGATGGCCGTCCGCGGCGGCGCCGCCGACGCGCTGCCCCCGGACCTGGACATCGCCGAGCAGCTCCTGATCGTCAACGACTTCCCGCACGGCTTTGACGACCGCGCCGTGACCCGGCTGCGCTACCTCGCGGACGAGGGCCCGGCCGTCGGCGTCCACCTCATGATGGTCGCCGACCGCGAGGACGCCGCGGAGTACGGGCCGCTGCTCGACCCCCTGTGGCGCGCCCTCCTGCGGCTGACGCCGGTGCCCGACGACCACCTCGCCGACCCCTGGGTCGGGCACACGTGGACGTACGACCCGCCGGTGTTCCCGCCGGGCAGCCAGATCCTGCGGCAGGTCCTCGACCAGGTCGCCACGGCCCGGCGCAACGGCGGACGCTGACGTTAAAGCGACTTTCGCACCGCCCTGACCAGGGCTTTTGGCTCTTGTTTGCCGTCTCCTTTACCAATGCTTGGTATTTCGCGTACGCTTCTACCTGCGGAGGGGAGTACTCCCGGCTGCGACGTACCCGTCAATACGGACCGCCATCGGTCCCGGGGCGTCGGCCCGACTCATGGCGGCAACCGCCTCGGGTGGAAGAGACCTCCGGCAGCGACGACGCTGATCAGTAGCCGTACGACGCCGGAGGCGCAGTGGACGTTTCAATGACCCTGTGGGTGACGACCGTTCTCGGTCTGTGTGCCCTGATCGCGGTCGACTTCTTCATCGGGCGCAAGCCCCATGACGTGTCGATCAAGGAAGCCGGAATCTGGACGATCGTCTGGATCGTCCTCGCCGCACTCTTCGGCCTGGGCCTGCTGTTCGCGGGCGAGAGTCAGGCGTCCGGCGAGTTCTTCGCGGGCTTCATCACCGAGAAGTCCCTCTCCGTGGACAACCTCTTCGTCTTCATCCTGATCATGGCGAAGTTCTCGGTCCCGTCCCACCTGCAGCAGCGAGTGCTGCTCTTCGGCGTGCTGATCGCCCTGGTCCTGCGAGCGATCTTCATCGCCGCCGGTGCCGCGGTCATCGCCAACTTCTCGTGGGTCTTCTACATCTTCGGCGCGTTCCTGATCTACACCGCCTGGAAGCTCATCCAGGAGGCCCGTGCCGACGACGAGGAAGAGGACTGGGAGGAGAACCGCCTCCTGAAGTCCATCGAGAAGAAGTTCGGCGTCTCGGACCGGTACGAGGGCACGAAGCTGTTCATCAGGAAGAACGGCAAGAAGATCATGACGCCCCTCATGGTCGTCATGCTCGCCATCGGCACCACCGACGTGCTCTTCGCGATGGACTCCATCCCGGCGATCTTCGGCCTCACCCAGGACCCGTACATCGTCTTCACCGCCAACGCGTTCGCCCTGATGGGCCTGCGCCAGCTGTACTTCCTGATCGGCGGACTGCTCAGGAAGCTGGTCCACCTCAGCTACGGCCTGTCGGTGATCCTCGGCTTCATCGGTGTGAAGCTCGTGCTGCACGCCCTGCACGAGAACGGGGTGCACGTCCCCGAGATCTCCATCCCGGTCTCGCTCGGCGTCATCTGCGGCGTCCTGGTGATCACCACGATCACCAGCCTCATCGCCTCCAAGAAGCAGGAGCAGCAGGCGGCGGCCGAGACCGAGGGCGGCACCGACGACGCCCGCAAGGACAGCATCGAGGCCTGATCGAGGCCTGACGGCACCGCTCCCGCCCCCTCACGGGGGCGGGAGCCACCGAGTAGCGGCACCAGAGCGCCCGGGGCAGCATCGAGTCATGGTCACTCGGCTCCGGGCGCTCGGCATGCAGTGGACGGCCGTGGTGCCGGTTCTCGCGATCGTTCTCCTCGCCCTCACCTGGGGGCGGGACCTGCCCGGCGTGCTGGTCGCCGTGGTGACGCTGATCCTCGCGGGGGCGGTGCTCGCCGCCGTCCACCACGCCGAGGTGATCGCGCACCGCGTCGGCGAACCCTTCGGCTCACTCGTCCTCGCGGTCGCGGTGACGATCATCGAAGTGGCGCTGATCGTCACCCTCATGGCCGATGGCGGCGACAAGAGTTCCACCCTCGCGCGGGACACCGTCTTCGCCGCCGTGATGATCACCTGCAACGGCATCGTCGGGCTCTGCCTCCTGGTGGGCGCCCTCCGCCACCGCGTCGCCGTCTTCAACCCCGAGGGCACCGGCGCCGCCCTCGCCACCGTCGCGACACTGGCCACGCTCTGCCTGGTCCTGCCGACGTTCACCACCACCAAGCAGGGCCCCGAGTTCTCCACGGGCCAGCTGACCTTCGCCGCGGTCGCCTCGATCGTCCTCTACGGCATCTTCGTGACCACCCAGACCGTGCGGCACCGCGACTACTTCCTGCCCCTCACCGAACAGGGCGAGGTCATCGACACCGACAGCCACGCCGAGGGCCCCTCCGCCAAGGACGCGATGCTCAGCCTGGGGCTGCTCGGGCTCGCGCTGATCGGCGTGGTCGGCCTGGCCAAGGGCGTGTCCCCGACGATCGAGTCGGGTGTGGAGAGCGCGGGCATGCCGCACGCCGTCGTCGGTGTGATCATCGCGCTGCTCGTGCTGCTCCCTGAGACCATCGCGGCCATGCGCGCCGCCCGCCGCGACCGCGTGCAGACCAGCCTCAACCTCGCCCTCGGCTCGGCGATGGCCAGCATCGGGCTGACCATCCCGGCCGTCGCCATCGCCTCGGTGTGGCTGTCGGGACCGCTCGTACTGGGCCTGAGCTCCACCCACATGGTCCTGCTCGCGCTCACCGTGATCGTCGGCACGCTCACGGTCGTGCCGGGGCGCGCCACACCGCTGCAGGGCGGGGTCCATCTGGTGCTGTTCGCGGCGTTCCTGGAGCTCGCGGTCACCCCGTAGCGGCCGCCGGATCGGGGACCGCGACCGGCCGGGTCTCCGGCAGCAGCGCGAAGCACCCGAGGCTCAGCAGCGCGATGCCCGTGAGATACGCGGCCACGCCCCACGGCGTCCCGTCCCCCTGCGCCGCCGCCGTCGCCACGATCGGGGTGAGCGCGCCGCCGACCACCCCGCCGAGGTTGTAGCCGACCGCGGCGCCCGTGCAGCGCATCCGGGGCTCGTACAGCTCCGGCAGATACGCGCCGATCACCGCGAACATCGTGATGAACGCGAGCAGCGCCACCAGGAACCCGGTGAACATCAGCAGCGGCTCCCCGGTCGCGAGCAGGGCGATCATCGGGAACATCCACAGGGCCGTCGCGGCGCACCCGAGCAGGCACAACGGCCGCCGCCCGTAACGGTCGCCGAGCACCGCGACCACCGGCGTCAGGGCGCCCTTCACCACCACCGCCGCCATGATGCAGGCCAGCATGACCGTGCGGCTCACGCCGAGCCGCTCCACTCCGTACGAGAGCGACCAGGTCGTCACGGCGTAGAACACCGCGTACCCGACCGCGAGCGCGCCCGCCGTCAGGAGGACCAGCCGCCAGTGCCCGCGCACCACCTCGGCGAGCGGCACGCGCGCGTGCTCGCGCAGTTCCAGGAAGTCCGGGCTCTCGGCGAGCGAACTGCGCAGCGCGAGGCCCGCCGCCACGAGCAGCCCCGCGACCCAGAACGGCACCCGCCACCCCCAGGCCGCGAACTGCGCCTCGGTGAGCGTGGCGGACAGGGTCAGCATGATGCCGTTGGCCAGCAGGAACCCGACCGAGGGGCCGATCTGCGGGAAGCTCGCCCACAGCCCGCGCCGCTCGGCAGGTGCGTGCTCCGCGGTCAGCAGCACGGCACCGCCCCACTCGCCCCCGAGTCCGAGCCCCTGCAGGAAACGCAGCACGAGGAGGAGCACGGGAGCGGCGATCCCGATCGATCCGTACGTCGGTACGCAGCCGACGGCGACCGTGGCGACGCCGGTGAGCAGCAGCGACGCGATGAGCACGGGGCGCCGGCCGTGCCGGTCGCCGATGTGCCCGAAGAGCACGGACCCCAGTGGCCGCGCGACGAAGCCCACTCCGAAGGTCGCGAAGGCGGCGAGGGTCCCGGCGAGCGGGGAGAACGTGGGGAAGAACAGCGGCCCCAGGACCAGTGCCGCCGCCGTCCCGTAGATGAAGAAGTCGTAGAACTCGATGGCGGTCCCGGCGAGCGAGGCGGCCGCGAGCCGCGGCAGTGAGGGTGGCGCAGTTCGGTGCATGCCGCGTCAACTACCCACAGTGACTAGAGGTAACGCATGGCGACCGCTCTGGTCTCAGTAAGTCACTTCGATGCGCCGGGCCGGACCGTCGACCCGCACGGTTCCCCCGTAGGGGATGACGAGTTGCGGATCGGTGTGACCGAAGTCCACGCCGAAGACGGCCATGGTCTCCGGGGCGTACGTATCGAGCGCCTTCAGGACGGCTTCGCGCTGCTCGCGGACGTACGCCGCCTTCGCCTCGGCATCGGAGGGGCGCTGGAAGGACCATGCCTTGGGGCGGGCCATCAGGAGGGCGGGGAAGCGCCGCAGCAGCCCGCGCTCGCCCATGCCGCGCAGGATGCGGAACACGTCCTCGGCGCCGGGCAGTTCCTCCGAGGTCTCCAGGAACAGCACGCACCCGTCGTACGCGGACAGGTCCCGCTCGATCTCGCGGTCCGCCATCAGGAGCCAGGAGAGGATCTCCAGGTTGCCGCCCCAGGAGCGCCCCTCCACGACACGCTCGGGGCCGTGCCAGCGCCAGCCGTCGCAGGGCTCGGTGGGCGGCTCCTGCGCGAACGTCGTGGGGTCGTCCCAGGGCAGGTCGATGTCGCGGGAGCGCTCGGCGGGGCGGAGTTCGTAGGTTCCCGAGGTGAAGAGCGCGGCGCGCAGCGAGTCCGCGGTCGCGGGCGCCATGGCCCCGGGGCGGCCGAGCTCGCACATCACGGACGTGCCGTGGTAGCCGACGATGCCGGACCGCCACAGGTACGCGAGCAGGTTGGTGTTGTCGCTGAAGCCGAAGAACGGCTTCGGGTTCGCGCGGAGCAACTCCCGGTCCAGGTGGGGGAGGACGGTGATCTGGTCGTCGCCGCCGATGGTCGCGATGACGGCCTTGATCGTCGGGTCGGCGAACGCCGCGTGGATGTCGTCGGCCCGCTCCCGCGCGGTCGCGGCCATCGTGCGGGTCGTCGGGTACGAGGCCGAAGTCTTCGTGGAGCCGTGCCAGGCCCAGCTCATCCCGGGAGCGTAGGCGGGCCCTACGGAGGGCGCAGCCGGATTGAGGTGCACCCGCGCGCGGGAGGCGTGATAGACCTCCCCTATGACGCGCAGCCTCGCCACCGCCCCGATCATGATCCTGAACGGCCCGAACCTGAACCTCCTCGGCCGCCGCCAGCCCGAGATCTACGGCACGGACACCCTCGCCGACGTCGAGGCCCTGTGCGCCAAGGCGGCGGCCGCGCACGGCGGGACCGTGGACCTGCGACAGAGCAACCACGAGGGCGAGTTGGTCGACTGGATCCACGAGGCGCGCGAGCACCACGCGGGCATCGTCATCAACCCGGCGGCCTACTCCCACACGTCCGTCGCGATCCTGGACGCGCTCAACACCTGTGACGGGATGCCGGTGTTGGAGGTGCACATCTCCAACATCCACCAGCGCGAGGCGTTCAGGCACCACAGCTACGTCTCGCAGCGTGCCGACGGTGTCATCGCGGGATGCGGTGTGCAGGGGTACGCGTTCGCGGTGGAGCGGGTGGCGGCGCTGATCGCCGCCGGGGCGTAACGCGTACCCCTAGGGCCCTTCTGATGGATCTCCGTGGGGTCACGACGCCCGGCACGCACGCTCGCCGCACGGTGGAAAGGGACAGGTGGCTCCGCCACATGACCCTTTCCACCGCACGCCGATCGCACGCACCGGACGCCGCTCCTCCTCCCACGGAG
>NZ_JBWKAP010000022.1:0-110638 GCF_056437465.1 Streptomyces sp. NPDC042371 | reverse complement strand
CTAGGAGCCACGCCGCCACCCGAGGCGACTTGAGGCGAAAACAGCCGCAGTTGCCCCCTTCGGATCGGTTGCATGCGCTTGCCTGCCGTACTGGAACTGCTTGCTTGACCCCCACTTGTCGGTCGCCGACCGCGCACGGATGCGGGCGACCGTGCTCGGGAACCTGCCGGGCGGCAGCATCCAGCGCTGGTAATCGGCGGTCAGTTCAGATGTAACCGGCATCTCGCTGCGGCGCGGCCCCGTTGCTGAGCGTGTCATGTAGTCGTACCCGGTTGAGGTGGTTGGTGTACGCGCACGAAGCCGGTTTGGTAGGCGATGGCGACGAGTTGGGCGGGGTGGCGGGCGCTGAGCTTGGTCGGGCAAGAGCCGAAGCTCTTCCGCTGGTAGCAATTGTCCTTCCGCGTATTGCTCCGTCTGCGGCTGATGGACGACGACGGCCAGGAGACGGCCCGCGCCGACTCGAAGTACTCACCCTCGTGAAGAAGCATCAGCACGACCTCACCTGCCGGGTCCCCGTCACGGGCGCCCTCGGGACCGAGAGGACCTTGCGTCTCGGGCTCAACGTCGTCGCCCCGGCCGCTGCTCAAGGTGCGTGGATAGCATGGGAGTTACCGAGTTACCGAGTTACCGAGGAAAGTCAATCTGCCACGAGGAGTCCAGTGATCAAGATCAGCATCTTCCTGACTCGGCGCGCGGACCTCACCCACGAGGAGTTCGTGGAGTACTGGACGCACAAGCACCTGCCGCTGATCGCGAGCGTGGCGGACGGAACGGTGCCGGTACGGCGCCATGTCCTGCTCCTGCCCACCGGCGACGAGATCCCCGGCGTACCGACCACCTATTGCGACGGTGTCGTCGAGGTCTGGTTCGACGACATCACCGACGCCGCCCGCTGGTTCACCTCCGACGTCTTCACCACGACCGTCGCCGCCGACGAGGAGAAGTTCCTCGACCGCTCCCTGACCCGCTTCCTGTACACCACCGAGACCCCGATCGTCGGTTGAGCACGACCATCGAGATACCTCGACTGCGCGGGCGGCGAGGCGCTCGGGTCGGCCATGGGCAGAGGACTTCTTCGAAGATCATTGGGCGGTGCGAGACTTCACGGTTCGTGCAGACCAGCCTGAGGCTGGTCCAAGGCGCACCCAACCCCTAACAACACCGCTCCTGGATGGTCGCCACCGACCACGGCTTCCGTGTCAGGGCCGAGCGCGTACGGGACCTGTACGCCCGAACCGGGGACAGCGCCAACCACACGCGCCCCGGACCCGTGGCGCCATCACGGCGCTGTACGGGCGATCAGCCAGCCGGTGTCTGCCCCACCCGGTCGACCACGCCGACGTCGAGGAGCGCAACATCGTCTGAGCCCAGGTAAGCGAGGTGCTTGGCTTCGAAGACCCAGACCTGCCGGTCATCGCCGTCGCCGAAGGCGAGCCCCACGCCGGACCGGCCGGACGCGTCCTCGGCGTCGTCGACCACGGTGATGCCCGGAATCCGGGCGGCAGCGCGGTAGAGGGTGGCACCCACGTCGGGCAGCAGGGTGGCCCCCTCGAGCATGCTGCCGATCATCTCCAGGGCGGCTTCCTCATGGGTGGGACCCTGGCCCTCGGTCGCTGACCAGACCTTGTCGTACAGCGCGCCGGGATCGGTGGGCAGGGCCTCCAGCTCCCGGTGGGTGGTGGCGTTCGGGTCGGCCTGGAGCCGCATGTCCGTAGTGCCCTTGCCGGAGGGGCCGGACAGGACGGTGGTACGGGCGAGCCCGCCACGTCGGCCGTCGACGGCATGCCAGTCCGCGCGACGGAAGGTGTCCAGTCCCTTGTCCGTCAAGTCGTCGGTGCCCTGGATGAGGGTGTAGACGTACTGGTCGTCCCGTATGGCGGGGGCGTCCTTGGCGGCGGTGACCGTGGCGATGCGGTCCAGCAGCGCGACGGCTTCCGAGTCGGTGGCGGGCCTGTCGGGCCCGTCGCCGCCGACGGTGAGGACGGTGGTGAGGACCGCGGCGGCGGTGACGGGTACGGCCAGCAGGACCGCCGCCCGCCGCAGCCGCAGCCGCAGCCGCCGGGACGCGACCCGGCTGTCGTCGGCTGGACCAGAGGTGGGGGCTTCCTCAGTGATCTCCTGCATGAGATGGGCCTCCATCAGCGTCATCCGGTCGCTCGACAGGACCGGGGCGCCCGGCCTTGGCAGCAGCCCGGCCAACTCCTGGCGTTCTGTGGGATTCATCGGTCTCTCTCCTCCTCCTGTGCCGACCGGGCCGTCGCGGCTCGGTCACCCGGTTCCTGTCCGCGGGTGGGGAAGCGTCTCGTTCTTCCGTCGATCACGGTCATGTCCCTTCCGGCCGGTGCTCCGGTACGGCTCGCCAGTTCGCTCTCGGCCAGCCGCCGCAGGCGCTGCCGGGCACGGGCGAGTCGGGAGCGCACCGTGCTGACCGGCACCCGCAGGGCCACGGCGGCGTCGGCGTAGCTCAGCTCGGACCAGACGCACAGCGCGAAGACCTCCCGTTCGCGGGGACGGAGTTGTCGCAGGGCAGCCGTGGCTGCGGAGAGCCGTTCGGCGTCCTCAAGACGGCCGATCAGGGCGTCGGTGAAGTCCGGCACCGTCCCGGTGCCGGACCGTCGGTCGAGGAGGCGATCGAGGGCGGCCCTGTGCCGCCGGGCCGCGCGGCGGGTGTTGCGCAGCACGTTGGTGCAGATCCCGAACAGCCAGGCCCTCAGACCGTCGTCGTTCTCGTCGTGCCGGGCCTGTGCGGCGAAGCCGTCGTCGTCCAGCAGTTTCTCCCGCAGCCGCCAGGCTTCCAGGAAGGTCAGCGAGACCACGTCCTCGGCCGGGCCCGGATCACCGAGCCACCGTGCGGCGTGAGCGTGCACGGCCTCCGCGTGCTGCCGGAAGAGGTGGGCGAACGCCTGGGCGTCACCGGCTCGTATGCGAGCGCGTAAGGAAAGGTCCACATCGCCTCCTGTCCGCCCGGCGCGGGCCGTCCCGGTGATGTGGGTCACGGCGGGTCCGGCGGCCACGTACCGCTCAACCGAGTGAATAACGCCGCGGGGCAATACACCTAGGCCGTCCTGATCGTCTGATCGTTGGTCCGGATGGGCCGTTGGCTGATGCGCGGGGGGCGCGGATCGAGCCGTTGCTTCCCGACCGGAACTCAGTGGGTTCACCTGCCGGAGAAGTACGGCAGCTGGCAGGACGTCCTCACCGCCACACGGCCGGAGCCCGCAAAAAGGGATCCAGCAGGAGGGCCGGTCGACCACGTCGAGGACGAAGACGTTGCCCGGCTCTCCCCGCTGAAGAACCGTCACATCAACTTCCGCGCCCTTTCCGGGACCCCGATGCCACCGAAGAGGGCGAGGACCGGGAAGGGCGAGTGAGGGCCCCGACCGACGTCGCGGCCGGGGCCTGGGTGGCTCAGTCAGCCTGGTTGCTGGCCTGCTTGGGCAGACCGAACATCAGGGCCCACATCAGAGCGAGGAGGCCGGTGCCCCACCACAGCACGGTGAGGAACGCGTCGCGGTTGAGTGCGGCGTCGGGAGAGCCGTTGGTGGTGGCGAAGAACACCAGGGCGGTCAGCGCCGTGCCCAGCGCGATGCCCAGGTGCATGGCGGTGTTGAACAGGCCCGAAGCGGCCCCGGCGTCCTCGTGCGGGACTTCGGCGAGGGTCATGTCGGCGAGCGGGCCACTGACCATGCCGAGACCGAACCCGATCAGGATCACCGGAGCGGTCATCCCCAGCAGAGTCAGGTCTGCCTGGCCTGCGGCGATCTGAAGTCCGTAGCCGCCCATCGCGGCGATGGTGATGAGGGTTCCGGTCTGGGGCAGGCGGCGGGCGAAGCGCCCGGCGCTCTTCGCGGCGATCGTCGCGCCGGCCAGCTCGCCGACGGACAGCAGTACGAACGCGATGGCCGCCTGAACTGGGCTCATGCCCAGACCGCGCTGGAGGTAGAGGGTCCAGGTCATGAAGAACAGCCCGCACAGCAGACCGTGCACGAGCTGCGCGGCCGTACCGCCCGAGAACTGACGACCCCTGAAGAGCGGCAGGGGCAGCAGGGGCGCGTTGCCCTGCATGCAGTGCTGGTGGTGCACGAACACACCCAGCACCAGGACACCGGCGGCGAGCAGGGCGAAGCACCACAGCGGCCAATGACGCACATGCCCCTCGGAGAGCGGGAAGACGATCAGGATGACGGCCAGTGCGGACAGCAGCACGCCGGTCAGGTCGAGGCGGTCGGCCTTCTTCGCGGTCGACTCGGGGACGAAGCGGCCTCCCAGGAGGATCACGGCGAGGCCGACGGGCAGGTTGACCAGGAAGATCGGCCGCCAGGACAGTCCGAAGAAGTCGGCTTCGGTGAGCAGTCCGCCCATGACCGGCCCCAGGACGTTGGCGATCGACAGGACAGCCCCGTAGAGGCCGAAGGCCCGGCTGCGGTTTTTCCCTTCGAGGGTGACGTGGAGGGTGGCCAGGATCTGCGGGATCATCAACGCGACGCCGACCCCTTGGAGCGCGCGGGCGCCGATCAGGACGCCCGGCCCGGCCGCGAGGCCGCACAGCAGTGAGGCCGTGGTGAACACGACGGCGCCCATCAGGAGGAGCCTGCGCCGCCCGTAGAGGTCGCCGAGCCGTCCGCCGGTGATCAAACCGACGGCGACGGGCAGGGAATAGCCGGTGGTCAGCCACTGCAAGGCGTCCGGTCCTGCACCGGTCGTCTCCTGGATGGCGGGCAGCGCGGTCAGCACGACCGACTGGTCAAGGATGTCCATGAGCTCAGCGGTCAGCAGCACCAGGAGAGCGACACGGGCCGCGAAGCCCATCTTCGACGGACCAGGTGCCGGGTGGGCTGTACCTGGCTCTGCGGTGGGGGTGGGGGTAGCGTGCTGCGGCTCGTCGCCGAGCGCGGAGGAAGACACGAGAGGGGACTCCTGATCCGAAAGGAATCGGGGAGCCCTGCCGACAGCCGCACCGGGGCCGGACAGCACGAAACCCGGGGCAGACGGCAGAGCTGCACCCGGGAACGACAGAAAACTGCGGGGGTGGGTGACGCAACTCAGGCCAGCGCGACGTCCGCCCCCGTACACGTGCGACACATCAGCACGCGGGGAACACGGACGACTACATGGCCTGGTTGATAGGACGTCACCTCAAGATCGACACGCAGAAGGAACAGGGTCACTGCCACCGACACCTCGGCGCAGGGACCCGTCCACGATACGGCACCCCCTGCGCTTCGACGCACACCAGGCGGCGGACCCGCCTCGCGGGCCCGACCGGTCAGCAGAACGTCACACCGCCACGGCCCCGTCCTTCCGAAGCTGCCGCGAAGTGACACGTACTACGGGGCTTTGAGGGTGTCGAGCCGGGCGGCGAGATCGGGGTGGGCGGCGACCAGGTGGGGGCGGGCGGCGGTCAAAGGGGCGATGAGGTCGGCGGGATCGTCGTGGGCGAGGGCCGCGTGGAGTTCGCTGAGCGGGCGACGGGCCGCGACGGGCAGGTCGGGGAGTGCGGTGACCTGTCCGGCGAGACGGCGCAGGTCGGCGGCGTTGGCGCGGGCCCAGGCGGCGGTGGTGCGGTCGGCGGCACGGGCCTGGCGGGTGGCCGTCACGCGCTGTTCGCCGGTGGTCCCGGCCGGGCCGGGGCGACCGCGCAGGTAACGGCGCTCGGCGGCCTGGCGGCTGGCGACGCCGAGGGGCGGGGCGAGGTCGGCCCAGCTGGCGCCCGCGTCACGGGCCGTTTCGATCAGACAGGTCTCCCATCCGGCGAGCTGCTCGCGGACCTGCCGCAGCAGCGACAACGAGGCCAGGGCCTGCTCCGGGCCCGGCCCGGCATCGAAAGCGTTCGGGCCCTCCTGCTGGGCTTCGCGCAAGGCGTCGTCGATGGCGTTGAGGGCTGCCGAGGCGGCGAGGAACGACGCCGGACTGTGGGCGTCGGTGCCGGTCGTGGACGGCTGGTCGGCCGGGGTCACGGACACCTCCATAGGGTCGTCATCACTTTGACGACATCGTGTTTGTCATCCATTGGATGACATGTTACAACGGTGTCAGTGCAGCGCATTGGCAGCAACTGCCTGAACCCACCGGAGGTGTTTCCACATGTTGATGCGCACTGACCCCTTCCGTGAGCTGGACCGGCTGGCACAGCAGCTGATGGGCCCGGGCACCTGGTCCAAGCCGTCGGCGATGCCGATGGATGCCTACCGCGAGGGCGACGAATACGTGGTGGCCTTCGACCTTCCCGGCGTCGCCGCGGACGCGATCGACATCGACGTCGAGCGGAACATGCTCACCGTCAAGGCCGAGCGCAGGCCGGTGACGAAGGCCGAAGACGTGCAGATGGAACTGTCCGAGCGACCGCTGGGCGCCTTCTCCCGCCAGATCGTGCTCGCCGACACCCTCGACACCGAGCGCATCCAGGCCGACTACGACGCAGGCGTGCTCACCCTGCGCATCCCGATCGCCGAGCGCGCCAAGCCCCGCAAGATCTCCATCGGCGTCGGGACCGGCCACAAGGAGATCTCCGGCTGACACCGGCCGGCCGAGTGCGGAGGACGGGCACCTGGCCTCCCCCTCTCCCCCGCCCTCCGCACCCTGTGAGCAGTTCGAAGAACAAGAAGGGGTGGCGGCCGAGATGACTCTGCGACGCGAAGCCTTCCTCGACCACGTCAAGGAACGCGGCAAGTACGGCACCGTAGAGGAAGCCGAACGCGCGGCCCGGGTGGTGCTCGCCCTGCTCGGCGCACACCTGGTCGGCGAAGTCCGCGCCCAGCTCGCGGCACGCCTGCCGGAGGAATTCGCCCTGGTCCTGCTCAACCCGCTGCAAAGCGCCGAACCGCTGCCGACGGAGCGGTTCGTACGGGCGACCGCGGCCTGGATCGAGGGCGCCACCGAGCAGACCGCGACCTGGGACGTCAGCGCCGTGCTGTCCACGGTCGCCGACACCGCCGGCGACGACCTCCTCAAGGAAATCCTGCTCCAACTCCCCGCGGGCTACGACCTGCTCTTCGGCCGCCCCCAACCCACCTGACCCCCGATGCCGCACACCGGCACGCACCCGACCCTGGCTTGACGAAAGGCATCCACTGCAGTGATCACCGACGTGCGCGTACCGCTTGAGCACCAGCAGCCGTACTCGACGGCGTACGAGCAGATGCTGGAGAGGGTCCGCTACGAAGGCGCCTACCCCAACCGCGAGCGAGCAGACGAAGCCGTCCGCCTGGTCCTGGCAGGGCTGGGCCGCCAGCTGACCGGCGACGAACGCGTCGACCTGGCCGCCTGCCTGCCCCTGGAGGCCGCACGTGTCCTGACGGCACAGATCCCCGCCCCCCAGCCGCTGGGAGGGTGGGCCTTCGTCAAGGACCTCGCCGCACGCTCCAGCACCTCCCTGGCCACCACCCGCTGGGACACCGGATCCGTCTTCGCCGCCGTCACCGCCCACGCCGGCCCCCAGCTCATCACCCGCATCCTCCGCCAGCTCCCCACCGGCTGGGCCCTGCTGTTCGGCCGAGCCGAACTCAACCCGACCGCGTAGAACGGACACCCGGCACCCAGAGCCGCAACAGGGCCCACCCCGGCCCGCCGGACCGGCTCGCTCGGTGGAGTCCCCCCATCCCCGCGATCGGGGGGCTCCACCGAGCGGCTGTTCAAGGTGCTGACCGAGCGCCAGGAGAAGGACGCGCCGTCATCGAGACCGGCACCGACTCCTACCGCCCGCCCACACCAGGGCCGAGGGCGAGAAGAACAGGTACCAGTGCACTCCGTACAGGAACGCGCCGACGCTTCTTCGTTGTTCGATGTTCGATGCCGGTCAGAACGATCTCAGCGGGAGCCGGTCCTGCAGGCCCGCGCGTTCGATGGCCGCGTCGGCGACGGTTCCGGTCCAGGCGATGGCGACCGTGATGCCGACCGCGTCCAGCGCTTGACAGATGCCCACCAGGGCGAACAGGCCTGCCTCGTCGCAATAGGTGAGGGCAGACAGATCGAGCACCAGCCGACGGGTGGGGCGGCAGACGGACGACTCAGGAGGCGGACGGCTTGATCTCCCCCGCAAAGACGATGACCTGGTCGATGAGGCTCCGCCGCAGATGGACGACGTCCGTTCCCGCCAGGCGGGGGCCTCCATCCGGCGTGGTGAAGACCCACTGGTACCGGGCCCACTCGTCAGGCATGTCCACCGCCGAGCAGCGCACCATCGTGCCGGTCCCCGCCGGATG
The DNA here is from genome assembly GCF_056437465.1 of Streptomyces sp. NPDC042371. Taxonomy (NCBI): domain Bacteria; kingdom Bacillati; phylum Actinomycetota; class Actinomycetes; order Kitasatosporales; family Streptomycetaceae; genus Streptomyces; species Streptomyces sp. NPDC042371. The sequence goes on along the minus strand of NZ_JBWKAP010000022.1, from coordinate 102,437 downwards.
GCGCCGGATGTCCAGCACGAACCGCTCGACCGCCGCGATTCCTTCGCTGCGACCCAATGGCCCCCAGAAGACCACGTCTGAGGTCAGGGCCTGGGAGAGCAGGGCAGTCACGTAACTGTCGTCCGAGGCGTTGAACGCGGAGATGAACGTGTCGATCGCGGAGCGTGCCGTCTCTTCCTGCATACCCCAGTAATACCAGCCATGGGCGTGCACTCGTCCCGCGAGCCGCCTTCCGATCACGGTGGACCATCCCGGTCACAGCGCTAGGAGCTGTCCGATGGGTCGTGTGACGCTCTTGCTGGGAACTCGTGCCGTGGGACGTGGAGCAGGGAGATCTTGGCGGCGAACTCGGCGACGGCCTTCTGGTGGCCAGAGTGCATCAGGCCGCTGCCGTGTCCGAATCTGCGGAAGCGGGCCGTCATGAGCGCGCCTCCTGGTGGCACAGCCACGCCTGCCCGTCCCGGCCCAGCACGTGGTGCGGGAACGGCTCGTGCTCCACGTCCTGGACGTCCGGGTCCCAGCACCACTGGAAGCGGAAGGCGCGCACCCCAACTCAGAGCCTGCCTTTGAACCCTCGCCTGCGACTCGACGCTTAAGGAGGCGATGCCCAGCATCGTCGCCCCCACCTCGACTTCGATGCCGGACACCGGCCGGCTCAGCGCTGAGGGCGGGGAAGCTCGCCTACGAGGACGTCGAATGCCGCAGCGAGCGCTGGCGACGCCGCCTCCGTGTTGTGCGTATCGAGCAGGTGGTGTGCCCGGCCGATCCACTCCTCGTGCACGGGCTGCCCGGCCACGTCCCACTGATGCAGCACGGCCGCCAGATAGCGCTTGAGGAAGTCGGTCCTGACGGGGTTGAAGGCATGCCCGGTGGCCCACAGGGCATCCCGATGCGCGGCCGAGAAGGTAGCACCCATGCTCCACAGCCGGAGCAGCAGCCGGGCACAGGAGAGGGTGTCGCCGTCAGGAAGGGACACATAGCTTGTCAGGGTCAGCCCAAGGCCGACCTCGTCCAGAGCCTGAGCCATGCCCAGTAGGGCGTCCGTCCCCGGATCGCAGCGGAGGTAGGCGTCCCGCTGTACCGCGTGCTGACTGGTGTGCCGCCAGCCATCGTTGGTCACGCGCTGCCGTGCGGCGGTGCCCGGCGCGTAGTGGTAGATCCAGAACGGATCGACAGGACGCGAGTCCGGTGCCGCGTCCGTCAGCTCCCACTCCCACGCGGCATCGATGTCCTCGCCCAGCCGGACGGTGAGGTCGGGCATGTGACCCGCCCAGGTGCGCTCCAGACGCAGACGGTCCGCGAGCGCCCGCCACTCGTGATCGCGCAGCTGCGACTCCAGGAGCAGCACCGTGCCCCGCCAGGCACAGGCCGGGTCATCGGACGCGGGGTACAGCTCGCGCGCCGACACCTCGTCCCGCACTATGAGCAGCAGCGTCAGCACATTGGCGTGGTAGAAGGCCGGGGCAGCCGCCGCGGAGCGCGCGCCGGGTCGGTAGGTGTCGTACGAGGTGGTCGGCCGTGCGTCCAGGGATGCGTGGAACACCTGCAACAGCAGTCCGTTCAACTCGTCCCTGCGGGCGGGAGGCAGCGAGCGCAGCGCCTCCGCCAGGAAGGTCACGATCGGCCCGCGGCCCGTGCAGGCGGCGAACGACAGGAGCGCGTACAGAAACGCGTCGTCGACGCGGGAGTGCCGGGCCCGCCGGGCCCCGGCCTCGGCGATCAGGTCCCGCAGTTCCTGCGAGACCAGCCGTGCGATCAGGAATTCGCCGAACGTGGCGTGCAGGAACTCGTAGGACCGCAGCCGTACGTCATCGCGGAGAGCCTCGGCGCGGTGCACGAAGAAGAACCGTCCGATGGTTGTCTGGGCGCTGGTCAGTGAGGCCCTCAACCCGGTCGGCCGGGGTTCCTGTTGCTGCAGCAGTGCGCCCAGATCGGCCTCCAGCTCGTCCTCGGTGAGCCACTGCCGGCCCCGGTTGAACATCCCGAAGGCCGCCACCGAGAGCCGCAACAGTTCGTACTCGACGGCCTGCGCAAGCTCGTGGTCGCTCAGCCAGGCCTCGTGCTTCAGGACCTCGCGGCGGGCGAACCGGGTGAGCAGGCGTTCATACAGTTCATGGCTGACCAGCGTGCCCGCCTCCCGCTGATAGGCGTTGTCCTCGGCGTCGTACAGGGCAAGCATCAGCAGCAACAAGGGCTGACTCGCGAGCACAGCCTGATGCAGCGCCTGCGCGGAACCGAGAGGGCGCAGACCGCGGCGGCCGAAGTAGTCCGCGTTCTTCCGGTTCCACACCCCCAGCCACTCGTGTGTCTGCGCGGCGCTGAAGGGTTCGAGACGGATCGCGATCCCGCCGCTCGTCGTCCGGGCGTGGTCAGCCACGACCATGCGGCTGGTGACGACGATGGCGAGCGGCCGCCCCAGAGCGGCCTCACGCTGCTGGAAGGCCGCCACCTTCTCCAGGTAGTCGGACCGATGGACGCCGGTCGCCTGGAGCAGTTCGTCGAAGCCGTCCAGCAGGACGACCGGCAGAGCCGGGCCTGTCGCGCGGACGACGTCGGCCCACCCCATCGTCTGCTCACCGGTGGCCTGTCGTATCGCCGTCTCGATCTGGTCCTGAACCTCCGCGTCGGCGGGCACGTCCCGCAGCGGGACGCGCACCACCAAAAAGTCCTCCGCGGGAAGCCGAGCCGCCAGCACCTTGGTGAGGACAGACTTCCCGGACCCCGGATGCCCCAGCAGCACGATCGGCACCTCGACCGCCCGGGGTGCGGTCAGCAGCGCCGCGAAGAACGAGTCCAGGCCCTGCCGGACCTCCAGCTCCCGCCACCACGACCAACCGGACAACCGGTCTGCCGCGCCGAACCCGGCCACCTTGAAGTCCGGGCTGACATACGCCTCACGCAGGCTGGGAATGGTCAACTCCGCGGCGTCGTCGGCATCCCCGAGCACCGGCGCGTCGTACGGCAGACTTCCGGCGCGCCGCAGCGCGGCGAGGCGCCCGGTCGGCAGCCGCCCGTCGGCCTGCCGCGTGACGGTCTCCTCCAAGCGCCGCAGCGCGACGCGCGTCGCCCGGTGATCCATGCGGTCGGCCCAGACGCCGACTTCGGGGAAGTCGACCGCCAGTTGGCGGAACATCTCCTCGTACTCGGCCAGCGCCGCCCGAGGGATGCGCTCACGCAGCGACTCGTGCGCTTCCCGCCGTGCCTCCGGCGTCCATTCCTCCCAGACGGCCAGGCCCGACACGTACGTCTCGACGTGCCCGGACATGGCGCTGTAGAAGGCGTGCAACGCTGTCAGCGTCGTCTCGTACGGTTCGTGGGGTGAGGGCAGCGGCAGCCGGGAGCGCAGGAGATGCTCGACGACCGCGACGAGCCGCCCGGATTCCGGGGAGTCCCCGGTGGCCAGCCACACGGATTCGGTCCGTGTCACGGAGAGTTCCCGCAGGTCGAAGGGAAGATGTACGCGCTTGATGGCGTCGCTGTAGGCGGCCACGACGATGACCGCGTGCGCGGCGGCCAGGCGCTCGGTGCGCTCGAACCGTCCCAGTCCCTGCATCCGCTCCGCCGCACCCGCGACCAACGACCGGCTGAGGCGCGCGAGGTGGGCGTCCGCGCCGAGGAGTGAGAGCACCGCAGCGGGTGCGTACCCCGTGGCAGTGGTCAGCGCCCCACCAACCACCCTGTCCAGGGCACCGAGGAGCGGGCCACTCCCTCCGAGTATCCGTACAGCATCGGCGTAACGCAGCGCTCCAGGCATCCACCGCACCCCCGGACGCCAGAATGCCAGCAAAACGCGCACTCACCGAGTCTGCGCGGGCAAGAACGGCTGCTGGGGGCGGATCTGCGTGTTGCCCCACGAACACGAGACCTCGATGCAGGAACCGCACTGCACGCCGCGGACGTCGAGCTAGGCGTAGTAGAGAACGGCGTCTTCCTCGGAGGCAGAGCCGTTCCTGATTCTGTCCCGGTAGTAGTGCAGTTCTTCGGCAGTCATGTGCGCGACCCAGGAGAGGTAAGCGGGCAGGGACGACCCCGTGGTGTCGGCTGCCGCCTGCAGTACCGGCCAGTAATCTTCGGGGAGTCTGCTGTCCAGCACGTCCACGCGGTCCATGCGGACCCTCCACCCGCGTTCAATGCCGTCGCTGGTCGGCTCGACAATCCAGCCTTCGCCGTCGTCGCTCCTGCGCTTGAACAGCTTCATCCGCTTCCTCTTCGCGCCGGCATCATCGAACGATCGAGTGTGACTCGGGGGCACCGTCGCGTCTTGCCTGTTCCACAGAGCCTCCACACGCAAAGTCAGGGCACAGCAGACAGCAACACTCAGGCGGTGCTTCTACTCCAGCCCTGACCAGGAGAACTACAGCCTCACAGCCGGATCGGGATCTTCACTTCAAAGGATCCGCACCACACTAGGAAGTGCCGCCGCCCCTGCTTAGACCGTGTCCTACGTGGTGAGGCGGACGAGACCATCAGCACCAGGCCCACAACCCCAGGTCAACGCACCCGACCCCGCGGCTTCAGCGCCACCGGTGGCAGTTCCGGGGCGGGCAGTGGCGCGCCCTCGTAACCCTTCACCTCGCCGAAGCGGGAGCCCGTCATCCAGTCGGCGCGGGCCGGTTCGATGTCCTCCTGCGTGCGGCCCACGAAGTTCCACCACATAGCAGGTGCTTCGTTGCTTTGTGCAGGTCAGAGACATCTCGGCCCTCGGACGGTCAGCAAACCGTCAGCATTGGACCTGGGGAGTCGGCGGCACGATGGCGAGCAAGGCCTGCGCGCACGGGATGGGCACCTTCTTCAAGGACTGCGATCACGCCCAGTCGAGATAGCCAAGGTGCCCACACCTCTACAAGATCCAATTTCGTAACGCGGCCGGGAAGCAGACCGTCGAGTCCGGGTTCGGGACCGATACTGCGGCCATTACGCGTTTGACGGATATCTACAACGCGAAGAGGGCTGTTCCGGGGCGGTCGGGTCGGGCGGTTCGTGTGGCGAAGTACGGGGCGATGCGGTTCGAGGAGTATGCGCTGGAGTGGCGGGAGAGTCAGAGGCATCTGGAGGCCTCGTCGCTGCGGCATCTGGACTCGCTGCTGGAGCATCACATCTTCCCGGCGCTGGGGAGCCGGCGGATGGATGCCTTCGACCACAAGGTGGTGGACGGGTTCATCAAGACGATGGAGCGGAACGGGGCAGGGCTGGCTACGCAGGCCAACGCGTTCGACAAGGTGAAGTCGATCCTGCTGGATTCCCACCGGCTGGGGCTCCACGAGCACAGTCCGCTGGAGGGGGGCAGGCCTCCGCAGTACGACCCGGCGAAGGCGGTGATCCCGTCAGTGCCGCAGCTGGCCGGGATACGCACGGCCGGCGACGACACGTTCTTGCTGGTCGCTGATCTGATGAGCGGCTCTGGGCTGCGCAATGGTGAGGCCGCGGCCGTCAATGTCCGCAACATCGTGGCCCACGACGTGTACCGGGTATCCGAGCAGGTCAACCAGACCAGTGGCCAGTACGCGCGCCTCAAGCACCGCAAGGTCGGTGAGTACCGGGATGTGCCCCTGCCGACCCATACCCGGCAGACCATCGAGTGGTATGCCGACAAGTACGGCACCGTCGACGGCTACCTGCTGCGCCATCCCAAGGATCCCGGCAGGCCGTTCCCGTACTACTACCTGGACAACCAGTGGCGGCGCATCAGGAAGGCCGGCGCGGTGGAGATCCCCGAGGGGATGGTCCTGTATGGGATGCGGCACTTCTTCGCCTCCAACTGCCTCAGCCACAACATCCCCATCACCGACGTCGCCGAATGGATGGGACACCGGAGCATCGATATCACGTACAGGATCTACCGACACCTCATGCCCGGCTCCATCAGCGCCGCCGCGAAGGTCCTGAACATGGGCTTGATCGCCTAAGAGGTCGTTAAGTTCGATCTTCCTCGGTTCGTGATCGCTCGATCGTGGTACTGATCGTCGCGCAGGCCGCCTGCTAGGCATGTCCATGTTGAGATGCGAGGCATGGAGCGAGAGCCGTACCCGAGCGGCTTAGCGAACGAGCAGTGGGTGTTGACCGAGCCGATGATCACGGCCTGGAAGCGGGACCGCGTGGCGCGGTCGGCGACCGGGGGTCCGGGGGCCTGCGATCTGAGGGAGGTCGTGAATGCGATCTTCTATCAGAACCGGACGGGCTGCCAGTGGCGCTATCTGCCCCATGACTTCCCGGCCTGGTCTGCGGCTTTCTACTACTTCACGCTGTGGCGTGAGGAGGGGCTCGACCAGCGGATCCAGGAACTCCTGCGCTGCCAGGTGCGGGAGAAGGCCCGGCGATTAGAGGACCCGTCCCTCATGATCGTCGACACCCAGTCTGTCCGCGCTGCCGCGGGTGTCCCGAAGACCACGACGGGACTGGACGCCAACAAGAAGGTACCGGGCCGCAAGCGGGGACTGGCCGTCGACGTACTGGGGCTGATCATCGGCGTCGTCGTGCTGGCCGCCTCCGCCCACGACAACGCCGCCGGCACCGCCCTGCTCAACCAGGTGGCCGAGCGGGGCGGGATACGCCTGGAGAAGGCTCTGGTGGACCAGGGCTTCAAGGACGAAGTGCTCATCCACGGCGCCCTGCTGGATATCGACGTCGAGGTCGTCCGCCGCAACCCGGACGACCAGGGCAAGGGCTTCGTCCCGCAGCCCAAGCGGTGGATTGTGGAGCAGGTCAACGGCACGTTGATGCTGCACCGGCGCCTGGCCCGCGAGTACGCCCACCGGCCCGACACCTCCGCCTCGCGCGTCTACTGGGCGTCCATCGCGAACATGGCCCGCCGCCTCGCCACACCGAGTCCTGCCTGGCGCGACGGCCTCGGGCTGGCCGCGTGAACGTCATCGAGCTCCTGGCGGACCTCCAGGTCCAGCACGACGAGACCACGGCCCGAGCCGCTGAACTACGCGACCAGATCGAGCACTTAACCGCCACTCTGGCCGACACCGAGGCCCGACTCGCGGACCTGGCCACCACCCGGAAGGTCTCGCCGAACTCGCACCGGTCAGACCGAGCCCGACCCACCCGAGACGAACACCGCCTACCAGGCCATCGTGAACGCCTTCAACCAGCACCCCGGCCAGGCATTCAGAGCCCGCGAGCTGCACGAACTCCTCGGCATGCCCACCGACGAGGCGACCGTCAACATCACCCGCAGCCGCCTCGGACGCCTCACACGCGGAGCGAGGTTCTCCGGCGCCACCGTGTCCTTCACCAGCGTGACGGACCCAGTTCCCCAGGGGCTCCTCGCTGCCCTCGGTGGTCCTGTCCCCGAAACCGTTGTCCTGCCTCCCGCCTGGCTCCCTCATACGAACTAGCAGGCCGATCCATGGACGGATGCCTGAAACAAGGCGCCGAGCACTTCAGAGACGGGTTCTCAGCCGTCCGGACAGCCCCGGCTACACCCCCGAGCAACTGGAGCGGATGAACACGCTGATGGCGACCGAGCTCGACCGGGCAGGGCTCGTGACCGCCCATCCGTACTGGCAGCAGTTCACCGGCCCCGACCTGGTCGCCGCCCGGATGAAGCTGAAGCAGCTCGCTGCCCAGCACCAGGCGCCGGCGCCGGACGGCGAGTAGCCGCGGCGACGGACGCCTCTACCCCGCCGCCGATCCGGGTACTGCTACCCGACGGCGAGCAGCAGCTGACCGAACGGCTGTATGCCCGTCAGCAAACGCACAGCGGGTGGCGGTTCTCGGCCGATGAGGTGCTTCCCGCAAGTGGGCGCCAGCAAGCCGGAACATCAGCCGGATGAGGACAAGTGGCGGGTGCTAACCGATCCAGCCGGGTACCCCCCTCTGCATGGTCAGAGGCTGAGGAGTCAGGCAGCGAGCGCGTATCCGCCGAGTCGGAGTCCCGCCGCCTCGTCCCAGCCGATCGCCACCGAACCGGACCCATCCCGTTCTCGGCCAAAGGACGCGTACGTAATCTATGGAGCCGGGTGAGGCGCCCGGCTCCGTCCCATGCGTCATGCCGACCGTGAGGCTAGATAGTGCCCAAATCTGTAGCGAGTATCGAGAGCGCAAATGAGACGGACCTCAGCAGCTAAGCAGTCGATTCCTCTCGCTGATGCAGGCTCACCCTGCGGCTTTTGCACAGCGGTACGCAGGCGGGCGAGCATCGCATCGGCAGGCCCGGCGTACGAGATCATCAGCACTTCATCCGCGTCCCCGTCCCACACTTCCCCCTTCGCCTCAGCGTCCAAATCTCCTACGAAATCCGCGAAGAGAAGGATTGCGACTCTAAAGCGAGGCAAGGATTCACTCAATCTCAATTGGCTTCGGGCCCAAGTGAGAGAGGGCAGGTTCGATTCCTCAATGACGCCACTGTCTGCCCCCAGTTCGACGACGACATCGTCAAAGAGAGCGAATAGGATGTCTAGACGCACCGACTCTTCAACCCTGATGCGCACCGCCGGAGAGAGATCAGTGCACAAGATGACCCTATGCGGCATCAAATAATCTTGCGCTACCAAGCCCCGCAGAGCCTCAAGGTCATCATTCTCCGCGAAAGGCCCGTCACCCGGTGCGACGACTCGGGTAAACGTGAAAGCTACAGCAGGCCTTTCACGGGATATATCAACCGTCATTTTCTCTCGCGAAATTGTCGGCAGATCCCTTGCGGTTGGAGTGTAATAGTGTGGGAGACGCGCGTCTGATCCCCATGGCGGAGGCAGGGAAATCCGCTTAGCAGGATTTTCAATAGGTTTGCTGGCCTGGACACTGGAGTTCTGGGTTGTCTGGTCATGCTCCGCCTTCGTCAGCTTTTGTCTGTCGCGATGCTCTCGTGCGGCGGAAAGCAGGGCTACTAGCCTCTCGTCAAAGGCGTCCCAGTCGGCCGCAGGCCGGTCGGCCACCGGGCGCGTGTCCAGCTCAGCCAGGACGTAGGCCACGACAGCCGCGGTTCCTTCACTGACCGTTGCACCACGGAGCAAGCGGCCCACGGTGGGAGGGCTGAGTTTGTGGCCCCGCTCCGCAGCCTTCTCGGCGACGACGACCAGTGACGGCGTGTTCGCTCTACGCCGCAGCTCCTGAAGCCACTCCAACCACGTCCGCAGAGGGCCTGGCGGAATGTGTGCAGGGATCTGCACGGCTCTGCTGGCTGAACCCGGCAATGTGCCCCTCCCCCGCTGTGGTTCCGGAACGATCCGGGACCCACGGCTCACCACGATTCACCACGAGTCGTTGCGCCCCACAGCGTATCGCCGTGGAACATCGAGGAGAGTCGTCTTGGATGCTCAACTCACCTACGGAGACGGAGAGGTGAGGGACATGAAGCTCGGCAAGGAGTGGTGGCGCACGGTCCGGTATGCCATTGCGGAAGAGCGCCGCACGGCCCGGCTCGTCGGGGTCCTGATGGTGATCGGCATCATCATGGCCACGCTGATCGTGCTCGGCCAAGGAGCCTCTGTGACCATCGGGTGAAGGGGGCCATCAGTCGCTCTGCGGAAGATCGCCAACGCGGCTCGTGTGAGGGCCAACCGCTAACTGATTCCTAGGTTCTGTCGTCAAATGTCACGCCCACATCAGGAGTGATGCGAGAGCGACGGCTGCTTCGTAGGACTGGGCTGTTTTGTCGTAGCGGGTGGCGATACCGCGCCACTGCTTCAGGCGGTTGAAGCAACGTTCCACGACGTTGCGGTGCTTGTAGACCTCGCGGTCGAAGGCCGGCGGGCGGCCGCCGCGGCTGCCTCGCCGGGCCCGATGGCCGGCCTGGTCGGCCCGCTCGGGAATCGTGTGCGGGATGCCCCGGCGGCGGAGCCAGGCGCGGATCGCCTTCGAGCTGTAGCCCTTGTCTCCCAGGACGTGATCGGGCCGGGTGCGGGGTCGTCCCGGTCCGATCCTGGGCACTCGGATCGCTTCCATCACGGCGGTGAACCGGGTGCAGTCGTTGGCGTTGCCGCCCGTGACGACGAAGGCGAGCGGACGGCCCTGTCCATCGCAGGCCAGGTGAATCTTGCTGGTCAGTCCGCCTCTGGACCGGCCGAGGGCCGGGTCGCGGAGCCCCCTTTTCGGGCCCCTGCCGCATGCTGGTGGGCCCGGACGATCGTGGAGTCGACGGACACCAGCCACTCGATGTCGCCCGCCGCGTCCGCTTTCGCCTGGGCTGCCTGCAGCATCCGCTCGAACGTCCCGTCCGCCGCCCACCTGCGAAAACGCGTATGCAGCGTGGCCCACGGACCGTAACGCTCGGGCACATCCCGCCAGGCCGTCCCGGTCCGGAACTTCCACACGATCCCGTTCAGGACCCTGCGGTCGTCCAGCCGTTTCCGTCCCCGCAACGACGCGGGCAGCAACGGCCGGACGAACTCCCACTCGGCATCGGACAGTTCATAGCGACGTATCACGACACCATGATCCACCAGTGGTGAACATTTGAAGACGCCGCCTAGGTCGTTTCTGATGGTTCTTGGACGGTGTCGCGGAGCCAGATGACGACTGCTGCGGCGGCCAGGGTCCCGTTGAAGATGTAGTCGCGTTTGTCGTAGCGGCTGGCGACCGCACGGAACTGCTTCCACTTGCTGACGCACCGTTCGGCAGCACTGCGGCGGCGGTACTGGCCTGCGTCGAAGGCCGGTGGCCGGCCGCCGCTCCGGCCGCGCCGCCTTCGCTTGGCCTGCTGGTCACCAGGTTGGGCGATGGTCACCTTGATGTGCCGTCCGCGCAGGTAGGCGCGGGTGTCCCGGCTGGAGTAGGCCTTGTCGCCGCGCAGCCGGTCCGGGCGGGTGCGGGGCCGTCCCGGCCCGCGCCTGGGGATCCGCAGACACTCCAGCACGGACACGAGCAGGGGGTTGTCGCCCCGCTGGCCCAGCGAGGTCTGCCGGACCAGCGGGCGGGCCCGGTCATCGGCCAGGAAGTGGACCTTGCTGGTCAGTCCGCCCCGGGAACGTCCCAGGGCCCCGCGTCCATCGGCCTCCACACGCGCCCCGCCCCCCCCCTTTTGCGGGAAGTCACCCGGCGGCCGGTGCCGGGCTCCCGCCGCATGCTGATGAGCCCGGCAGGAAGTGGAGTCGATGTTCACCGCCCACTCGCCCTCCTTCGCCGCGGACCGGGCCAGCGCCCCGTCCGGGTCACTCGCGTCGGCCTCGATCTGCAGCTCGGACAGGATCCGCTGCCAGGTTCCGTCGGCCGACCAGCGGCGATGGCGCTCATAGACGGTCTGCCACGGCCCGTACCGCTCGGGCAGATCCGGCCACGGCACCCCGGTACGGGCCCTGAACAGCACGCCGTTGATCACCCGGTCCGCTCGGTGATCAAGTGGATCTTCGAGCCTTTCTTGCCCCGGTCGACAGGATTCGGACCTGTCAGGTCCCCCCTTTCAGGGCCCGCATGTTCACCGAGTCGATCGCGCAGCGCGACCAGTCCAGGCCGCCGTGCGAGTCCAGCTCGTCGAGGATGACGCGGTGCAACTTGGCCCAGACCCGGGCGGTACTCCACTCGGTGAAACGCCGGTGCGCGGTCGGCCCCGATGGTCCAAAGACCGGCGGTAGCTGCCGCCAGGTGCAGCCCGTCGTGGCCACGAAGATGATCGCGGCCAGCACCTCACGGTCCCCGTACCCGCGCCGGCCACCGCCCTGCGGTCGAACTGGAGCGGGCGGGACCACCCGATGGAGCAGCTCCCACAGTTCATCCGGCACCGAACGCTCGACCATCACCATGCGGTGAAAGCTACCCGGTACACCAATTGAGACGACCTCTAAGGCGGGTTCTGGGTGCGGAGCTTCTGCGGTCGCGGCCGTATCGGCTGGCGGCGCCCGTCGAGTGCGACGTCGACGTGGTGGAACGGCGTCTGGGCGCGGGGGCGGTGACGGCGGCCGCGGCGCCGTATGCCGGGCCGTTGCTGCCGCAGTCCCAGGCCCCCGCCCTCGTCCGGCTCCGGCGCAGGCTCGCGGATCAGCTGCGGGCGGCACTCATCGAGCCCTTCCGTGGGCTCGCCTTCGACTGAGGCGAAGCTGGGTGACCGGGGCAGATCAGCTCTTCGGGAGACGGTCCTGTTCACGTTGCAGGGCGGCGAAGTCGTCAAAGACGGTGTAGGTGCGCGGTAGTGGGGTGCCTCGTTCGTAGCGGACGGTGCGGGGCACGTAGAGGCTGTTGAGCATCCAGGGTTTCGTCTTCTCGGTGATGGCCCGCACGGATGCCTTGCCCTGCACCACGCCGTAGGTGGCTACGGCCAGGCGGCCCGTCTCCCGGTACGCGGTCACCTGGTCCCGCATGAAGTGCTTGTGCTCCTCGAACCACGGGCTCATCCGCAGGAAGTCCCGCCACTGTTCCTCGGTGAGCGGGCGTTCGGCGGCGGCCTTGAGGAACTGCCACACTCGGGTGTCACGGCCGAGGCCGAGTTCCTTGCCGTGGGCGGTGACGAATGGGGCGGACAGAGGCTTCGGCATCTGCCTCTGGTAGTGGTTGACCAGGGAAAACTCGGTGACGAGGAACTTCTTGCCGCCGTCGAGCCGGGGCAGGACGTAATCCAGGTACTTCTGGGCGGCCCCGGCCGAGGTGACGTGCGGGTGCATGTCCAGTCCGTCGAGCTGTGAGGTCCGGTTGACGAAGTCGATCCACTCCTCGGTGGCCTCCGAGAGCATCGCGGGGTCGTCCAGGTGGTTGAGGGCGCCCATGTGCAGCCTGGTGCGGCACCCGTCGGGGAAGTGCTCGTCCCGGTAGTCGATGACGTGCTTCGCGACCGCCTGGTAGAAGGGGTTGAGCTTGGTCTGCCTCTCCTGCGGACGGGTTTCCAGGAAGGGTTCGTTGCCAAGGGTGAGGATCTCCACCTTGTCCAGGACGGCCTCAAGCACCTTGTCCACGGCCGCCAGTTCGGCCCGCATCTGCCTGCTCCCCGGGGCCGGGACCGTCCGGCCCTCCTTCCTGAACTGGAACTTCAGCGCCAGCATGGTGCCGAAGCCCTGACCGTGCAGGTCCAGGAGCCTATCGACCGCCCGCAGGCGCTCCGGGGCCGTGCCCTGCTTGACGCGGTCCAGCACGGTGAAGCCGCGCACCCAGCTGGTGCCCAGACCGTCCAGGGCCGCCTTGTCCACATAGGTGGGGTCCTCGTTGAAGTTCGCGCCGAGGGCACCGTCCGGGGCGGCGGCGCGGGGCCGTGCGGCCTCCGTGTTCTCCGGCTTGCCCGAGGCGTCCCCCTGGCCGTCGCGGTCCGCGCTCCCGCTGCACCCAGCAGCCAGAAAGGCCCCGGCGGAAAGGCCGAAGAGCCGTCGGCGCGAGAGAGGAGCGTGGGATACGGGGGCTCGGTCGCTCTGCACGGATACTCCTTGTCGTCGTGGGCGTGCCACGTGATGCGGCAGGCGAGTGGGCTTCAAGACCAGTCTTCAGCACGATCCTGTACGGCGAGGTCCGCAGGTCCGCGACCTTTACTGAAACCTTCGGACGCCTGGGCCCGCACTGTAGTGCGGGCCCAGGCGTCCGGTTGGTACGGGGCTCAGATGGTGGGCGGGGTGTCGCTCCACGCCGTGACCGACAGATCGCCGTTGTCCACGTCTTGTTTGAAGGCGACGGTGCTGTGCGAGTTGCCGCCCGTGGGCGATATCTGCAGGTAGTGGGCGGCTGCAGTATCAGCTCCGGTGTGCGTCCACACGAGGTCGGCGTAGGCCGAGTCGCCGGCCTGCAGGGTGACATCTTGCCGCCCGGGGTCCGCGGCGAAGTAGGTGTCGCCGTGTTCGGTCTGCGTCATCAGCGCGGTGTGGCCGCTGCCTTCCAGGGCGAGGCCCGCGTAGCCGGAAAGCACGCACGTGACGTTCCCGGTGTTGGTGAGCTTCAGAAACGTCCCGGCATGGTTCATGCCCGCCTGTTCGGTCCCCAGCTGCGTCGTGGTCGCCTTCAGAGTGCCCTGCTGGCATTCCTGCGTGGCTCGCGTCGCAGACGATGTGGTGTCAGATGCGAGAGCTGTCCCCGTTCCCGCGGCAGCGAAAGCGACCGCGGCGGTGACGGCGATGGTGGCGCGCGAGATGACCATGTGCGTTCCTCCTTGCAGTTCATGCTCACGTACGGAGGCAGTCGCAACTTCCTCTGCACTGGCGCCTTGCCACGAGGCTCCGCCACCAATGTCACCAAACGGTTACAAGGGGACAGGAGGTAAACACTCGGGCCGAGATGACCGGCCAGCGGCGTGCCCATGCCCGCCGCGCGGTGCTGCCGTGCGCAACAGTTCCGGGCTGCCAGGGGTCCGTTTTGCAGTTCGGGTTCTACGGTGAGTACAACCCTCCGCGCCTTCTGGCGTATCGGGGGCAACCCTGCAGCAGAGCGAGCCTGTGGCGCATCCTGAAGACGCCGGGCTTGCCTCCCACTCCCGCGGAAGTCACCGACAGCCGGACCGGCCCCTCGGGGCAACTTCGAGGCCGGGCAGAACCACTCCCCCGGCTGCCTGGAGGGAGTGCTCCAGTGGCTTGTCCGGGGAGGACAGGGGCACTTGGAAGGGGCACGCGGCCGCCGTCCCGACCGGCGACCGCCACCCGTTGACGCCATGGCCTCCTGGAACCGACTGGCCTCGCGGGCGGCATGCCCGCAACGCTCTTCCGATCGCCCTGGGACCGCCCTACGCTCGCGCCTAGAAGGGGAATTGGGTTCCACACCCACGCCCCGGGCTCCCTGCCCCCGAGCCGCATCACCGACAACGCGGCTCCAGCCTCCGCCCTCCGCACGTGACCGGTCGGCGAGGCAACTCCCGCAGCCTCGTCCCCACGCAAGGAGGGCACCCCGCGCGAGGGCCGGGAAAAGAGGAGCTACGGTCCCGCGCGTCCCCTGTTGCCGCCGCATCTGCGGCAACAGGGGAGCTCCGCAAGCCTCCGACCATCGCACTGCGTATCTGAGGCATTGCGGCGTTCCGGTTGGGCCGCCGAGGGATGAGCCCGTCGGCCCAGCCCCCCTGACGCCGACGCATACCCGCGACATCGGCGCCACGGCCGGGGCGGGACCGGCCGTGGAGGGGAGCTCGTCGCGGCCGGTACCACCAACTCCCAGGTTCCTCCGGAAGGCCCGCCGGCGGCGGCCCGGCCAACACCGATCGGGGGCATGGGTCGCAGGTATGTCCACTAGCGGTGCCTCACGCGCCTCGTCCAGAGATGAACGAGCCGAAGAGGCCCTCTGCCGGCCGAGTCGTCGGATGTCACCGCGGAACGGGAGAAGGCTGTCACGCCGAACGATCAGCTCCTAGGGCAGATTGTCCGTACGCAGGCACGGCGCCACCTGTACCGCTGCCAGCGCCCGGCCACCCGTCTGCCACACGTCCAACAGCGCGGCCCTGCGCGCAGCTGCGTCCCGCGCCACGATCCCCCACAGGTTGACCGACAGCTCCGGCTCAAAGCCCAACAGGACTCCGCTGGCGCCCGCTCATGTACGCAGAGCACAGCAGCCAAGACGCTCGCGGCGCCCGCAAACAGCCACGGCACCCTCACCTCGTATCGGACTCAACCACCGCATCCAGCGCTGCCCGGCCCGCCTCCAGCCGGGACGCGGGGATCCGGAAAGGCGAACAGGAGACGTAGTCCAGGCCCGCCTCGTGGAAGAAGTGGATCGAGTCGGGATCACCGCCGTGTTCGCCGCACACCCCTGTCACCAGGCCCGGCGAGGCGGCTCTGCCCTCCTCTACGGCAAGGGTCACCAGGCGGCCCACACCCTCGCGGTCCAGGGTCTCGAACGGTGAGACCGGGAAGATGCCCTGGGCCAGATAGGCAGGGAAGAAGGAAGCCTCCGCATCGTCGCGCGACAGCCCCCAGGCCGTCTGGGTGAGGTCGTTGGTGCCGAACGAGAAGAAGTCCGCTGCCTCAGCGATGCGGCGCGCGGTCAGGGCGGCTCGCGGTAGTTCGATCATGGTGCCGATCGGGCATCGGATCGGGATGCCCGTCTCGTCGCTGACCTCGGCGAGGGCACGTTCCACCTCCGTACGGGCCAGCCGGAACTCCTCGACGGTCGCGACGAGCGGAACCATGATCTCCACCTTGGGATCGCCTCCGGCACGCAAGCGCCGCACCACTGCTTCGGCGAGGGCACGTACCTGCATGGCCACCAGGCCCGGCACCACCAGACCGAGACGTACGCCGCGCAGACCGAGCATCGGGTTCCGCTCGTGCATCCGCTCCACGGCTTCGAGCAGCCGCAGGTCATACGCAGCGGGGGCGGCCGTCGTCGCCATCCGGACGGACAACTCGGTGCGGTCCGGCAGGAATTCGTGGAGGGGCGGGTCGAGCAGCCGGATGGTGACCGGAAGGCCGTCCATCGCCTCCAGGATGCCGGTGAAGTCCTGCCGCTGCGGCGGAAGCAGCTCAGCGAGGGCCGAACGCCGTTCCTCGTCGTCAACGGCGAGGATCAGTCGCTCCACCAGAGGGCGTCGGTCACCGAGGAACATGTGCTCCGTGCGGCACAGGCCGATGCCCTGCGCACCGTAGCGACGGGCGCGGGCAGCGTCCTCGGGGGTGTCGGCGTTGGCCCGCACCTCGAGTCGGCGCGCCGAGTCCGCGAGGGAGAGTGCTCCTGCGACAGCGTCCGTCAGCGGGCCGCTGGAACGGCCTGTGTCGAGATATCCGGCCACGTCCGAGGTGGTCAAGGGGAGTTCGCCGAGGTGGACCAGGCCCGTCGTACCGTCCACCGAGAGCATGGTGCCCTCCGGCACCACGGTCCCGTCCGACGCGGTGAACCGTCGTGACTGTTCGTCGATCGTGAGCGACTCGGCGCCGCACACACAGACCTTGCCCATACCGCGGGCCACCACGGCCGCATGGCTGGTCTTGCCGCCGCGCCCGGTGAGTACCGCCTGTGCGGCGACCATGCCGGGGTAGTCGTCAGGTGTGGTCTCGCGGCGCACGAGCACGACGTTCTCGCCCGCGGTGGAACGCCGCACGGCCTCCGCCGAGTCGAAGACCGCGGCGCCGACGGCGGCTCCTGGCGAAGCAGGGATGCCCTCGGCGAGCGGCGCGGGCGCGGAGCCGGTCTCGAAGCGAGGGAACATCAGGCGGGTGAGTTCACCTCCCGATACCCGTGCCAGGGTGTCCCTGTCCTCGATCAGTCCTGCCGCACGAAGGTCGTGCGCGATGCGGAACGCTGCCTCCGCCGTGCGCTTGCCGATGCGGGTCTGCAAGATCCACAGCTTGCCGCGCTCGACGGTGAACTCCACGTCGCACAGGTCCCGGTAGTGGCGTTCGAGCTTTCGCAGGTCGTCCAGCAACTCGGCATACACGCTCGGATCGAGCCGCTCCAGTTCCCGTAGGGAGACGGCGTCGCGGGCTCCGGCCACGACGTCCTCGCCCTGCGCATCGGGCAGGTAGTCGCCGTATACACCAGGACTGCCGGTAGCCGGGTCGCGGGTGAAGGCGACACCGGTGCCCGAGCCCGGACCGAGGTTGCCGAAGACCATGGCCTGGATGTTCACAGCCGTTCCCAGGCCGTCGGGGATGTGCTCGCGCCTGCGGTAGAGCCGGGCGCGCTCACCGTTCCAGGAGGCGAAAACGGCACGCAGGGCGCGGTGTAGCTGCTCGACCGGGTCCTGCGGGAACTCTTCACCTGTCTCACGCCGTATCAGTTCCTTGAACTCGCGGACGAGCAGTACGAGATCGTCGGCGTCGAGCCCGGCGTCGGCGGTGACGTTCCGCGCGGCCTTGTGTTCGTCGAGGGCACGCTCGAACAGGTCACCGGCGACGCCCATGACCGTACGGCCGAACATCTGCAGCAAGCGCCGATAGGAGTCCCAGGCGAAACGCTCGTCCCCGTGCGCCTTGGCGAGGCCGGCCACCGAGACATCGCCGAGCCCGATATCAAGGATGGTTTCCATCATCCCCGGCATGGAGAACTTGCCGCCGGATCGCACCGAGAGCAGCAGCGGGTCGTTCGCGGCTCCGAGTGTGCGCCCCATGGCTCGCTCCAACACTGCGAGCGCCTGGGCCACTTGGCCGCCGAGCCCGATCGGTTCCGTGCCTGTGCCGAGAAAGGCGCGGCAGGCTTCGGTGGTGACGGTGAACCCGTGCGGGACGGGCAGCCCCAGGCGCGTCATCTCGGCGAGGTTCGCCCCCTTGCCGCCCAGCAGGCCGCTCATCCCTCGGTTGCCGTCCTCGAACGTATACACGTACTGGGTCATGTCGATGTCCTTCACAGCCTTGCAGCGACATAGAACGTGGGGTTGATGGACGGCGTGCGCTCCGGACTCGGGCCGGTATCGACGCGTCGCGGCAGACGACCACCCGCGAAGTCTGTCCTGCCCGCATCGTGCCGCTGCGGGCCGTGGTGGCGCTGCGGGCCATCCGGCCCTATCAAGGGACATCCGGCCCGTGGGGCGCGAGGCACCGCCAGTCTCGGACCGACCGCATTGCCAAGTGCGCGCCCCTCGGCCCCCTTTTCCACCCACCACTCTGGCACCGGCTGGCGAAGGAGAAACAAAGCCGACTCGGTTCGGCGAAGGGGACCGACCGGCCCATGCGGGCACCGCTGGTCCCGGACAGGCTGGAGGAACCCGATCCGGGGGCTTCAGGAGGGGAATCGTCATGCAAGCACTCGTCTTCCACGGCCCGGGCCAATCCGCTTGGGACTCGGTCCCGGACCCCGGTATCCAAGAGGCCACCGACGCGATCGTCCGGGTCGACACCGTCACGATCTGCGGAACGGACCTGCACATCCTGAAGGGCCACGTGCCGGATGTGCGTCCCGGAACCATCCTCGGGCATGAAGCCGTCGGTGAAGTGGTCGAGGTCGGACGCGATGTCCGCACGGTCCGGCCCGGTGACCGCGTCCTGGTCTCGTGCATCACGGCGTGCGGCCGATGCCGCTTCTGCCGGCATGGCTCCTACGGCCAGTGCCTCGGCGGTGGAGGCTGGATCCTCGGCCACCGGATCAACGGCACTCAGGCCGAGTACGTCCGCGTCCCCTACGCAGATCTTTCCGTGCATGCTCTGCCCGGCTCGGTGGGAAGCGCGGACGCCGTGCTTCTGGCCGACGTCTTCCCCACCGCCTACGAGGTGGGCGTGCTGAACGGCAGGGTACGGCCGGGCGACACCGTCGCCGTGGTCGGGGCCGGTCCCGTCGGGCTCGCCACGATCGTTACGGCAGGGCTGTGCACACCGGAACGGATCATCGCCGTGGACCCCGAGCCCACCCGACTCGACGCGGCCAAGCACCTTGGCGCCGACGTGATCGTCGACTCGGCCGGTGGACCCGAGCAGTTGGTCGCCGACCTCACCGACGGGCTCGGGGCCGATGTCGTCATCGAAGCGGTAGGGCTGCCCGAGAGCTTCGAGATGTGCATGCGCATGGTGCGGCCCGGCGGGCACGTGGCCAACGTCGGGGTGCACGGCAACCCGGTGACACTCCACTTGGAGGACCTGTGGATCAAGAACGTGACGATCACCACCGGTCTGGTCGACACCTCCTCCACCCCCACACTCCTGCGGATGTTGGGGGCCGGACGGCTGTCGACTTCGTCCATGGGCACCCACACTTTCCCCCTGGACGACATGGAGGAGGCGTACGACGTGTTCTCCCATGCGGCCGACACCGGCGCGCTCAAGGTCATCCTGGGCGGGCGGTCCCATACCGCCCTGGCCCGCACGACGCCCTCTCCCGAGGAGTGATCTTCCATGGCCGGCGAGCAGCCCACGAACGCCCGTTCGGTACCGGGCGAAACCCCACGGGGCGACTTGGGGCGCCGACTCGCGCACCGACGTCGGCAACTCGGCCTCACCCGGCGGGAAACCGCCGAACGTGCGGGCACGGCCCCCGGCTACCTTCAGCACCTGGAGGAGCACCCCACCGCCACCCCTGGAATCGGTGTCCTCATCCGGCTGGCACAGGCTCTGGACACCACCGCGGCAGCGCTCTGCGGCGGCGGCATCGACCAGCCGCCCGGCCTCGGCCGAGCCGCCCGCAACTCCGTGCTGACAGAGCTGAGCCCCGAGGAGTGCCGAGCCCGGTTGGCCACCCACGGCGTCGGACGACTCGCGGTGTCCGCCCAGGAGGGAACGGCGATCGTCCCGCTCAACTACACCGTGATCGACGACGCGATCGTCTTCAGGACCGCGCCCGGCACACTGCCCGCCACGGCTGTTGGAGACGTGGTCGCCTTCGAGGTCGACCGCATCGACGACGCGCTCAGCCGCGGCTGGAGCGTGCTCGTCCGCGGTCACGCGAGGGCCGTGTCGGACCCTGAGGCCGTACGCCGGTTGCAGGACCGCCTTCACAGCTCGCCCTGGGCCGGCGGTCAGCGCGAGCTGTGGGTGCGCATAGAGCCCGACAGCATGAGCGGACGCGGGATCACCGTGGCTCCTTCGCATGCGGGAGACGCTGAGTGAGGCGCTCGGCATCCGGGCCGGGGAGCTCGACCGGCATCAGTCGCCGCGCCCGACGGCCATGGCTTCGGTCGGCCGCAAGGCCCACAGCCGCGACGCTCTGCCCGCCCCCTCGTGAACTTCGACGTCGGCCCATGGCCGCATACAGGATGAGGGACGTCAGCTCGCTTCCTGATGTCCCGCTGAAATCGGGCTTGTCACGCTCTGCCGCTCCCCCGTCGCATGGCTACTGTTGAGGGCACATCTGTACGCCCTGTCCGACACTCCCCCCGTGGAGGCAGCACATGGCTGGCGAACAGCACGGTAGTTCGGGGAAGTTGCCACGGTTACGGTTGGACGAACTGCTCGAAGAGCTGCAGGTACGCATCAACGCGGTCCGTGGCACTCGGGACCGGCTGCACGGCTTGCTTGAAGCGATGCTGTCGGTCGGGCAGGAGCTGGATCTTCCCCAAGTGCTTCGGCGCATCGTCGAGACCGCCGTGACGTTGGTGGACGCGGGGTACGGAGCGCTTGGCGTCATCGGTGCGGGGAGCAAACTGGACGAGTTCCTGCCGGTTGGGATCAACGAGCAGGTGCAGGCGCAGATCGGTGATCTCCCCTCAGGTCACGGCCTTCTCGGCGAGTTGATCCGGCACCCTGAGCCGTTGCGGCTCCGGGAGCTGTCGGAGCATCCGGCCTCGTCCGGCTTCCCGGCTCATCACCCGCCCATGCACTCGTTCCTCGGCGTGCCCATCCGGGTGCGCGAGAGGGTGTTCGGGAATCTCTACCTCACCGAGAAACGAGGAGGGGGCGAGTTCGACGACGAGGACCTGTCGGTGCTGTCCACCCTTGCCGTGGCGGCAGGCGTGGCCATCGAGAACGCAAGGCTCTACGAGGAATCCAGGCTGCGCGAGCAGTGGCTGACCGCAGGCGCCGAGCTCACCAACGCCCTGCTGTCCGGCACTTCCGAGAACCGCGTACTGGAGTTGCTGGTTGAGCGCGCTCTGGCGATCACTTCCGCCGACATCGGCGTGGTGGATCTGGTGGTGGCAGAGTCGCAGGAGCTGCTGGGGGCCCTTACCCTCGGGGAAGGCTCGGAGGTGCACCACGGCAAGCGGATCCCTCGGCAAGGGACTCTGGCCGGCGCCGCGTTGAGCGACGGCGGACTGGTCGCGACAGCGGACGTGGCCAATGATCCCCGGGTCACCTTCACCCCGGAGAGGTGGAAAGGAATGGGCCCGGCGGTCGCCGTTCCGATGGGAACGGCCGACGGGCTGCGCGGCGTGCTGGTCCTTGCACGCCGAACCGGCCGCCCCTCCTTCGGCCGAGCCGAGATCGCGCCACTGCCCGGATTCGCCGGACAGGCCGCACTTGCCCTGGAGATGGCGGACCGGAGGCGGGACGCCGAGCAGATCAGCCTGCTCGAGGACCGGGACCGGATTGCCCGGGACCTTCACGACCTGGCCATTCAACGTCTCTTCGCAACCGGCATGACCCTCCAGAGCGCCCAACGCTTCGTCCAGCACCCCGAAGCCGCCGAGCGCCTATCCCGGGCGGTGGACGATCTGGACACCACCATCAAGATCATCCGCTCGGCCATCTTCGGGCTTCGCGCCCATGACGCGAGCGCCACTCCCGGCCCCGGATTGCGCGTGCGGATCACACGGACGATCGAGGAGGCGGCCACTGTCCTCGGTTTCACACCCGCGCTGCGCATGGAGGGTCTGATCGACGTGGATGTGCCTGCCGCCGTGGCCGACGACACGCTCGCCGTACTCAGTGAGGCCCTCGCCAACATCACCCGGCATGCCCAGGCGTCGGCCGCGGACGTCGCCATCCTCGTACGAAGAGGACAGCTGACGATCACCGTGACGGACAACGGCGTCGGCATCGACGAGAGCGGGCGCCGGAGCGGCCTGCGCAACATCGCTGAACGGGCGGAGAGGCTGGGCGGCACGCTGACCACAAGGGGCGGACCACATGGCGGCACACGCCTGGACTGGCAGGTTCCGCTACCGGGCCGGTGAACCCGATGCGTCAGTCCGGCCGATCCGAGTCGAAGTGGGCGGCGATCACGGCGGCTTGGATGCGCCGTTCCACACCCAGCTTCGAAAGGAGCCGGGATATGTGGTTCTTGACGGTCTTCTCGGAGAGGTAGAGCTGCTTGCCGATCTGGCGGTTGGTCAAGCCTTCGCCGATCAGAGCGAGGATGCCTCGCTCACGTTCGGTCAGGCCCGCCAGCTTGTCGTCCGGCGACGCAACCGCCTCTTCCGGCCCCCGCAACGTACTCATCAACCGCGTCGTAGTGGCCGGATCGAGCAGAGACTGGCCGGAAGCGACGGTGCGGACCGCAGCGATCAGATCTGAGCCCTTGATCTGCTTCAGGACATAGCCTGGCTCAGCAGATGCGGGGAAGCTGCTCCCCGAGGGGCATGTCCACGACGCGCCGCGCCCCTATCAATGTGCGCAGTTCGACCCGTCCGGCAGGCCCCGCCGTGCAGCGCCCGATGCGGACGGCCTGCGCTCCCTCGCTGTACGAGCGAAGTACGGCGAGTGCCTCGTCGGCCCGGTCGGCCGCAACGAATGCGACCAGGCAGCCCTCATTGGCGACGATGAACGGATCGAGACCGAGCAGATCGCACGCGGCAGCGACGGCCGCGGGGACCGGCACGGCACGCTCGTCGATCTCCACGCCGACTCCCGAGGAGTGCGCGATCTCGTTCAGCGAGGCAGCGAGGCCTCCCCGGGTGGGGTCCCGCAGACTGTGGACGGCGCCACCGAGCGGGCCCAGGGCCCGGACCAGACGGTGCAGAGGACGGGTGTCGGAGGCGATGTCGGTTTCAAAGCCGAGTCCCTCACGGAGGGAGAGCACTGCCGTGCCGTGCAGGCCGATGGGCCCGGAGAGCAGAACGGCGTCGCCGGAGCGGGCCGCGGCGGCCGAGGGGACAAGGCCCGGGATGCGGCGGCCGATGCCGGTCGTGTTGAGGAAGAGGCGGTCGGCGGCGCCTCGTTCCACCACCTTGGTGTCCCCTGTGATGACAGGGACCTCGGCCTGGTGTGCCGCCTTGCCCACCGAGTCGAGAACCGCGCGGAGTTCATCCAGTGGAAGCCCTTCTTCTGCGATCACCGCGAGGGTCAGGGCGATGGGCATCGCGCCGCGCATGGCCAGGTCATTGACCGTGCCGTGGACGGCCAAGGACCCGATGTCCCCACCGGGAAAGGCCAGCGGGCTGATCACGAACGAGTCCGTGGAGACCACGAGTTCACCGCTGTCAGGCAGCAGAGCCGCGTCTTCGAGCGGACCGTTCGGCCGTCCCCCCAGCGCGGGCAGGATCAGCGTCTCCAGGAGCTCGGCGGTGAGCTGTCCGCCCGCGCCATGGCCGGACTGGATCAGTTCGTTCTCGTTGTACGGCACAGGGCAGTCGAGGTTCATGCCGGTGTGCTCCTGGTCCGTCCGGCGGCGTGGAAGGCGGCGCAGGTGCCCTCACTGGAGACCATGGGGGCACCGAGTGGGGTACGGGGCGTGCAGCGCACCCCGTACGCGGTGCACTCGGTGGGGAGCCGCGCGCCCGTGAGAATGGTGCCGGCGATGCAGGCAGGGTCCTCGACGGGGTGCAGACCGCTCACGTCGAAGCGGCGGACCGCGTCGAAGGACTCGTATGTCGTGGCGAGTTCGAGCCCACTGGCCTCTAGCGTCCCGATGCCGCGCCAGGCCCGGTCCGTGACGCGGAAGACGCGGGTGAGGACGTCCTTGGCCACGGTGTTCCCGGTCCGGTTCACGGCCCGTACGTACTGGTTCTCGACGTCGTACCGCCCCTCTTCGAGCTGAGCGACGGCCATCAGGATCCCTTCCAGGAGGTCGAGCGGCTCGAAGCCGGTGATCACCACAGGCACGTGATAGCGCGACGCGATCGGTTCGTACTGGGTCCACCCCATGACCGCGCACACATGCCCGGCAGCCAGGAACGCCTCGACCTCACACTCCGTGTCCTCAAGGAGGGCGATCATGGCGGGCGGCACGAGGACATGGCTCACCAGGAGCGAGAAGTTGGAGAGACCGATCCGGTCGGCGTGCAGGACGGCCATGGCGTTGGCGGGAGCCGTGGTCTCGAACCCGACAGCGAGGAAGACCACTTCGCGGTCGGGGTTCTCCTCGGCGGTCCGCACCGCGTCCATCGGCGAGTACACCACCCGCACGTCCGCTCCACGAGCGCGCAGGGCGAGCAGGTCGGTGGTGCTGCCGGGAACGCGCAGCATGTCACCGAAGCTGGTGAGGATCACGCCGGGGCGGGCGGCGATGGCCATGGCGCGGTCAAGGGTCTCCAGCGGAGTGACGCAGACCGGGCAGCCGGGGCCATGGATCATGCGGATGCCGGCGGGCAGGACTTCGTCGATGCCCTG
Source organism: Streptomyces sp. NPDC042371 (assembly GCF_056437465.1). Taxonomy (NCBI): domain Bacteria; kingdom Bacillati; phylum Actinomycetota; class Actinomycetes; order Kitasatosporales; family Streptomycetaceae; genus Streptomyces; species Streptomyces sp. NPDC042371. Next base: position 77,757 of record NZ_JBWKAP010000022.1, on the reverse strand, counting down.
GCGGACGAGAGTGTGGGTCTGACCGCCGCACACTTCCATGATCCGCCACGGGCGGGTCGCGGTGCGTCGCAGCTCTGCCAGCAGCTGTCGGGCCAGCGCAGGATCGCGGTACTCGTCGAGGTACTTCATCGAGGCGGCGCCTGTACGTGATCGGTGAGCTCCATGCGGACGTCCACGACGCCTTCGACGGCACGGGTGAGCCGGGCGGCGACCGGAACGAGGCTCTTGTCGCGGATCGCGCCGCCGAGGGTGACCACTCCGCCCTCGACTGCGACCGTGACGGCGCCGCCCGGGAAGAGGAAGGCGACGACGGTTCGGGCCACCTCGTCGGCCAGCTCCTCGTCGGTGCGCAGGAACACCTTGAGCAGATCACTGCGGCTGACCACGCCCTGCAGCAGCCCCTGGGCATCGGTCACAGGAAGCCGCTTGACGCGACGCAGGGCCATGATGCGGGCGGCCTGCGGAAGGGTGGTGTCCGGGTGGACGGTGACGGCGGGGGCGCTCATCACCTCGCCCGCGGTCACAGCGCCGGCCTTGGCCAGATCGGAGAGGCGGCGCAACTGGTCGAAGCGACTGGGATCGCTGTCGCGGAACTCCTCCTTGGGCAGCAGATCCGCCTCGGACACCACGCCGATCACCCGGCCCTCGCCCGCCAGGACGGGCAGCGCGCTGACCTTCCACTGGCCCATCAGCTCGACGATCTCCTTGAAGGGGGCCTTGCGGCCCACTGCGATGACGGTGTGGGTCATCACGTCGCTCACGGTGCGTGGGGAGTGGAGCACGGCGTCCTCCTGGTGAGTCATGTGCGGTCGACGGTCAGGTCAAGAAAGTGCGTGGAGCAGGAGATGCACGGGTCGTGATTGCGGATGACCCGCTCGCACAGCCGTGTCAGCTCGTCGTCTGCCGGTTCGCGCCGGGTGATCGCGTGCTGAGCTGTGCGGCGCAGGTCGTCCTCGATGGCGCCCTGATTCTGTGCCGTGGGCGGTACGAGACGGGCGTCCGTGACAGTGCCTTCGGCGTCCAGCACGTAGCGGTGGTAGAGCAGCCCTCGGGGCGCCTCTGTCGCCCCGTGGCCCGTGCCCGTGACAGCGGGGACGTCGGTGCAGGGGCGCCGCGGCGGTTCGTACGTGCCGATGATCCGCAGCGCTTCGTCGATCGCGTAGACGACCTCGACGGCCCGGACCAGGATCGACCGGAACGGGTTGCGGCAGACCGCCCCCGCGCGCGGATCGCCGAGTCCGGCGGCAAGGGATGCCTGCACTGCCGGGCGCGACAGCCAGCGGCCGCTGATCGCGAAGCGGGCCAGCGAACCCGTGAGGTGACGGCGCCCGTCGAGGGTGGAGTGCAGGGCGGTGGAGTGCGGGAGGTGCTCCTCGTGCACGTGGTCCAGGAAGTCCGGAAGCGGGAACGCGCTCCGGGTGCCGTCGGCGCGCAGGACGGTGGGAACGCCGCTCTCTATCGCGTACGTTCCCGGATCGGCCAGCGCGAACAGGTCGGCGTCGATCTGCGCATCGGGGAAGTCGAAGCCCGATACCCACGCCACGGTCTGCCAGGCGTCGTCCAGGGCCCGCTTCAGCTGCTCGGCCAGCGGCCTCAGCTCCCCGGCCGTCGGAGTGCGGTGGAAGCCGCCCAAGCGGACGTTGACGGGGTGGATGGCGCGCCCGCCGAGGAGTTCGAGGATCGCGTTGCCCGCCTGCTTCAGGCGCAGTCCCCGCTCGACGTGGCCCCGTGCGGTGCGGGCCAGCTCGATGGCACCGTCGCAGCCGAGGAAGTCGGGGGCGTGCAGGAGGTAGATGTGCAGGGTCTGGCTCTCGATCCATTCCCCGCAGTACAGCAGTCGTCGCAGCTCGCGCAGGGCCGGGTCGACGGTGACTCCGCAGGCGTCCTCAAGGGCGGCGCAGGCGCTCATCTGATAGGCGACCGGGCAGATTCCGCACACCCGGGCGGTGATGTCGGGCGGCTCCGTGTACGCCCTGCCCCGCAGGAACGCCTCGAAGAACCGGGGCGGTTCATAGATCTGCAGCCGCGCCTCGGTGACGGTCCCGTCGTGGACACTCAGGTGCAAGGCGCCTTCGCCCTCGACCCGGGAGAGCGAGCCGACGTGCAGAACACGGGATCCCCGGTGCGTCATCTACGCAACTCCTCGTCAAAGGCGGACGTGTTGAAGGTGTGCAGGAAGCGTTCGGTGTCGCGGTCGTCCATGCCGTCGCGGTGCAGCACCGGGATCAGGGCGGGCAGGTTCACCGAGCCGGACGGGCCGAAGCAGCCGTAGCAGCCACGTCCGTAGGCCGGGCAGATCGCCCCGCATCCCGCGTGTGTGACCGGTCCGAGACAGGGGGTGCCGTGCGCGACCGTGACGCAGACCGTGCCGCGCCGCTTGCACTCGAAGCACACGCTGTTGTTGGGGATGTCCGGCTTGCGTCCCGCCAGGTACGCGGTGATGACCTCCAGAAGCTGGCGTCGGTCGATCGGGCAGCCGCGCAGCTCGAAGTCGACGTCCACATGAGCGGACACCGGGGTCGAGGTGGCGAGCGTGTCGATGTAGTCGGGCCGTGCGTAGACCGTGCGGGTGAACTCCTCCACGTCCGCGAAGTTCCGCAGCGCCTGAACGCCGCCCGCCGTCGCACAGGCACCGATCGTCACCAGGTGGCGGGAGGCGGCCCGGATCGCGCGGATCCGTTCGGCGTCGGCCGCCGTGGTGACCGAACCCTCCACCAGCGTCAGATCGTACGGCCCGGGAGCGACCGCGCTGGTGGCCTCCAGGAAGTGGGCGATCCGCACCCGCCCGGCCAGGCCGAGGAGTTCGTCCTCGCAGTCGAGCAGAGTGAGCTGACAACCGTCGCACGAGGCGAGCTTGAACACGGCCAGCGTCGGTGGGCTCATGTCACAACTCCCTGACGTACAGCAGTGGTTCCGCCTGGTTCCAGGTGACGACGGGACCATCCCTGCACAGCAGCAGCGGCCCCAGCTGGCAGTGCCCGCAGTGGCCGGTCGCGCAGCGCATGTTGCGTTCCAGGGAGACGCGGATGCGGTCGCCGGACACGCCGCGGTGCGACAGGACACGGGCGGTCGCCCGGATCATCGGCTCCGGACCGCAGACGAACGCCGTGGTGTCGCGCGGAGCGAACCGTGCCCGGTCGAGCAACGTGGTGACGACACCGGTCTGGCCCGCCCATCGGTCGTCGGGCTGGTCCACGGTCACTCCCGTGTACGCGGTACGCCACTGCCGGGTCTCGGTCTTCGCCATCAGGTCCGCGGAGGTGCGGGCGCCTATCAAGAGGTTCAGGCGCCCGTAGGACTCCGGTGCGGCCACCGCGTCCCGGATGAGGGGGCACAGTGGCGCGAGTCCGATACCCCCCGCCACGACCACGAGGTCCTGTCCGACGGCCCTCTCCAGCTCCCAGCCGGTGCCGTAGGGACCTCGCAGGCCGATGACCTCGCCGACCTCGACCCCGTACAGCCCCGCGGAGACAGCGCCGACACTGCGCACCGTGTGGACCAGGCCTCCGGCAGCGGGAATGGCGCTGACCGAAACCGGGATCTCGCCCCTCCCGAACACCCACACCATCGCGAACTGACCCGGCACGAAGGCGGGCAGCGGTTCCCCGACCGGCTCCAGGCGGAGCGTGGCCGTGTCCGGAGTCTCCGCCCAGCGCGCGACGACGCGGTGCGGAACCGGCACGGTCATCCCCGCACGCCGCTTCCGCTGCCGTAGGGCGCGTACAGGTCGAGGAGACGGGTCCTGGCCGACTGCAGCCGATGGGCGAGCACGCGCCCCACCCACTGGCCGACCACCGCCCCCAGGGCCGGATCGTCCTCACACAGGAGACGCACGGCCACGGCGTCGAACTCGTGGGTGCGCACCGGACTCTGCGCCACGGCGCCGAGCTGCCAGACGTAGGGCGGGAAGAGCCAGGACCAGCCCACCAGTTCACCGTGGCCGAGGGTCTCGATCACCGGCGCACGGCGGCCGGGTACGTGCATGTCGAGCAGGACGGAACCGGTACGGATGATCCAGAAGCGGTCGGCGTGCCCGCCCTCATCGAAGAGACGGGATCCGGCCGGGAAGGACACCTCCCGCGCCGTTCGCATCAGCCGATTGCGGTGCTCGGTCGGGAAGGCGCCGAGCATGGTCGTGGTGCTGGTCATCGGTTCGTCTCCTTCTTGCTCGCCTCGGCCTCCTCGTGCAGGGCCGCGGCTTCTTCGGTGATGTCGATGCCGACCGGGCACCAGACGATGCAGCGTCCGCAGCCCACACAGCCCGAGCTGTCGAACTGGTCGTGCCAGGTGCCGAGTTTGTGGGTGAGCCACTGCCGGTAACGGCTGCGCCCCGAGGCGCGTACCGGACCGCCGTGGACGTAGGAGAAATCGAGGTCGAAGCAGGAGTCCCAGCGCTGCCAGCGCTCGGCGTGGTCTCCGGTGAGGTCGGTGACCTCCTCGGTGGTGGTGCAGAAACAGGTGGGGCAGACCATGGTGCAGTTGCCGCAGGTCAGGCAGCGCGACGCCACGTCGTTCCAGCGTTCGGCGTCCAGGCTCTCGCCCATCAGCTGCTGCAGGCTCACCGGCGGCATGCTCCGGCCCATCTTGTCGACGGCCTCGGAGACCGCGGAGACGGCCGCCTCCCGCGTGGCGGCGTCGACCGCCCGGTGCGGGACCTTGGCGAGCAGTTCCGCGCCCGCCTCGCTGCCCGCCCGCACGAAGAAGCGGTGCCCCGTGGCGTCGACGACCTCGGTGAGTGCGAGATCGAAGCCGGCGTCGACGCCGGGACCACTGCCCATGGAGACGCAGAAGCAGGTGGCGCCCGGCTCGGTGCACTCGGCGGCTATGAGGAACGCCCCCCTCCGGCGTTCCCCGTAGCCGCTGTCCTTGAAGTGCCCCCCGGACAACACCCGGTCCTGGATCGCGATGGCCCGCAGGTCACAGGGGCGGACGCCCAGGAAGGCGTAGGAGGGGCGCTCGGCCGGCTCGGTGCTGATGGCCACCGTTCCATCGGGCGCGCGGTCGGCGCTCCAGAGCTTTTCGCGCTGCGGGTGGAGAAAGTTCTTCCAGGACTGCGGGCCCGCCGAGTGAGCGAAGGCGGCCTGGTCCTCGCGGCGCCGCAACCGGTAGCGTCCAGCTTCCAGCTCCACCCCCCAGCCGTAGGGGAGTTGCTCGGCGGAGTCGAGTTCCGCCAGGACGATCGCTCCGTCTCGGACGGTGGGTCCGACGACCGTGCGGCCGTCTGCCATCAGCTCGGCCACGAGGCCGTTCAGCCCGTTCCGGTCGAGGACTGCCGTGGCTCGGGTGGTCGTCATGTCCGTCCATCCACGCGTCGGAGTGGTTTCCTGCTCACCAGGATCGGAGGCGAGCCGCATGCGAGGCAGGGGCCGAGCGGCCCTATCCGGTCCCGAGCGGGCCCGGTTCAGGGTCGACTGCCGGTCCACTGCGGTCCCGTCCGCGCCCATGCCCGCCCCCACTCGGCCATCCGGCGGTGGTGGGCCACGGCGCGTGCGGTGAACCAGGCACCTCCGGTGAACACCCAAACCAGGATGCTCGCCGCCCCGCCCACAGTGATCGCGGTACCCCACTGCACGTCTTCGGGCATCGGAGCGGCTACGCCCCTGCCTCTGGCGTCGAGCCAGACGTCGGTCCGGCTGCCCGAAGCAGTGCCCGCCTCCACCCTGGCGGTGGCCGTGTGTGCCGTGCCACCGGGATCGGTCCAGCGCACTTCGACTGGGTGGAGGCGCTGTGAGGCGACCCTGTTGGCTGCCGGTGCGTCCTCGGTCAGCGTGGCCCGTGCGACGTGGCCCTCTGCCCGCTGACGTTCGGCTTCCGTGTGCAACGTGTCGTACCTGGATGCGCCCGCGAACAACCCCGCCAGCGGCGCGACCAACAGCATCACGGCCCCCAGCAGAAGTACGGTCCAAGCCTCCACGAAGTCGCTGCGGCGACGCAGCGGGCTTCTCCGCCATCGCCACCCCGCGCTCCGGAAGCGGGGCTGTGCCGAGGCGCTCACGACGTCAGCTCCCCTCCGGCTGCACAGCGGCCTCGCCGCGCAAGGTGACGCCGATGCGCTGTGCCCAAGCGGAGATCTGCTTGAAGTCTCGGAAGTCCCCGCCCTTGCCGGCCTTGACCACGGTCCGGGCCGCCCAGCTCTGCGCCTCCTCGGAGAGGCACCCCCCGAAGGTGATGTGCTCCTTGGCGTGGATCCGGATGAGGACTCGGCGCACGGACGCCACGGCCGGGATGTTTCCCTCACTCGCCGAAGAATCGAGAGGGCCACTGCTGAACAGCCATACGGGCCGCTTGGCGAGCGCCTCGCTCTTGCGCTTGACGAACTGACGGGCGTCCTTGTGCCATCGCCCCTCGTAGAGGGGACTGCCGAGAATCACGGCGTCGTACGCCTGGAGTTCGTGGACGTCGCGCACGAGCCTCATGTCCGCTTCGAGGCCCTCCTTCCGCAGAACCTCCGTGATGGTGCGGGCGATCTCGGCCGTTGACCAGTTCTTCGTCGCATAGGCGACGAGCACCTTGACGGTCATGGCGATCCGTCCCTCCTCAGAGTTTGCGCAGCCAGTCGTCGGCCACGCCCTTCAGTGCTTGGTCGGTCGGCTGGAGATGCGAGTCGTCCAAGCGATACGTGAGCTTGTCCACGACCGCGACGACTCCGTCGATCTCACGCGTCATGTGCAGCGCGATGGGTACCTCACTGCGCCGCTCGAGCTGTCCTTCCAGGGTCACCACACCGTTCCGCACGTCGATCTTGAGAGTCTGGGGTGCCAGCCACAGGGTGCGGACCAGGACCTGCTCGATCGCCTCGTGGCGGATCGCGTCGTCGGGGCGGAGGAACACCTGGAGCAGGTCCCTCCTGGTGACGATCCCGACGAGTCGGTCCTCGTCGTCGACGACGGGCAGCCGTTCCACCTTGTGCTCGGCCATGAGGCGCGCACCCTCGACGATGGTGTTCTCCGCGTGCACACAGACGGGTGGCGTGGACATCAGCTGTCCAGCTGTCCGCGCCGTGGCCTTGGCCTGGTTCCTGCGCGCGGCGGGGCTCATCCGACGCAGCCGGAAACGGCTCGGTCGCCGGTACGGGGTGGGGGCCTCCGCCTCACGCACGAGCAGGTCCGTCTCGGAAATCACTCCGAGCACCTTCTCGTCGGTGTCGATCACGGGAAGCCCGCTGATGCGGTGCTCGGCAAGCAGCCTGGCCACGTCCTTGAACGGTGTGCCGTACCGGGCGTTGACGACCTCACCGGTCATCACGGAACCGATCTTGCTGTGCTTCATCTCAGACTCCTCAGCGCAGTCGGCGCAGGTACGGGTCATGGGCGGTCCGTGGCAGCAGCCGTACGCGCACATCGAGTGCCGTGATACCGCCGGGCCGTGCCAGGACGGGATTGAAATCGGCCTCGGCAAGCTGCGGCAGGTCGCAGGCCATCCGGGACAGCCGGTGCAGCAGTTGCTCCAGGCCTTCGAGGTCGACGGGGCCGCCGCCTCCGTGCCCGAAGAGCAATGGGGCGCAGCGCGGCGAGGTGATCAGGTCATGGACGTCGAAATCGGTGAGCGGTGCCAGGCGAGCCGAGTGGTCGGCCAGCAGTTCGGTTGCGCTGCCGCCGAGCCCGAACAGGACCAGCGGGCCGAACACCTCGTCCTGGGCCACGCCTGCGAACAGTTCGGTGCCACGCGCGGCGAGCGGCTGCACGACCACCCCGGACAGCAGTCCGGCGAACCTGGTCTCGAAGTCCCGGAAGGCTGCCCGCACTTGGGCTTCTCCCTGCAGATCGAGGTGGATGGCACCCTGCTCGCTCTTGTGCAGCAGACCGGGCCAGTGCGCCTTCAGCACGATCCTCCCGTCCGCACCGCGCAACCGCTCGGCGGCCATCACGGCCTCGTCCTCGGTCTCGGCCCAGGCCCAGGGAAGTTGGGGTATGCCGTAGTGGGCGAGGAGTTCGGCGCAGGTGCGCGGGTCGAGCCAGCCGCCTTCGGGGTGGCCTGCCAGCCACGCGTCGGTCATGACGTGGGCGGACGCCGTCTCGATCCCCGTCAGCTCGGGGACGCTGCCAGGCGGCCGGGCCAGCCACCGGGCGCGGCGGACCGCGTGGGCGATGGCTCGGGCGGCGGACTGCGGATCGGAGTAGGACGGTACGGAACCGGTGGTCGTGGTGGGCAGCAGCCGGACGGGCAGTGCCTGGTCGAGGTGGACCGCGACCAGTGCTCCAGTGCGGCGAACCGGTACGCGTGTGAGTGCTCGGGTGAGGTCGTCGCCGGTCGCCGCGGCGACCGCGGTGGGGACCAGCACCACCAGGACGGAGTCGACGGAGCCGGACGAGGTGAGCCGGTCCGCACACTCCCTGAGCTGTTCCTCACTGACGGCTGCTGTGGCATCGACCGGGTTGACCGTCGAGGCACCCTCGGGCAGGACGGCGACCAGCTCGGTGACGAGATCCGCCGGCAGCGGAGGCAGGGTCAGCCCTGCCTCCGCGCACGCGTCCGCCGCGAGGACACCCGCGCCGCCCGCATTGGTGACGATGACGACGCGGTCTCCGTCGGGCGCGGGCTGGGAGTGCAGGAGGGCCGCGCTTTCGACGAGTTCACTGATCGTTCGGGTGGCCGTGATGCCGGCCTGGGCGAACAGGGCCTGCCGGGTCATGGTCCGCGTGGCGGCGGCAGCGGTGTGAGAGGCAGCGGCCCGCCTGCCGGCGTCGGTGCGGCCCGCGTCGACGGTGAGCACGGGTATGCGCCTGGTCACCCGGCGCGCCGTCCGCGAGAACGCCCGCGGGTTCCCGAAGGACTCCAGGTGCAGCAGGGCGAGGTCGGTGACGCCGTCGCACTCCCACCATTGGAGCAGGTCGTTGCCGCTCACGTCGTACTTGTCACCGAGCGAGACGAAGCTGGAGATGCCGAGTTCCAGGCGGGACAGGCCGTCCAGCAGGGCGATTCCCACTCCCCCGGACTGAACGGCGACACCGGCCGTGCCCTGACGCGGACGGCGGGCGGCGAAGGTCGCGTCCAGCGCCACCGTGCTGTCGGTGTTGGAGACACCGAGGCAGTTCGGGCCGACGAGCCGCATGCCGTACGTCCGGCAGGTGGCCAGCAGGGCAGCGGCCTGGGCGGCGTCCAGGCCTGCCGTGACGACCACCAAGGCGCGCACACCCGCCTTGCCGCACTCTTCCGCCGTGGCGGGCAGGGCCGACGCGGGCACCGCCAGGACTGCCAGGTCAGGGACCTGGGGCAGTGCGCTGACCGCCGGAAAGGCCGGAACGCTCATCAGCGACGAGACGCTCGGGTTGACGGCGAAGAGCTTCCCGGTGAATCCACCGGTGCGCAGATTGCGCAGGACGGCCCGGCCGACCGAACCGGCTTTGCGGCCCGCGCCGATCACGGCGATCGAGCCGGGCCTCAGCAGTGGTCGGAGGCTGGCCACGTCAGCGGCACTGCCTCGCTTCTCGACCGCCTTCAGGTAGGTTTCGTCCTCCTCCAACTGGATGGTGCAGCGCAGTTCGGGGCCGTCGAAGCGGCGGGCGGTGCGCAGTCCCAGATCGGCGAAGACCTTCAGCACCTCGTGGTTCTCGGCGAGTGCGTCGGCGGTGAACGCGGTGATGCCGTCGGCGCGGGCGGCGGAGACCAAGTGCTCCAGGAGCAGGGTGCCGATCCCCCGGTGGTGCAGGCCCTCGGCCACGGCGAGGGAGATCTCGGCGGTTTCGGGCTCGCCCGACCTCTCGTACTCGGCGAGACCGATGATCCGGTCCTTGGTCTCCGCCAGTAGCGCCCTGTATCCGGGGCTGTTGTCGGCACAGGCACGGTCTGCTGCCTGCTCCGCGGACCGGTGGCTCGCCACGAAGAAGCGCAGTCTCAGGTTCTCCGGAGACATCTCCTCGTAAAGGGCTCGCAGTTGGGCGTGATCGTCGGGTCGGACGGCCCGTATGCAGGTCGTCGTCCCGTCGGCGAGCAGGGCGTGGACCGGAGATCGGCTTCGCTCGTCGTGCGGCATCTCGGGCCTCCTGGAAGCAGGTTGACCCTTCGAGGATCGTTCGGTCAGGTGCGGCACCCCAGGGGCTGGCCGGGTACGGCAGAGGGCCGACCGGCCCTATGCGGCCGGGCCGGGCAGTGGCGCGCCCAGCTCTGCCTCCACAGCCCCGGCCATCGCTCGTAGGACTCCCAGGGTCCGCTCGGCCTCGGCTTCGTCGACCTCGGTGATGGCGAACCCGACGTGCACGATGACGTACGTACCGACCGTTGCCGTCGGCGTGTAAGCAAGGCATGCCTCGCGTCGTACACCCCCGAAATCGACGGTCGCCATGCGGAGACCGGCATCGTCCCTTATCCCCAGGACCCGGCCGGGAATGCCGAGGCACATCGCGCTCACTCCTTCGCGAGGCGGGCGGCGGCGACCGCGGCCTGCCCGTAGCTGATACCGCCGTCGCCCACCGGAACCTCCCGGGCGACCAGCACACGCAAGCCCTGTGCGCGCAGCCTGCGGCTGACCTCGGTGAGCAGACGACGGTTGAGGAAGCAGCCTCCGGCGAGGCAGACCGTGCGCGGGGCGCCGGCGTCCACGGCGTGCGCGACCAGTTCCGCGGTCACGAGGGCGAGGGTGAGGTGAAAGGCCGCGGCAAGCGCCGGGGTGCCCTCTCCGTTGTGCTGTCTGTCCAAAAGGTCGATCAGGGTCGGGCCCGGGTCATACACCCAGAGGCCTTCCGCTCGTACCAGGCGGTGTGCCAGCGGGAGCGCGCGCACTGTGCCCGCCGCGTTCTCCAGGGCCGCGGCTGCTTCGCCTTCATAGCTGACAGTGTCGGCGAGGCCGAGCAGGCTCGCCACGGCGTCGAAGAGCCGTCCGGCGCTGGAGGCGCGCGGGGAGTTGACCCCCCGGGCCACCATGGAGCGCAGGACAGCGGCTTCGGACTGATCGAGCCGCTCGTTGAAGCTCCGGGTCAGCCAGGGGTAGGGGCGTGGACTGCCGAGCAGCTCCGTCCCGTGCAGGTAGCCGAGTGCCATCCGGTACGGGTGACGGACTGCTGCCTCTCCACCCGGCAGCGGAGCGGTCGCGAAGCGGCCCACCCTTCGGTAGCCGGTCAGGTCGGCGACAAGGATCTCCCCTCCCCACAGTGTCCCGTCGTCGCCGAGTCCCAGACCGTCGTAGGCGACCCCGATGAAGGGGGTACGCAGTCCGTGCTCGGCCGCGCAAGCCGCCACGTGAGCGTGGTGGTGCTGCACGGGGATGCGGGGCAACGACTGAGCCTGCGCCCATTGAGTCGAGAGATACCCGGGATGCAGATCGTGCGCGACGGCTCTCGGGGCGATGCCCGTGATCCGGACGAGGTGGTCGTACGTCTTCGTGAACCCGTCCCGTGTCGCGGAGTCCGACAGATCCCCGCCGTGCGGGGAGAGATGCGCGCCGCAACCGTCCGCCAGCGTGAACGTGTGCTTGAGCTGGGCCCCGACCGCCACCAGAGGGACGGGGGCGGCGATCGGCAGGGGCAGAGGCGCCGGCGCCAGGCCCCGTGCCCTGCGGACGGTGAGCACGGTACGGCCCACGGCCTGGACGACCGAGTCGTCGTAGCGGGCACGGATCGGCCGGTCGTGGGTGAGGAATCCGTCGGCAACCGCGCCCAGGGAATGGTGAGCTTCGGTGTCGTTGATGGCGATCGGTTCGTCGGCGAGGTTGCCACTGGTGACGACGAGCGGACGGGCGAGTTCGCGGATCAGGAGGTGGTGCAGCCCGGTGGTGGGCAGGAACACGCCGACCCGGTGGGTGCCCGGATGCACGGCGGGCGCCAGGCCTTCCCCTCGCGCGGCGAGCAGCATCACGGGGCGTGCCGCCGACTCCAGGACGCCGCGCTCCACTCGCGACATGCGCGCCAAACCACTGACGACTCCCACGTCCTGAACCATGACGGCCAAGGGTTTGGCCGGTCGGTGTTTGCGCTCACGCAAAGCCCTTACCGCCAATTGATCGGTGGCGTCGCACACCAGTTGATAGCCGCCGAGTCCCTTCACCGCGAGGATGCCTCCGCTCTCCACGGTCTTGACCGCGGCGCGCAACGCGGCTTCCCCCTTCAGCTCGTTCCAGGAGAGCTGTGGCCCGCAGGCAGCGCACGCGAGGGGTTCAGCATGGAAGCGGCGGTCAGCAGGGTCGCCGTACTCCGCCGCGCACGCCGAACAGAGCGGAAAGCGCCGCATCGTGGTGCGGACCCGGTCGTAGGGCAGATCCTCGATGACTGTGGCGCGCGGCCCGCAGTCCGTGCAGTTGATGAACGGATAGCGGAACCGGCGATCGGTGGGGTCCAGTAATTCGCGCAGGCACGCGCCGCAGATCGCGGCATCGGGTGGGATGTCCCGTGGTCCGGGAGTCGTGGCGTGGTCGTTGTCGCTGTGCCGGATGGTGAAGCCGGACGCGGGCAGCGGGAGCTGCCCCCGCGCGGCGCCGACCCGCACCTGCCGCACCCGCGCCAGCGCGGGAGCACCGGTGCTCAGGCGTGCGGTGAACTCGTCCACGGCGCTGGGAGAACCGGCGACTTCGCCCACAACGTGGCCTTCGGTGTTGGCGGCCCATCCATCCAGACCGAGGCCCGTTGCGAGCCGGTGTACGAACGGGCGGAAGCCCACTCCTTGCACGGTGCCGAACACTTCAAAGCTGAGCGCTCTGCGTTGCGGCATGGCCGCCCCTCTCAGCTGCGCGCGGCGGCGTCGCGGTGCCGCACGATCTCGTGCTCGATGTCCTCGACGAGCGGTTCCACCACGGCCTCCGCACTCGGCGAAAGGCCGGTGCCCAACGAAGTGTCGTCGCCTTCCACCGCGTACACCACGAGCCGCCCCGGCAGCCGGCCGAGAACACGGGCGAGTTCCACGGCCTCGCCGAGCCCGAGCCCGTGCGAACTCGTCGTCCGTGGCCGGTCCAGCTCATCGGCGTCGAGCGACAGCCGGTGAACCCGTCCGGGGTGGGCGGGATGCGCATGGGCGGCGTCGACGACCACCGCGAGATCCGTTTCCTCCCACAGGCCGATCAGGCGGGCGGGGTCGCCGTCGCACGTGGCCAGGAGCGTACCTGGCGGCAGGGGTCGGTCGGCCGCTCGCTCGCGGAGCCGGCGCACCAACGCCCAGCCCACGCCGTCGTCGCGCCGGAACTCGTTGCCGACGCCGATCACCGCGATACGTGTCCGATGGGGCATCGCGTCTCCTTCCGTCGGGTCGTGGTGCCACTGTGCGGATGCGTCAACAGCCCCGGTAGGGGCCGAATGTCCCCTACCGGGGCCGGTTCGCCCCTCCCCCGGCCGGCCTCCTGGGTGGAACCGTCCGCAGCAGAGCCCCTTCCAGGGGCATGCCGGAAGGTGGTGGCACCGTGGACAAGCCCCTGATCGTCGGAGTCGACGGCTCGGATCCGAGTCTGCGTGCGCTGGACTGGGCGGTGGACGAGGCCGTGTCCCACGGTGTGCCGTTGCGTGTCGTCCATGCGTCGCGGTGGGAGTGGTACGAGGGGCATGAGCCGTCCTTCGGCATCAACCGTCCCTCCGTACAGATCCTTTCGGAGCACATCGCAGCTTCGGCGACCGAGCGTGCTCAGTGCCGCAGCAATGCCGTGAAGATGACGAGCGAGGTGTTGGCCGAGGACCCGCTTCTGGCACTCTCGCGGCTCAGTTCCGAAGCCGGCGCCGTCGTAGTCGGCAGCCGAGGACGTGGCGAGCTCACCGAGCTGCTGCTGGGCTCCGTCAGCCTCTCCGTGGCCGCGCACGCGGTGTCACCGGTGATCGTCGTGCGCGGTCACGACAAGAACGCGAAAGGTGATTTCCACGCCGTCGTCCTTGGCATCGACCTACCCCAAGAGACGCCCGCCGCAGTCGATTTCGCCTTCCGCGAGGCGCAGGCGCGCAACGCTTCCCTGACCGTCGTCCACTCTTGGCGTTGCCCGGCCCGGGAAATCCCCGACTTCCCCACGGCGGTCCACGACGAACATCAGCAGCGTGCCACGGATCAGGTCGAAGAGACCCTGCGGGACGCGATGGCCGCCCATCCCGACATCACGGTCCGCCGCAAGGTCGTCGAAGGCCAGGCGCGCACCGTCCTCCTCGAAGCTTCCCGCACAGCGGATCTCCTGGTGGTCGGCGCCCGTCGCCGCAAGGGGCACGTCGGCATGCAGCTCGGCCCCGTCAACCACGCGATGCTGCACCACGCGGCATGCCCGGTGGCCGTCGTCCCGCACGCCTGAAAACGCCCCGTACGCAGAGGCATACTCCCGAAGCCCTACATGCTGGAGGCACCGTGGCACCCGCCCGACTGGCAACCCTGGACGCGCACTGGCGCGCCGCGAACTACCTGGCCGTCGGCCAGATCTACCTGACGAGCAACCCCTTGCTGGCCCAGCCGCTGCGGCCCGAGCACATCAAGCCGCGGCTCCTTGGTCATTGGGGCACGTCGCCCGGCCTCAACCTCGTCCACACGCACCTCAATCGCGTCATCAAAGACCGCGATCTGGACGCGCTGTGCGTGTGGGGGCCGGGGCACGGCGGTCCGGCCGTGCTTGCCAACTCCTGGCTTGAGGGCTCCTACAGCGAGGCCTATCCCGACATCACCCGGGACGGGGAGGGCATGGCGAAGCTGTTCCGGCAGTTCTCCTTCCCCGGCGGCGTGCCCAGCCACGTGGCGCCGGAGACGCCCGGCTCGATCCACGAGGGGGGCGAACTCGGCTACTCCCTCGCGCACGCCTACGGCGCAGCCTTCGACAACCCCGGCCTGCTGGTGGCCTGCGTCATCGGTGACGGCGAGGCCGAGACCGGTCCGCTGGCCGCTTCCTGGCACTCCAACAAGTTCCTCGATCCGGTGCACGACGGAGCGGTCCTGCCGATCCTCCACCTCAACGGCTACAAGATCGCCAACCCGACCGTGCTGTCCCGCATCCCTGAGGCCGAACTGGATTTCCTCCTCAAGGGATACGGTCACGAGCCGCTGCACGTCACCGGCGACGACCCGCGCAAGGTCCATCAGGCGATGGCCAAGGCCATGGACCAGGCCCTCGACCGCATCGCCGCCATCCAACAGGCCGCGCGGGGCGGGACCGGGCACGGCCGTGCGCGCTGGCCCGTGATCGTGCTGCGCACTCCCAAGGGCTGGACGGGTCCTGCGACGGTGGACGGCGTACCCGTCGAAGGTACCTGGCGTTCACACCAGGTCCCTCTCCCTTCCGTGCGCGAGAACCAGGACCACCTGGAGCAGTTGGAGGCGTGGCTGCGCTCCTACCGGCCACAGGAACTCTTCGACGAGCACGGCCGCCCGTCCCCCGAGGTACTGGACTGTGTCCCCGCCGGCCAACGGCGCCTGGGCTCCAACCCGCACACCAACGGTGGACTGCTCACCCGCGAGCTGCCGCTGGTGCCGCTGGAGCGCTTCGCCGTGTCCGTCGACAAGCCCGGAGCCACCTTGCACGAGCCCACCCGGGTCCTCGGCGGCCTGCTCGCGAGGATCATGGCGGACACTTCGGAGCGTCGGGACTTCCGGGTCGTGGGTCCTGACGAGACCGCCTCCAACCGTCTCACCGCGCTGTACGACGTGACGGGGAAGGCCTGGCAGGCTCAGACGCTCGACACCGACGAGCACCTGTCAGGGGACGGACGTGTCATTGAGGTCCTCTCCGAACACCTCTGCCAGGGATGGATGGAGGGCTACACCCTCACCGGCCGCCACGGACTGTTCTCCAGCTATGAGGCGTTCGTCCACATCATCGACTCGATGGTCAACCAGCACATCAAGTGGCTGAAGACCTCCCGCCTGCTGGCCTGGCGCGCGCCGGTGCCGTCTCTCAACTACTTGCTCACGTCGCATGTCTGGCGCCAGGACAACAACGGCTTCTCGCACCAGGACCCCGGCTTCGTGGACCACGTCCTCAACAAGAGTCCCGAGGTCGTCCGTGTCTACCTGCCGCCGGACGCCAACACCTTGCTGTCCGTGGCTGAGCACGTCCTGCACAGCCGGGACTACGTCAACGTCGTCGTCGCCGGCAAGCAGCCCTGCTTCGACTGGCTCTCCCTCGACGAAGCCCGCAACCACTGCGCACGGGGCGCAGGCATCTGGGAGTGGGCCGGAACCGAGACCGGTGAACGCGAACCCGACGTGGTTCTGGCCTGCGCCGGGGACGTCCCCACCCAGGAGACACTGGCCGCGGCCGCCCTGTTGCGCGACCGTCTGCCTGAACTCGCCGTGCGCGTGGTCAACGTCGTCGACATGACCCGGCTGCTTCCCCAGGAGGAACATCCGCACGGTATGTCCGGCTCCGAGTACGACGCGCTCTTCACCGCCGACAAGCCGGTCATCTTCGCGTACCACGGCTACCCGTGGCTGGTACACCGCCTCGCCTACCGCCGCACCGGACACGCGCATCTGCACGTACGCGGCTACAAGGAAGCAGGCACCACCACCACACCTTTCGACATGGTCGTGCGCAACGACCTCGACCGGTACCGCCTCGTCATGGACGTCATCGACCGCGTCCCCGGCCTCGCCGTCCGTGCCGCGCTGCTCCGTCAGACCATGGCTGACACCCGCAGTCGTCACCATTCCTGGATCCGCGAACACGGCACCGACCTCCCCGAGGTCGCCGACTGGACATGGACCGGTTGATCCTCCAACCGCACCCTGGAGGTGCACCCCATGCCTTCACCTCAGACACCTTCACCTCAAACCGTGACCGTCGGCATCGACGGATCACCGGAGAGCCTGGCCGCCGCCGATTGGGCGGCCCGCGAAGCCCTGCGCCGTGATCTGCCGCTCCACCTCGTCCACGCATACGACCAGCCATCGGAGCGAAGCCACCTGCCGGAGATCGAGGTCCCGTTCCACCGCGAGAGCGGCGCGCTCGACCGCGCCGTCCTGCGGATCTCCTCCGCGCATCCCGCTTTGGGAATCCTGAACGAGCAGGTCACCGGAGCGCCGACGGACGCATTGCTGGCAACGTCGAAGACCTCGGCTCTGTTGGTTCTCGGCTCGCACGGCTTCGGCGCGCTCACCGGAATCCTGGTCGGTTCGGTGGCTTCGGCCGTGGCGGCACGAGCCGACTGTCCGGTCGTCCTGGTGCGGGCGGGAGACCTCCCCGAGGAGGAGCGAGAGGGGGTGGAAGAAGCGAGCCGTCCGGTCGTGCTCGGCCTGGACTTCGAGCGCCCCTGCGACGAGTTGCTGGAATTCGCCTTCTTCACCGCCGGTATCCGCCGCGCACCGCTCCTCGTCGTGCACGCCTGGGCAATTCCCCTGGTCCCGTCCGCTGATGCCACCGATCCCGCGGTGATGAAATCCCGTCATCTCGCGGCAGTACTCAGTCCCTGGCGACACAAGTTCCCTGGGACGCAGGTCACCGAACGGCTCGTGCACGGCTTCGCCGGCCACCATCTCCTCAAGGAGGCCGCGGGCGCCGGACTGCTCGTGGTCGGGCGCCACATCCCTTCAGGGGCGCGTCTCGGACGGACCGCTCACTCGGCGATTCACCACGCTCGATGCCCGGTCGCGGTCGTTCCGCATGCCTGAGGGCCCCTGACTGTACCGAGGGCGGCGACGGAGAACACGGAGCGCCGTCGCGGCCGGGCCGACTCGGACGCGCGGGCGAGTGCGGCATGCGCGGATCGCGCTCAGGTACGCCGCACCGGGATGGTCCGCGTTGCCGAGCTCGCCAACGGCACCGGGACCCTGATGGTCAGAACTCCGTCCTCGTAGTCCGCGGTGGCCTCATCGCTGCGTGCACCGGCAGGCAGCCGGACGGCGCGCGCGAAGGTTCCGTAGCGGAACTCCGTGTGGCGCTTGCCCACCGTTTCGACCGTGCGCTCCGCGCACACCGTCAGAACGCCTTCCGTCACGGAGACGTCGACATCCTTGGCGGGGTCTGTGCCGGGCAGTTCGGCACGGAGGGAGTACGTCCCATCCGTGATGGACTCCTCGATCCGAATCCCGTGTACACCGGGCGCCGGGTGCAAACCGGGAATTCCGGCCTCGATCCAGCCGAACAGGTCCGGCAGCGCCGCAGGTCGGCCCGGGAATCTGTCGATCATGCCACTCATGTCGTCCTCCCTGCGGAGCAGTTCTCGTCTTGCCATCTCCAGCGTCGCGCCACTGGCCGGCACCGGCGAGTGCCGAGCGGTCCACGGTCGCGTCCGATCGGCTCTGGCAGCCCAACGGGGCGGCAATGAGTGGGGCGGAACCCGGCTCGACAGCCCTGGGCGCCACTGAAGCCCCCTCACGCAGGCAGCGACAGTTCGCACGACTCGCCCGGCATGACGGAGACGGTCCGGCCCGGCAGCTCGATGTCGATGGGCGAACGGTCGGAGGCGGGCACGGCGATGTGCAGGCTGCCCGGTCGCATGCGCAACCGCACGCCCCAGTGGCCCTGATAGCGCAGTGCGAAGCCGTACTCGGAGAGTTCCGGCAGGGGCACCGGGTCCAGCCAGATGGCTCCTCCCCGCGCCTCCAGGCCTGTGAGGCCGCGCTGGACGAGGTCGAGCGTGCCGGCCATCGCGCCGAGATGGATGCCCTCTCCGGTCGTGCCACCCTGCAGGTCGGCGATATCGCCCTCCAGCGCCTCCTGAACGAACTTCCACGCCCCGGTGCGCCGTACCCTGGCAAGGACCCAGCCGTGCACCAGGCCGCTGAGCGTGGAACCGTGACTGGTTCGCAGCAGGTAGTGATCGACGGTGCGTTGCCAGGTGTCCGCGTCCAGCGAATATCCCAAGCGGTCGAACAGAGCGTGCAGTTCGGCCGGGGGGAAGAGGTAGCCGAGCATCAGCACGTCGGCCTGCTTGGACGCCTGGTACCGATTGACCGTGTCGTTCTCGGCCTCCAGGATGCGGTCGAGGCGGCGGATGTCGCCATAGCCGGCGCGGTAGCCGTCCCAGTCCAGTTCCGCGAGCTCCCCGTATCCCTCGAACTGGCTGATCACCCCATCGTGGAACGGCACATGGAGAGTGCGGGAGACGTCCTCCCACAGTTCGATCTCCCCGCCGTCGAGCCCGATCCGCTCCACGAGTTCCCGCCTACGCGGTTCGGGCAGGTCACCCAGCACGTCCAAGGCCCTGGCGAGGACCCAGGCTGCCGTGACATTCGTGTAGGCGTTGTCATCGAGCCCCGGTTCCGTTGCGTCGGGGTAGGCATCGTGGTACTCATCGGGGCCGACGACCCCACGGATACGATGCCGGCCCAGGCTCTCGTCGTACGCCGCCGAGTCCGCCCAGAAGCGGGCGATCTGCAGCAGCATCTCGGCGCCCTTCGTGTGAAGGAACTCGGCGTCCCCGCTCGCCTCGCAGTACCGCCACACGTTGTACGCCACAGCAGAACCGACATGGTGCTGAAGCCGGGAGTTGTCCGGGAGCCAGCGCCCCGAGCGCGGGTTGAGGTGCAGCTGCTGTGTCTCCTCCCGGCCGTCGCTGCCGCTCTGCCAGGGGAACATCGCCCCGGTACGGCCGGCGTCGCGCGCGGCGGCGCACGCCCGCTCCATTCGTCGGTGCCGGTAGGTGAGCAGCGCACGCGAGACCTCGGGAAAGTGCAGATTCAGGTAGGGGAGGACGAACAGCTCGTCCCAGAAGACGTGGCCTCGGTACGCCTCGCCGTGCAGACCTCTGGCGGGAACGCCCACATCCAGCTCAGCGGTGTGCGGGGAGAGGGTCTGCAGGACGTGAAAGTGGTGCAGACGAAGGATGCGGCCCGCTTCGCCCGGCACGTCCAGTTCGGCCCTGCGCCACAACTGGTCCCATGCGGTGAGGTGCGAGTCGAGGAGTTCGTCGAAGCCTGGTGCCCGGCCGACCCTGTCGACGGCCGCCTGCAAGGGGTCGCTGATCGCCGGGTCGCGCGAGGTGTGCAGAGCGACGATCTTGTCGACGGTGACGGTGCCTCCGGGCGTCAGGTCGAGCTCGCAGCGCTGAACGGCCCGCCCCGCGTCGTGCCGCGTCACGGCCCGGGCGGAACCCGCTGTCGTTCGGGCTGCCATGCCCACCCGTACGTCGGAGGCTGTCGTGCGACAGCGCAGCCACACGACTCCCCGGGCATCGCCGTCTCCGGTGTGGACGTGCGTCAGGTGCTGGGAGTTCAGCTGCCGGTAGCGCGTCACACCGGCGTTGGTGACGGTCCCGTCCAGCGCCGCCTCGACCTCCAGGACAGTGGGCGGGCCCTCGACACTGAACTCGGTCCGCAGCAGCGCGAGGTGCGGATCGGCCATGTGCACGACGCGGAGCTGACGCACGGCCAGTGTTCGCCCTTGCCCGGTCTCGTACCGCAGGTTGCGTTCCAGGACGCCGGACTGCACGTCGAGGGACTGCCGCAGCGCGACGAGCGTGGTGGAGTCCGGGGTGAGCCACTCCCCCGCGTCGTCCTGGTTCTTCAGCCGGTAGCGCAACGGCAGCCAGTCGGGCAGGTTCACCATGTCCTCGTTCTCGACCTGCCGGTCGGCGACGTGCGAGGTCAGCCGGTTGTAGCAGCCCGCCGCGTACGTCCCCGGATAGTGCACGCCGTCCGCCGAGCACTCGGGGGCGGCACCCCGAGTGGCGAAGTAGCCGTTGCCCAGCGTGCACAGCGACTCCCTGAGCCTCTCGTCCGCCGGGTCGTATCCCTCGTACTCCCAGAGCCAGCCCTCGATGGGCTCCGTCATGGCCCCTCTCCTCCGTCCAGAAGTTCCCCGAGGTCGTCCACGACGATGTCCGCGCCGTGCCGCAGCAGAGAAGCCCTCGTGTCGGCCGCCGCGCTCCTGTCCACTCCGATCACCACCCGGAACCCGCCACGCCGCCCCGCCTCGACACCGGCCAACGCGTCCTCGACGACGGCGGCCTCCGCCGCGGGCACGCCCAGGCGACGCGCCGCCTCCTGGAACAACGCCGGATCCGGCTTCCCCGGCAGCCCGAGCCGGGCCACTTCGGCACCGTCGACGAGCGCGTCGAACAGCGGCAACACCCCAGCGTGCGAAAGGAGTTCACGGGCGTGGCGGGAAGCCGATGCCGCCGCGAGCGGGATGCCTGCACCACGCAGGTCGTGCAGCAGGCGCACGGTACCGGGGTACGCGTCGATGTGGCCCTTGCGCAACCGCTCGACGTAACGTCGCTCCTTCTCCTCGGCCACCGCCTCCACGGCCCCGTGCCGCAGCCGCAGACCACGCGAGGCCAGGAAGGACGCGGCGCCGTCGAGACGTGACTTGCCGTCGACATAACGGATGTAGTCCTCGCGCACGTCGAACGGGCGTCGCTGTGCAGGCAGTTCGGGTGGATGCTCGACCAGGAATGCGTCGAACGCCCGCTTCCACGCTTCGGCGTGCACCCGCGCCGAGTCGGTGATCACTCCATCGGTGTCGAGGACGACTGCCCTTACGCCCCGCAGGACGGCCGAGATCACAGGCGCACACCGACGTAAGCGGTCAGGTCCAACAGCCTTTGGCAGTACGCCCACTCGTTGTCGTACCAGCCGAAGACCTTGACCAGGTCGCCGTGTACCAGGGTGAGGCCGGGGTCGAAGACGCAGGAGGCCGGGTCGCCGATCACGTCGCGGGAGACGATGGGGGCGTGTGACACCCGCAGGACACCCTCCAGGCGGCCGCTCGCCGCCTCCCCGAACGCCGCGTTGACCTCCTCCGCGGTGCCCTCCCGCCGCAGAACCACCGTCAGATCGGTCAGCGATCCGTCCTCGACCGGTACGCGGACCGCCAGGCCGTCGAGGACGCCGTCGAGTTCCGGCACGACCTGACCGACGGCACGCGCGGCCCCTGTGCTGGTGGGGATGATGCTCAGCGCGGCCGAACGGGCACGACGCGGGTCCTTGTGCGGCCCGTCCAGGAGTGCCTGGTCGTTGGTGTAGCCGTGAATGGTGGTCATCATCCCCTTGGCGATGCCGAAGTGCTCGTGCAGCACACTGACCATCGGTACGACGCAGTTGGTGGTGCAGGAGGCCGCGGAGATCACATGATGGCGGTCAGGAGCATAGGAGTCGTGATTGACGCCCATCACGATGGTCGTGTCGGCGTTCTTGCCCGGCGCGGAGAGCAGCACCTTGCTCGCGCCCGCTTTGAGGTGCAGCGCGGCGGCGTCCCGGTCCCGGAACCGGCCGGTGGATTCGATCACGACGTCCACACGGTGTCCACTCCAGTCGAGAGCAGCGGGATCACGTTCCGCCGACACGGCAACACGGTGCCCGTCCACGGAGATCGAGGTGTCGTCGTACCGGATGTCACGGCGCAGCCTGCCGTACGTCGAGTCGTACTCGAGCAGATGCGCCAGTGACGCGGCCGGGGCGATGTCATTGACGGCGACGACCTCGATCGTGTCCCTTTCCAGGGCTGCGCGCAGGTAGTTGCGGCCGATGCGGCCGAATCCGTTGATCCCGACGCGGACGGTCATGAGCAGCTCCCTTTCGTGGCAGGTGATTCTTGCTTCGGGGCTTTCCGCACGAAGCTCTAGGTGCATTGCTCGTCACCCTGCCACCGCGAGGCCGTCTGGAGCAGGGGCCGACCGGGCCCCAAAAGGAGACGTCGGGACTCACGGCGTGAGCGCGACACGTACGAGCGGGCTCCTGCCGCTGCCATCCTCCGTAATGTCATTGCAGGACACGAGCGTTCAATTGCCTGAGGCGGGTGCGTGGGCCATGAAGAAGGAGTTGTACGAGCGCGAGTTGTACCGGATGCAGACCGAACTGGTGAGGCTGCAGGAGTGGGTGAGGGCTGAGGGGGCACGGCTCGTCGTGGTGTTCGAGGGACGCGATGCGGCCGGCAAGGGCAGCACCATCAAGCGAGTGGCGGAACACCTCAATCCCCGCGTCACACGCATCGTCGCCCTGCCCGCACCCACGGAGCGCGAACGTACCCAGTGGTACTTCCAGCGCTACACGGAGCATCTCCCTGCGGCGGGGCAGATCGTCCTCTTCGATCGGAGCTGGTACAACCGGGCGGGTGTCGAGCACGTCATGGGCTTCTGCACCAAGGCCGAACATCAGCGCTTCCTCCACCAGTGCCCCATCTACGAGCGTCTGTTGGTGGAGGAGGGTCTGCTGCTGCGCAAGTACTGGTTCTCGGTGAGCGACGCGGTACAGGAACAGCGCTTCCGCCGCCGCCTCGAGGACCCCACGCGGCGCTGGAAGCTCTCCGCCATGGACCTGGAGTCGATCACGCGCTGGGAGGCGTACTCACGGGCAAAGGACGAGATGTTCGTGCACACGGACATTCCCGAAGCCCGTTGGCACGTGGTCGAGAGCGACGACAAGCGCAGCGCACGGCTGAACATGATCGCCCACCTGCTGTCGACCGTCCCCTACCACGACGTACCGCCCCCGGAACTCATACTTCCGCCCCGTCCCCCGAACTCGGGGTACCAACGGCCGCCCCGGGACCTCCAGTCCTACGTCCCCGATCACATCGCAGGCCTGACCGGTGATTAGAAATGCGGGACAACGGTCCGCCGGGACAGGAGCTCAATGCCCAGCCGCAGCCCCCAGGGTTCGCCCCCTTACCCGCGGTGCGCCACGACGGAACGGCGTACGTACACAGAGGGGTGGTCACGCGCCAGGACACGCAGTTTGTCCTCGAGCATGGCCCATGCGTGGTCGCGGTGGTAGCGGGCAGGTTCTCCCGCGACGAGCGGATGGTCTGTCGTCTCGTGGGCGGGGCAGCGCCAGGCACGTACGGCGTGGAGCGTGCAGCGCCGCGCCTCGGCTTCCCCGGAGGCGAACCGGACCGCCGCGACGCTGCTGGGCGTGTCGCCCACTCCGAGCACGATGCGGCCGTGCTCTCCGTTGCGGCTCGCCGCGTTGCCCCGCACCACGATGACCGGGCAGAGCGCCCGGGAAGCCATCGCCAGGCTCACCGAACCGAGCAGCAGTCCGGCAATCGGGCCCCTGCCGCGCGAACCGGTGATCAGTGCTGTGGCGTTGCGCGTTTCGCGCAGCAGGGCCATCTCGGTGTCCTCAGCAAGTACCTCCGTGGAGATCTTCACCGTCGCATTGCGCCGCCCGGCCCTCTCGGCCGCCAGGTCGGTGATGCGCTGTGCGTTCTCCCCGGATGCTCGAGCGGGCGCTGCCGTCAGTCCGTAGGCGAAAACACTTCCCTCGTAGTGCTCCCAGAGCGAGGCATGCACCAGCCGTACCGGGAGGCCCAGCCGATGGGCCTCGTCAACGGCCCAGTCGACCGCCAGGAGACTCGACTCCGAACCGTCCACTCCCACGATCAGGGGCAACTCCACCATCCCCACCGCCTAAATCCGTCCGTATGCCGGAGATGCCCATGGTCGCGATGTCCGACTGAACCATCAGGAAGCTGTGGTGGGCCCGGTGCCCGCCGTCGTGCCACGTCAGCTTGACGCGCGTCCAGCAGTGGCCCATACCGCTGTCCTGATAGGTCACCTTCCACGCGGTTGGCACGCCCTTGGCCCGCAGCACACCGTCACGGTGGTGCGCGGCCTCCCACCGGGTCAGGCTCTTGTTCAGGCCGGGAGTGAGGTAATGGTGACGCAGTCCGTTCGCCAGCGAGCCGCGTCCGGTGTCGTGCAGGACGTCGATGTACGCGCCGTAAAAGTTCGCGACGTGATCGACGGTCGATGCGGGGTTTCCACTGCGCGCGGGCACGGGTCCCGCCGTGCCGGACGGCGCGCCCGCCGCCGCGGAACCTGCGCCCACCGCGGGCACGGTCAGTGCGAGTAGCAGAGCCGCCATGGCCGACATCACGCGTCGGCCGCTTGGAGTGTCCGTCATGATGTGTCCCTCCCCTCGCCCCCATTGCACCGCGTGCGGCAGGCGCTCCACAGGGGCCGAGCGGCCCTGGCCAGGACTGTTCGTCCCTGCTCGTGCTCGGTGACGCCCATCCGGCCCACCACGGCGTCGGACGGGGACGGGCCGACGTGCAGAGTCCGGCGGAGCCCCTTTCCCGGGCTGGCCAGTCCGCGGCAGGGCCAACCGGCCCCTGCGCAATGTGTCGGCCGCCGACGACGCTTGAGCGAGAAGCCAAGCCCACCTAGGTTCGGGGGCAAGCCATGCCCGGCCAGCACGCCCAACCCGACCACGCGAGCACGTACCTCGTCCGCGCGGCCGTCACCGCGCCCTCACTGCACAACTCGCAACCCTGGATCTTCACCTGCCAGGACAGCGACATCCTGTTGCACTCCGACAACACCCGCCGCCTTCCGGCCGCCGACCCCGACGGGCGCGAACTGATCATCAGCTGCGGCGCTGCCTTGTTCAACCTTCGACTCGCCATGCGCCACCTGGGCTTTCAGCCCGTCGTACGCACCCACCCCGACCCTCGACCGGGCGGCCTTCTGGCACGAGTGAGCTGGGGAGCGTACGCGAAGCCCACACCGGACGAAGCGCTGATGCACCAGGCCGTGCGCAAGCGGCACACCCATCGCGGCCCGTTCCAGCCCTCGCCGTTACCGGAGCCTCTCATCGACGCGCTGCGGCGGAACGCACGAGCCGAAGGCGCCGAGCTCTACACGCTCGCCCACGCTGTGGAGCAGCAGCGACTGGCCACGGTGGTCAATGAGGCCGAGAGCCTGCACCGCGCCAGCCCTGACCATGTCTCGGAGCTTGCCCTCTGGACGCAGCCCTTCCGTGGCCAACGCCTTGACGGCGTGCCAGCCGAGGCCAGCCCGTTCCACCCGGATTCCACCCTTCTCTCGGGGCGCGACTTCACCGCCTTTGCCCGGCATGGCACCGTCGGTGGTCCGACATCGGCGTGGACCTCGCGAACAGGGCTCGTGGCCCTGCTGAACACGCCGCACGACACCCCCCACGACTGGCTGCGCGCCGGACAAGCACTGCAACGTGTCCTGCTCTACGCCGCCGCGCACGACGTCAGAGCCGGATTCCACACTCAGCCCCTTGAAATCCCGAGACTGCGGGCGGAGATCCGCACCATGATCGCCTCACGGCAGGCACCTCAGATGATTCTGCGTTTCGGCCACACGAACTGGACCATGCAGACCCCACGGCGCCCCATTGAGGACGTGTTGTCCCGATGACGGCACCAGACCGCACACCGATCGTGGTCAGTATCGATGCCGATGCGTCCCACCGTGGGGCCCTGGCTTGGGGGGCCGACGAGGCCCACCGGCGGCACCTCCCCCTGCGCCTGGTCCTTGCCCAAGGAGCACCGTCGCGCGGGGGCTCCCTCGATCCTGCGCGTCGGCGTGCGACGCGACGGACCCGTGTCCCGTGCGACACCGCGGAACAGACGGTCCGGCAGGCGGTCGCGTTCGCGCAGAACCGTCATCCGCAATTGGAGATCTCCACGCTGCTCGCCGCAGGCGCTCCCGTGCCGGTGCTGCGCGAGCAGGCCCGCACAGCCGCAAGCTTGGTACTGGACTCACGCCTGCCGAGCAGGCGTGAAAGGGTTTTCGCTACAACGACATCCATCGCACTGCAAGTCATCAGACACGCCGCCTGCCCCGTTGTGGTCGTGCGCAACCCGGACGTCCTCAAGCGACACCCTCCCTTCCTCGTCGTGGGGGTGCGCGTCGGTTGGGACGGCCGCCGCCATTCCGCTGCCGCCGCCATCCATGCCCTCGAGGAAGCCAAGCGGTGCGGTTCGGTGTTGCGCGTGCTGTCCGTGTGGCAGTCCCCGCCCCTCGGCGTCATGAACGAGCGGGCGGCGGTGCGGGAGTGCCGCCGCCTGCTGTCGGAGATGGTGGCGGGCTGGCGTTCCATATATCCGGACGTGGACGTGCGCTACGCGGTGCTCCGCGGCCATCCGGTACGGGTCCTTGCCCAGGAGTCGACGCACGCGCTTGCCCTCGTCGTGGGGAGTGGCGGCCGCAGCCGCCTCACCGGCTTGCAGCTCGGCTCGGTCATCGCCCGTACGCTTCTTCGCGCCCAGTGCCCGGTGGTCGCCGTTCCACAGTCGGGTGCCCATCGCCGGGCGCACAGGTGGCCGAGCGCCGCCCAACTGTCCCGAGGGGCGCGGAAGATGTTCGCGCGCTGTCAACATCGGCTCATCTCACTGACCCGAGCTCGACTGGACGGGCGGAGCCGGGCACTTTGCCCGCTAGGACCGGCGGAGCTCATATTCGCTCGGAACAGGGAAGTACGCCTGCAGAAAGGCGGTGAGGAGCACCTCCTGCGCCGCCCATTCGCCTTCCTCGGACACCGTGTCATTTAGGCAGAACACATGGCGGTCCCGTCGGGCGAGGAGCCCGCCCAGTCGCGTCGCGAGCCCTGGGTGGGACAAATCAAGGTATGCGTAACGCAGTTGTGCCGGGATGGCGCGTGCCGTGAGGAAGGCGTAGTAGTGGTGCAGCGAGGAGACGACGGACAGGTCGTCGAGGCCGCGGAACCGGCTGCTGGCAGTGGCGTGGTGGAGTTCCGGGAACCGCTCCTCGATCTCGTACAGCACACTGCGCCGCAGGGCGTGCGGAGTGTGCTTGATCTTCTGGGCGATCATCGTGCCGAACGTCTCCAGGATGAGCGCGCGACTGTTCTTTCCGGCTGCAGCGACCGGCTGGTCTTCTTCATTCGGCGGCCCAGGCGGAATGAGCACCGGGGACGGGAAGAACCTGGACAGTCCGTTGGCCACGAAGAAGTCCTGCGGCGCGGTGAGCCGACCCAGGAACACGTCGTCGTTGAAGTAGAGGAAGTGCTCGGACAGCCCGTCTATGTGGTGCAGTTGGCTTTCGATGGCGTGCGAGTTGAATGTCGGCAGCAGACCCGGATCGCTGAAGATCTCCTTGTGGCTGACGACGCGGAGTCCCGGCACAGCGGTGTCCAGCCATGGCGGGCTCTGGTCGTCGGTGACCAGGTAGATGGTGCGCAGCCAGGGAGCGTACTGCCGTAGTGAGCGCAGCGAGTAGCGCAACTCGTCCCGGTTGACGTAGCGAGCCGCGTTGGCGGCTTCGGGGTGATAGGCACGTCCGGCGCAAGCCGCTCGACGACGGAGCCATTCCGTGTCGGTCCCGTCGACCCACGTGTACACGGCGTCCACCGGGAAGCGGACGTCGTCCGGCCCCGGCAGGGCGAACTCGCTGCGGGTGCGTACCAGCGGCAGAGGGTGCTCCGGAGATGCCAGGTTCGTGAAAAGCGAGTCCGAGACACTCACCGGAGTGTCGGCGAGGGGCACCCGTTCAGCCATCCTGTTGGGCCTCGGAGCCACCAGCATCTGGCCGTCGGCCGACCAGAACTCCACGTCGCATCCGTACTTGGGCCCCAGGATCAACTGCCCTGTCGGATCACTGTGATACCAGGTCAGGCGGATCACGTCGGACTTGCTGACTCTTCGCCATACGCCACGTGTGAAACCCGGTTCGGTGGCTCGCCGCCCCCGCGCCCGGCAGTCCTCCGCGCTGACGTAACCGGGGACATCTCTGCACATGTCTGCCAGCGCGCGGTGGGTCGCGCCTCGGTGCCGTTCGGCGACAGCCACGACTGCGGAGCTCTGACTGCGTCCGCGCACAGAGAAATGGTCGATGCCCACGGCATCGAGTGCCTGACGCACCAAGGCCTGATTGGTGTTGCGTGCCGCCAATGGAGACGCTTCGGAGCGCACGAGCACAGCTTTCGGAACACCCCGTACCATCCGCACCGCGCGGCCTTCCCCGGTGCAGAGCTGCGGGTGTCGGCGCACCAGGCAGTGAGCCTGCGCCCGGCCGAGCAGGTGGCGTACCGAAGGCACCAGAGCGATTCCCCGCTTGGCACGGGTCCGGGCCCGGGCGGAGGTACGTACGACGATCGCGCGCCTGACACCTACCGGGACCACTTTCCGGTACTGGCGCAACAGCCAGGAAGCCTCGGCATTTCGACGCTCCTGGGGCGCCGACGGCTTTCCTGAGCGGCGTGGGGCAGCATTCCTGAGGGCCGGTGTGCCGGGCCGATCGTCGTGGGCAGCGTGGAGGCCGGTGTGGCGCATGGCGTGTCTCCTCAGAGCACTTCAGCCGTGGGCGATGACCGCGACGGGGGCAGCGGCATGGTGCAGGACGGCATGCGCGACCGGGCCGATGTGGATGCCGAGGGAACTGCGCCGGATGCGACGGCCCACCACGACCAGGCAGGCCTCATGTGAGGCGTCAACCAGGTGGTTGGCCGCTGGTCCGTAACGGGACTCCTCGACGACCTCGACGGACGGGAACTTCTGCCGCCACGGGCGCAGGGTGTCCCTCAAAGCGATCGCCTCTTGCTCGGACAGCTCGCTGTGGAAGCCTGAGTCGACTGAGAGACCGTAGGCGTAGTAGGGCGGCGGGTTCCAGCCGTGGACGACCCGCAGAGTGGTGGAGCGGCGTTCGGCCGCCTCGAAGGCGAACTCGACAAGAGCGGGGGCCGTGTCTCCATGGTCCAGGCCCAGGACCACGGGCCGGAAGTGGCTCACAGCCGTCGGGACGCCTGCGGAACCCACCAGGTGCTCGTCCGCGGCCTGTTCCCCGGCTCGGACCAGAACCACCGGCCGCTCTGTGTGTGCCACGACAGCCTGACCGACCGAACCCACCAAGAACCCTGCGATCCCACTCATGCCACGGGAACCCAGGACGAGCAGCTCGGCATCCTTCGCAAGCCCCGACAGGAGACTGGCGGGCTGCCCGGAACAGTGCTCTGCGGTGATCTCGACTCCGGGGTGCCGTCGCCGAAGGCCCTCGGCTGCCTCGCGCGGAACTCGCTCGCTCCAGTGCTGCTGCGTTTCCGGGCCGAGGAGCGGTGCCTGGGCCATCGGGTTCGGGGCGGGTTCCCACACGTGAACCAGCTTCAGCGGCAGTCCGCGCAGCTCGGCCTCGCGTGCGGCCCATTCGGCCGCTGCCTGACCTTCGGGCGAGCCGTCGAGGCCCACCATGATGGGGCAGGGCATGGGCATGCTCTCCACCTCCTCGGATTGGCATCCGCTTACAGCCTCGCGTCGAAGGCAGACGTCATGCAGGGGCCATAGGTACTCGGCTGGGGCCGACCGGCCCTGTACCGGCGGGATGCGACGGGCCCTTGGGGGCGCCCCTGCTGCCCTGAACGGCAGCCGCTCCTCGTCAGCTACCCCTTCCGGAGCGCTCCATCGCACCCTGACACGTCCCCGTTCGTCGATGAGTACGGTGGTGTTTTCGTCGCCCAGCCTCCAGCGCCTCCACAGCAAGGAGAAGGGCGGTTGTCGCGTCGTCGGCACGCTGCGCAGCCAGGGTGAGGGTTCGGGCCAGGGAGTCCTCGAACAGGGTGCGGTAGCGGCGCTCCTCTCTGTCCTGGCGCTCACGGTTGATGTTGATGAAGCGTTGTTCATCGACGTGATGTCGGACGTGCGCTCCTCCATCCATCGCTCCGAGTCGGCGAGCAACGGCCCCGTAAGCACAGACGTTTCACCACCGGCGTCGCGCCCGCGCATGGCGTAGGCGAGCATGCGAAGAAGTACTGACGACGTCGAGTGACGGGCGTGGCCACACGGCGGTGGGGTCTCGGTGGTCTCGAGGTCGTTGGGCACCGCGAGGACTGGCTTCTCCACGTTGTCAGCCCAACGAGCAAGCTCGGAAGGTAGGTTGGAACCGGCTCAGTGCCTGGTCAGGACAGACCGACGGTCAATCAGTGGCTGACTGTACGAGAGGCGTCGACTGGACGGTCGGCCGGTGGTTCGGGGTGTAGGCCCAGGGGCGGAGCTGTTCCAGGGCCTTGCCGATGCGGAAGACGGTCGGGTCGTCGTAGGTGTGGCCGGCGATCTGGACGCCTGTCGGCAGACCCCAGCTGGAGTGGCCGCTGGGCACGTTGAGGACAGGGCAGCGGTTGCTGATGTTGAAGGGCAGGGTCATCGCCGCCCACAGCGGCTCGCCGTGGTCCTCGCCGCTCACGACCAGGCGGCCCAGGAGATCGTCTCCGGCGGGCAGCCCCGGAACGGCTGTGGTCGGGCAGATGAGAGCGTTGAAGGGCGACATCGCTTCGCCCAGTTCGCGCTGCAGCCGGGTCTCGACGCGCAGGCCGTCGAGGTAGGTGACCTGCTCCCGGGCGACGGCCATGGTGTCGGCGAAGGCTGCCGCGTACGGCGACATCCGATCGCGGTGCTCGGCTTCGATCTCGCGGACGAGGGCGCCGAAGATGGTGGAGAAGTGTGCGGCGGCACTGATGAGGAGGTCGTCCTTGGTCCACGGGAGTTCGATCTCCTCGACGATCGCGCCCGCTTCGGTGAGGGCGCCGGCGACAGCGCGGGTGTTGGCCTCGATCTCCGGGTGGACGTCGTAGGCGCCCAGGCGCAGGCACAGGGCGATGCGCATCCCCGCGACCGCGTCGTACTCGGTCGGCAGGACGAGTTTCGGACGCAGTGACACGTGATCGCGCGGGTCGGGTCCTGACAGGACGTTGGCGAAGGTGACGCAGTCGTCGACGGTGCGCGCCATGGGGCCGTCGCCGCGGTAGTGGTCGGCTGACAGCGGTGCCACGCCGGGGATCCGGCCGTACGGGGCTTTGTAGCCGACGGTGCCGGTGAAGGCCGCGGGGATACGGGTCGAGCCGCCTATGTCGGACGCGGAGGCGAGCAGCGCCGTACCGGCGGCCAGGGAGGCACCGGCGCCGCCGGACGAGCCGCCAGGGGTGAAGTCGGGGTTCCAGGGATTGCGGGTGATGCCCCACAGGCGGCTGTGGGTGAAGGTGGCGATGGAGAACTCAGGGGTGGCGGTGCGGGCGTGGATGATGCCGCCGGCGTCCAGGATCCGGTCGATGACCGGGGCGTTCTCGGTTGCGACGTTGCCGACGTTGACGAGAGAGCCCTCGGTGAGGGAGCGCCCGGCGATGGCGTGTTTCTCCTTGGTGGCGACCGGGATGCCTTCGAGCGGGCGCGGCGTCAGGCCGCCCTTGCCGAGGAAGCGCTCCTCGGCAAGGGCGGCCTGTTGGAGTGCCTCGTCGTAGAGCTGGTCGGTGAAGGCGTTGACGACCGGTTCGGTCTGTTCCGCGCGGTCGATGACGACGCGCATCAGCTCCACCGGGGAGAGTTCGCGGGCGTCGAAGAGCCGTCGCGCCTCGGTGGCGCTGAGGTAGGCGAGATCGAGATCGGTGCCGGTGTCGTTCGGGTTCATGCGGACGTCCTTCGCAGGTGAGGTAGGTGAGGGGGTATCAGGCGAGCAGTCGTTGGAGCGCGGTGTTGGTCCAGGCCGTCGCCTCCCCTGCGGCGGGGCTGATGTGGACCATGCCGTAGAAGCCGTGGACGAGGCCGTCGAAGCGCCGGTGTTCGACGCGTATGCCGGCGCCGCGCAGCGCTTCGGCGTACGCGTCTCCCTCGTCACGCAGCGGGTCGTACTCCGCGGTGGCCACGACGGCCGGAGCGAGCCCGGACAGGTCCTTCGCCCGCAGGGGTGCGACCCGCGGGTCGGCGCCGAACGCGGTGGCGGCGGGATCGGCCGGGCCGGCGCCGAGGTACTGCTCGAAGAACCAGTGCAGTTCCGTGGTGGTGAGGAAGTAGCCTTCGCCGTTCTCGGCCCGCGACGGATAGGCGCCGGCCATGTCCGTGCTGGGGTAGACGAGCAGTTGGGCGGCGAGGGACAGTCCGTCGGCGTGGGCCTGCTGTGCGCACACGGCGGCCAGCGTCGCCCCCGCGCTGTCGCCGCCGACGGCCAGCCGGGCGAGGTCGCCGCCGAACGCGTCCACATGCTGTGCCACCCAGGTGAGGGCGGTGTACGCGTCGTCGACCGCGGCGGGGAAGCGATGTTCGGGCGCGAGCCGGTAGTCGACGCTCACCACGACGGCGTCGAGGTCGCGGCACAGGGTCCGGGCGTGCACGTCGTGTGTGTCGAGGTCGCCGACCACCCAGCCGCCGCCGTGCAGGTACACCACCGTCGGCACGGGCGTCGCGCTGTGCGGCCGGTAGACGCGGGCGGGGACGGAATCCGCCAGCGCTGCGGAGACCACCTCTGCGACCTCGGGCTTTGTGGCCTGGTCGAGGTGGTCGACGGTCAGCGCCCGCAGCCGTGCCCTGGCCTGTGCCGCAGCGGTCCCTCCCGGTTCGGGGGCGTCGCGTTGCTGGAGGCTTCGCAAGAAAGTAGCGATGTCCGGGTCCAGGGGCACGTCACTTCTCCTGTCGGCCGCGGACGCGTTCGTCCTCGGCACACAGCCAGTGCGCGGCTGCCGCGAGCAGCGCCGTCACACCGGTGTGGACAGTGGGTTCGGGTACGGGGGCGAAGTACGGGGAGTGGTTGGCCGGGACCGTGTCCGGCAGGCCGTCCGTCAGCAAGGTGTCGGGGTCGATGTGCTCGAAGAGGGCCGGGTCGCCGCCCCCGAAGTGCCAGAAGACCGAGGGGACACCGAGCGCCGTGCCGAAGGTGCCGAAGTCCTCGCTGCCGGTGAGGGGCTCAGGCAGGGTGAACACCCGCTCCCCACCCATGACTTCGCCGATCGCGGCCAGCACGGTTCCAGTGGTCTCGGCGTCGTTGACGGTGACCGGGAACGGGTTGAATGCGGTGATCTCAGGCTCCTCGGTGGCGCCGGACGCGGCGGCCTCGGCGCGGACGATCCGTTCGACGGCCGCCAGGACCCGCTCCCGTACGGCGGGCGTCGTGGAGCGGATGTTGATCCGCAGGTCCGCCGTGTCGGGAATGATGTTCTCCTTGGTGCCCGCGTGCAGCGAACCGACGGTCACCACGGCGGTCTGCGCCGCCCCCACCTCCCGGGAGACGACCGTCTGCAGCCGCATGACGACCGCGGCGGCCATGACGATCGGATCGACGGTCGTCTCAGGAGTGGAGCCGTGTCCGCCGCGGCCGTGAAGGCGGACCCGCAGGCTGTCGGAGGCGGCCATCACCGTGCCCGGGCGGGTGCCGACGAGACCGACGGGGGCCGGGCCCACATGCTGGCCGAGACAGACATCAGCGCGCGGAAAGCGGTCCAGGAAGCCGTCCTCGATCATGGCCGGTGCCCCGCCGACCTCCTCCGCCGGCTGGAACACCGCGACGACCGTGCCGCGCCATTCCTCACGGGCGGCGGCGAGCTGGGCGCTCGCGCCGAGCAGACAGGTGACATGCATGTCATGGCCGCAAGCGTGCATGACGGGAACCTTGTTGCCCTCACTATCGACGCCCATCTCCTGTGAGGCGTACGGCAGTTGCGTCCGCTCCCGCACCGGGAGCCCGTCCATGTCGGCACGGAGCAGGACCACCGGGCCCTCGCCGTTGGCCAGGACTCCGACCACGCCGGTGCCGCCGACGCCCTCGGTGACCTCCCAGCCCTGCTCGCGCAGCCGCTCGGCGACGACTGCGGCCGTGCGGAACTCCTGGAAGGACAGCTCCGGGTGGGCGTGCAGATCTTCGTAGAGGGCGAGCAGGCCGGGCAGCCGGTCCGGGAAGCCGGACAGCAGGCGCGATGCGGAGGCGGCGGTCATGAGTGCTCCTTTGCGGGCGTGGAGAGTTCGGGCCAGCCGGTGGCGGTCCGGAAGGAGGCGGCGTCCTGCGGGGTAAGAAGGGCCAACACGAGAGCGATCGCCGCGCCGAGCACCAGGGAGGCGAAGGCCACCTTGAAGGAGAAGGCGTCGGCGAGCGCGCCGATGACGGGCGGGGCGACCATGCCGGCCACCTGGCCGCCGAAGATGATCGCCCCGCTGCCCACGCCGACGTCCTCGGCCGCGAGGCCGCTCAGCGGCACGGCGAGGATCGGCATGTAGCAGAGGGAGACGGCAGTCGTGGCGAGCGTGCCGAAGACGATGAATCCGATGAGCGACGGCGAGAAGACCATGAACAGCAACGTGACCGCGGCCACCGTCATGCTGGGCACGATCACCCTGCGGTGGTGGCCGCCGAGGCGGTCCGCGAGCCGCCCGCCGACGACGATCGCGCCGGTCGCGGCGAGGCCGGGAATCGCCACGAGGGCCCCGGTCGAGGCGAGCGAGACGCCGTACTCCTCGCTCACATAGGACGGGATCCACGTGCTGAGACCCCACACGATCAGGCTGTAGCCGAACATCATGGCGCTGAAGCGCCAGATCACGCCCTTGCGCAGGACGCCTCCGGCGCGCCGCCGGTCGACGTGGAGCTCCGGCTCCACCGTCGGCAGCGGCGCGGGGAGCCACACCCGTATGGCCACCACGACGAAGACGCCGAGCGCCGCCGTCGAGAAGAACGCCGAACGCCAGCCGAAAGCGGCGATCAGGGGCGCGACGAGGAGCGGGGTGAGGACCCCGGCGAGGGCGTTCGAGCTCATGATCACGCCGTTGGCACCCATCCGCTCGGCCGGTGTCGTCCGCTCCACGAGGACCTTCATCGAGGCGGGCGGGAAGACGCCTTCGGCAGCGCCGAACGCGAACCGCATCAGCAGCAGGACGCCGAACGACCAGGCGAAGCCGGTCAGCGCGGTGAACACCGACCAGGACAGCAGGGCCCCGAGCATGACCCGCTGGGCGCCGTGCCGGTCGGCGAGCAGGCCGCCGGGGATCTGACACAAGGCGTAGGCGAGGAAGAACGCCGAGACGATCAGGCCCTGTTGTCCGCGGCTCACGTCGAACTCGTCGCCGATGGAGGGCAGGGCCAGGTTGATGACGAGCCGGTCGGCGTAGTCGACCAACCAGGCGGTGAACAGCAGGACGATCGTGATCCGGACGGTTCTGCGGACGGGCTGAGGGGGCGGAGCAGACACGCGGTACTCCTTCGGCTCCGGGCGGCCGAAGCCGGGGCTGGGAATCGGCCGGAAGTGCCCCTACGATCCGGTCTGTGACAGGAATCCATGGAGAATTGCAGGAAAACATCTCAGGACGAGCCCCGTTCCCCGATTCCCGCATCGCGGACGAGAGTGCCTCCTTCTCCGAGTTGGACCTGGCCCTAGTCGACGCGCTCCAGGCCGCTCCCCGGGCACCCTGGTCCCGGATCGGCCGGGCGCTCGGCGTGGACGCGACGACGGCGGCCCGCCGGTGGGAGCGGCTGCGCGCGGGCGGTCTGGCCTGGGTCAGCGCGTACGACTCGGCGAAGGCCGCGACCGTCGCCTACGTCGAGGTCCGGTGCCGGCCCCGGGCCGTGGAATCCGTCGGCGCAGCCCTGGCCGGCATGCCCTGGGTGTTCAGCGTCGACGAGACGGCCGGCGACTTCGATCTCCTGGCCTCGGTCGTCGCGGCCGACCTGCCCGCCCTCGGCCGGTCCGTGCACGGTCTGATCGGCGGCCTGAAGGGCGTACGGTCCACCCGCACACGCCTCGGCATCACCCTGTACAGCGAAGGCGGCGACTGGCGCATGCGGGCCATGGCACCGTCCGGCGACACGGAACTCTCCGCCCCGCGCACCTCACATCCGACCCCGTACAGCGCCCACATGCACCACCGGCCGCCGCCCGAGGACCAGGCCCTCCTGGACGCTCTCGGCCGCGACGGACGCCTCGGCTACACCGACCTGGGCGCCGCGACCGGTATGAGCGAACACACCGCCCGGCGCCGGCTCCAGCGGATGATCAGGTACCGGGACATCACCTTCCGCTGCGACCTGGCCCATCCCCTCGCCGGGCTCTCGACCGTCGTGCTGTACCGCACCGCTGTCCCCCACACCCACCTCGAGGCCACGGGCCACGCACTGGCTCGCAGCGAAGACGTGCGCCTGGCCGTGTCCGTCAGCGGCTCCGACAACCTCCTGGTCATGGTCTGGCTGCGCGGCCTGCATGCCATCGACCCCTTCGAGGCGCACCTCGCGGAACGCTTCCCGCATCTGAAGGTCAGCGACCGCACTGTCTTCCTCCACTCCCGTAAGCGCATGGGCCGGCTCCTCGACACCACCGGCCGCGCCGTCGGGCACGTCCCCTTCGCCCTGCCGCAGGTCTGACCCCGGCACCTCTTCCTCGTCGGGGCTCCGCATGGTTATGTTCGGGAGAACATAGGAGGGGTGCCGATGCGGACGCCCCCGACGACCAGGAGGATCAGAGCCGAGATGAGCGATTCCCGCGGCCCCGCGCGCTGCTGCATGCCGACCGGCGGAGGACCGACAGCCGTTTCCGCGACCGTACCCCTGACCGCGGCGCCGGGCCGGATGCGCGACGAACGGGGGATGGTGTCACTGCCGGGCGGCGAGTTCCTGATGGGCACGGACGACACCGAGGGCTTCGCCGGGGACGGCGAGGGGCCGGTGCGGGCCGTGCGGCTCGACCCGTTCCGCATCGACGCGTGCGCGGTGACCAACGAGCAGTACGCGGCCTTCGTCGCCGACACCGGATACCGCACCGACGCCGAACGCGTCGGCTGGTCGTACGTGTTCGCCGGGTTCCTGCCCGCGGCCCTGCGGCGCGGCGCGCCCCGGCCGGAGCGCACCCCCTGGTGGTGCGGAGTGCGGGGCGCCGCCTGGGACCGACCGGAGGGGCCCGGCAGCACGCCGGAGGGGCGCGGTGACCACCCGGTCGTGCACGTGTCCTGGAACGACGCCACCGCGTACGCCGCGTGGGCGGGCAAGCGGCTGCCGACCGAGGCAGAGTGGGAGTACGCAGCCCGCGGAGGGCTCGAGCAGCGGCGATACCCCTGGGGCGACGAGCTCGACCCCGACGGCAGGTACCGCTGCAACATATGGCGCGGCACCTTTCCCGTGAAGAACACCGCCGCGGACGGCTATCGCGGCACGGCGCCCGTCGACGCCTTCGAGCCCAACGGCTTCGGCCTGCACAACACCTCCGGCAACGTCTGGGAGTGGTGTGCCGACTGGTGGACCACGGACCACGGATGCGCCCGACCGCCGGTCAACCCCCAAGGCCCGCACGGCGGTTCGGACAAGGCGATGCGCGGCGGCTCGCACATGTGCCACGTCTCGTACTGCAACCGCTACCGCGTCGCGGCCCGGACCGCCAACAGCCCGGACAGTTCCAGCGGGCACGCGGGTTTCCGCTGCGTCGCACCCGTGTGAAGACTCTTGACACCGTCCGGGCGGCGGGTGAATCTGAGCCTTGCTAGGTTCCTGAGAACATAAGAGGTTCGGATGCAGCTCGACTACGTGATCCTCGGTGCGCTGGCGCTTCGCCGCCTGTCCGGCTACGACCTGCGCCGCTGGATGGAGGGTCCGGGCCGGTACATCGGGTACGGCGTCAAGCTGCCGCAGATCTACCGCCGGCTCGGCACCCTGGTGGAGCGCGGCTGGGTGAACTTCGACGTCGACCCACGCGAGGGCCGCCCGGACGCCAAGGTCTACCGGCTCACCGAGGAGGGCGAACAGGCGCTGCTCACATGGGCGCGCTCCCCGTACGAGCCGTCGCTGCGCCCCATGGACCCGGAGTTCAAGCTGCGCTTCGTCTTCGCCGGGCAACTCGACCCCGAGATCGCCCTGGACGTCGTCCGCACCGAGCTGGCCCACCGGCTCAAGCACGACGCACTCAGCGCCGCCGCGCCCGTCCCCGTCGAGTACGAGCCCCAGATCGACGGTCTCGACGCGGACTGGGCGCGAGAGGTGCACACCATGGCCCACGAGCACGGTTACGCGTTCACGGCTTCCTACATCGCCTGGCTCCAGCTCACCGAGGCCCGCCTGGTGGCGCGGCTCGGCCGCTGACCCCGCCACACCTGCAAAGCCCCTACACCCCAGCACCCCGTACCGCTTCCGCAGCACGTGACGAGCCGCACCGCCACGTGGCAATCCCCCCTGCCCGATCCCCCTCCAGGGAGACACACATGCGCATCATCTACGTCGACGTGGACACCCTCCGCGCCGACCACACCACCCCGTACGGATATCACCGGCCCACCACCCCCCACCTGCAAGAGCTCGCCGACAAGTCCGTCACCTTCGACCGCTACTACTGCTCCGACTCGCCGTGCCTGCCGTCCCGTACCGCCCTGACAAGTGGCCAGTTCGGCATCACGAACGGAGTGATCGGGCACTTCGGCCCAGCCGCGCAGTTCCGGCTCGACGCCGGGCACGGCCCCGAGCCCGACCGGCCGCTGCTCGGCCAGCGCCTCGGCTTCGGCGGGTACTACACCGCCGCCGTGTCGGTCTTCGCCGAGCGCCACCGCGCGTACTTCTTCCACGCCAACTTCCGTGAGTCGATCCGCGCCACCGACCGGCTGGGCGACGAGGAGGCGCACGACGTCAACCGCGCCGCGATCGACTGGCTGCGCCGGCACGCGGACGACGACAACTGGTATCTACACCTGACCTATTGGGACCCGCACACCAACTACACGCAGCCCGCCGAGTGGACCGAGCAGATGGCCGCCTCGGGGCCCGTGCAGTCCTGGCCGGACGAGGAGACGATCGCCGCGCACGCCGAGGTGTACGGTCCGCGCAGCGCTCTCGATCTGCACTACTCGATCAGCGGCGCCGGCACCTCGCCCGTCCCGCACAACATGCCGGACGCGATCCGTTCCCGCGCCGACTTCGAGCACCTGATCAACGGATTCGACGGCGCCATCGCCTACTGGGACCACCACTTCGGCCAACTCCTCGCCACCCTGGAGGAGTTGGGGATAGCCGACGAGACCGCGGTGATCGTCAGCGCGGACCACGGGGAGTCCTTCGGCGAGCTGGGCTCGTACGCCGAACACGGGCACGCCAGCGAACCCGTTCATCGTGTCCCACTGATCGTGCACTGGCCGGGGCTCACCGACCGGCTGCCCGACGAGGCCCGCCGCAACGACGCCCTCCTCTATAACATCGACCTCGCCCCCACCCTGTGCGACTTGCTCGGCCTGGACGTCCCTGCCGGCTGGCAGGGGACGTCGTTCGCGCCCGCGATCCGCGGCGAGACGATCGACTCGCGCGAGTACCTCGTCCTCGGGCACGGCGCCCACACCTACCAGCGCGCCGTCCGCACCCGCGACCACCTCTACCTGCGCACCTACCACCCCGGCAGCTTCCGAACCGAGTGGGAGCAGCTCTTCGACGTCACCAAGGACCCCTATCTGACACGGGACTTGATGAACGAGGAACCCGACCTCGCCGCACGAATGCGGTCGCATCTCGCCGAGTGGTGGCACGAGTACGCGGGCCGCCCCGGCGCTCTGCCCGACCCCATGCAGACCACCCTGCAGACCGGGCCCACGTACTACAACGACCCCGCCCGCTACGCCGCGCACCTGCGCGCCACCGACCGCGGCCACCTCGCCGACGACCTGGAGCAGCGCCTCGCCACGCTGAACATCCCCGTGTCCTGGCACGCCCCCGACCGGCCGCGCACCGCCGAGCTCCTCGAACGCTGGGTCCACCTGCTGCAGACCCGCGACCAGCGCGCATCCACCCAGCAGAACGGCTGAGCCGCCCACCCGCGCACGCACCCCGCACCGGCGAAGGAGCCGTGATGCCGACCGACGCCGTACCACCAGTACCGCCTGCACCCGTACGATCCGTCCCGCCGCGCACGAAGGCGCCACCGCCGGGCGCTCCCCGTCGATGGCGTCAACTCGCCCTCCTGGGCGGCCTGTTGAATGTGGACAACAGCGAGTCCAGTGTCCAGTCCGTCCTCTTTCCCGCACTGCGCGCCTCGCTCGGGCTTCCGCTCGCCGCACTCGGCCAGCTGGTCGCCGCGAGCAAGCTGGTCACCGTCGTCGCCGGTCCTCTCTGGGTGGCGCTGGCCCGCCGATGGCCGCGCAAGAACGTCCTCGCCTTCTGCTGCGGCTTCTGGGGCGTGTGGACCGCGGCCATGGGCCTGGCCCAGAACTTCGTCCAGCTCCTCATCCTGGCCACCATCGCCTCCGCTGGGATCGCGGGCGGCGGACCGCTCGTCAACGGCCTGGTGGCCGACCTCTTCGACGACGCCGACCGCGGCCGCGCGTCCGGAGTGCTGTACGGCATCGCCGCACTGGGCCTCGGTATCACGGGTCCGTTGCTCGGCCTGCTCTCGGACGTGGAGAACGGCTGGCGGTACGGATTCTTCACCTCCGGCGCCGTCCAGGTGGTCTTCGGCGTGCTGATCCTCGCTTTCCTGAACGACCCGGGCGTCGGCGCCACGGACGGCGCGGGCTCCGGACCGGCCGCCGTGGCCGGGCTGACCCGGGCGCAGTTCAGCGGCCTGCTGCGCAACCGCACCTTGCTGCTGATCTGCGTACAGCGCCTGACCACCGGGCAGTTCATCCTGATCAGCTTCGGAGTCACCTTTCTGGTCGACGAGCGCGGTTTCAGCAACGCCACCGCCTCTCTGGTGACACCGGCCGTCACCGTCACCTACCTGCTCGGCACGTTCCTCGGCGGCTTCGTCGGCGACCGGGTCCACCGGCGGCACCCGCGCACCGGCCGGATCGCGGCCATGCAGACGGCGATCGTCGCCTATGCCGTGGTCGCCTACGCCGCTACCCAGATCGACTGGGGCCCGATGTGGGCGTA
Organism: Streptomyces sp. NPDC042371; assembly: GCF_056437465.1. Lineage (NCBI taxonomy): Bacteria > Bacillati > Actinomycetota > Actinomycetes > Kitasatosporales > Streptomycetaceae > Streptomyces > Streptomyces sp. NPDC042371. The sequence continues at coordinate 36,658 of NZ_JBWKAP010000022.1, read as the reverse complement.
CATGGTGGTGTTCAGCCTGGTGGGCGCCGCGCAGAGCGTCACTCCCGGCATCAACCGGCCGGTGGTGATGTCGGTGGTGCTGCCCGAACTGCGCAGCGCGGCCTTCGCGTTGATGCTCTCGGTCGAGGCCGCCGGGTGGGCCATCAGTTCCCTCCTGGTCGGCTATCTCGGTGACGCGTTCGGCCTGCAGACGGCATTCCTCTGGCTGGCCGTCGTCCTCATGCTGGCCAACGGCGCCCTGGTCACGCTGCTCTACCGGCCCTACGTGCGCGACGCCGCGGCCGTCCGGTCGGAGCTGGCCCGCCGCGCAGCCGTCACCGGACCGACGGACCCCGCATGACCACCGTTACCGAGATCATCCAGACCCCGTACACGGAGAACGCCTCATGAGTACCCGCACCGCCCGCCCCAACTTCCTGATCCTCATGCCGGACCAGCTGCGCGCGGACGCGCTCGGCTCCTTCGGCAACCCGCACGCGAGCACCCCGCACCTCGACGCGCTCGCCGCGCGCGGTACCCGCTTCACCAACGCCTACGTCCAGCACCCGGTCTGCTCGCCCAGCCGCGCCTCGATCCTCACCGGCTGGTACCCGCACACCGCGGGCCACCGCACCCTCACCCACCTGCTCAAAGACCACGAGCCGAACCTTCTGCGCATCCTCAAGGACGCTGGATACCACGTCACTTGGGCCGGAATGCGCGGCGACACCTTCGCGCCCGGCGTCACCGAGTCCAGCGTCGACGAGTACGGCTTCTCGACCTGGCCCACCCGGCTCTATGACGGGGAGTACCCGAAGGGCGTCTGGTCCCGCCTCTTCTACCGGGGCCAGGTCCCCGACGACGGCCGGATCGACCCCGACGAGGCCGCGGTGCGCACCGCCGAGCAGTGGCTGCGCGAGCCCCCGCGCGACCGGCCCTGGGTACTGTTCGTGCCGCTGGTGGCGCCGCACTGCCCGTTCCAGGTGGAGGAGCCGTGGTTCTCCTGGTTCGACCGCGCCGCGGTGCCCGACCCGGCCCCGCCCGGCGATCCTTCCGGCGAACCGCGCTACCTGCGCGCCGTCCGCGAAGCCCACGGCCTGGACAACGTCACCCCCGAACAGTGGCGCGAGGTCGTGGCCACCTACTACGGCATGGTGTCCCGCCTCGACGACCAGATCGGCCGCATCAACCGGGCAGTCGAGCAGACCGGCTCGGCGGACGACACCGTAACCCTCTTCTTCGCCGACCACGGCGAATACCTCGGCGACCACGGAGTGATCGAGAAGTGGCCGTCCGCGATGCACGACTGCATCACCCGCGACCCGCTGATCATCAGCGGTGCCGGCCTCGGCGAAGGCGGCCAGGAGTGCGACGCGATGGTGGAGATGGTCGACGTCCTACCCACCGTGCTCGACCTCGCGGGCGCGCCCGCACCCCACCGCCACTTCGGCCGCAGCCTGCTGCCACTGCTGCGCGACCCGGTGGCAACACATCGCGAACTCGCCTTCACCGAAGGCGGATTCACCGTCGACGAGGAACCACAGATGGAGCGCGCGGACTTCCCATACGACCTGAAGTCCGCGCTCCAGCACCAGGATCCGACCCTGGCGGGCAAGGCAGTCGCCGTCCGGGACCAGGAGTGGACGTACGTGTGGCGGCTGTACGAGCCGCCCGAGCTGTACCACCGGGCCGAGGACCCGCACGAGCGCACCAACCTCGCGGGCCGCCCCGAACACGCCGACGTGGAAAGGCGCCTGCACGACGCCGTGCTGCGCTGGCTGGTGGAGACCTCCGACGTCATCCCGGCCGACCCCGACCCGCGCCGACCCGACGTGGCCCTGCCCGCCCCGGCCGCACCCCTCCGGTCCTGAGCGAGATCCGCACGCGCGGCCCCGGCGTCGGCTCCGGACGGGCGGTCCCGCTGCACCGGAGTGTCGCGGGATCACCTTCGTACGCACCACCGTCAGCCAAGGGCACCGCGGGCCTCCATCAGGTCGTCCCCGATGAGAGTGACCCGACGTCAACACGCTCTGTCGGCAAGGGCCGGGCACCGGCCGTTCGGTGCCCTCACGCCTCACCGGGCAGCGCGCGGGTGCGGCCGATGGCGCCGAGCCAGGCGGCCGAGGGCTTGGGGGTACGGACGAAGGTTTCGCGGTCGACGGCGATCAGGCCGAAGGTCGGCGCATAGCGGCCCCATTCGTAGTTGTCCAGGGCGCTCCAGTGGAAGTAGCCGCGGACGTCGATGCCGTCGCGCATGGCGGCGTCCAGGGAGTGCAGGGCGCCGGTGGTGTATTCGATGCGGCGGGCGTCGTCGCCGGTGGCGATGCCGTTCTCGGTGACGATCAGCGGGGTGCCGCCGGTGACGGAGGCGCTGTGCCGCAGGGCGTGTCCGAGCGCCTGCGGGTAGTACTCCCATCCCATGAGGGTGCGTTCCGCGTCCTCGGGTACGGGCAGCCGGCCGTTCGGGCCGATGAGCGTGCGCGTGTACGCCTGCACGCCGAGCCAGTCGTCGCCGCGGGCCGCTTCGAGGAAGACGTCCACCCGCGAGCGCCGGAAGGCGGCGGCGACGTCCTCGGCCCCGGGCAGGGCCTGGCACACCAAGTTGGCGACGGACCAGCCGGTTTTCGCCTGCGGTGCCAGGGGCTTGACCGTCTCGACGGCGCGGGCGTGCGCCCGTATCAGTGCATCGGTGGTGGCTTCGTCCGGGGCCGGCGGGTTCTCGGCGAAGTCCACGGGCTGCCCCGAGGAGAGGGCCGTCTGAGCGGCAGCCATGACGGAGAGAATGTTGGGCTCGTTGATGGTGCACACGTGGGCCACGTCCGTGGCAAAGATGGGGGCGGCTGCCGTGAGGTAGCGGGCGAAGAGCTCGTCCGACCCGGCGGCGGCCCAGCCGCCGCGCTGGGCGAACCAGCGGGGTGCGGTGAAGTGGTGCAGCGTCACCATGGGACGCAGGCCCCGTTCGCGGGCGCCCTCGACCATGCGCCGGTAGTGGGCGATCGCGGCGCGGGAGAACTCGCCCGGGGCCGGTTCGATGCGGGCCCATTCGATGCTGAACCGGTAGTCGGTGAAGCCGAGTTCAGCCAGCAGGTCCATATCCTCGCGCCAGCGGTGGTAACTGTCGCAGGCGTCCCCGCTGGGTTCTTTGACATAGGGGATTCCGCTGTGCTCGAACTCCCACCAGTCGCTGTTGGTATTGCCGCCCTCGATCTGGTGGGCAGCGGTGGAGGCGCCCCACAGGAAACCCTCAGGCAGTCGTCGTTCGTGCGTCATGAGCTGGTTCTCTCTTCTGTGTGTCCGCGTGCGGGGGCAGTGGGTGGGCGAAGGAGCGAAACGTCAGGTGGTGGGGTCGAGGGCCTGTTCGCGACGCGCGTGCAGTTCCCTCTGGACACGCGCCACGTCATCGGCGTACGAGCGGTGGAGGAGCGTCAGGAAGGCGCCGTTGATCAGCATGAGGACGACGAGGGCCCACAGGAAAACGGTGCGCAGTCCGACGGCGTCGCCGAGGAAGCCGGTGCCGAGGCTGTAGGCGGCCCAGGCGATCGCCTCGACGATGGAGACGTAGAGGGCGAACGCGGCGCCGCGCAGTTCGGGTGGGGTGATGGCCATGACCATGGGGCGGTTGACGCTCGGGTTGATGCCTTGGGCCGCGCCCATGAGGGCGAAGAAGATGCCGAAGACGGCGATGCTGTCGTAGCCGAACTGGGTGCCGAAGTAGGCGAAGAGCGCGAAGGCGAACTGGGCGGCCTGGAGGACCGCGACCAGGCCGTGGCGCGGGCTGCGCCGAGTGGCCCGGTCGGCGGCTATGCCGCCGAGGAGCGTGCCGAGGAAGTAACCGACGCCGAAGGGCAGCAGCACGATCGACGCCTTCTGGGTGCTGAAGCCGTAGACGTCCACGAGGAAGACAACGCCGAAGGTGGCCACCAGGAGGTGTCCGGACAGGAGGCGCGAGACGAGGAGGATCACCAGGCTGCGGATCCTGAGCAGCGAGAGAGCGTTGGTCCAGGTCAGTTTCGAGTGGGCGTCGCGGGTGGCGCGGTCGAGGTCGGCGAGCTGTTCCTCGGCCGCGCCACGCCCCGGGTCGCGGAACCCCGCCCACAGGAAGATGCCGAGCAGGATGTTGAAGACGCCGACGCCCCACAGGCCCCAACGCCAGCCGTCGTCGACTCCGGCCAGCTGGCCCTTGAGCGGCCCGATCACGGCGGTGACCAGGGAGACCGCGCCGTAGACCACACCGACCGCGCGGCCTCGGGACGAGCCGCCGAAGAGGTCGCCGATCAGCTCGGTGATGATGGGATTGGCGGCCGCGTAGCCTGCCGCCAACACGGTGTAGAGGATGAGCAGTTGGGTGAAGTTCTGTGAGAAGCCCGCGGCCACGCCCCACACTCCCCAGAGTCCGGTGGCCACCACGAGGACGCTTTTGCGTGACCAGCGCTGCGCCGCCCACACCCAGAAGGGGCCGGTGAAGGCGCCCACGATCTTTGCGGCGGCGGTCAGTGTTCCGAGGGCGCCGAGCGAGACGCCGAGGGACTGTCGGATCAGCGGGAAGAGGCTGCTGACCAGGCTCGTCTCGGTGCTGTCGACCAGCATCGTGCCGCCGAGCAGGGACAGTTGCCGCCAGCGCCCCTCGACCTGGACCTCGGCTTTGGGCGTGACGGGGCTCTGACTAAGCTCAGGCATCGCGCCATCTCTTTTCTCTGCGTTCTTCTTGGCGGGAGATCTGCGGGAGGGAGAGGGCAGTTGCCGGTGACGGGGCGGCAACCCCGTCACCGGCTCACATGGCCGCAAGCGCCTCAGAGCTGAGCGAGCTCCTCGGCCACCAGGCGAAGGTTCGACGGCGGGAAGAGCGCGCCCGCCATCGCGGCGACATCGATGAGCGGAGTCGCCCCGATCATCTGCAGGAGCTCCGAGTCGGCGACGCCGGGCAGGTGCCTGCGCAGCACTTCGACGGCGACCGGATCGGAGATCAGCGCCGCGAGAGGCGTACGCAGCGAGAGACGGCCCTCGGGGAAGTCCTCGGCGCGGGGAAGCGGTTGGGCAGCCCGTTCGGCCTGCTCGCGCTGGGCCCGTACCAGGAGGTGCTTCTCCGTGACCGGCCCGTGGGCGGGCAGACCGAGGCGTTCGTACTGGCTGGGCGGGGCGTCGCCCGCGCGCATCAGTTCCACGAGGTGGGTGGCCATGCGGAGTTCGACGTCGTCGTCGACCAGCGGAGTGTGCTGCTCGGGGTCGGTCTCCAGGTCGAAGAGGAGTGTGCCGTGGTGGTACGGGTTGACGAGGGTGCGGCCCGGGACGCGCAGGGTGCGGACGTTCTTTGTGAAGTCGAAGGGCTCGGCCAGTTCCAGGTCCGCGAGTTCGGCGGGCGAGAAGCGGCCCCGCATGTGGGTCGGCATCAGGGTGTGTTCGAACAGGGGCGCGTTGTCGGGTGAGGCGGGCGCCCGCATGTAGACGTAGCGGCCGTCGGTGACGTTGACGTGTCCGCCATGGATGCCGAACAGGCCCGCTTCGCGCACCGGGCTGTCCTCGGCGACCGGCAGCAGTGCGCCCTGCATGTCGCCGGGGCGGTCGACGCCGAAGAACTCGAGGAGGGTCGGCGCCACGTCCACGGTCTGCACCAGCGCCGAACGCCGCTCGCCCGCAACGCGGTTGCGCGGGTCCCAGGCGAACAGCGGCAGGTGCACCAGCTCGTTGAACCAGGGCTGGACGCTCTTGCCCCACCAGCCCTTCTCGCCGAGCAGCAGCCCGTGGTCGGTGTTGACGATCAGCAGGGTGTCGTCCCACAACTCCAGCTCGTCCATGGTGTCCAGGACCCGGCCGAGCGAGTGGTCGCACATCGACAGGAGCGCCCCGTACTCGAAGCGGGCGTGCTCCACCTGGCCGTCGGTCTCGACGACGCGCTTGTAGTCGGGCCAGTCGAAGTGCGGCCCTTCGTAGTCGTGCGGATAGAGGTCCTTGTACTGCTGGTGGCTGAAGAACGGCTCGTGCGGGTCGAAGGTCTCGATCTGCACGAACCACCGGTCGGCGTCCTTGTTCGTGCGGACGAAGTCCAGGCCCGCGTCGAAGGTGAGGGTCTGCGGGTGCCGGTCCTCCGTCGCCATATGGGGGCGGTTGACCCAGTCCTGGCGGTAGGCGCCGAAGCGCATCCGCTTCAGGTCCTCGGGTATCTCGGGGTCGGCGACCTGTCCCTTCCACGGGTCGCCCTCCTGCCCGCGGAAGAACTCCCAGGTGTTGTAGCGGCCGTGGTAGGTGGCACCACCGTCCTCCCAGTAGTGCGGATGGTCGCTGACCAGATGCGTGTACACGCCGTTCTGCTTGAGCAACTCCGGCATCGAGTCGTCGAACGGCTCCAGCGGGCCCCAACTGCGGTGCAGGAAGTTGTGCCGCCCCGTGTGGAGTTCGCGGCGGGCCGGCATGCAGGGCATCGAGCCCGCGTACGCGTTGTCGAAGGTGACAGCCCTCTCGGCGAGCCGCGCGAAGTTCGGAGCGTGGGTCCAGTCGCCTCCGTACGGCGGCAGCATGTGCCGGTTGAGGCTGTCGAACATCACCATGATGGCCCTCATCGGACGGGCTTCCCTTCTGTCAGGCTGCGCAGGGTCCGCTCCAGCCAGGCGACCCAGCGGTCCATGGCGGCCGCGCCGAGCGTGTGGAGCGCGTCGTGGACCTGCCGGTCGAGGTCCTGGTCGAGGCCGGGTGCCGGGTCCTCGTAGCACAGAGTGCGGTCGCGGTCCCGGTTGTTGGCGATCTGCGCACGGCGGTGATCGAGTTCGGTCCCGACGATCCGGATCGCGGCGTCCTTGTCGAGCGGGGCCGCGACACTGAACCGCGCGAGGAAGTCGATCTCCTGGAATCGGCTGGGCGGCTCGTAGGGCGAGCGCACCCATTCCAGGAGGACCTCGCGCCCACGCGGCGTGAGCCGGTACACCTTGGCGTCCGGGCGGCCCTCGCGCGCGTCGACCTCGTGCCGCACCCAGCCGTCGGCCTCCATCTGCCCGAGCTTGCGGTAGATCTGGCTGTGGTGCGCCCGCGCCCACAGGAACTGCCCCTCGGTCTCGAGCCACTTGCGCAGGTCATACCCGCTGTAGGGGCGCCGGGCCAGCAGGCCGAGCAGGACGTACTCGAACTTCACGGACGTGGACTCCCTCAGTACGGAGGTTGTATGCGATCTTGCTATGTGCAGTTTCACCTAGGTAAGAATTCATATACTCGCGTCATGGAGACGTCAATGGGATGTTGCGTACCGGAAACCCGGATCTGCTCCACAGGACCGCTGCCCGCGCCGGCCCATGTACCTCCCGCGCACGACCACGTCACCCTCCCCGGAAACGAGTTCCTGATGGGGGACGCCTTCGGCGAGGGCTACCCGGCCGACGGGGAACAGCCCGTGCACGCGGTACGCGTCACCCCGTTCGCCATCGATGTCACGGCGGTGACCGTGGCGATGTTCCAGGCGTTCGTCGCGGACACCGCGTACGTGACCGTCGCCGAGCGGGAGGGCAGTTCCGCCGTGTTCCACCTGGCCGTCGCAGCCGAGCGGGCGGACGCCCTTGGGGCAGACCCGGCTGCCCCCTGGTGGCTGGAGATACGGGGAGCCGACTGGCGCCACCCCCACGGGCCGCTGTCCGCCGCAGAGCCGGACCACCCCGTGGTCCACATGTCCTGGGACGACGCCCTGGCGTACTGCGCGTGGGCGGGCCGCCGCCTGCCGACCGAGGCCGAGTGGGAGTACGCGGCCCGCGGCGGACACGCGGGCCGCCGCTTCCCGTGGGGCGACGAACTCACCCCCGACGGAAGGTGGTTGTGCAACATCTGGCAGGGCGCGTTCCCGTACGCCAACACCGGCGCGGACGGCTGGCTGGCGACCGCCCCGGTCCGCACCTACCCGCCCAACGGCCACGGCCTGTACGAGGTCGCCGGGAACGTCTGGGAATGGTGCGCGGACTGGTTCGCCCCCGACTACTACGCTCACTCCCCCGCCACCGACCCACAGGGGCCGCGGAGCGGTGAGCGCCGTGTCATGCGGGGCGGCTCCTACCTGTGCCACCACTCCTACTGCCACCGCTACCGCGTGGCCGCCCGCTCGGCCAACACGCCGGCGTCCAGCAGTGGAAACTGCGGGTTTCGCACGGTCGCCGTGTGAGGGATGACGCCGGGGGTCAGGATGCCTCCTCCCGCCCGGCGCCCGCGGCCGACCGTACCGTCTCGACCAGTTCCTGTACGTCATCGAAGCCCAGGGGAACGATCGGGAGCTGGGCGAGCTGGCTGAGGCGCATGTTGGCCACCATGCGCTGCCGAGGGCTTCCCTCCTCGGGGTAGGCATCGCCCATGGACGTCCGGACCCGGCTCAGCAGCGCCTCGACGGCCGGGCCGCCCACGGGATGGGCGAGCCATACCGCGACGGTCGAGTCGGCGTCGGGATGGTCGGCGTAGACGTCGCCGTCGACCGGGACCGTCGTGGTCAGCCGGATGTCACGGCTGGAGGACCCGACATCGATACGGTGGTCGGCGCCCTCGACGAGCCAGGTACCGGCCGTGGTGTCGAAATAGGCGAGGTCGGCGCGGGCGACGCGGACGGTGACGTCCCGGGTCTCGCCGGGCGCCAGCCAGATCGTGCCGAAGCCCTTCAACTCCCTCACAGGACGCCGGGCCCGCTCCCCCGGCGCGGCCACGTACACCTGGACGACCTCGTGGCCGGCCAGCTCCCCCGTGTTGGTGACCGCCACGGTGACGTCGAGTCCGTCCGCGTCCGGGGCCACCCGCAGACCCGCGTAGTCGAATGTGGTGTAGGAGAGGCCGTGCCCGAAGGGGAAGGAGACCGCCATGTCGCGGGCGTCGTAGTGGCGGTAGCCGACGAACTGGCCCTCGCTGTACGTGACATGACCGTTCTCACCGGGCCAGGCCAGATACGCCGGAGTGTCGGCGAGCCGCAGCGGGATCGTCTCCGCGAGACGCCCCGACGGGTTCGCCCTGCCGAACAGGAGGTCCGCGGTGGCCGAACCACCGGCCTGGCCGGACAGCCAGCCTTCCAGGACGGCCGGGACGTCGTCGATCCACCCGGACAGCCGGACCACGCCACCGTTGGACAGGACCACGACGGCGTTCGGGTTCACCGCGACGACGTCGGCGAGCAACCGGGTCTGCTCATCCGGGAGTTCGATGTGTTCGCGGTCATAGCCCTCGGACTCGAAGCTCGGTGGCAGACCGAGGAACAGCACGGCCACGTCCGCGCTCTCGGCCACTCGGACAGCCTCCTCGTGCAGCGCTGCCGCATCGGCGTCCGGAGTGTCAACGGGAAAGCCGGGAGCGAAAGTGACGCGCGCCGCGGGCGCGGCCTCGATGATCGAGGTCAGTGCGGAGTCGAGCCGGGTCGGGGTCACACACGAGCTGCCCGCACCCTGGTATCGAGGAGTCTGCGCGAACTCGCCGATGACCGCGACGTGTTGGGATGAGGCGGGGTCCAGCGGGAGGAGCGGGCCGTCGTTCTTGAGCAGGACCGCGCCGCGCGTGGCGACCTCGCGGGCCAGGCCGTGGTTAGCGTCCGGGTCGAATACGGCACCGGGGCGCGCCTGCGCGGCCGCCTTACGGGCGAGTGCCACGACCCGCGCGGCGCTGCGGTCCAGTGCCTCCTCGGAGAGCTCCCCGGATTCCACCGCCGCGACGGCCCGGGCGGGGCCGGCGCCGGACGAGGTCGGCATCTCCAGATCGAGCCCGGCGGCGAGCGCCCGCGCCCGGTCTACGACGGCGCCCCAGTCGGAGACGACCACGCCGTCGTATCCCCACTCGCCGCGCAGCACATCCGTCAGAAGCCAGGGATTCTCCGACGCGTGCACGCCGTTGACACGGTTGTAGGCGCACATGACGGTCCAGGGCTCGGCCTCGGTCACGACGTGACGGAAGGCCGGGAGATAGATCTCGCGCAGTGTGCGTACGTCGATGTCCGCGCTGACCGACATGCGGCCGGTCTCCTGGTTGTTCGCGGCGAAGTGCTTGACCGAGGCCCCGACGCCCTGCGCCTGCAGCCCTTTGACCCAGGCCGTTCCCAACACCCCACTGAGCAGCGGGTCTTCGGAGAGGTACTCGAAGTTGCGTCCGCACAGCGGGCTGCGCTTGATGTTGACGCCGGGGCCGAGCAGCACGTGCACGCCGTGTGCGAGGCACTCGCGGGCCAGTGCGTCGCCGACCCGCCCCGCGAGGTCGGCGTCCCAGGTGGAGGCCAGCGTGACGGCGGGCGGGAAGCAGGTGGCAGGGTCGCTGCCGTTTATGCCCAGATGGTCGGCGTGGGCGTCGTTCTGCAACCGCAGCCCGTGCGGGCCGTCCGATAGGCGGACCTCCGGGATGCCCGCGTCCGGGACCGCACTGGTGTGCCACCAGCCCGCGCCGGTGGTCAGGTCGGCCTTCTCGGCCAGGCTCAGCCGGGCCACCGTCTCGCCGGGCGTCTCCGTCGGCCGGTTCGGGGTTCTCATGTCTTCTCCTTGGAGCGGGGTGCGAGTTGGTGCGCGGTGCGGAGGCAGTGGTGGTCCGCCGTGGTCATCGGACGCTCTCCACCCGCATGACAGCCACCGCGCCGAGCAGCGCGAAGGCCAGGGCGAGAGGGAAGAGCGTGCGGTAGCCGCCGAGCCAGAGGACGACGGCTCCGGCGAGGGCGGGCGCGAGGACCTGCGGCAGGGTGGCCGCGACGTTCACAACGCCGAGGTCGCGGGCGAAAGACCGGTCGGAGGGCAGCACTTGGGAAGTGAGGGCCGTGTCCACGCCCTGGAAGCAGCCGAAGCCGATACCCACGAGGAAGGCCATCACGGTCATGCCGGTCATGGTGGGGACGGCGAACGGGATGAGCATGGCACAGCCGATGAGGGACGCCGAGGCCACCACGAACACCTTTCGCCGGCCGAGCCGGTCCGAGAGGGGTCCCGTGATGACGGCGGCCGGGAGCAGTCCCGCGACGGCGGTCAGCGCAAGGACGGGTACGTGGTCGATCGCCACGCCGTGCAGGCCGATGTAGTCCTGCAGGATGTAGAGCTTGTAGCCGAAGACCAGGAAGTACGCCAGGTTGGTGCTCAGCCTGCTGACGAACACCCAGAAGAAGTCAGGGTGCTTGCGCGGATTCGGCCAGAGGCCGCTCAGGAACTCACGTACCCGGAAGGGCTCTTGGGGCGTGTTCCGGCTCGGGCGGTCCGGATTGAGGGTCACGAAGACGACCGCCAGGGCCGTGGCGAGCAGGGCGAGCGCCACGTACGCCGTGGTGATCCGGTCCTCGAAGGCGGCGGCAAAGACCTGACCGAGGAGCGAGCCACACATGGAACCGAGGCCGGTGACGGTGGAGAACAGGCCGCGCTTCTCGGGCGGCACCCGGTCGGGCATGACGGCCGAGAGCGGGCCCGCCGCGAAGTTGTAGCCGATCTGCACCAGGCACCACAGGGCCAGCGTCGCCGGCACGGAGCGGATGAACGCCATGCCGATCAGGGCCAGGCCACCGGTTGCCACGCCCGCCACGATCCAGGGACCGCGCCTGCCGAAACGGCTGCGGGTCCGGTCCGAGACGGCTCCCGCGACGGGCTGGGCGACCATCGCGACGAGCGCGCCCACCGTGGTGACGACCGCGAGCGTGCCCACCTTCGCGTCCTCGCCGACCGTGCGCTGGATCTGGAGGGCCAGCAGGGTGCCGGGGACGGCTCCCCATACGAGGGCGATGCCGAGGTTGGCGGGGCCGACACAAGCCATCAGGCGTCGCAGCGCCCGGCCGTCGACCAGTGGTGGTGCTCCTGTCGGACCGGCGGGCAACGCGAAGGGAGCACGGAGCTCCTCGGGGGGTCTCGCCATCGGGACCTACTTTCACTGTGCCGCACCTGCGGCTGGCGAGAAACAGTACGGCGTACTGTTTTCGCGGGCAAGGCTTTGCGCAGACGGGATGCCCGCCGCATAGGGTGGTCGCGTGACAGCCAGAAGCTCCTACCCCAAGGGGGTCGCCAAGCGGGAGGAGATCCTCGGGGTCACCCTGGAGATCTTCGGCCGCGAGGGCGAGCGGAACACCACCCTGCGGATGGTCGCCAAGGAGAGTCGCATCAGCCTGACCGGGCTGATGCACTACTTCGAGTCCAAGGACCACCTGCTGACGGAGGTCCTGCGGGCCAACGACCGTGCTGCCGAGGTGCGCTTCCGCGACCCGGACGGCGTGCACGATCCGGGCGAATTCCTGGCCACGGCCCTGACGGTGAACGCGGCGAACGCCGCCCGCGTCCGGCTCTACGTCACCCTTGCCGCAGCCTCGACCGACCCCGCACACCCGGCCCACACGTACTTCAGGGAACGCTTCGCCCTGCTGCGCGCCACGATCGCCGAGTACCTCACGGCCGAGCAGCGGGCCGGCCGGGCGAGCCCCGGGCTCGACCCGCATTTCACCGCCTCAGCTCTCGTCGCGGCGTCCGACGGCATCCAACTCCAGTGGCTGAGCGACCCCGACATCGACATGGCCGAACAGGTCCGCCGCGTCTGGCGGTCGCTCACTGCGGTGCCCGGCTCATCGGATGCCGCCGCATCAGGCACGTAGCACCTCAGACACGGGCGCCTCAGACAGGGTCGGCCACGTCGTGGCCCGTAACCGCTCGGGCGTAGGCACGCAGGGCGGTGATCACTTCGGTGCGGGAGCGGCGGCCGGCGAGGATCTCCATCTGGTAGCCGTCCTCCATCGCGACGAAACTCGCGCCGAGCAGCCGCGGCGGGTCCTGGAGGGTGAAATGCCCCTGCCCGAGGGCCAGGATTCCTGAGTACACGGCGATCTGGCGTTCCGTCAGTGCGCTGTCCAGGGCCGCGGCCCTGGCGTCGCGCAGACAGCGCGGCCAGTACTCGAACAGGAGCCGGGTCAGCACGTCGTCGGGGCCACTCGCGACTCCCTTGTCGATACAGGCACCGAGCTGATCGCGGGCGTCGGTGAAGCGGTTCGCGGCCTCTTCGCGTTCCTGGCTGTAGCGCTCGATGGCCTGTTCGACACGCAGGCCGCCCAGTAGGCGCCCACCACCAGCATCCCCAAGCCCACCGAACCCGCCGAACCCGCCATCGCGGACCCCGCATGACCCGCTCGCCCGAAAGGCCCGCCGTGACCGCCTCTCCCTCCACCGACCTCCACGACGCAGCCGACGCTCTACGCCATCAACTGGCTGACAAGCTCGCCGAGTCCGGCCACATCCATACCCCCGCCGTCGACAAGGCCCTGCGCACCGTGCCCCGGCACGCCTTCGCCCCCGAAGTACCGATCCACCAGGCGTACGCCAACGACACCGTCGCCACCCGCCACAGCGACGACGGCCGCGTCACCAACTCCATCTCCGTGCCCCGGCTGCAGGCCGACATGCTCGAAGCCGCCCGCATCCGGCCCGGCCACCGCGTCCTGGAGATCGGCTCCGGCGGCTACAACGCCGCCCTCATCGCCGAACTCGTCGGCCCCACCGGTCACGGCACTACCCTGGACATCGATCCGGCCGTCACCGACCGCGCCAACCGCTTCCTCGCCCAGACCGGATACGGCCCCGTCCGTGTAGGTTCCGCAGTTTCGTGAGCACTCCCGCGTCGTCATGAGCACCGATCGAGCATTTCCGCGTGATCATGAGCAGCAGTAACGTTCAGTAGCGGTCAGTGGCGTCAACGATCTTCTGGTTCGGGCGGTGCGCTCGCCTCGCACCAGGACCCGGCTCCTGGACATCGAGGACGGGCTCATCGTCCGAAGTCAGGTAGGGGTCGAGTCGCGGTCGCCTTCTTCTTTTGGTCCGAGTGGGCCGAGCCGGTGGTCGAGCGCGGCGCCGACCTCGGGGCAGTTCGTGCGGATGACGTCGAGGAAGGCGTTCAGTGCCGGGGAACGGTCCCGGGCGCTGAAGGACAGGACCAGATCGGGCAGAGGCGTGCGCGGGGTCACCTCGCAGAACCAGGTGCCCCGTCGTGGGGCCGTCAGCATGCGAGAGGGTCCCAGACCGACGCCCACCCCGCAGGCGGCGAGGCCGATGATGGTGTGGACGTCCCTCGCGATGGTCGCGCCGACGAGCGCCGGGGAGTCCTTGCCCAGGAGGGTCCGCAGCCCGGTGACGACGGCGGGCTCGTCCTCCCCCGGCGCAACGATCAGCGGCTGTCGCCGCAGCTGGTCCACATCCACCGACGACTGTCCCGCGTACGGGTGCGTGCTGCTCACGACAGCGACCAGGTGGTCGTGTCCGATCGGGACCGATACCAGCTGCTCGGCCCCGACACCCCGTGGCCGGCCGAGGCCGATCGCCACGTCCAGTTCGCCGGCGACGAGCGCGGCCGTGCTGCGGTTCGTCGCCATCTCGTGCAGTTCCAATCGCACGTCGGGCCGTTCGCGGCCGAACCGGCCTAGGACGTCCGGCAGGGGTTCGAGCAGCGCCGAGGCAATGAACCCCAGGCGCAGCTGTCCCGTCTCGCCGCGTGCTGCCCTGGCTGCGTCGACCGAGGCCGCCGTGATCTCGTCGAGCGCCCTGCGCGCCCGGGAGAGGAAAGCCGCGCCCGCCGCCGTCGGAAACACCCCTTGGCGGGTGCGATCGAACAAGCGGGCGCCAACTTCCCGTTCGAGGTCGGCGATCTGCTTGGACAGCGGGGGCTGCGCTATGCCCAGCGCACCGGCCGCCCGGCCGAAGTGTGCGTGCTCCGCGAGGGTCAGTGCGTACCGCAGGTGCCGCGCCTCCATGGCCAGCCTCCCAGTCATATCTCACATGTATCGTCGAGCAGCCTGTCAGATCTTTCACTGGATGATCGGGGCCGGGTCGCGTGGAATGCGGTCATGACCGATTCTTCCTCCACCGACACCGTCTTCGTCTTCGTGCACGGCGCCTGGCACGGCTCCGGACAGTGGGCGGCAACCCAGCGCGCACTCGCCGCACTCGGTGCCGCCAGCGTGGCCATCGACCTGCCGGGGCACGGCTTCGACGCCCCACTGCCCACCGGATACCTCCAGCCGGGCCAGCCGGGCCTGCTGACCGAGAAGTCCGCGCTCGCCACCGTGACGATGGACGACAGCGCCGAGGCCGTGCTTGACACGCTGCGCCAGGCCCGCCACCACCGTCGCGTCGTGCTCGTCGCGCACAGCGCGGGCGGCGGCCCCGCGTCACTGGCTACCGAGCGCGCACCCGAACTCGTCGACGAGATCGTCTACCTCTCGGCCTTCGTGCCCGCCGGGCGGCCCCGGTTCTTGGACTATCTCGGCTCGCCCGAGAACGCCACGGCACGGGGCCAGATTCTCAATCTCGGTGACCCCGGGGAGCTGGGCGCCGTGCGGATCAACCCGCTCTCGCAGGATCCCGCCTATATCGAGGAACTGCGGCAGACTCACTACCACGACACCCCACGCGAGCGCTTCGACCGCTGGCGCTCGGCACTGAGCCCCGATCTGCCGCTGGCGATCCCCACCGCCCCGGTCACCGTGACTCCGCAACGCTGGGGGCGCATCCCAAGGACCTGCCTGCGCTGCGCGGACGACCGGGCGCTGCCCACGGCCGTGCAGGATCTGATGATCGAGGAAGCTGACCGGGCCATGCCCGGCAATCCGTTCACCGTGCGCACCCTCCCGGGCAGCCACAGCCCGTTCGCCGCCCGCCCCCGTGAGCTCGCCGCGGCTCTGCTGCCGTGAGCGGCGGACGCCTCGTCCTGCCGGTGGTGCTCAGCGCCACGTTCGTGCAGCTCCTCAACGTCACTGTCGCCCAGGTGGCTGCGCCGGCGATACAGGTCGGCCTGGGCGCCAGCCCGGGCGCCGTGCAACTGGTCCTCGCCGGATACACCCTGACGTACGCGTGCCTGCTCATCCCCGCCGCGCGGCTAGGCGACCGGTACGGCTACCGCCGGCTGTTCGTGGCGGGCACCGTGGTCTTCGCCGCGGGTTCGCTGGCCGGCGCGTGTGCCCCCGACGCCGCATCGCTGGTCATTGCCCGGCTGGTGCAGGGCGCGGGCAGCGGTCTGGTCGCCCCCCAGGTCCTGTCGCTCATCCAGGCCGCCACTCCTGCAACGCGCCGGCCGCGCGCCTTCGGCCTGTACGGCGCCACCATGGCCGTCGCGTCACTGGCTGGGCCGCTGATCGGCGGACTCGTCCTCAGTGCCGATCTCTTCGGCCTCGGCTGGCGGCCGGTGATGCTCCTCACCGTGCCGGTGGCGCTCGCCTCGCTGGCAGGAGCGACCGCGCTGCCCCGCACCCGCGGAGCGGACGGACTCCGCGTCGACAAGCTGGGTGCGCTGCTGATCACCATAGGAGCCGGCGCGCTGGTCCTGCCCCTGGCGCTGGGGCGGGAAGCAGGCTGGCCCTGGTGGACGTGGGCCTCCTTCGCCGTGGCTGTGGCCGCCCTCGGCCACTTCGTCCGGAGCCTCCCGCACCGGCCTGATCCACTGATCCATCCCGCGGTGCTGCGTGACCGGTCGGCGCGGAGAGGCACGTTGCTGGTGTTCGTGTTCAACACGGGCGTGCCCTCCTTCACCTACCTGCTCTTCCTCCATCTTCAGTCCGCTGTCGGGTACTCGGCCCTGGCGGCCGCACTGGCGTCGGCGCCGTTCGCCGCCGGCGCCGTCGTCGGCAGCAGAGCCGCGCCCGCTCTCACTCGCCGGCACGGGCCGACGGTGCTCACCGTCGCGTCCCTGATCCTCGCCGGGATGTGCCTGGCGCTGGCCCCTCTCGTCGGCTCGGCGGCGGGACGCCAGACGGCACTGCCGGTGCTGGCCGTCGGCGGAGCCGCGTTCGGCGCCTTCACCGCGTCGGTGTTCACCCTGATCCTGGCCCAGGTGCACGGCCCCGCAGCCGGTTCGGTCTCCGGCCTGCTGCCCACAGCACAGCAGCTCGGCGGATCCATCGGAGTGACCGCGGCCGGACTCGCCTACTACGCCCCCGCCGCCGATGCGGACACCGCGTTCCGGCACGCCATGCTCTACCAGGTCGCCGCCTTCACGATCACCGCGCTGATCAGCCTCCGGGTCCACCACCGGCCTGCCACCGAGCCGGTTCACGGCCCCAGCAGTCACAGCGGAGGGGCACGTAGGTGAAGCACCGGCCTCCAGCGGCCTTCGCCTCACCCCGTCGGCCTCGCCGGTTTGGGTAACCGGCGATCGTGGTGACCATTGAAGCTCACCCCACCCCCGAGCTTCCGACGGAGAACATGCCAAACGCATCCCTTGCGCCCCCAGGCACGAGGCCCAACTACCGACAGCAAGCAACACCCAGAACCTGCCTGGCGATTCTGCTCATGATCACCGCCCCCTCGCACTGCTCATCAGACGCGGCATCCGGTGTTTCCGCAGGAAGCAGTGCTCATGAAATCGCGCTCCCTACAGTGCACGTCGTCCTGGGAGACGGCGAGCACGGCGCTCCCGGCCTTATCGACGAGGGCTCACTCGACGCGATCCTCGTGACCGTCCAGGCCCTCGACATCCCTCCGACCTGGATCACCCCGCTCGTTGAGGGCGGGCGCCTGGTGGTGCCGCTGAAAATCCATGGATACAGCTGGGCCATCGCCTTCGAGAAGCGCGGCGATGAGCTGGTCAGCTGCTCCTACACGGTGTGCGGCTTCGTCCCCATGCAGGGAGCCGGGGCCCGGATGGAAGACGTCGTGTCCCTACGGGGCGGGGAAATCCGCGTGCGCTTCCCCGAGGGCGGCATGGCGGACGCAGAGCTGCCGCCGGACCGGCGTCACGCTGCCCGGCAACACCCCCTTCGACAAGCTCATGCTGTGGCTCGCCACCACCATGTACGGCTTCTGCCGCCTGACCGTCGACCCGGAACTCGACACGGGGATCGTCGAGCGCCCCAAGGGCTGGGACGCAGCTGCCGTGGTCCGCGACGGATCCCTCGCCCGCCTGCCGCTCCAGCAGACCGGCCCTTCGAAGTGGGAAGGGGGGATCCACGCATACGGGCCGGCCGCCGAACAGCTCGCCGAGGAGATGACGCAGCAGGTCATCCTCTGGGACCACGACCACCATGTCCGCGACGCCCCCGCTTTGACGGTCCGCTCCCGCCTCAGCTGCCACACCAAGGTCACGGGCACCCGCACCCTCATGAAACGACACGCCCGCCTCGACTTCGACTGGACACGCCCGCACCACACCAGCCGCTGATGTAAGCCCAGGACCAGCTTCTACTGGGCGTCCGTCGGGGTGGCCGCCGCAGTGGCCATGCCGTCCGTCGCCGAGTGCGGGCGGTCATGCCCCAGAGTCAACATGGTCTCGACGTGCTTCGCTCAGAAGGGCAGTGGGATCTCGGCGCCCTTCCGAGTTCTCCGGTACGTCAGTGCCCACCCCATCGTCCGTGATTTTCCGCTGATGTCCTGGCTAATTCACCATCACAGCCAGCCCCGGAGGGGTGGGGCCGCGCATCCTCGAAGGGGGACATGAGCAGTACACCGGAAGGTCACTGCCCTCGTCAGGAGCTTGCCGGTCTCCGGTACGTACACGAACTTGATCAGGTCCTGCCACGTGTCCGCCCGTGCCTGCTTGGCAATTGCCGGGCCCGCGGCGCGACACCCTAGAAGGGCCGAAACAGATGAGGCGGCCGAAACAAGTGACGCCCGGGCGAGGTTCAGATTCCAGAGGCGGCGGTCCGCCAGGGTGCCCTCGCGCTCAAAACTCGGTGTAGCGGTCCAGGAACGCCAGCTCGTGGTCGGTGAGACGGCGAGGCCGTCCGGTGTCCAGGTTGTAGGCGACGATGGTGGTCGTTCCCTTGGCGTACAGCACATCTCCATCGCGGATCTCGTAGGACAGGTCGAACGAAACAGCCTTGCGCTGCGCCACCCTGACGTGCACGTCGACTGGGGCCTCGCGGTACTCGAGGGGGACGCGGTACTCGACCTCGGCCCGGCTGACGACGAACGCGTGCTTGCGCCGACCCGCGTCGTCCGCAGGCAGCACCTCCTGGAACATCCGCGTGCGCGCCTCCTCCATGAAGCGCAGATACAGCGCGTTGTTGACGTGCCCGTACGCGTCGGCGTCAGCCCAGCGCAGCGGGCATGGGTAGGTGTACCTGTGCACGGAATGCTTGTCCTTTTGCTCGCACGGGGGAGGCGGGTCGGCCGAGCCGCACCCCTCCCCCGCAGTGTCGGGGGGGGGAGAGACCTTCTAGCCGACGTCGCGCCGGAGCCGCATAGATCGATCGAGGCTCGGTAGCTCCGCTCCGATTTCTTGGAGCAGCGTCACCCATTCACTCGCCTCATCGAGGTACTGGGCGATCGTCGCGTGAACGTCTCCGGGTTCGACGGGCAGGGCTGCTCGGAGTACGGGCTTCACCTCTGCTCTGACCTGTTCTTCCAGGTTGGACCATGAAAGCCGGGCAAGCACCGTGAGGGGAGCGACTTCGGTGACTCCCCACGAAGGCGACCTGGCCGGTGAAGTCGTAGGTGGGGTTCGTGACGTTTACTCCCAACGAAGTTGCAGGGACAGGGAAGTTCAGCGCGCGGAGGTCGTGGTGGCGTTCGCGGCTTGCTGCTCGCCGGTGTCAGCGCCGGTGGTGTGCTGGGTGATGATGCGGGAGGAGCCGGCTGCGTTGCTGAGGGCAAGGGCGATGAGTGGCAGCAGGGTGAGCGCGGCGAAGAGGGCGCCGACCAGGGCCGGACCGGTCAGGCCGAGCGAGGAGTCCAGGGCCCGGCCCGCGACGAGGGAGCCCGCGGCGATGCCGGTGTTGTACGCGGAGGTGGTCAGCGCCGAGGTCAAGGTCGGTGCGTCGCCGGCGAAACGCACGGCGAGGGAGGTGACGACTGGGTTGACGGCGAACCCAGTCAGCGCCATCAGGAAGACCAGGATCACGGCGGTCACCGGGCTGTTCGAGGCCGGGATCAGCGCCAGGAGGGTCAGGGCGGTGGCGGCGGCTGCGGTGATCGTCGTGGCCATCGGGCGGCGGTCCCCCAGACGGCCACCGATGGCGGTGCCGGCCAGCGCGCCGATACCGAAGGCGATCAGCACCAGCGGCACGGCCCCGGCCGGGATGCCCGCCCCGTCGGTCAGCAGTGGCGTGATGTACGTGTAGGTCGCCAGGACTCCGCCCATGATCAGCACGGCGGCGGCGAGCGCCAGCCACAGCCGACTCTGCCGAAGGGCGCGGACCTCGGCCCGTACCGACACCTCGGCCCGCTGGTCGGTGCCGGGGATGAACCGGCCGACGAAGACGGCGGCCAGGGCGGAGAGGAATGCCAGTGCCCAGAACGGGCCGCGCCAGCCGGTGTACTGGCCGACGAACGAGCCGATCGGCACGCCGACGACGTTGGCCAGGGTGAGGCCGCCCATCATCACGCCGACCGCGCGGGTGGAGCTTGCTGGGCCCGCGGCGGCGGTGGCGATGACGAAGCCGACGGCCCAGAACGCGCCGGTGGCCAGCGCGGTCACGACCCGGGCCGCGAGGACCACGGTGAAGGAGGTACTGAGTGCGGCCACGACGTGGCCGAGGGCGAAGACGGCGAGTGCGCCGATGAGGGTGTGGCGCTGAGGCAGGCGCAGGGTGGCCATGGCCATCGTGGGCCCGCCGACGATCATGCCGACGGCGAACGCGGTGATCAGCAGTCCGGCGTGCGACACGCTCACGTTCAGGTCGGCGGCCATCTCGGGCAGCAGTCCGGCGATGACGAACTCGGTGGTGCCCATCAGGAACGTGCCGGCGGCGAGCACCCAGACGACGAAGGGCAGTCGGCTGGAAGCGGGCCCGGTGGCGGACCTGGTGGCGGAGGGCATGCGAATACTTCTTCCCGTATGAGGAGGGGTGGGCAGGGTCAGGAGGCCACTTCGATGGTGATCCGTTCGGCCTTGGACAGTTGGTCGGCGTCGGCGTCGATGTGGCCGAGGATCAGCAGGTCGGAGGAGGCGGAGGGGCCGTCCTTGCAAAAGATGGCGAGGTTGCCCCAGGGCGCGTAGTAGGTGAGATCCCCGGTCTTGGGGGCTTGCGGTGCGGGGGCGTTTTCGGCGGTTAGCTTGCGCGGCGGGTCGGCGATCCGCTCCGTTTCGTGGAAGTCCTCCAGGTCCAGGGTGAGCGGGAGCAGGGAGGCCAGGTCGCGGGCGGCGGGGCTGTCGTTCAAGGTCGCGTCGACGGGCCGGCCGTCGAGGGTGACGCGGATGTCCATCGGGGCGCTCCTGTTCGAGCCGGAGGGGCTGGCGGACGCCGTGGGCTGCCGCGACGCCGCCGACGTGGAGGAAGCGGGTGCGGTCGAGGGGTTCTGCTGGGACGAGTCGGAGCAGGCGGTCATGGCAAGCAGCAGAGCGCCGGTGGCGGCGGTGCCGACCACGGCCCGGCGGAGGGGGAAGGCCATGCGTGCCGTCCTGGGTCAGTCGGGCATCGGCTCGGCGTAGTGCCTGAAGCCGTCGCGGTCCGCATGTAGGGCGTACAGCCGTTCGGCCAGCACCTCGGGGCTGGAGGTGGCGGAGTCGGGGCGGATCGCGCCGGGGACGATGAGCTGGGCGGCGTGGATGTCTTCCAGTGCGAGCGCGGTGTGCAGCATCTCCGCGTACGTGCTCTCGCCGGCGAACGCGATGGAAGTCCCGGCCACGCTGGGCTTCGGACGGACGGCGCTGCCCCCGTTGACGAACAGCAGCGTGCCCCGGCCCAGCTCCCGCATCCCGGGCAGAACCGCGTTCACGCAGGTGACAGGGGCCTTCACAGAGAACGCCAGAGGGGCGTCCAGGTCGGCCGCGGTGGTCTCCAGCACCGGCTTCATGAAGTCGGCCCGCGGCACCGGGCTGTACTGCAGGATTTCCACGGGCCCCAGATCCCCGGCCGCCGCGCTCAGGGCCTGGGTCAGCGTGTCGGGGTCGAGAACGTCGGCGGTGTAGCCGCGGGCCTGGATCCCGTCGCTGTCCAGTGCCGCCACCAGGTCGTTGAGGCGATCGGCGTTGCGCGCGAGGAGGGCGACGCTGTGGCCCGCCTTGCCGAAGCGGCGGGCTGCGGCCAGGCCCAGACCGGGGCCTGCGCCGACCAGTGCGAACGTGGTCATCGTGAGTCCTTGGGCTGAAAGAGGTGCGGAACGCAGCACGGGGTGGCCGGTCCCACTCGGGAAGACGGCTCGCGCGGCGGACCGCCCCAGCCGGGTGCGCAGCCCCGCCTTCCCCGACCGATGGCCGGGAGGAGGAGCACCACGCCTTCCAGGTAACCCCCTCTTCACGCGCGCAGCGAGTCACTGACAAAGGGTGTACCGGCAGTACATCCCTGTGTTGGCGTGCGGGACGTACCGTCGAGGACATGGACAACCGTGAGGAGGTCCGCGAGTTCCTGACCTCGCGGCGCGCAAAGATCACTCCCGACCAGGCCGGACTGCCCGCGGGCTCCCGGCGCCGCGTGCCGGGCCTGCGCCGCAGCGAGGTCGCGGCGCTGGCGGACATGAGCGTGGAGTACTACTCGAAACTGGAGCGCGGCAACCTCGCCGGCGTCTCCCCGTCCGTTCTCGAGGCCCTGGCCCGCGCCCTTCGGCTCGATGATGCCGAGCGCGCCCACCTGGTGAATCTCGCCCAGGCCGCTGACGGCTCCGACGCCCTCACCCGTCCCCGCCGTCGGCGCACGAAGGACCAGTGGAAGCCGCACCGCAGCCTGCAATGGGCTCTGGACGCAATCACCGCCGGGCCCGCGTTCATCCGCAACGGCCGCATGGATGTCCTCGCCTCCAACCAGCTCTTCCGCGCCTTCTACACCGACCTCTACGCCACGGTCGGAAACCAGCAGAACCTGGCCCGCTTCACCTTCCTCGACCCCGCCGCCCGCCGCTTCTACCCGGACTGGGACGCCTTCGCCGACATCACCGTCGCCATCGTGCGGGCGGAAGCCGGCCGCAACCCGCACGACAAGGACCTGCACGACCTGGTCGGGGAGCTGTGCACCCGCAGTGACGCCTTCCGCACCCGGTGGGGCGCGCACAACGTGCGCCACCACGGAACCGGCACCAAGCACTTCCACCACCACGCCGTCGGCGACCTCACCCTCGCCTTCGAGGGCCTGGAGATGGCCGCCGCCCCCGGCCTCACCCTCACCATCTACACCGCCGAACCCGGCTCACCCTCCGAGGAGGGACTGCGCCTGCTCGCCACCTGGGCCGCCACCCAGGAAGCGGGCACGGACACCGAACGGTCGATGACCAGCTGAGTGTCCACGGCACCGGCCCCTGCCGGGTTCGGCGCCCTCGGCGTATGACTCGTCTGGGTTCAGGCCCCCGCGGGGTACGCACCTTGAACGCATCCGCGAGGGGATCGTCGGCAGCCCGACTTTGCGTTGATCCACAGTAACCACGAGATCACTCGTTGACACCCAACATAGTCGCCACAGGTCAGCGTCCGAGCTGAGACTGGCTGGTCAGTCTGTTCACTTGTTGTAGTGAGTCCGTCACATGGCCGACTCTCGTGGAGAGTCTCTTGACGCTGCGACCTTTCTGCCACTGTGCCGTGCCGTGGGAACGCATGAGCCAGCCTGCCGTAACGCTCAGTGTTCGTCGTCTCGATGGCGAAGCTCTTGAGGATCGGGTGTGGGGGCCGCTTCGCTCACTACTCGGGGATCTACTGGTCGGCGACGACACGAGGAGGTCACGTGATCTATGAGTCGCGCCTGGAACTCGCCCGTCTCCTCTTTGCTGACTCTGACCCGTCGGTGCTCGGCATCGTGGACCAGCCCTTCCTGCTCCAGACCCCGCGCTCTGCCCTCGGGTGCCCCGAGCGACAACTGGTGGGCGCTGTCCTGCACATGAGCGGGAGGGTCACAGCGGCGAGGGCCGAGTGCGGCTATGCGGCCCGTCTTGCCGCAGGGCTGCGGCGACTTCGTGGCCGGGGGCGGTGCCTCGCCGTACGTGCGGCCCGAAAATGCTGTCCGTAAATGTTCTGTTGCCCTGTGTAGCCGCTGGGGAGGATCAAGCTCCGTGGTTGCGCCTCAGGGTCCGGGCCGCGGTCATCCATT
Organism: Streptomyces sp. NPDC042371; assembly: GCF_056437465.1. NCBI lineage: Bacteria > Bacillati > Actinomycetota > Actinomycetes > Kitasatosporales > Streptomycetaceae > Streptomyces > Streptomyces sp. NPDC042371. The sequence continues at coordinate 12,810 of NZ_JBWKAP010000022.1, read as the reverse complement.
TTTGAGGGGCAGTTCATGACGTCGGCCGACGGGTTCAAGGTTTCACAGGCGGAGCGGCTGGAGCATTTGAGGGGCCAGTTGCAGGGCGAGCCGGCGGCGGGCCGGGCCGCAAGGCGGAGGTCCTCCTCGCGGGGTGCGCGGTTGCTGTACGGGGTGCTGCTGCATGGTGCGGCCCGGCTGGAGGCGGGGCTGGAGCTGACGGAGCTGGAGGCGCGGCTGGTCGATCCGGTGCGGCGGCTGCTGTCGGACGAGGAGGTCCGCGACTTCGGCCGGGTCTATCAGCAGGAGGCGGCGACACGCGCCCAGTTCCTGCCCGACAGCCTGACCGCGCGTCCGGTGAGCGAGGGATACGGGTACGAGGACCTGCTGCGGGACCTGCCGGTGCTGCGCGAGGAGATCCTGGCCCAGCCGAATGTGAACCTCGTCGACCTCGACGCCCCCGGCGCCGCGGACCAGGAGGGCAAGGGCCTGGACTCGCCGGAGTTCCTCCAGGGCATGGCCGAGTACGGGTACGGGGCCACCGTGGTGACCGCCTCCGGGCGGTGGGCCGAGGCACGGGACTTGGGCCCCGTGCAGGCCCGCATGGAACTGTCGACGTTCTACTGCCACCGCGAGTCCACCGAACTGACCGGATCGGACGAGATCTACTGGGCGCTGGCCGCCGGCGCGGACGAGGGCCGCGAGCAGTCGTCGGTCACCCGCACCTACGGGGACGTGGACGCGGGCGAGTACCACACCTTCGACGCGAACACCGTCTTGTTCGACGGCCTGGTCGAGACACTGGTGGCCGTCAACATCCAGTGCTGGGAGGAAGACGCGGGCGTCGACCCCAGGCTGGCGAGCACCATGCGGGACATCTCGTCCGTGATCCAGGGCGCCGCGGTGGTGATGGGCATGCTCCCGCTCGGTTCGGAATGGGAAGCGCTGACTGCCTTCGTCGAGATGATCGGTATCGTCGCGGAGCTCTTCAGCGAGATCGTCCGGTGGCTCGAGGACGACCCGGTGCAGCAACGCTCGTTCGTCTACGACCAGTCGGCCCTGACGAAGCTGGCGTCCCAGCCCGGCCGCGAGGACCTCTGGAACTTCCAGGGATCCGGGGAAGGGTCCTTCGACCTCCGTATCCGGGGCACCGCCCGCCAGGCCACCAGCAACAACATCGCCCTCCTCACCCACGACGGCACCTCCGGCTGGAGCGCCCCCACCCTGCCGTGGCCCGGCTCCCAGACCACCGAAGCACCCGCCCTGGCCCTGCACGACGGCAACCTGTACTGCGCGGTCCGCAGCGGCAACAGCATCTACGTCAGCCGACGCGAGACCAACGGCCGGTGGAGCGGGTTCGGCCAGGTCCCCGGGGCCAGTACCCAGTTCGCCCCCGCCCTGGCCTCGTACCAGAACAAGCTGTACCTGGCCTACACCGGGATGAGCAGCGACACCCACAACAACAAGGTCAGGATCATGACCTCCGCCCGGGGCCACGACTGGACCGGCTACCTCCACGGCGCCTACTCCTTCACCAGCCCCACCCTGGCCGTCCACGCGGGCCGCCTGTGGCTCGCGGTCGCCACGTACGGCAAGATCTCCGTCACCAGCACCGGCGCCCAAGGCAGCTGGTGGGGCCTGGCCGAGACGGGGCACAGTGCCGCAGGCGCCCCGGCACTGGCCGCCTTCAACGGCAAGCTGCACCTGGCCTACCGCAGCCTCGAAGGCAACATCTGTGTCGCCGTCCGTGACGACAGGATCAATGCCGACCCCCGCTGGCCCGCCCCGACCCGTCGGGCCGCGACCACCCGGGACGCCCCGGCCCTGGCCGTCCGCGGCACCACCTTGTACTGCGCCGTCCGCGGCATGGACAACATGATCTACACCAGCGGACTCACTGGTTCGACCTGGTCCGACTTCCAGAAGGTCACCGGCTTCGGCAAGACCTACTCCGGCCCCGCTATCGCCGCCCTCGACGCCAACGACCTGTACCTCGTCTGCCGGGCCACCTCCTGACCCCCCGGCTGCCCGGACCGCCACAACGGTCCGGGCAGCCGGGCATGAAGGTCTCGCGGCCGTCCCGAGGATTCGGACACGGTCGTGAGACTGAGCGACTGGCCCCGACGTGAGACACCGGGAGAAGCACCGGGTCACAGCATCCCTGTAGGAACTGGGCGGCGAGAACCTACATGTAGGGTCTCCAATTCCGTGTCGGAATCTCACGGTCGAGGTCGGAGCTAAGTCGGATCCGACACTGAGCTGAGATTCGCAGGTCGCTGCCGCAACTCGTTCGAGTGAAAGCGTTGCTGCTGTGCTCCCGTCGGCGTGCCGAACGAGATGGCGGGGTTGAAGACTGCTCCTGGGCGTCTGTGACGACGCTGCCGCTGCAGACGGCTCATCCGTGGCGGACGTTCCGCTGGTACAGGGACCAGAACCACTACTCGGGTACCTGCAGCATCACCGCTTTCGGCTGAGCCACAACGCAACCGAAGCGTCCGGGCAACCTCACATTGGTGAAGGCGGAGCGTTGCGGATCTGCCCTATGCCCCGTCTGCATCTCAGAGTGTTGGGTGTCCTGAAGGAGAATGTCGTCCCTTATCAGCGCACGACTTTGATGCCGAAGTGGGTGCCGAAGCCCAGGGCGAAGCCGATGGCGCCGTGCATGTGGGCGTACATCTCCATGCCGCGGGCGGCGACGATGTCGCCAAGGTCGAGGATGTCGCTCCAGCCGTAGGACTTGAGAAGGTTGGTGACGGCCTGCTTGGCGTCGGCGTCCTGTCCGGCGACGAACATGGTGTGGTCGCCGCCGCCAATCGCCTTGGGGTCGACGACAGTTGCCTGCTCCTGGGTGACGAACGCCTTGACGACCTTGGTGGCGGGCAGGGCGCGCTGGATCTGCTCGCCCAGGCTGTCGCTGTCGCAGGGGTCGAGGATCGGGTTGACGCCCCAGGGGGTGGGCCAGGGGTGCTCGATGTCGGGGTTGTAGATGTAGGGCACGGCGTAGTCGACGAGGACCTTGCCGCCGAGGCTGTCGGCGATGGCGGTCAGGGCGGCGACGGCGTTGTGGCCGTCGATGCCGCTGATGACCAGGTCGGCGTCGGCCGCGGCGTCGCCGAAGGTGGCGAGCGGAATGTCGAGGTTCTGGTCGGCGAGCCACTGGCCGTAGGGCTGGTTCTGCATCATGTCGGGCTCGGTGCGGGTCAGGGTGGCCTTGGGGTCGCGGGTGCCGACGACGACCTCGTGGCCGAGTTCGGTGAGCTTGGCGATGTGGCAGCGGGCGCCGCCGCCGGTACCGAGGACTGCGATCTTCATGATGTAACTCCTGTCTTTCTCAGGGACGTTGGGGTTGGGGGGGAGGTCCGGACAGATCGATCAGGCGTCGGCCTGGTCCCAGCGGGCGCTGATGCAGAAGGGCTGGCCGGAGGGGTCGAGGAGGACGGTCCAGTGCTCGCCGCCGGGCTGGTGGTCGGGCTTGGTGGCGCCCAGGCCGAGCAGTCGCTGCTCGGCGGCCGTGACGTCGTCGAAGGCCAGGTCGAGGTGGAAGGGCAGCTCGTCCTTCGGCCAGTCGGGGGCCTGGAACTTCTTGGCGGTGTAGAAGCAGAAGACCGTGGCGCCGTCGGTGACCAGGAACGCGGTGGGCACGCCGTGCTCGTCTGGATACTCCTGGGTGACCTTCCAACCCAGCGCGGCGGCATAGAAGTCGGCAAGGGCCCGGCCGTCGGGGGCCCAGAAGGCGTACGAGGACACGGTGGCGGTGGCAGCGGTGGAGGTCATGACGATCAGTCCTTGGGGTGGTGCGAGGGGAGGGCACGAGGCCCGGAGGGGCAGACCCGGCCGGGCCTGCCCTTGGGGAGGGTCAGCCCATCGGGGGCAGGGAGAAGAGGAGGAAGCGGATGCCGCGGGGGTCGGTCAGCCGGGCGAAGGTCAGGCCGTAGGCGGTGGTCTCCGGCCCGGCCTCGACGGTGGCGCCGAGTTCCTTGGCCTTGGCGACGGCGGCGGGCACGTCGGAGGTGACGAACTGCGGGGCGGCGTAGTCCTTGGCACCCTTGGCGTTGCTGGTGTCGGCCAGGCCGCCGCTGCCCCGCTGGTCGTCCGGAGTTATGGCGGCGAAGTACGTCCGGGTGGCGACGCCCGTGTCCTGAACGTAGTTCCAGGCGAACGCGTCCGCGTAGAACGCCTTCGACGCCTCCAGGTCGGCGGTGCCGATCTCGAACCAGCCCAGCGAGCCGGGCAGCGGCACACCGGCCCCCGCCTCCGGCAGCGCACCCGCCCCGGTGGGGGCCTGTTCGGGTGCCTGCCAGACGGAGAAGGCGGTGCCGCGCGGGTCCTTCAGGCGGGCGGAGCGTCCGCCGTCGGCGGCCGGGCCGGCCGGGAGGACCACCGTGGCGGCCAGATCCTTGAGCCGGGCCACATCGGTGTCCACGTCGGCGGAGCGGACGGCGAGGCTGACGCCCTCGCCCTGCCCTACGGGGGCGGGCTCCCACATGCCGCCCATAGGCAGGGGCGCGCCCGCAGCGCTGATCAGGGTGTACGTGCGGCCGTCGGCCGTGGGCACAGTGTGGAAGCTCCAGCCCAGCAGCGAGCCGTAGAAGTCCTTGACGGCCTTGGGGTCGGCGGTGTCGATCTCGAACCAGACGACACTGCCGGGGTCCATGAAGCCCATGACACTGTCCTTTCAGGAGAGCCGGGAGGGGAAGGTTTCGGAGGGCGGGGCCGTCCGCGCGGGGCGGGGCCTTACCGTGCGGCGCGGACCGACTGGGCCGGTTCTTCGAGCCGCCGGGCGGTCGGTGACCGCTCATGACATCGACCGTAGGACCCCTTTAGGACACCTCACGTCACTAATGCCTGGCAGTCTGGAAAACATGTCCCAGGACCTGCCCGGCCGCATGCTGCGCCTGCTCTCCCTGCTCCAGACCCGCCGCACCTGGACAGGCGACGAACTCGCCGAACGCCTCGGGGTCACCCTGCGCACCATCCGACGCGACATCGACCGGCTGCGCGAGCTGGGCTACCCCGTCGAGGGCACCACCGGCACCGCCGGGGGCTACCGCCTGGCCGCCGGTGCCGATCTGCCGCCCCTACTCCTGGACGACGAGGAGGCGGTCGCCATCGCGGTCGCCCTGCGCACCGCCACCGTCGGCGTCGCCGGGATCAAGGAGACCGCGGTGCGTGCCCTGGCCAAACTGGAGCAGGTGCTGCCCATCCGGCTGCGTCACCAGGTAGCCACCTTCCAGGCCGCCGCCCCACTGCCGGTGCCGTGGAACACCGGACCCACCGCCGATCCCGCCACCCTGGCCCTGCTGGCCGCCGCCTGCCGCGACCACGAGATCGTCACCTTCACCTACCGCCGAGGCAACGGCGAGACGGGCCGCTGCCGGGTGGAGCCGCATGCACTGGTCGATGACCATGTTCTGGGTGGGCCTTGGAATCCTGGCCGCCTTCGGGACCCTTTGCTTCTTCCTGGCACGACAGCTCCTCGGTCGCCTGCGCTCCGTCGTGAGCGGCATCGCCGTCGAGGGACGCCGCGTACGCCGGTACTCCAGCGAAGGCAGCGAGGGCAACACGTACTGGCATCATGTCCACGCCTGCACCACGCTCGACGGCCAGTACGTCGAGTTCGAAGAGGACGCCGTGCTGCTCGACCAGGGCGATGCCGTGACCGTTCGCTACCGCGCCAGCAACCCGGCCCGCACGGCGACCATCATGGGCGCCGGCGGGACCTGGTCGCCGCTCTTCGGCATCCTCATTTGACCAGGTTGAAGACCTCGCGGGCGGCATATCGCTTGAGGCACCTGATGATCTCACGGCGAGTCTTGCCCTCCCGGGTGCGGCGTTCGTAGTACGCCTGGGTGCGCGGGTCGACCCGTAGGCGGGTGAACACGATGCGGTGCAGGGCGGCGTTCGCCTTCCGGTCGCCGCCGTGGTTGAGCCGACGCGAGCTCCGGCGGCCCGAGGAGTACTCGATGGGGCTGACTCCGCACAGGGCGGCGAACGATGCCTCGGTGTGCACGCGCTCGGGATTGTCCCCCATGGTCATCAGGAGCGTGACGGCACTGTCCGGGCCGATACCCACCGGTGTGAGCAGCTGCGGGGCGTGACCTTCGACGAGCCGGGTCAGGCGCTGGTTGAGGTCATCGATCTGCCCGGTGAGGTGTTCGATGCGCTGGGCCAGCATGCTCAAGCTGATCCGGGTGGCCTGGGCCACGCCGTCCCCGGATTCCCCTGATCCAGGCTCAGGCGGGCGCAGGTGCGAAACAGCTCCCGGTTACCCAAGCTGGACAGGCGTTCCCGCAGGGCCGGGTCGGCTATGACCAGGACGGCCTTGAGCTGGTTGATCGCCTTCGTACGAGCCTTCACTGCAGGGCCCTTGGCGAGTTTGTACAACCGGGGGCACCACTGAGGCGGAATGCTATCGGCGAGGCGCCACACAACGAGCCGCCGCTGAGGCAAACCGGCGGGGTTTGCCATCTCGCGCACGCTCTCAACACGTGCCTGCGTAGGTACGCTCTGTACTAGCAGTACGTCGAGTTGACGCCACGGCGCGGAACGTACTGGGGGGAGGATCGTATGTTGGATCAGGCCCTGCTTGCTTTGGCCTCGGCAGCCGGCACGGCGGTGGGATCGGCAGCGGGAACAGATGCCTGGGCGGGGGTTCGGGAGCGGGTAGCGCGCTTCTTCGCATGGGGCGGTCGGGAAGATTCGGCCCCATTGGTCCTGGAGCGTCTCGACCGGTCGGCTACCGAGTTGGACGGCACCAGCTCCCAGGAATCGGCGGCGGTGCAGGACCGGATCGTGGCCTCCTGGCAGACTCGTTTCCAGGACTTTCTCGAAGACTTGGGCGATGCCGAGCGTGCGGAGGCCGCGGAGCAGCTGCGTGAACTGGTGGCCCTGGCCCGGCGGGCTGCGGGCATTATTTCGGCTGGGGATGGCGGGCTGGCGGTTGGGGGAAACGTGGGTATCCATGCCGAACACGGGTCGGCGGCGGCTGCGGTGATGGGGGATGTGACTTTCGAAAACCCTCCTTCGCCGGGCCCGGAGCTGATCTGACCGCACCCGGCATCCCCCTCGACTCGCGCGTTGAGGCGCAGACATCGCTCTTCTCACAGAGCGGCGGCCTGAGCGTCGGCCATGCCGAGACAGTGGTGCAGACGCACCATGCCTCCGTACGCTCGACGGTGTCTTGGCCACATTTGGTCGGTGTGCTCCCGCGGCAAGCGGAGTGCTTCCAGCATCGAACTGCCGTGGATACCTTGAGCGCGGCAATGGCCAGGGGTGGGTCGGAGGCTCTGTGTCAGGTCCTCTCGGGGACAGGTGGTGTGGGTAAGACGCAGCTTGCTGCCCACTATGCCCGCACGATGTGGCGTGCTGGCTTCGTCGATCTGCTGGTCTGGGTCACTGCTTCCAGCCGGGACGCGATCGTCATCGCCTACGCCAATGCCGGGTCCGACATGGCAAACGCTGATCCCGCAGACCCCGAGCAGGCCGCCACCCGGTTCTTGTCGTGGGCTGAGTCCAGTGACCGTCGTTGGCTCATCGTGCTGGACGACCTGGCTGACCTCAGCACCGTGCGCGGCCTATGGCCGCCCGACCATCCCCAGGGTCGGGTGTTGGTCACCACTCGCTCCAGGGACGCCACCCTGCACGGCCAGAGCCGCCATCTCATCGATATCGGTTTGTTCACCCCTACCGAGGCCGCCGCCTACCTGACCGCAAAGCTCACTACCCATGGGCATCGGGACGACCCCGAGCAGATCGCCAATCTGGCCGCAGACCTGGGGTACCTACCGTTGGCGTTGGCCCAGGCGGTCGCCTACCTCATCAACCTCGAACTGAACTGCGCCGACTACCGGGAGCGACTGGCTGATCGTGTCCGCACCCTGGCCGGATTGGTCCCGGAGGAGGGATTCCTGCCAGATGACCAGGCTGTCACCGTAGCCGCGACCTGGTCCCTGTCCATCGAGCACGCCAACCGGCTCAGCCCGGAAGGCGTCGCCCGGCCTCTGTTGCACCTCGCCAGCCTCCTTGACCTCAGCGGTATCCCCATCAACGTCCTAACCAGCCGCCCGTCCCTGGCCTACCTCACCGCACACCGCTCCCACAAAACCATTGCCCCCACTGCCTCTTGTCGGCTGGTCACCGAAGGAGAGGTAGCAGACGCGCTGCGCTGCCTGCATCGGCTCAGCCTTGCCGACTACACCCCTGGCACCCCTCACAACGCTGTTCGCATCCATCAACTTGCCCATCGCGCCACCCGCGAATCCCTCACAGACACCCAGCGCGATGCTCTGGCCCGCACCTGCGCCGACGCCCTCCTGGAGGCATGGCCTGAGATCGAACGCGACAGCAACCTCTCCCAAGCCCTGCGTGCCAACACTGCTGTCCTCACCCGCCATACCCCACACACTCTGTGGCAGCCCGTCATCCACCCGGTCCTGTTCATGAGCGGTAACAGCCTCGGCAACGCCGGCCTCGCTGCAGCAGCCCACGCCCACTTCCATAGCTTGCACACCGCCGCCCGCGATCGCCTCGGTCCGGATCACCCCCACACCTTGACTGCTCGCGCCAACGCCGCCTACTGGCGGGGCGTCACGGGTGATGCGGCCGGCGCCGCCGCCGCATTTGAACGGCTGTTCGCCGACGCAGAACGAGCGCTCGGCCCGAACCAACCCCTTGCCCTGACCACCCGCGCCGGCCTCGCCTATTGGCGCAGAGAAGCGGGTGACGTAGTCGGCGCCACGATCGCGTACGAGGGTGTCTTTGCAGACAGAAGGCGGGTGCTGGGACCTGATCACCCCGACACCCTCACAACCCGACACAACCTCGCCAGGTGGCAGGGGGAGGCGGGGGATCCGTCTGGCGCCGCCACCGCATTTGAAGCGCTGCTAACCGACATGCTGCGGGTGCTGGGACCCGATCACCCTGACACCCTGACAACCCGCCACAACCTCGCCTGCTGCAGAGGCAAGGCCGGAGATTCGGCCTGTGCCGTTGCAACGCTCGCTGAGGTACTCGCCGACCAAGCACGGGTGTTGGGCGCCGACCACCCCGACACTCTGATCACTCGCCAAAACCTCACCCGATGGAGACACCAAGCAACAAATACAAGGGAACCAGGTGCCAGGTAACGGCTATCAGGTTGGAAGGTAAATCCATACCTCTGGACCACGCCATGTGTCCGCGGAGCCTTCGGTGATGCAGATCTATGGAAACGACCAGTGCTACTCGTCATTCCTCAGTGAGGTGCCTGGGGCAACTGGGGTGGGACCGCTCGCTTGGTTAGAGTGCGGCCCGTGCCCTTGTCAAGGAATAACACCGGTCTGGTCACAGGGTGCGCCCCCGTGGGTACGCTCTTTCGCCTAGATGTATCGGGGCTACGGCATTGCAGGAAGGGCTTTTGGGGGAACGCGTGTTGGATCAGGCGTTGATTGCTTTGGCTTCTGCGGCCGGTGCGGCGGTGGCGTCGGCTGCGGGGACGAATGCGTGGGCTGGGTTCCGGGTGCGGGTGGCTCGCCTCTTTGGTCGGGGCGGCCCCTCAGGTGTCACCCAAGTAACCTTGGACCGCCTTGACCGGTCGGCCACCGAGCTGGACAGCGTCGGCCCAGGCGAATCCGATTCGGTACGGGCTGGAGTGTGGGCCTCCTGGCGGACCAGGTTCGAGGACCTACTTGAAGAGCTGGACGAGCCCGACCGTCAGGACGTGGCTGGGCAGCTGCGTGAACTGGTGACCCTGGCTCAACAGGCCACCAGCGGCGTCTCGGCCGGGGACGAGGGCATCGTCATCGGTGGGAACGCCGACCTCAAGGCCGACCACGGGTCAGCGGCCGCCGTGCACATGAGGGACGTGACCATCGGAAACCCTCCACCGCCGGGCCCGAACCAGGGCTGACCGCACCCGGCATCAACCAAGCCCCGAACATCGCGGCCCAGACCTCGCTCTTCGCACAGGACCACAGCATGGTGATCGGCCGCGCCGGGACGGTGAAGCACTACGCCGCGCCGCGGGCCGCGGTGTCCTGGCCGTACCAGGCGGGCCGGATCCCCCGGCAGGCGGACTGCTTCCAGGACCGGGGCGCGGTCGGCGCCTTAGACACTGCGGTGGCTGAGGGGGGTACGGCGGTGCTGTGCCAGGTCCTTGCGGGAACCGGTGGGGTCGGCAAGACACAACTCGCGGCCCATCATGCCCGGACCGCCTGGCGGGCCGGACAGGTCGACCTGTTGGTCTGGGCCACCGCCGCCACCCGCGAGGCGATCATCGCCTCCTACGCCACGGCTGGCACCGCTGTGCTCGGCGCCGACCCCGACCGCCCGGAACAGGCCGCAGAGGAGTTCCTAGCCTGGCTGGAACCCAAGCTGCCCCCCATCGGCAGCGAGAGTCCGGGGTGCCGGTGGATGGTGGTACTGGACGACCTCACTGACCCCGCCGACCTGCGGGACCTGTGGCCACCCGCAGACAACCCTCTCGGCCAGACCCTGGTCACCACCCGGCGCCGGGACGCAGTGCTGACCAGCGGCTCACGCCGCCGCATCGATGTGGGCCTGTTCACCGAGGCCGAGGCCGGCACCTACCTCGCTGCCGCCCTGACCGCCCATGGCCGAACCGACCCGCCTGAGTACATCCATGCCCTGGCCCGTGACCTCGGCCGGCTCCCCCTGGCCCTGTCCCAGGCCGCCGCATATCTCAATAACGCCCGTTTCAACGAAGCCGATCCGCGAGCGGGCTTCCTGCCGATCGACTGCCCGCCCTCCTGCCCGGTCCCCTGTACCCGGGCGGAGTGCGTCACCTACCGCAAGCAGTTGGCCGACTGCGCCCGCACCCTGGACGACGTCCTGCCCGAGCCTGGCGTCCTGCCTGACGACCAAGCCGCCACCGTCGCCGCCAGCTGGTCCCTGTCCATCGACCGCGCCAACACCCTCCGCCCGGCGGGCCTGGCCCGCCCGATGCTGCAGTTGACCGCGATGCTCGACCCTAATGGCATCCCCACCGCCATCCTGACCAGCCCACCCGCCCTGGCCCACCTCGCCGAACAACGCACCACCCCGCGCATTCACGACCAGAACCGTGATCCAGCCCGGGTCGCGCCTGAGGACGCGGTCGGCGCGCTGCGGGCGCTGCACCAGCTGAGCCTGCTCGATACCACCACCGACCCCGGCTCCACCACCGCCCATCAAACGGTACGGGTCCACAACCTCATCCAACGGGCCGTCCACGACACCCTGGCCGCCGACCGCTACGACCAGCTCGCCCGCACGGTCGCGGACGCCCTGATCACCACCTGGCCCGACGTGCCACGCGACACCACCCTCGAACAGGCCCTGCGCGCCAACACCGAAGCCCTCACCCACCACGCCGGTGACGCCCTGTGGCAACCCGACGCGCATCAGGTTCTCCTCCTCACCGGCACAAGCCTCGGCGAAACCGGCCAGTTCAGCGCCGCCGTAAACCACTTCCACCACCTGGCAGACAACGCCCATCGCTACCTGGGTTCTGACCACCGCGACACCCTGGCCGCCCGCAACGGCCTTGCCCAGTGGCAGGGGGAGGCGGGGGACCCGACTGGTGCCGCCACCGAGTTGCGTCAGCTGTTGACCGATCTGCTCCGGGTGCTGGGTCCCGACCACCCCCACACCCTGACCGTCCGTGCCAACCTCGCCGCCTGGAGGGGGGAGGCGGGGGATCCGGGCAGCGACGCCACCGTGTTCAAGCAGCTGCTGGACGACTGCCTGCGGGTGCTGGGTCCCGACCACCCTGGCACCCTGGCCATCCGTCCCAACCTCGCCCGGTGGCAGGAGAAGCAGTCGCCTGAGAACAGTGGCTAGATGTGCTGTTCGGGCACGTTGCCGGCAGGATGCGCCTGGCCTGGTGCATCGTGGAGGACGGCTGGCCGCTGCGGCGGGCCGCCGAACGGTTCCAGGTCCCAGATGTGGGGGATCAACCGGCGCCGCAAAGGGATCGACCACACCTGAGCGGCCTTGAGAACGATCAGGGCCGCCCGCCCGGACGGCGCCCCGATCCACGTGACCCTCGACAACCTCTCCGCCCACCTGAACTGCAAGATCCGCAGGTGGGCAGCGCGCAACAAGGTCGAGCTGTGCTTCACCCCGACGTACGCGTCCTGGGCCAACCCCATCAAGGCCCACTTCGGACCGCTACGGCAGTTCACCTGGCCAACTCCCACCACCCAAACCACACGGTCCAGACCCGGGCCCTGCACACCTACCTGCGCTGGCGCAACCAGAACGCCCGCCACCCCGACGTCCTGGCCGCCCAACGACGCGAACGTGCCCGAATCCGCAGCGAGAAGCGCATCCGATGGGGTGGTCGACCCGCGCTCGCAGCATGACGGGATCGCCGGTCACATCACTTACGGGACGCTTATTGCTGCCCAGACCCGGAACAGCGTGAGGGCCTCGGTCAGGTTGCCGGGTCCACACGCGATGCGAAACGCCCTCTCGGCCGTCCAGGCCATGACCCAGTCGCGCTCATCCCGAGTGACCTGATGTTGGGGGTACTCCCGGTCCGCCAAGACTGTCTCTTCAAGATCAATCTTGACGGCCCAGCCCGGGTTGTCGAGAGTCTCGATGGTCATGCCCCATTCGTGTTCCCAGTCGCCATCGCACTGTGAGGCGTACCAGCTCTGCAACCAGTCAAGGACGTGCACGGATTCAGCCATGGACGCAAATGCTAAGCGGACCGCGCATGGACCAACCAACCCGGCGAACCTTCCCGGTCACAGCACTAGGCCCTGTCCGGCCGATCATGGGATTGGTACGGGGCTGCTCGATGGGTTGGGGGCTGGAGGTGCGGGTGCCCGCCGGTTTGAGAGCCCGGCG
>NZ_JBWKAP010000021.1:0-112686 GCF_056437465.1 Streptomyces sp. NPDC042371 | reverse complement strand
GCGCCAAGCTGCAAAAACACGGCGAGCTGTCACTCAAGGTGCTGCCCGACTGGGAATGGTCCGACGTCCAGATCTACGAGACCCAGGACCCGGCCGTCATCTGGGTGGAGTGCGACGGCGAGGGCACCATCCGCTTCCCCGGCTATCCCGAGGGCCGCTACCGCAACCACTTCATCCACGGCTTCACCCTGGACGACGGACAGATCGCCGCCAGCCGCGAATACACCAACCCCATCGAGCACATGCGCGCCCTCAGCATCGACACCCCCCACATCCAACGCGACTGGATCCCCTCCTGACCCCGGCACCCCACTCCCCCACTCCCCCACTCCCCCCACTCCCCTACATCAGTCCGAGGAGAGACAGGTCATGAGCACGGAAAGCACCCCCCGACCGGCAGCCCGCGCCACCATCGACCTCATCACCGCCGCCTGGCACACCCAGGCGGTCTACGCGGCGGCCAAACTGGGCCTGCCCGATCTCATAGCGGCCGGGCACACCGGCCCGGCCGAGCTCGCCGAGGCCGCGGGCGCGAACCAGGACGCCGTCCGGCGGCTGCTGCGCCTGCTGCTGCGTCTCGGCGTGGTGGACGGCGACGAGAACGACGGCTACCGCAACACCGACATCGGCGACCTGCTGCGCGACAGGCCGGGCTCGCTGCGCGATGTGTCCCTGCTCTACGGCGAGGAGTTCTACCAGGCCTGGGGGGACTCGATCGAGACCTTCCGCACGGGCGGGACCGGCTTCGAGAAGGCGTACGGCCGCTCCCTCCTCGGCTATCTGGGCGAGGACCCCGATGCCGCGGAGCGCTTCCAGCGGGCCATGCAGGCCCAGGCGAAGAACTTCTCCTTCGACGCCGTCCCCCAGCACATCGACTTCAGTGCCGACCGGCACATCGTCGACATCGCGGGCGGCAGCGGCCAGTTGCTGGCCACCGTCCTCGGCGCCGCGCCCGAGGCCCGCGGCACCCTGATCGACCTGGAACACAACATCCCCATCGCCCACGCGCACCTGGAAAGGACCGTGGGAACCGACCGCGCCGAGCTCGTCGCCGGGGACATGTTCACCACCCCGGTCCCGCAGAAGGCCGACACGTACCTCCTGTCCCGGGTGCTCGGCGACTGGCAGGAGGACGACTGCGTACGCCTCCTGCGGTCCATACGCGAGGCCATGGCCCCGAACTCCCGGCTCCTGGTCATCGAAATGGTCGTCCAGGACGGCAAGGACGGCCTGCTGGCCCCGCTGTGGGACCTCCATCTGATGGTCGTCAACGGCGGTCATCAGCGTTCCATCGGCGAGTACCGCAATCTGACGGCACGCTCCGGTCTGTCCATCGAGCGATGTGTCCAACTGCCCATGGAAACCTCCGCCTTGGTGCTCACTCCGGCAGGCTGAAGTCCGGCCGCACCGTCCGCGCGCCGGCCCGGTCGCGGATCTGCCTTCCCGTCGTGACCGAGGAGTCTGCATGGCCCGACAGCAGCCGAATCAACCGCGCACAGCAAGCACGTCCGGGGCGCTCGGCCCGGACATCGACCTCCGGGACCCCCTCAGGGATCTCCGGGAACCGGACATCGTGCGGGGTGCGGGCCACGGCGCACCCTTCATCCACGGCGTGCACACCTCGGTGGCGGCGTTCATCGGGGACGCCCCCGGCCTGCCGGGCAAGCCCGCCTTCGTCCGGCACCCGCTGGAGTTCATCGAGGCGTTCTCGCCACGCACGGCCGACGGGGAGGCGCCGTCCTTCGTCCACGACGCCGTGCTCGGCCACTTCCGCAACGGCGGTGGCGGGGCGTGGATCCTCGGAACTGGGGACGGAGGGGCGCGCGGCGCCGGGGACGTGGACCGCGTCGCCGCCTATCGGGCCGCTCTCGCCAGGCTGGAACGCCTGCCGGAGATCAGTCTCGTGGTGGCTCCGGATCTGTGGCGGGTGGCGGAGGAGGCCGACGGCATCGCGCAGGCGATCGCCGGGCACTGTGCCCGCGTGGGGCACCGGGTCGCGCTGCTGCACACCCGGCAGGGCCTCGCCCCCGCCGACGTGTGCAGCAGGCCGTTCGGGCTGGCGGAGCCGGACGCCCAGTTCGTCGCCGTCCACTATCCGTGGATCACCGTGACCGAGGTCGGCGGGCACGAACGTCTGGTGCCGCCTTCGGGACATGTGTCGGGGATGTGCTGCCGCGCTGACACGGAGCAGGGCGTCCATACGACGCCGGTGGGTTCGCTGGTGGGAGTGGTGAAGCAGGAGCGTGAACTCACCGATGTGGAGCGGGAGTCGGTCACGGGCCTGGGGGTGAACTGCCTGCGGTTCGTGCAGGGACAGGGCGTCCGGGCGCTGAGCGCGCAGACGCTGTCGACCGAGGCCGACTGGTCGGACCTCGGCGTGCGCCGCCTGGTGAACTACACCCGCGCCTCGCTCGAACAGGGCACCCGCTGGGCGGCATTCGACACGAACACGGCTCAACTGCGGGCACTGATACGTCAGTCCACGACGACGTTCCTGAAGGGGTTGTGGCGGCACGGGGCGCTGCCCGGCGGGTCGGCGGCCGAGGCGTTCGAGGTCATCTGCGACGACACCAACAACACCGCCGAGGACGTGGCGCGGGGCCGGGTGAACCTCGACGTCGGCCTTGCCGCCGTACGACCGGCCGAGTTCGTCACGTTCCGCGTTCAGCACGACATCGGCAACAGAACCATCTGACCGGGGCGGTCCAGCCGGGCCGTCCAGCCACAACAAGGAGACACTTTATGGAGATTCACTCATGCTCGCGGGACCACGGGCCGGAGGTGCGTGACGCCACGGAATCACTGCTCTGCGACGCCTGCGTCGGAAAGCTGGCGCGTCAGCTGCGCGCGCTCCCCGGCCTCCATCAGGAGGGCCTTCACCACGTCATGGCCACGTCCCGGCGGCGCAATCCGACCAAGGTGTCAGGGAGCCGCAGGCGGGACCATCTGAACGTCTCCGCGCTCGACGCCCGGAGCAACATCGTCGCGATTCTGGAATCGTGGGCGGGCTATGTCGCGGATGAACTCGAGACCACGGTCCCGAGCCGCTCCGTCCCCCACCTGGCCTGCTTCCTCCTGGCCCATCTGGAGTGGCTCACGGCCCAGCCTCCGGCCGAGGATTTCGCGGCCGAGATCGAGGGACTCCACGTCGAGCTGCTCCGTCTCATCGACCCCGACCGGGGCGACCGTAATCCGCTCACCAGACGGTGTGTGGTGGACAGTTGCCCCGGCACGATCAACGCGTCACCGCAGAGTTCCGGTGCCGCGGCCAAGAACAGCAGCATCCGCTGCTCGTCGGGGCATTCGTGGGAGATACGGGAGTGGCTCGTCCTGCGCCACCTCATGGACCGGCAGCGCAAGGAAGCCGCCTGAGCCCGGACAGCGCCGTCCGGCGGCGGTAGTGGAAATGGCTTCGCGGGACGCTCGGCCTGCTCAGCGGGAGAGAGCAGGGTAGGGCGCGACGGAGCCACTGGTGGAGGTGTTCACCGCACGCGGGGTACTCACGCGTGCGGTGACCGCCTCCACCTGCCGTTTCCGGTGACGGCCGAGGCGGCACCGGTCTGCCGCCCGGTCTGCCGCCTCGTCGTTGTCACCGGATCTGCAGGTTGTCGAGGTAGGACTGCACATTGCGGCGCGTCTCGGGAACACTGTCCCCACCGAACTTCTCCGCCACCGCATCCGCCAGCACCAACGCCACCATCGCCTCCGCGACGATCCCCGCCGCCGGAACCGCACACACATCGGAGCGCTGGTGATGCGCCTTGGTCGCCTCACCCGTGACCACGTCAACCGTGGCCAACGCCCGCGGCACCGTCGCGATCGGCTTCATCGCCGCCCGCACCCGCAGCAGCTCACCCGTACTCAGCCCACCCTCCGTACCACCCGAACGGCCAGAAGTGCGCCGGATACCCTCATCGGTGGTCACGATCTCATCGTGCGCCTGCGACCCCGGCACCCGCGCCAGATCAAAACCGTCGCCGACCTCGACCCCCTTGATCGCCTGAATACCCATCAACGCCGCCGCCAGCCGCGCATCCAACCGCCGGTCCCAGTGCACATGCGAGCCCAACCCCACCGGCACCCCATACGCCAACACCTCGACCACACCACCCAGCGTGTCGCCGTCCTTGTGCGCCTGATCGATCTCCGCGACCATCGCCTTCGAGGCATCCGCATCCAGACACCGCACCGGATCCGCATCCAGCTTCTCGACATCCGCGGGCGTCGGGTACACCCCATACGGAGCCTTGGCCGCCGCCAGCTCAGTCACATGGGAGACGATCTCGATCCCGGCCGTCTCCTTCAAAAACGACCGGGCCACCGCACCCAGCGCCACCCGCGCCGCGGTCTCCCGCGCAGAGGCCCGCTCCAGCACCGGCCGCGCCTCGTCGAACCCGTACTTCTGCATCCCCGCCAGATCCGCATGACCCGGCCGCGGCCGCGTCAGCGGAGCATTACGGGCCAGATCGGCAAGCACCTGCGGATCCACCGGATCCGCCGCCATCACCTGCTCCCACTTGGGCCACTCCGTATTGCCCACCATCACCGCAATCGGCGAACCCATGCTCAGCCCGTGCCGGACCCCGCCCAAAAACGTGACCTCATCACGCTCGAACTTCATCCGCGCCCCACGGCCATACCCCAACCGCCGCCGCGCCAGATGATCCGCCACCATCTCCGTCGTGATCGGCACGCCGGCGGGAAGACCCTCCAACGTCGCGACAAGCGCGGGTCCGTGCGACTCCCCCGCGGTCAGCCAACGCAACCTGCTCAACGGTGCTCCTCTGTCTGCCTGTTCGGTGCTCAACGGAGTGCGTGGCCGGTGAACAGGCGCCGCATCTCGTCGTGGAACTCTGGGAACGTCTTGGCCACGCACTCCGGGTCGTCGAGCGAGATCGTGTCCGGTACGGCGAGGCCGAGGACCGAGAACGACATCGCGATCCGGTGGTCGCGGTGGCATGCGATGCGGGTGGGGCGCGGCACCCCGGGGTGGACGGTGATCCGGTCCGGGCCCTCGGCGATCTCGATGCCGCAGGCGCGCAGGTTCTCCGCCATGGCGGAGACGCGGTCGGACTCCTTGAGCCGTGCGTGCGCGACACCGGTGATGGTGATGGGCTCGTCGGCGAGCGGCGCGATGGCCGCGAGGGTCATGAAGGTGTCCGAGATCTCGCCCATGTCGACGGTGAAGCCGCCCCGCAGCGGGCCGTTGCCCGTCACGGTGGTGGCGGTCGGGCCGACGTGCACGTCGGCGCCCGTGTGCCGGAGGACCTCGACGAAGCACAGGTCGCCCTGGAGGCTGTCGGTGCCCAGGCCGGGCACGGTGACGGTGCGTCCGGTGACGGCCGCTGCCGCGAAGACGTACGAGGCGGAGGACGCGTCGGGTTCGACCACGATGTCCGTGGCGTCGTACGGCCGCGGTTCGACGTCGAGGGTGCCGTCGGCGCCCTCGTCGACGCGGGCTCCGAAGCGTCGCATCAACGCCAGGGTCATGTCGATGTAGGGGCGGCTGACCAGGCTTCCGGTCCGGATCCGCAGGCCGCGGCGCATCAGCGGGGCCGCCATCAGGAGGCCGCTGAGGTACTGGCTGCTCAGGGAGGAGTCCACCGTGAGTTCGCCGCCCTCGATGCCCTGGGCGCGGATCAGCAGGGGAAGTCCGTTGCCGGGGCCCGGCTCCAGGTCGACGCCGAGGGCGCGGAGCGCGTCGAGCAGGGGGCCCTGCGGGCGGGCGCGCAGTTGGGACGAGCCGTCGAAGAGGAAGCTGCCGTGCCCGGTGGCGGCGAACGGGGGCAGGAAGCGGGCCGCGGTTCCGGCGTCCGCACACCACGGGCGGGCGGAGCCCGCCGGGCCGCGCCCGGTGCCCGTCACTTCCCAGAACGCGTCTCCCGGGCCGGTCTTCACGGGGATGCCGCACACGTCGAGCGCCTCGCGGAACGCGACCGTGTCATCGCTCACGAGCGGAGCGCGGACCGTGCTCGTGCCGTCGGCAGCGGCGGCCAGCAGCAGCAGCCGGTTGGTCAGACTCTTGGATCCCGGTATGCGGGCGGCCAGGCCGGTGCCTGGCTCCTTCTCCGTGATCACGCGGGGTGCCTCCTGCGGCGCGGGGACGGTAAGTGCGGGGGTTCAGGCCGGGGAGCTCCCTTGGGGGAAGTGGGCTCCCCGGCCCGGTTGGGGGTGACGGCCGGGTGGGCGGCCGTCAGAAGCGGGGGCCGCTCACCATTCGAGCAGGGCGAGTCCCGCGGCCATGCCGCCGCCGAAGCCCGCCATCAGGATCAGGTCGCCGGGGCTGAAGGCGCCCTCGCGGGCCGCCGCGTCCAGCGTGATCGGGATGGATGCCGCCCCGGTGTTGCCGTACTGCTCCAGCGTCAGGTGCGTCGTGGCGCGCGACAGCGAGAGATCCTCGATCACCGTGTCGAGCATGACGCCGTTGGCCTGGTGCGGCACGAAGTGCGCGATGTCGTCGGGCGCCACTCCCGCCTCGTGCAGGAACTGCTTGGTCAGCTGCGGCAGTTGCTCCACCACGAACCGGCGCACCTCGCGCCCGTCCATCGCGAAGTACTGCAGCCCCGCGTCGAGGACGGCCTGGTCGGGCGGGGTCCTGCTGCCGCCCGCGGGCACCTGGATGAGGTCCGCGAGCTCGCCGAAGGTGTGCAGCGCGACATGCCGCACCCGCGCCCCGGAGCCGCCGGTTCCGGCGCCGAGGACCATCGCCCCTGCCCCGTCGCCGAACAGCACGACCGTCTTGCGGTCGGCCGGGTTCAGGATCCGCGAGTACACGTCCGCGCCGATCACCAGAGCGTGTCCGCCCCGCCGTGCCAGCATGCCCTCGACCACCGAGAGGGCGTACATGCTGCCCGAGCAGACCGCGTTCACGTCGAACGCGGCCGCGCCCAGCGCGCCGAGCTTCTGCTGCACGTACACCGCGGTCGGCGGCTGCGGCCGGTCCGGGGTGGACGTGGCCACCACGATCACCGACAGCTGACCGGCGGTGATGCCCGCCGACTCCAGGGCGGACCGCGCGGCCTCGACGGCGAGGTCCGAGGTGGCCTGGCCCGGCGCGGCCCAGCGACGTTCCCGGATCGCGGTCTTGCGGACGATCCACTCGCCCTCGACGCCCGCCGGAGCCCCGACCTCGTCGTTGGAGACGATGCGGTCCGGCACGTAGTGACCGGTACCGAGAACTGCGATATCGGTAGCGATGTCCGTCATTCGCCTACCGCCGTTCGTAGATCCGCTTGTGGCCGCGCAGGGCGGCGAGACGGAACTGCCCGCCGGTCTGCACCGGTGTGGGGTAGTCCCCGCCGTCGGTCGGGAAGGACCGCTCGTGCAGCTCCTTGTAGCCCGCGTAGTCGAGCTCCGTGCGGCGCGCGATGGCCTCCCGGTGCTCGGCGGTGCGCAGCTGGTCGCGGTAGCCGGGGACGACCTGGCCCGCGAAGAACTCCGCGACGCTGCCCGAGCCGTAGCTCAGGAAGCCGATCGAGCGGCCGGTGAGGTCCTCGGCCTGGTCGAGCAGCGCGGCCAGGCCCAGGTAGACCGACGCCGTGTAGCTGTTGCCGATGACCCGGTTGTACGCCGTGGTCTGGCCGAGCCCCTGCTCGATGACGTCCTTGTCGGTGTCGTATCCGCAGTAGTTCAGCAGGTGGCGGTGGGCCTTGTAGGCCATCTTGGTGAAGGGCTGGTGGTAGCAGAACGCGGCGAACTCGTCGAGCGAGTGCCCGCCCTGCTCCGTGTAGTCCTTCCAGCAGCCCTCGACGGCCTGGAGGTAGGCGGAGATGGACTCCTGCCCGTCGACCAGCGCGGCGTCCCGGTAGTTGGGCCGCCAGAAGTCCATCACGTCCGCGGTGAACAGTCCGGACGGGCCGTCGAGCCTGATGAGCGCGGGGTCCGCGCCGACCAGCATCGCGACCGCGGCCGCGCCCTGCGTGGCCTCGCCGGGGCTGTCCAGTTCGTACTTGGACACGTCGCTGGCGATCACGAGGACCTGCTGCGAGGGGTCCCTCGCGACCAGGCCCAGTGCGAACTGGAGGCCCGCGGTCGCCCCGTAACAGGCCTGCTTCAGCTCGACCACACGCGCCGCGGAGGGCAGCCCGAGCAGCGAATGAACGTACACACCACCGGACTTGGCCTGGTCGATGGAGGACTCGGTGGCGAAGACGACGGTGCGGATCCGCTCGCTGCCGTGCCGCTCGACGATGGGCGCGGCCGCGGCGGCGGCCAGCGTCACGATGTCCTCGTCGGCCGCCGGAACGCTCATCGACTCCTGGCCGATGCCGATGTGGTACTTGCCGATCTCCGTGCCGTTGTACTCGGCGAGCGCCGTGTGCGGCAGCACGAACTCGGTGGTCGCGAACGACAGATCGTGGATACCTATGCCTGAGTCACTGGACATGCCCTACACACCGACCTTTTCCTGGTTGCCGCGCTCCAACTGGACATGTGCACGCATCAGTTCGCCGGGGTTCGTCTGTGCCGCGAGGAGCGAGAGCTCTCCGCACAGGACCGTCGCCGCACCGATCACCGCGAGGCGGCGGGCGTTCTCGCCGGGCTCGCGGTCGACCCGGCAGCCGAGCCGGGCGAGGTTGGTCTCGACGAACTCGAGGCCCTTGCCGTTGCCCACCGTGCCGACGATCAGGTTCGGCAGGGTGCAGGCGAAGTAGAGGTCGCCGTCGCGGTCCTCGGCCATGGTGACGCCCTGCGAGCCCTCGACGATGTTGGCCGCGTCCTGGCCGGTCGCGAGGTAGAAGCCGAGCAGCATGTTGGCGTAGTGGGCGTTCGCCGAGCGGATGCCGCCCGCGAGCAGGGTGCCGAGCATGTTCTTGCGGATGTTCAGCTGGACGACCTTCGCGGCCGTCGTGTGCAGGACATCGGTGACGATGTCCCGCGGGATCAGCAGCTCCGTGACCACGTTCTTGCCGCGGCCGAGGATGCCGTTGATCGCGGTGGCCTTCTTGTCCGTGCAGTAGTTGCCCGAGATCGACCCGTAGGAGATGCCGGGGATCGTCTCCAGCAGGTGCTTCAGGAGCGCGTCGGACGCGAGCGTCGCCATGTTGTGGCCGGAGGCGTCGCCGGTGGTGAACTCGAACCGGATGAAGAGCAGGTTGGCGTTGATCTCGTGCCGGATGTTGATCAGCTGGGCGAACCGGCTGCAGCCACGCACCACGTCGCGCAGCTCGTCGATCCGCGCGTCGATGGCCCGCGCGGCGACGTAGGCGGTCTGCGCGTCCGTCGCCTCGACCAGCACCGAGCGGGTCATCCGCTCGTCGACGAGCGTGGCGACGATGCCTTCCTCGACCAGCCGGGAGACCTTCGCGCCGCGGCCCACGGAGGGCCACAGCGGCGTCTCGTAGGTGGCGAGCGGGACCTGGGTCTCGGTGGTGGCGACGTTGCCGGAGATGCGCAGGGGGCCCACCCACCGCATCGGGACGCCGGCTATTGCGTGTGTCTCGGTCATCGGGTGCTTCCCGTCAGCTGGTGGGCGGCCTCGACGGAACGGGAGCGCTGCGCGAACGTCCCGGTCTCGATGCCTCGGTCGGCGCAGAAGTCACGGAGTTCACCGTGGATCAGCAGGTCGCAGCGCGTCAGTTCGGCGGGGGTGCGCGCGCCGAGCATGGTCTGCAGGGCGGCGAGCTGGTCGAGCCACGTCGAGATCTGCGCGATCAGCGCGGAGACGCCCTCGTCCTTCAGGGTGCGGAGGAATCCGCCGGAGGCTCCGACGCCGGACGCGCCGAGCGCCAGCGCGCGGGCCACGTCGAGCGCGTTGCGCACGCCGCCGGAGGCGAGGACGGGGATGCCGACGTCCTGCGCGTCCAGGAGACAGGCCGCGGTGGACTGTCCCCAGCCGTGCATGAACGCGTACTCGCCGAGCTCGCGCCGCCCGTTCTCGATGCGGGCGAAGTCCGTGCCGCCGCGGCCGCCGAGGTCGGCGACCTGGACGCCGAGGCTCTCGATGAGCAGGACGGTCTCACGGCTGAGGCCGTTGCCGACCTCCTTGACGATCACGGGCACCTCGACGGCCGCCGCGATCTTCTCGATCTGCGGGACCCAGGCGGAGAACGACCGGTCGCCCTCGGGCATCGGCGTTTCCTGCGCGGTGTTGATGTGGATCTGCAGGGCGTTGGCCTGCACCAGGTCGATGGCGCGCTGCACCTTGTCGACCGAGGCCGTCGCGTTGACGTTGGCAAGCACGAACCCGTCCGGGTTCTCCTTGCGCAGCACGCTGAACGTGTCGGCGCACGACGGGTCCTTGAAGTACGCGCTCATGGAGCCGGAGGCGACGGCCACGCCGGTCTCGCGGGCGGCGATGGCCAGGTCGCGGTTGATGATGCCGGTGCTGACGCTGCCGCCGGTCATCGCGTTGATGTAGAGGGGCACCGGCCAGGAGATCCCGGCGAAGTTCGTGGCCAGGGACACGTCCGGCCGGTCGATGCCGGCCAGGGCGTGGTGGACGAACGACACCTCGTCGAACTGGTTGTGTCCGCTGTGCTGACGCGCGTGCTCGACAGCGAGCCGGACGTGGTCGTCCTTGCGTTGAGAGATCATTCTGCGTTCCCTTCCATGGCGGGACGGATCGGCAGGGGCCGCACGCCCGCCGTGGTCCACCGTTTCCGTACTTGAGCGATGTCCAGTGCCGCTTCGGCGTCGAGCAGTGCGATGCCGCAGTCGCCGCCGCCCGCCCCTGAGGGCTTGGCCGCGCCGCCGACTGCTTCGGCGGCCTCGCACAGCGCGGTCAGCCGCTGCGTGAAGATTCCGAGCCCCACCTCTTCGTCGAGGCGGGACAGTTCCTGCCGGGCGCGCCGGATCTGCCGCAGCAGGCCCTCGCGGTCGCCGCCCTCCAGTGCGTCGACCGAGGCACGCACGAAGTCGTTGCTCGTCTCCACGAACCTCCGGTGGGAGGCGCTGCCCCGCCAGGTCCGCCGGTCGAGGCCGGAGACCAGGGACGAGGTGGAGGCGGGCGTTCCGGTCCAGCCGACCTCCAGTGAGAGGCCCTCGGGCCCGGGCAGTGCGCGTACTTCGTGGCCCGGCCAGGGCACGCGCAGGGCCTCATCGACGCCCGTTCTTCGGGCCAGGTCCAGGACGGCGGCCCGGTCGGGTGCCCGATAGGTGAGCCAGCCGCCCCAGGTGCCTGCGGCGAGGTCGCCGCCGGACGCCTTGGGTTCGAGGCCCGCCGTGGCGAGCATCGCGAGGCGGTAGCAGGCGTCGCGCGTCAGGTCGAGGCCGCAGTGGGCCGCCATGGCGGCGACGGTCGCCACGACGACCGCGCCGCTTGACCCGAACCCGAACTTGGTGCCGTTGTCGTGCAGTTCGCTGCTGACCGATACATCCAGCGCGGGCGCGGGAAGGCCCCGTTCGGCGAGCAGGCGGCCGACGATCTCGATGGCCGCCGCCACATGGGCGAAGCTCTCCCGGAGCAGTTCCTCGTCCCGCGGTCCCGATCCGGCGAGCCGCCCGTCCCGCCACCGGCAGTGCGCCGTGCGCGCGGCGAGGTCGGAGGAGAGTACGACGCCGGGTTCGCCGGGGTCGGACACGGTGACGGTGACATACCGGTCGACGGCGATCAGGATCGCCGGGTTGCCCGGCTCCACCACCGCGTACTCACCGGCGACGTACAGCTTGCCCGGCGCGCGCCGGACGACCGTCGGCCGACCGGTCACCGCCCGTCCCCGGACAGCAACCGGGCGCCCGGTCCCGGGCGGGCGATGTGGATGGCGCCGCCCTGCGCGGCACTGCGCACGACACCCGCCACCCGGTCGGCGTCCGCGTTGCGGCAGAGCACCTTCACGTTGGGCCCGGCGTCCATGGTCGCGTAGGCGGGCACGCCGTCGCGCCTGAGCTGCAGCACGCTGTCGAGCACGGTGAGCGAGGCGGGCGACATGTAGCGCACCGCGGGGCGGGCCGCCAGCATCGTGGCGTGCATGCCGAGCGCGTTGCGTTCCGCGATCTCGCCGACCGCTTCGAGGTCGCCCCGGCCGAGGGCCTTGCGCATGTCGACCAGGTCGTCCTTGCTGGATTCGGCCCACGGCTCGAAGAGCGGCGAGGTGTCGACGGTGCGTCGCATGGCCGCCCTGCTGGACACGTCCTTGGGTCCGGCGTTGACGACGGCGACGACCAGTGCGGGGTCGAGCGGCCCGGCGGGCACCGGCTCGGCGTACGAGCTGAGGTCCGCCTCCTCTTCCGTGCCGGTGTCGCGCCCCGCGTGCCAGACCACGAAGTCCCCGAAGAGGGAGCGGGAGGCCGACCCGGATCCGCGGCGGGCCAGGCGGGACAGCGCGGTGGCGTCGAGGTCGAGGCCGTAGGCGGCGGCCGCGGCGACGGCCAGGGCGGCGAATCCGCTGGCGGAGGAGGCGAGGCCCGCCCCGGTGGGGACGGTGTTCTCGGTCTCCACAACGGCGCGGTCGGCGACTCCGGCGCGCTCGCGCACCAGGTCGAGGAAGGTGACGATGCGCCGCTGGGCCTCGCCCTGCGCGGGAGCGCCGCCGAGCGTCACGTCGTCGTGATCCGCTCCGGGGGCCAGTCGCACGCGGGTGGTGGTCGGGAAGATGTCCAGGGTCATCGAGAGGCTGTCGGTGCGCGGCAGGATGAGCCGCTCGTCGCGCTTGCCCCAGTACTTGATCAGTGCGATGTTCGGGTGCGCCACGGCGGTCGCGTTGCCCGCCGTGGCCGCCGGGGCGGTGCGCACCGCCGTGGCCTGTTGTTCAGCGACCATGTCCGGCAAACCCCCTCAGCGGTACGACCCATGTCTGTTCGGCACCGGCTTCGTGCAGCTGCCGGGTCACCGCGCTCGCCCGCTCGGGCTGGGTCAGCGCGAGCACGCAGCCGCCCATGCCACCGCCGGTGATCTTGGCGCCGAGGCTGCCCGCGGAGAGCGCCCCTTCGACCAGTGCGTCGATCCGGTCGGTGCTCAATCCGGCGGCGCGCAGCAGTTCGTGATACTCCGTCATGCGCGTGCCGAGCTCCTCGGGCTTGCCGTCCGCGAGCGCGTGCCGGGCCTCGTCGGTGAGGTCCGTCGCGCGGCGTACGAAGTGTTCCTGCGCTCCGGCGTGCCGCTCGAAGCCGTCGCGGAGCATGCTGACCGCGTCCTTGGTCCTGCCCACCTCGCCGCTGTCGGCGATGATGAACAACTCCTCGCAGCCGACGGGCAGTTCCTCGGAGCGGCCCTGCTGGAACAGCAGGGGTCCCGGCGCGCCCACGGCGGTGGCGTCGACGCCGCTGGCGCGGCCGTGGGCCACGTTCTCGGCGGTCTGCACCAGGTCGAAGGCGGTCTGCGGGGTGACCTCGCGGTCGAAGAGGTCGGCCAGCGCGAAGACCACGGCGCGCGCGCAGGCGGCGCTGGAGCCGAGGCCGCGGCCGGGCGGGATGGCGCAGTCCAGGATGACGTCGAGGTGCACGTCGTCGGCCACGTTCATGGTCGTCCGGAACTCGGCACTGAGTCGCCGGAGCCAGTCGGAGGCCTGCGTCGCCACCGGGCGGGAGGCAGATCCGGTCATTGTCAGAGACACATCGCCGGCGTCACCCGGCGACTGGGCGGACCATCCGGCGCTCGCCGTGACCGCCAGCTGGGGCACCGGGAGCGCAAGGGCGGGAGCGCCGTAAACGACCGCGTGCTCCCCCAGCAAAATGGCCTTCGCGTGGGCGCGGCCGATTCCGACGGAGCGAGCGCGACGGATTTCTGACACCCCTTCCGCTGAGCTCGGTGACGTCAACGCACTCAGCTCCCTTTCTCTTTTCTGCATGGAGATCGCATCATCCAGAGTTCTAGGAATGAATGAGGCTGGCCGGACGCCGTCAGAACCCCGGCCGTTCCAGAGAAAAGGGCTTGCGGAGAGGGGTGGAATTTCCCTCTCCGCAAGCCCTTGTACTACCGGCCCCGACGGGCGCGGTGTCGTCAGGAGTCGGAGCGCAGCAGGTTCTCGACGCGCTTCTGCCACTGGTAGTACGACGCGATCTTGTGGTATTCACCCTTGGGCGTCGACGCGATGCCGTAGATGTAGTTGCGGCCCGAGGTGTCGTACGGAGCTTCCTTGATGAGGCGCTCGAAGGTCGGGGCGAACGTGATCGGCAGGCCCAGCGGCTCCGGCGTCATGACGGAGTAGGTGAACCTGTTGATCTCCGGGGAGTCCCAGCTCAGCGTCACGTAGATGACGAACGAGCGCTCGCAGAACCGCAGCAGCTCCTCGCTCGGCTCGGAGAGACCGAGCTCGCCGAGGATCGCCCTGACACCCTTCTCCTCGAAGACCTCGGCCGGGACGCGGTCGCCCACGCCGCCGCCGAAGTACAGGTTCATCGTGCGCTTCGAGTAGTCGATGCCCACGGTGCTGACCATGTCGGCCAGGCCCCACTTCTCGAAGAAGTCGCGGTTGGCGGCGACACCGGCCGGGATCGACGGCAGCTCGGCGAGGTCGGAGATCTTCACGAGGTTCTCGGCACTCGGGAAGGACCAGGTCTTCGTGAAGCCCCCCGCGACTCCGAAGTCGACGCCGCAGCTGGTGATGGGGAGGTTCGTGTGAACCTCCTTCAGCAGGCTGCCGACGGCGTGGTCCGTCTTCGGCGTGAGGCCGTGCTCCAGGGCGCGGGCGTACGGGTCGAAGTCCTTCGGGAGCATCGTGAAGCGGGCGTCGAGGTCGTCGGCGCTGCTGCCGGTCGACGCACGGAACGAGATGACGGACTGCCCGACCACGTCCTTGTAGGCATTGAGGATGGGCCAGACCTTGTCACGCGATGCGGTGACGTCCACCAGCTGAGCCGTCTTGTCGACGATCGAGTACAGCTCTTCCAAATCGGTGAACTCTGACATTTTTCCTCCACTTATCGATCTTGGCGTCTCTTTGAACGCGAGCACATCATCGGCAGCACACCAGAAGCTGATTTCGGCAAGCAGTTCGGCTTAGGATCGTCAATCCCCTGCGCCCCGTCTCAAGGCAGACTCAGGGCACACTCAGGGCATGCCTCACGACGAGCAAGATGAGAGGCATGCATGGAATGCGAAGGGGTATCGGTACTGCACCGAGCAGAGGCTCGGTCTCGCCTGTACCTACCGGCGGCTACGGCACTCAACCCACGGCCTCACGGCGGTTTTTGGGCAGAGTCGGCGTGCAGAAATAGTGACACGGGTGGCGCCTTCGAGCCAAGTGCCACCCGAAGTGACCCGGGTCACATCGAATGAAGTCGCCCCAAGGTCACGGACGTTGTAAAGGGCGAGGCCCGCACACCGCGGTCCTCGCCCCTGAACTCCTGCCGTTCGGCAGGAACATCGCAGCTCACACGTACTGGCAGATCCCCCGCCGCAGGAACGACCCGTGGCCCGCACGCCCTGCGTACACGCGGTTGTCGACCACCGGGACACCGCGGGACAGCACCGTCTCCACGCGCCCCGTCACCCGCTTTCCTTCGTAGGCCGAGTAGTCCACGTTCATGTGGTGCGTCTGCGCCGACATGATCTGCTCGGCGTGCGGGTCGTAGATGACGATGTCGGCGTCGGCCCCAGGCGCGATCGTGCCCTTCCTCGGATACAGGCCGAACATCCGGGCCGGTGTCGCGCAGGCGACCTCGATCCAGCGGCGACGGCTGATGTGCCCGTCGACGACGGCCTGGTGGAGCAGGTCCATGCGGTTCTCGACGCCCGGCATGCCGTTCGGGATCTTCGAGAAGTCCTCGCGGCCCATCTCCTTCTGCCCCTTGAAGCAGAACGGGCAGTGGTCCGTGGAGACCACCTGGAGGTCGTTCGTGCGCAGCCCGCGCCACAGCACCGCCTGGTGCTCCTTCGGGCGCAGCGGGGTCGAGCAGACGTACTTCGCGCCCTCGAAGTCCGGCTCCGCCAGGTTGTCGGTCGACAGGAAGAGGTACTGCGGACACGTCTCGCCGAAGACCGGGAGGCCGTCGTCCCGCGCCCGGGTCAGTTCGGCGACGGCCTCCTGGGCCGACACGTGCACCACGTACAGCGGGGCGCCCGCCACCTGGCTGAGCCGGATCACCCGGTGCGTCGCCTCCGCCTCAAGGAGCGCCTTGCGGACCTCGCCGTGGTAGCGCGGATCCCGCTCGCCGCGCGCCAGCGCCTGCTCCACCAGGACGTCGATGGCGAGGCCGTTCTCCGCGTGCGCCATCACCAGGCCGCCGTTGGAGCCCGCGCGCTGCATCGCCCTCAGGATCTGCCCGTCGTCGGAGAAGAAGACGCCGGGGTAGGCGGTGAACAGCTTGAACGAGGTGATCCCGGACGCGACGAGCGTGTCCATCTCCTTGAGCGAGGACTCGTTCACATCGGACATGATCATGTGGAAGCCGTAGTCGACCGCGCACTTCCCGGCCGCCTTCTCGTGCCACGTGTCGAGCCCCTGCGCGAGCGTGCCGCCCTTGGGCTGGATCGCGAAGTCGATGATGGTGGTCGTGCCGCCCCAGGCCGCGGCGCGGGTGCCGGTCTCGAAGGTGTCCGCGGCGAGGGTGCCGCCGAAGGGCATCTCCATGTGCGTGTGTGCGTCGACGCCGCCCGGGATCACGTACTTCCCGGACGCGTCGATCACGTGGTCGGCCGTCCAGCCGTGGCTTTCACGGGTGGCCAGCGCCGCGACGCGGCCGTCCTCCACCAGTACGTCGACGGGCAGTTCGTCGGAGGCCGTGATGACCAGGCCGCCGGTGATCAGAGTGCGGTTGCTCATGTGGTGCGCTCCCTTTCCTGCGATCCTGCGCGGGCCGTGCGTACGGGGAGGAGGGCCCTAGGCGCTCTGCAGGGCCCGTCCGAGGATCGCGGCGCCCTCCTCCGCCTCCGCGACGGTCAGCGAGAGCGGTGGGGCCACGCGCAGCACGCTGGTGTCGTGCCCGCCGCCCTTGCCGATGAGCAGTCCGCCCTCGCGGGCCGCTTCGAGCACGGCCGCGGCCGCCTGTGGGTTCGGCCTGCCGGTGCCGGGCTCGACCAGTTCGATGCCGATCATCAGGCCGCGGCCGCGCACCTCGCGCACGACGGGCAGTTGGGCGCAGAGCGCGCGCAGCCGCTCGATGAGGAGCCCGCCGACGCGCCGCGCGTTGCCCTGGAGGTCGTGCTCCAGGAGGTACGTGAGGTTGGCGAGGCCTGCCGCCATGGTGACCGGGGAGCCGCCGAAGGTCGAGATGGAGTTGGCGTCGAGGGAGTTCATGACCTCGGCGCGGGCCACGACGCCGCCGATCGACATGCCGTTGCCGATGCCCTTGGCGAAGGTCAGGATGTCCGGCGAGCCGTTCTCCGCGTGGGCCTGCCAGCCCCAGAAGTGTTCGCCGGTGCGGCCCCAGCCGGTCTGCACCTCGTCGGCGATCCACAGGATGCCGTGCTCGTCCAGGACCTCCTTGAAGGCCGCGTACAGACCGTCGGGCGGCGAGGTGAAGCCGCCGACGCCCTGGATCGGCTCGGCGATCAGCGCGGCCACTCCCCCGCGGCCCTGCCCGAGCATGTCCCGCAGGTCGGCGACGCAGGCCGCGGTGAACTCGGCGTCGCTCAGCTCCGCGTACGGTCCGCGGCTGCGGCCGCCCCCGTGGACGTACAGCGTCTGGAGCGGCGAGAGGCTGGTCGGCGACCACGACTGGTTGCCGGTGATGCCGACGGTCGTGAAGGACCTGCCGTGGTAGCTGTTGCGCATCGCCAGGATCTGGTTCGAGCGGCGGTGGGCGGTGGCGAGCAGCAGGGCCGCGTCGTTGGCCTCGGTGCCCGATGTGGTGAAGAAGACGCGGGCGTCGGGGATTCCCGACAGCGCCGCGATCCGCTCGGCGAGTTCGACCATCGGGCGGTTGAGGTAGAGCGTCGAGGAGTGGATGATCCGGCCCGCCTGCTCGCTCACCGCCTTGGTGACCTCGGGCAGGGCGTGGGCCGTCATGGTGGTGAGGATGCCGCCGAAGAAGTCGAGGTACTTCGTGCCGTCGGCGCCCCAGACGTGACGGCCCTCCCCGTGCGTGAGCTCCATGGGCCGCTCGTAGTAGAGCGCGAGCCAGTCGGGCAGCACGGCCCGGTGGCGGTCGTACAGATCGGTCACGGCTGCACCAGCCCTTCGTAGGCGTCGGGACGGCGGTCGCGGTAGAACGCCCACTGCTGGCGTACTTCCTCGATGAGGCCGAAGTCGAGGTCCCTGACGATGAGTTCTTCGGCCTTGTCGCTCGCGGGCTCGCCGACGAACTGGCCGCGCGGATCGACGAAGTACGAGGTTCCGTAGAAGTCGTTGTCGCCGTACTCCTCCTGGCCGACGCGGTTGATCGCGGCGATGAAGTATTCGTTGGCGACGGCGGCCGCGGGCTGTTCGAGCTGCCAGAGGTAGGCGGAGAGGCCGCGCGAGGTGGCGGATGGGTTGTAGACGATCTGGGCGCCGTTCAGGCCCAACTGCCGCCAGCCCTCGGGGAAGTGGCGGTCGTAGCAGATGTAGACGCCGACCTTGCCGACCGCGGTGTCGAAGACGGGCCAGCCCAGGTTCCCCGGCTTGAAGTAGTACTTCTCCCAGAAGCCCTTGACCTGGGGGATGTGGTGTTTGCGGTACTTGCCGAGGTAGCTGCCGTCGGCGTCGATGACGGCGGCGGTGTTGAAGTAGAAGCCGGACTGCTCGACCTCGAAGACGGGGACGACGATCACCATGCCGGTCTCGCGCGCGAGTTCCTGCATCCGGGTGACGGTGGGCCCGTCCGGCACGGGCTCGGCCCACCGGTAGTGCTCGGTCTCCTGGACCTGGCAGAAGTAGGGGGCGTTGAAGACTTCCTGGAAGCCGATCACCTTCGCGCCCTGTCGGGCCGCCTCGCGGGCGTGTTCCTCATGCTTGGCGATCATGGATTCGGTGTCGCCTGTCCAGGTCGCCTGGACCAGTGCGGCGCGTACGACGTTGGCCATGAGCTGCTCCTTCGTATGCCCTTGAGAGGACGTCAGAGAGCCTCTACGCACGTAGATCTGCTGCGTGGATTAGGAGAACGTAAGCCTCCTCCGAGGGGCGGAGCAAGACCATCGTCGTCAACCGGCGGAGTCGATCATGTTTCGCACCCGAGCGGGCGAGAAACGGGCGCAAAGCGGCAGCGGCCGGGCCGTGGAGCCGATGCGGGGCGGTCCGGGTCAGGCGCTGAATCCGGCGACGCGCAGGGCGTGCACCAGATCCCAGTGGTGCTCCTCGGAGACTCCGCGTGCCGTCTCCAGGAGCAGGGGTATGAGCCGACGGGGGTCGGTGTGTGCGCAGCGGGCCACGTCCTCGGGGGTGCGGACGCGGAGATAGGAGTCGAGGAGGGCGCGGGCCTCGCGCTCCCGGCCCGCGTCGATCAGCGCGATGATCGCCTCGGCGATCTCCGGCGCGGGGCGCGCGACACCCTGCCGCAGCAGCTTCCTGCAGTCGTCGGCGCGGCCGGACCCGGCCAGCGAGTCCGCGAGCGCGACGAGCCGGTCCGGCGGCAGCGACGCGGCCTCCCACAGCAGGGTCGCCCAGTCCGCGGCGAGACCCGCGCGGTGCAGCTCGGCGGCGAACCCCGGCAGCCGGTCCGCGGGCCAGCCCGCGGCCTCCACGAGCACCCCGTGCGCCTCGCCGCTGCGGCCCTCGCCGCGCAGCCGGACGAGCTCCCGCACGGCGTCGGACGTGGTGGGGGCCGCGGGCTCGTCGGCGGGGCCCCGGGGAGCTTCCGGTACGGGGTCGGGGGCGGGCTCGTAGCCTCCCTGCCCGAATGCGCCTCCCCCACCGAATGCGCCAGCCCCGCCGAACCCGTCGCCGTCGAACCTGTCGCGCAGGGCCTCCGCGGCGGGCGCCGCGTCCTGTCGGGGTACGCGCAGTTCGTCGTCCAGCGCCGGAAACGGGGCGGGGGCCGGATCCGGGGCGGCGGAGTCACCAGGGAACACCCCGAAGCCGTCGCCCGAAGCCGCCGTGCCGAGGTCGACCCACGACGGGCGGTCCGCCTCGACGAGGCGGTCCATCCGCTCCTGGATCTCGACGCAGCGGGCCGTCGCGCGGTCGTGGTCGTCGCGCACCCAGGCGAGATCGAGATTGATGCGGTCCACGTCCTCGGCGTCGACCGCCGCGCTCAGCTGGCGCGTGAGATCGGCCTGCCGCTCCAGGGCGATCCGCTGCTCCGTGAGCATCATGTCGAGCCGGTCACTGAGGAGACCGTGGCCGCCGGGCCTGGCGTCGTACGCGGCGATCGAGGCCCGGTGCAGCGCGCGTGCCGTGTCCGTCTCGCGCTCGGCCTCCGGGATGCCGCGGTCCGCCGCGAGGTCGTGGAGCAGCGCCTGCACGACGTCCCAGGGCGGCACCTCTGCGCCGTCCAGGCAGGCCCGCATGCCGTCCGGATCCCGCTGCCAGAACACGCCGCACCAGCCTGCCGCCTGGTCGAGCCGACCCAGCAGATCCCTCAAGTATCTCGCGAACTCCCTGACCTGATCCGGGAGTTGTCCCACTGCCATCTGACCAGCACCGTCCCGTGAAGCCTGGAGTCTTCCGGTCGGGAAGATAACACCAGACGTGTTACGGGACGACTACATGCAGTTTTCGGCGGGCATTACGGGCCGATTCGGACCACTCGGACGACTCGGCATCCGGCCGGTTCGAGCCACCGCCCAGGTGTCAACAACGCTCGTGATCAATACACCTAGACCACGACCAGCTCGCACCGGACCACCAGCTCGTCCAGCGAGAGCCCCAGCACGGACGCCAGCGCCGCCACCGTGAACAGCGCGGGCGTCGGCGCGCGCCCCGTCTCGATCTTCCGCAGCGTCTCCGCCGACAGGCCCGCCTCCGCGGCGACCGAGACCATGCTCCGATCCGCTCGGGCCTCCCGGAGGAGCACTCCGAGACGTTCGCCGCGCTCACGCTCTTCTGGGGTCAAAGGAGTCCGCACCATGCGCCCATCCTAACCGATCCCCATTAGAATACCGGCATTGAAATACCGGTATAGTAATTGGCATGGTGGAACTCAAGACAGCACAATCGATCGACGCGATGCGTGAAGCGGGCCGCATCGTGGCGCAGGCCCTCACCGCCGCCCGCGAGGCCGCGGCCGTCGGCGTCTCCCTGCTCGACCTGGACGGGGTGGCGCACGACGTCCTCCGCGAGGCGGGCGCCTCCTCCCCCTTCCTCGGTTACCGCCCGCACTTCGCCCCCGTCCCCTTCCCCGCCGTCCTCTGCGCCTCGGTCAACGAGGCGATCGTCCACGGCATCCCGACCGCCTACCGCCTGCGCGACGGCGACCTCGTCTCCCTGGACTTCGGCGCCGAGCTCGCGGGCTGGGTCGGCGACTCGGCGATCAGCTTCACCGTCGGCACCGCGCGCCCCGAGGACACCCGCCTGATCGGGACGGCGGAGCGCGCCCTCGATGCGGGCATCGCGGCGGCGGTCGTCGGCAACCGCATCGGCGACATCGCCCACGCCATCGGCACCGTCTGCCGCGCGGCGGGGTACGGCATCCCGGAGGGGTTCGGCGGCCACGGCATCGGCCGCAGCATGCACGAGGATCCCGGCGTCCCGAACGAGGGCCGCCCCGGCCGCGGCATGCCCCTGCGCCCCGGCATGGCCATCGCCATCGAGCCGATGGTGATCGCGGGCGGCGGCGACGGATACCACCCCGCCCCGGACGGCTGGACGCTGCGCACGAACGACGGCAGCCGCGCCGCGCACGCCGAGCACACCGTCGCGATCACCGAGGACGGTCCCAGGATCCTCACGGCACTGTGACCTCGCGGGGACACTCCCCGACGTAGATCATCCGTACGATTCTCCGGTGACACGAGAGATCATTGACTACGGACAGTTCGCGGAACGGCTGCGGGTGCAGCAACAGGGCCGCCCCCGCTGGGAGTTGCTCCACGCGGTGCAGCAGGAGTGGGGTTACGAGGACCCGGGCGGCGAGCCCGGGCACTCCCGGTGGGGCGGCGAGAACCGCACCGACGGCATCGACTGGACGCTGCCCGTCCCGCAGGCCCTGAACGAGTGGTGGGACTCCCCGCTCAACTCGTTCGCCTTCAAGCCGCGCCTGTACTGGGTCCACACCCAGTGGCCGCCGACGATCTCGGACCTCGAACTGCCCCCGGACAGCACCCTCGTGGCTCCGGGCGACGACCGACGCGTCTGCGTCTTCATGTCGGAGTACCACTACAGCCACGCGTGGGGCTATCTCGCCGCCGAGGCCGAACTGCCCGACCCGCGCGTCGTCGTGAGCATCGGCGGCGAGTGGGTCGTGCAGAGCAGGTCGCTCTCGGAGTTCCTGATGCAGCTGGCCTTCGAGCGGATGCCCGCGCACTACGGCTGGACCCTGCGGGTGCCCAGGACGGTCGTCGACGCCGACCCGGAGATCGTCCGGCGCCTGACCGCCTCGTACCGTGAACTCGGCCTGCTGCCCTGGCAGGAGATGGGGACCGACGCACTGTCGTACGGCGCCCCCGACGCGGTCGTGCGGCACGGGCGCGGGCCGGGCGCCGACTTCGCGATCGTCATCAACGCCCGTACGCGCGAGGCGCTCGTCGCCGTCGCCGAGACCCTCGGCGTCGACTGGTCCGGCGACAAGGCGATCAGCCCGCCCTCCGAGGTGCCCGCGCCCCTGGAGGACCTCGGACCTGTCACCCTGGCGGCGGGCGAAGCCGATCCCCGGGGACGCTGGACCGTCCTGATGCGCGGCCACATCGCAGCGCCCGCGGTGCCCGGCGCCGCCGCCGCGCTCGTCCCCGCGCCGGGCGCCCTGCGGTCGGTCGCCTCCAACCGGAGCGGCACGACCCTCGTGGCGGGTGACGTGGACGGCTCCGTGCACGTCCTGGAGACCGACGACGAGTCCCCCGAGACGATCACCCTGACGCTGCACCGCGCCCCGGTCACCGCGCTCGCCTGCCTCGAACTGGCCAACGGCAAGCGCCTCGTGCTGAGCGGCGACGAGCACGGCGTGATCCGCTACTGGAACACCCGCCGCAAGCCGATGCGCATCCCCTTCGACCGCCGCGCCACGCCCGTCCGCTCCCTCGCCGTCGCC
The DNA here is from genome assembly GCF_056437465.1 of Streptomyces sp. NPDC042371. Lineage (NCBI taxonomy): Bacteria > Bacillati > Actinomycetota > Actinomycetes > Kitasatosporales > Streptomycetaceae > Streptomyces > Streptomyces sp. NPDC042371. The sequence continues at coordinate 89,766 of NZ_JBWKAP010000021.1, read as the reverse complement.
CAGTTGGAGACCGGCCCGGCGCTCGCCGCCGCGTGGGCCGACGGCCTGGTCCGCATCTGGGACCTGGGCTCCGACGCGGTGGCCGGTCTGCGCCTTGGCACCGGCATCAGGTTCCTCGGGCTCGACGCGGACGGCACCCTGCGCGTCACCGACGGGGAGGGCACCTCCACGCTCGCCCTGGACCTGGCGAAGCTGTGGCCGCACCGCGACCTCCAGCTGCGCCTGGACGGCGTCGACTGGGGGTCCCTGTGGACCGCCCGCGGGCCCGGCCACATGATCCCGGAGCTGATCGGCAAGGTCTCCTCGGACGACAAGAAGACGGCCATGGACGCGGTCCACGACCTCTACCGGCTCCTGGTCTCCAAGGAGGCCGCCTCGACGGCCGCGGTCCCCGCCATCCCGTTCCTGGTCGACCTGATGACGGACCCGGACAACAAGTCCCGCAACACCCTGCTGCTGCTCATCGCGGACCTCGCCGACGTGCGCCAGGCCCGCGGCGGCCGGGGCGACGCCCAGCTGGCCGCCGTCCGCGCGGCGCTGCCCGCCCTGCGGCATCTGCACGACGACCCGGATTCGCCGATCCGCTGGGCCGCGAACGAGCTGGAACAGAACTGCGCGGCGTCGCCCGCCTCATAGTTCCGGCTTCGCTGCCGGGGGCCGCATCCACACATGGTGCGGCCCCCGGCCCGTCCTCACTTCTCGGGGCTCACCACCATGGCCGAGCCGCCGCCCCGGCGGACCTTCTCCGCCGCCGCGAGCCACTTGCCGCCCGGCAGCCGCTGCACGCCCGTCGCCGCGCCGATCTCCGGGTTCTGCTTGAAGGAGTGCCCGATCGACTCCAGCGAACCCTTCAACGGGCTGTTCCAGAGCTCCGGTTCGAGCTCGGTCTGCGCGGCGTTGCGCTGGCTCGCGCGCGGCGCCGCGATCGCGTCGACCAGCGGAAGGCCGCGGTCGACGAAGCCCGTCAGGGTCTGCAGGACGGTCGTGATGATGGTCGCGCCGCCCGGCGAGCCGAGGGCCACCACCGGCTTGCCGTGCTTCAGCACGATCGTCGGGGCGATCGAGGAGCGCGGCCGCTTGCCGGGCCCCGGCAGGTTCGGGTCGTGCACCGCCGGATCGGCGGGGGCGAAGGAGAAGTCGGTGAGCTCGTTGTTGAGCAGGAAGCCGCGGCCCGGGACCGTGATGCCGCTGCCGCCCGTCGACTCGATGGTGAGGGTGTACGCCACGACGTTGCCCCACTTGTCGGCGGCCGTGAGGTGCGTGGTGTTCTCGCCCTCGTACGTCGTCGGGGCCGCCTCGTCGCCCTCGCCGCACTTCTCGGGGTGGCGCGGGTCACCGGGCGCGAGGGGGCTCTTGAGGACGGCCGTGTCCTTGATCAGGCACTCCCGCGAGTCGGCGAACCGCTGCGAGAGGAGTTCCTTCGTCGGTACGTCCTCGAAGGCGGGGTCGCCCACCCAGCGCCCGCGGTCGGCGAACGCGATGCGGCTGGCCTCGATGTAGCGGTGCAGGTACTTCGCCTTCGACGCCTTGGAGAGGTCGGTGCGCTCCAGGATGTTGAGCGCCTCGCCGACGGTCGTGCCGCCGGAGGAGGAGGGCGCCATGGAGTACACGTCGAGCCCGCGGTAGGAGGCCTTGGTGGGGGCCTGGCGCTTGACCGCGTACGCCCTGAGGTCCTTGAGGGAGAGATCGCCAGGCCGCACCTTCCGGTCCGCCGCCGGGTCGACCGGCGGCTTGTTCACCGTCCGCACGAACTCCTCGGCGAGGTCTCCCCGGTACAGCTCCTCGACGCCCTTGCGGCCCAGCTCCTGGTAGGTGCGCGCCAGGTCCGGGTTCTTGAACGTCGAGCCGACCTCCGGCAGCTTGCCGCCGGGCAGGAACAGCTTCGCGCTGGCGGGGAAGTCCTTGAACCGCTTCTCGTTCGACTCGGTCTGCGAGCGGAAGGTCGGGTCGACCGTGAATCCGTCGCGCGCGAGGCGCTCGGCGGGCTTCAGCAGGCTGCGCAGGCTCTTGCTGCCCCAGGTGTCCAGCGCCGACTGCCAGGTGGCGGGCGTGCCGGGGGTGCCGACGCCGAGGCCGCTGGTGACCGCGTCGGCGAAGGGGATCGGCTTGCCGTTCTCCAGGAAGAGCCCGGAGTCGGCGGTGCGCGGGGCCGTCTCACGGCCGTCGATGGTGCTGACCTTGTGGGTCTTCGCGTTGTAGTGCACGAAGTAGCCGCCACCGCCGACACCGGCCGAGTACGGCTCGGTGACGCCGAGTGCGGCGGCGGTGGCGACGGCCGCGTCCACCGCGTTGCCGCCCTTCTTGAGGACCTCGATACCGGCCGCCGAGGCGTCCGGGTCGACGCTGGCGACGGCGCCGCCGTGGCCGACGGCGACCGGCACCTTGTCGGGGGTCCTGCCCGCCGGGTGGGCGGACGCCGGTTCCGCTGAGCGCGTAGGCGAAGGGGGCGCGGCCGCACCGACCGACACCAATACCCCTCCGACCGCCAATAGCGTCAGATTCCGTACGACAGCGCGACGCATTCGTACCTCCAGTCAACAACCGTCTGCGCAGCGTAACTTCGAGTCGCCCACCGCGTCAGGACCTCTTCGAACACGGGTCCGGCGGCCCGCTAGCATGCGCCCCCATGACTGAAGACGTGCGCAACCTCGTCCTCGGCCTGATCGCGGTCGGCATCAGTGCCGTCCTTGGCTGGCTCGCCCGCAGCTACGTGTGGAAGCGCAGGCTCCGCCGCAAGCAGGCCTTCTTCGGGCTGCCCGAGAACTCCGAGTCGCTGCTGGTGGTGAACCGCGACGCGGGCGGCCCCGAGCTGACCGTGGTGCGCCAGGACGTGTTCGCGCTCATCGAGCTGGCCGCGGTGATCAAGGAGTGCGGGGCGCACGCCCAGGTCGTCGCGCACGATGCGGCCCAGCAGGGCTTCGGCGAGCGCACCGAATTCTGCGTGGGCAGCCCGGTGGCCAATCGCCGCATGGCCGCGCACATGCACTCCCTGCTGCCCGGCGTCCGGGTGAACACGGAACCGGAGCCGATCCCCGACCGCGGCGCCTTCCAGATCGGCAGCGAGCGCTACCGCCTGGAGGCCGGTCTCACGGAGTACGTGCTCCTCGCCCGCCTCACCGCCGACCAGGGCCAGGAGGCGAGACCCGTCTTCCTCTTCTGCGGCCAGCGCGCGGTCACCAGCCAGGCGGCCACCCGCTATCTCGCCCGCCACCACGAGAAGCTCGCCCGCAAGCACGGCAACAACTCCTTCGTCCTGCTCCTGAAGGTCGTCAATTCACAGGCGTACGGACCCGATGTCGTCGAGCTCGTCGCGGATGTGACGCGCGCCGCCCAGACCCCGATCCCCACCCCGTCGGCCCGGAACTCCCATCGCGCCAAGTGACACCGCGCTCACCGTGCGCCGACACCTACGGGGCTCTTCTGTGACCTAGCAGGCAATTTCCGCACATCGGGCAACCTGAAGGCGCCTTCAGGACTCTCTCCGTGCAGTTCCACATTCGCACGGAGGTACGTTCCTTGACCCCCCAGAGCTCCACGAGCCGCCGACGCCCCCTTCGCACCCGCCACGCGGCGACCGCGGGCCTTGCGGTGCTCGCCGCCGCCCTGACCGCCTGCTCGGGCGGCGGCAGCGGCTCGTCCGCCGCCGAGGCCGCCGAGAAGCCGGAGATCAAGGTGAACCTCTCCGGACAGCAGGCCGCGGCGGGCAAGCCCGTCAAGGTCAGCCTGGCCGACGGCAAGCTGAAGAAGGTCACGGTCGCCGACGACAAGGGCACCGCGCTGCCCGGCAAGGTGTCGGCCAACGGCACCACCTGGACCTCGGAGCGCAAGGCGGCGCCCGGCACCGCCTACAAGGTCGAGGCGACCACCGCCGAGGGTGGCAGCGCGAAGTCGTCCTTCAAGACGGCCGCGCCCGACAAGGTCAACAAGGTGACCCTCGCCCCGGGCAAGAACACCACGGTCGGTGTCGCCCAGCCCCTGTCGATCACCTTCGACAACCCGGTCCGCAACAAGGCCGAGGTCGAGAAGCACCTGAAGGTGAGCACCTCGAACAACACCGAGGGCTCCTGGGGCTGGATCAAGAACTACGACGGCAAGGACCGCGTCGACTGGCGGCCCAAGGAGTACTGGAAGTCCGGCACGAAGGTGAAGCTGGACGCCCAGCTCAACGGCATCGACTCGGGCGGCGACGACTGGTTCGTGCGCGACTACGCGACCGACTTCACCGTGGGCAGGAACCAGGTCGTCAAGGTGAACCTGGACAGCAAGACCGCGACGCTCACGCGCGACGGCAAGACCCTGAAGTCGCTGCCGATGTCGGCGGGCACCCCGGGCGGCGACAAGGCGTCCTGGGGCGGCACCTCGGTCCTGATGTCGAAGGAGGGCACGATCAACATGCGCTCCGAGACCGTCGGCCTCGGCGACGCCTACGACAAGATGGTCGACTACTCGATGCGGCTCACCTGGTCGGGCATGTACGCGCACGCGGCCCCCTGGAACGCCTCGTACTTCGGCAACACCAACCACAGCTCCGGCTGCGTGGGCATGAGCGACGGCGACGCGGGCTGGCTCTACCACCAGGCCCAGATAGGCGACCCCTTCGAGGTCACCGGCAGTGGCTCGAAGGGCAACCCGGACCCGGGCAACGGCTACGGCGAGTGGAACATCTCCTGGTCGGACTGGCAGGAGAAGAGCGCACTGAAGTAACCGTGCACGCTTCAACGATCGTTACCGGGGCGTAACTTACCGACGGGTTACCCCCGGTAAAGGTTCGCGGTTACCGTCGGGTCACTTTGCACTTTCAACGAGTGAGGAAGTGACCCGTGAGCCACTCGCACCCGCACCGCGTCCTGCGCACGACCACCGTGGGCGCCGTCTCGGCCACCCTCGTCGCCGGGGCCGCCTTCGGTCTGGCCCCGGCGGCGCAGGCGGCACCCGCCGCCGGGCCGCGGGCCGCGAGCACCACCGACGCACGCTCCACCGACGTGCGCTTCGTCGACATCCCCGGGGACGGCGGCACGGTCCTCAAGGCCAACGTCTTCACCCCGAAGGGCGCGAAGCCCGGCACCGCCACGACGTATCCCGCCATCGTGCTGCCCACCAGCTGGGCCATGCCCCAGATCGAGTACGTCGCCCAGGCCCAGAAGCTCGCCGACTCCGGCTACGTCGTGGTCAGTTACAACTCGCGCGGCTTCTGGCAGTCCGGCGGCAAGATCGAGACCGCGGGCCCCGAGGACATCGCGGACGCCTCCAAGGTCATCGACTGGACCCTGGAGAACACCCCCGCCGACCCGGAGAAGGTCGGCATGGCGGGCGTCTCCTACGGCGCGGGCATCAGCCTGCTGGCCGCCGGGCACGACAAGCGGATCAAGGCCGTCGCCGCGATGAGCGGCTGGGGCGACCTGATCGACTCGATCTACAGCGGCCGCACCCAGCACTTCCAGGCCGCCGCCCTGCTCGGCGGCGCGGGCGCGCTCACGGGCCGCCCGAGCGCCGAGCTCCAGCAGACCCTCAAGGACTTCCTCGGGTCCAACCTGGACAAGGAGGACGAGATGATCGCGTGGGGCAAGAAGCGCTCCCCCGCGACCTACCTCGACCGGATCAACGAGAACGGCGCGGCCATCATGCTCGGCAACGCCTGGGGCGACACGCTCTTCCCGCCCAACCAGTACGCGAAGTTCTACGAGCGCCTGACCGGCCCCAAGCGCCTTGAGTTCCGTCCTGGCGACCACGCGACGGCGGAGGCGACGGGCCTGCTCGGCCTGCCCAACGACACCTGGACCTCCACCCAGCGCTGGTTCGACCGCTATCTCAAGGGCCAGGACAACGGCATCGACAAGGAGCAGCCGGTCCAGCTCAAGTCCCGATCGACGGGCGGCTACGAGGGCTACCCGGACTGGAAGTCGGTCGGCCCCACCCGCAAGAAGATCGCCATGGCGGGCTCCACCACGATCCGCACGAACGTCGACTCGGGCGCCAACGGCGGCATCGCCATCCTGTCGAACGCCCTGGACCAGTTCTTCAAGCTCCCGCCGATGGCCTCGATGCCGCTGCTGCCGCGGCGTTACGCGGGCGTCTGGCAGTCCGAGCGGTACGACGCACCGCAGCAGGTGCGCGGGACGGCGAAGCTGCACACCACGCTCTCCAGCACCAAGGAGAGCGGCACCCTCGTCGCGTACCTCTACGACGTGGGCCCGCTCGGCCTCGGCAAGCTGGTCAGCAACGCGCCGTACACCTTCCACGGCAAGACACCCGGCAAGCCGTTCGGCGTGGACCTGGAGTTGTTCTCCACGGCCTACGACGTACCGGCAGGGCACAGGCTCGCCCTGGTCGTCGACACGGTCGACCCGCTCTACATCGAGCACAACCCGTCCGGCGCGCAGCTGACCTTCTCCTCGCCGGAGACGGACCCGTCATACGTGTCCGTTCCCCTGCGCAAGCAGTGATCACCGGCTGCTGCCGGGTGGGCATGGGCCCTGCGAGCTACTGCGTACCCGGCAGCAGCGTCCCTGGTTCGGCCGGGGCCACATCCGCGGCCTCGGTCTTGGGGTTGCGCCGCTGCCGTTTCGACACCCACTGGGCGAACCACGACAGCAACATGCACATCCCGATGTAGATCGGTGAGATCACCATGACAACGGGGATGAAGGGCAAATCGTAGTCGAGGTTCGACGCGATGAGCTTCCCGGCGTGGAGGAACTCCTCGTAGGTGATCAGATATCCGAGCGAGGTGTCCTTCAGGGCCACCACCAACTGGCTGATGATGGCGGGCAACATGGCCCGCACGGCCTGCGGTACGAGGACGTGTCCCATGACCTGTGTCTTGCGCATTCCGAGCGCGTAGGCCGCCTCCCGCTGCCCCCTCTCGACGGAGTTGACGCCGGATCGGAAGACCTCGGCGAGTACGGAGCCGTTGTAGAGCGTGAGTCCGGCCACCAGCGCGGGCAGCGGCTGCACCTTCAGCGCCACGAAGACGAAGAAGATCATCACGAGCACCGGCATCGCCCGGAAGAACTCCACGACGAGCGTGGCGAGCCAGCGCACGGGCCGGTGGTCGGAGAGCCGCCCCATCGCGAGCAGTCCGCCGAGCGCGAGCGCGAGGACCGCGGAGATCGCGAAGGCCTTGAGCGTGTTGCCGAGGCCGCGCAGGAGGAGCTCCTGGATGCCCTTGTACTCGAAGGGCGTCCACTTGGTGGACGTGAACTGGTCGGTGTCGAACAGCAGGTACAGGATCCACCCGATGAGTGCGAGCACGATGAGGGTGGAGATCAGCCCGTACAGCTTGTGCCGACGCACGGTCTTGGGGCCGGGGATGTCGTAGAGGGCGGTCGAATCGTGGGAGAGGGCTTTCATCGGGCGACTCCCCAGCGCTTCTCGAGGACATTGAAGATCGCGCTGATGGCGAGGGTGATGACGAGGTAGCCGAGGGCGATCCAGACGAACGTCCAGATGATGTTGTAGCCCAGCTCGCTGAGCGTCTTGTACGTGCCGAGCAGCTCGGTGACGCTGAACGCGCCCGCGATCGCCGAGTTCTTGGCGAGCGCGATGAGGTTGGAGCCGACCGGCGCGATGACGGACCGGAAGGCCTGCGGCAGCACGACCATCGACAGGGTCTGGCCGAAGCTCATGCCGAGGCTCCTGGCCGCCTCGCCCTGCCCCTTGGGCACGGTGTTGATGCCCGACCTGAGCGCCTCGCAGATGAAGGCGGAGGTGTAGCAGCCGAGGGCGAGCACCGCGAACACCTTGAAGGGCAGCACGAGCCCGAAGCGCGGCAGCCCGAGCAGCACCGCGAAGAAGAGCAGCGTCAGCGGGGTGTTGCGCAGGACCGTGACCCACACCGTGCCGAACGCCCGGAAGGAGCCGACGGGCGCCACGCGGAACGACGCCATGACGAAGCCGAGGACGAGGGCCAGGAGCGAGGCGTAGACGGTGAGTTCGACGGTGCCGAGGAAGCCCTTGCCAAACGTGGAGAAGTTGTCTGTCAGTACGTCCACGACGCCTCCTCAGCTCGTCGGGTAGCGGTCGATGGCGGGTGGCTTCGGCGCCGGGACCCCGGAGAGGCCGAGAGTGGCGTCGTAGGCCTTCTTCCAGTCGCCGTTCTTCTCCCGGGCGGCGAGTGCGTCGTCGACGGCGAACCTGAGGGCGTTGTCGCCCCGGGGCACGCCGATGCCGTACGGCTCCTCGGAGAACGGCTTGCCGACCACCTTGAGTTCGTCGGGCACCTTGGCCGCGTAGCCGATCAGGATCGCGTCGTCGGTGGTGACGGCGTCGACCTGATAGGTCAGCAGGTTGTCGACGCAGATCGAGTAGGTGTCGTAGGCGACGAGGGTGGCCTTCGAGTAGTCCTGCTGGATCCGCTGGTACGGGGTGGATCCGGCGGCCGAGCAGACGCGTTTGCCCGCCAGGTCCTGCGGGCCCTTGATGTCCTCCTCGTCGGAGCGCACCAGCAGGCCCTGTCCCGCCATGTAGTAGGGGCCGCCGAAGCCGACGAGCTTCTTGCGGTTGTCGTTGATGGTGTAGGTGCCGACGTAGTAGTCGATCTGCCCGTTCTGCAGGGCGGTTTCGCGGTTGGCCGACGCGATGGTCTTGTACTCGATCTTCTTGGGGTCAAGGCCGAGCGAGGCCGAGACCATCTTGGCGATCTCGATGTCGAAGCCCGAGTAGGCGCCGCTCGCCGGGTCCTTCTCGCCCAGATAGGGCTGGTCCTCCTTGGCGCCGACCACGAAGCGGCCGCGGTTCTTCGCCTTCTTCCAGGTCCCCGAATCGGGCAGTTGGAAGTCGGCCGCCACCTGGTACTTCGGCAGCTCCTCGGCCGAGGGGCCCTTGGTGGGCGGGCTGCCTTCCTTGCCGCACGCGGCGGCGGCGCAGGCCGCGAGCGCAAGCGCGGCGAGCAGGCGTGTGGTGTGTCGCTTCACGAGCACGTCCCCCCGTCAGTGCTTGAGGATCTTGGAGAGGAAGTCCTTGGCGCGCTCGCTCTCCGGGCGGGTGAAGAAGTCCTCGGGGGTGCGGTCCTCGACGATGCGGCCGTCGGCCATGAAGACCACGCGGTTGGCGGCGGAGCGGGCGAAGCCCATCTCGTGGGTGACGACGACCATGGTCATGCCCTCCCGCGCGAGCTGCTGCATGACTTCGAGGACCTCGTTGATCATCTCGGGGTCGAGGGCCGAGGTCGGCTCGTCGAAGAGGAGCGCCTTGGGGTCCATGGCGAGCGCACGGGCGATGGCCACGCGCTGCTGCTGGCCGCCGGAGAGCTGCGCCGGGTACTTCTCGGCGTGCGCGGACAGGCCCACGCGCTCCAGGAGTTCACGGGAGCGCTTCTCCGCCTCGTCCTTCTTGCGGCCCCGCACCTTCATCTGCGCCAGGGCGACGTTCTGGAGAACGGTCTTGTGCGCGAAGAGATTGAAGGACTGGAAGACCATGCCGACTTCGGCGCGGAGCCCGGCGAGCGCCTTCCCCTCATCCGGCAGCGGCCGCCCGTCGAGTCTGATCTCTCCCGACTGGATGGTCTCGAGCCGGTTGATCGTCCGGCACAGTGTTGATTTGCCCGACCCCGAAGGGCCGATGACCACGACCACCTCCCCCTTGCCGACGGTGAGGTTGACGTCCTGGAGGACGTGCAGCTCTCCGTAGTACTTGTTCACATCACGCAGCTCGATCAAAGGATCGACGGCCATGGCAAGACCTGCCCACTCTCAGCTGTGTTCGTCCGGGCAAACTATCCACGTGGAAACGGGACTTACTGGACGACACGCACTTATGGGCATTAACCGTATTTGAGGCAATTCGGGTTACGTCTCGGATGCCTCGGCATGGACCTGCGAAAGCTCGGGCGCTCCGTGCACCGCCCAGTCGAGTCCCGCCTCGACGACCTGGATGTCCCGCCCGGTCTTCAGCCGCACGACCGGACTGCCGCCGGGCCACACGTGCCAGGTCGCGCCCGGCACCGTCCGCACCACGACGGTGCCCAGATAGAGACCCGCGTCGTTGCCGAGCCACGGCAGCAGTTCGGGATCGTCGCGCCAGCGGGGCAGGAGCTGGTCGAGGGCCGCCAACGACGCGGGGGAATCGTCGAGTTCGAGCCCCGCGGCACTCGCCTGGGAGCGCAGCAGCTCACACTCGGAGAACAGAGCGGCGACGCCTTCCGGATCCTGCTCGAACACGGCCGCGAGCCCCTTGGCCCGGTCCGTCGCGGAGTGCCGCCTGCGCCAGTTGTCGAGGAACGGGATGTTCATGATCGGCCTCTCCGTGTCCCTTTTCCAAGAATGTATCTTGCATCAGTTGATCACGGAATCAGGCGAATCACCCTACTTCGGAGACTCCGGAGGCTGTCGGGGCCGCGGGTCCGGTCCCGTGCGCCGCACGGCGATCGCCAGGGTGTCGTCCCGGTGGAGCACCTCGCTCACCAGTTCCTCGGCGACCAGGCCGGGAATGCGCTCGGTCGGCTGTGCGCGGTGGCGGCACAGGGCGTCCTTGAGCCGGGCCTCACCCTCGCACGGGTCCCTGCGGCTCTCGGTGAGGCCGTCGGTGTAGAGCAGCAGCACGTCGTCGGGCTCCAGCCGTGTGGACAGGACGCGTTCGCTGCCGGGCAGGGGGAAACCGACGCCGCGCCCGCGCACCTCCAGATAGGTCGCGGTGCCGTCGCCGTGGGCGAGGAGGGCCGGCGGGTGACTGCCGTTGGCCAGGTCGAGCCGACCGTCCGCCGGGTTCAGCCGGGCCAGCAGCAGGGTGGCCATGACGCTCTGGTCGAAGGGCGTCAGGATGCCGTCGGTGCGGGCCACGATGCTCTCCAGCGGGTGGCCTTCGAGGGCGAGGGTGCGCACCGCGTGGGTGACGGTCAGCGCGGTGCGCGTACTGGCGATGCCGTGCCCGAGCGCGTCGACGACGGTGACGTGGACGGTGCCGTCCGGGAGGGTGAACCAGTCGTACAGGTCTCCGCCGGTCGGCGCCTCGTCGCTGGCCGGGGCGTAGTGCACCGCGAGCTCCACACCGGCGACGTGCAGCGGCCTGGGGCGCAGCGCGTCCTCAAGGGCGCGCAGGGTGCGTCCGTGCGCCGTGCGCAGTTGTTCGTCGCGCTCTTCGAGCTGTACGTACAGGGCAAGGACCCCGCTGTTGGTCTCGGCCAACTCGTCCTTGAGCCTGCGGTGCTCGTCGGCGAGGGCGTCGGCGCGGGCCAGCGCCGCGCGAAGCTCTTCCTCAAGCAGCGCGACGTCGGCGTCGCCGTTCCACGTCGCCGCGGCGGGCGTGGCCTGCGGACGGCTCGCGGGCTGCCCCGCGGGCAGGGGCAGGTGCCACACGACGGTGCCGTCGGACCGGGTCTGTGCGCGCAGCGGCAGGCGGTCCGTCGCCACCGCAGCGCCGGAGCCCTGGCGCGGCAGGCGCAGCGCGAGCGTCAGCAGGCGCACGCCGTCCTCGTCGGTGCCGCGCCCGCTCAGCAGGGTGACGGAACGGCCGCCGCCGAGGACCGGGGCGGCCACTTCGGTCAGTGACTGGACCAGCCGGGCCCGTTCGTCGGCGGGCAGCCGGTGTCCGAGGGCGATGCTTCGTACGGTGTGCCGCAGGGCCGCGAGCGTGCGGACGGTTTCGCGGGTCATCTCATTCCCAGGTGGGGGCCAAGAGCGAGGACGGTGGCATCGTCGCGGCGGCGCCGGTGCGTGTGGACCAGTGAGGCCGCGAGGAGCGCCGGGGGCAGGGCGAGGCGCGCGGCCGTGGGGGCGTAGGCCCACCGGTGGTCGATGCCGTCGGTGTGCAGGACGACGCTGGTGTGCTGAGGCAGGTCCACGAAGCGGCTCCTCGGCGTGGGCAGGGTGTATCCGACGATCCCCGCCTGCCCCGTGAGCTGGTGGTTGACGCCTTCGGATGACAGCGTCACTGCCCGGACGTTGCCGATTCCGCAGTACTCGGCGCGTCCGGCGGCGACGCGGAGGACGGCGACGGCGGCGCCGCGCGTGTGCCTCAGCGCCTTGTGCAGCGCGGTCAGGATGTCGGCCAGCGGGGCGTGGGGGTGGGCCAGGAAGGTGCGCTCGGCCCGCTGGGTCGCCGCGGCCGCCTCGGGTCCGTGGCCGAGGCCGTCGACGACCAACGCGGTGCGTACGCCGTCCTGTTCGGCGACGGCGTATCCGTCGCCGCTGGTCTGCTCCCCGTCGGCGGGCAGGCACAGTGCGCCCGTGGCGGCCGGGGAGCGTGGGGCCTCCGGCGGGGCCAGGCGGGCGTGGGCGAGCGTGCCGAGGCTCGCGTCGGAGCGGATGGCGAAGTCCGTGGCGATCCGGCGTGCGGCGCCGAGGCCCGCGCCCATCGTTCTGGTGGTGCTGTACCCGTCCCTGAGGCTCAGTCCGATGTCGGGCATGCCGGGTCCGCTGTCGACGGCGATGACGTCCATGCCGCCGACGAGGGGCGAACGCTGGACGAACAGGGCGCCGTTGCGGGCATGCTTGATGATGTTGCTGGCCAGCTCGCTCGCGAGGACGGCCGCCTGGTCGGGCAGCGCCCCTGGCATCTCACAGGCGGTCGCGAGGGAGCGGGCGTGGTCGGCGGCGCTCTGCACAGCGCTCGGGTGGTCTATGTCGATGTGCAGAGTCCGTGCCGTCGAGCCGGTGTTCACCGCCGTTCGTTCCAGCGCAGGGCCGTGATGGTGGTGCCGAGGCCCGGCGATGTCTGCACCTGGAACTCGTGCATGAGACGGCGGGCGCCGCCCAGGCCGTGTCCCAGTCCGGCACCGGTGGTGTATCCGTCGGCGAATGCCTGGTCGACGTCGGCGATGCCCGGTCCTTGGTCGCTCACCGCGAGGCGCAGCCCTTGCCGGTCGCCCTGCCGGACGGTCTCCAGGGACAGGGTGCCGCCCCCGCCGTGCACGTAGGCGTTGCGGGCCAGTTCGCTGGCGGCGGTGACGATGCGCGTCTGGTCCACGAGCCCGAAGCCCGCCCGCTGCGTCGCGTCCCGCACCGCGTGCCGCACCGTGAGCAGGTCCTCCTCCGAGCGGATGGCGTGGACGGCACGGACATCGCTTTCCGGGGCGCTTCCTGAACGCGTGGGGGCGGGCAGGGTGGTCGCCTTGTCGAGGTCACCGTAGAGGGACAACAGGGGCCCCCTTTGGGGGTTGAGGAGCCGGCTGCCAGCCCAACGCGATCATTCCCTGCTCCGCGTTGAGGGTGGTCTCCACACCGGACAGCTGAAGGCCCAGTTCCACCAGGGTGATGGCGACGGCCGGACGCATGCCGGCCACGATCACCCGGGCGCCGAGCAGCCGGGCCGTGGTGGTCAGTTCCATCAGCGTGCGGGCCACGAACGAGTCGATGATCTCGAGCCGTGAGATGTCGATGAGGATCGCCCGCGCACGGTCGGCGACGATGCGCTCGGTCAGCTCCTCGGTGAAGGCGATGGCCGCCTTGTCGTCGAGTTCGTTGAGCAGGCCCGTGACCAGGACGTCACCGAGGCGCAGGATCGGAACACCGCTCAAGCCGCCGTTCACCGCGCATCCGCGAGCGAGGCACGCTGAGTCGTGTGATCCGAGAGCAGCGGGATGGCGGCGGCGAGTGCGTCCGCCAGCGTCGCGCGCGTCAGGATGGCCGACAGGTCGATGCCGAGCTGCGCGATGATCTGGGCGATCGGCGGGCGGATGCCGCTGATCACACAGTCGGCGCCCATCAGCCGCACGGCGTTGACCGTCTGCATCAGGTGGTGTGCCACCGCGGTGTCCACCGTCGGCACACCGGTGATGTCGATGATCGCGACCTGCGCCTCGTCCCGCTCGATGGCCTCCAGCAGGTTCTCCATCACCACCTGTGTGCGGGTCGTGTCGAGCGTCCCGATCAGCGGCACGGCGAGCACGCGGTCCCACAGGCGCACCACCGGGGTGGACACTTCGAGGAGCTGGCGGCTCTGCCGCCGGATGATCTCCTCGCGCCCGTCCACGTAGATGTCGAAGGACAGGGCGCCCGCCGTGTCGAGCAGCCGGTTGATGAACAGCGCGGCGTGATAGAGCGCGGCCACGTCCCGCGTCTCCTGCTGGACCGCCTCCAACAGCGCTTCCTTGAGCGTCAGCACGGCCTGCGAGGTCGCCGTGGGGGTCGCGCCGCCTCTGGCCCGGCGCAGCGACAGATCCGTGACGCACTGGCGCAGCCCGGGGTGCTTGGCAACCACGTCCTGCACCGGGAGATCGGTTTCAAGACCGGCGAGCAGCGCGTCGACCAAGGAGTCGGCTTCTTCGTTCAGCTCGGCCTCGGTGACACCGGTCTCCAGGACCGCCTGTTCCGTCTGGAGCGCCACCCAACGGTCGGCCACCTTCTCCCCCTGCTCGCGCAGGGCGGCGCCGACGCGCAACCGGGCTTCGGACTCACTGGAGTTCATTCCATCCACCTTAGCAATTGTTGTCGCACGACAAATGTTAGCCGAGGCGTGCGATCTTCGAAGGCGGACGGCCAGGCTGTGTCGACTGCTGGACGTATGCGAGTACCTGGATGTGTCGGGAGTAAACCCACGCGCAGGGACGAACCGTCACCACACGCACCGCGCGGCCCGACCGGGCCGCGCTTCAAGCGGACTCGGCTGAGCCGTCGCGCGTCTGGGAACCCCCGGGAACGGTTTCCTCCACGGCCCGGTGAAAGCCGCTCAGCCCCTTCACCAGGGCGGTACGCTCCGCGGGCCGCATCGCCGAAATGGCGTCCAGCAACGCACTCTCCCGGCGGGCTCTCAGTTCGTTGAGGTAATTTTCTCCCCGACTCGACAAGCGCAGCTCGAGCTCGCGGCGGCTGGCTGAACTGAGGGATCGCTCAATGAAGCCCAGGGCATGAAGGCGGTCACACATACGACTCACCGAAGACGGCGCCGATCCCAGGGACTCACCCAGCGTCCGCAGATTGATGCCCTGAGCGCCGTCCAGGACGTAAAGCACCCGCAGCTGTGACGACGACACGGGTGCCGTCGGGGCGATGTCCCTGCCCCTGCTCCACAGCACCTCGAGCAATTCGATGACTTCCCGGGCAGCATGCGCGGCCGCATCCTGATCGACCCTGACGGAAGTTTCGGAGTTCATGCCCTCAACTGTGACACTTCGCAATGGCCCTGTCAGTCGCTGAGGCATGGCGGACGCTCGGCCCCTTCCCGCACTCCCGACCCGAACCGGAACAGGTGGTACCCAACAGGTGGACAGATTCACGGCTGTGGAACGCGCCCTGCGCAAATCCGCACCGCACGCTCTTCTCGAAACAGTGCGGGACGCGCTCGTCGGGCAGTACACAGCCTGCTCGGTCGACCTGCTCATGGCCGACTACGCGATGACCATACTCCAACCGGTCAACGCGCTCCCGCACACGGCAGCACCCGTGGCGGTCCACACCAGCCCGGCCGGACGCGCCTTCGGCGCACAGGAACCGCACATCGAGCCCGGCCCCCACGGCGCTCCGGTCACCGTCCACCTCCCGGTGAGCGTGCGCGGCGACCGCATCGGCATCCTCAGCGTCCGCCTCCCCGCGGATGCCTGCGACACCGCGGTCGTACGCGACCTCGGCGACGTCGCAGAGGTCCTCGGTCACGAGATCGTCGTGGCCGAGCGGGACACCGACCTCTACCTCCAGGCGCGCCGCGCAGACCGGCTCACCCTCGCCGCCGAGATGCAGTGGCAGCTGCTGCCCGGCCGGTCCTGCTCCCGTCCCGAGTACGACATCGGCGCCCAGCTCGAACCGGCGTACGCGATCCACGGCGACAACTTCGACTGGTCGACCTCCGCCGACCAGCTCACCCTCACCGTCACCAACGGCATGGGCGAGGGCATCGAGGCCGCGCTCCTCACCAACCTGGCCGTCAACGCGCTGCGCAACGCCCGCCGGGCCGGACTGTCGCTCAGCGACCAGGCCTGCCTGGCCGACCAGGCCGTCTACGGCCACTACCAAGGCGCCGTGCACCTCTCCACGCTGCTCCTGTGCTTCGACCTCGCCACGGGAGAAACGGAGATCATCGACGCGGGCTCCCCGCGGATGTGGCGCGTGCGCGGCGGCAAGGCCGAGCCCATAGAGCTGGACGGGCAACTGCCGCTCGGCATGTCCGAGGACACGCCCTACACCGTGGAGCGCTTCCGCGTCGAGCCCGGCGACCGGCTGCTGTTCGTCAGTGACGGTGTCTACGACGTGGCGTCGCCGACGGGCGAGCGCTACAGCGAGCGCGCCCTCACCCGGGCGATGACGAGCACCCGCCTCCTGCCGCCCTCGCAGGTTCCGCGCGCGGTGCTCCATGAGCTCTCCGGCCACCGCGGCCCCATCGACGCCGACGACGACGCCATGATCCTGTGCATGGACTGGCGGGGACGCCCCTGAGGGCCTGTGTCCTCGCCCTGGCCGGATCAGTGGGCGTCGTCCGGTGCGTGGGAGTGCGTGCCGGACGACGCCCACCCGGCCGGGGTCATGACACAGGCTCTGAGGCGGGCGTGACGCATACCGGCCAGGAATGAGGGAGTTGAATCCGCCATTGTTCGGGCAGGCGTTCCTTTCGGGACGGCCGTCCCGAGCAAGGAGGAGCCTCATGCGGACGCAGCGCGCACCGCTCACCCGACCGCCGGAAACGGCCACGTTCGACAAGAGACCCGAAGCGGTCGCCGACGCACGGGACCTCACCCGTGCCTTCGTCGCCGGGCTCCATCCGGCGGTCGACGACCAGAACGCGTCGAGCATCGAGCTCGTCGTCTCCGAACTCGTCACCAACGTGGTCCGGCACGCCCGCGGCACCCTCTGTTCCCTGCGCCTGCAGGCCCGCAGGGACGTGATCACGGTCGCGGTCTCCGACGCCGACCCACGGCTCCCGCAGGCCCGCGAGCCCGATCTCGCGGGCGGTACGGGCGGGTTCGGCTGGCCGATGGTCCAGCACCTGGCGCGGGTGGTGACCGTCAGCCTCGACGCGACCAGCAAGACCATCCGGGCGGAGCTCGCGCGGTAGCGGGCCGGCGTCGCGCGGCAGGCGGGCCGCCCCAGGACGCAGGTGACTGTGGACCGGCACGGGGTATCCGGTCCCCATGGCTTCGTTCCTGGTCACTCCGGGAGGTGGACGATGGTCTGGTGGGCGTATGTGATCGCCGCGGTCGTCGTGGTGGGTCTGTTGGTCGCCACGGTGGTCGGCGTGCAGGCCCGGCGGCGCGGCGGGGGCGTGATCGTGGTGCGGCGCGGTCGGCGTCCAGGACGAGGGAGGGTCCGGTGACGGCCTCCGTCCCGGCGGCGTTGCTGCAGGCCGGTGACCTCACCAAGCGTCCGGTGGTCACGTTGGGCGGCGAGGCGGTGGCCCAGGTCAAGGATGTCGTGCTCGACGGCGCGGGCGGCCGGATCGCCGGGTTCACGCTGGCCGGGCGGGGGCTGCTGTCCGGTCCGCTGCGCAAGAGCCTGCCGTGGTCCGCGGTGCACGCCCTGGGTGTGGACGCCGTGATGATCGCCTCGGCCGAGGCGCTGGAGGGCAGGTCCGCCGTCGCCTCCTGGGAGGAGGCCTCCGGCGGCCTGGTCCGCGGGGCGCGCGTGCTGACGGACCGTGGGGTGCAGGTGGGCACCGTGCTGGACGTGGTGGTCGAGGCGGGCCCCGAGGGGCGGGTGGTCGGCGTCGCGATGACCTCGACGGAGGCGCTGGGCAGGCAAGGGCGCAAGGTGTTCCTGCCGCTCGGCGGCCGCCCCGCCCTGACCGGCGACACGTTGCTGGTCCCCGCGCAGGACACCGAGCACGTCGTGGAGGAACTCGGCCAACTGGCCACGGCCTTGTGGCGCAAGCGGCTCACCGGTCCGGGCGGACCCCGCGTCACGGGTGAGGAGCGGACCTCATGATGCTGCTCAGCCAGGCCGTGGGCCGCCCGGTCGTCAGCTCGGCGGACGCCGCTCAGGTCGGCACGGTGGCCGGTCTGGTCCTCGCGCCGGAAGAGGCCCTGATCACCGCTGTCCGGCTGGACGGGGTCAAGGGCGGCGCCGACGTCGTCGCCTGGGCGGACGTGCACGCGGTGGGGCCGGACGCGGTGGTCATCGGGGCGGCCTCGGCGGCCCGGTTCGCCTCCACGGACTCCTCCGAGAGCCAGGACCTGCTCGGCAAGCGCCTGTTGACGGAACTGGGCGACGCCGTCGGGACCCTCGCCGACGTCGCCTTCGACCCGGATTCCGGCCGCATCGACACCCTCCACAGCTCGCGCGGCGAACGCATCCCCGGCCACCGGCTGCTCGGCGTCGGCTCGTACGCCGTGGTGGTCCGCGTCTGACCCTTCCGATCGGATGCCGGAGCAGGTCGCTCAGACGACGGCGCCGCCCTCGACGAGCCGCAGCCACGCCTCGTACGGCATCGTGTGGTCGAGGACCGCCGCCGCCGTGCCTCAGGAGCGCGCCGAGCGCCATTCCGGCCAGCGCGGACACCGGTGCGAGCAGCGCGGACGCGATGACGAGCCGCCACGCGCCGGGGCCGCTGTCGACCGTGGTTGTACAACCGTGGATCGATTCCCTGAACGAGTCCCCCTGGCTACGATCGGCGCATGTCAGCCGCCCCGCCGTTCTCCCTGCTCAAGCACGCGCCGCCCGGCCTGTGGGTGGCCGTGTCCTGGTGTCTCGGCATGGCCTTCGGCGCGCGTGACGACTTCGGGATCTCGTGGCTGCCGACGAGCTCGGAGCCGGAGCCCGGGCCGTGGGAGTGGCTGCTCGTGGCCGCGGCCGTCGGGACGGCGCTGTCCGCGGGACGGCTGCTGAGCCGCCGCCCCCTGGTCTGTCTGGGGCTGCTGATCGTCGCCTCGTTCGCCGCGACCCTCGCGATCGGCGAGACGAACATCGGGTTCCTGCAGTACGCGGCGGTCGACATCGCCATGGGCTACGTCGTGGCGACCGGCACGCGCCGGGACCACATCGCCGCCGTCGCCCTCGCCCTCTGCGTCCTGCCGGGCTACGCGTTCCTGCGCCAGGCGCTCGGACTCCCCCTGCGCCTCGAACACACCATCACCTCCAGCTGGTCGGACTGGCAGATCTTTGCACTGACGGCCGCCGTCGCCTGGCTGGTCGGCAACTCCGTGAGCAGGACCCGCGCCTACACGGAGCGGCTCGGCGCGCAGGCCGCCGCGCAGGCCGTCACCGCCGAACGGCTGCGCATCGCCCGGGAGATGCACGACACCGTGGCCCACAGCATCGGCATCATCGCCCTCCAGGCGGGCGCGGCCGCCCGGGTCGTCGAGACCCAGCCCGCCGGTGCGCGCGAGGCGATGACCGCCGTGGAGAAGGCGGGCCGGGACACACTGGCCGGGCTGCGGCGGATGCTGGTCGCCCTGCGCGAGACCGAGCCCGGCCAGGGCCCGGACCGGGAGCCGGTGCCGCGCGGACCGGCCGAGGGGCTCGCGGACGTGGACAGGCTGGCCGCGTCGACGACGGCCGCCGGGGTGCGCGTGGACGTGGTGTGGCAGGGCGAACGGCGGCCGCTGCCCGCGGACATCGACCTGTCGGCGTTCCGCATCGTCCAGGAATCCGTCACCAATGTGGTGCGGCACGCGGGCGTCGCGTCCTGCACCGTGTCCGTGGACTACCGCGAAGAGGAGCTCACCATCGAGATCGAGGACAGCGGACGGGGCGGCGCCGCGCCCGCCCACGGCACCGGATTCGGCCTGGTCGGCATGGGCGAGCGAGTCGCCCTGCTGCACGGCGAGTTCAGCGCCGCTCCGCGCCCCGGCGGCGGCTTCCTGGTGAGTGCCCGGCTGCCGGTACCGGCCACGGCGGGTGCCCGGTGACGATCCGCGTCCTGCTGGTCGACGACCAGCCCCTCGTCCGCACCGCCCTGAGCATGGTCATCACCGAGGCCCCGGATATCGAGGTCGCGGGCGAGGCCGCCTCGGGCGACGAGGCGGTCCAGCGCTGCGCCGAACTGCGCCCGGACGTCGTGGTGATGGACATCCGGATGCCGGGCATGGACGGCATCGAGGCGACCCGGCAGATCACGTCGGGCGCCGCGCCCGCGCACGTCGTCATCCTGACCACGTTCGACGACGACGATTACGTGTACGGGGCGCTGCGCGCGGGCGCCGCCGGATTCCTCGTCAAGGACATGGCCCTGGACGACATCCTGGCGGCGGTGCGCACCGTCGCGACCGGCGACGGACTGATCGCGCCGAGCGTCACGCGCCGCCTCATCAAGGAGTTCGCGGCACGCCCCGAGTCCGCGCCGCCGCGCGGGGCTGCGATCTCCGGCATCACGGACCGCGAGCGCGAAGTGCTCACCCTGGTGGGCCGCGGCCTCTCGAACACCGAGATAGCCGCGGAGCTCTGTCTGAGCGTCGCCACCGCGAAGACGTATCTGACCCGGCTCCTGGCGAAGCTCGACGCCAGGGACCGGGTGCAGCTGGTGATCATCGCGTACGAGAAAGGGCTCGTGTCGGCGGATCGCTGAAAGACAGGCTCTGACGGCCCCCTCTTCCCTTCCGGTGAGTTCGCGTCGTGTTCACGCGTCCCTCATTGACTCGCCTCCCGCGCCTCCTTAGCTTCATGGCGCAGCTGCCAACGCGGGAGGGGACTGTCGTGCGCCGACGTATCTGGGGGGCGGCCGCCGCGCTCACCCTGTTCACGTGCCTGGTACCGGTGACCTCGGCGCAGGCCGCGGCACCGCACAGACCCGGGCCGCTCCCCCTGGAGCGGCTCTTCGACAACCGCGCGGTCAGCGACGACACCCGTCCCGCCGACGCGGACTTCGACGGATCGGGCGGCTCCCTGTCCGCACGGGACCTCGACGCCGCGGGCTGGACCCCCGGGCGGTCCCTTGCCGTTGACGGGGCCCGCCTCAGCTGGCCGCGCACCGCGCCGGGCACGCCGGACAACGTGCGCGCCGACGGGCAGCCGGTGCGGGTGCGCGGCCGCGGCGACGCCCTCGCCTTCCTGGTCGCAGGCACGGGCGGCGACGCGAGCGGCACGGGAACGGTCCGGTACCGGGACGGCTCACGCGGCAGCTACCGGCTCACCGCGCCGGACTGGCGCTCCGGCCCGCTCGCCACGAAGTCCGTCGCCCTGCCGCACATCAACACGCCCGGCGGCCAACTCGCCGATAAGGCACGGCTGTACGTGGTGACGGTGCCGCTGGCCCGCGGGCGCGAGGTCGCATCGGTGCACCTGCCGCGCGACCCGGGCGCCGCGGATCTGCACGTGTTCGCCCTGTCGGTGCGGGCCGGGACGAAGGGCTGGACGGGCACCTGGTCGGCGTCGACCGCGGGGTACACGGCGGTGGGGCCCTGGGCCGACCGGACGGTGCGGCTCGTCGTGCACACGAGCACGGGCGGGCCGCGGGTGCGCATCCGGCTCGACAACACCTTCGCGGCGGCCCCGGTGCGGATCGGCGGCGCGACGGTGGCGGTGCAGGAGTCCGGGGCGGGAGCCCGGGGCGAGCCGCGGCGGCTGTCCTTCGGCGGCGCCGCGGGCACGGAGCTCCCCGCAGGTGTCCAGGCGTTCAGCGATCCCCTCGACTTCGACGTGCCCGCCGACGCGAACCTCCTGGTCAGCTTCCACCTGCCCGGTCCCGTTGCGGCGGCGCCCGTGCACAGCCAGGCCATCCAGCAGTCGTACGTCAGCGGCCCCGGCGACCACGCGGCGGACGGCTCCCCGGCGGCGTACACCTCGACGATCACGACATGGCCGCTGCTCACGGGCGTCGACGTCAGCGGCGGGCCCGGGTCCGTGGTGCTGCTCGGCGACTCGATCACCGACGGCGTGAAGTCGACACAGGACGCCAACCGGCGCTGGCCCAACGTCCTTGCGACGCGGCTCCTGAACCAGTCGGAAGTCCCTCGGTACGGCGTGCTCAACCAGGGCATCTCCGCGAACCGCGTGGTCGCCGACCGCTACCCCGGGGACGGCGTCTCCACCGACACGGGCGGCGTGAGCGCCCTGCACCGGCTGGACCGCGACGTCCTCGCCCAGACGTCGGCGCGCACCGTCGTCGTCTTCGAGGGCATCAACGACGTGCGCTGGGGCGCCTCGGCGGACCAGGTGATCGCCGGGCTCCGGGAGGTCGCGGACCGCGCGCGGGCACGCGGGCTGCGGACCGTGGCGGCGACGATCGCGCCGTGCGAGGGCGAGTCCCTGTGCACGGCGGCCGCGAATCAGCAGCGGGAGGCCGTCAATGCCTATCTGCGGGGCGGTGACGCCTTCGACGCCGTGCTCGACTTCGACGCGGTGCTGCGGGATCCCGCACACCCGGCGCGGATCCTCCCCGCCTACGACAGCGGGGACCATCTGCATCCGGGCGACACGGGCCTGGCCGCACTGGCGGACTCCGTGGACCTGCGCCTCCTCGTGCCCTGAGGCCTCAGGACCGCCCCGCCTCAGACGTCGAGGTCGACCACGACGGGGGCGTGGTCGGAGGCACCCTTGCCCTTGCGCTCCTCACGGTCCACGTACGCATCGGAGACCGCCTTCGCGAACGGCTCGTTCCCATAGACGAGGTCGATGCGCATGCCCCTGTTCTTCGGGAAGCCGAGCTGGCGGTAGTCCCAGTACGTGAACGGGTGGGCGTACTTCAAGGGGCGGGGCATGACGTCCGTCAGGCCCGTCTCGCGCAGCGCCGTCAGGGCGGCGCGCTCGGGCTCGGAGACGTGGGTGGCGCCGACGAAGAGGGCCGGGTCCCAGACGTCGTCGTCGGTCGGTGCCACGTTGAAGTCGCCGAGGACCGCGAAGGGGCGGGGGCCCGCCGCGTCCGTGGCGATCGCCGCCTTCAGGGCCTCGAACCACTGCAGCTTGTAGGCATAGTGGGCGTGGTCCACCTCGCGGCCGTTCGGCACGTACACCGACCAGAGGCGGAGGGGGCCGCAGGTCGCGGAGACCGCGCGGGGCTCCTCCGCCCCGTCGTACTCCGGGCCGCCCGGGAGGCCCTTGACCACGTCTTCGAGGCCGACCTTGGAGACCAGTGCGACGCCGTTCCACCGCCCTGTCGCGTTCACCGCCGATTCGTAACCCAGCTCGCGGAGCTCGTCGGCGGGGAACTGCTCGGCCGTCGTCTTGGTCTCCTGGATGCACAGCACGTCCGTGCCGGTGGCCTCCAGCCAGGCCAGGAGCCTCGGCAGCCGAGCGGTGATCGAGTTCACGTTCCAGGTCGCAATGCGCATGCCTCACAACCTACCGGGCGGCACTGACAGTCACAGTTCCGCCGACTGCCCGGGTGTCAGACGCAGGTGCTCGGCCCCGCCGAGACCGCCGATCTGGTTGTCGTAGATCGGCCGGGCGAGGTCGGTGAGGAGCGCGTCGTGGATGTCGTAGGCGCGCTGCGGCTTGACCTCGCGTACGTAGTCGATCACCTCGGAGATCTTGTTCCAGGGGGCCATGACGGGCAGCATCAGCGTCTCGACGGGCTGGTCGGGGACGGTGAGCGCGTCGCCCGGGTGGAAGACCGAGCCGTCGACCAGATATCCGACGTTGGTGATCCGCGGGATGTCGGGGTGGATGACCGCGTGCAGTTCGCCGTGCGCCTGGACGTCGAATCCGGCGGCCGTGAACGTGTCGCCGTGCCCGACGGTGTGCACGCGTCCGGGGAAGGCGGCCGAGATCTGGTCCGCGACGGACCTGAGGGTCCAGATCTCGGTTCCGGGGCGGGCCTCCATGGCGGCCCGCAGCCGGTCCTCGTTGAAGTGGTCCGGGTGCTCGTGCGTGACGAGGATGGCGTCGGCGCCGAGCGCGGCGTCCTCCTCGCTGAAGCCGCCGGGGTCGACGACGAGCGTGTGCCCGTCCTTTTCGAGGCGCACGCACGCGTGGGACTTCTTCGTGAACGTCATGCGCGGTGCGCGCCCGGCCCTGCTCTGGGGAGATGTCGTCATGTCTCCCATCCTGCTACTCCTGCGGCGTGGTTTCCTCACGGATCACTGCCTGCGCGACCTTGAACGCGGAGTTGGCCGCGGGGACGCCGCAGTAGACGGCGGCCTGGAGCAGCACCTCCTTGATCTCGGCCGGGGTGAGGCCGTTGCGCAGCGCCGCCTTGGTGTGGAAGGCGAGCTCGTCCAGGTGGCCGCCCGCGACGAGCGCGGTGAGCGTGACGCAGCTGCGGGAGCGGCGGTCCAGGCCGGGCCGGTTCCAGATCTCGCCCCAGGCGTAGCGCGTGACGAGTTCCTGGAAGTCCCCGGAGAAGTCGTCGGCCGCGGCGAGCACCCGGTCGACGTGCGCGTCGCCGAGGACGTCGCGGCGCACCTTCATCCCCGCGTCGTACAGATTCGCTCCCACGCTGCCCGGCACGGCCTCGGGCTGCTCCGCGGGGCCGATCTCGGCGACGGGCGCGACGGGCACGGGCGGCGGGGCGAGTACGGGCTTGAGGGGCGGCGCGGAGATGGCCGACTGGCCGCCGGAGGTCGCATCGGGGGCGGGCTGCCAGGCCGAGGAGAAGTGCCGGACCAGGAGGTCGGTGACGGCGCCGGGCTGCTCGACGGGCGCGAGGTGAGAGGCGCCCGGCACGACGGCGAGCCGCGCGTCGGGGATCCCCGCGACGAGCGTGCGGGCCTCGCCCTGGCCGGTGACCTGGTCCTCCGACCCGACGAGCACGAGGGTGGGGACGCCTATCCTGCCGAGCTCGGCGCGCACGTCGAAGGCGGCGAGGGCCTCGCAGGCGGCGATGTAGCAGCCGGGGTCGGTGGTGCGCACCATCTGCACGGCCCAGTCGGTGATCGCGGGCTGGGCGGCGGCGAAACCGGGCGTGAACCACCGGTCGGGGGCGGCACGGGCGATGGGGTCGAGCCCGTTGCTGCGCACGATGACGCCGCGCTGACGGAACTCGTCGGCGGTGCCGAACCGCGGGGAGGCGGCGATGAGGCCGAGCGAGGCGACGCGGTGCGGGTGGCGCAGGGCGAGCTCCGCGCCGATGGCGCCCCCGAAGGCGCAGCCCGCGTAGCCGAAGCGGTGCACGCCGAGCTCGTCGAGCGTGGCGAGCAGCCGGTCGGCGAGCTCTCCGACGGAGCCGCACGGGTGCGCGGGCGCGCCGCCGTGTCCGGGCATGTCGAAGCGGAACACCCGCCAGTGCCGGATCAGGTCGGGGATCTGCCGGTCCCACATGTGCCATGTGGTACCGAGAGAGGCACCCAGGATCAGGACTGGGGCGTCCTCCGGCCCGTCGAAGCGGTACTGCAGGGTGTTCTTCGGTGTCTCGCTCACCCGCCCGACCCTCTCATCAGTCACGACAGCCCCTATAACAGGGGGTCGGTAGAGACCGACTTGACCAGGTTGAAGACCTCTCGGGCGGCATATCGCTTGAGGCATCGGATGATCTCACGCCGGGTCTTGCCCTCCTGGGTGCGGCGTTCGTAGTACACCTGGGTGCGCGGGTCGTGGCGCAGCCGGGTGAAGACGATGCGATGCAGGTCGGCGTTCGCCTGCCGGTCCCCGCCGTGGTTAAGCCGGCGCGTGCACCGGCGGCCGAGGAGTACTCGACGGGGCTGACTCCGCACAGGGCGGCGAAGGACGCCTCGGTGTGCACCCGCTCGGGATTGTCTCCCATGGTGATCAAGAGCGTGACGGCGCTGTCCGGGCCGATGCCCACCGGTGTGAGCAGTTGTGGGGCGTGGTGTTCGAGGATCCGGGTCAGGCGCTGATTCAGTTCATCGATCTGCGCCGTGAGTTGCTCGATGCGCTGGGCGAGCATGCTCAGGGTGATCCGGGGACCTCGGAAGGTGGCGCGGACGGGGTGGTTGGTATGAGGAGCGGGGTGTTGTGAGGGTCTTCGCGACAAGTCATGGAGCAGTCGCTGCGGGGTGGACGGTGAGGGGGATATCGAGTGCGGCGCCGCCGGGTGCCATCAGCCGCAAGAGGTATCCGCCGGGTGTCAACCCAGCGTGGAGAGCTGGTACCTGGGCTCGGCCGTCGACATCGGTCGCGCTCAGAGTGCGGCTGTGCTGAGCATGCCCTTGCCCGTCGGTGAAGTGCGGCCCAGCAGCGAGGGGGCGGCCCTCTTGAGTCAGCACGGTGGCGGTGAGCACCACGCGAGGAAGTGCCGATTCGTGGCGGGTGGCGCGGATGGTGAGCTCGTCGGCGAGCTCTATGCCTGCCTCTGCTGCGACAGGGGTGTCGCCGAGGAGCGTGAGCTGGTCGGCCTCCCGGGCGGTGACCCTCGCTGTGAACTGGGCCTTGGCTGATGAGTGTTCGATGACAACAGCATGCAGGGTGAAGGTGCCGGGTTGTCCGCCGGCGCTGAGGCGTGGTGTCGTCGCGATGCCGCGTCGGTCGGTGGTGACGGTGACCTGACGGGTGCCGTCAGGGAAATGGGCTTGGGTGGTGCCGGAGATGGTGTACAGGACCTCTACGCCGGCGGCGGGAGTGTTGTCCGTCCGGTGGGCAAGAGTCCTGGCAAGCTCGGGAAAGTCCTCGTCTGCGGTTGCCGTCAGATCGGTCGGCCCGATAACGGACAGGCGGTCCACCGGTGCAGGGCGTGTGGGCGTCGTGGGTTTGGGGTTGGGTTTCGCAGCGTGCTTATGCGGCATCGCGGACTGCGGCTTCCGCAGGCCGGGCGTCGCCGTGGTTCCGCGTGACGTTGGCGCACTGGGCAGGGTGTTGGGGGCAGCGCGGTGACCCCGGGCGCGGTGCTGGCGGCCACTCTCCTTATGCGCCCTCTGCGTGTCGCCGGGGTCGTCGCTCGCTTCGGCGCCCGTGGGGCGATGGGTGTGCTGCTGGTACTGGCGCATCCAGGCCAGGACCGTATTCACATACCGGCGTGAGTTGTTGTAGCTCAGGACTGCCCGGTCCAGCTTCTTCGCGTCGGACAAGTCGCGGTCGCCCGAGCAGAGGTACAGGCCGGCTGCGAGGGCCGCATCGTGGATGTTGTTGGGGTCGCGCCTCCCGTCGGCGTTGCCGTCCGCGCCCCAGGTCTTCCAGGTGGAGGGGATGAACTGCAGCGGCCCCACTGCCCGGTCGAACTCCCCGTCGCCGTCCCACTGACCGCTGTCCGTGTCGTGGATGAGCGCGAAGTCCTTGCCGTCCAAGCGTGGCCCGAGGATGGGGCGCCTCGTGGTGCCGTCGGAGGCGAGGCCATAGCCCTGGGCATGTTCGGATTCGACGCGGCCGATCCCGGCGAGCAGTTCCCAGGGCAGGTGACAGGAGGGCTGGATGGTATCCAGGATCTCGGCTGCGTTCTTGTACGCGTCGAGAGCGACGGCCGGGATTCCGGCCGAGGCATCGTTCCCCGGCCCACTGCTTCCGGATTGTCCGTTGAGCGGGGGCAGTTCAGTGATGTAAGGGCGGCGGGGTTCGGCCTGGTCCGATGCGTCCCCGGCGGGGGTCTCGTCTGCGTCGGCGGTGGGGGCCGTTACGGCGCCGGTGGCTGAGGCGAGGGTGGCGGCCAGGACGAGGGCGCAGGCGGTGGGGCGCCAGGTGCGGGTGAGGCGGTGGCCACCCGGACGGGGGCGGAGGCGACGGTGGCGGGAGTGGGGACGGTGGTGCACGGGGTGAAGTCCTGAGTCGAGGTGGTACTAGGGTGCGCGCGGCAAGATGCGGGATACGAGGGCGTGGCGGCGCGCAGTTCGAGGAGGTGGGGAGGCCCATCGCGGGGCCTCCCCACTCGTCATGCGAGTTGAGCGTCGTACCGCGGACGGCAGAGGCAGACCGTAGTCCGCGGGCGTCAGCCGAGGGCGGTCATCTTGTCCCAGCCGCCCGTGCCGATCGTGGCCGGAGCACCGAGGCCACCGGCCGTCAGGCGTGGGTAGAAGTGCAGCCCCTGGCTGGTGTCGTTCGTGGTGGCCCACAGGTCAGGAACGCCGTCGTTGTCGGCGTCCGTGGCCGAGGTGAGCAGGGGGCGGGCGGCGGGGGTGAAGCCGGTGGCGGTCAGCTTGCGTGCCCCGGAGCCGAACCCTTCGCCGTCCGGGCCGGTGCCTTCGTAGGTGAACAGCTCGCCGGTGCTGCGCTTACGTGCGAGCAGGTCGACGTGGTTGTTCTTGGTGACGTCGCCGGGGGCGGCGAGGTCGTATCCGGACCAGCCGCCGTCGCCGACGAGGACGGGTTCGGCGTATTCGTCGAGGTAGCCCGTGGCATGGCCGAAGTAGAGCCACAGGTGGTTGCCTTCCTTGACCAGCAGGTCGGGGAAGGAGGGCAGGTCCCATTCGTCGATCTTGCCGTTGCCGTCCAGGTCGGTGGGGCCGTCGACGTCGCCGATGGCCAGGATCTGGTCGGCGTTCTTGAAGTGGTCATTGGCCGGGTCGTACAGGCTCAGGTCCCGACGTCCGTCGCCGCACGCGGAGCCGTTCGCCTCCTCGCCGTAACTGGTGCAGGCGTAGCCGAAGCCGTTGTTGGGGTGAACGTGCAGTTGTCGGCTGCCCTTGGCACCAGTGGTGGTGATGAGGTCTTCGTAGCCGTCCTCGGTCCAGTCGCCGCGTCGGGTGATCAGGGAGCCGGTGAAGTTCTGGGTGCTGGCGTCGCTGGTGGTGCCGATGTGGCCATTGCCCTGTCCCGCGTACATGCGCAGCTGTCCGGTGTCGCGCAGGGCGAGCAGGTCGGGGTTGCCGTCGCCGTTGAGGTCGCCGGGCTCATCGGTCTTGCCGGTGGGGTTGGCGTAGAAGAGGTAGGTGCGGGTGTCGGACTTGTTGTTCGCCCTGTCCAGGGAGCGGGCGAAGATGCGCTGGGGGCCGGTCGAGGGCGGGGTGAGCTTGACCTTCGTACTGCCGCCTGCGGAAGGCGTGTTAACGGAGCGGACCTTGGGATCCCAGTCGGTCCAGTACTCGTACTTGACGACGTCCTTGATGCCTGCGGAGGACAGCGTGAAGGTGCCCTCGGTGCGGGCGGGGGAGGTGTTCTCGGGCCAGCCGTCCTGTCCGTCGGGGAACTGGGTGGAGGTGATACTGGGCGGGTTGCTGGGCCGGTTCGGGTCGAAAGCGAAGCGGCAGCCGGGCGCACCCTGGGTGGGGTTCCAGGCGGAGTTGGCCTTGCCGTCACGGGCCTGCACCTTCCACGAGTAGCTGCCTTTCGCAGCGCCGAGGTGCTGGGTGAGCAGGGCTTTGGAGACGGTAGTGCGGGCGACGTTGCCGGAGGTGACCTTCACGTCGCGGTTGACGACGATGCCAGGGCTGGTGTCGTGCTTGCCGGTGGGCCACAGATGGAAGCGTGCGGTCACGCTGCCGCCGTCGGGGTCGGAGACCTTCGCGGTCAGCTGTACGTCGGTGTTGCCGACGGTGACATAGGTGCCCTTGTCACCGCAGGTGTTGTTGACTCGGGTGCTGGGCACCGTGTCCAGGTTCGAGGGCTTGTTCGGCACCGAGTTGTACTCGGTGGACAGCACGGCGGTGGAGGCGTCGAACTTCTTCCACGCGTGCACGTCGCTCTCGCTGGCGCGCAGCCCGAAGGAGATCTTCTTCCACTTCTTGGCCGCGGCGTCCGTGGTGGCGCCCTTGACGTTGAACTCCAGGTTCCCGGCCGGGCACGAGGACGACCAGCCCTTGGCGTCGGTGACCGTGGCGTACTTCTTCCACCAACTGGGCTGCTTGTTCCACGTCGTGGCCGAGGAGATCTCCCCGGTCAGCCATGCCTCGACGGGCTTCTTGGTGCAGGACCAGGAGTGCGTGTTCTTGATGCGCAGGGTGGACTTGGTGATCTGCTTGCCGTGCAGCTTGCGCGGGTCGAACTGGACGAAGGAGCGCCAGGTGCCGCTGGTCTCCGACTCGTGGCCGACCCGGGCGACCTTGGAGGAGTGGTTCCAGTACGAGGTGCTGGGGTGCTTCTTGCTGACCGCGGTCCAGCCCAGGCGGGGGCTGGATACGGTCGGGTCGATGTAGACGGGGAAGACGGTGTCCGGGTCGGACAGCACCTTCTGATCCGGCGTCACTACCAGTTCATCGCTGCCCGCTTTGAGGGGCATACGGGTGGTGGTGGCGCCGTAGCGGGGCTCGAAGACGTCCTCGCTGCGCGTGGCGGGCTTGTCCGCCTGCTCGTTCAGCAGGGCGGCGACGTCCTTGGTCATGGCGGCCTTGGTCTTGGCCGTGGACAGCTGTGTGTCGGGGACACCGGCCGAGTCCCACATCTCGGGCGCCGGGGCGGTGAAAACCTCCTGCCCGGCGGGGTTGACCGCGGTGAGGTTGCCAGCCTGATCGGTGCTGACGCTCACCCCGTCGGCATCGAGACCGTAGCGGACCTGCTTGAGCAGGGGGTTGTCGGCGGCCTCGCGGGTCTTGACCACGAGCAGTTGCTGATAGCCGTCCACGCCCGCCTGCATGCGCAGGTCGATGCCCGGCGCCACCTCCGGGTAGACGGCGGTGTCACCCTCCAGGCGAGGGGTGGGCAGCTGGCCCGGCCAATCGACTGTCAGGGAACGATCGTTGCGGGTGATCGTCACCAACGGCGCGTCGCCGCCGGAGGAGAACTCCAGGCCGACGTCGACTGCCTTCGGACGGACCGCGCCGTCCCGCGGACGCAGGGTGGTGTCGACGTCGACCAGAGAGTTGTCCTGCTTCACGCGGACCGGCGCCGCCGCCGTCTCCTCCGTGAAGGTGCCATCGGGGTTGGCGTAGACCGTGTCGAACTGGGTGCGGTGGGCGAGCACTTCGACCCGTTCGCCTGTCTGTGCGGCCTTGTGCGATGCGGCCGTCTCCGGTTCCGCGCCGGTTGCCTGCCTCGCCTGCTCCTGGCTGGTTGGCCCGGGCTCCGCGGAAGCTTGCGACACGGCCAGAACCGGAATGGCGAGGGCCGTGGCCAGAGCGCAGGCCAACGATATACGAGGCAACGTACGCCGGGAGTTTCGGGGTTGACGGCCTGTTCTCAACAGGGGTCCCTTCACAGAAATTCGACCAGGGCGTGATGCCTGGGATCAGCA
This sequence comes from Streptomyces sp. NPDC042371, assembly GCF_056437465.1. Lineage (NCBI taxonomy): Bacteria > Bacillati > Actinomycetota > Actinomycetes > Kitasatosporales > Streptomycetaceae > Streptomyces > Streptomyces sp. NPDC042371. Next base: position 59,046 of record NZ_JBWKAP010000021.1, on the reverse strand, counting down.
CAGCGGAACGTACCCCACACCCGTACACCCGTCACATCCAATTCCCCGCATCGTGGTTCGGATGCTAAAAGTGACTTTGGTCCTTAACTTTCAGGACTTTGGTAACTTCCTGGCAGGCGATAGTCCTCACAGGTAAGAACTCTCTTAGAATCGGTCAAGCACCTAGGTAAAGCTTGTGTAATGTCGGCGCGGTTTATCTGATTACGCCTTGGGGAGAGGTCTGCGCCGTGTCACGTACTGCTGTCCGCGGGGAAGTCGACGAGCCACCAGGCGCGTCCTCGACAGTCAAGCCCTCAAGACGGGCATGGTGGCGTCGGGGCGCGGTACGAACGGTCACGTCGTTCACCGCAGCAACTCTCCTGGTGGGGCTGGTTTCTGCTGAAGCCCTGGCCTTCTCTCCGCTGGCGCTGCCGGATCTGCAGAAGACTCCGCCGGTGCCGGTGACAAAGGTGGGCGACACAGCGAAGGCGGCGGCGTCAGGGGTCGCCAAGGATGAGACGGCGGGCAAGGAATGGAAGTCCATCCCTGACGCAGCCTGGCCCAAGCCTGGCAATGCCAAGGCAAACATGACTGACAAGCGTGAAGTCAGCCTGAAGGCCGGTGCGCTTCCGGTCCGCGTATCGAAGACCCCCACCCCACGCAGCGCCGAGAATGCGAATCCCGTGGCAGGCGAGGTCGGCGTCGAGGTCTTGGATCGAAATGCCGCCGAACGGGCCGGAATCGACGGACTGGTTATGGCCGTCGATTCCACAGGCGGCCACGCCCAATTGTCCATCGATTACAGCGAGTTCCGCAATGCCATGGGCGGTGATTGGGCCTCCCGCCTGACGCTCGTGGAGCTGCCCGAGTGCGCCCTGTCCAAGACCAGCAAAGACAAGGACAAGGACAAGGACGGGAGCAAGGGCAAGGGCAACGGTGACTGCACACCAACCCCGCTCAAGGCAGTCGACAACGACGACGACAAGTCCCAGCTGACGGCCCGGGTAGCCCTTGAGGGCGACTCTGCCTCGGAGATGGACAAGGAGCCGGGCAAGGCAGAGCCGCCGCAGAAGCAGTCGGCGTCCGAACCGCCGACACCCGAACAGTCGGCGTCCGAACAGTCGGCGTCCAAGCCCCTCAAGGCCCGGTCCCTCTTCGCCGTGACCTCGAAGCCGGCGGGCTCCAGCGGCGACTATAAAGCGACCTCGCTGTCGCCCTCAGGCAACTGGCAGGCCGGCGATTCCTCGGGCGCCTTCACCTGGTCCTACGACCTCGAAACCCCCAACGCTGCAGGCGACTTGGGCCCAGAGCTGTCACTGGCCTACAACTCGTCCGCCGTGGATGGACGCACCGCGGCCACCAACAACCAGGCCAACAACGTCGGTGACGGCTTCACCCTGGAGCCCGGCTTCATCGAGCGCCGCTACAAGGCATGCAGCGCCGACATGACGGGCGGCACGAACAAGGCCAAGAACGGCGACCTCTGCTGGGCCGGAGACAACGCCGTTCTCTCACTGGGCGGCTCCACCAACGAACTGGTGAAGGACGACAAGACCAGCGCCTGGAAGCTCAAGCAGGACGACGGCAGCAAGGTCGAACACCTCAAGGACGCCTCCCTCGGCAATGGCGACAATGACGGCGAGTACTGGAAGGTCACCGACACCGCCGGTGTGCAGTACTTCTTCGGCCGCCACAAGCTGCCCGGCCACGCCGACGGCAAGGAGACGACCGGTTCGACCTGGACGGTGCCGGTGTTCGGCAACCACTCCGGCGAGCCCTGCCACAAGGCCGACTTCGCCTCCGCGTGGTGCCAGCAGGCGTGGCGCTGGAACCTGGACTACGTGGTGAACCCGCACGGCGACGCCATGGCCTACTACTGGTCCAAGGAACAGAACCACTACGGCCGCCACGTCCAGCTCTCCACCGGCAAGTCGACGGCGACCCCGTACACGCGCGGCGGCTACCTCAAGCGCATCGAGTACGGGCTGCGCTCCAACAACCTCTACACCGGCGCTCCCGCGGCGAAGGTCACCTTCAGGGCGGCGGAGCGGTGTGTGAAGTCCGGCTCGTTCGACTGCGCGGCCGACAAGTTCACCGCCGCCAACGCCAAGCACTGGCCGGACGTGCCGTTCGACCAGTACTGCGCGCCCGGTATCGAGTGCAAGAACCGCTACAGCCCTTCGTTCTGGTCGCGTAAGCGCATCGCGTCCATCACCAGTGAGGTCCGCGTCGGGAACACGTACCAGAAAGTCGACACCTGGGCCTTCGGCCACAGCTTCCCCTCCACAGGGGATGGTTCGTCGCCTGCCCTGTGGCTGAAGTCGATCAAGCGAACCGGCTACACCGGTGGCACGGCCACAGCGCTGCCGCCGATCACGTTCATCGGCAAGCAGCTCGCCAACCGGGTGGATGCGACCGGCGACGGTATTCCTCCGCTGATCCGCTACCGGGTACAGGCGATCCACAACGAGATGGGCGGCACCATCGCCGCCACCTACAGCGACCCCGAGTGCACGCGCGGCAGCCTGCCGTCCGAGCAGGGCAACACCAAGCGCTGCTACCCGGTGTACTGGTCCTCACCGGACTCCCCCGGCGCCGACTACAAGCCGGTCAAGGACTGGTTCCACACCTACGCCGTCACCCAGGTCCGCGAGGAGGACAAGGTCGGCGGAGCCATCGCGAAGCAGACCGACTACACCTACACCGGTGGCGTGGCCTGGGCCAAGAGCGACGACGCCTTCACCGAGGCCAAGTACCGCACCCACTCCGGCTTCCGCGGCTATGCCCGGGTGAAGACCTCGGTCGGCAACGGCAGCGACGGAGCCAAGCAGGTCAGCGAGGCCCGCTACTTCCGCGGCATCCCCGGCGCGAAGGTCGCCGACAGCGAGGGTAACGAGGTCGACGATCACCCCGCCTTCGCCGGGATGACCCGGGACGAGGCCACGCTCAACGACAGCAAGATCATCGAAGCGTCCGCCTCCACCCCGTGGAAGTCGGCCGCGACGGCCACCCACAAGCGCGGCGACGGCCTGCCGGACCTTGAGGCGTTCCACGTCCAGGAGGCCCGGATCGAGGCCGGGCGCACCCAAGTCGGCACGGACTGGCAGCGCACCAAGGTCGAGCGGACCTTCGACTCCTACGGCATGCTCTCTCGCGAGTCCGACCTGGGCGACACCGCCAAGTCCGGTGACGAGACCTGCACGTTCACCAACTACGCCCGCAACACGGCCAAGAACATGCTGGAGTTCAGCTCCGCGGCCAAGACCGTGGCCAAGGCGTGCGGCATCGACCCCAAACTCCCCGACGACCTGATCTCCGACACGCGCACCTACTTCGACGACAAGGCCCTGGGGGCCGCCCCGGACAAGGGTGACGTCACCCGGGTCGACGAACAGAACGCCGCCGGAACCGGATTCGTCACGGTGGAGCGGAACAAGGTGGACCAGCACGGTCGCGTCACCGAGACCCTCGACGCCGCCGATCAGAAGACCACCACCGCGTACACTCCCTCGACCCTGTATGCGGCGACCAAGAAGGTGACCACCAACCCGCTCGGCCACACCGAGACCGCGCAGAACGACCCGGGCCGCGGTGCGCTGGTGGCGTCGGTCGACGCGAACGGCAAGCGCACCGACGCCGTCCTGGACGGTCTCGGCCGCACCGCGAAGGTGTGGGAGCCGGGCTGGCCCAAGAAGGACCACGCCGACGCCCCGAGCCGGCAGTTCGCCTACACAGTGACCAAGACCGGCCCGAACGTAACCGAGACCAAGGCGCTGCAGCGCAACGGAAGTTACCGGGCCGACTACGCCTTCGCCGACGGTCTGGGCCGCGAACGTGAGGTTCAGACACCCGCGGCGACCGGCCAGGGCCGGATCATCGCCGAGAAGCTCTACGACTCCCGCGGCCTGGCGTGGAAGTCCTACGACGGCTACTACGCCAACGGGGACCCGTCCGGCGAACTGGTGACGGGCGACGACACCAAGACCCCGAAGGCGACCCGCACGACCTACGACGGCGCGGGCCGGCCCACGGCGCAGATCAAGGAGAAGTACGGGGACGAGGTCTCGCGCACGACGACCCAGTACGGCGGCGACCGCGTGACGGTGATCCCGCCCAAGGGAGACACCGCCACCACTACCGTGACCGACGTACGCGACCAGACCGCGGAGCTGATCCAGTACACGAACGCGGAGCGCACCAAGTCCCAGTCGACGAAGTACACGTACACGCCGTCGGGCAAGCAGAAGACGGTCACCGACCCGACCGGCGCGAAGTGGACGTATCACTACGACCACCGTGACCGCGCGGTCAAGGTCGACGACCCGGACAAGGGCACCTACACCACCGCCTACGACAGCCTCGACCGCCCCACGACCGTCACCGACGCCGCCGGCAAGGTCCTGACGACGGGCTACGACGCACTGGGCCGCAAGACGACCCTCAAGCAGGGCGACACGACCCGGGCCACCTGGACCTACGACACCCTGGCGAAGGGCCAGTTGACGAAGTCGGTCCGCCACGAGGGTGGCCAGGACTACACCAACGAGATCACCGCACTCAACGACCGCTACCAGCCGACCGGCACCAAGGTCACCGTCCCCGCCCGCGAGGGCACCCTGGCCGGCACGTACGCCTTCACCTCCGGGTACAACGCGCAGACCGGCCTGCAGGACTGGAACCGCCAACCCGCCCTGCCCGGCCAGATATCCGAGAACCTCACCTACCGTTACGGCCCCCAGGACCAGCTGGTAGGCGCAGGCACGACCGCCTCGGTCCTCATCAACAACCGCACCTACGACCCGTATGGCCACGTCCTGCGCACCGAGTACGGGCGCAAGGGCCAGAAGGTGTGGCAGACGAACGAGTACGACGAGCACACGGGCAACGTGGCCCGCACCACCACCGACCGCGAGACCGGGCCGTCGCGCATCGACGACATCCACTACACCTTCGACCTCGCTGGCAACATCACCCGCCTCAACACCACCTCCGGCCAGGACGAAGAACGCTCGACCGACACCCAGTGCTTCAGCACCGACGCACTGCGCCGCATCACCAACGCCTGGACCGCGACAGACAGTTGCAAAGCCAGGCCAGACGCAGACGGCGGTGCGGGCGGCGAGAAGCCCAAGGTCGGCGGTCCCGACGCCTACTGGCACTCCTACACCTACGACGCCATCGGCAACCGTCAGACCGAAGCCCAGCACAAGGTCGAAGGCAGCGTCCTGGCGGCCAACGACATGACCCGCACCTACCACTACGGCCAGAACGGCGCGACCAAGCGCCAGCTGACCGGGATCGACACGGAGGAAGCGGGCAAGAAGACCTCGACCAAGACCACTGACTCCTACGCGTACGACAAGACCGGCAACACGACCAAGCGCACCGTCGGCGGCACCGCCCAGGACATGACCTGGGACGAGGAAGGCCACCTGGAGACGGCGACCAAGGCGGGCCAGAAGACGGGCTACGTCTACGACGCGGACGGCAACCGCCTGCTGGCCAAAACACCGGCACGCAACACGCTCTACCTGCCGGGCGGCAACGAACTGACCGCCGAGGCCAACGGCACGAAGTCATCGACCCGCTACTACGCGGCGGGCGACGAAACGGTCGCAGTCAAGGCGAGCAACCAGACCAGCATCCTCCTCAACGACCACACCGGCACCGCCACGGCAGCTGTCCTCCTCGCCGCGGGCCAGGCGGTGACCCGCCGCAAGATGGACATCTTCGGCAACCCCCGCGGCCTGCAGAACGTCAACTGGCCCGGCAACCGCGGCTTCGTCGGCGGCACGATCGACAACACCGGCCTCACCCACCTCGGGGCCCGCGAATACGACCCCACACTCGGCAGGTTCATCTCGGTCGACCCCATCATCGACACGGCTGATCCGCAGCAGATGCACGGCTACACGTATGGCAACAACAACCCGGTCATCCACGCCGATCCTGACGGCAAGTTCTTCTTCGGCCTGATGAAGATGGTGAAAGCCGTCAAGTACGTGGTGAAGACGGTGCGCCGGTACATCGCCTGGACCCGAACCCCCTTCGGACGGGCATACAGCAAGCACTCACGTGCGGAACGCAGCCGCTCAAGCTTCTCCTACTCCGCCTATAACAAATCCAGCAGCCGAGCCTACGAAGCCCAGAAGGCCAGGGCACGCGCCGATGCCGCCGCACGTGCCGCCCACAAGCGCGCGGACGAACAACGGCGCAAGGCGGACCAGGTCAAGAAGGCGTCCCAGCCCTGGTACAAGAAGGCGTGGAACAAGACCGGCGGAAAGGTTGTCAGTCACGTCCGCGAGCACTGGCGCGGATACGCACAGGGAGCAGCGTTTGGCGTCTGTGTAGCGGCTAGCGCGGGGTGGTGTGCGGTGGCCGGCGGCGTCCTCATCGCGGCGGATAATGGCGCCGACTACGCCAACAATAAGTTCAGCTGGCGCAAACTCGGTACACAGTCGCTCTGGCTCGGTGCTGGTGCGGGTGCAGGTAGATACCTCGCAGGTAGCTGGCGAGGAAGCGTCTTCACGCGCGGTCCTTCCGGTCCGCGGGCCCCACTGTGGCGTGGAACGACGAGGCCGTCTGCACCTAAGGGCGCACTGGACTGGGGCCAAACAGGCCGCAACATGGGCCTCAATGGAGGCATGGGCTGGGCCGGTTGCGGCGCAGGCGGATTCAGCGGTGGGCAAGGAGCCTGTGGATGATCGGCAACTGGAAACCTGCTCGTCGGCCGTCGGGAACCCCTCTGACCACGCTGCGTCGCAAGAGCGGCCCCATCGGTGGAATGATCGTGATCACCGCGACATTGCTCGGCGGCGGCTGGGCGATTGCCTTGGGCTGGGACAAGAACAACCCGGGTGATCTACCTGCCTTCGCTGCGCTCCTCGTGGCAGTACTACGGCTCATGTGGCGAGCCGTAGTACGTCCTCACGTCACCGTGTATTCAGACGCTCTCTTGGTCATCGGCTTCTGGGACCGTTGCGTGGTTCCCGGCGCAGCCGTCAAGCGCATCAATCTTGACGATGGAATGAGGATCGAGACCATCCACGGGGACGACATCCCGGTGTTCGCGTTCTCTCGGTCCTTGCTGGACAGAGGACAGGCGGCATCAGCCGCCAGTAAGATGCGCAGAGCGAAATCTGCTCGCCCTGGAACATCGGCCGAGACGCCACAGGTAATCCGAACGCCTGACTTCACCTGGGCAGACCTTCTGTTTCTTCCGCTGCCTGTTCTGATGCTTCTAGCAGCGACGGGCATCTACGGAACATGGAGTTGAAAAACGGTTACATGGTGTACCTCGCGTATGCGATGGATAATCCACCGCTTCCTTGAGGACCTATTCGTGGGGGTCTGGCCGGGGGCTTGATGGGCCTCCTTGCTTGGCGCGCGATGGTAGCTCCGTGTGTTGTCGTCTCGGCCGACCGGATCACGATCCTCAACCCCTTGTCTCGGGCAGACGTCGCACTGCGAGACATCGCGCGTGCCGAGGGGAACAGTGGACTGGTCATTCACCTCAAGGGAGGGCGGCGAGAACACCCTTGGGCCTTCAGCTCGTCGATGCTGGACAGGGGGAGCAGCCGACAGGCAGCGGATGAGATCAACGCTGCAATGAAGGGATCGCACGCTAGCGAGAGCTATCGGGGGACGTCGCGATCGCCTCGCCTTGCCCTGGTGACATAGGGGAGGCGGGTCAGCGCGAAGGAGATGAAGGTGCAGCAAGAAGGGGAATGTAGACGTCGGCGACCGTGAGTCAAAGCGGCGCCGGGCACCTGGTTGCCCAGCGCCGCTATCGCTCTCCGCATCGCGAGCGCGGGCCCATCGCGCCGCGACAGGCGAGGTGTGGTCGTGCTGCTCGGCAGGGGCGAGACGCATGAGGGCCCGGAGCCATCCGTCACACCATCGGTCGAATCCGTACTGGTAGTCATAGCGGGCCGGGCCCGATGAGATGTCCTTCAGCTCTTGTGCGGCCAGGGCTTCCTCGCAGATCTCCTCCCACATCTCCTGCCAGGGGAGCCGGAACTTCCCAGGCCGACGGCGACGGAAGTCGGAGTCGAGGAGCGCGGCCGTTCCGATCAGCAGTAGCTCCTCCCTGGACTCCCCGTCTTGGTACGCGTCAACATGGCGTTCCGCCAACCGCTCCCGGGCGGCGTCCAGTGCCAGGAGCGGCTTGCGCAGCAGACGGTGGGCGTCCTTGGAGTCGCTGCCTCCCGGGCCGTGCATGCAGAATACGAGAACGTCGCAGTATGTCTCCAGGTCATGTCCGGAGTCGAGCCGATCGGCCAGCGCGCGCAGCGCTTCCATACGTGAGATCAGACGGCGGGCCTGCGTGTAGTAGTCAGGGAACGGGCTGGGACAACGCCGACAGCCGCCGGGCTCCGGAACGTCGGCCATGCTGCCGCGGTCCGGTACACGCAGGCTGACACCAGCCCGCTGCGCAGAGACTCGGAACGCCCCGCACTCCGCCGACAGGTGGAGCACTGAGCCGGTCGCTGCCTGCCACAGCGGTACGTCCATGCCTGCCAGGGGACGAGTGGAACATCGCGTGCCGTTGGAAGAGGAACCTCGTCATCTGCTGCAACGCTCGGGGACATGCTCGTGAGCTCCTGGCTAGGGATGCCGGATGTGTGCCGCACCAGCCTGTCGTATGCCCGGAGGTCAAGGTATGGCTTTCGCCGATCGGATGGAGGATCACGTGTCACGTTCGTGTCACCAATACCGTCGACGCACCTGGACCACAAAGGCTCCACCTGCGTGAACGGCACCCGATCTAGACCACGTAGACGCCAGAAGACGCTTCTGCCCACCTGTGCCATGTGGTACCGAGAGAGGCACCCAGGATCAGGACTGGGGCGTCCTCCGGCCCGTCGAAGCGGTACTGCAGGGTGTTCTTCGGTGTCTCGCTCACCCGCCCGACCCTCTCATCAGTCACGACCGCCCCTATGAGCGGGGTCCTGACGGTAGCTGTTTGACCAGGTGGAAGTCCTTTCGGGTCACCTCGCGGATCAACACTTCGTGGCTCACTTCGCGGATCGCGGAAAGCCGCTGACCGCGGCGGGAAAGCGTCGGCGGCAAGCACAGTCCATCGTGGAGGACACCCAGCGACATCGGTACCCCGGGCCCACCAGCCCCCTCCATGACGACGACGGGCCTATGGAGCAGGCGACGTACTCGACATGATCGATGTGCATCTACAACCTGGAAATGCCGGTTCCCCCTTCCGGTCCGATGGCGCATCGCGTTGCCGGTACCGGGCCGCGGCAGGTGGTCAGAATCGTGAAGACGCCATAACAACCGGCAGGCCCCTATCCGGACACACCCCGCCAGCCCGGCACCGGCACCGGCAACACACCATCCCCGGCCAGCAGTCGACACTGTGGGGGGGGCAGACACTCAGGCCAGCCGGATCGTGAGTTCGCCTCACACTTCACATGGTGCGTCATCGCAAAGCATGTGCAACAAAAACGTGCGGAAGGAAACCGCAGGCCAGCAAAGCACTCAGAGTGGCTCGGGCCCGCGGTCGATGTGCGTTGCGTGCGCCATGGTCGCTACGCAAGGTCTCTTGGCGCACTCCCCAGACCAGCACGAGGAGCCTTCAGGATCCGGCCATCGTCCCGCCACCACGACGTCACTCGGGCGTCGATTTCACGGACGGTGTCGGCCGCTGAGCTGTGCTGAGCCAGGCCGCCGGTCCCGGCTGATCTGCTGGTGATCGTTCACCACGAGATCTGCGAGGCCGTCAGTGTCTTCTTCACTCGCACTCGGCCGGCATTCGCTCCCCGCGCTCCAATTCCCACCCGCCGCGCCCGCCACCGGCCCGCATTGGCGGGCGGTGATGATAACCGGTGACGCGGCCACCACCGCCCAGACCATGCAGATTCGCGCACCTCTACCCATTTGGCGCACGCCTTGTCCCCCTTTTGAGGCAAAGGCAGCGAGACCATCACTAGGACCATGCCGAACTGCGCAGGGTTCCGGTCGTCCCGCTACACGCAAAGGAGTACCACCATGACCACAGCCCTGATCGAGCGGAAGTACGACCTCATCTTCGACCGGCTCGATGCCGACGGAAACGGGGTCCTGGAGTATGCCGACTTCGAGCGCATGGGCCAGGATCTGATCCGCGCGGGGTACGTGACCGAGGGATCCACCAAGGCCGACGCCCTGTTCACCGCCTACCGGGAGGCGTGGGACCAGCTCGTGGCGGTGGCCGACGCCGATGGGGACGGTGCGATCACGCGCGAGGAGTTCAAGGCCGCCATGTCCGACACTCTGGGCCGACGGGAGCGGATCGTCTCGGGTTGCCGGGCGGTGCTGGACGCGGAGTTCGCCACCATCGACGAGGACGACGACGGCTTCGTACCAGCGGCCGACTTCCAGCGTTATCTGGAGGCCCTGGGCTCAAGCGCCGAGGAGTCCCGGGCGACGTGCGACAGCCTCGACACCAACCATGACGGCCAGATTTCCCGGGAGGAGTTCCACGAAGGCTGGGCCCAGTACCTGCTCAGCGACGACCCGACCGAGGCGGGCAGCAACTTCCTCGGACGCCTGAGCTGACCTGACCCGGCCGGCCCACGCGGCCGGGTGCCGCCCCACCCGCACCGGCCCCAGCAGACGGTGCGCCGGAGGCCGGTGGGTGTTCTCACTCCGTCCGTACCGAGAGCACCCGCCGGCACCCCACGGAGCCGGAATTCCGGCAATCCAAAGATTGCACATGACGCAACTCGCGCTCCTTCCGAATGAGCGAAAGCTCTTCGCGATCACGTGTTTGACACACACGTCGACTGGGGCAGGTTCTCGCCGCGAACGGGGACGAGAAAAACCCTCTGCGCCTGCGCGGCAACCCTTCAGGGCCTCATCGGAACATTGAATATCCGTCGAATTCAGCGCGCCCAAATCGACCCACCCACCCTTCATTTAGCGATCCACAAATTTCCGCTTGCCAGGAGGAAATGTGACGGAAATTGCCGACGTGCACGACGGCCCGGTGCGTGCGGGCGCTCCGACCGGTGCCACCTTGTGGGACCTGCTGTGCGCTCGGGCGGCGCAGCAGTCGGGGGTGACGGCGGTGTCCGACCCTGCGGAGAGCCTGAGTTACGGGCAGCTGGTCGACGAAGCCCGCGGCTGGGCCCGGTATCTGCGAGCGAGCGGTGTCGGCCCGGGCGATCGGGTGGCATGTGCGGCTCCGCGAGGGGTGAGGGCGGTGGTGGCGCAGCTGGCGGTGTTCGCGGCGGGAGCGGTGCACGTACCCGTATGCGCCGATGACCCGCCGGGCAGGCTCCGGGATCTGATCGCCGCGGTGGGCGCGCGGTGGGTGCTCGGGCTGTCCGGGCAGCGTCTGCCCGACGGCGTCAGCAGGATCGATCTGGACGACCGGGAGGTCCGGCAGAGCATCGAGGGGTCTTGGGACGGCCCGGAGCTGCCCGGTCCCTCGCCGGAGGCGGTCGCGTACATCATCCATACCTCCGGCACATCGGGCAGGCCCAAGCCGGTCGCCGTCGGGCACCGCGCGATCGCGCACACGATGCGGGCCTATGCCGAGGTGTTTCCCGAACCGGTCCGGTGCATGGCGGCCGTCTCGCCGATGACCACGGACGCGTCCCTGCTGGGAATCTGGTGGACGCTGCTGGCGGGCGGGCACGTTCTGCTGACTTCCTCCGACCCGCAACACGCCCTCCAGGAACTCGCCACGCACCTGTCGCAGGGACCGGCCAGCCACACCATGCTCACTCCCTCCCTGTACAGCGCACTGCTGCCCCACCTGGACGGTCCCTCACCGGAGCTGCGGCAGGTGCTGGTCGGGGGAGAGCCCTGCCCCAGTGAGCTGGCCGCCGAGCACCACCGCAGGATGCCGGGCGTGGAGCTCGTCAATGCCTACGGGCCCACCGAGGCGGCCGTGTGGTGCACCGCTGCCTTGTTGCGCCCCGGGGACCCGGTAACGGTCGGCACGGCCCTGCCGGGCACACCCGTGCTCGTGGTCGGTGCGGACGGACAGCCCGTGCCGGACGGTGAGAGGGGCGAGGTGTGCGTGACGGGCGCCGGTCTGGCTGAGGGTTACCACGGGGACCCGGAGCTGACCGCGGCCCGGTTCGTCGCGCACCCGCTGGACCCGCGGGAGCGGATGTACCGCACCGGTGACCTCGGCCGCGTCGACGAGCACGGCAGGCTGGAGCTGCTGGGCCGAAGCGATGCCCAGGTGAAGGTACGCGGGTTCCGGGTGGAGCCGGACGGTGTCGCCCGTGTGCTGCGGGAGGTGCGGGGGGTCCGGGATGTGGCGGTGAGCGCCCATCAGGGCCGTCTGGTCGCCCATGTGGTCCCGCAGTGGGACGAGCGCGGCGCCGCCCAGCAGCTGCACGACAACTGGGACCGGCTCTTCGGCGCATTGGATTTCCGCGACGAGCGCAGCGGCTGGACCAGCAGCTACACCGGCAAGCCGCTGCCGGACGCGGAGATGGACGAATGGATCGCGGCCACGGTGCGCCTGGCCACCGAGCAAGGTCTGCCCGACACCCTGCTGGACCTGGGCTGCGGTACGGGCATGATCCTGACGCGGCTCGCGGGGACCGCGTCGCGCGCCGTGGGCGTGGACGCCTTCGCCGAGTCCCTGGCCGCACTGCGCGAGCGGCTGGCCGACAGCGGGCTGCACCATGTCGAACTCCGGCAGGGGGACGCGACCAGCGCCGCCGAGCACACTGGTATGGACCTCGTCCTGTGCAACTCCGTCGTGCCCTACCTGCACAGTGCCGATCACCTGGCCCGTACCGTGGCCGCATCGCTGGCCGCGTGCGCGCCCGGCGGCCGGGCCGTCTTCGGGGACGTGAAGGACCGCACCCTTCAGGACGCCTTCCACGCCTCCGTGGTCCTGGGGGCCGCCGACGACGACCTGGGCGTCGACGTCCTGCGCGAACAGTGGCGGCGCCGTGTCGCACTCGACCCCTACCTGCTGGTCGATCCCCGCTGGTTCACCCGCTGCGGGGCGGCCCATGCCGAGATCAGGCCGCGCTCGGGCCGCGCCCGCAACGAGATGAACGACTTCCGCTTCGACGCGGTCCTCACCTCCCACGAGCCCGGAGCCCTCGTCGAGGTGGCTGAGTGGCGGCCCTGGCCCGGCACTCTGGACACGCTCCGCGGCCTGCTGGCGGCCGAACCGGGCCCGCTGGGTCTGCTGCGTGTGCCCAACCGCCGCACCGTCGGCGCCTGTTCGGTACGCGACGCCTTCGCCGCCGACGACAGTGGCACGCTCACCGCCGCCGACCTGCGCAGGCTGTCCGCCCGCGCGGAGGCCGACGCCGTGCACCCCAGCGACCTGGAAGACCTGGCAGCCGAGCTGGGACGGCCGCTACGCTTGTCGCGCGCGGCCGGATACCGCGACGGCTCCTACGACGTGGTGTTCCTCCCCGCAGGCCCCCCTCCCCCGGACACCGGCACCCGCACGCCCGCCGCCGTCCGGTGGCCCCAGCCCTCCTGCGACGGCGAACTGCTCTCCACCCCACTGCACCGCCACGTCCTCGCCGAGGCCACCGACACTCTTCTCCCCGCACTACGCCGTCAGGCCGACGCGCACCTGCCTGAGCCCGAACGTCCCAGCCGTTACGTGTTCCTGGCCGCGCTGCCCACGGGCGCCAACGGGAAGCTCGACCGGGCGGCGCTGCCCGCGCCCTCCACCCGCCGCCCCCGCCTGGCCACCCCCTACCGGGCGCCGGTGCTGCCCGTGGAGGAGACCGTCGCCGCGATCCTGGCGTCCCTCCTGGAACTTGACCAGGTGGGCCTGGACGACGACTTCGTGGAGCTGGGCGGAGACTCGCTGACGGCGGTACGGGCCGCAGCTCAGATCGGCGACGCACTGGGCCTGCACCTGCCCTCCCGTACCGTGCTTGAGCACTCCACCACAGCCCGCCTGACCGCCCACCTCGCCACGGTCACGGCTTCCGGGCCTGCCGTACTGCCCGGCCCGCGAGCCGGATCGCGCGAGGGCCTCACGGATCCCGGCCCGGCCGGAGTGCGGCTGGCCGCGGGCCCCACCCACCAGTTCCTGCGGGTCAACGACGACCGCGCGGGAGGACACCTGCCCAGCCACGGACCGCGCTTCGCCCTGGAATGCCACTACCGCATCCGCGGCCCCCTCGACACCCGCGCACTGTCAGCAGCCGTCGACCACCTGGTGCACCAGCAGCCCGCACTGCGCACCGAAGTGCACCTGACCGGCGACCTCGGCCAACTGCACCAGCTCGTCCGCCCCGCACGCACCGGCGCCCTGCGCCACCACACCATCGATCCGGCCTCGCCGGGCAGCCCCGAAGAACACCTGGCCGCCCTGCACGCCGCCGACCCCCTCGACCCGGCGACCGGCCACGTCTTCACCGCCACCCTCGTCGCCGCGGGACCGCACGACCATGTGCTCGGCCTGCGCATGCACCACCTGACCTCCGACGGCTGCTCCCTCAACATCGTCGAACAGCAGCTGTCCGCCCTGTACGACGGCGCCCGCACAGGGCGCGCTCCCCAGGTACCCGACGCCGACTACCGTGCGCTCAGCGCACCGGAACAGCCCCGTCCGCAGGACCTCGCCTTCTGGGACGACCGGCTCACTGGCGCCCGCCCCACCCTCCTCGTCCCACCCGCCGATCCGGCCGCCGGCAACGTCCCCCACGACTCACTACTGCGCACCCGCCGGGTCGCCCCCGCTGCCACCGCGGCCCTGCGCGCCCTGGCCCGTGCCGAGCGACTCACCCTGGCCAGCGTCCTGTACGCGCTCTTCACCGCTGTCGTGGCCGCCGACACCGCCCAGGACGAAACCCTGCTGATCGCCGTCAGCGCCGCCCGCCCCGAAGGCACCGCCCACACCGCGGGCCTGTACGCCCAGGCCGTCCCCGTACGCCACCGCGTCCCCGACTCCCCCGGCCTGACGGCACGCCAGGCGCTGCACGCCGCCGATCACGACCTGCACCAGGCCCTGCGCCACGACAGCGCCTCCCTGCTCACCCTGGCAGCGGCCCACCCCCACATCGGGGAACTCTTCGCCGCCTCCCAGTTCGTCTTCTACGACTTCCTGCCTCCCGTCCACGGGCTGCGCCTTTCCGGCTGCGCCATCGAGCGCACCGACCAACTCGACACCGACTTCACAGGACAGCTCTTCCAACTGCCCTGCGACCTGGGCCTGCTGGCCCGGGAGAACGACGACGCCCTGGACCTGGCCGTCATCTTCGACCCGGCCTACGCCCCACCCGGCTACGCCGAGAACCTGCTGCGGCGCATGGACGACGCGATCACGGCCCTGGCCACGTCGGGCGATCGCCCCTGGAGGGGCCTGGTCCCCGCCGATTCCTGGCTGACCAGTCGGCGCTGACCCAGCCCCGCCCCGCCCCTCTTCCCTGTCGCTCCCCCGCCCGGGCGCGGCCCCACGCCCCAACGGAAAGGCACACCCATGCCCACTCTCGACGACGAACGCCGCGAGGCGCGGACGGCCGGCTGGATCGGCATCGCCATGGTGGCGCTCTTCCTGGTCCCCCTGCCCTTCGTCCGCAACCCACTGAGCCGCCCCTTCCCCTACTGGAGCGACTCCTCGGACTCCATCGGCACCTGGTTCGCCGAGAACCCCTCCATCTCCGGCTACACGATCGACATCGCCTTCGGCCTGCTGTTCATCTGGTTCGCCGCCGGACTCAAGCGCTGGCTCACCGGCACCGCCCGCGCACCGCTGCACGCCGAACTCCTCATCCCCTCCGCACTGTCCGTGGGCATCTGCTGGATGATGTCCAATGCCGCCTTCCTCCTCGGCCCCGTCGCGGCGGAGCGCCCGGCAGCCGTCAACAGCGCCTATCTGCACCTGAGTTATGACCTGTGCGTCACCTTCGGGTACGCCGGGTCGCTGCCCCTGGCGCTGTTCTCCTTCGCCGCGGGCAGCCTGATCCTGAAGAACACCACGCTGCCCCGCTGGACCGGCTGGAGCTCCCACGTCCTGGCCGTGGCGCACTTCGCGTACTTCTTCAACGTCCTGACCACGGACGACACCCCGTTCACCCCGTGGGGCTGGGGCAGCTTCGGGTCCTACGTCGGATTCGCCCTGTGGTCGCTGACCCTGTGCGTGATGATGATCCGCTCCCCGCGTCCCGCCCCGACGGGCACACGCGTCCCCAGCCCGTCCCCCGAACAGACCCTCACCACGCACTGAACGAACCGGCCGGGGCGGGCACGTACGGCCCGCCCCGCCGTACACCTGCCCGACGTCAAGGAGTGCCGATGACCACCACCGTCCACATCCCGCTCCCGGTCCCAGCGCTGTACTGCCCCTTCCCTGCCCGCCGTTCCCCGCACGCCGAGGCCGTCGACGCCGAGAGCCTCGCGTGGATGCAGCGGTTCGGCCTCTTCAAGGACGCGTCCCACCGGGAGTACACCCGCCGGGCCCGGGTCGGGGACTTCGTCGGCCTCGGCATCCCCGACGGCCGCGCCGACACCCTCCAGGCCGCCACCAACTACTGCAACTGGCTCTTCGCCTTCGACGACGCCCTGTGCGACGAGACCCTCGGCGGCACCACGCCCGACACCCTCGCCCCGTACCTCGCCCGCATGAGCCGTATGCTCCACACCCCCCAAGCCCCGCTGATGCGCGAGGACAAGTGGGCGAGGTCCCTGCTGGACATCCGGCACGACCTCGCCCGGCAGGGCACCCCCTCCCAGGTGTACCGGTGGACCGACCAAGTCGACGCGTACTTCTCCGGCCTGGTCTGGGAAGCCGCCATCCGGCAACAGCCCCAGTCCGCGAGCCTGGACGACTACCTCATGATGTGGCAGAGCAGCAGCGCCGCCCTGTCCGCACTGGCTTTCATCGAAATCGCCCAGGACTACGTCCTGACCGCCGAGGAGTACCACGACCCGCGGGTCCACGCCCTGCACGACCTGAGTGTCGCCCTCATCGCCTGGCACAACGACATCACTTCCTACAACAAGGAAGCGTTCCGCGAGCAGCACTTCGGCTTCCCCGAGGCGATGAACCTGGTGCCCGTCCTCGCCCGGCACCACGCCTGCTCCCCCCAACAGGCGCTGCGCGCCGCCGCGTCGATGCACGACCGCGCCATGCACCGCATGCAACACCTGGCAGAGCGCACCGCCGCCGACAGCTCCCCCCGGCTCGCCCGGTACGTGCGCGCCCTGACGGACTGGGTGGCAGGGAGCCTGCTCTGGCACCTCACCAGTGGCCGGTACAACGACCCCAACGACCCCGGCCAGGCCATCGCCCCCCACGTCACCATGCCCACCGCCATCACCAGGCCCACCGGTCTCGCCCACCTCGACGAGCCGCTCACCACCCCGGTGGCCGCCTGGTGGTGGCGGATCTGAAGCACGCGCGCCGCTCACCGTCTCCCCACACCAGCCCACCCAGGAGAACCGTGTCCCACACCCACACGCCCGACGCGGCCCGGTCCCACCGCGCCCGCTCCGCCCCGCCCCTGCTGCCCGGCGCACTGCCCCTGGTCGGGCACGCCCTGCGCCTGCTGAACAACCCGGCCGACTTCCTCACCCGGGCACCCGCCCACGGCCCGGTGGCCCGCCTCCGCCTCGGCCCCCTGACCGCGACCCTCGTCAGCGACCCGGCCCTGACCCGGCAGGTCCTCCTCGACGACGCGCTCTTCGACAAGGGCGGCCCGCTCTACGACCGCATCCGCGACGTCATGGGCAACGGTCTGCTCAGCTGCCCCCACACCGACCACCGACAGCAGCGCCGGCTGCTCCAGCCCGCCTTCCACAAAGACCGCCTGCCCGCCCACCTCGACCTCATGGCCCACGAGATCACCGAAAGCATCGAGCTCTGGCAGGACGACCAGGTCATCGACATGGCCGCCCAGG
Organism: Streptomyces sp. NPDC042371; assembly: GCF_056437465.1. NCBI lineage: Bacteria > Bacillati > Actinomycetota > Actinomycetes > Kitasatosporales > Streptomycetaceae > Streptomyces > Streptomyces sp. NPDC042371. The sequence continues at coordinate 41,226 of NZ_JBWKAP010000021.1, read as the reverse complement.
CACAGGCCCTCACCGCCCGCGCCATCGTCGCCACCCTCTTCGACGGCACCCTGGCCGCCGCCACCGTCGCCACCATGGTGGAGGACATGGCCGCCATCACCGCCGGCATCAACTCACACGCCCTGCTGCCCACCGCGTACACCCGCCTGCCCCTGCCCGCCCACCGCCGCTACACCCGCGCCCAGCGACGCCTGCGCGCCACCCTGGGCCGGATCATCGCCGAACACCGCTCCCACACCACCGACCACGGCGACTTCCTGACCCTCCTCACCCAGGCGGGTACACAGGGCCAAGCCCTGTCCGACAGGGAGATCAGCGACCAGGTCATCACCTTCTTCATCGCCGGCATGGAGACCACCGGCAACGCACTCGCCTGGTCCGCACACCACCTCGCCCAGGACCCCGCGCTCCAACGCCGCGTCCACACCGAAGCGGCCACCCTGCCTCCCGGCCCCCTGTCGCACACCAGCCTGCCCCGCCTGGAACTCACCGGTCACGTCGTCACCGAGGCCCTGCGCCACTACCCGCCCGTCTGGTTCCTGACCCGTACCGTCACCCGCGACACCGAACTGGGCGGCCACCCCCTGCGCGCCGGGGACACCGTCATCATCAGCGCCCACCTCGTCCAGCACCTGCCCTCCGCGCACCCCCGCCCCCAGACGTTCGATCCCAGCCGCTGGGTGAGCCCGCACACCGCACACTCCGTACCCGGCTCCTTCATCCCCTTCGGCCTGGGCGCCCGCAAATGCATCGGCGACGCGCTCGGCATGGGCGAACTCACGCTGGCCCTGGCCTCCCTCGCCCGCCGCTGGCACTTGGCCCCCGTCACCACTGCGCCGGTCCGATTCGCGAAGGACATCGTCATCCGCCCCCGCGATCTGCGCCTGCACATCCACGCTCCCCATGACGCCTGACGGACCCGGCAAGACCGCCGGGGCCGCCGCAGCGTCGCTGCACACGAACCAGACCGGGAGCACACACATGCCAAAGCGCCGTCAGGCGAGGTTCAGCGGAACGGCAGCAGTCATCGGCGCGGGCATCGCGGGACTGGTTGCCGCCCGCGTACTCGCCGACCACTTCGCGAACGTCGTCGTGCTGGAAGCCGAGGCCCTGCCGCCCACGGCCACGCCGCGCCGAGGCGTCCCGCAGGCCCGGCACCAGCACGGTCTGCTGGTCAGCGGAGCCGAAGGGCTGCAACGGCTCTTCCCCGGGCTGCAGGAAGAACTGTCCGCGGCCGGGGCGCCCCTGTTCGACTACGGGCTGCGGACATCGGTGACCCTGGGCGGGTGCCGACTCCCGCGTACGCCGATGAACGTGCCCGTACAAGCCTTCTCACGGGACCTCCTGGAATGGACGTTGCGCCGCCGGGTGCAGGCGGACACACCGGTGCGCGTAAGGGACCGGTGCCGGGTCGAGGGGCTGCGCTGGAACCACGATGCGTCGCGGGTGACCGGCGTCCGCCTGGAAGGTGGGCGCACCATTGATACGGCTCTGGTCGTGGACGCGTCCGGGCGCTTCTCCCCACTCCCCAACTGGCTGGAGCACGCGGGCCATCCACGGCCGGTACAGAAGGTCACCGACGCGGACCTGGTCTACGCGACCACGACCGTGGAGGCGCCCTCGCAGGACTTCGACGCGCTGCTCCAGCCGTACCACGCCCCGAAGCAACCGCGCGGTGGCTTCGCCGCACGTCTGGAACACGGCCACTGGCTCGTCACTCTCTTCGGCGCAGGCGGCGACCACCCGCCCAACGACCGCGACGGCTGGCGGCAGTTCGCCACGAGCTTGCGAAATCCCGACCTCGACCTGCTGCTCGCCTCAGCCACCCCCGTACCCGGTAGCAAGATCCACACCTTCAGGCGCACCGAGAACCGTCTCACCCGGTACACAGGGCTACGCCGATGGCCCGAAGGGCTCGTCGCCATCGGTGACTCCGTCGCAGCCTTCAACCCGGCCTTCGGGCAGGGCATGGCCATCGCCGTGCTCGAAGCCCGGTTGCTGGGAGAACACTTGGCCAGAGCGGGGCAGTCGCGGCCGCACACCGCCGACAGCATCGCGCGCCCGTTCCAGCGGCACATCGCCCGCATCGTCCGAACACAATGGCTGACGACCGCCAGCGACGATCTCATCTGGCAGCACCACAGACGCAGGACACTGCCCCTCTGTCTGAGACCGGTCCTCTGGTACAAGGAACGCCTGCTCCGGCTCGTGGTGAGCGACCAGAGGATTCATGGGCTGTTCGTCAGCGTCTTCCACATGCTGCGCCCCTTGACGACACTGATCAGCCCCAAGATCATCGCAAAGGTCCTTCTCCTCTCGGCTCCTCAGACTGCCAGCGAGGCCGAGAAGGGCCGCCCGCCACGTGACGCGGCCACGAGGCCATGACAGTCGGTGGACATCAACCCACGAACTGCCCTCTGAAAGCGGCCTGGAGTACTCGCGGACACCGGTGGGCACCTTCCCAGAAGCCCGCCACGGCAGCACCGACTTCATCGAGCGCGTGGCCCGCGCCCTGCCCATCGCCGTCCATCGCCGTGATGAGCGAGATCCTCGGCCTGCCCGCCGACGAACAGGCACAGACCGCGCGCTACAGCGCCGCGACCGGCCCCCTGGTCGAACCTTTCGCGACCAGGGCGCAACGGGACACCGTCGCCGAGGCCGCGACCGCCTTCCACACACGCATCCCGGCGCTGCTGCTCCTGGAACGCCACCCCGAGCAGGCCGCCTGGCTCCGCGCCCACCCGGGCTCCCTGCCCCGCGCGATCGAAGAGATCGTCCGGTTCGACTCGTCCGTACAGGTCGCCGTACGCGTCGCAGCCCACGACACCGAACTCGCCCAAGTCCCGTTCGCCGCCGACACCCTCGTCTACGCCTTCACGGCCGCCGCAGGCCGCGACCCCGCCCACTTCCGCGACCCGCACCTCCTCGGCCTGTCCCGCCCGCCCCCAGCCCCTACGCGCACCGGGCATGAGCCTGCGCACCTTCCACACCTTGCCCGTCACCCGCACCTGAACCCCGCCCGGGCTGCCCTGACGCAGCCCAATCACACCCCTTCAATCCTCATTGGTTCGAGTGGCGTGAAGGCGCCTGAGCGGCAACTACCAGGACTACGAGCCAATGCCCAACCGGGCGGCATCCTGCGTACCGAACAGGTCGTCAAAGCGGCGGGCTCCCCGGGTGGAGATCAGAAAGTACGGGGCGCCCGATCCCGCAATGCTGTGTGGCCCTTTCTGCCCCGCGACGAGTACGTCGTACGGCGACCATGTGCCGAGGCCGTCGAACACGTAGTAGATCGGGAGCTGTGTCCAGGCAACGAGCTGCAAATGCGCCGTCACCGCGGACCGTTCGACGGCATGGCGGCCTGTTCGCCTGCTGGTCATGCCGCCCTTGCAGTCGATGTAGTCCTGCGTGCGCGGGTCGCCCCGTAGGCGGGTGAAGACGATGCGGTGCAGTGCGGCGAACGACGCCTCGCTGTCCCGGCGTTCCGGGTTGTCGCCCACCGCGATGAGCAACGCGACCGCCGTGTTGGGACCGATCCCGACCACCTGAAGCAACTGCGGAGATGGCACACCACGAGCCGCGCCATCCGGCGTGGATCCTTGGGGTACGAGGTCAGTCGCCGACCATCTCGCGGAACTCCTCCGTCATCTCCCCGACGAGGGGTGCTGGGAGTTCGTCGCCTTGCTCAGGAACACGGAGCGCGGGCCCCGTACGCGATAACCGGCCAAGCCCTCAGGTGCTGTTGACAGTTCCGGCGCCACGCCGCCAGCATCCGTCTGATCCGCAGCAGCCATAGAGGGGGTACTCCTGTGTCCAGATCCCTTGTCGGCAGACCGGGCGGCGCCACGCCGCGCCGCCGCTCAGTCCTCCTCGGCCTCACCGCCGGGGTCGCCACCGCGCTGACGGCAGGCGTTCCCCGGGCCCGCGCCGCCGACGCTCCCTACGAGCCGGTCCTGTACTGGGGCAAGATTCTGGAGGGCGCCGTCAAGGACACCGGCGGGGCACCCGGGCCGGCAGCGAGGGCGGCGGCGATCATGCATCTGGCGATGTACGACGCAGCGAACTCGGTCGTACCCATCGGCCGCCCGTACCTGGCCAAGCAGCCGGTCCTCGGCACCGCCTCGATGAACGCCGCCATCGCCACCGCCGCGTACACCGCGCTGCGCGCGCTCTACCCCTCCGGCTCCTTCGACGGGAACTACGGCTTCGCCCTGTCGCAGGACACGAGTACCCCGACGGAGAAGGACAAGGGTGCCGCCGTCGGCCGGGGCGCGGCGCAGGCGCTGGTGCAGGCCCGGGCCGACGACGGGTCGACGGCCACGGTGGCCTACACCCCCGACGGCGTCCCCGGGGCCTGGCGCGAGACCGGCTCGGGCCCCGCCGTGACGCCGCACTGGGGCCGGGTGACCCCGTTCGGTACGTCGACGCCCGGCCAGTTCCAGCCCGGCCCTCCGGGCGGCTTCACCACCTACCAGGACCTCCTGCGCAGCAGCCAGTACGCCGAACAGGTCCATGAGGTGCGGGTGTTCGGGGGACACTCCAGTACGGCGGCGACGACGGTGGTGCGGACTGCCGAGCAGAGCGACATCGGCAGGTTCTGGGCCAATGACCTCGACGGCACCTACAAGCCCACCTCGCAGCTCTACCAGCACGCGCGCATCGTCGCCCGCAAGAAGACGTTGACGCCCCCGCAGAACGCGCAGCTCTTCGCCGTGCTCTCGATCGCCCTCGCGGACGCGGCGGTCGCCGCCTGGGACGCCAAGTACAACACGCCGCTCGACCTGTGGCGGCCGGTGTCCGCGATCACCCTCGCCGACAACGACGGGAACCCGGCCACGACGCCCGACCCGGCGTGGCGGCCGCTGTCCTCCTACTCGGACGGGTCCAGCTTCACACCCGCCTTCCCCTCCTACATCTCGGGGCACGCCACGTTCGCCGGTGCCTGGGCGGGCGTTTTGAAGACCTACTTCGCGACCGACGCGATCGCGTTCAGCGCGACCACCGACGGGGGCACGGCCACCCGGCGCTTCAATACCCTGTCGGCCGCCTCCTACGAGAACGCCCTCAGCCGCCTCTACCTCGGCGTCCACTACCGCTGGGACGCCGAACAGGGGCTGGCCACCGGCGAGGCCGTCGCCCGGCACGTCACCGACACCTACCTCTGAGAATCCGTCCTCACCCTGCCGAAGTCGACGAGCGTCGCCTCACCGCTGTCCTGGAGCATGATGTTGGACGGTTCTTCCGGGCGGCTGCCCGCCCGAAACGTCACCCGGCCTTCAGCACCTTGGCAGCAGCCTCGCCCTCTCGCTGGCGCAGGGAGCGCCATTCGGCCGCCGACTGGGGGTGGGCGTCGAGCCAGCGCTGTTGCAGCGCGGCGAGCCTGGCGTATGCGCGCTCCAGGTAGCCGGTGGCGTGCTTGCAGGTCACGTCGGCGCGGGCTGCGGATTGTTCGGCGAGGGGAGTGTCCGGGTGTAGCGCCTGGGCGAGCAGCTGTGGGTCTTTCGCGGTGGTGAATCCTGCCTGCCGCATGCAGGAACGCCAGCGTGCCGTCGCTCCGCGGAACGCGGAATCCCTTCCCAGCGTGCGTAGTGCGTCCCGCTCTCCCTGGTCGAGCCGCAGTTGCAAAACGAGAGCGCGTCGCGGACCACCTGCGCCCAGGAGCCGTCGCTCGGCCTCCGCCACGCAGCCCGTGGCGGGCCGACTCACGCGAATCTCCTTGTTGCGGGCGGAGATCCTGCGTTGAGGGTCTCCGTAGAGTGCTCGGCCGAACGCCTTTCCACGGGGTCGTTCTGCGGGCTGCGTGCCGGGCCGGTCGGCGAAGTCTGGCGGGTTGAGGGTCTCGATGCCGAACTGCGCCGGGCCTGAGCCGACGTCCCCCGAGGCCGGGGCATCGACGGGAGGCGCCTCGTAGCGGAAGCCGCGCTTGGTCATGCAGCGGCCAATCAGGCGTTGTTGGGCCTCGTGCACGCGGCGTGAGGTCGCGGTCGGTGCGTGCAGCAGGGGATGAAGGGGGAGCCGGGAACGCAGCACGGCAGGCGCAGGGCTGGACTGCTGTGCGGACTGTCGGGCGGGCGGCGGCCTGCTGTCGTGCAACGCCCAGACAATGGTCCCGGTGAGGGCGAGGAGGGCGAGCGCCAGAGCGGTGATACCCACCCCGCGGCCCACTTTCAGCGGGGGCATGGCAGATCTTCTCTCCGTGGTCCGGGGTCGGGGGCGATGAGAGATGGTGCCGGGGGCAGCGGTGTGTAGCACGCCGCCACCCCCGGCATCTGCGGGGGCGTTCGCTCAGTAGCAGTTCCCGCTGTTCTTCAGCAACCGGAGCGAGCTGGCCCTGTTCCGCAAGTCCGGGTGGACGGAGTTGACTTCGGAGCCGGGTTCGACGCAGAGCAGGTGCCCGCCCCAGTCGCCGCCGATCCCAGTGTAGTAATGGCTCTCGTAACCGCTGGTGCTCGAGTTACTGAAGGACCAGGTGTTGTTGTGCACGGTCTGGCCGCCGCCCACACGGCCGGTGAGCTCGTTGAAGGTGTCATTGCGGAAGTCGGTGTCGTTGTTGAAGTACGAGTGGCGGGCCGAGTCGTAGAGACCCGCGTAGAACACGCAGTGATAGCCGGACGAGCAGTTGGTGTCGGCCGAGGCCGGGGACGTTCCGAGCAGCAGTCCGGCTGAAGCTGCCATCGTGGCCAGAGCGGTGATTGCCGCCCATCGTTTGCCTGTACGCATGCGTCTCCTCGTTTGCATTCAGGGACCCCGTCCAGGGATTCCGTAAGGCTTGGGGGCTCTGCCCGGGGGCGTGCCGGGGGCGGCCCGGCACTGATTTCACTCACCGCGGCGTTTTTCATCACCCAGGTCAGCGCAGGTGAACAATCCGGTCCCGGAGGGATGAGGGCCGCCGGGGATGGCCGACGGGCAACTTGTCCGGCTTCTACCGGGCCCGTAGCGTGACGTTGCAGTGATCATCCGGAGCTCGGGGGAATTCAGGGTGGGGCGCAGGGAGAAGCCGGTCGATCCGGCGGCGGGGCCCGTGGCGCGGTTCGCGGTCGAGTTGCGGAAACTGCGCGACGAGGCAGGCGGCATTGCCTATCGGTCACTGGCCGCGCGCACCGGCTACTCGATCACCGCGCTGTCCCAGGCTGCTGCGGGGGACAAGCTCCCCTCTCTGGCCCTGACGCTCGCCTACGTCAAGGCCTGTGGAGGTGACGAACAGGGCTGGGAGCGGCGCTGGCATGACGCTGCCCGTGAGGAGAGCGAGACCGCGGCCGCCGGCGAGGACCCCGCCGAGGCGCCCTACCGGGGCCTGGCCCGCTTCGAGCCCGGCGACGCGCATCTGTTCTTCGGCCGGGACCAGTTGACCGACCACCTGACGCAGTTGGCCCAGCAGCACCCGGTCACCGTGGTCTTCGGCCCGTCCGGCAGCGGCAAGTCCTCCCTCCTGCGGGCCGGGCTCATCCCCCGTATGCGCCACATCAAGGACACCGGGTCACGCCCGGCGGCGATCCGCATCCTCACCCCCGGCGCCCATCCCTTGCGCACCCACGCCGATGCCCTGACTCCCGCAGCGGCACAGGGGGACACGTGGCTGGTCGTTGACCAGTTCGAGGAGGCATTCACCCTCTGCCACGACCCCACCGAACGAGGCGAGTTCATCACCCGTCTGCTGGCCGCCCGCCGCCCTGGGAGCCGGGTGCGCGTGGTGCTGGGCGTACGCGCCGACTTCTACACCCGCTGCCTCGAACACCCCGAACTCGCCAGGACCATCGGGGAGTCGAGCCTGCCCGTCGGTCCGATGACCCGGGGTGAGCTGCGCGAGGCCGTCGTGAAACCCGCCGCCGCGGCCGGACTGACCGTGGAACGCACACTGGCCGCACACCTGGTCGACGAGGCCGCCACCGAACCCGGCAGCCTCCCGCTGCTCTCCCACGCCCTGCTGGAAACCTGGCGCCACCGCCGCGGCCGCACCCTCACCCACGAGGCCTACGACACCGCCGGAGGCCTGCACGGAGCCATCGTCCGCACAGCTGAGGACGTCCACACCCGGCTCTCCGAGGCTCAGGCCGCCACGGCCCGACGCATCCTGCTGCGCCTGATCACTCCTGGCGAGGGCACGCCGGACACCCGCCGCCCCATCAACGTGAGTGAACTGGAAGAGAGCCGGTGCACCGATACGCACACCGTGCTCGACCTGCTGGCCCGCGCCCGCTTGATCGTCCTTCAGGACGCCACCGTCGACCTCGCCCACGAGGCGCTGATCACCGCCTGGCCCCGGCTGAGCGCCTGGATCGAGGAGGACCGCGAGCGACTGCGCGCCCACCGGCGCCTGACGGAGGCCACCACAGCGTGGGCCGAACTCGACCGGGATCCAGGAGCACTGTTCCGGGGCACCCGCCTGGCGAGCGCCGAAGAACACTTCCCCCACGCCCATTACCATCCCGAGCTCACCGAGCCGGAACGCGCCTTTCTCGCCGCAAGCGCCACCGCACGCGACCAAGAGCAGCAAGCGACTGTCCGCACCACCCGCCGCCTGCGCCGGTTCTCCATCGCCGTGTCGGTGCTGCTCGCCCTGGCCCTGACCGCCGGGCTGCTTGCCTGGCAGCAGAGCCGCGCCAGCGGCCAGCAGCGTGCACGCGCGGTGGCCGAGCGGCAAACCGCCATCTCCCGCCAACTCGCCGCACAATCCTCCGCGCTGCTGGCCAACGACCCCGACCGGGCCTCGCTGCTGGCCGTTCGCGCCTACCGCACCGCCCCGACCGACGAGGCAACCACCAGCCTGTACGCCGCCGCAGAACTCGCCCACCAGTACCAGTTGCCCGCCCGCGCCACCCCCGCGAGCGTGGCGGCGTTCAGTCCGGACGGGCATACCTTGGCCACTGCTGACAAGAAGGCAGTGCGACTGTGGAACGCGGCAACGGGCAAACCCCGCCGTACGCTCGCCAATTCCGCCTCCACCCATGCACTCGTGTTCAGTCCGGACGGGCGGACCATGGCCACCGTTGACGAAAGAGCAGTGGTGCGACTGCGGGACACCGCGACGGGCGAGGTGCGCCGCACTCTTCCCCGACACGGTGACTCCGTGTCCGCGATGGTCTTCAGCCCGAGTGAGCACACCCTCGCCGTTGGCGACCAGGCAGGACAGGTGCGGCTGTGGGACACGACCGCAGGCACCCTCCGCCGCACTCTGAGCGACCACACAAAGACTCTGCTCGCGGTGGCGTTCAGCCCCGACGGCCGCACTCTGATCACTGTCGGCGCCAACGATGACAACGGCGCATACAGCGGCGGCGAAGAGGTGATCCGGCGGTGGAACATGGCTGGCGAGAAGACGGACAGCGTCACCTTGGCCCGCTTCGAGGGCTATACCGATGTGGAGTTCAGCAAGGACGGGCGCACCCTGGTCCACGTCGGTGACGACGAGGTGAAGCTTTGGGACAGCGCGACTGGTAGAACTCGTAGCATCTTCACCGGCCACGAAACGCTTGTGGAAACGGTGGTCCTCAGCCCCGACGGGAACACTCTGGCCGTCGTCGACCAGAAGGAAGTGCGGCTGTGGGACGTAGCCAGCGGGGCACCCCTGCGCACCTTGGACATCACCAACGTGCTTACGGCGGCGTTCAGCCAGGGCGGGACCACCCTGACGGCCGTCGCCGACACGGGGGCCGTACGGACGTGGGACATCACGGCGGGTGCACCTCGCCGTATTCTTGCAGGGCACACTGGGAAGGTGTCTGCGGTGGCCTTCAGCCCCGACGGGCACACCTTGGCCACCGTTGATGACGATGCGGTACGCCTGTGGGACGCAGTCCGCGGCAAGCTCCGGCGCACCCTGCGCGCTCCCGGCGCTGACACGCCTGGAGGTGCGGTGGCGTTCAGTCCGGGCGGAGACACACTGGCCGTCAGCGAGGGCGACACCGTGCGTTTGTGGGATACCACGAGCGGCATGACCCGGCGCGCCCTCACCGGCCACACCGGAGTTGTGGACGCGGTGGTATTCAGCCCCAAGGGGAACGTTCTGGCTACCGTGGACAGGAACGTGGTGCGGTTGTGGGACGTGACCAACGGGACGCTCCGGCGCAAGTTTCGCTTCCCCAACGACGCCATGGTCACGATGGTGTTCAACCCGGGCGAGAACACTCTGACGGCCGTCGCCGACACAGGGACCCTGGGGGCGTGGGACACCACGACAGGTAAAGCCCGTCGCACCAGCCACATCGGGCCCGTGTCCGCAATGGCGCTCAGCCCGGACAGCCACACCCTGGCCACCAGCGGCAGCGGGTACAACGACCCCAGGACAGTTCGGCTCTGGGAAGCGTCCAGTGGAAAGCTCCGACGCACCCTCACTGACCTCCTGAGCCCTGTTCAAGCAATGGCACTCAGCAGCGATGGACGCACTCTGGCCACCGGTGACGACGCAGGAACACTGCGGCTGTGGGACACCACGACGGGCAAGACCCGCCGTACCCTGACCAGCCGCACCGGGTCCCTGAACGCGGTGGCACTCAGCCCGGACGGCCACATCCAGGCCGCCGGCGGTTACGGGACGGCACAACTGTGGGAAGGCGAACTGCCCACCCCTGCCCAGGCCATCCGCAAAATCTGCCGGACCGTACACGGGGGCTTCACCCCGCAGGAACGCGCGCTGCATCCAGACCTACCGGCCCGCCCTCTGTGCCTGCCATGACCTCCGAGCTCGCCGTGCCGGGCCCATGCCGGCGATCTTGGCGTGGAACGAGACCCCCCTTGCCCTTGGCCGGGTTCGTGACCGCGATCTTGCCGTTCTTGACGGTGACCTTCTTCCAGGTCGGCCGTAGACGGCAGCGTCGAAGCGGATCGAGGACGCGGGCAAGCACCTGTCTACCGCGGGCGGGGCGAAGGCTGAAACCTCGGCATCTACCGCGAGGGCAACGGCATTTACGGCTCGGGCGCAAAGGTGCTCGTACTGCCGGGCAGCTCGCCCCAGGCGTAGATCACGCCCTTCTTGCCGCTCGACGAGGCGCCCAGACCGGTCTTCACCGTGGCCAGTTCACTCGCCTTGTAGTGCTTGGTGCAACCGGTGGCGGGCTGCTTGACCTTGCCGCCCACGAGGGTGTCGTACTCCACGGAAGTTGTCGTACGGGTCCAGCACGGTGATGTCCACCGGCTTGGTGGTCCGCGCATCCACCGTGATCGTGGCCTTCTTGGTGATGCTCAGCTCCGGCTGCGCCACCCAGTCGAAGCCTGAGGATGTAACCGCCCTTGGGAACGCGGACGATGTTGACCGTGAGGTCGGCGGAGGCCGAGCCGCCCGGTGCGGCCTGGGCCTCGCCATTGCTCGCGACCTGGCCCACCGCCACAAAGGCACCCTCACGCTCACCCGGACCCGCGGAGCATGCTTCCACCACCCCGGCCGTGGAGGCTACTTGAGGTCGCGCTGCTCGGGGACCACGACGCCGAAGCGGTCCTGGATCGTGGCGAGGGCGGACTCGTGCACCTGCTGGGCGGGGATGCCGCGGGGGTTGCCGTTGACCGGGAGCGGGCGGGTGGCCGAGGCGTCGCCGATCACGGTCGGGTGGTAGCCGTTGTAGACGGCGCCCTCGGTGGTGAAGAGGGTGCACATGTGGGTCATGAAGCCGGAGATGATGACGTTCTTGCGGCCGGTCTTCTTGAGTTCGGCGTCGAGATCGGTGTCGTGGAAGCCGTTGGGGACGGCCTTTTCGACGACGGTCTCCCCCTTGGCCGGTTTGAGGGCCGGGATGATCTGGCCCGCCTTCGACTTGAGGTCGTAGCCCTTTTCCACGATGTGGATGACGGGCGTGTGCGCCTTGCGGGCCCGCTCCAGGAGGGTCTTGGTGTTCTTGACCGCCTCGCGCCAGCCGGTGAGCTCCATCGTGCCGCCGGTGTAGACGTTCTGGTAGTCGACGAGGACCAGCGTCGCGTCGGACAGCTTCGCGGGCGTCTCGTCCAGCTTCATCAGCCGGCGCAGCGTCGTGGTGTCCTTGGCGTGGTCCTTCTCGTGGCGCTGGTCGCGGCCGTCGGCGCGCGTGGCGGCCTCGGAGCTTGTGCCGCAGGCGGTCATGGTCGTGGCGAGCACGGCGGCGGCGCCCAGCGCGGCGGCCGAACGGAGCAGCGTGGTCTTCATCAGACGATCTCCTTCTGGGTGGGAACCACGACCCCGTACAGGTCGGCGATGGTGGCCAGCGCGCTGTAGTGCACCTGGGAGGCGTCGATGTCGGTGCCCGCGACCGGGAGCGAGCGGGTCGCGGTGGCCTCGGCGACGACGGTGGGGCGGTTGCCGTTGAGGAAGGCGCCCTGCGCGGTGAACGCCACGCACATGTGGGTCATCCAGCCCGCGATGACGACGTCCTGGCCCTCGGTGAGGTGGGTGGCCAGGTCGGTGCCCACGAAGGCGTTCGGGACCTGCTTGACGACGACCGGCTCGCCCTCCAGGGGTGCGACCTCGGGGTGGATGCTGCCGATCTCGGCGCGGATGTCGTACGAGGTGCCCTCGCCGCCGTCGTTGATGACATGCACGATGCGGGTGCCGGCCTCGCGGGCCCGCGCCAGCAGCTGCGCGGCGGCGTCCAGGGACTTCTCCCAGCCGTCGAGCTCCATGACGCCCTGGGTGTAGGTGTTCTGGAAGTCGATCAGGATCAGCGTCGAGCCGGCCAGCTTCGCGGGCTCCTGGTCGAAGCCGTTGAGCTCGCGCAGGGTCGTTCTGGACATGGGTGTACCGCCTTCGGTGATGCGTGGGAGAGGTGCAGTTCGCGGTGGTCCGCCGAGCCGCGTCCCTAACGCTAGGACCGGGTCGGGACGTCGGCAATGACATGTAACCTGCAGATCCAGACATGCCCGCCGCTCAGCTGACCGGGGAGAGTTCCGTGCCGGACGCCGCCGCCCGACGGCTCATCGTCATCGTGCTCTTCGAGGGCGTCGACCTGCTCGACGTCACCGGGCCGCCCGAGGTGTTCTCCCTCGCCCTGCGCGAGACCGACGAGGCGGCGGGCTACCAGGTCGTGCTCGCCGCCGCGAGCATGGACCCGGTGACCACGGGGGCGGGCGTACGCATCCTGCCCGACCTCACCTTCGAGGAGGCCGCACGCCGCAGCATCGACACCCTGCTGGTCCCCGGCGCCGTGGAAGTGGACGAGGAGCGCCGCGTACACCCGCTCGTCGATCCCCGGCTCGTCGAGTGGGTGAAGGTCCTCGCCGGGCGCTCGCACCGGATCACCTCCGTGTGCGTGGGCGCGCATCTGCTCGCCGCGGCGGGCCTGTTGGACGGCAAGCGGGCGACCACGCACTGGTCGACCGCGCAGCAGTTGGCCGCCGATCACCCGGAGGTTCGGGTCGACGCCGACCCGATCTTCATCCGCGAGGACAACGTGTGGACCGGGGCCGGTATCAGCGCCTGCCTCGACCTCTCCCTGGCGCTGATCGCCGACGATCTCGGCGAGGCGGTCGCGCTGCGGGTGGCCCGCCAGCTGGTGATGTACCTCAAACGCCCCAGCGGGCAGAGCCAGTTCAGCGTCCCACTGACCCAGGTGTCCACGACGCGTCGCATCGAGGACCTGCGCCACCACATCCTGCGCCACATCGCCGGACCATTGACCGTCACCGAACTCGCCGAGTACGCGCATGTCAGCGACCGGCACCTGACGCGCCTGTTCAAGACCGAACTGGGCGTCACCCCGCATGCGTACATCGAGTCGGTGCGCGTGGAGAAGGCACGCCACGACCTGGAGTCCTCGGACGCCACGCTCGAACGGATCGCATCCGACTGCGGTTTCGGCACGGTGGACACGCTGGTACGGGCGTTCCGGCGCCGCCTGAACACGACGCCCGGTGAATACCGGCGCAGGTTCCGGGTGCCGCAGCTGCCCTGACTCCCCTGCCGGCCGCTGGGGCCGGGGTCAGTGGGGCGGGCGGCTCCGGGTCACGCGGCGGACGCCTTGTCGGCGATGACCCGCTCCTCGCCCACGGGGTGGGTCACGTGGTGCACGAGCGCCGCGATGGCGCCGCCCACCAGGGGGGCCACGATGAACAGCCACAGTTGGGACAGCGCGGCTCCCCCGGCGAACAGGGCGGGGCCCAGGCTCCGGGCGGGGTTGACCGAGGTGCCGGTCAGCGGGATGCCGACCAGGTGGATGACGGCCAGCGCGATGCCGATCGGCAGCCCGTCGAAGCCGGTCACCGCCACCCGGTGCGTCACGCCGAGGACGACGAAGACAAGGAGGAAGGTCAGGACCACTTCCGCGAGGAAGGCGCCGCCCAGGTTGATGCCGACCTCGGAGCGGTCGTCGTAGCCGTTGCTGCCGAATGCCTCGCTCGTCTTCAGGCCCGGCACCTGCCTGGCGAGCAGGAAGAGCAGGGCCGCGCCTGCGATGCCGCCGAGGAACTGCGCGATCCAGTAGGTGACGGCGGTGCGGCCGTCGATGCGACGCGCGACGAGCATGCCGAGCGTCACTGCCGGATTGACGTGACAGCCGGAGATCGGGCCGAGGGTATAGGCGAGGGCCAGCAGCGTGAAGCCGAACGCCAGCGCGATGCCGAGCGTGCCGATGAACTCCGCGCCGAGCACCGCCGACCCCACGGCGAAGAAGACAAGGAGCAACGTTCCGAGGAACTCCGATACCACCGCTCTGATCTGCACAGCGACCACCTCGCAGGCTTGCCGGACCCCCTCGCCATCCTCCGCCCGCCCGCCTCTTCCCACCTGTTCAGCCGGGGCCGCAGCCCGTTACGTACGCCCATTCGAGTGACGGACCGGCTCCGCAGCCCCTGTCGGCGCCGGTGAGGCCTTACAAGCGCCCCGGGGTGCGGGCTGTCACGCCACCGGCCCTATATTCATACAAACAATTCACGCGTGGTCCTGCCGCGCTGGACACGGGGTGGGACCGCAGTGATCGAACCCGACGGCACTGGACCCGCCCGGGCCGGGGCCCGTACTGCCCGCAAGGCGCTTACGAAGGCCCGGCGGCGCAAGCAGATGGCCGTGATCGCGGCTGTGATCGGGCTGGGCGGGGTGGCCACCACGGGGGTCATCGCTCTGGCGGACTCCTCCGGGGACGGGGGCGGCTCCGGGCGCACCGCGTCCGCTTCTTCGGGCAGTGCGGCGCAGAAGGCGCGCGCGGCCAAGCGGGCGATGAAGGGGCAGGAGAAGTGGGACGGCAAGGTGCGGGTGCTGGGGGACGGCTCCACCTCGTACACCGGGCCGCAGCACGGGCAGCTCAAGCCCAAGAAGCTGAAGCCCGGCGAGAAGCCGCCGCAGTTCGTGGTCTTCTCCTGGGACGGCGCGCTGGAGGGCGATGACCGCCGCTTCTCCCACTTCCGCCAAGTGGCGCGGGAGAGCGGGGCTCACATGACGTTCTTCCTCACCGGGATCTACCTCCTGCCGGAGAGCAGGAAGTCGCTCTACCGTCCGCCGCAGCACAACCCGGGGGCGGCCGCCATCTCGTATCCGACCGTCCCGCACATCCAGACCACGCTGGAGCAGCTGCGCGGTGCCTGGAAGGACGGGCACGAGATCGGTTCGCACTTCAACGGGCACTTCTGCGGTGCCAAGGGCGGCGGTGACTGGAGCGCCGGGGAGTGGAAGAGCGAGATCGAGCAGACGTACGCGTTCATGAAGGAGTGGAAGACCAACACCGGGTTCACCAAGGAGAGGCCCCTGCCCTTCGATCCGGACCGGGAAGTGGTCGGCGGCCGTGCGCCCTGTCTGGAGGGGCAGAAGAACCTCCTGGAGGCGGCCAAGCCGTTCGGCTGGCGCTACGACGCGAGTTCGTCGGGCGACTTCCAGATATGGCCGTCCAAGGCCGGGGGCCTGTGGAACTTCCCTCTGCAGCTCCTGCCCCTGGAGGGCAAAGAGGTGCAGGTCCTCTCCATGGACTTCAACTTCCTCTACCACCAGTCAGGTGACAGCACCCAGGGCGACCCGGCGAGGTTCCCGGCGTGGCAGGAGCAGGTTTCCACGTCGTACATGAACGGGTTCAACCGCGTCTACAACGGCAGCCGGGCGCCGATGTTCATCGGCAACCACTTCGAGGACTGGAACGGCGGCATCTACATGAACGCCGTCGAGGACGTGATGCGCAAGGTGTGTCCGCGCAAGGGGGTGCGCTGCGTGTCGTTCCGCGAGTTGGCCGACTGGCTCGATGTCCAGGACCCGAAGGTCCTGGACCGGCTGCGACTGCTCGACCCGGCGCAGGCACCGAAGTGGAAGTCGCTCATCAAGTAGCGGGGCTTCCGACACGGGCCCTAGGTGAGCGCCTCGATGTAGTGGGTCCACAGATCCACCGCTCGCCGGCTGGCGGGTGCGGTGGGAGCGTCGCCGCCCAGCCCCTTGAGCGGCAGGGGCACCAGGTCCTTGAGCGACATGCGGTAGACGACCACGGCCGTGGTCTCGTCGTGGGTGCCTCCCACGAACCAGCCCGCCGTGTTCGCGGTGGTCGTCCCGGTCTTGCCGACGGCGGCGGGGTGTGCCGCACCCGCCGCCTTGGCCGACCCTTCGGTCATGGTGGCCCGCAGGGCGTCCGTGACCGCCTGGGCGGTCTTCTTCGACATCGCCCGGGCGGGCCGCGGCACGGAGAGCGGCACGGCGTCCCCGGCCCGGGTCACCGAGCTCACCGAGTAGGGGTCGGTGTGCATGCCCTGGGCGGCGAAGGTCTGGTAGGCGCCCGCCATCCGGATGGCGCTGGGCGTCGAGTTCTCCCCGAGTGCGAACACGGGGATCCGTTCCCCCAGGCTGGAGGGGAGCAGTCCCGCCCGCAGGGCGTACTTCTCCACCCGGTCCAGACCGGCGTCGAGGCCGAGTTGGAGCAGGGGCGTGTTCACGGAGTCGGCGACAGCCTGGCGCAAGGTCACCTCGCCCCAGTCGCGGCCGCCTTCGTTGCGGCCCTTGACCACCTTGCCGCTGCGGTCCCAGTAGGGCCCCTCCGGCGTCCGTACGGCGATCTTGTCGTCGCCGTCGTAGACGCTGGCCGGGGAGACGGGGGTGCGGCCCCCCTCCCGGGTGCGCTGGACGCCGTCCTCGAGCGCGGCGGCATAGACGAAGGGGGTGAACGCCGAACCGGCCGGAATGGTCGTCGCGTTGGACTGGTTGAAGCCCTGTTTCAGGAAGTCGCGGCCGCCATACACGGCGAGCAGCCTGCCGTCCGGGGCCACGCTCGCCGCGCCGATCCTGGCGTGCTGGTCGGTGTCGGGCCGCCGCTCGGCGTCGAAGTCCTTCTCGGCCCGGTGGACGGCGGCGGTCAGGGCCTTGGTGCGCTTGCGGTCGAAGGTCGTGCGGATCTGGTAGCCGCCCAGGTCGTAGTCGGCGGCGGTGATGTGCCCGGATTTGATCGCTTGCCGCTTGGCCAGCTCCACCAGGTAGCCGGTCCGCGCGCCGGGGATGTCGCCCGAGCCCGACTTCGTGGGTTCGGGGAACTTCTTGTAGGTGGCCCGCTCGGCCTGGGTGAGGTGGCCGGTCTCCACCATGCGGTCCAGGATCCAGTTCCAGCGTTCGACGGCCCGCTCGTGGTTCTCCTTGCCGAGGGCCGGGTCGTAGAGTCCGGCGCCTTTGAGGAGAGCGGCCAAGAAGGCGCCTTCGCTGGGGTTGAGGCGCGAGACGTCCTTGCCGTAGTAGGCGTGCGAGGCGCGCTGGATGCCGTAGGTGCCCCGCCCGAACCAGCTCGTGTTCAGGTAGTTCTGGAAGATCTTGTCCTTGCTCGTGTGGTTGTCCAGCTTCACGGCGAGCAGGGCTTCGGTGAACTTCCGGGACAGGGTGCGGTCCTGGCTGAGGTAGACGTTCTTCACGTACTGCTGGGTGATGGTCGACCCGCCCTGGGTCTCTCCTCCGGTGAGCGCGGCGGTCGCCGCGCGCAGGGCACCGGTCGGTGAGACGCCGGCATCCGAGTAGAAGCTCGCGTTCTCGGCCGCGAGGACGGCGCCCCGGACTTTCGGCGGCACCTTCTTCAGCGGTATCTCCTGCCTGATGACCCAGCCGGTGCGGGCCATGACGCTGCCGTCGGACCAGTAGTACACGTTGTCCTGTTGTGTGGCGAACGAGTTGAGGTCATCCGGTATGTCCGTGGTGGCGTACGCGATCGTGACGAAGCCGGTCAGACCGAGGGCCAGGTACAGGAAAGCGCCCAGCCACTGGCGCCACGAAGGCAGCCACCGGCGCCAACCGCTGCGGCCCGGCCGGGGATAGGCCGGACGCAGCCGACGCAGCTGTCCGCGCACCCCGGCGAGGGCGCCGGGTATGCCACCCGTGGTCCGCTGCCTGGACTTCCTGCGCCGACCCGTCGCCGCGCGGCGCTCCCCCGGTGCCGCCCGCCGTCTCCCGCTCCCCTGGCCTGCGGCCATCTTGCCCCCACCCACCCCGTATGCCTCCTCTGTTGCGCTCTGGCGCTCAGATTAGAGGCAGTTGGCTGCGTGCGGCCCGGCAGGCGGGGCCCTGGCTGCCTGGTCCGGGAGCCTTCGGGTTCCACAAAAGGGGCGCAACGGCTGGGGAAGGGCCCGCAGTTGTGTCAAGATTCCGTGCCCCTGTCGGGGTGATCGTGCAACGGAAGAGGAACCGCAGTGACATCCATAGCGATACCCAAGAGATACAGACCCGCCGCCCTCGTCGGTTTGGCCGCGGCCGTGGCGTCCGGCTGCCTGCTCGCGCCCTCCGCGCACGCGGACGCCGGTGACGTGCCCCGCAAGGCCGACCACCGGACACTCACCGCCTTCGCCCGCATCGCCGATGATGTCCTCTCCCGGCGCACCCAGGCCCTGGTGGAGGACCGCGCGGGGCGCGGCGGCCCGGACGCCGACGCGGCGACGCCGCGCATGTCCGGCCGACTGCGGACGGCCGAGGACGCCGCGCTGCGGTCGCTGCGCGCCCGCAAGTCGCGCCTTGCCCGGCTCGGCGAGGCCTACACGAAGGCGGACACCCGCGTCGTGGTGGACCACGCCACGCTCACCGGCAGCACGGCGACCGTCCAGGTCACCGCGTCGTCGACACTCACGTACAAGAAGGTGCGCGGGGGCGGGCCGCAGACCACCTCGTCCTCGACGCGGCAGGAGCTGAAGCTCACCGGCACGAAGGACGGCGGCTGGCAGCTGACCGCGATCACCTCGCGCGACCAGGGCCCTGTCGCGGTCGACGAGCCCTCGGCGGCCCGGACGAACACCGTCGACGACGACGGCAACCAGTACCCGGACGGCACACCGGCCTCGACCAAGTACCCCACCACGCCGATGCCCTCGGGCAAGACGACCGGCGCCTACGGCTACTCCGCCATGGCCCAGTACGCGGAGAAGTACTGGCGCAGCTACAACCCGGCCTACCGCAAGTTCAACGGAGCAGGCGGCGACTGCACCAACTTCGTCAGCCAGGCGCTGAAGGCGGGCGGCTGGAAGCCCGTCCCCGGCTCCGCCTACGACTACCGGAACTGGTGGTACGAGGGCGCGGGCCAGAGCACCTCCTGGGTCGGGGTGAACGAATGGGCATGGTTCACGCTGTCCAACCGGCGGGCCCCGAACCTGGCGAGCGCCTACCAGATGGACGTCGGCGACGTCCTGCAGGTGGACTTCGACAAGGACGGGTCCAAGGACCACACCATGCTGGTGACGTACCGCGACAGGCAGGGCATGCCGTACCTGACCTACCACGACACCGACACCTACCGCAGGTCGCTCGCGAGCCTGGTCGCGTCCTACCCCGACGCGCGCTACTTCGCGTACCGCACCTGAGAGGGACCGGTGACCGCGCGGAGCGGCGCGGGCGGCTTCGGGGCGCCCCGCCGCGGCGAGCGAGCGCGTCCGCATCGGTGAGATGACCGACGTGGTGGGGCTGGGCATGCCGACAGGGCCCTGATAGTCCTGGGGAGATCGTTTCGCGAGCGGTCGTGGTGTGCCCGGTCCCGCCCGGTTCCAGGAAGGACCCGGCCGGAAAGGACTCGTCAGTGGCGCTACCGGCCTGGATCCACTGGTCCATGACCGAGAAGGAACTCCTGGAGCAACTGGCCGCCGAGGAGGGCGCCGAGCCGCGGCACGGTCTGGTCACCCCGTCCTGTCCGACACCGTTCCCGCGGGGAACCGGGTCGGGCTGACCACCGACGCAACCCCCTGTCCGCTCAACACGAACCGCCGCAGAACACCCACTGGGGCCGTCCGGCAGGTGCAGCCGGATGAAAACGCCTTCTCCGGACTCACGGCACGCTCCCGGTTCCGCACGGAACTCCCCCCCGGCTGCCTACTGTCCCAGCTAGCAGCGGACCGCGTCGTTCTCGCCGGTCAGGTCACCGAACAGTCCGTGCTGTGTCCCGCTACGCCGCCCACATCCGCAACGACCCTGCCGAGGCTGCCCTGGCCATCGTGGAGCGCGGGCGCACCACGTGCACGCCCGTGTGGTCCCTGGGCCCGCGCTTGTCGGCATCTTCCCCACGGACCGAGGAACACGCACTGCATGAATGCACACCGCAACTCCTCCGCGCAATCGCTTCCGGGCCGCGACGAGTCGTACTGGATGGCCACGAGCCCGCCGACATCCCTGCCCCCGCTCGGCGCGGACACGGAGACGGACGTGGTGGTCGTGGGAGGCGGCATCGCCGGGCTCAGCACCGCCTGGGAGCTCGTCCGCACCGGACTCCGCGTCGTCGTTCTGGAGGCCGACCGCATCGCCGCCGGCGTCACCGGCCACACCACCGCCAAGGTGTCCGCTCTGCACGGCCTGGTCTACGACAGGCTCCTGCGTACCCGTGGGCTCGACGCCGCCCGCATGTACGCCCGCTCCCAGCAAGGTGCCGTAGAACGGATCTCCGCCATCCGCGACGAGCTGGACATCGACTGCGCGTGGGAGCGACGCCCGGCCTTCACCTACACCACTCGGCCCGAGAGCCGGGCCGCACTGCGGGCAGAGGCAGCCGCGGCCCAGGACGCAGGGCTGGACGCCCGGTACGTCGAGCAGACCGGGCTCCCCTTCGACGTGGCGGGAGCGGTGCAGGTCGAGGGACAGGCCCAGTTCCACCCCCGGACCTATCTCCTCGCCCTGGCCGATGACTTCCGGGCGCGCGGCGGGGTGATCCACGAGCGCAGCCGGGTGACGGGCCTGCACGAGGGGGTCCCGTGCCGGGTCACCACCGAGGCCGGGCACACGGTGACTGCCCGGGACGTCGTCGTGGCCACCCATTACCCGGTCTTCGACCGGGCCCTGTTGTTCGCCCGCCTGTCCCCGCGCCGGGAACTCGTCGTCGCCGCACCCCTGGCCGCCGACCAGGATCCGGCCGGCATGTACCTCACCCAGGACGACGGCAAGCGGTCCGTGCGCACCGCCCCCTACGGCGACGAAGGCCAACGGCTGCTGATCGTGACCGGTGAGAGCTTCACCCCGGGCGAGGGCGACCCGGCCGCCGGGTTCGCGCGCCTCGACGCGTGGATGCACACCCACTTCCCCGTGGGCGACACCGCCTACCGCTGGGCGGCCCAGGACAACGACGCCAGCGACACCGTGCCGATGATCGGCCGCTACCACCCCGGCGCCCGGCACACCTACGTCGCCACCGGCTTCGGCGGCTGGGGCATGAGTGGCGGGGCGCTGGCCGGACAGCTCCTCACCCGGCTCATCCACGGAGAGGAGCCGCCGTGGACGGGGCTGTACGACCCGCGAAGGCTCTGGAGCGCGGTGCGCGAGGCCCCCGCTCTGCTGCAGCAACAGGCCGACGTGGCCCGTCACTTCGTGGGCGACCGCCTTGCCACCACCCACGTCGACTCGGTCGCCGACATCGCCCCGGGCACGGGAGCGGTGGTACGGATCGACGGCAGCCGTTGCGCCGTCTACCGCGACGAGTCCGGCACCGCGCACGCCGTCTCGGCCCGCTGCACCCACCTCGGCTGCCTGGTCGCCTTCAACCCGGCCGAAACGGCCTGGGAGTGCCCGTGCCACGGCTCCCGGTTCGCCACGGACGGATCAATCCTCCAGGGCCCCGCCACCAAACCACTCGCGCCCCGCAAACCGACGGAGAGGTAGAGGGGTGAGCAGAACCAATCAGGTCCGACGACGGTGACGGTGGAAGGGTGTGATCGGTATGAGGCGAGTGGACCGGATCGCTGAACCTTGGGGGGACCGGACTCCCTACGGCCGCGGACAGGAGTGGCCGGTGCGGGTGGACACCCGCCTCGCCGATGGCGTGCGGATCGAAGACGTCGAGCGGTGGGTGTCGACGGCGTCGATCCTGCACTCCAACGGTGACGCCATGGACATCGCGGTGCGGGACGGGCGCATGGTCGGCGTCCGCGGCAGGGCAGGGGACCGGGTCAACCGCGGGAGGCTCGGCGTGACGGACCTGTTCGCGTGGCAGGCCAACTCCTCGCCCGACCGGCTGGCTCGGCCCCTGATCCGCGTCGACGGGCGCCTGGTGGAATGTGACTGGGACACCGCCATGGACCGGATCACCGCCCGTACAAGGCAGTTGCTGGACGAGCGGGGGCCCAGCGCGATCGGCTTCTACACCAGCGGTCAGCTCTTCGCGGAGGAGTACTACACCCTCGGTGTCATCGCGCACGGCGGCATCGGTACCAATCATGTCGACGGCAACACCCGTCTGTGCACTGCCACCGCGGCAGAGGCCCTGAAGGAGTCGTTTGGCTGCGATGGTCAGCCCGGCTCGTACACCGACATCGATCACGCTGACGTCATCGCCCTGTTCGGGCACAACATGGCCGAGACCCAGAACGTGTTGTGGAGCCGCGTCCTTGACCGGCTCGCCGGGCCCAATCCGCCCGCGCTGATCTGTGTCGACCCCCGCCTGACACCGGTCGCCAAGGCCGCCACCGTGCACCTGGCGGCAAAGCCCGGCACCAACGTGGCGCTCATGAACGGACTGCTGCACGAGATCATCAAGGGCGGCTGGATCGACCAGGACTACATCGACGACCACGTCGTCGGCTTCGAGGGGCTGCGTGAGCGGGTCGACGAGTACCCGCCCGAGCGGGCGGCAGAGATCTGCGACGTGCCCGCGCAACAGATCCGGGACGCGGCGCGCGTGCTGGGAGGCGCGCGCCGTCTGCTGTCCACGGTGCTGCAGGGGTTCTACCAGTCCCACCAGGCCACAGCTGCCGCGGTGCAGGTCAACAATCTGCACCTGGTGCGCGGCATGCTCGGCCGACCCGGCTGCGGCGTCCTGCAGATGAACGGGCAGCCCACCGCGCAGAACACCCGTGAATGCGGAGCCGACGGCGACCTGCCCGGTTTCCGCAACTGGGCCAACGACGACCACGTGGCAGACCTCGCCCGTGTCTGGAACGTCGACCCGATGCGGATCCCGCACCACGCCCCGCCGACGCACGCCATGCAGATGATCCGGTACGTCGAAGACGGATCCATTCGCCTGCTGTGGGTCAGCGGCACCAACCCGGCCGTCTCCCTGCCCGAACTGCGCCGCGTCCGATCCGTTCTCTCACAAGAACGGCTCTTCCTCGTGGTGCAGGACATCTTCCTCACCGAGACCGCTCAACTGGCGGACGTCGTACTGCCTGCCGCCACCTGGGGCGAGAAGACCGGGACGTTCACCAACGCCGACCGCACCGTCCACCTGTCGGAGAAGGCCGTCGAGCCGCCCGGCCAGGCCCGTCCCGACCTGGACATCTTCCTCGACTACGCGCGCAGGCTCGACCTGCGCGACAAAGACGGTGCCCCATTGGTGAAGTGGCACGATGCGGAGAGCGCCTTCGAAGCGTGGAAGGAGTGCAGCCGGGGTCGCCTGTGCGACTACACGGGCCTGACCTACGCCAAGCTGCGCGAACACGGCGGGATCCAATGGCCGTGCAACGAGGCCAACCCTGAGGGCACCGAACGTCTCTACGCGGGCGGTGACTTCTGGAGCGACCCTCAGCGCTGCGAAAGCTACGGCCGCGACCTCATCACCGGTGCCCCCGTGGAGCCGACCGATTACAAGACGATGAACCCCTCGGGCAAGGCCGTCATCAAAGCCGCCGGATACCAGCCGCCCCGCGAACAGACCAGCACCGACTTCCCCTACGCTCTGATCACCGGACGCACGATCTACCACTTCCACACCCGGACCAAGACCGCGCGCACACCCCAACTCCAGGCTGCCGCACCGGAGATCTGGGTGGAATGCTCGGTCGGCGACGCCTCGGCCCAGGGATTCCGGGAGGGCGACCTGATGGAGGTCACCACCCCGCGGGGGAAGGTGCGAGCCAGGCTCCGCGTCAGCGCCGTCCGTGACGGGGTGCTCTTCCTGCCCTTCCACTACGGCTATTGGGACACCCGACGAAGCCCGGAGGAGGAAGGGCGGGCCGCCAACGAACTCACCCTCACCGACTGGGACCCCGCCTCCAAGCAACCACTCTTCAAGACCGCAGCCGCCGCCCTGCGCCGCATCGAACACGGGTCGGCATCGGCGCCCGCTCCGACGACCGCCGCATCCGCGCCCGTCTCCGAAACCATGCCCGCAACTGTCGGCGGTCCCGCAGCGCTGTCCCTCGAAACCCTCAACGCCTCGGGAGCCGGAGCCGCCGGGTGAAAGCTCGTGCGCGAACTCCTCATGGGCGGTCCGGGCGCCCCCCGTCGGTGGATTCCGCGGTGTTCTTGCGGGAGAGGTGGGAGCGGGGTGTGCACCGGCGCAGGCGGACACTCGGCATCTGCGCGACGATCAACAGAGTTCCGCCATCAGATGACCGGCCACGTCACCGGGAGAAGCCATGGCAGTACGGCACCAGCTCATCCGCCGCCCGCCGCACGCCCTGTGGGCGGTGCTCGGCGATGAGTCACGCTTCCACGAATGGGTGGTGGGCACGCACTCCTCGTATCCGGGGGAAGGCGACTGGCCGAAGACGGGCTCCACCCTGAACTACATCGTCCGGCTGGGGCCCAAGGAGCTCGAAGGGTTCACCGTCGTGCGCCGACACGAACCTCCGCGCGCCCTGGAGCTGGAGGCGCACAGCGGACCGCTCGGCACCGCCCGGATCGCCTTCGACATCCGTCCCTGGGGCGAGCACACATTGGTCATCCTGGACGAGCATCCGCTGCGCGGCGTGGGCGGCGCCCTGCACAACAGCGCACTCGACGCCCTGCTGCAGTTGCGGCACCGCCGCATGCTGGGACGCCTGGCCCGCGTCGTCGAAGAGTCGACGCCGGACAGGGGCGGGCAGGCCGTCGAAGTCTGACGCAGTGGTGATCGGCAGCGGGCCCGACGGACCGGTCGCCGCGAACCTGCTGGCCGGCGCCGGATGGGGCGTGACCGTCCTGGCGGAACAGCGCACCCGCTGTTGGACGGACGGTGCGCCGTGCTCATCCGTTCGGTCGCGGTCTGCTGGCACACCTCCCAGGGCTCCACGTCAGATGGGAGGAGTCTGCCGTGCGCGTCCGAGTCCTGGGTGAGAAGCCCACGGGAGGGTACGCGGAAGGCCGTCGGGCAGCCCGCCCGGTGGACCCCGTCCGGTCTGGAAGGAGTACGTCGTGCCGCAGGGTTCCAGCAAGAAGCGTGAACGCCAGTACGAGCACATCAAGGAAAGCGCGGAGAAGCGCGGCACCTCCGAGGGCCGTGCCAAGGAGATCGCGGCACGCACCGTCAACAAGGAACGCGCCCGTTCAGGCGAGTCGAAGACCGCCAGCAAGACATCCACCCGGGACAAGAAGTCCGCCTCCCAGCGCGGCGGCGAGCGCTCCCACAGCGGCTCCCGGGGACCGACGAAGGACCAGCTGTACGCGGAGGCCAAGAAGCGCAACATCGACGGCCGGTCGTCCATGAACAAACAGCAACTGGCCAAGGCCCTCGGCCACTGACCGACGACCGCAGCGCCCGCTGTCCCCGTCCCGGTCGGCGGGCGCCACGTGACCAAGGAGACCCATGAGCACCCACCATCCCGAGCACCAGTCCGCACCGGGCGAGGAGCACCCCGCCACGGCCGCCGACGAGGTTCTGCACGAGGCGGAAGAGGCCGAGACGAGCGTGGTGGACGACGGGGAACGGCGCGGCAAGGACGGCGAGGCGGCCGACGCACTGTCCCCGAACGAAGACGCGCAGGAAGACGCCCACCATCGCCACGCCTGAGCCCCATCCGCAGTCCACGGGCGTTCCCCTACGCGCGCATACATGCCAGCACCCGGTGCACGGCAAGTTCACAGCAGACGGAGGCTCTACGTGTTCGACAGCACCTTGGCGTTGATGTCCCAGGGATACGCGTGGTTGCCCGACCGCCGTCGACACAGCGGTGGCAAGCCGGTGCGCTGCCGCCTCATGGGCAAGAACGCCGTGGCCCTCCACGGCCCCGAAGCGGTGCGCTTCTTCTACGACGAGAGCCACATCGAGCGCCACGCCGCACTGCCGGGCCCCGTTCTCGACACCCTCTTCGGACGCGGGGCCGTACACACCCTCGACGGCCAGGAACACCAGGTCCGCAAGGACCTGTTCATGTCCCTGCTCAAGGACCGTGACGGCCTCGGCTCCCTTGCGGACCGCCTCGGGGCAGAGTGGGACCTCGCCCGTCAGCGGTGGGCCGACCGCGAGCAGGTAGTGCTCTTCGACGAGTCCAGCCTGCTGCTCACGCGCGCGGTCTGCGCGTGGTCCGGCCTGCCCCTCAACGACGTCGACGTCGAAGAGACGGCCCGCGATCTGGTGGCCATGGTCGACGGCTTCGCCGCGCCGGGACCCCGTCACCTGCGGGCCCGCAGCGCCCGCAGCCGTCAGGAGAAACGGATCGCCCGGCTTGTCGAAGCGGTACGCAACGGGACGGAAGATGCTCCTACGGATTCGGTCCTTGCGGCCGTGGCCGCACACCGTGACGCCGAGGGGCAGCCGTTGGACGCGCATACCGCGGCGGTCGAGGTCCTGAACGTGCTGCGCCCGACGGTCGCCGTCAGCTGGTTCCTGACCTTCGCCGGGCATGCCCTGCACCGCTGGCCCGGACACCGCAAGCTCCTCGCCGCCGGTGACGCGGCCTACGCGCGCGCCTTCGCTCACGAGGTTCGGCGGTTCTACCCCTTCGCGCCCTTCGTCGGCGGTCTCGCCGCGGCCGATCTGCTCTGGGACGGGCAGGACATTCCCGTCGGCAGCATGGTCCTGCTCGACCTGTACGGGCAGAACCACGACCCGGAACTCTGGCCGAAGCCCTACGTCTTCGACCCCGGCCGTTTCGTGGGCCGCGAGCCCGACCGCGACGAGCTGGTGCCCCAGGGCGGCGGCGACCCCGCCACCAACCACCGCTGCCCCGGGGAGGACGTCACGCTGACCGTCCTCGAAACCCTCGCCCCCCTGCTGGCCGCACTGCCCTACGAAGTGCCCGACCAGGATCTCAGCATCCCGCTGCGCCGCATCCCCACCAAACCCCGAAGCGGCCTCGTCATGACGCCCCTCCCTCAGGCGTAGCCCTCCCGTAGGGCGAATTACGGTGCACTCGCCTGCCACGGCGCCGATCACGGCGCGCCGGTTCCGCTGTCCGCGGGCCCGGGCCGCGGTTCCGGCGCGGAGGCAGTCACGCTCCCACGCCGTGAGCTCCGAGCCCTTCAGAAGAGAGCCGCTGCTGTGGCCGCGGTCCTGCCGGTTGCATGCCGCTTGAGTGAGGCGTCGGAGGTGGCGCGGGCGTTCGCGGGTGTTCTCGATCCACTGGTGCAGCCGGGGCCAGGCGGTGATCAGGGCTTCGCGGGCCAGATCGACGGTGGTCCCGTCCAAGGTGCTCAGCCGGGCGCCGCCCAGAGCGGCCAGCGCGGCCTGTGTATCGCCGTCGGCGGGGCCTGAGGAGTCCAGCTCGGCCGTCTGGGCGATGGCTCCGTGGACGGCGCCGACGGCTTCGTAGGCGTCGCTCGGTCCGCTAGTGCTCACGTACTCCAACGCCACGGTCAGGGAGGGCAGCTTCCCCCCCCCGTTGATCGACGCGTTCACCACACGGCGTGATCCGCCCGTGAAAGCCGCCAGCGAGCTATTCCACGCATCACCGGCAGGAGCGAGAACTCTTTTGTTCAGCAGCACGTCAACGGGGTGCTGAACAACGTGGAAGCCGGTGAGCTGGATCTCGGAAGCCAGCAGGGCGACCGGCGGTCGGCGTGAACACACCCCGCGTTCGGCCGTGTCGAGCACGAGATGGTGCAGCCCGCGTCGGGCCGCACCGTGACGCCCCTCGCAAGGGCGTCAGGCCTGAGAGGACCACATGACCGTCAAGATGAAGATCGCGACCATCGTGTCGGCAGGAATGTTCGCAGCTGCGCTGAGCGGGATGGCTACGGCGGCCCAGGCGGCTCCTGCGGTCACCGCTGGGGGCACGGCCCCCGCCTGCATCGACCGCACCGTTGTCTGCTGATGACCGTGGCCTCTGCTCGGTCCGCAGCGCTTCCTTCCCATCAGCCACTCCACCACGCACGGAGGCACACATGTCCATCTCTGTAGGCATCCGGCGCTTCGCCGCAGCCGGTGTCGGCTCGGCTCTTCTCACGTCAGGGCTCCTGGGTCTGACCGCCGGCCCGGCTCACGCCGCTACCCCGATCTGCAGCAAGACGGTGACGAAGTCGTCCCAAGGGTTCTCGGGGCCGGTGGCCGCGGCGTCCAACGGCTCCCTGAACTGTCAGCTGGGCCCGGGCAACAGCAGCTCTGCGGTGAAGGCGCTTCAGAACTCCCTCAAGCGCTGCCATTTCGTGAACCCTGGCACCGTCGACGGAATCTACGGCTCCAACACCAAGGCAGCCGTCGCCAAGGTCCAGCGAGCCAACGGGGTTTCACCCGCTGACGGGCTCTACGGCCCCAAGACGCGAAAGATCTTCCAGTGGATCCTTACGGGGCCCAACGGGGCCGCCTGCGACACCTTCTGATCGCAGAACCGCACCGTTGATCCGAAGGGGCCCGGGCGCCGACCGCCCGGGCCCCTTCGCCGCACGATCCTGTGGGGGGCGCTGACCACCGCGCACGTATGCCGCGCCGGATCACGGGAGCGGCGTGCCTCCGGTGGCGTTCATGATCTCCGCGGTGATGAAGCTGGCGTGCTCCGAGGCCAGGAACACATACGCGGGCGCCATCTCGGCGGGCTGGGCAGGGCGGCCCATCGGGGCCTGCTTGCCGAACTCCTTGGTGTCCGGCAGCGTCGCCGGGATCAGAGGCGTCCACACCGGTCCCGGAGCCACTGCGTTGACCCGGATACCGTCCTCGACCAGCATCTGCGCCAGGCCCTGGGTGAACGTGACGATGGCCCCCTTGGTCATCGCGTAGTCGAGCAGGTGCGGACTCGGCTTGTAAGCCTGTACCGAGGTGGTGTTGATGATGGATCCACCTGAGGGAATGTGCGGCACGGCCATCTTGCACAGCCAGAACATGCCGTACAGATTCGTGCGCACCACCCGGTCGAACTGTTCCGTGGAGATGTCCCCGATGCCCTCGGGCTGGGACATCTGATACGCCGCGTTGTTCACCAGTACATCGATGCGCCCGAACTCGGCCACGGCCCGCTCGACGAGGCGACGGCACTGCTCCTCTTCGCGGATGTCGCACGGCACGGCCAGACCCCGACGGCCCGCCTCCTCGACGAGGCGGGCCGTCTCCTTGGCATCCTCCGCCTCCTCGGGCAGGTAGGTGAACAGGACGTCCGCGCCCTCGCGTGCGAAGGCCAGAGCGACGGCCCGCCCGATGCCGGAGTCCCCGCCGGTCACGAGCGCCGCCCGGTTCCGCAGCAGTCCGCTCCCCCGGTAGGAGTCCTCGCCGTGGTCAGGGGGCGGGTCCATCGGACCGGTCCAGCCCGGCGGCTCCTGGTCCTGCTGAGCGAACTCCGGCTGCGGGTGCTTGGCTGTCGGGTCCTGCGGGGTTGTGCCCATCAGAGCTGTTCCTTCCTCGGATCCACTGTTTCCAGCTTGCGCCGCGCCCAACGGTGGCGCGAACGCCCACCGCTCGCGATGATCGAACTGCGTGGACGCAGGCCGTCGCAGCATCGGGTGTCCCGTGATGCGCCGCCCCACACGCGCGGGCGAGGTATTCCACCGCGCCGACCGTGCTTGGCCGCCGGGCCAGCGGGGCATCAGCCCACTCGTGTGGGATGTCGCAGAAGCGGCCGACGAGAGAGGAGTGGCGGAAGTGATTCGAAAGCTGCAGGCCGTCGCGCTGGACTGCGCCGACCCGGTACAGCTCGCACGGTTCTACGCGGAGCTCCTCGGTGGCCGGGTGGTCGCAGACCCGGGGGACGCGGACTGGATCGAGGTGCACGGATTCGAGGGGACACCACTGGCCTGCCAGCGGGTGGACAGCTACCGACCGCCGGAATGGCCCGGCCAGGAGCGCCCGCAACAGCTCCATCTGGACTTCGACGTGGACGACCTCGAAGGGGAGGAGAAGCGGGCGCTCGCCCTCGGCGCGACCGTGCTGGAGCGGACGGACCAACTCCACCCAGAGGCCAATTGGCGGATCTACGCGGACCCGGCCGGTCATCCCTTCTGTCTCTGCCTCCACTGACAGCCCATGGGGCCCGTCACACGCCCTGTCAGGAAGCGAGTACGGAGTCACCTTCGACGCGAGCCGCGGAAATCCGGTGCCGGGCGAATCCCCCGCCCAGGCCCCCGGGGCGACCGGGTACAGTGCGCGCCTGCAACCCGGTTGGCCGAGGAGGGGACGCATGACCGACACCAGCGAGGCCCGATCCGCGGACGACGCGGCTGACGCGGCCCGTGCGGCCGAGCAGAGTCGGCTGCGCCGCCTGATGCGCTACCTCCCTCTGGTCGCCCCCGTCCTGCTGTGGACCGTGCCCTGCTGGGTACTGCTGCACGCAGGACAGCACTGGCCGCTCCCCGTGGCGCTGGACGGCACCGCCCTGTGCGTCGTCGGTCTGGTCACCATGCCGGTCGCGATGATGCGCGGCCACGGGCGGCGGCAGCAGGACCGGGCGGCGATCGTCGGCGCCACCCTCCTCGGGACCAGCTGGGTGTTCTTCACCTGGTCCGTCCTGCTCGGCGTCCTGCTGCGGCTCGCCCTGACCGTGGCTGACGCAGGCGACGGGCGGACCCGGGCCCGGATCGTCACCTGGGCGGTCCTCGGCGTCGCCGCCGCGCTGCTCGCCTGGGGGTACGCCGAGGCCCGCCGGGTGCCACGGGTGCGGCGGCTCGACGTACAACTCCCGCGCCTGGGGGCCGGGTTGGACGGCACCCGCGTCGCCCTCATCACCGACACCCACTACGGCCCGCTCGACCGCGCCCGCTGGTCGGCGCGGGTCTGCGAGACGGTCAACACCCTGGACGCCGACCTGGTCTGCCACACCGGCGACATCGCGGACGGCACGGCCGAACGCCGCCGCGCCCAGGCCGCACCGCTCGGCACCGTGCGCGCCGCCAGGGCCAAGGTCTACGTCACCGGAAACCACGAGTACTACAGCGAGGCCCAGGGCTGGGTCGACCTGATGGGCGAGCTGGGCTGGGAGCCGTTGCGCAACCGTCATCTGCTGCTCGAACGCGGCGGCGACACCCTCGTGGTCGCCGGTGTGGACGACGTCACCGCCGAGTCGTCCGGCCTGGCCGGTCACCGGGCCCACCTCGCCGGGGCCCTGGACGGCGCCGACCCCGACCTGCCCGTCCTGCTCCTGGCCCACCAGCCCAAGTTCGTCGACCGGGCCGCGGCCGCCGGAATCGACCTCCAGCTCTCCGGCCACACGCACGGCGGCCAGATCTGGCCCTTCCACCACCTCGTCGGCATCGACCAGCCCGCCCTCGCGGGCCTCAGCCGCCACGGCGCCCGCACCCTGCTCTACACCAGCCGCGGCACCGGCTTCTGGGGCCCGCCGTTCCGCATCTTCGCCCCGAGCGAGATCACCCTGCTCGTCCTCCGCTCCTGCGGCGGACCTTCCGAGCCGCGCAGCAGCTGAGGCAGAGTGCGCGGACCGACGCGCAACAGGGCCCGGACCGCGCGTCGCGGTCCGGGCCCTGTCCCATGCGGTGCCGCCCCTCGGCGGCGGTGCGTCAGCTCTGGGCGGTGTCGTCGCCCGTCTGCTCGGCGCTCTCGGCTGCGCCGCCCACCTTCTCGCGCATCTTGCGCACCAGCTCCGCCTTCTGGTCGGCGGCACCCTGACGGTCGAGGTTGCGGTGCGGGCCGTTGTTCTGCCGCTCGGCGCGGGACAGCCTCTTGCGCTTGCCGCCGCCCATGCCGACAGGGTTGTTGATGTTCTTGCTCACGGGTTCTCCCGAAGTGATGTGAAGTGAACTACGGATTCATCGGTGGGGGACGGGCGCGGCGACGTCGAAGGACGTCAGCAGGGGCCCGTCACGCTCTCACTCGTAAATCAACGTCTGGAAGAACATGCCCATGACGTTACCCGCTTCCGCCGCCCCCGCCCACCAAGTTCCTGACTCCAGCCGATCGCGTGGTCGTCCTCGCCCCCACCAGATCCCGTCGCATCGGAACAACGCGCGCGAGGGAGGTCGAGCGCCGATGCGTCAGTTCATGGGCAGACGATGACTTGGGCCGCGTAGCTGAGTCCGGCGCCGAAGCCCATCAGGAGGATTGGGTCTCCGGAACGGATTTCACCGCGGTCGATGAGACGTGAGAGTGCCAGTGGGCCGGAGGCGGCCGAGGTGTTGCCCGCCTCCATGGCATCTCGGGCCACGGCGGCATCGGTGGCGCCGAGCACGGATGCCAGCCGCTCGATCATCCGCAGGTTTGCCTAGTGCGTGACGCAGCCCTTGAGGTCGCTCGGCGCGATGCCCGCAGCCTCGCAGGCGCGGGCCGCGACGTGCGCGAGTTCGGTGGTGACCCAACGGTAGACCGCCTGCCCCCGCATCACGATGTGGCCGAAGCGGTCAGGGATGGCGACGAGGGATGCATGGTCACCCTCGCCGCCCCAGACCACGGGGTGGATTCCCGCCTCGTCACCGGCGGTGACGACCGCCGCGCCCGCTCCGTCGGCGAAGATCGTGGCGTTATCGACGTCGGTCGGGTCCACCCAGTCGGTCATCCGCTCCCCGCCAATGACCAGGACACAGCGGCTGGTCCCCGCCCTGACCAGGCCATCGGCGACGCCCAGGGCGTAACAGAAACCCGCGCAGGCCGCGTTGAGGTCGAACGCTCCGACCCAATCGGGCGGCGACGGTGCCCGCGGCGTTGGGCATCGGGGAGGGCATGGAGCAGGTGGCGAGGACGACGAGATCGACGTCGGTGGCGGTCAGTCCGGCCGCGGCGAGTGCCTTCGCACCGGCAGTCGCCGCCATGGCCGTCACGGATTCCTCAGGACCGGCGAACCGTCGCTCGCGCACACCGAGACGACGCTCGATCCACGGTGCGGATACACCCAGCGGGGCACCCAACTCCGCGTTGGTGACGATCCGTTCCGGCCGGTACGCGGCAACCGCTCTGATGCGGGATCCGATGACAGGGATGTGAAACGGCGGCATCGAACGATCACCTCTGGGGAGGGGGGCCTTGGCGGCGGGAGGAGTGCCCGTAGGCGGGGCGGACTTCGAAGCGCCAGGACTCCGCGATGCCCAGTTCACCGAGCCGTTGCACGGACTGCCCCAGCTTCTGCGGCAACGTGGGATCCGCCGGATCGAACAAGAGACCGCCGATGCTCCCGCTGTGGGCGACCTGGAGGCCTGCCGCCCCTATGTCCTTGGCTATGTCGAGCATCCGGGAGAACCCGGGGACCGGCAGGAAACGCTGATTGATCAGTGCACTGTGTGTGGCGACTTCACCCAGCAGCTGTACGTCCCCGAGGCGCACTCCTCTGCGCAGCAGGCACCAGAGTTCACTGAAATCCTCGATCTCGCTCTCGGTGTATCGGGCGGGCGGAAACTCAAGCGTGTCGACTGGCCCGATCCCCAAGGGGAAGCCCAGTACGGACAGCGCGCAGGTCGGCTTCTGGAAATCCTCGATGACTCTGCCCTCACGATGGGCGAAGAGAACCATCTCGTCGAACATCAGGGGGTCGGCGGCGGTTTCCGATTGCACGGCGATTTCGGCGATACGCTGTGCCGATATTTCCACGTCGAGCGCGTCAAGAACGGCTCTTATGGCGGCCATGACATCACTCGTCGACGAACCGAATCCACGGCCCACTTGAATATCGCTGCGCACCACGAGCTCCCCGCCCAGGTGTGGGAATCCTGCCACCCCCAATGCCCCGAGGGCCGCATTCAACGCTTTGCTTTTCCAGGGTGGAGTAACAGCGAGCCGCGGCGCGTGTTCACTGAGCCGGGCCTCGGCTTCCGAAGCCGCCAAAGGACAGGGAAGGGTTACGAGTCCACGATGAAGCCTTCCCCCTTGCTCAAATACGCCTTGCAGCAGTTCGCCGTGGTGGCCGTGGGCCGAACCGTGCCCCACCCAGGTCGGCGAAGACTGCGAAATCCCTTCACGAAGGTCGCTGGCTTCAGGTTGGCACACGTGGGCTCCCCCGCAACTGGCCATAAGACGACATTCCCCTGGAGCACTCATTTCCGGATCAAGACGTTGCACTCGGGGATGTGATGTGGTAACAGATCCGGCCATCCGTCACTGACCTGGGGTTTCCTGACCCCTTGGCGCCACGGAGCGGCGCACGCGATGTCGCCCGGTCACCCGCGGAACACCGCCACTTGCCGAGATCTGACGTCAGGACCGCTCCTCGGCCATGGCCGAGACCAGGCTGCCGGGGCGCAGCTCCGTCCAGTTCTCGGTGACATAGTCCAGGCAGCTCTGGCGCGGTGCGGGCCCGTGGACGCTGCGCCATCCGGCCGGAACCTCGCCGAATGTCGGCCAAAGGGAGTGCTGTCCTTCGTCGTTGACCACGACAAGGTAGGAGGCCTGCTCATCTTCGAACGGATTACTCATGCTCGTCCACCCCGTTGGGAATTTGAGATCACACGGAATCGCCTACCGATACGCACTCAGAATCGAGCCATCGGGATACTTCTGGCCGCTGGCCACTGCGAGCATCGGCTGAACTGGTCAACTTCCTACCAGGGTTTCGGACACGATGTCCAATCTCGAAAATTTCCAACTCCGATTCTTGGAGTGGCAAACACAGGCTGCCCTGAATCGCGAGCCGCGATGTCTCCACTGTGACTCCCTTCACAGGCAATCCAACTTTTTGAGTGGTAGCGTCCGGCGAAGTTGCTTTCGGGGGACCACTGATGACGACTCCTTCGTAGTCCTTACTCCGAAACGCCGTCTGTAGACGGCGAACATGCACTGTAGTGTCCGGGGCGGGACCATTACTGGCTGCTGCCCTCATGTCGGTTTGCCAATGCGCTATTGGAGCAAGTCATGGAAACGGTCGAGCGACAGGTGAACCGCGAGGCCGGTCACCCACTCTGGTCGGGGCAGCACGGCATGTGGTTCGCCCAGAATCTCGCCTCCACCAGCCAGGTGTTCAACGTCGCCCAGTACATCGACATTCATGGCCCCATAGATGTCGACGCCTTCCTGAACGCACTGCACCGCGCCGCGACGGAGGCCGAGACATTGCACGTCGGTATTGTTGAAGTGGACGCGCAGATACGGCAGTTCGTCGCTCCTACTGCCAGCTGGAAGCCCCAATTCATCGACGTCTCCGAGGATCCCGCTCCGGAAGCGGCCGCGGCGGCCTGGATGCACGAGGTAGCCACCCGCCCCGTCGACATGACGCAGCCCGGGCTCTATCAGGCCGCCCTGCTCAAGCTCGGTGACCGGCGCTACTACTGGTACCAGCACGCGCACCACACAGTGGCCGACGGCTTCAGCGGACCGCTGCTGGCCAAGCGGGTGGCCGAGATCTACAGCTGCTGGCGCGCCGATGAGCCTTCGCCCTCCAACGAATTCCCTGGTGTGCACGCGTTGTTGGAGGAGGAGCGCAGTTACCGCGCCTCCACACGCTTCGCCAAGGACCGGGACTTCTGGCAGCAGCGCATGGCAGACCGGCCGGAGCCGATTAGCCTGTCACACCAGGTGAATCCGGTGCCGGACTGCGTACTGCGCGACTCGGGGACGATCACCGCCCAGGAGGCGGCCCGGCTCCGCACCGTGTCCCGCGGATTCCGCTCCACCTGGAGCGGTTTGGCCATCGCCGCATCAGCCGCTTATCTGCACCGGATGACCGGTGCGGAGGACGTGGTCCTTGGCATGCCGGTCACCGGGCGTGCGGGACGGGTGCTGCGCAACAGCGTGGCAATGCTGTCCAACATCGTTCCTGTGCGCGTGCGGGTACGGCCGGACATGAGCATCGAACAGCTGGTGCAGGACATCTCCTCCGAGGTACGCCACGCGGTGCTGCACCAGCGTTACCGCTACGAGGACCTGCGACGCGACCTCGGCCTGACCGAGACCGGGCAGCAGCTCTTCAGCCTTGAGGCCAACATCATGGCGTTCAACACCGACTTGGACTTCGCCGGTTCTCCCGGGACCTTCCACAACGTCGTCAACCCTCCGACGGAGGAACTGGCCCTGTCTCTGTACGGCCAGCCCGACACGGGCGGCCTGCAGGTGGACACGGATGGCAACGCCCAGCGCTACGACGCCGAGGATCTGGCCGGGCACCGCCGCCGTTTCACCGACCTCCTCGTGGGTCTCGCCGATGCTCCGGACCAGTCCGTCGCAGAGCTTTCCCTGGTCAGGCAGCCGGAGCGGCAGCTCATCGTCCACGGCTGGAACGACACCCGTCGCGACCTCCCCCGGCGGACCGTCCCGCAACTCTTCGAAGCGCAAGCAGCCCGTACCCCCGACCGCACCGCCGTGCGGTGCGGTGCGCGGACCTGGACGTACGCGGACCTCAACGCACGTGCGAACCGTCTCGCTCACCTACTGATCGACCGCGGCATCGGGCCCGAGACCTTCGTCGTATCGGCCATGCCCCGGACCGCGGAAGCCGTGCTCACCCTGCTGGCCGTGCTCAAGGCGCGCGGGGTCTACGTACCGGTGGACCCCGACCACCCCGACGAGCGGATCTCCGGCGTCCTCGACGCGATTCGCCCCCGGGTGGTTCTGGGCCTGGGCGAGCACGCAGGGAAGATGACGCCGCTGACCGATGTGTGGCTGGCGCTGGACGACCCGGCCGTCGCCGGGGAGCTCGCCGAACGCTCCACGGCCGATCCGCCCGCCGAGGCCGATCCGTTCGCGGCCGTCTCCGGTCTCGCGTACGTCATTTTCACATCGGGTTCCACGGGGCGGCCCAAGGGCGCTATGGTCCACCAACAGGGCATGGTCAACCACCTGTTGGCCAAGGTCGAGGACCTGGACATCGACGCGGACGCACGCGTGGCGCTCAACGCGCCGCTGACCTTCGACGTCTCCGTCTGGCAGATGCTCTCCGCCCTGCTGACCGGCGGCGGCGTCCACGTCGTCGAGAAGGCGGCGGGCCAGGACTCCCTGGCGCTGTTCGACGAGGTGTCCCGGGCAGATGTCACCGTCCTCGAGGTCGTCCCCTCGCAGATGCGTGCCGCGCTGGACGCCTGGGACGCGGGCGTGCCGTCCGTACCGCTGTCGGCGCTGCGCCGGTTCGTCGTCAACGGTGAAGTGCTGCCGCCCGCGCTGTGCCGCAGGTGGTACGACCGCTTCCCCGACGCGGCGATCGTGAACGCGTACGGTCTGACCGAGTGCTCCGACGACAACGCGCACGCCTTCATCACGGCCGCCGAGCTGACGGGCGAGGGGCGGCTGCCGGTCGGCCGGGCCCTGCGCAACAACCAGCTGTACATCCTGGACAGCACGCTGCGGCCGACGCCGATCGGCGTGCCCGGAGAGCTGTTCATCGCGGGAACCGGGGTGGGGCGGGGCTACCACGGCGACCCTGGGCGGACCGCGGAACGGTACGTGCCGAACCCCTTCGGTGACGAGCCGGGTGCCCGCATGTACCGCACCGGTGACCGGGCCCGCTTCCGCCCCGACGGCCAGCTCGACTTCCTCGGCCGCAACGATCATCAGGTCAAGGTCCGGGGAAACCGGATCGAACTCGGCGAGGTGGCGGCCGCGTTGCGCACCGTGGACGGGGTCGTCGACGCCGTCGTCACCGTGCACGGGGACGCGGCCGTGAAGCGGCTCGTCGGATATCTGCTCGGCGATGTCGACCCCGACGCGGTCCGGCAGGCACTCGCCGCGAAGGTTCCGGACTATATGGTTCCCGCCGCCCTGATCCGACTCGACGCCTTCCCTCTCAACACCAACGGAAAGCTCGACCGCAAGGCGCTGCCCGCTCCCGAGTTCGGTGCCGCTTCGAGCGGTGCCGCCCCGCGCACCGGCATCGAGAAGATCCTCTGCGCGGCGTACGCGGACGTGCTGGGCCTTCCCGAAGTCGGCATCGACGACAGCTTCTTCAACCTGGGCGGGGACAGCATCATCTCCATCCAGCTAGTCAGCCGGGCGCGCCAGAGCGAACTGCACTTCAGCGCCCGCGACGTCTTCCAGCACCCGACGGTCCGCGAGCTGGCCACGGTCGCCAGGCGCGAGGCCCGGACGGAACGGGAACCGGCACAAGCGGCGCTCGGCCCGGTGGCGCCGACCCCCATCACCTCGTGGCTGCGTGAACTGGGCGGTCCCATCGACGAGTTCCACCAGTATGTCGTGGTCCGCGTCCCCGCCGACACCGACCCCACGCATCTGTCGTCCGCCATGACAGCGGTCCTGGAGCACCACGACATGCTGCGCGCCCGGCTCGTCGGAGACGGGGAGTGGTCCCTGCACGTCCCCGAAGCGTCCGCGAGCACGGACCGGCCGGTCGTCCTGCGGCGTGCGACGGGGGGACTCGACGACACAGAGTTGGCCGACGCCCTGCGGCACGAGCGCGCGGCGGCAGCGGCGCGTCTGCGCCCGCGCGAGGGCTCGATGGTGCAGGCCGTATGGTTCGACGCCGGACCCGAGCGTTCCGGGCGCCTGCTACTGGTGGTCCATCACCTGGTGGTCGACGGCGTCTCCTGGCGGGTGCTGCTGCCCAACCTGGCAGCCGCCTACGCCGCCTGCGCGTCGGGGCTGGAACCGAAGCTGGATCCCGTGGGGACGTCCTTCCGACGGTGGGCCGATGAGCTGCACGAGCTGGCCGGAGCCGCCGAGTTCACCGCCGAACTGCCGTGGTGGGAGGCGACCGTGGCGGCCGGGGAACCGGTCCTCGGCACCCGCCGGGTGGACCCCGCCCGTGACACCCACGGACGCTCGCGCACCCACACCACCGCCGTCTCCGCGCACGCCACATCGGCAGCGCTGACCTCCGTGCCTGCGGCGTTCCACGCGAGCGTCAACGACATCCTGCTCAGCGCCCTGGCGCTGGCCGTCGCACGGCATCGGGCGCGCAAGGGCGACACCGGCGGCCCGGTTCTGGTCGACCTCGAAGGGCACGGCCGCGAGGAACTGCGGCCCGGCGTCGACCTGTCCCGTACCGTCGGCTGGTTCACCAGCCTGTTCCCCGTACGCCTGGAGCCTTCGGTCGGCGACGACTGGGACGCCGTCTGGCAGGGCTCCGCCGAACTGGGCGATGTCCTCAAGCAGGTCAAGGAACAGCTCGCACGGCTCCCCTCGAACGGCATCGGATACGGGCTG
The DNA here is from genome assembly GCF_056437465.1 of Streptomyces sp. NPDC042371. NCBI lineage: Bacteria > Bacillati > Actinomycetota > Actinomycetes > Kitasatosporales > Streptomycetaceae > Streptomyces > Streptomyces sp. NPDC042371. Next base: position 1,846 of record NZ_JBWKAP010000021.1, on the reverse strand, counting down.
CTGCGTCATCTGCGCCCGGACTCCGCGGCCCAACTGGCCGCGGGCCACTCGCCGCAGATCAGCTTCAACTACCTGGGCCGTACCGCGCTGGCGCACTCGCTCGGCACGTGGGAGCTCGACGCCGAAGGGCCGCTGGGCGCCATGGGCGGTGGCGCGGGCACCGGGATGCGGCTCTCGCACGCCCTCGAAATCGATGTGTACGTCGATGAATCGGGCCCCGGCAAGGATCCCGTGCTCGTCGCCCGGTGGCGATGGGCCGAGGAGGCCCTCTCGCAGGGCGACGTGGAGGACCTCGCCGCCGACTGGCAGCGAGCGCTGGAGGCGTTCGCGGCGCATGTGCGACTGCCGGGGGCGGGTGGACACACCCCGTCGGACATGGAGCTCATCGACCTCGGCCAGGACGAGATCGACGAATTCGAAGCACTGATGGGCCACGACGAGGAGGACGACCGGTGAGCAAGCAGCAGATCGAGGAGATCCTCCCTCTCTCGCCGTTCCAGGAGGGCCTGTACTTCCACGCGCAGTACGACGACAGCGCCGTGGACGTCTACAACGTCCAGTACGTGTTCGACCTGGAAGGCCCGCTGGACGCCGAAGCGCTGCACACCGCGGCGCGGCACGTGGTGCGCCGCCACAGCAGCCTGCGCTCGGTGTTCCGGCAGCGCAAGAACGGTGAACCGGTCCAGATCGTCCTCGCGGACATGCCCGTCGGCTGGGACCTGGTCGACCTCTCCGCACTGCCCGAACCACGCCGGTCCGAAGAGCTGGAACGGTACCTGGAGCGGGAGCGCGCCCGGCGTTTCGATCTGGCCCGGCCTCCGCTGATCCGGTTCGCGCTCGTGCGGCTCGCCGAGGACCGTCACCGCCTGGCCCTGATGAACCATCACATCCTGCTAGACGGCTGGTCGATGCCGCTGCTGGTGCAGGAGTTGTTCACGTACTACGCCCGGCGGGACAGCCACGGCGTCGGGCTGCCTCCGGCCCGGCGGTATCGCGACTACCTCGCGTGGCTGCAGCGCCAGGACCACGAGGCGGCGGGCAGTGCCTGGAAGCGGTGTCTGGAAGGCGTGGCCGAGCCCACCATGGTGGCGCCGGGGAATCCCGCGCCCACCTCCGAGCGCCCGGACCGCGTGACCCTCTCCCTCCACGCCCACCGGGTGCGGGAGATGTCCGAGTGGGCGCGCGGCCTCGGTCTTACGGTGAACACTCTGGTCCAGGGCGTATGGGGGCTGCTGCTCTCGCGCCTGACGGGCCGCCAGGATGTCGTGTTCGGAGCGACGGTCTCCGGGCGTCCGCCCGAGCTGCCCGGCGTCGAAGGCATCGTCGGCCTGTTCATCAACACCGTTCCTGTGCGCGTCCGGCTCGACCCGCAGGAATCAGCCGCCCACCTCCTCAAGCGTCTCCAGGACCAGCAGGCATCCCTGATGGCCCACCACCACCTCAGCCTCGTCGACATCCACCAACTCAGCGGCCACCCCGCCCTCTTCGACACCGTGCTGCTCTTCGAGAACTACCCCTTCGACGCGGAGGACTTCACCAAGCTCGGTACGGGGTTGGCGCTGCGCGACATCCGCGCGTACGACGGGGCGCACTACCCACTGCGGCTCGTGGTCGTCCCCGACGCAGGTCTGCAACTGCATCTCGACTACCGCGGTGACCTCTTCGAGAGGGCGGCGGTGGACGAGCTCGGGGCCTGGCTGCTCCGGATGATCGAGCAGTGCATGGCCGAGCCCGACCGTGCGGTACGGGAGCTCGCGGTGTTGTCGGGTGAGCAGGAGCGTGCGGTGCTGGAGCTCGGCCGCGGTCCCGTCCACGACGGGCTGACCGGGCACACCCTGACCGGCCT
>NZ_JBWKAP010000020.1:0-134481 GCF_056437465.1 Streptomyces sp. NPDC042371 | reverse complement strand
ATCATGGACCCGGTCTACGGCTACCAGGTCACCAACGTCGAAGCCTCCATGTCCTCCCCCTCCTCCCTGCTCCACTGGACCCGACGCATGATCGAGATCCGCAAACAGAACCCGGCGTTCGGACTCGGCTCGTACACCGAACTACCCTCGTCCAACCCGGCAGTTCTCGCCTTCCTGCGGGAGGCCCCTTCGACCGGCACCGAGGGGGACGACGGCGACGATCTGGTGCTGTGCGTGCACAACTTCTCGCGTTTTGCCCAGCCCACCGAGCTGGATCTCCAGGCCTTCGAAGGCCGCCATCCCGTCGAGCTCATCGGCGGAGTGCGCTTTCCGGCCATCGGTGAGCTCCCGTACCTGCTGACACTCGCGGGACACGGGTTCTACTGGTTCCGGTTGCGCGCGGAACCGGCGTAGGCTCCGGCAGCGCGACGCCTCGCGGGGCGGTTTCCACCGCCCCGCCCTGGGCACTCCTACGCAACAAACGGCACCCCCATTTCGCACCACCGGCACTCCCGCACCCTGCCTTGTCCGCGACGCGGAAAGGACGCGACGCCATGTCGGAAGCCGCCATCCACCCCAGTGCGCACGCCACAGCGCTGCTCGCCCCGCTCGACCCGCTGCTGCGCGAATGGCTGCCCAGGCAGCGGTGGTTCGCCGGAAAGGGCCGCCCCATCGGCGCCCTCGAGGCGGTGGCTGTGACCGAACTCCTGCCACGCAGCGCGCCGACCGGCCTGCTGCACCTCCTCCTGCGGGTCCGCCGTCCGCTGACTGTCTCGCAGGACACCGGGCTCGACGGCGTCGGCACCGAACGCCTCACCGACTGCTACCAGTTGCTGATCGGCGTCCGCCGCACCCTGCCGCCGCGCCTGGCCCCCGCCCTGATCGGCCACGTCGTCGAAGGCCCGCTCGCGGGCAGCACGGTGTACGACGCCTTGCACGACCCGCGGCTCGCCGGACTGCTCCTGGAACGGCTGCGGATGCCGGGACGCCACGGCGTGCTCCGCTTCGAACGCGACATGGGCGTCGAGATCCCCTCCGGTCTCGCCCCGCGCCTGCTCACCTGCGAACAGTCCAACTCCTCGCTCGTGTACGGCGATACGTTCATCCTCAAGCTGTTCCGCCGCGTCGTGCCGGGACTCAACCCCGACCTCGAACTGCCGCTTGAGCTCGCCCGGGAGGGCTGCGCCCGGGTGCCCGCGCCCGCCGCGTGGGTCTTCGCCGACCTGGTCGGCCCGGCCGCGCCCGAGGAGAGCTGCAGCCTCGGGGTGCTCCAGCCGTATCTGGCCGGGGCCGACGACGGCTGGGAGCTCGCCCTGCGGATGCGCGACAAGGGCGAGTCCTTCACCGGTGAGGCGCGGGCGCTCGGCCGCGCCACCGCCGAGGTGCACGCCGCCCTCGCGGCCGCGCTGCCGACCGTCACGCTGGGCCGGGCACAGGTGGAGCTGGTCGCCGACGCGATGGCGGAGCGCCTCGCCGCGGCGGCACAGTCGGTCCCCGCGCTGCGGCCCTACGCCCCCGGGCTGCTCACCGCCTTCGAGGCGCTGGCCGACCTGGGCGGCGAGGGACAGGCCTGGACGGCCCAGCGCGTCCACGGCGACCTGCACCTCGGCCAGTGTCTGCGCTCCCCGGACGGCGAGTGGTCGCTCATAGACTTCGAGGGCGAACCCGCGCGGCCGCTCGCCGAACGCAGGCTGCCCCAGCCCCCGGCGCGCGACGTGGCGGCCATGCTGCGCTCCTTCGACTACGCGGCGTCCCACGGCACCTGGTCGCCCGGGTGGGCCGAGGAGTGCCGGGCCGCGTTCTGCTCGGGGTACGCGGAGGTGTCGGGCAGCGACCCGCGCACCGACCCCGTGCTGCTGCGCGCCCACGAGACCGACAAGGCGGTCTACGAAGTCCTGTACGAGGCCCGCCACCGCCCCGACTGGCTGCCGGTACCGCTGGCGGCGGTCCGCCGTCTCGCCGGGGACGGCCCCGCCGACGAAGCCCACTGACCATTCCTCCGGAGGAGGCCTCCCCAGTGACCCCGCGCCCCCGCAAACCGTCCGACGAAGCCGCCGCCCCCAATCCACCGGCCACCCCGGCCGGACCGGGTGCGGCGAGCGGGAAGAGCCCGAAGGCGGCGAAGCCCGCGAAGCGCGCCAGGACCGCGAAGAAGGCGGCGGCGAAAGCACCGGCGCCCGTCACCGCACCTCCCGTCACCGCGCCGCCGGTCACCGCACCGCCCGTCACCGAATCCCCCGTCGGCGAAGGCGACCGCGCCCGGCTCCTGAGCGGCACCCACCACGACCCGCACGGCGTCCTGGGGGCCCACTCCGTGCCCGGCGGCACGGCCTTCCGGGCCCTGCGCCCGTACGCGAAGGCGGTCGCCGTCGTCGCCGACGGGCTCCGCGCCGAGCTGCGCGACGACGGCGACGGCTTCTTCTCCGCGGTCCTCCCGCTGCGGGCCGCGCCCGAGGACTACCGGCTGCACGTCACGTACGAGGAGGCGGAGCTGGAGATCCACGACGCGTACTCCTTCCTGCCCTCGCTCGGCGAGTTCGACCTGCATCTGATCGGCGAGGGCAGGCACGAAGAGCTGTGGAAGGCGCTCGGCGCCCGGCCCATGACCCACCGGGGCGCCACCGGCACCCGGTTCACGGTGTGGGCGCCCAACGCCCAGGGGGTGCGGGTCGTCGGGGGCTTCAACTTCTGGGACGGCACCGGGTTCCCGATGCGCTCGCTGGGCGGCAGCGGCGTGTGGGAGCTTTTCGTGCCGTCCGTCGGCGAGGGCGAGCTGTACAAGTTCGAGATCACCCGGCCCGACGGCTCGACGACCCAGCGCGCCGACCCACTGGCGCGCCGCACGGAGGCGCCGCCCGCCAACTCCTCGGTCGTGCACGAGTCGCACCACGAGTGGCACGACCAGGAGTGGCTCGCCAGGCGCGGGGACCTGCCCGTCCATGAGGCGCCCTTCTCGGTCTACGAGGTGCATCTCGCGTCCTGGCGGCCGGGTCTGACGTACCGCCAGCTCGCCGAGCAGCTGCCCGCGTACGTCTCCGACCTGGGGTTCACGCACGTCGAGCTGATGCCCGTCGCCGAGCACCCCTTCGGCGGGTCCTGGGGCTATCAGGTCACCGGCTTCTACGCGCCGACCGCCCGCCTCGGCACGCCCGACGACTTCAAGTTCCTCGTCGACGCGCTGCACCGGGCCGGGATCGGCGTCCTGATGGACTGGGTGCCCGCGCACTTCCCGCGCGACGACTGGGCGCTCGCCGAGTTCGACGGAAAGCCCCTGTACGAGCACGAGGACCCGGCCCGGTCGGCGCACCCCGACTGGGGAACCCTTGAGTTCGACTACGGCCGCAAGGAAGTACGCAACTTCCTCGTCGCCAACGCCAGTTACTGGTGCGAGGAGTTCCACATAGACGGGCTGCGCGTCGACGCCGTGGCCTCCATGCTCTACCTCGACTACTCGCGCGAGGACGGCGAATGGACGCCCAACGCGCACGGCGGCCGCGAGAACCTCGACGCCGTCGCCTTCCTCCAGGAGATGAACGCCACCGTCTACCGCCGCTCCCCCGGTGTCGTCACCATCGCCGAGGAGTCCACGGCCTGGGACGGCGTCACCCGGGCCACGCACCACCAGGGCCCCGGCGGCTTCGGCGGCCTCGGCTTCGGGCTGAAGTGGAACATGGGCTGGATGCACGACTCCCTCGACTACGTCGCCAAGGAGCCGGTGCACCGCAAGTACCACCACAACGAGATGACGTTCTCGATGGTGTACGCGTACAGCGAGAACTACGTCCTGCCGATCTCGCACGACGAGGTCGTCCACGGCAAGCGGTCGCTGGTGTCGAAGATGCCCGGCGACTGGTGGCAGCAGCGCGCCACCCAGCGCGCGTACCTCGGCTTCATGTGGGCCCACCCCGGCAAGCAACTCCTCTTCATGGGGCAGGAGTTCGCGCAGGGCGCCGAGTGGTCGGAGGGGCACGGCCCGGACTGGTGGCTGCTCGATCCGGCGTACGGCGCGGAGTCGGACCACCGGGGCGTGCGGGACCTCGTCCGCGAGCTGAACACCGTCTACCGGCGTGAGGGCGCCCTGTGGCAGCGCGACACGGACCCCGGGGGCTTCGCCTGGGTGGACGGCGACGCCGCGGAGGACAACGTCTTCGCCTTCCTCCGCTACCCCGCGGCGAACACCGCGGGTTCCGACGGGCGCCCACTGCTCGCCGTCTCCCACTTCTCACCGGTCGTCCGGCACGGCTACCGCCTGGGCGTGCCGGACGAGTTCGCCGCGTGGCAGGAGGTCCTCAACACGGACGAGGCGCGCTACGGCGGCGGCGACGTCACCAACCCCGACCCGCTGAAGCCGGAGCCGGTGGCGTCGCACGGCCGCCCCGCGTCCCTGCGCCTGACCCTGCCGCCGCTGGCTACGGTGTGGCTGCGGCCGGTGTGAGGTCCTTCAGCGCCACCGGCAGCTCCTGCGCGTACAGGACACCGAGCCGCTGGGTGGCCCGGGTGAGCGCCACGTAGAGATCGCTCGTCCCGTACCGCGCGGGCTCCACGACCAGGACCGTGTCGAACTCCAGGCCCTTCGCCTGACGCGGGTCGATCAGGACGACCGGCCGCGTCAGGTCCGGGGCCTGCCCGGCCGTCACACCGGGCAGCTGTGCGGCGAGCTCCGCGTGGAGCCCGCGGGGGGCGATCACCGCGAGACGGCCCTCGTCCCGCGCCTCGGCGGCCACCGCGTCGGCCACGGCGGCGGCGAGGTCGTCCGTGCGGCGCGCCCAGGGACGTACGCCCGTGGAGCGCACCGAGCTCGGCGGCATGAAGTCGGGCTGTTCCAGGCGCGGCACCTCGGCGGCCACCTCCATGATCTCCACGGGGGTGCGGTAGTTGACGCCGAGCCGGGTGTACTCCCAGCGGTCCTCGACGTACGGGGCGAGGATGCTGTCCCACGAGCCGCAGCCGCCCGCCTCGGCGGTCTGCGCCGGGTCACCGACGAGCGTCATGGAGCGGGTCGGGCAGCGCCGCATGAGCAGCCGCCAGGCCATCGCGGAGAGCTCCTGCGCCTCGTCGACGATGATGTGGCCGAACGCCCAGGTGCGGTCGGCGGCCGCGCGCTCGGCGGCGCTGCGGTGGTCGGCCTCCTCCTGGCGCTCGGCCATCCGCTCCGCGTCGATGATGTTGTGCGCGAGCAGGACCTCGGCGTCGTCCTCGTCCTTGTCCTCGAACTCGTACGTCCGGGAGGCGCGCGAGACGTCGAGCACGCCCTGCGCGTACGCGATCTGCTTCGCCCGCTCCGCCTCGGACGCCGCCCGCGCGGCGCTGTCGTCGTGGCCGAGCAGTTCGGCGGCCTCGTCGAGCAGCGCGACGTCGGCGGCGGTCCAGGGCGCGTCGTACGGCCTGCGGACGGCGTCCGCGTCCCGCTCGGACAGGCCCGTCGGCTCCTCCAGAAACTCGGCGACGAAGCGCTGCGGGGTGAGCGTCGGCCACAGTTCCTCGATGGCGGCGTGCACCTCGGCGCTGGCCGCGACGCCCTTGCCGAGCTGGGCGATGTCGTCGGGGCCCAGGAAGTTCGGCCCGCCGTACGGATCGTGGCCGATGCGCTCGGCGAGCTGTGCGGTCAGCTCGTCGATGACGCGGAAGGCGAAGTGCGGGCGGCCGAGGTTGTGCGGCACGTCCGCCGCGCGGGCCGCCTCGCGCGCCTGGTCGGCGATCGTCCAGTCCAGGATCAGGTCGCCGTCGTCGTGCGCGATGACGATCGGCTCGCCCGGCTCGGGGGTGCGCTGCCGGTCGCGCACGGCCGCGGCGAGCACGTCCGCCATCTCCGCGCGGCCCTTCACCTCGGCCGCCTCGGGGCTGTCCGTGCCGGTCGCTTCCACGCCGGGGAAGAGCTCGCCGACCGTGGAGAGGAGCACGCCGGTCTCGCCGAGGGCGGGCAGGACCTCGCCGATGTAGCCGAGGAAGGCCGGGTTCGGGCCGACGATCAGGACCGCGCGCTTGGCGAGCAGCTCGCGGTGGGCGTAGAGGAGGAACGCGGCCCGGTGCAGGGCCACGACGGTCTTGCCCGTCCCCGGGCCGCCCTCGACGACGAGGACGCCGCGGTGCGGGGCGCGGATGATGCGGTCCTGCTCGGCCTGGATGGTCTGCACGATGTCGTGCATGCGGCCGGTGCGGGCCGAGTCGAGCGCGGCGAGCAGCACCTCGTCGGCGTCGTTGCCCTCGTGGCCGGTGCGGGTCATGTCGCTCAGGTCGAGGAGCTCGTCGTGCAGGCCGGTGACCTCGCGGCCCTCGGTGGTGATGTGCCGGCGCCTGCGCAGGCCCATCGGGGTGTGGCCCGTCGCGAGATAGAAGGGGCGCGCGACATCGGCACGCCAATCGATCACGAGTGGGGTGCGCTCGATGTCGGACGCACGGATTCCGATGCGCCCGATGTGGTGATCACGGCCGTCCCGGAATTCGAGCCTCCCGAAGCACAGTCCGTTCTCCCCCGCGTCGAAGGCGGCGAGCAGCCCGGACCGCTCCGCCACCAGCACATCACGCTCCAGGCGCGCCTGAAGACCATTGCCCACCTGCGACAACGACGCCGCCACGGCGGACTCGGCCTCCTCGCGCAGCGCGTCCAGGCGTGCATACAGCCCGGAGACGAATTGCTGCTCTTCACGCAATTCCTCGGTTGACAATTCAGCCCCTCGCCAGTTACAGTGCTCTTATTGAACTTCTCGTGAAGCCGCCCTGTCTGAATGCAACGGCATGTCAAGACAAACGGGCAGAGATTCGCGAAAGAATCCAATATACGCAGAGAAATACCCCGGACGTCAATTCGTCCGGGGTTTTCTTTTGGGGCCCAGCCCCTCGCCCGTAGCCTCAGAGCACGTCGGCCAGCTCCGTGAGCAGCTTCCGCTTGGCCCGCGCGCCCACCATCTGCAGGACGGGCTCACCGCCACGGAACACGATCATGGTCGGCGCCGAGAGCACCTTGTACGCGATCGCCGTCTCCGGACTGCGGTCCACGTCCAGCTGCACGATCTTGATGCGCTCCGCCTCCTCGCGCGCCAGCTCACTGAGCACCGGAGCGAGCTGGCGGCACGGTCCGCACCAGTCCGCCGTGAACTCCACGAGCACGGGGCGATCCGCCTCCCGCAGCACCTCCCCCTCGAAATCCGCGTCCGTCACCTCGGCCACGCCTGCTGCCTTCACCGGCCCACTCTCCTCATCCTTCATCCCTCATCCCGTGAGTTCGCACCGCGGTTCCGGGCCGCCGGGAAGGGCGGCCTCGGCGCGGGCGAGCTGCGATCCGACCTGGTCGCGCACCGCGGTCAACTCGCCGATCAGCGCGTCGAGTTCGGTGAGCTTGCGCCGGTAGACGGCGAGCGACGCGGGGCAGGAGTCGCCCTCCGGATGGCCGGAGCGCAGACACTCCACGAACGGCCTGGTCTCCTCCAGGTCGAACCCGAAGTCCTGGAGGGTCCTGATCTGCTCCAGGAGCCGCACGTCGTCCTCGTCGTACGTGCGGTAGCCGTTGCCGGACCGCCGCGCGGGGAGCAGCCCGCGGGACTCGTAGTAGCGCAGCGTCCGCGTGGTCGTCCCCGCGCGCGCCGCGAGCTCGCCGATTCGCATGCCTCGAAGGTAATCCTTGACGTGGGCGTCAAGGCCAGAGGTTTCTTCCGGCGAGGGCTCAGCGGGTCGAGAGGGCTCGGAGGGGTCAGCCGAAGTCCAGCTCCCCGTACGCCCGCCTGAACTCGTGGAAGCCCTCCACCCCCGCCATCAGCACCACGCCGTCCCACAGCCGCCCGGCCCGCTCACCCCTGGGCGCCGGGGAGACGACGGGGCCGAACAGCGCGCCCGCGCCCGCCACGGAGAGCACGGGGGTGCCAACGTCATGGCCCACCAGCGCCACGGCGGCCTCGTGGGAGGAGCGCACCGCGGCGTCGTACTCCGTGGTCATCGCCACGTCGCCGAGGTCCGCGGGGAGCCCCGCGTCGGCGAGCGCGGCGGCCGTGCCCGCCCAGTCCTGCTGTCCGTGGATCCGCGCACCGAGCGCGTCGAAGTACCGGCCGAGCACCTCGTTGCCGAACCGCTCGCGGACGGCCGCGCAGATCCGCCCGGGCGCCTTCAGGTACTCCCCGTAGAGCCCCTCCGGGTCCTCCGGATCGATGGCGCGATCTTCATTGAGCACGGCCAGGCTCATCACCCGCCACTGCACGTCCACGTCCCGTACGCGTTCCACCTCCCGCAGCCAGCGCGAGGTGATCCAGGTGTACGGGCACACGGGGTCGAACCAGAAGTCGACGCGGCTGTCCGAGGTGGGGGTGGCAGTCACTCAACTACCGTACGCCTTCGGAAAGTTGACGCATCGGAGCCATGATCTTCCACCAGGGCTACGCAACCGTGGTGCCCAGGGCCTCGCGGAGCCAGTTGTCCGCGGTGCCCGGGGTCGGGTCCGGGAGGGCCTGCGGCGGGGTCGTCACCTCGGCCGCGAGGTGCCAGTAGCGGTCGATGCGGGGCTCCGCGGCGAGCATCCGGTGCAGGGCGCGGCGGAAGTCGGTGGTGTCGCGGCGGTTGAGTGCCGCGGCGTGGACCGCCACGAAGCAGTCGAGGGCCTCGCCCCGGTGCGGGGCCCGGCCCGCCCGCAGCTCCGGCGCGGCCAGTTCGAAGGCCTCGGGGAGTCCTTCGTAGAGCACGGCGGGGCGGTACCCCTTGCCGGATATGTGCACTTCGGGCTGGCCGTAGTCCGTGCCCGCGCGGGGTCCCGAGACGAAGCAGGGAGTGGTGACGAAGTCCTGCAGCCGGGCGAAGGCGAGGACTTGGGACGGGGCCGGGGCGTCGGGCGGTGCAGGTACGGCCCGGTCGACGACGGCCGCGACCACCCGGGACGGCAGCCGCGCGGGCAGCCAGCACCGCCAGAACCGGGCGAGCGCGGCGGTCCCCGGCGGCGTGGACACGGCCCCCACCAGGCGCAGCCGCTCGGCGCGCTCCTGGGGCGTGCAGTCGGTGAGGAGCTGCAGCGCCGCCTCCCGCCAGCGCAGCGCGGCCAGCCGCGAGCCGACCTCCGTCAGCTGCCGCGCGACGATGTCCTCCAGCTCGTCCTCCTGGTCGAGGACGCGGCTCACGTCGGGAACGGGCAGGTCGAGGGTGCGCAGGGAGCGGATGAGGCGGAGCCGGTCCAGGTCCTCGGGGCCGTAGCGGCGGTGGCCGCCTCCGCTGCGGGCGGCTTCGGGCAGCAGGCCGCGGTCGGAGTAGAAGCGGACGGTCTTGACCGAGACGCCCGCCCGTTCGGCGAGCTGTCCGATGCTCCACATGCCGTCGGGCGCATCCGGTGCACCGAGTGCGTCGTGTGCATCGTGTGGCTGTTCGTTCTCGGCGGGCGACACGGCTTGAACCTCCCTCAGGGGGAGTTCCTACCGTACCGGCGAGCGCGGGGCGGCCCCGCGCGGACCTCAACGTACGAGGAGGACTCATGACCGCGTTCGTGCTGGTGTCGGGCGGGTACACGGGCGGCTGGCTCTGGCGGGAGGTGGCCGCCGGGCTGCGCTCGGCCGGGGCCGAGGTGCACACGGCGACGCTCACGGGCCTCGGTGACCGCCGCCACCTCGCGGGCCCCGGCATCGACCTCGACACCCACATCGAGGACGTGACCCAGCTGATCGACCACATCGACCCGGTCGACGCGCCCGAGGTCGTGCTCGTCGGCTACTGCTACGGCATCTACCCGTCCGTGGGCGCCGCCGACCGCCGCTCCGACCGCATCTCGCGGCTGGTCTACCTCGACTCCCCCATGCCCCAGGACGGCTACTCCATGATCGACCAGGTGCGCGAGCAGATGCCCGACGGACCGGCCCGCGACCGGACCCTGAGCCAGCAGGAACGGGCCGAGGACGGCTGGCGGATCCCGGCGCCGTCCCTGGCGGAGTGGCGGGCCCACGGGAACCTCGCGGGCGTCTCCGACGACGCGCTGGCCCGGCTCGACCGCCTCGCGTCCCCCGCGCCCGCGGGACCGTATGCGCAGAAGGTGCGGATATCGGAGGCGGTCGCGGCCCTTCCGACAACCGGCGTCTTCTGCACCACCGGCGGCACGATGGACATCGCCGCGCTGGAGGCCCTGGTGGCGTCGGGCCTGCCGCTCGTCCAGCACCTGGCCGACCCGCGCGCCACGTTCTTCGACATGGCGACGGGTCACTGGCCGATGCTCTCCACCCCCGACGAGCTGACGGACGTCCTGCTGAGGGCGGCGGCGGGCGAGGGCCACCGGCTGCGGACCTCCGTGACCCCCGTGGCCACCGGGGACCCGGCTTAGGCCGTCTTGTCGTACGTCAGGAAGATCGTGCCGCTGTCGAGCAGAACGGCGTCGCTCCGCTCGTAGAGCACCGGGTCGAACGCGGTGTCCCGCGCGAACAGCGGCGTGCCCGAACCCAGCGTCAGCGGGCCGATCTTGACGACGAGCCGGTCGATCTCGCCGCGCAGCACCCCGGCGAGTTCGCCGCCGCCGCACAGCCAGATGTCCTTGCCGTCCCCCTTCTTCAGCTCCCGCACCTTCTCGACCGGGTCGGTGGCGACCAGCTCGACGCCCGGGTCGGGGCTCTCGGTGAGGGTGCGGCTGAAGACGTAGTGGCGCAGGTGGGGGTAGGCGTTGGTCAGTCCGGCGTCGAGGCCGATCCCGTAGGTCCTGCGGCCTTCGAGGACGGTGTCGAAGTGGGTCCCCTCGGCGGTGATGCCGAGGGCCTCCCTGGCGGGGGCGGGCAGGGTCTCGGGGTACGCCTCGATCAGGTGCTTGACGTAGTCCTGGCCGATCGGCCAGAAGCCGTCGGGCCCCGTGGGGTTGGAGCCGTCGGGGCCCGCGATGAAGCCGTCGAGGCTGACGGCGATGAAGTAGACCAGCTTGCGCATACGACTCCTTGGCTGTGGCAGAGAGCCACGTTGTTTGTTGTACTCCGACTGAAGTGGTCAGAACGTAGTACTTCAGGTGGAGTGGTGTCAACGGTTTGGCGGGGACGGGTTTCGGTCCAGCCATTCCTGGAGCTCGCCGTGCCGGAACTGGTAGGCGCCGCCGCGTCCCCGTCGAACCCCGGAAACACGGACACCGGGTCCGAGACGTCGACGACGAGCCCCTCCCCCTCCCCGACGGCCAGGCGCAGCCACACGTGGTGACCGGGGATCCTGCCGTGGCGCACGGCGTTGGCGAGTTCCCGCGTACGGGGGTCGGCAAGACCGTACGCGCCAGGGTTGCCGAAGGGGCCCGGTAGCCCCGAGGAAGCCGTCGAGCGGCGGCCCGGCCGTTCGTCTGGTCCGGGCGGGGCCGCTCGGGCATGCTGCGGGACATGGGGGCACGGCAGGTACGGGGGCCCGCGCGGTGGCGTGCTGCCCTTCCGCAGGAGCTACCGCTCCACCAACGACTTCGTACTCCTCGACTTCGGCCACGCACTGCCGCCGCGAGTCCAGACCGACAGCGCTTGGGGCTCTGTCTCCACCTCGGACAAACCGCGCGAAGTCGATCGATTCAGCCGCCGGTTCGACGCCATGACGGCATCAGCGTTGCTGCCCGAGGAGACACCGGATTTCCTGCACCGACTAGAACGAGAGCTGTAAATCCATGAAGACTCACCGCACCACGGCCGAACTGATCAGCGAGGACGCCTGGTTCAAGTCGTCCTACAGCGACCCCGGCCAGAACTGCCTAGAGGTCGCCGACCTGACAGCCACACCCCACATAGCCGTACGCGACTCAAAGAACCCCCAGGGCTCCGCCCTGGTCCTCCACCCGTCGTCCTGGTCGACATTCGTGGCACATGTGAGCCGCACTTGCCCGCCGAATGACCAATAGCGGGAAAGTGACTCTCCGTACGCACCATTTCTGAGAGGGTGCGGAGTTCCCGGCGCCCTGGGGAAGGGGCCACCGTGCGGGGAGGCGTATGTGCGCTCGGAGCGTGGCTGGCTGCTGTTGGCAGGGACGGCAGAGGTGGCCGTCGCGGTGGGGGCCGCCGCCTGCCCGCTGGTGTCGTTCCGTGAGCTGTTGATCGGCGGACCACTCCTTGCGGCCTACCGGCTGACCGTCCGTGCCACGGTCGCGCTCGCCTCCGTGGCGGTGCTCCTCGCCACGGCGCTGCCGGGCACGGAAGTCGCCGGAGAGCGAGGGATCGCGCCCGACCACGCCGTGTGCGTCCTGTTCGTGGCCGCCGTCGGCCTGTGGGCGGTCCTGTTGGCGCGCACGCGGACGTCCGGCGAAGCCGCGCTGGCCCGCATGACCCGTATCGCCGAGCTGGCCCAACAGGCCCACGCGCGGCCGCTGCCCGCCGAGATCGGCGGGCTCGCCCTTGCCGTGCACACCAACTCCGCCACCGAGGGCACCCTGCTCGGCGGCGACCTGTACGACGTCACGCTCACCGCCACCGGACCTCGGGTGGTCATCGGGGACGTGCGGGGGCACGGCGTGGACGCCGTCCGGCTCGGCGCGGCCGTGGTGTGCGCCTTCCGGCAGACCGCGGCCATCGAGCCCGACCCGGTCCGCCTCGTCGACGCGCTCGACCGGCGCATCCAGGAAGACCTGGGCGACGAGGACTTCGTGACCCTGATCCTCGCCGACTTCGCGCCCGGTGAGGTCCGTCTCGTCAATTGCGGCCATCCGGCTCCGCTGCGTACGGGGCGCCGCCTGGAGTTGCTGGAACCGCCGAGCCCGTCCCCGCCGCTCGGCCTGTCGCCGCAGCCGAGTCTGCAGAGGATCGCGCTCGGCCCCGGACAGCGGCTGCTGTTCTACACCGACGGCCTCACTGAGGCCCGGGACGGCCAGGGCGTCATGTTCCCCCTCGACCACCGGGTCAAGGCCGCCCTCTCCGCACCCCCCATCGAGTCTGCGCTCGACGGCCTCCTCGACCTGCTCCGTCGGCACGCCGCCCGCGGCGCGGACGACGACCTGACCCTGCTCCTCGTGCAGCCCACCGTCGGCCTTCTCGGCGGAGCACTCGGTCCGGCACCGAAGAGCGAGGATCGACCATCGCCGCTGCACCCCCCGCGACATGACTCGCCGTGACACAAGCGGTCGCCTTCTGGCAAGTGGCCACACAGCGTGGCAGGAGGCGGCATGCTGCGCCTTCTCGGGAACCGAGGGGGACGACCATGAACACACAGCGGCCGCTCGCGGGAAATCTGCCTGCGGAAACGACGGCGTTGATCGGACGGCGCGCGGAGCTGGCGCAGGTCCGGCGGCTGCTCGGGGAATCGCGGCTCGTGACGCTGACGGGTGTCGGCGGAGTGGGCAAGACACGGCTGTCCGTGCGTGCCGCGCACGAGGCGCAGCCGTCCCTCCGGGACGGGGCGTGGTGGGTGGACCTCTCGGCGCTGCGGCACGGTGGGCTCCTCGAGCACGTCGTCGCCGAGGCGCTGCCGCTGGCGGATCAGACGACGCGGCCGATGATCGACGTACTGGCCGAGTATCTGGCGGACCGCGAGCTGCTGTTGGTCCTGGACACTTGTGAGCATCTGGTGGACGAGTGCGGTCCTGTGGTCGAGGTGTTGCTGGGGGCGGCGCCCGGGCTGCGGATCCTGGTGACCAGCCGACGCCCGCTGGGCATCGTCCCGGAGCGGCTGCTGACCGTCGCGCCCCTGCCGGTGAAGGACGACGACGAGGCGGACGCGGTCGCTCTCCTGACCGCCCGTGCCGCCGAGGCAGCCCCGGGGTTCGCCGCCTCCGCCACCGACCGGGCCGACCTCGTACGCCTCTGTCGCCGCCTGGACGGGCTGCCGCTCGCCATCGAGTTGGCCGCCGCGCGCCTGCGCGATCTGTCCCTGGCCGAGCTGACCGCGCGCCTCGACGACCGCTTCGCCGTCCTGGGCACCACCGAGGAAGTGGTGGACGAGGCCGAGCCGCCCTGGCACCAGGCCCTGCGCACGGCGATCGGCTGGAGTCATGAACTGTGCAGCCCCGCCGAGCGGCTGCTGTGGGCACGGTTGTCGGTCTTCGCGGGTGGCTTCGACGCGGAGGCGGCACGGCGCGTGTGCGCCGACGCGCGCCTTCCCGAGGACACGATCGAGGGCCTGCTGGCCGGGCTCGCGGAGAATTCCCTCCTCGTCGCCGCCCCGGGCGGCGGCCCCGGGCCGCGCTTGCGGATGCTGGACACGATCCGCGAGTTCGGCGCCTTCTGGCTGCGTCAGCTGGGCGAGGAACGCACCCTGCGCCACCGCCACCGGGACCACTACCGGGCGCTGGCCCACCGGGCGGACGCCGCCTGGATGGGGCCGGAGCAGATCGCCTGGTACGAGCGGACGGTCGCCGAGTACGCCAACTTCCGTGCCGCGCTGGACTCCTGCCTGGCGGAGGAGGACGGGCACGGCGCGCTGGAGATCGGCGGGGCGCTGTGGTTCCTCTGGGTCGCCTGCGGCTTCGCCCGGGAGGGCAGGCACTACCTGGAACAGGCGCTGGCCCTGGCCCCCGACCCCGGGCCGGTCCGCGCCAAGGCCCTGTGGGCCTGCGGCAGCACTGCCGCCGTCCAGGGCGACGCGGAGGCCGGGCCCCGCCTCGCCGCCGACTTTCACACCGCGACGGTGCAGGAGGCCGAAGGGACCGCCCCGGTCGACGAGGCCGCCGCGGCCGCGGTCGTCCAACTGGTGGGCACCAGTCTCATGGCGAGCGGTCAGCCGGTGCGGGCCGCCGAGACGCTCGATGCGATGCCGCCCGCCCCGTCGGCCGACGGGCGCTATGTCGCGGCCTGGTTCATGGCGCGGAGCGTCCGGGTCTTCGTCCACGTCCACCTCGGGCAGCCCACCGAAGCCGCGGCCGTCGCCGACCAGGTGCGCGCCGAGTGCGCCAGGCGCGAGGAGACCTGGAGCCGTGGCTGGGGCGACTACATGCGCGCCCTCGCCGCGCTGGCGCTCGGGCGGACCGAGGAGGCCACGACCCTTGTCCGTACGGCCGTCGAACGAAAGCGACGCCTCAACGACCGCGTCGGCATCGCCATGGGCATCGACCTGCTCGCCTCCGCGACGATCGCCGCCGGGCACGCCGGGCACACCGCACGGCTCCTCGGCATCGCCGAGCAGTTCTGGCACACGCTCGGTGCTCCGCAGGCAAGCGTGCCCGAACTCGTCGCAGCCCGAGCCGCCTGCGAGAAACAGGCCCGCGCCCTCATCGGCGACGCCGCCTATACGACCGCGTTCCACCTCGGCTACGACACCGCCCCCGACGCCGCCATCGCCTACGCCGTCACGCCACCGATCGCCGCTCCACCGAGCGGCCCGGCCGCGTGAGGGCTCCGGCGTGACGGCGCCGGGGGCGCCGCTACCGTTGCGGCCCTCGCGCCGCTAGTGCTGGAGCTCCGGCTCCCGCACGGCCTCGTCCGTGTCGGCGTCCTCCGGAACGGCCCCGGCCGAGGCGGACTTCCTGGGCAGCAGCACCGCCACGAGGACCGTGCCGACGCCGAGGATCACCGCGCCGACGAGGCTCGTGTGCGCCACCGAATCCGAGAAGGCGGAGCCGACCGCGTCGGCCATCTTGCCCGCGCCCTGCGCGAGCTGCTCGGCCTGGCCCTTGAGCTGGGCCGCCTGCTCCGGCGAGGTCGCCTTCGCGGCCTGCCCGGCGACCTCGTGTGCCTTGTCCCCGATGCCCTGCGCCACCGCGTAGCCCGCGCCGACCGAGTCCTGCGCGGTGTCCAGCGCGCCGTTCGGCAGCTTGGTGCCGGATTCAGAAGCGGCGTCCGCCAGGTTCGAGGAGTACGAACTGGCGAGCACCGAGCCGAGGATCGCGATGCCGAGCGAGCCGCCGAGCTCCAGGGACGTGTCGTTGACCGCGCCGCCGACGCCCAGCTCGGACTCGGGGAACGCGCCCATGATGGCGTCCGTGCAGGGCGAGAGGGCGAGGCCGATGGCCAGGCCCAGGATGATCAGCGGGGCGACGAAGTCACCGTACGAGGAGGCCGCGTCGACGCGCGTCAGGAGCGCGAGCGCCACCGTGCCCGCGACCATGCCCGCCGACACCGTGATCTTCATGCCGATGCGCGGGGTCAGATAGCCCGTGAGCGCCGAGCCGACGAAGACCGCGCCCGCGAGCGGCAGCATGCGTACGCCGGTCTCCAGCGGGTTGTAGCCGAGCACGAACTGCAGGTGCTGGGTGAGGTAGTAGAACGCGCCGAAGACCGCGAGGAAGAACAGCGCGACCGCGAGGTTCGAGCCGGAGAAGCGGCGGTCGAGGAAGCGGCGGACGTTCAGGATGGGGTGCGGGTGGCGGAGCTCCCAGACCACGAAGGCCAGCAGGCCGATGCCCGCGACGACCGCCGCCGAGATCGCCTTGGCGTCCCAGCCGAAGTGCGGACCCTGAATGATCATGTAGACGAGCGCGCCGGTCCAGATGACGGAGAGCAGTCCGCCGACGTAGTCGATCCGGTTCGAGTGGCCCGCCTTGGACGGGGGCACGAGGAGCAGCGCGGCGACGATGGCGACGGCGGCGATCGGCACGTTGATCAGGAAGGTCGACGCCCAGCCGTGGTTCTGCAGCAGCGCGCCCGCGACCAGCGGTCCGGCCGCGATGGCGAGGCCCGCGGTGGCGGTCCACAGCACGATGGCCTTGGCCCGCTCGGCCTTCGGGAAGGTCGCGGCGAGCAAGGACAGCGTGGCGGGCATGATCATCGCCGCGCCGAAGCCCATCACCGCGCGGGCCGCGATGACCCCGCCCGAGCTGTCGACCAGCGAGCCCGCGACCGATCCGGCGCCGAAGACGACGAGGCCGAGCACCAGTGCGCCGCGTCGGCTGTACTTGTCGCCGATCGCGCCGAGCAGCAGCATCAGCGCCGCGTACGGGACGGTGTAG
Organism: Streptomyces sp. NPDC042371; assembly: GCF_056437465.1. NCBI lineage: Bacteria > Bacillati > Actinomycetota > Actinomycetes > Kitasatosporales > Streptomycetaceae > Streptomyces > Streptomyces sp. NPDC042371. The sequence continues at coordinate 117,707 of NZ_JBWKAP010000020.1, read as the reverse complement.
CCGTCGATGACCCACTGCAGGTCGGAGCTGGAGAGCCCGAGGTCCTTGGTCATGTCGGGGGCGGCGACGGTCAGCGCCGTGTTCGCCATCACGATGATCAGGAGACTCAGGCAGAGCACGAGCAGCGCCCACCAGCGGCGCGCGTACGGCTGCTTCATCTCCTCGACCGGTCGGTTCATGAGTAGAGCCACCGAAGCCTCACCCTTCCATGGTCCATATACGTACTTGTCCGGTGACCTTGCACAGCACTGTGCAATTACACACGAGTGTGCAACTTACGGCATTGCACAGTGCTGTGCAAAACAGGCGCGGGAGCCGCGTGCCAACTCACGAGATCCCCGCCGGAACCCGCGTGCACAATGGAGCCCATGAGCCGAGCCGACGCCAACCGCCGCCGCATCCTGGAGGTGGCCCTCGCCGAGCTGCTGCGCGATCCGGACGCGTCCATGGACCAGATCGCCCGCGCGGCCGGCGTCGTGCGCAGGACCGTCTACGGCCACTTCCCCAGCCGGGAGGCCCTGGTCGGCGCCCTCATCGACGGCGCGGTCGAGGCGGTCGCCGCGGCCCACGCCGCCGGGCGCGCGCGGTCGGACGACCCCGCCGAGTCGCTCGCCCACTCGATGGCCGCCGTCTGGGAGATCGCCGACGGCTACCGCCTGCTCATCGCCCTCGCACAGCGCAGCGTCGCCATGGAGGGCATCAGACAACGCCTCGCCCCGGTGCGCGACGAGTGCGTGAACGTCCTCCGGCTCGGCCTGGACCAGGGGGCGTTCACGTCCCCCCTGCCGCCCGCCGCCCTCTCGTACGTCCATGAGCAGCAGCTCTTCGGGCTGATGGAGGCGGTCAACGACGGGCTGATCGACCCGAAGGACGCGGGCCGGGCCGCCGCCTCGACGGCCCTCATGTCGGCGGGCGTTCCCGTGGAGCGGGTCAGGGAGATCATCGCGGCGCTGGACTGAGACCCGCCTCAGGCTCTGACACAGAAAAAGTGCCGCCCGCGGCGTACGAGGAGGAAGCTCCCGTACGTCGCGGGCGGCACCGGCGGCCCCCTTGGAGGGGTTCGGGGGCCCCTTCACACGGCGCGGCCGGTGAACTACACCTTCACCGGCTCCTTGCCGTCGTCACGCGCCTGGGACACGTCGTCCGCGCCCCGCCCGTCCTCGACGGCGGGCGTCTCGTGCCCGTCGTCAACCAACGTACGCTCGTCGAAGGGGAGTTGCCCGGCGAGCACCGCCGCGACCCGCTCCTTGTCGACCTCCTTGGTCCACGTGCCGATCAGCAGGGTGGCGACCGCGTTGCCCGCGAAGTTGGTGAGGGCGCGCGCCTCGCTCATGAAGCGGTCGACGCCGATGATCAGGCCGACGCCGTCGACCAGCGCGGGCTTGTGCGACTGGAGGCCGCTCGCGAGGACCGCGATGCCGGATCCCGAGACGCCCGCCGCGCCCTTGGACGCGATCATCATGAAGAGCAGCAGCGTGATCTGCTCGCCGATGCCGAGCGGCTGGTCCATGGCGTCGGCGATGAAGAGCGAGGCCATGGTCAGGTAGATCATGGTGCCGTCGAGGTTGAAGGAGTAGCCGGTCGGGACCGTGATGCCGACGACCGGGCGGCTGACTCCCAGGTGCTCCATCTTCGCGATGAGCCGCGGCAGCGCGGACTCGGAGGACGAGGTGGAGAGGATGAGCAGGAACTCGCGGCCCAGGTACTTGAGCAGCTTGAAGAGGTTGACGCCGGTCACGACCCGTACCAGCGTGCCGAGCACGACCACGACGAACAGCACGCAGGTGACGTAGAACCCGATCATGATCGTGGCGAGCGCCTTGAGCGCGTCCAGGCCGGTCTCGCCGATGACGGCCGCCATCGCGCCGAACGCGCCGATCGGCGCCGCCCACATGATCATGCCGAGGACCCGGAAGACCAGCTTCTGGATGTGCTCGATGCCGCGCAGGACGGGCTCGCCGGAGCGGCCCATGGCCTGCAGCGCGAAGCCCACGAGCAGCGCGACCAGCAGCGTCTGGAGCACCTCGCCCTGGGTGAAGGCGGAGACGAGGGTCTTCGGGATGATGCCGAGCACGAAGTCGACGGGGCCCTTCGCCTCGTCGGCCGCCTCGTGGCCCGCCCCCTTCTCGGAATCCGAGATGTCCAGGCCCGAGCCCGGGTGCAGGATGTTGCCGACGAGGAGCCCGATGGCGAGGGCGACGCCGGACATCGCGATGAAGTAGGCGAGCGCGAGCCCGCCCACCTTGCCGACTTTGGCGGCGTTGCGGACCGATCCGACGCCGAGCACGATCGTGCAGAAGATGATCGGCGAGATCATCATCTTGATCAGGTTCACGAAGCCGGTGCCGACCGGCTTGAGCTCCTTGGCGAAGTCGGGCCAGATGAAGCCGACGGCGATGCCGAGCAGCACGGCGCCGATGACGGCGATGTAGAGGTAGTGCGTGCGGTCCCGCTTGGCTGCGGGCTGCGCTTGTGGGTCGGCCGTGGTGGTCACGGGGGGCCCTCCTTGAACGACGTCGTCGGCGTTGTGGTGCCTGTGGTGCCAGTGGTGTCTGCAGTGCCACTGGTGCCTGTGGTGCCTTCGGTACGTGCGGCTCACGTCCTGTGCGATCGGCTCCCGTCCCGGGCGATCCCGGTGACTATCTCCCGGCCTGTGAGGGCGGTCACCCTTGCGTTCATTTAGTTCGCACTTATACGACCACTGACCCGAGGAGGCAGACTGGCACCATGTCCCGCACCCGCCCCACCAGCCCCCGCAGGCTGCCCCACAGCCTGGCGGGCCAGCTCTTCGCGATGCAGATCGTGCTGGTCACGGCGGTGGTCGCGGGGTGCGCCCTCTTCACGTACCTGAGCGACAAGCACCAGGGCGAGGAGAGCGCGCGCCGCCAGGCGACCGCGGCGGCGCGGGCGGTCGCGGACTCCCCTTCCGTACGGGAGGCCATCCGCGGCAGCGACCCGTCGAAGGAGCTCCAGCCGTACGCGGCGCGGGTGCAGGGGGACACGGGCGTCGACTTCGTGACGATCATGGACCCGGGCGGCATCCGCTGGACGCACCCCGACGAGCGCCGCATCGGCGAGCGCTTCCTCGGCCACCGGGCGGACGCGCTCCGGGGCCACACCTTCGCGGAGACGTACACGGGCACCCTGGGCCCCTCGGTGCGCGTCGTCACCCCCATCTGGAGCGGTCCCAAGGCCGGGGAAGGGCGCATCGTCGGCCTGGTCAGCGCGGGCATCACCATCGAGGAGATCACCGCGAAGGCCCGCGGCCAGCTCGTCGCGCTGCTCGGCGTCGCGGCCGCGGCGCTCGTGATCGGCGGCATCGGCACGTACGTCATCAACGCGCGCCTGCGCCGCAGCACGCACGGCATGAACGCGGGCGAGCTGAGCCGCATGCACGACTACCACGAGGCGGCGCTGCACGCGGTGCGCGAGGGGCTGCTGATGCTGGACGGGCAGCGGCGGATCGCGCTCATCAACGACGGCGGACGCGAGCTGCTCGGGGTGGCGGGCACCCCGGTGATCGGCCGCAACGTCTCCGAGCTCGGGCTCCCCGCCCCGCTGACGGGCGCGCTGCTCGCGGCCGAGCCGCGGGTCGACGAGCTGCATCTGACCGCCGACCGCGTGCTGGTCGTCAACACCTCCCCCGTGTCGGGCGGCGAACGCCGCGGCACGGTGGTCACCCTGCGCGACCACACCGAGCTCCAGGCGCTGACCGGGGAGCTGGACTCCGAGCGCGGCTTCACGCGGGCCCTGCGCTCGCAGGCCCACGAGGCCGCGAACCGCCTCCACACGGTGGTGTCCCTCATCGAACTCGGCCGCGCGGACGAGGCGGTCGACTTCGCCACCGCCGAGCTCGAGCTGGCGCAGGCGCTGACCGACCAGGTGGTGGCCGCGGTCAGCGAGCCCGTCCTCGCCGCCCTGCTGCTCGGCAAGGCGGCGCAGGCCAACGAGCACGGCGTGGAGCTGGTCGTCTCGGACGACAGCAGCATCGACGACGGCATGCTCCCGGCGTCCCTGCCCGCCCGCGACCTGGTGACGGTCCTCGGCAACCTCATCGACAACGCGGTCGACGCGGCGCAGGGCTCGCCCGCGGCGCGCGTCACCGTGACGGCCCGCGCGGACGGGGCGGAGCTCCTGCTCCGCGTCTCGGACACGGGACCCGGCGTCGACCCCGCGCAGCGGGACGCGGTCTTCGAGCGCGGCTGGTCGACCAAGGCGGCCACGGGCCGGGGCCTCGGCCTCGCCCTGGTCCACCAGACGGTCACCCGCAACGGCGGCACGCTGACCGTACGAGAATCCCCGGAGGGCGGCGCGGAGTTCGAGGTGACCCTCGTGACGACCACCGCCGAGACCGTCCCGGGAGGCGCCCAGTGATCCGCGTACTCGTCGTCGAGGACGACCCCGTCGCCGCCGACGCCCACGTCCTCTACGTCAACCGCGTCCCCGGCTTCGAGGCCATCGGCCGCCCCGCCCACTCCGCCGCCGAGGCCCGCCGCGCCCTGGACCGCACCCCGGTCGACCTGATCCTCCTCGACCTGCACCTCCCCGACGGCCACGGCCTCCAGCTGGCCCGCTCCCTGCGCGCCGCGGGCAACCACACGGACGTCATCGCGGTGACCTCCGCCCGGGACCTGGCCGTCGTCCGCGAGGGCGTCTCCCTCGGCGTCGTCCAGTACGTCCTGAAGCCCTTCACCTTCGCGACCCTCCGCGACCGCCTCACCCGTTACGCGGAGTTCCGCACCGCCGCGGCGGAGGGCGAGGCCACCGGCCAGGACGAGGTGGACCGCGCGCTCGCCACCCTGCGCGCCCCGGGCCCCGTCGACCTCCCGAAGGGCCTCAGCGGCCCCACCCTCGAACGCGTCATCCGCACCCTGCGCGATGCCCCCGACGGCCTGACCGCCACCGCGGCCGCCCAGTCGGCGGGCCTCTCCCGGATCACCGCCCGGCGCTATCTGGAGCACCTGGTCGACACGGCCCGCGCGGCCCGCAGCCCCCAGTACGGCCACGTCGGCCGCCCCGAGCTGGTCTATCGCTGGCTTACGCCGAACGACTGAACCCCGGCCGGGCACTCGGCACTTCCCACCCCGGAGGCCTCACCAACGTACGCCCGATAACAACGTTGTCACGGTGGTGACAGGCAACAACGCACAGCGCCCGCAGAGGCATTGACCTTGCTCGGAGCACGCCCTTACGTTCACCGGGCAAGCCACGTGGCAGCCCAGCCGCGTCGGCCAGTAGGAGGTCGTGCCCGTGCGCCCCACCACCACCCCACTGCTCCTCGCCGCTTCCACCCTGCTCGCCGCCGGTTCCCTCACCGCGTGCGGCGGCGGCTCAGGCGACGACCCCGACACCGTGAAGATCTCCTTCAAACAGTCCACGGACAACCAGATCAGAGTCATGGACACCTATCTGGCGGACATCAAGAAACAGTTCGAGAAGGAGAACCCGGGCAAGAAGGTCAAGCTGGTGCCGATCAAGGCGCCGGACTCCGAGTACTACACCAAGCTGCAGCAGATGCTGCGCTCCCCCAAGACCGCGCCCGACCTGGTCTACGAGGACACGTTCCTCATCAACTCGGACATCACCAGCGGGTACTTGAAGCCGCTCGACACCTATCTGGCCAAGTGGCAGGACTGGAACCAGTTCATCGGCACGGCCAAGACGGCGGCGAAGGCGGCCGACGGCAAGACGTACGGCGTGCCGGACGGCACGGACACCCGTGGCCTCTGGTTCAGCAAGGCGATCTTCAAGAAGGCGGGGCTGCCCGCCGACTGGCAGCCCAAGACCTGGGACGACGTCCTGGACGCGGCCAGGACCGTGAAGGAGAAGGTCCCGGACGTCACGCCCCTCAACGTCTACACGGGGAAGCCCGCCGGTGAGGCGGCGACGATGCAGGGCTTCCAGATGCTCGCGTACGGCACTGGCAAGGACCCCCTCTACGATCCGGCGTCGAAGAAGTGGGTCACCGGCAGCAAGGGCTTCAAGGACTCCCTGAAGTTCGTGGAGACCGTCTACAAGGACAAGCTCGGCCCGGACGTCTCGGACGCCCTCGACCCGAACTTCGCCACCCGCGTCCGCGGCGAGCTGCTGCCCGAGGACAAGCTGGCGATCAACCTCGACGGTTCGTGGCTGCCGCAGGACTGGGGCAAGGGCGCGGGCCACGAGTGGCCCGAGTGGTCGAAGAAGCTGGGCCTCGCCGCCATGCCGACGCAGCACGGCCAGGCCCCCGGCAAGGTGAGCATGTCCGGCGGCTGGACCTGGGCGATCCCGTCCAAGGCCGACAACCCCGACCTCGCCTTCAAGTTCATCGAGACGATGCAGACGAAGGCCAACGCCAAGAAGTGGTACATCGCCAACTCCGGCATCGCGGTCCGCAAGGACGTCGCGGCCGACCCCACGTACGTGAAGGCGCAGCCCGGCATCAAGTTCTTCACGGACCTGGTCGCCACGACGTACTACCGGCCCGCGTACCCCGAGTACCCGAAGGTCTCCACGGCGATCCAGGAGGCGATGGAGTCGGTGACGACCGGTGACAGCTCGGTGGAGGACGCCGCGAGCGGGTACGACGAGGAGGTCGACTCGGCGACGGACGGCAAGGTCACCGACAAGTAGCGCCTTGGGGTACACCGCCTCACCGGCGTCGTACCAGTGTCGTCGTTCCGCCGTCGTGTCAGAGAGTGAGTGCCCGCACGTGACCACCGCATCCTCCGCGGGTCCCGGCGGCGTCGCCAAGACGTCGCCGCCGGGACCGGCCTCCGCACCCCCGCCCCCCGCGTCCGCCGGCTCCCGGGCCCGCGTCCGCCGGGGCCTGTTCCGGGCCCTGCCCGTCTCCCCCGCCGTCATCCTGCTCACGCTCTTCCTCGCGGGCCCGATCGGCTACTGCGCGTACATCGCCTTCACCGACCTCCAGCTCACCGGACAGGCCGAGTCGAGCTTCGTCGGGCTCGACAACTTCCGCGAGGCGTTCGGCGACGAGCGGTTCCTCAACGCGGTCTGGCTCACCCTCGTCTTCACGCTCCTCTCCTCCATCATCGGCCAGAACACCCTGGGCCTGGCCCTCGCCACCCTGATGCAGCGCGCCTCCAAGCCGGTCCGCACCTTCACGGGCGCGATCGTCGTCACGGCGTGGGTCCTGCCGGAGGTCGTCGCAGGCTTCCTCCTCTACGCGTTCTTCCGCCGCGAGGGCACCCTCAACGCCGTCCTCGACTTCCTCCATCTGCCGTCCCAGAACTGGCTGTTCACCCTGCCGATCCTCGCGGTGTCGTTCGCGAACGTCTGGCGGGGCACGGCGTTCTCGATGCTCGTCTACTCCGCCGCCCTCAACGAGATCCCCAAGGAGATCACCGAGGCCGCGGAGGTCGACGGCGCGAGCGGCTGGCGCCGCATGTGGCACATCACGCTGCCGATGATCCGTCGCTCCATCGGCACGAACCTGATGCTCAACACCCTGCAGACGCTCTCCGTCTTCGGTCTGATCTGGGTGATGACGCGCGGCGGCCCGGGAAACGACAGCCAGACGCTCCCGCTCTTCATGTACGAACAGGCCTTCCAGAAGAGCATGATCGGCTACGGCACGGCCGTGGCCCTGCTGCTCCTCCTGGTCGGCTCGCTGTTCTCCCTCGTCTATATGCGCCTGCTCCGTACGGAGGTCTGAGTGTCCATCAAGTTCACCTCCCGTACGCCGCGTTCGCGCCGCGCTTCGCACCGCCTGGCCGCAGACGCGGGGCTGATGGTGGTGGCCGCCGCCTTCATCCTCCCCCTCGCCTGGGTGGTCCTTTCTTCCTTCGACCCGAAGGCGGACCTCAGAGTGCGGCTCCCCGACAGCCTCACCCTCGACAACTACGACAAGGTCCTCACCCCCGAGATCACCTTCACCCCGCTCCTCAACAGCCTCCTGCTCTGCGGCGGCGGCACGCTCCTGACGGTCGTCTGCGCGGCCCTCGCCGCGTATCCGCTCTCCCGCTACCGCTCCCGCCTCAACCGCCCCTTCATGCTGACGATCCTCTTCGCGACGAGCCTGCCGATCACGGCGATCATGGTTCCGGTGTACGCGCTGTTCGTGCAGGTCGACCTGATCGACACGATGCAGGGCACGATCTTCTTCTTCGCCGCGTCCCAACTCCCCTTCGCCATCTGGCTGATGAAGAACTTCATGGACGGCGTCCCCAAGGAGCTGGAGGAGGCGGCATGGACGGACGGCGCGTCGTCCTTCCAGTCCCTGCTCCGGATCGTCCTGCCCCTGATGGGCCCGGGCGTGGCGGTGGTGACGGTCTTCTCGTTCGTCATGATGTGGGGGAACTTCTTCGTCCCCTTCATGCTCCTGCTCACCCCTGAGCAGATGCCCGCGTCGGTCAGCATCAATGACTTCTTCGGCAACAAGGGAACGGTGGTCTACGGGCAGCTGGCGGCGTTCTCGATCCTCTACTCGACGCCGGTGATCCTGTTGTACGTCCTGATCTCGCGGAAGCTCGGGGGCGGGTTCGCGCTGGGCGGCGCGGTGAAGGGCTGAGTGGCGCGGTGACGGGCTGAGTGGCGCGGTGAAGAGCTGAGGGGCGCGGTGAAGGGCTGACGCGATCCGCTCTTACGGTGGACACGAAACTGTGACATGAGTTCGCGGCGATACGTTCCCTGTCGCCCCATTCGTGGTTACACATCTCCCTGGTATCGGGCCCGGGACCGCACTAGCGTGCTGAGCTCTCGCCCTCCCCACCTGTCCCCACCTGCCAGGAGCCGCACAGTGACCCGTCCCCTCCGTCTTGCGGCGGCCGCGCTCGCCGCGTCCGCGGCGCTGCTCCTGACGTCCTGCGGCAGCGACGACGACAAGCCGAAGGACGACGACAAGATCGCCGGGGCGGACCAGGGCGGCGAGAAGTCGCCATCGCCGAGCGAGGACGCGGATGCGGACGCGGCGGCGGACCGGCCGAAGATCAAGCTGCCGTCCGACCTCACGTACAAGTTCGACTGGTCCAAGACGGGCGACAAGACCAAGGACGCGGTCCTGGCCGACACCGAGCAGTACGTGCAGGCCGTCGACATGGCCATCGCCGAGCAGGAACCGCTGCACAAGGCGTACCGCTTCTACTCCGCCGGAGACGCGGCGGCGGGGAGCCAGAAGTTCGTGGAGGAGTACGTCGACTACAAGGACCGCATCACCGGCGTCAAGCGGTACTTCAACGCCCGGGTCGACGTCACGGGCGGCAAGACGGCGGGCCTCGTCTACTGCGAGGACCAGCGGAAGGCGCACAACAAGAGCCTCAAGACGGGCAGGACGGCGAAGGCGCCGGCACCGTCCAAAGACGACTTCGTGCTGTACAGCAGCCGACTGCGCGTGAACAAGCAGGGCGTCTGGGTCACCGAGACGACCACATCAGACCGGGGGAACGCCACATGTCAGCCATGACGAGGACGAGCAGGACACCACTGATCGCGGCCGGGGCGGCGGCGATGGCCGCCGTACTGCTCCTGCCCGGTCCCGCCTCGGCGGGCACCGGCCACGGCGGGAGCGCCAACGGCGACGCCAAGGGGCCGACCGAGGACGGCGGCGACGGCACCCTGATCGCCTCCTCGGGCGGCATCTCCTTCGACCGTTCCAAGAACGGCTCGGGCCCCAAGAGCGGTGCCATCGCCCCCACCGGCACGTACAGCCCGCCGCCCTGCTGGTACGGCCCGACGTACACACCCGCCGAGTTCAAGAAGGAGCGCGAAGCCGTCTGGGCGGTGGACTCCACGGGGCACGAGTGGGACCTCGAACAGCAGGAACGCTACGTCAAGGGCAAGCCGTACAAGGACTTCAACATGGACAAGGCCGGGAAGGGCTACTGGTGGACGGGGTTCCCCAACAAGACCTATCCGCCCGGCTGGGACAAGTGCAACAAGGACACCTTCTGGGTCGACAAGGGTGACCCGCCGCCCGCCGACGTCCCCGGCATCACCCCGGAGATCCTGGCGAAGCTCGCGTACGCCGAGATCCGCGTCCCCGGCACGAAGGTGTCGCTTGCCCCCGGGGGCCCGACGAAGGTCAAGCTCCCCACCTGGGCCTGGCTGGACGGCGCGGAGTTCAAGCCGGTGTCCGTGACGGCCAGGGTCGCCGTCCTCGGCATCAAGGCGACGACGACCGCCGAACCCGTCTCGCTCAAGATCGACCCCGGCACGGCGGACGCGGAGACGTACCCCGGGTCCGGCGTCTGCGAGATCGTGAACGGCAGGATCGGCGCGCCCTACGCGAAGGGCAAGGCCAAGCAGACCCCGCCCTGCGGCGTGAAGTACCTCCGCTCGTCCGGTGAAGGATCGTACCCGCTGAAGGCCACGGTCACGTGGAAGATCCACTGGACGGGCACGGGCGTGAACGGCGAACGGAAGCTGCCCGACGGCGAGTTCGGCGCGGAGCAGGACGTGGTGGTCGAGGAGATCCAGTCCATCAACCGCTGACCACAGGGTGCCACGAGGGGGAGGCAGCCCGGTGCGGGGGCGGATGCTCGACGACCGCTACGAGCTGCCCGCGCCGATCGGCGCGGGCGGCATGGGGCAGGTCTGGCGCGCACGCGACACGAGCCTCGGCCGCGAGGCCGCGGTCAAGCACTTCGTGCCGGGGCCGACGACGGGCGAGGACGAGCAGCGGCAACTCCTGGCCCGCTTCCGGCAGGAGGCGCGCGCCGCAGCCTCCCTGGACAGCCCGTACATCGTCGCCGTGCACGACCACGGCGAGGACGACGGCACCCCGTACCTGGTGATGACCCTGGTGCCGGGCCGCTCGCTGGACGAGGTGCCGCGCGAGAGCGTGCGGGTGCCGGTGGCGGACGCGCTGCGCTGGGCGGGCGACTTCTCGACCGCCGGGTGGACGGGTCATGGAAGGAATTCGGCACCGTGAACGAAAGGTTCCGCCCCACCCGCCCATGACGGCCCCTCACGGCCCCTGACAGCCCAGCGGACGATCGTGTCCGAAAGCCGGGTTTGTGCCGACCCATCGCTGCCGAGGAATGCCTCATGGTGGAGAACGACGCGGCTCGGGCCGCCGACGTGGCACGCGACTACTACGACACGAAGGACGTCGACGGCTTCTACGCCCAGGCGTGGGGCGGCGAGGACATCCACGTAGGTGTGTACGCGGACCCACACGAACCGATCGGCACGGCATCCCGCCGAACCATCGACCGCATGGCAGCGAGGGTGAGCGACGGGCTCGGCCCCGACAGCACCGTCCTGGACATGGGCTCGGGCTACGGCGGCGCGGCCCGTCGCCTGGCCGCCGAGTTCGGCTGCCGTGTCGTGGCCCTCAACATCAGCGAGACGCAGAACCGCCGCCACCGCGAACTGAACGCGCAGCACGGCCTCACCGAGCTGATCGAGGTGGTGCCGGGCTCCTTCCAGGACATCCCCGCCCCCGCAGGGTCGTTCGACGTCGTCTGGTCCCAGGAGGCCCTCTGCCACAGCGCCGACCGACTCGGCGTCCTGCGCGAGGCCCACCGGGTCCTGCGGCCGGGCGGCCACGTGACCTTCACGGACATCATGGCCGCCGAGCACGCCCCCGCCGACGCGCTGCGATCGATAGCAGAACGCCTGAGCCTGCCCCCGTTCGCCACGGCGCCCCGCTACACCGAACAACTCCAGGCTCTGGCCTTCACCGAGGTGGAATTCGACGACCTCACGCCCCACATCCGAACCCACTACGACCGCCTGGCCGCTTCACTCCGCACCCCGGCCCCGGGCCTACTGGACGCGGTGAGCCCCACCTACGTCGACACCCTCCGCACCAGCCTGGACCACACGGCCGCGGCCTGCCAGGACGGCTACTTCAGCTGGGGCATCTTCCACGGCCGCCGCGAGTGACGGCGACCACGGTCATGGCCCGCGCGATCTTCGGCCCGCTCGGCGGGCTCGTGGAGATCGGCGCGGTCGTCTCAGCGGGTTCGTGGGCGCTCGCCGACGTCTCGGTGGGCGCGTTCGTGGACGAATGCGGGAAGGACCTCGCACGCGCTCTCATGCTGATCAGGGACATCGGCGAGTTCAGCCCCGAAACCATGCTGATCTTCGACGAGTTGGGCTACGCACGGGATCACCCAGTCGCCGCACCGTCCCTCCTGCTGTCGTCAGGCGGCTACGAGGAGGTGTCACCGCGGCTGGGCGAACGGGAAGCGGTCCAGCGCATGTGCGGGATGGGCACCGACCTGCAGCTCACCCGATTCCTGCAAGCCCTCATCAACGCCGCAATCGCGCGGGGCGCGGACGCCGCCGAGGGCGCTCCCTTGGTGAGCGAGGCATTGAGGATCGCGGTACGCATCACCGGCACCGCCCCGGAGCCCGGGGCCGCAGCCGTCCTCACCATGTGGCGCGTGGCGTTCCTCGCGGAGATCCTGCACCCGAACTCGGCGGCCCGCCCAGACGCCCGCGCCGCCTTCCGCCAGTACTCCCACGCCCTGGAAGAAGCACTTGTCGCCCGGTGACACCCCCGCGCCCTCCCCCTAATCCTTAACCGTGTAGACCTTCGTGGGCGCCGGAGGCCTACTCACTTCCGCTTCACGCGTGCATCCCTGTTCGATACGTTTGCACGTGCGGACAGGTACTGAAGTTGCGGGCGTGGCGGGGGAATCGCATGGGGGGTCATCGGCCGCGGGATTGGCATGTCCTTGACTTGGAGAAGGATCCGACGCCGGGTGATCCGCACCGGGTGCGGTCGCTGGCGAAGAACCTCCACGACTTCGCCGCCGATGTCGGCAGGGTGTTGCGGGACATCAAGGGGATGGCGGGCGACGAGGCCATCCTGAAGTGGGTGGGCAAGACCGCGGACGCCTTCACGGAGAAGTTCGAGGACGCGCCGGACAAGCTGAAGAAGCTCAAGAAGAGCTACGAGATGGCCGGTGACGCGCTCTCCGCGTACTGGCCCGACCTGGAGCGCGCCCAGACCCTGGCGGACAAGGCGCTGGTCAAGGGCCGTGAGGCGCAGGCCGATCTCACCTCTGCCAAGTCCCGTCTCACCTCGGCGGACTCGTGGGTGGACAAGGCGGGCAAGGAAGCCGACAAGTACAAGGACAAGCCCGGCGGCGGCAAGGACGTGCCCAAGCCGGACGAGGACAAGGTCAAGGCCGCCACCCGCAACGCGCACTCCGCGGAGAAGGCCCAGAAGTCCGCGCAGGGTGATGTGGACTCCGCGCAGAGCGCGCTGGACGCGGCGAAGAAGATGGCCGACGACGCCCGCAAGATGCGCGAGGAGGCCGCCGGGACGGCGAAGAAGAAGATCGACGAGGCGTCCGACGCGGGCATCCCGAACCGCAAGTGGTGGGAGGAGGTCGGCGACTGGGTCTCCGACAACTGGGACACCATCGTCGAAGTGTGCAAGGTCGTCGTCGCCGTCGTCGGGATCATTGCGATGATCGTGGGAGGGCCGATCCTCGCCGCCATCGTCATCGTCGCGGGCGCCATCGTGCTGGCCGACACCTTGAGCAGATACGCAAAAGGCCAAGCCACGTTGATGGACGTGGCCTTCGCCGCCATGGACTGCGTCCCCGGCATGAAGGGGATCACCACCGCCGCCAAACTCGCCAAGGGCATGAAGGGCCTCAAGGGCGGACTCAAGGGATTCAAGTCGGCCCGCACCGCGCTCAAAGACAGCGCAAAGGGCGCGTACAACCGGGTCAAGAGCAAGATCAAGGGGCGCGGCGATCCCGTCGACATGGCTACAGGGCAGATGTTCCTGGATGAAATCGACCTCGCCCTTCCCGGCACGCTCCCGCTGCTCTTCACCCGCCGGGTCGCCTCCGGCTATCGCACGGGCGGCTGGTTCGGCCCGAGCTGGACCTCCACCCTTGACCAGCGTCTGGAGGTCGACGAGAGCGGTGTCGTCTTCGTCACCGAGGACGGCATGCTCCTGGAGTACCCCCACCCTCGGAGCCTGGACGCCATGACGCTCCCGGATTCAGGCCCCCTCTGGCCTCTGGAGCGGCTGGAGGACGGCGGCTATGTCGTCACCGACCCGCTGACGGGCCACGCCCGCCACTTCGCTGCGCCGACCGCCGATGACGGGGTGGCGGTGCTTGTGCGGATCCACGATCGCAACCACAACACCATCGATTTCGACTACGACGCCGAAGGCACTCCTCGGGCGATCCGCCACAGCGGTGGATACCGCCTCACCTTGACCGTCGCGAACGAACGCCTCACCGCTCTCTCCCTGGCGGGCGCGAGGGAAGACGGCGGCGACGTCACGATCAAGCAGTACGCGTACACCGACGGAAACCTCACCCGCGTCGCCAACTCGACGGGGCGCCCCCTGCGGTTCACGTACGACGAGCAGTTGCGCATCACATCATGGGAAGACACCAACGACAGCCGCTACGACTACGCCTACGACGCCCACGACCGCTGCGTCGCCCAGCAGGGCATGGCCGGGCACCTGGCCAACACTTTCACCTACGACGCGAGCCATCCCGCGTGGCCCGGCTTCCACGTCACCGAGGTCACCACGGCCGATGACGCCACCTCCCGCTACGTCGTCGACGAGCGCTGTCTGATCATCGCCGAGATCGATGCGCTCGGCGGCACGGTCACCACTGACTACGACGCCCACCAGCACGTCACGGCGACGACGGATCAACTCGGCCACACCACCCGCATGGCCAACAACACGCTGGGGCAGCCGGTCCGGGTGACGCGGCCCGACGGTTCCGTCGTACAGGTCGAGTACAACGCCCTGCACCTCGCCACCCGTATCGACCTGCCGGGCGGAGCCGCCTGGCAGTTCACCTACGACGAGCGGGGCAACTGCACTCTCACGACCGATCCGTCCGGGTCACGGTCCCACGTCTCGTACACGTCAGCGGGCCACCCGGGCACGATCACTGACGAGCTGGGGCACGCCACCACCGTCTTGTGCGACCCGGCCGGCCTGCCCCTCGAGATCCGTGATCCCTTGGGTGGGACCACGTCATGGCAGCGTGATGCTTGGGGAAGGCCAGTGGCACTGACCGACGCGCTGGGGGCCGTCACCCGTCTCACCTGGTCGGCGGAGAGCCGCCTCCTGCGGCGTATCGCGCCGGACGGTGCGACGGAGTCCTGGACGTACGACGCCGAAGGCAACCACCTCACGGAGACGGACCCATTGGGTCATGTGTCGCGTTTCGAGTACACCCACTTCGACGTGCTCACGGCGCGCACAGGCCCGGACGGCTGCCACTACACCTTCGACTACGACTCCTCTCTGCGCCTCACACAGGTCACCAATCCGCAAGGGCTGACGTGGAACTACGTCTTCGATTCTGCCGGGCGCCTGGTCCGCGAAACGGACTTCGACGGCCGCGAGACCACGTACGCCTACGACGCGGCCGGGCAGCTGACGTCGCGGACCGACGCCCTCGGGCAGATCATCGCCTTCGAGTACGACTCCCTCGGCCGGACCACTCGTAGGAACGTCAACGGCCGGTCCTCGACCTTCGCCTACGACCCGGAGGGGCAGCTCTGCTCAGCCATCGGACCGGACAGCACCGTAGCCATCCGCCGGGATCCTGTCGGCCGCGTCCTGTCCGAGACGGTCGATGGCCGCGAACTCCGCTACTCCTATGACGCTCAGGGACGTCCCACCGACCGCGTCACCCCCTCCGGAGCCACCAGCTCCTGGGCCTACGACGCGGCCGGTCGGCGGACCCGGCTGACCGCTTCCAACCGTGTGATGGAGTTCGAGTACGATCCGGCCGGCCGCGAACTCTCCCGGCACATCGGCACGTCGGTCACGCTCACCCAAGGCTTCGACGACACCGGGAGGCTGACCGCACAGGCGATCACGACCGCCCGGTCCCGCGAGCCCATCCAGCACCGGGCCTACACCTACCGTGCGGACGGTCATCTCACGGGTGTCGACGATCAACTCTCCGGCTCGCGCCGTCTCGAACTCGACACAGCCGGTCGAGTCACCGCGGTCCACGCCAAGAATTGGACCGAGTCGTACGCCTACGACGTGGCGGGCAACCAGCAGTTCGCCACCTGGCCCCCGGGCCACCCCGGCCAGGAGGCTGTCGGCCCCCGGGCGTACGTTGGCACACGCATCACGCAAGCGGGGAACGTCCGTTACGAGCACGATGCCCTTGGCCGTGTCGTCCTCCGTCAAAAGAGCCGTCTGTCACGCAAGCCGGACACCTGGCGCTATACGTGGGACGCGGAGGACCGGCTGACATCGGTCATCACCCCCGACGGAACGCATTGGCGCTACGCATACGACCCGCTCGGCCGACGCACCGCCAAACTGCGGATGTCCGACGACGACACGGTGGTGGAACGCACATCCTTCACCTGGGACGGCACCACTCTGTGCGAACAGACCACCGTCGCACCGGAGCTGCCCCGCCCGGTCACGCTGACGTGGGATCACCTCGGGCTGCAGCCCATCGCGCAGACGGAACGCGTCACCCCGCCCGAAGCCCGTCAGGAGGAGTTCGACACCCGCTTCTTCGCCATCGTCACCGATCTCATCGGCACACCCACCGAACTCGTCGATGAGCAGGGCGACATCGCCTGGCGCACGCGCAGCACCGTATGGGGCACCACTGCCTGGAGTCTCGACGCGACGACGTATACGCCTCTCCGGTTCCCAGGTCAGTACTACGACCCCGAGTCCGGCCTGCACTACAACTGCATGCGCTACTACGATCCCAAGACCGCCCGATACCAGTCCCCGGATCCGCTCGGCCTCGACCCTGCTCCGAACCCGGTCACCTACGTGGACAACCCCTGCACCTGGGGAGACCCACTCGGCCTCGCCCCGTACAACATTCACGCCTCGGTGGCGTATCAGGACTGGGGAAACAAGGGCGCACACATCCACATCAAGAACAACGAGGTCCAGATCTTCCCCGACAACAAGGGGGGCATCGGGGGACGGCCCATCCGCCTCAAGCACGGCACGGCGAGTGACCGGGAAGTCCAGAAGGTCCTGGACGAGATCCACTCGAACCCTGCGCTCAGGGACGACATCATCGCGAAGGCCACGTCTGCCCGTGACAGCATGAATAAGGGCGAGTTCGGGATGAGTCAGAACCGTGCGGCGGAGATGCACTTCATCATCAAGAACCTCGAAAAGATGAACAAGGCAGAAGGCGGCTGATGTCCGACATCGACTTCTACGTGGAAACGGTCCTCCGGCAGACGGTTCTCGGCGTCCCTCTCGGTTCCTCTCCCGAGGAGTGGGAGAACAAGCTGGGCGGCGATTTCCTGGACGATGCCCGGAAGGGGCGGATGCGGCGGGACTACGGCCTGGTCGAGATCGCGTTCGTGCGGCGGGCGGGTGCGTGGGAATCCGTGTCCGTGTACCTCCAGATCCACCGCATGGCACGCGGGCTGGACGGGATCGTCCCGCGTCCGCTCACGGACATCCACGGAGAGTTCTCACCGCAGGTACCTCTCGACGTGTTCCTGGGGGCGCTGCGAGCGCAGGGCGGCGATCTGGAGGAGGGCACGGAGCCGCCGTCAGGAGGGTTCCGCCAGTTCCGGGAAACGAGCACGGGAACGACCCTGTACGTGGCCGACGAGTCCGGGCAAGACGCACTGCTGGAACCAGCATCTCTCTGGTCGATCATCGTCCAGCACCAGACCGCCCCCGTACCTTCCCACCAATCCGCAACCTCGTAGGAACGCACCGTAGTCGCCACCCCCACGGGCGCCTACGGTGTGCCCGTGCAACCGAGCCAACCGCCGCACCAGCCCACGCCCCCGTTCGACTTCCCCGCCGCCCGGCGCCTGCGGGAGGCGCTAGGGATGGCGCACGGGCATGTCGCCTATGGGATGCGGGCCAGTTATGGGCTCGCCTACGTCACCGCCGACACCATCGCCGCCTGGGAGCGCGGGCTCTCCTCGCCCACTTCCGCCGAGCTCACCGCGCTCGCCGCGACGCTGTGGTGCTCGCCCGGGGAGCTGATGGGGGCCGCGCGGACCCTGCGCGAGCACCGGATCGCGCGCGGGCTCGCGCCGGAGGACGTGGCGCGTGGGGCGGGCGTGGAGATTCAGGCGTATCTGCGGATGGAGGAGACCGACACCTGGCGGGGGAACGAGCGGCAGTCCGCCGCCCTCGCCGAGGTGCTGACGCTCTCCGTGCCCGACTTCGTGACCGTGACGGGGCGGGCGGAGCAACTCGCCGAGTTGTTGCGCAGTGCCGTCAGCACGCGCTGGCAGGGGTACGTCAGGCCCGTCAGCAAGCTGCTGCCCGTGGAGAAGCGGCACGTCGAGGACGTGCTGCGGCAGATGCACGAGGACTATCAGTCACGGATGGCGCGGACGCTGAGCTGGGGCGGCGGGGCCGGTTCCGACGCGTCCGGGGAGGCCGGGCGGGATTTCTTGGAGCGGATCCTCGAGCATTTCTGGTCCTTGGTCCGCGGAGGTCGGGGCTGAGTCCCTTGATCCACCGGGACCAAGGTCCAGGGAGACGGGTCGGAAGAAGGGGTACAAGGGTCCTTTAGAAGACCGACTCCGCCTCGTCTAGAAGACCGACTCCGCCTCGTCCATGCGGTCCTTCGGGACCGTCTTCAGCTCGGTGACCGCGTCCGCCAGCGGCACCATCGTGACGTCCGTGCCGCGCAGCGCCGTCATCTTGCCGTACTCCGCGCGGTGCGCCGCCTCCACCGCGTGCCAGCCGAAGCGGGTCGCGAGGACGCGGTCGTACGCCGTGGGGGTGCCGCCGCGCTGGACGTGGCCGAGGATGACCGGCTTGGCCTCCTTGCCGAGGCGGGACTCCAGTTCGTACGCGAGGGCCGTGCCGATGCCCTGGAAGCGCTCGTGGCCGAACTGGTCGATCGCGCCCTTGCCGTAGTTCATCGTGCCGTCCTGCGGGTGCGCGCCCTCCGCGACGCAGATCACCGCGAACTTCTTGCCGCGCGAGAACCGCTCCTCGACCATCGCGACCAGGTCGGCGGGGTCGAAGGGGCGCTCGGGGAGGCAGATGCCGTGGGCGCCGCCCGCCATGCCCGATTCGAGGGCGATCCAGCCCGCGTGGCGGCCCATGACCTCGACGACCATGACGCGCTGGTGCGACTCGGCGGTGGTCTTGAGGCGGTCCATCGCCTCCGTCGCCACGCCGACCGCCGTGTCGAAGCCGAAGGTGCGGTCCGTGGAGGAGATGTCGTTGTCGATGGTCTTCGGCACGCCGACCACCGGAACGCCCGCGTCGGACAGCATGCGCGCCGCCGTCAGGGTGCCCTCGCCGCCGATCGGGATGAGCGCGTCGAAGCCGGAGCGCTCGATGAGCTCCTTGGCGTTGTCGCAGGCCGCGCGGAAGCGGTCGCGCTCCAGGCGGGACGAGCCGAGGATGGTGCCGCCACGGGCCAGGATGCCGCTGACTGCGTTCAGGTCGAGGGCGCGGTACCGCCCGTCGAGCAGGCCCGCGTAGCCGTCCTCGAAGCCGATGACCTCGTCGCCGTAATGCGTCACGGCACGGTGCACGACCGACCGGATCACTGCGTTGAGGCCGGGGCAGTCGCCGCCCGCGGTGAGAATTCCGATACGCATCGCGCTGTGTCTCCTGCTCGCTACTGGTACTTGTGAGCCGGTCCGATTGTTCCACGGCCGGAGGGGGGTCGCCGCTCACGGATGTCCGACGGATGTGTGTCCGAGAGGTGGGCAGGGACCTTGGTACCGGCCTTGCAGGGCCTTTCGTCCGGCGGGCGACCCCATCGGGCGCAGAGGTATTGTCAAGAGGACACACCCGCGATATCGGGTGCTTTGTCCGTCTCCTCCGGCCTTCCGCGCCGGGCATCCACACGACAGCGAAGCAGGACAGACAGAAGGGGAGAGCACGCGTGACGCGCAGCGTGTACGTGACCGGCATCGACCGGGGCGACGGTCGCCAGGTCGTCGAGCTGGGAGTCATGGAGCTCCTGACCCGCCAGGTCGACCGGGTGGGTGTCTTCCGGCCACTGGTCCACGACGGCCCCGACCGCCTCTTCGACCTGCTGCGCGCCCGGTACAGGCTCTCGCAGGACGCGGGCTCGGTGTACGGCATGGACTACCACGAGGCGTCCGCGATCCAGGCCGAGCAGGGCACCGACGAACTGGTCTCGCAGCTCGTGGACCGGTTCCACCGGGTCGCTAGGGATTATGAAGTCGTTCTCGTGCTGGGCACGGACTTCGCCGACACCCAGCTGCCCGACGAGCTCGCGCTGAACGCCCGGCTCGCCAACGAGTTCGGTGCCTCCGTGCTCCCCGTGGTCGGCGGCAGGAAGCAGACCGCCGAGTCGGTGCGCGCCGAGACCCGCAACGCCTACCGTGCGTACGACTCGCTCGGCTGCGACGTCCTCGCGATGGTCACCAACCGGGTGGCCCCGGCCGACCGGGACGAGATCCACCAGCGCCTGGACGCCCGCCTCCCCGTGCCCTGCTACGTCCTGCCGGACGAGGCCGCGCTCTCCGCGCCGACGGTCGCGCAGATCGCCCACGCGCTGGACGGCCGCGTACTGCTCGGCGACGACTCGGGCCTCGCGCGCGACGCCCTGGACTTCGTCTTCGGCGGCGCCATGCTGCCCAACTTCCTGAACGCCCTGACGCCGGGATGTCTGGTGGTCACCCCCGGCGACCGCGCCGACCTGGTCGTGGGCTCGCTCGCCGCGCACAGCGCGGGCACCCCGCCCATAGCCGGTGTGCTGCTGACCCTGAACGAACAGCCGGGACAGGAGATCCTCACCCTCGCCGACCGCCTCGCGCCCGGCACCCCGGTGGTCGCGGTCTCCGGCGGCTCCTTCCCCACGGCGGGCGAGCTCTTCGCGCTGGAGGGCAAGCTGAACGCGGCGACGCCCCGCAAGGCGGAGACCGCGCTCGGCCTCTTCGAGCGGTACGTCGACACCCCGGACCTCCTCAGGCGCGTCTCGGCGCCCAGCAGCGACCGCCTCACGCCGATGATGTTCGAGCACAAGCTCCTGGAGCGGGCCCGCGCCGACCGGCGCCGCGTCGTGCTGCCCGAGGGCACCGAGGAGCGGGTGCTGCGCGCCGCCGACGTGCTGCTGCGCCGCGGCGTCTGCGACCTGACCCTGCTCGGCCCGGTCGAGCAGATCCGCAAGAAGGCCGCCGACCTCGGCGTGGACCTCGCCGACTCGGAGCTCATCGACCCGCAGACCTCCGAGCTGCGGGATCGTTTCGCCGCCGCGTACGCGGAGCTGCGGGCCCACAAGGGCGTCACCGTCGAGCTCGCGCACGACGTGGTGGCGGACGTGAACTACTTCGGCACGCTGATGGTCCAGGAGGGCCTCGCCGACGGCATGGTGTCGGGCTCCGTGCACTCCACGGCGGCCACCATCCGCCCGGCCTTCGAGATCATCAAGACCAAGCCGGACGCCTCCATCGTGAGCTCCGTCTTCTTCATGTGCCTCGCCGACAAGGTCCTGGTGTACGGCGACTGCGCGGTCAACCCGGACCCGAACGCCACGCAGCTCGCGGACATCGCGGTGCAGTCGGCGGCCACCGCCGAGCAGTTCGGGGTCGAGCCGCGGATCGCGATGCTCTCGTACTCGACGGGCACGTCCGGTTCGGGCGCCGACGTCGACAAGGTGCGCGAGGCCACCGAGCTGGTGCGCGGGCAGCGCTCCGACCTGAAGATCGAGGGGCCCATCCAGTACGACGCCGCGGTGGAGCCGTCGGTCGCGGCCACCAAGCTGCCCGACTCGGACGTCGCGGGCCAGGCCAGCGTGCTGATCTTCCCCGACCTGAACACCGGCAACAACACCTACAAGGCCGTGCAGCGCTCGGCCGGCGCGATCGCCGTCGGCCCGGTCCTCCAGGGCCTGCGCAAGCCGGTCAACGACCTCTCCCGGGGCGCGCTCGTCCAGGACATCGTCAACACCGTCGCCATCACGGCGATCCAGTCCCAGGCCCAGCCCACCGCGTAATCACCCCCCACAGAAAGCGCCTCCATCAGTGACCGCCACTCGCGTACTCGTCCTCAACTCCGGCTCCTCGTCGGTGAAGTACCAGCTGCTCGACATGCGGGACCACTCCCGTCTCGCCGTCGGCCTGGTCGAGCGGATCGGCGAGGAGACCTCCCGGCTCAAGCACACCCCGCTGACCGGCGGCGGCGCCGAGTCCCGTGAGCGCGAGGAGCCGTTCGCCGACCACGAGGCGGCGCTCAGGGCCGTCGCCCAGGAGCTGTCCGACGACGGCCTCGGCCTCGACTCCCCCGAGCTCGCCGCGATCGGCCACCGGGTGGTGCACGGCGGGCTGAAGTTCACCGCGCCGACGGTGATCGACGACGAGGTGCTGACGGAGATCGAGCGGCTGGTCCCGGTGGCGCCGCTGCACAACCCGGCCAACATCACCGGCATCCGCACCGCGCAGGCGCTCCGCCCCGACCTGCCCCAGGTCGCCGTCTTCGACACCGCGTTCCACACGACGATGCCGGAGTCCGCGGCGCGCTACGCGATGGACGTGAAGACGGCCGACGAGCACCGCGTGCGGCGCTACGGCTTCCACGGCACGTCCCACGCGTACGTCTCGCGCCGGACCGCGAAGCTGCTCGGCAAGACGCCGGAGGACGTCAACGTCATCGTGCTGCACCTGGGCAACGGCGCTTCGGCGAGTGCGGTGCGGGGCGGGAAGTGCGTCGACACGTCGATGGGGCTCACGCCGCTTGAGGGGCTCGTGATGGGTACCCGTTCCGGTGACATGGACCCGGCCGTGATTTTTCATCTCGCCCGGGTCGGCGGAATGTCCATCGACGAGATCGACATTCTGCTCAACAAGAAGAGCGGTCTGATCGGGCTCTGCGGCGACAACGACATGCGGGAGATCAGGCGCCGTATCGATGCCGGTGACGAAGAGGCGGCGCTCGCCTTCGACATCTACATCCACCGTCTGAAGAAGTACATCGGCGCCTATTACGCGGTGCTCGGCCGGGTGGACGCGATCGCGTTCACGGCCGGGGTCGGCGAGAACGCCGCTCCGGTGCGGGAAGCTGCGGTGGCGGGCCTGGAAGAGCTGGGTCTCGCGGTCGACGGTGCACTCAATTCCGTACGTTCCGACGAAGCCCGGCTCATTTCGCCGGAGTACGCGCGCGTGGCCGTCGCCGTGGTGCCCACCGACGAAGAACTGGAGATCGCCGATCAGACGTATGCATTGGTCAGCGACCGCAACGCCTGAGCGCACAGCCGCCCATTTGTAGATTCCACCAGACGGAATATTCCGTAGCGAAACAAACCGATAGGATCGCCCCATGCGCCGTTCCAAAATCGTCTGCACGCTGGGCCCCGCCGTCGACTCCGAAGAGCAGCTCGTCTCGCTGATCGAGGCCGGCATGAACGTGGCCCGATTCAACTTCAGCCACGGCACGCACGCCGAGCACCAGGGGCGGTACGACCGCGTCCGTGCGGCCGCCGGGAAGACCGGCCGTGCCATCGGCGTCCTCGCCGACCTGCAGGGCCCGAAGATCCGTCTGGAGACCTTTGCCGAGGGTCCCGTCGAGCTGGTGCGCGGTGACGAGTTCACCATCACCACCGAGGACGTCTCCGGCGACAAGTCGATCTGCGGCACGACCTACAAGGGTCTGCCCGGCGACGTCTCCAAGGGCGACCAGATCCTCATCAACGACGGCAACGTCGAGCTGCGCGTCGTCGAGGTGGACGGCCCGCGCGTGAAGACGATCGTCGTCGAGGGCGGTGTCATCTCCGACCACAAGGGCATCAACCTGCCCGGCGCGGCCGTGAACGTGCCCGCCCTTTCGGAGAAGGACATCGAGGACCTCCGCTTCGCCCTGGAGATGGGCTGCGACATGGTCGCCCTGTCCTTCGTGCGCGACGCCAACGACGTCAAGGACGTCCACAAGGTGATGGACGAGGTGGGCCGCCGGGTCCCCGTCATCGCCAAGGTGGAGAAGCCGCAGGCCGTCGCCAACATGGAGGGCGTCGTCGCGGCGTTCGACGCCGTGATGGTGGCCCGTGGCGACCTCGCCGTCGAGTACCCGCTCGAGAAGGTCCCGATGGTGCAGAAGCGCCTCGTGGAGATGTGCCGCCGCAACGCCAAGCCGGTGATCGTCGCGACCCAGATGATGGAGTCGATGATCACCAACTCGCGCCCCACGCGCGCCGAGGCGTCCGACGTCGCCAACGCGATCCTGGACGGCGCCGACGCGGTCATGCTGTCGGCCGAGTCGAGCGTCGGCGCGTACCCGATCGAGACCGTCAAGACGATGTCGAAGATCGTGCAGGCCGCCGAGGGCGAGCTGCTCTCCAAGGGCCTGCAGCCGCTGGTGCCCGGCAAGAAGCCGCGCACGCAGGGCGGTTCGGTGGCCCGTGCCGCGTGCGAGATCGCGGACTTCCTCGGCGCCGAGGCGCTGATCGCCTTCACGCAGTCCGGTGACACGGCCCGCCGTCTGTCCCGCTACCGCGCGGCCCAGCCGATCCTGGCCTTCACCACGGACGAGTCGACCCGCAACCAGCTCACGCTGAGCTGGGGCGTGGACACCTACGTGGTGCCGCACGTCGACAACACCGACGCGATGGTCGAGCTCGTCGACGCCGAGCTGGTCAAGCTCAACCGCTTCAACGACGGCGACACGGTCGTCATCACGGCGGGCTCGCCCCCCGGCGTCCCCGGCACCACCAACATGGTCCGGGTGCACCACCTGGGCGGCGGCGAGCGCGACTGATCCCCGCCCCGTACGACACCGAGGGCGCCCCCTGCGAAAGGGGGCGCCCTCGGTGTATGTCGCGGCGGCTCAGTCGGTGATCGACTGGTGCAGCCCCGGAATCGTCAGGTTCCCGCCGAACTGGCCCGCCTGCTGCACCTTCACGTCCGTGAAGTAGATCAGCGGGATGTTCAGCGGCGGCGGGTGCTCGGGGTCGAAGGTGATCGGGATGAGCCCGAACAGCTTGCCCGAGATCCGCTCGGTGTACATCGTGGTCTCGCCGCCCCGGATGGTGGACGTGGTGCCCTTGGCGGCCTCGACGTGGTACTTCTTGCCCGCCGGTCCGTCCACGATCTGGTGCAGGTCGCCGATGTCCGTGTTCTGGACGACGTACTTCAGGGCCTGCTTGGACTTGCCGTTGGGCATCTGCAGGTTGACGACACCCTGGTAGTCGGCGCCCTTGAGCGTGAGCGAGCTGGCTTCCAGGTGCCACGGCTGGTTCGGGATCGGCGAGGGTGTCTGCTCGGCCTCTCCGTCGACCTTCTTCTCGACCACGCACGGGAACGGCTTCTTGCCGTCCGCGTCCGGGGCCATCGGGTCCTCGGCTTCGTCCTTCGCGTCGTCCTCGGCCTTCTTGCCGGCCTTGTCCGCCGCGTCCTTCGCCGCCTTCTCCGCGTCGTCCGTGACCTTGCCGGCCTCGTCCTTCGCGTCGTCGACGCCGTCCTTGAGTCCGTCCTCGACCTTGTCGACCGTGTCCTCGACGGGCTTGGTGACCTTGTCCGTCGTGTCCTTGGCCTTGTCCTCAGCGGACTCGGCACCGGACTCGGCCTTCTCCGACTCGGACGGGTCCGGCTCCGGGCTCTCGGACTCCTTCTTGTCGTCGGGCGTGAAGACGTCCTTGAGGGCGTCGCCGACACCCAGCGGGTCCCAGGGGTTCTTGGTCTCGGTGGGCTCGGGAGTCTTCTCCGGCTCCTTGTCGCCGTCCTTGTCGCCGGTGGACGGGGTGGAGGCCGGGTCGTCCTTGTCGTCGCCTGCGCTGTCGCCGTCGCCGCCGCTGTCGCCCTTGTCGCCCGCGGAGGGCGAGGTCGACGGGTCCGGCTTCTTCGCGTCGTCCCCGGCGTCCTTCTTCTTCGCCCGGTCCTCGGCGTCCTTCTTCGCCTTCGCCTCGGCGTCCTTCTTGGCCTCGGCCTCGGCGTCCTTCTTCGCCTTGTCCGCCGCGTCCTTCTCGGCGTCCTCGGCGTCCTTGTCCGGAGCCGTGACACACGGCCCGTCCTGGAAGGGGTTGTCCGGAACACCCGGCTTGGCCTGTGCGAGCGTCGGGGTCAGCCCCATGCCCATCAGCACGGCGGTGGGCATCGCGGCGATGGCTATCGCCTTCCCCGCGGGAACCTGCAGCCGGGTCAGCAGCGGCTTCCTGGGTGCCGCGTGGCGCGGCCCGGTTCTCGCCCGGGGCTCCCCCGCAAAGCCCTCGTGGTGCACCTCGTCAGCCGGCACGGTGCCTCCCGTTCGTCCCGTTGGTCGGGCTCGTTCCTGACAGATCGTCCTGCGCGCCGCTCACCCCACCCGCGGCGGTGGGCTCGGGGACCCCGTCACCCACGGGGCCGCCGGACTCTCCTGTCGTACGTCCCTTCGCGGGGTCGCCCGCAGGCTTCGCGGCCGCCCAGGAGACGCCGAGGGCGCCGCCGATCAGGGCGAGCAGGAAGCCGATGACGAAGCCGCCGAAGTTGGACACCACCAGGGAGACCAGGGCGAGCAGGATCGCCGCGACGCCCGCGAAGACACGGGAGTGCGGCTGGAACCACATGGTCAGGCCGAGCACGACCAACAGCACGCCGATGATCAGTGATCCGGCACCGGCGGTGGTCGCCATCCGGATCGTCATCGTGCCGAGCGTGAGGTTCGCGTACGGGAAATACATGATCGGGATGCCGCCGAGAAGTGTCAGCAGACCACCCCAGAACGGGCGCTGACCGCGCCACCCTCGGAACGATCGGCGCATCCGGCCGAGCTTGTCGCCCAGTCCCACTTGCGCTTCGGCGCTCATGTCGTACAGCTCCTCGGGAATGGCGTTGGTTCTGTGTGTCGTGCGGATTCGGGCACGGGGACGGCTCCGTCATGTGCCGTCGCGCCCCCGCGCCCGGCCGTTCTCATCGCACCGAGTGCGCACCGGGCCGCCTGATGCGGTCCGCTAGGGCATCAACTGCCCTAGTAGCACTCGTGCTTGCCCTTCTTGACCGACATGCCGAGGCCAGAGAGCTTGAAGGTACCGGCGGTGGTCGCCCACGCACGCTGCTTGACGTCGGTGAACTTCACCGACTCCGCCTGCTGCGCGAACGAGTCCGGGGCGTACTTGTCGCCCTTCGCCGGGCCGGGGCCCTTGGTGGTCTGGTCGACCGAGACACCGATGTCGACCTTGTTGAAGGTCGCGTTGGCCTTCAGGTCATCGGCGTCGATGTAGAGCTTCTTGGCCTCTACCTTCGGACCACCCTCGCCACCGGCCTTGAGGGTCATCGACACATCGCCGAAGACCGGGACCGGAACGACCACGGACTGGCAGAGGTTGGTGATCGTGGCCTCTTCGAGACCGACGACGGCGACCGGGTGGTTACCCGACTTGCCGCTGTCCAGAGCTCCGTACTGGACGAATCCCGTACCGTTGAGCTCCTTGGCAGTCACCTTGAACTGCTGCCCTGACACACTGAACGATGCCGCGAGCGCGCCCTGGGACAGGGCGACACCTATCGCGGCAGTAGCCGCGACGCTCGGCACCATGACTACGGCGAACCGCTTCCATCTGGTTCCGCCACGAGCCACGGACTCCATGACTTTCCTCCTTCTCGGACGTACATCTCCGGCCCTGACTGCTGCCGTTCGGGCGGCTCAGCCGGGCAGGGATGGGAGAAGTGCTACGTCCTCGGGAAGGAGAGCGCCTGCATCGGAGGCGCGCTGCCGCACCACTCATCACCGGCGATCACCCCCGAGCGACAACCACTGGTCGCGCCTGACGCATCACGCACAACCTCTCGGACAGGCCCTGCCGGTACCGGCAGAGACCCCCCTGTCCAAGACCGGCGACGGCGTCACCGGCCTGCTCGGTGGGGACCCAGAAGGCCCGCTCCCGAGTGGCTGTCGGGGTACGGGTCAATGGACCGAGCGTGGCCGATCGTGGTGCATTCTCGGCCCCCGCACAAGGGGGTTCGTTACTCGCTAGTAACGGCCCGATAACCGAAGCGCGACCGCGCGGTATCGATCGGCCACAGACGGTGGCTCAAAGAGGGGGAGCAGAACGGGACATCAGCGGGCGTAACAGCCCACAAGGAAGCCGATGCCTTACTCCAAGTAACAGTGGCCGCGTTTACCAAGTTTTGGCAAAGCGCGGCCACTGTGGTGCCTCGGGAACAGACTTTTCACTCCGGCATCACAACGCCCCGCGTTTAGGGACTGGTCAGCCGACGGGCCGGGAAACAAACCGGCCGGAGTACGGACACAGGGTCAGAAGAGCACCCGGGCGAGCGCCGTGCGGGCCGACGTCACCCGCGGGTCCTCGCCGCCCACGACCTCGAAGAGTTCGAGCAGCCGCACCCGGGCGGCGTCCCGGTCGTCACCGGCCGTGCGCCGCACCGTGTCGATGAGCCGCCCGAAGGCGTCCTCGACATGGCCGCCCACCAGGTCCAGGTCGGCGGCGGCGATCTGCGCGGGCACGTCCGCCGGGCGGTCGGCGGCGTCCTTGCGGACCACCTGCGGGTCCAGGCCCTGCACCCGCAGGAGCAGCTCGGCCTGGGCGAGGCCGAGCTTGGCCTCGGTGTTGGCGGGGTCGTCACTGAGCACGTTCTTGTACGCCTGCACGGCACCGGCGAGGTCACCCGCGTCCAGCGCCTGCACGGCCGCTTCGAGCAGGGCGTCGTGCGGACCCGCCGGGACCTCCGGCGCCCCGGGGGCCTGCTCGCCCTGCGCGCCGGCGCCCGCGTCGACCACCAGGCCGGTCAGGCCGAAGCGCTCCTCGCCGACCTGGATGAGCTGGTCCAGGGTCTGGCGGATCTGCGCCTCGGGAGCGGCGCCCTGGAAGAGGGGCAGGGCCTGTCCGGCCACCACCGCGAAGACAGCCGGGATCCCCTGGACCCCGAACTGCTGCATCAGCATCTGGTTCGCGTCGACGTCGATCTTGGCAAGGAGGAAACGGCCGTTGTATTCCTGCGCGAGCCGCTCGAGAAGGGGGCTCAGCTGCTTGCACGGCTCGCACCACTCGGCCCAGAAGTCGATGACGACCGGGACCTCGGTGGAGCGCTGCAGGACCTCGAGCTCGAAGCCCGCCTCGTCGACATCGATGACAAGGGAGGCCGGGGAGATCGCGGCGCCCGCCGCACCCCCGCCCTGCCGGGCCGCTTCGGCGCGCGCTTGCTCCGCCTTCGCCTTGGCCTCCTGGGCCGACTTCACCGCGGCGAGGTCGACGACTCCGCTCATGGACATGTTCCGTGGCTGCATGAGTACATCCTCCCCCAAGCCGTGCGGGAACCGTGCCCGTCCGTGACCCTCCGCCGGAATGCGGGGGGCACGGGCGACACGGTTCGAGGTCGCTGTGGAGACCGGCGGACCGGTCGTTGGCCCGGGGTCCCCACCCCGGTCCGGTGGTCGTGCTGTGTGGTTGTCGCTCGTGGCTCTCGCTCAGGGGCGTACGGGACGCGCCGTCCACCGTCGCCCAGAAGCTTTCGCTACGGGTCGTAGCGTAACTGTCGCGCACCGGGCGTGGGGAGACGGCTTCCGGTGATCTCGCTCACTCGGCACCCCGGAAGGCCGCGTACTGGCCGGTATGGTCGCCGCCATGCAGAGCCGTACGTCGTCCACCACGTCTCCCGCCCGCACCGGCGGCCGTCCGCGCAGCGCGGCCGCCGACGCCGCGATCCTGGAGGCGACCCGGCAGGGCCTCGTCGAGCTCGGCTGGTCCAAGCTGACGCTGGGCGCCGTCGCCACGCGGGCGGGCGTCGCCAAGACGACCCTGTACCGGCGCTGGGCGGGCAAGAGCGAGCTGGTCGTGGACGCGGTGGCCGAGCTCTTCGACCAGTTGGAGCTGCCCGACCGGGGCAGCCTCGCCGCGGACATCGAGGGCGTCGTCCTGCAGTTCGCGGTGCTGCTCGGACGGCCCGAGACGAAGACGGCGCTGATGGCGGTGGTCGCGGAGTCCACGACGGACGAGCCGCTGCGGAACCGTATCCGCACCTCCATCGTGGACCGCCAGAAACGGCTGGTCCTCGCGGGCCGCAGACGGGCCCAGGAGCGCGGCGAGCTCCCCGCGGAGCCCGACGCGGTCTCCGCGGGCCGCACCGCCGACCTCATCTTCGACGTGATCGCGGGCGCGGTGGTCCACCGCACCCTGGTCAGCGCGGAGCCGGTGGACGAGGAGTGGGCACGCCGCTTCACGCTCCTGCTCCTGGGCGGCCTGGCAGCGGCCGCGGCACAGCCCTGAGCGGGTGACGCGGGGGTGTCGAGGCCAGGGGCGCGGGGAACTGCGCGACCAGCCCCCACGCACCCGCAGCCAAAGGTCAGACCTGGTACCTGTCCGCAGCAAAGAGATTCAGGTTCTCGGCGACCCAGGCCGAAGTGTGCTTGAGACCGTCCGTGAGGGAGACCTCAGGAACCCACCCCGCCCACTCCCGCGCCCGGGTGTTGTCCGACAGGAGCCGCTGCACCTCGCTGCCCGAGGGCCGCAGCCGCGCCGGGTCGACGACCACGGACGCCTCCCGCCCCGACGCCGCGATCAGCGCCTCCGCGAGGTCCCCGATGGAGATCTCCCGGCCCACGCCGAGGTTCACCGCGTGGCCCAGCGCCCGGTCGGCCACCGCCATCGCCATGAAGCCCCGCGCCGTGTCCGTGACATAGGTGAAGTCCCGCGTCGGCGTCAGCGAACCCAGCTTGATCTCCCGGGCCCCGGAGTGCAGTTGGGCGAGGATCGTGGGGATGACCGCACGGGCCGACTGGCGCGGGCCGTACGTGTTGAAGGGCCGCACCACCGTCACCGGCAGCTCGAAGGCGTGCCAGTGCGAGAGCGCCATCATGTCGGCGCCGATCTTCGATGCGGAGTACGGCGACTGCGGCTGGAGCGGGTGCGACTCGGCGATCGGGGCCGTCAGCGCCGTCCCGTACACCTCGCTCGTGGACGTGTGCACCATGCGCCGCACGGAGTGCCTGCGGCACGCCTCCGCGACGTTCTCGGTGCCGACCACGTTCGTCTGGACGTACGCGCCGGGCGAGTCGTACGAGTACGGGATGCCGATCAGCGCGGCGAGGTGGAAGACGGTGTCGCACCCGGCGACCGCGTCCATCACGCGCCCGGCGTCCCGCACGTCGCCCGCGATCATCTCGACCCGCGGGTCGCCGAGGAGGTGGGCCAGGTGCCCCTTCTCCGCGTACGGCTTGTAGTGCACGAAGGCGCGGACCTTCGCGCCCGCTTCGAGGAGCTGGTCGACGAGCGTCGAGCCGATGAAGCCCTCGGCGCCGGTGACCAGGACGGTGCGGTCCTGCCAGGAGAAGGGGGTGGCGGCGGACGTGTTCATGCGTACTCCAGGTGAGGGGTTGCGTGGGCGAGTCGAAGCACCCGCTCGGCGAGCAGGTCGGCGGCGCGGGCGTGCGGTCCGGGATCGGCGGCGCCGCTCATGGCGGCGAGCCGCACCGGGTCCGCGAGGAGCGGGCCGAGCAGCTGCGCCAGCCGCTCGTCGGTGGTCTCGGCGTCGGGCAGCAGGAGGCCCGCGCCCGCGTCGGAGAGGACCCGGGCGTTGTGGGTCTGGTGGTCGCCGGGGGCGTGCGGATAGGGCACGAGGACGGCGGGGACGCCGGTGGCGGCCAGTTCGGCGACCGTCGCCGAGCCCGCACGGCACACGACGAGGTCGGCTGCGGCGTAGGAGAGGTCCATGCGGTCGAGGTAGGGGACGGCCCGGGCGACCGTGTCTCCGCCCTCGGCGGCGAGCCGCGCCTGCGTCTCCTCCAGGGCCGCGGGACCGGTCTTGATGAGGAGGTGTACGTCCCTCCGGTCACGCCAGCGCGCCGCGAGGCCGACCGCCGCCGCCGTGAGGCGGGCCGCGCCGAGGCTCCCGCCGTTGAAGAGGATCAGCCGGGCGCCGGGCGGCACGCCGAGCTCACGCCGGGCCGCCGGGCGCAGCGCGGCCCGGTCGAGCGCGGCGAGCGGCGCCGCGATCGGCATGCCGGTGGTGTGCGCGCGCTCGCCGCCGGGCAGATGGGCGCGGCTGCGGTCGAAGGCCACCGCGATGTTCGGGGTGAGCCGGGCGGCGAAGCGGTTGGCGCGGCCGGGGACGGCGTTGGACTCGTGGATGAGGCTCGGCAGCCCGGTCATGCGGGCGCCGACGATGACGGGGGCGCTGGGGTAGCCGCCCATGCCGACGGCGACCTGTGCGCCCTGCTCGCGCAGGATGGTCCGGCACTGGGCGCCGGACTTCACCAGCGCCGCGGGGAGCAGATAGCGGCGGGCGCCGAGCGACGGGTCGAAGGGGATCATGTCGACGGTGTGGAGGCGGTAGCCCGCGTCCGGTATGAGCCGGGTCTCCAGGCCCCGTTCGGTGCCGACGAAGGAGATCACCGCGCCCGGCACGGCCCGGCGCAGGGCGTCGGCGAGGGCGAGGCCGGGATAGATGTGCCCACCGGTGCCGCCCGCGCCGATGACGACGGAGAGCCCGGCGCGGCCCGGGGCGGCGGCGCGGTCGGAGTGAGTGGTTCGCATGGCAGTGGAGCATCACGCGAGGGTCTAAGAGGGTTTTAAGAGCCGCGTTTGGCACCTTTGGTTCATGAGCTTCACGAGTGTGACCAGCAAGGGCGGCCCGCCGGGCGCGGGCGGGGCGGCGCACCGGATCCTCGTCGTCGACGACGACCCCGAGGTCCGCGCCGCCGTCGAGGACGCCCTGACGGTCGAGGGTCATCACGTACGGGGCGCGGCGGACGGCCACCGCGCGCTCACGGCGGTCGCCCGCTGGCAGCCCGACCTGGTCGTCCTCGACGTCCTGATGCCGGTCATGGACGGCCTCGCGGTCTGCCGTCAGCTGCGCGCCGCGGGCGACCGCACGCCGGTGCTCGTGCTGACGGCCCTGGACTCGGTGAGCGAGCGCGTCGACGGCCTGGACGCGGGCGCCGACGACTACCTGGTCAAGCCGTTCGCCCTGGACGAGCTGGTGGCCCGGGTCAGGGCCCTGCTGCGGCGCGCGACGCCGGAGCGCGCGGCGGACGACGGCGACGAGCTCGCGTACGGCGATCTGGTGCTGGATCCCGCGACGCGCACGGGCCGCCGCGGCGGGCGCCGGGTCGAGTTCAGCCGCACGGAGGCCGTCCTGCTCGAACTGCTCCTGCGCAACGCGGGCCAGGTCCTGCCGCGCGAGCTGATCCAGCAGGCGGTGTGGGGCCGCGACTTCGGGCCCGACTCCAACTCCCTCGCCGTGTACGTAGGTTATCTGCGCAGGAAGCTCGAATCGGACGGCGAGCCCCGCCTCGTCCACACCGTGCACGGCGTCGGCTACCGGCTGGGCTCCCCGTGAGCGCGCGGCGCAGGCTCGGCGCGCGGTGGCGGCGCCGCAGGCCGCTGCGGACCCGCCTCGCGGTGGTCGCCGCGGCCGCCGTGGCCGTGGTCGCGATCGGGGTGTGTGCCGCCGCGTTCTTCGTGATCCGCTTCAAGCTGTACCAGCAGCTCGACCAGAACCTCGCCCAGTCGGCGACGCTCATCGCCCAGCAGCACCGCAGCGAGGGTCTTGGCGTCATGACGGGCGAGTGCCGTTTCCTCGGCGCGCCCGCCTGCTCGCAGATCGTGCCCGCGGACGCGAAGGACGACCCGGCGAAGCCGTACCTGCTACCCGTGTCGGGGCTGACGCGCTCGGTCGCCGACGGCCACCGGCCCGCGTACTACTCGAACTTCACGCTCCCCGGCGGCAAGCCGGGTCGCATGTACACCACCACGTTCGGCAAGGAGGGCGAGGCCGTGCAGGTCGCCCTGCGCGCGGACATCGCCGAGCGCGGGGTGCGCCAGGCCGCGTCGCTGCTCGCCGCGGTGGGCGGCGCCGGTGTGCTGCTCTCGGCGGTCGGCGGCTACTGGGTCTCCCGCACGGGCCTGGCGCCGATCACCCGGCTCACGGCCACCGCGGAGCGCATCGCCGCCACCCGCGACGCCCGCCACCGCATCGAGCTGCCGCCCGGCCGCCCGGCCCGTGAGGGCCACGAGGACGAAGTGACCCGCCTGGCCACCTCGTTCAACACGATGCTCGCCGAACTGGAGGAGTCCGTCACGGCCCGCCGCCGACTGGTCGCCGACGCCTCGCACGAGCTGCGCACCCCGCTGACCGCGCTGCGCACGAACGCCGAACTCCTCGCCAGGGCGGACCGGCTGACGGACGCCCAGCGCGAGCGGGCCTCCGGTGCGCTCGGCCGTCAGCTGCGCGAAGTCACCGGCATGGTGAACGACTTGATCGAGCTGGCCAGGGACGCGGAGCCGCAGCCCCTGCTCGAAGAGGTACGGCTCGCCCCGCTGGCCGCCCACGCGGTCGACGCGGCCCGCGGCCACTGGCCCGCGATCCGCTTCACGCTCCAGGTGGCGCCGGAGGCGGCCGAGCTGAGCGTGCCCGGCGTACCGGCGCGGCTGTCCCGGCTGCTCACCAACCTGGTCGACAACGCGGCGAAGTTCAGCCCGCCGGGCGGCCCGGTCGAGGTCGCGCTGACCCGCGAGGCGCTGACGGTGCGCGACCACGGCCCGGGGATCTCGGAGGAGGACCTGCCGTACGTCTTCGACCGCTTCTACCGTGCCGAGAAGGCCCGCGCGCTGCCCGGCTCGGGCCTGGGCCTGGCGATGGCGCGCCAGATCGCGCATGCGCACGGGTCGGAGCTCACGGCGGAACGGGCACCGGGCGGGGGCGCACTGTTCCGCCTGACGCTGCCGGAACCCTGACCGGAGTTGGGCTACTTCTTCGACCAGGCGCAGCTGCCCAGCGTGGCCTTGCCCTTGGCGACGAGCCGGTCGGCCTCGCGGGCGACGAGCACGCGGGTCTTGTCGCTCTTGCACACCACGGTGCGGTCCCCGTGTCCCGCCAGGTCGACGAGGATCTGGTCCCAGTGGCGGTACTGCACGTCGTGCCCGGAGTCCGCGTAGGTGCGCACCTTCGCCGTGTCCGGCAGCTCCCGCTGCCACGCCTTCAGGGTCTCGGGCGGCACGGTGGTGTCCTTCTTACCGCCGTAGAGGTAGACGGGGGCGTCCAGCTTCGACAGGTCGGGGCCGGGGCGTCCGCAGTACAGCTTCTGCTCGTGCACCTGGGGCGCGGGGTCGGCCTGCTGGCCGCGCTGGTTGTAGGTGCGGGCGCCTTCCTCGTACGCGGTGTCGGCGAAGCCGGGAATCGACTTCACGGGACTGTCGTCGGGGAAGGCCCACCACTTGCGCGGGTCCTTGATCTGGTCCCGCACGGCGTCGGCGAGCGCGTCGTCGGAGAGGCCGCAGTACTCGGGCTTCGTGCCGTAGGGCGGCAGGGCGGCGGCGAGGTGGAGCTGCGAGATCCGCTCGGGGGCCTGCGCGGCGAGCTCGGCGGCGTAGGGTCCGCCGCCGGATATCGCGACGACGGACACGTCGTCGATGTCCAGCTTGTCCAGTACCTCCAGGGCGTCCTTGGCGAAGTCGCCCTTGCCGAGGTTCTTGTCGAACGCGGTGTCGCCGAAGCCGTTGCGCTCCACGGAGATGAGGCGCAGGCCCAGGTCCTCACGGGTGGTGCGGAAGAAGTCCGTCATGTGCGAGGCGCGGGCGCTGGTGCCGGTGCCGCCGATGAACAGGACGGGCTTGCCGTCCTTCTCGCCGGTGTCCGAGTAGTGCGCGGTACGCCCGTCGGAGAGCTTCGCCGCGCGCACGGCGGGGCCGAGCGAATCGAAGTCGTCCTGCACCTTGGGCTCGGGCGGCGGGCTCGCACTCACCTCGCCGGATCCGCCCACAAGGAGTGCACCGAGGACGGTGCAGGTGGCGGCTCCGATGGCGAAGGCGGCGGTGCGGGCGTGACCGGTCGAGCTCACGGAGTCTCCTGGGGCGGGGGGTGGCTGGCCGGGCGTGCGCCTGCCCTGGCCCCTGGGCCTTAAACCTCCGACTTTCGGCCCCGCCCGTTTCGTCGCCGTCTGCGGGTGGTGGGGGCTGGTCGCGCAGTTCCCCGCGCCCCTAAAAACACCCCGCCCCCGGCAACGCCCCAGCCACCCCCTCGGGGGCGAGGGACGCCGCGAAATGGCTCCGGCGCGGGGGACTGACCTAGGGGCGCGGGGAACTGCGCGAGCAACCCCCACCACCCGCAGAGGGCCGCGCACGATCCGCCCCCACACCCCCGCAGACAGCGAACCGTCCTAGAACCCTGGCGGCTCCACGTAAACCCCCCACTCATCGCGAAGCACCCCGCAGATCTCCCCGAGCGTCGCCTCCGCCCGGACCGCCTCCAGCATGGGCTCGATCATGTTGGCCCCGGACCGAGCCGCCGCCAGCATCGCGTCGAGCGCGCCCCGGACCACCGCATCGTCACGCCGCCCCTTGCGCCCCGCAAGATCCCGTACCTGGTCCCGCTCCACCTCATGGCTGACCCGCAGGATCTCCAGGTCACCCGTGACCGAGCCTTCGAGGCAGTTGACGCCGACGACCCGCTTGTCGCCCTTCTCCAGGGACCGCTGGTACTGGAAGGCGGACTCGGCGATCTCGCCGGTGAACCAGCCGTCCTCGATGCCACGGAGGATGCCCGAGGTGATCGGGCCGATCGGGTGCTGCCCGTCCGGCTGCGCCCGACGCCCCCGCTCCTTGATCTGCTCGAAGATCTTCTCCGCGTCGGCCTCGATGCGGTCGGTGAGCTGCTCGATGTACCAGGAGCCGCCCAGCGGGTCGGCGACGTTCGCGACGCCCGTCTCCTCCATCAGCACCTGCTGCGTACGGAGCGCGATCTCCGCGGCCTGCTCGCTCGGCAGCGCGAGGGTCTCGTCCAGGGCGTTGGTGTGCAGGGAGTTCGTGCCGCCGAGCACCGCGGCGAGCGCCTCCACCGCCGTACGCACGACGTTGTTGTACGGCTGCTGGGCGGTGAGCGAGACACCGGCGGTCTGCGTGTGGAAGCGCAGCCACTGCGCCTTGTCGCTCTTGGCGCCGTACTCGTCGCGCAGCCAGCGGGCCCAGATGCGGCGGGCGGCGCGGAACTTGGCGATCTCCTCGAAGAAGTCGACGTGCGCGTCGAAGAAGAAGCTGAGCCCCGGCGCGAAGACATCGACGTCGAGCCCGCGGCTCAGGCCCAGCTCCACGTACCCGAAGCCGTCGGCGAGGGTGTACGCGAGCTCCTGCGCGGCCGTCGCTCCGGCCTCGCGGATGTGGTAGCCGGAGACCGAGAGGGGCTTGTACGCGGGGATGTCACGCGCGCAGTGCTCCATCAGGTCACCGATGAGGCGCAGGTGCGGCTCGGGCTGGAAGAGCCACTCCTTCTGCGCGATGTACTCCTTGAAGATGTCGGTCTGGAGCGTGCCGTTCAGGACACCCGGGTCGACGCCCTGCCGCTCGGCCGCGACGAGGTACATGCAGAAGACGGGCACGGCGGGCCCGCTGATCGTCATCGACGTCGTCACGTCGCCGAGCGGGATGTCCTTGAAGAGGACCTCCATGTCGGCGGCGGAGTCGATGGCGACGCCGCAGTGGCCGACCTCGCCGAGCGCGCGGGGGTCGTCGGAGTCGCGGCCCATCAGCGTCGGCATGTCGAAGGCGACGGAGAGGCCGCCGCCGCCGTTGGCCAGGATCATCTTGTAGCGCTCGTTCGTCTGCTCGGCGTTGCCGAAGCCCGCGAACTGGCGGATGGTCCAGGTCCGGCCGCGGTACCCGGTCGGGTAGAGCCCGCGCGTGAAGGGGTACTCCCCGGGCCAGCCGATCCGCTCGAACCCGTCGTACGTGTCCCCGGGCCGCGGCCCGTAGACGGGGTCGACCGGGTCCCCGGAGAGCGTGGTGAAGTCCGCGTCACGCTTGCGGGCCTTGTCGTAACGGGCCTGCCAGCGCTGGCGGCCTTCCTCGATCGCGTCAGCGTCCATACCTTCGAATTTACTAGGACGTCCTAGTAAAAGTCGATGCCCAACCGCCACGGACCTGTCCGTGGCGGTGGAGGTTACGCCTTGGCCGTGGCCGGGGAGCCCTTGACGATCAGCGGCTCCACCTCGCGGACGACCTTGCGCTCGACGAAGAATGCGGCGGTCGGGATCGTGCCCGAGACCAGCACCCACAGCAGCTTCCCGAACGGCCACTTCGCCTTGGAGCCCAGGTCGAAGGCGAAGATCAGGTAGATGATGTAGAGGACTCCGTGGACCTGGGAGACCACCAGGGTCAGACCCTCGCCCTTCTCGAAGCCGTACTTCGCCACCATGCAGGCGCACAGGATGAGGAGCATGACGGCGGTGACGTAAGCCATCACCCGGTAGCGGGTCAGCACGCTGGATTTCATGGCTACGAGCGTAACGGCCCGTTATGCGCGATCTTCGGCGCCCCCGACCCGGGCGGAACGGGCGGGTCCGACGAGTCCTACTTCTCCTCGAAATCCTCCGCCGCCACCCGCAGCGGCCTGAGCATCGCGAAGATCTCCCCGCACTCCTCCGCGTCGTACACCCCGAGCCCGAAGTCCATCGCCATCAGCTCGCGGGTCGCGGCCTCGACGACCTCGCGGCCCTTCTCCGTGATCGAGGCGAGCGTGCCGCGGCCGTCGTTGGGGTTCGGGCGCTTGTCGACCAGGCCTGACTTGACCAGGCGGTCCACCGTGTTCGTGACCGACGTGGGGTGCACCATGAGCCGCTCGCCGATCTTCGACATCGGCAACTCACCGGCCTGCGAGAAGGTGAGCAGGACCAGCGCCTCGTAGCGCGCGAAGGTCAGTCCGTACGGCTTGACGACCGCGTCGACCTCGGCGAGCAGGATCTGGTGCGCACGCATGATCGAGGTGATCGCGCCCATCGCCGGGACTGATCCCCAGCGCTGCTTCCAGAGCTCGTCGGCGCGGGCGATGGGATCGAAGGGGAGGCTGAGCGGCTTCGGCACGCCATCGACCTTACCGGTCGGTCATATGCTGGTCAGCCCCGTCTCGCGATTCGGTCGAACGTACCTCCGCCGCCAGGATCAGGCAGCAGAGCGTGCCGAGCACCCCCGCACCGGCGACGACCGTGCTCACCGCGACGAACTCCGCGGCCAGCCCCGCGAGCGCCATGCCGACGCCCTGGATCGTCATGAGGCCCGCCGTGTGCACCGTCATCGCGCGGCCCCGCAGCTCGTCGGGGACCGCGTCGACGAACCAGCGGTCAAGACCGAGGGTGTAGGCCGAGCCCGCCCCGGCAAGCGCCAAGGCCATCAGCGCGGGGACGAGACCCGGCGTGACCGCGTACACGGTGAGCGGCACCAGCGTGAGCGAGACGAGCGGCAGCACGATGCGGGCCCGCGCGGACGCGGAGAGCACCGACCCCGCGTACAGCTCGGCGGCGATGGTGCCCACCGGCAGGGCGCACATGAGGAGCCCCACCCCCGCGACGCCGACGCCGATCTCGTCCGCGTAGGGCGCGGCGAGCACCTCCGGGGCGACCAGGAACATGGGCGGCACCCAGAAGAGCAGCAGGAGGGCCCGCACGCGGCGGTTGCCGAGCACCTCCCGCGCGCCGCCCAGGGAGTAGCGCACGAGCGCGTCGCCACCGCCGTTCCCGCGCGCGGGCCGCCGTTTCGTCCCGCACCGCAGCAGCAGCGCGGACGCCGCGAACGTGCAGACGGTGATGGTGAGCGCCCCGCGCGGGGACACGACGGTGAGGAGTACGCCGCCGAGCCCGAAGCCGACCAGGACGGAGCTCTGCGAGACGATCCGCAGCAGGGAGCGGCCGAGGACGAACAGGTCGCCGTCGCCGAGGATGTCGGTGAGGGTCGCCATGCGCGTGCCGTTGAAGACGGGCGCGACGAGGGCGATGACGCAGCGCAGCGCGAGCAGTCCGGCGACGGGGGTCGCGGGCAGCGCCATGAGGCCCGCGCACCCGGCACACAGGACGTCGCAGACGACGAGCACCCGCCGCGGCGGATACCGGTCGGCTATTCCGGACAGCAGGGTTCCGCCCACCAGGTACGGCAGCATGCCGAGCGCGAAGGTGAGCGCGCTGAGCAGCGGCGACCCGGTGAGGCCGTAGACGAGGACGGTCAGCGCGATCTCGCTGACGACGACGCCGAGCAGGGAGAGCGCGTGCGCGGCGAAGACGGCACGGAACTCGCGGACGGCGAAGACGCGGGTGTAGCCGGTGGGCTCCGGAGGCGGCAGTGGTGGCATGGGCGCAGCCTCACGCGAGTGGGCGCGCTGCCCTAAAGTTTCGGGCCCGGCCGAATCTTCAATGGTGGCGATAAAGGGAGGTTCCTTGCCGTTCCACATCCACTTCGGGCAGGACGATCTGCTGCGCTGCCGGTTCGCGGTGTCGCCCCTGTGGGAGACGCAGGAGGCCGTACGCACCCTCAAGCGTCCCGAGCGGCACGCCTATCACCCGCGGTGGCTGCGCCGGATCCGCGAGGCGGGCCGTGGGCTCGACCTCTCCGCGCTCTGGCTCCTGATGCCGCGGCGCGGGCACTCCCCCGACTTCCTCGGCCCGCCGCCGATCGGGCCCGCGGCGCGCTTCGATGAGGAGATCGCGGCGGTCCGTGCGTCCGATCCGGTGGCCGCGCGGGACGACATGGCGCGGGCACTCGCCTGTACCCCGGGCGCCGCCGACTCCCCGAAGGGGCGGGCGCTGCTCGCCGATCCCGCGGCCGCCGTCCTGGAGCTCGCGGACGCCATGGAGGCGGCCTGGCACGCGTTGATCGAGCCGGACTGGCCGCGGCTGCGCGCGCTCCTGGAGGCCGATGTCGCCTTCCATTCGCGGCGGCTCGCGGAGGTCGGCCTCGGCGGGCTGCTTCCGGAGCTGGACCGGCGGCTGCAGTGGGACGCGGGCAGGCTCACCGTGGAGTGGCGCGACGAGCACGTGCGGCACCTGTCGGGGCAGGGGCTGATCCTGATCCCGAGCGTCTTCTCCTGGCCGGACGTGGTCAGCGGGTTCGATCCCCCGTGGCAGCCGACGCTCGCCTATCCGGTGCGGGGCATCTCGGGGCTGTGGGCGGAGCCTTCGGACCGTACGCCCGAAGCGCTCGTACGGCTCCTCGGCCGCGGGCGCGCCACCGTGCTCGCCGCGCTCGACGCGCCCGCCACCACGTCGGGCCTCGCGCACCGCCTCGGTCTGGCGCAGTCGTCCGTGTCGGCGCATCTGACGGCGCTGCGGGGCGCCGGACTGCTGGTGTCGCGGCGGTACGGGCACCAGGTGTTCTACGAGTGCACGCCGCTCGGCACCGCCCTGGCCGCCGGGGGCGGTGTGGCACAAGAGTTTGACTAGTCCTTTATGTAACGATTGCCGGGCTGACTGACCGTCACCGTCACTGTCACCGTCGCCCTAGGGGGCTGGATGCACCGGCTGCTCCGCACGTTCACGGCACTGGCGGCGTTCGCCGCCCTCGGGCTCCCGGCAGGCTGCTCCTCCGACTCCGCGTCCGGCGCGAAGGAGGAGGCCGCCGTGCGCGGTCCCGCCACCGGGACCGACGCGCCGTCCCGGGGCGCGTTCTGGGTCGACCCGGACAGCCCCGCCGCACGCCAGGTGCAGCAGTGGGAGGAGCAGGGCCGCGAGCGGGACGCCGAGGCGCTCAAGCGCATCTCCCAGCAGCCGATGGCCGTGTGGCCCGCCGGGGACGACCCGGCGCCCGACATCGCGCAGGCGACGCGGGGCGCGGCGCAGGAGGGCCGCACGGCCGTGCTCGTCGCCTACAACATCCCGCACCGTGACTGCGGCCAGCACTCCGCGGGCGGCGCGGGCAGCGCGGGCCACTACCGGAACTGGGTGAACGCCTTCGCCGACGCGATCGGCGACGCGCCCGCGCTGGTCGTCCTCGAACCCGACGCGGTCCCGCACATCGTGGACGGCTGTACCCCGGCCGAGTACCACGCGGACCGCTATCAGCTCCTGTCGGAGGCGATCCAGCGGCTGAAGCGGCAGCCGAAGGTGAAGGTGTACCTCGACGCGGGGAACCCCGGCTGGATCTCCGACGCGGGCAAGCTCAGCGAGCCGCTGCGGAAGGCGGGCGTCGCGGAGGCCGACGGCTTCTCGCTGAACGTCTCCAACTTCCAGAGCGACGGGACGACCAAGGCGTACGGCCGCACGCTGTCGGCCACCGTCGGCGGCAAGCACTTCGTCATGGACACCAGCCGCAACGGCAGGGGCCCGCTGGCGGGCGACCGCCAGGACGCGTGGTGCAACCCGCCGGGACGCGGCCTCGGCACTCCGCCGACCGACCGCACGGGCGACCCGCTGGTCGACGCCGTCCTCTGGATCAAGCGCCCCGGCGACTCGGACGGCCCGTGCCGTGGCGGCCCGGCGGCGGGCAAGTGGTGGCCGGACTACGCCCTGGGGCTCGCCCGCAACGCGAAGGCGGCCTGAGCGGTTCGACGGCGGGGGCGGTCCTCAGTCCTCCGCGCCGACGTGGATCCACTTCGCCTCGGAGGACGTGCCGTCCGTGTCCGTCACGAACAGCATGTACCAGCCCGGCGGGACCAGTGCCGTGTCGCCCCGCGGCACGTCCACCGTCACCGAGTCCTTGCCCTTGCTGAGCCCCAGGGCGATCGAGCGCTGCTCGACGTCCGTCGTGTGGGTCACCGCGCTCGGCCGCATCAGACGGGCCGACGCGATCTTCTCGGGGTGGTCGGTCCTGAACTTCGCGCGGCCGTCCGCCGCCAGTTGCTCAGGGCCCTCGCCGAGCACCGGCCGCGTCTTGCCGCCCCGGTGCAGCGCGGGCGGCGTGAAGATCTCCATGCGCTGCTCGAAGTGGCCGAGCTTGGTGTTCTGCTCGTTGTCGTAGAGCGGGTCGGAGCCGAACGTGGCGACCCTGCCGTCGGGCAGGAGCAGCGCCTCCGAGTGGTAGTTGCGGCCCACCGCGGGCGACGCGGCCTCCTGGAACGCGTTCGCCTTGGGGTCGTAGAACTGCGCCTTGTGGATGTTGCTGGCGCTGCGACCGCGGTAGTCCGAGGCTCCGTTTGTCGTGAAGACGGAGTCGTTCGGCATGAGGACGCTGTTCAAGTAGCGCGTGCCCTGCGGAAGCTGGGGTCCTGTCTTGAAGGACGGGTTGTCCTCCTTGAGGTCGATCACGGCCGTGCGCCGCGTCGCCTTCTCCGACTCGCCCACTCCTCCGCCGCCGAGGATCATCACCTTCTGGTCCTGCGCGGGCGGCAGCAGCACGGACGCCGACGTCTCGGTCTGGTCGAGGTCCTCCAGGCCGGGGACCTTCTCGAACTTGTTCGTGTCCAGGTCCCACAGGCCCGGCGCCCGGCCCTTCTCCGCGGGCCCGTAACCGGCGTTCGAGGCGGGGTAGAAGAGCTTTCCGCCCTTGGTGAGGAAGAGCGCGGGGTACGTCGGGAAGTACCGCTTGGGCCCGTCCGTCCACTTCTTCGTCTTCGGGTCGTAGATCTCGTTGTCGCCTGGGTCGACGACGCCCACGTCGTCGAGTCCGGAGACCGCGAGCACCTTGCCGTCCTCCAGGCCGACGAGCGTCGGATACCAGCGGGCCTTGTCCATCGGCTCCACCGGGATGTACTTCTCGGCCTTGGGGTCGAACTCGTACGCCGCCTTGATCCCCTGGAAGTCCTGCTTCTCCATGTCGATCTTCTCGGCGATGCCGTAGGTGTTGTCGGCCTCCTCGCCGGTCAGACCTTCGATCTCGTACTGCGCGGACTTCTCGGTGACCGACTGCTCGCCGCTCTGGACCGCCTCTACGAAGACCCGTGTCTCGCTCGCCTTGATCTTCGTCTTCCAGGGCTGCATGACACCGGACTTGGAGTACGTGATCTCGAAGTCCCGCTTGGCCTTGGGCACTTCGACGTCGAACTTGCTGACGTACTCGACGCCCGACGGCGAGCGGAACGTGGTGCCCTTCTTGAGGACCACCGGCTTGTCCGGGTTCTCGTTCTTCACGCGCATGCCGCCACCGGCCCGCTCCACCTCGCCGTCGAGCAGCTCGTAGCGCGCGGTGCCGCCCGCCACCAGGAGGCGGCCGTCGGGGAGTTGAGCGTGCCCCGAGCAGAAGAAGTCTTCAGGCGTCTTGATCTTCTTGAAGGTGTCGTTCTTC
Organism: Streptomyces sp. NPDC042371; assembly: GCF_056437465.1. Taxonomy (NCBI): domain Bacteria; kingdom Bacillati; phylum Actinomycetota; class Actinomycetes; order Kitasatosporales; family Streptomycetaceae; genus Streptomyces; species Streptomyces sp. NPDC042371. The sequence continues at coordinate 73,965 of NZ_JBWKAP010000020.1, read as the reverse complement.
GGATCCCACAGCACGGTGTCGAAGGACCCGGCGTCGAACTTCTTCTGCTCGTTGCCGGACCCCGCGACGATCAGCACCTTGCCGGTGTGGAGCAGCGCGGCGTGAATGGCGTTGGTGCGGAACTCCTCGGGGATATCGACCTGCTTCCAGGAGCCGTACTTCTTCTTGTAGCCCGGCTGGGAGATCTTGTACGCGTGGTACTTCTCCTCGGCGAAGGAGAGGGCGGCGGGCGCGTTCAGCCCGACGAGCAGTGCGCCCGCGCCGACTCCGATGAGCGTCTTCCTGGTGCGCTTCGAGGGCCGGTAGGCCATGGGTCAGTTCCCTCCTGTCGACGTGCCGGTGGCGAACGCCGGCTCCGGCTCGCCCTCCGCGGGTGCCTCTGTGCGCAGGCCCGCCCGCTGCTCCTGGACGCCCGCCTTGCGCGCCCTGCGCTCCCTGAGGAGGCCGAAGGCCCAGATCGAGACGGGCGCAAGGGAGATGACCATCGCGAGGACCGCCCAGGTGCGCATCGCCACGTGGGTGTGGCCGAGGACGAAGGACGCGGTCAGCGAGCTCGCCAGCACGACGGCCCAGAAGAGATGGATCCGGAAGGTGAGCAGCCGGTCCGGGCTCGCGTCACCGCCCTTGGGCGTCACGACGAAGCGGCTCGGCCTGCGCAGGACGGCCGCGCCGAGCGACTTGGCGTAGATGGGCGCGGAGAGCGCCGACATCGCCATCCCGGCCAGGCCTCCGGAGCCCTCGGGCTCGTGCGGGGACACGTTGTGCCTGCGGTTCCAGAGGTAGAGCCCCACCTGGAGGGCGGCGGCGTCGCTGTAGAGCATCAGCCAGACGGAAGCGGCGACCTGCGTCCCAGAGGCCCCGAACCAAAGGAACAGGACACAACTGAGAATGCCGAGCAGCCAGTTGACGGCCGTCATGGGGTAGTACACGAGCATCAGCGAGTACGAGAAGAGGCGGCCGGGCGGCATCGTGAACGGTGCCTTCCAGTACTGCTTGAACAGCGTCTCGTACGTGCCGCGCGACCAGCGCATCTGCTGCGTGAAGAAGTCCGTCCAGGAGGCCGGTCCCTCGCCCACGGCCAGCACGTCGGGGGTGTACACCGACCTCCAGTGCCGCTTCGTGGCCGGGTTGCGGTGGCGGTGCAGCTCGAAGCCCGTCGCCATGTCCTCGGTGATCGAGTCGTAGAGACCGCCGATCTGGGTGAGGGCGCTGATGCGCACGACGTTGTTGGTCCCCACGAACATGGGGGCGCGGTAGCGGTTGCCCGCGCGCTGGATCAGCGCGTGGAAGAGGAACTGCTGGGACTCGGCCGCCTTGGTCACCGGGGTGTCGTAGTTCCCGTACACCTGCGGCCCGACGACGAACGCGACGTCCGGGTCGCGGAAGTAGCCCATCATCCGCTCCAGGAAGTTGGGGAGCGGTACGTGGTCCGTGTCGACGGAGGCGAAGAAGTCGTACGCCTCGTGGTGCATCGCCAGCCAGGCGTTGTAGTTGCCGTGCTTGGTGCGGGCCTTGTGCGGCCCTTTTTTGCGGTTCCACTCCGGCACGCCGTTGCGGGTGAAGTGGCGGACGCCGAGCTCTTCGCAGAGGGCCTTGGCCTCGGGGCTGTCCCCCTCGTCGAGGAGCCACACGTCCAGGGGGCCGGGGTGGTGTATCCGGACGGCGCCCTCCAGGGTCGCCCGGACCATGGCCAGGGGCTCCTTGCCGGGAACGTACGTGGTGAGGAACGCGACGCGCGTGCCCTGCTCCGGACGCACGGGGATCGGATCCCGCGCGACCATGGTCGCGTGGGCGATCGATACGACATTGACGAGCATGAAGAGCTCGATCAGCCCGATCGCCACGAGCATCGTGATGTCGAGACCGATCAGCCAGCGGTCGCCGCCCTCGCGCTCGGTCCAGTGGGTGGGCCAGACGAGGTAGACGAGCAGGAGACCCGTGAGCACGGGGGCCAGGGTCATGAGCAGGACGGCACGTATTCGGTGCGGCTCACTGGCCAGAAGCTTCCGGTACCGAACGCGATAGCTCCCGCCTTCGCCGTCCGGCTCCGTGAGCGGTCCGGCGAGCGTGCTGTGGGTCTCGTAGTCGTAGCCCTCCGGCTGCCGCACAGCGCCCTCCAGGTTCTGGTGATCCGAGCCAATGCCCCGATACCCACACAAAAGTGGAGTTTCCCCGGCGTGTCGAACGGGGTTCGCCCGTGCGAGCGGTTTTATGGTGGCCGGTTTGGGTGGAGTTGCGGCGATGGCCGTGCTGTGGACAACACCCAGACTCACCTGCGGAGAGCGCCGCGGGACGCTCTCCACGGGACAGCCCCGCTCCCCCCACTCCCGCTGGACGTCGCGGGGCAAACGGGTGGACGGGTGGGAGACATCCGCCGCGAAGCGGCGGGCTTGAGGCCCCTACCCCGCAGCCCGTCGCAGAGCCACAAACACCGCCCCCCGCCCCCCCCCTCAGCCCCGCGCCTTCCGAAGGCGATGCCGAACAGCCCGCTGAGCCAACGGCCCCAGATCCTCAACCGCGGCGACAAGAAGAGAGAGCCCCTCGAGCGAATCGAGGGCCCGCTCCGTGCCCTCCGCATCGACCCCCTCGTACAACTCCATCCCCACGAACGACGCCGCCACCGCCCGCGCAAGCCCCACAGGATCCGCGAACTCCCCGAGGGGAGAGGCCGAAAGGACCCGGGTCAGGACCTTCTCGATCTCCTCGATCCAGAGGGCGAGGCCCGCCGCGGTCGCCGCCGCGAGCCTGGGCTGCGTCTGCGACCCCGCGAGCAGCTGCCCGAGCACCGCGACGTGCCCCGCCTCGCGCTCCTCCTCATGCATCTCGCGCCCGAAGGCGAGGAGTTCGGAGAGGGAGTCGATCCCCGAGAGACGCTCCCGGTACCGGGAGACCCGCTGCTCCGTACCGTGCCTGCACGCCGCGGCCAGCAGGTCGTCGACCGAGCCGAAGTGGTAGAAGACGAGCGCCTGATTGACCCCGGCGGTCGCCGCGATGTTGCGCGCGGACGTCTTGGCGATGCCCTGCTCCGTGAGGGTCCGCAGCGCCCCGTCGAGGAGCTTGGTCCGTGTCTCCAGGCTCTTGGCCGGGTCCTTGGCCGCACTCACGCGCGCGCCTCCTCGCGGACCGGCCGCAGTCCCGGCCGGACTCCGCAGGTACGGACGTCGGTGTACGTCGCCGAGAAGGACCCCTCGTAGCCGAAGAGCGGCCCGAAGTGGGGGTTGGTGACCCGGACCCGGATGCGGAAGCGGTCGGAGGCCTCGTCGTAGGACTCGCGGACCTCCGCGTCGCCGCCGATGAGGGACGGCACGCGGCAGTCGACCGGGCCCTCCCGGAAGCGGTGCGTGCCGGAGCGGATCAGGAGCGAGCCGTCGGGCTCAGCGCGGAAGTGGAGGTCGCTGGCGAGGTGCTGGTGCGTGCCGAGGTAGTCGAGCACGCGGTCGCCCTTGGGGCTCAGGACCATTTGGGCGTCGAAGCGGCGGGGGCCGCCGGGCAGGTCGAAGGTGCGCACGAAGGTCACCGTCTCACGGCCGTACGTGTCGGCGTACGGCACGTTCTCGATGACGAAGGGGACGTTCCTGCCCTGGCGCGGGACGAGGATGTTGCGGGTGCCGCCGAGCGCGAGGAACGGCTTCACGAATCCCCGCCCGTGCCAGATGCGGTCCATCACGCCCCGGCCCGTACAGGCCTCGCCGCTCGCGAGGCCGACGGAGAAGCGGCGCCGGAGCTGCGGGTGCAGCCGGTCGAAGTCGGCGCCCATCACGGTGCGGAAGATCGATGCGGGCTCGGTCATGGGTGCTGCTCCTTGGGCCCGGCGAGCGGGGTGAGGGTGGAGAGGATGCGCGGGTCGCGGGTGCGCGCCGGTGGCGTGCGCAGGCAGCGGCGGGCGGCCGGGGTGGTGGGCAGGGGCGGCAGCATCAGCATCAGGGCGGCCGTCGCGAGGGCCGTCATGGGGGCGAGGAGGACCGCGGCGGTCACGCACAGGACGCGGGCGGTGACATCCGCGACGGCGTGCAGCAGGGCGCGCTCCGGGGTGACGCCCCGCTCCAGCCAGAGCCTGAGGCGGTCGAAGGACCAGGCGGTCGCCCAGCCCATGAGGGGCCGGAAGAGCAGCCGGTCGACGATCTTCCCGAAGCGCCCCCAGCGCGGGCGGTAGTCGTATCCGGTGAGGAAGCGGATGCCGTCGCCGTCCTGCGCCGGTACGTAGCGCCAGTAGCCGCTGCCCTCTTCGAGGAGGGAGAGCGGGTGCGGCGACGCGAAGCGCAGGGCGGAGGTCCTGGTGCCGTCGGAACGCCGCCGCTCCCCCGCGGAGACCCCGGTACCGGCGATGGTCAGAAAGGGCAGCACGCGCGTGGCGTACCGGAAGTGCTGCGGCTCGCCCTCCTCGCACGGCAGGTAGTCGATCGCGGTGAACCGCAGGTCCCAGCGCTGGTGCTGGTCGGGTTCCTGGGTGCGGGCCCAGAGGTCGTCGAGATCGGCACGTATCCGCGCCTCGATGTACAAGCCCACGACAAACCCCCACGTCAGCACGTTTTTGAGCGACTGCTCAAACAGAAGGTAGCGCTGTTTGAGCAGTCGCTCAAGTCCGCAGGCATGCAAAAGCCCCGCACCTGATATCAGGTGCGGGGCCGGTAAAGCGGGGCGGCACTCAGCCCAGCGGAGGCAGGGCCTTCGAAGCGTGGTCGATGACGTTTCCGTTGGAGCAGTTGTTCTGGTGGTCGCTCACCCAGTCGCCGAGAACGGGCACCACAGCGACCTCCTGCAGACACACGGCCGCTGCCGTGAAGTTCCAGTTGTTCGCGGCGTTCACGCCCTCACCGAAGTTGCTGTCGTTGTCGGCGTGGGCAGGGGCGGCGAGGGCGACGCTGCCGAGGACGAGCCCGGCCATCACCATGATCTTCTTCATGCGCTGCCAACGAAGATCACGCGAAAACGTCACCGCGGCCCGACGGAAACACGCGGCTGCCCCCGCCCAGAAGGGCGGGGGCAGCCGATGCGGAACCGAGGCGCGCCTACGCGGACAGGTGGCGCTCCACCGTGTCGACCTTGGAGGTGAGCCCGTCCGTCACGCCGGGGCGGATGTCCGCCTTCATGACGACCGAGACGCGGGGCGAGCGTGCCTCCACCGCGGCGACGGCGCGCTTGATCACGTCCATCACCTCGTCCCACTCGCCCTCGATGGACGTGAACATGGCGTCGGTCCGGTTCGGCAGGCCCGACTCGCGGACCACGCGGACCGCGTCGGCGACGTACTCACCGACGTCCTCGCCGACCCCGAGCGGGGTCACGGAGAAGGCGACGATCATGCGTTCACGACGCCTTCCTGGCGGGCGCGCGAGGCGATCACCGCGGCCTCGGCCTCACGCTTCAGCCTGCGCTCGGCCATGAAGCCGCCGCCCGGGATGAACGAGTAGGCGAAGTACAGGGCGCCGGTCTTGAAGTCCCACTTCGTGCGGTTCCAGGCGTCGAGCCAGAAGAGCACGTAGAGGATGAAGAGCACACCGTGGATCGGGCCCAGCACCGGCGCCACGTTGAAGCCCTCGGCGACCGTGTACTTGATGATCGTGCAGACCAGCAGCACGATCCAGGAAATACCCTCGGGCACGGAGACCAGACGGAGGCGGCGGAGTGCGGAAGCGGTTTTGATGTCCACGGGTCACCTTCGGTGGGACGGACGACAGGCAGGGGGCGGGGCTCGGCGCCGCCGATCTTGTGAACGGACGCACAAGCGACCCCCATTGTGACATCGGGGTGTTCTCCGGGTTCGCTCAGGGCCCTTCACCCTGTTCTGGGTGGGTACGCGGCGGCTACCGTCGATTCGTGGCTACGTTCCGGCTCCAAGGGAGCAGAGTGCTCGCCGTCGACATGACGGGCGACGCCGTGAAGGCGAAGAACGGCTCAATGGTCGCGTACGACGGCCAGATGGCCTTCAAGAAGATGACCGGCGGCGGTGAGGGCATCCGCGGCATGGTGACCCGCCGCGTCACCGGCGAGCAGATGACGGTGATGGAGGTGAAGGGGCACGGCACGTGCTGGTTCGCCGACCGCGCCACCGAGATCAACCTCGTACACCTGCAGGGCGAGAAGCTCTACGTGGAAGCGAGCAACCTGCTCTGCACCGACGCAGGCCTGCGCACCGGCACCAGCTTCACCGGCCTGCGCGGCGCGACCCAGGGGAACGGCCTCTTCACGACGACCGTCGAGGGCACAGGCCAGGCGGCGATCGTCTCCGAAGGACCCGCGGTGGTGCTGCGCGTCTCCCGGCAGTATCCGCTGACGGTCGACCCGGGGGCGTACATCGCGCACCAGGGCAATGTGCAGCAGAGCTTTCAGTCCGGCGTCACGTTCCGCACCTTCATGGGCGAGGGCGGCGGCGAGGCCTTCCAGATCCGCTTCGAGGGCGACGGCCTGGTCTATGTACAGCCCAGCGAGCGAGCGACGATCGCAGGGGACGTGTGACATGCCCTTCCGTCAGATCAACTCGAAGATGATCGAGGCCACGGTCCAGCCGGGCACCAAGATCTTCAGCCAGCGCGGCGCCATGCTGGCCTACAAGGGAGAGGTCTCCTTCACCCCCAATGTGCAGGGCGGACAGGGCGGCATCGCCTCCATGATCGGGCGCCGCGTCGCGGGCGAGGCCACGCCCCTGATGACCGTGGAGGTCCCCCAAGGTCTTCATGACCAGGGAGGCACCCCCACCGGCACGGTCCTTTTCGGGCACGGCGGCCACCACATCCAGGTGATCGACCTCTCCGGAGACACCCTTTACGTGGAAGCGGACCGTCTGCTCGCCTTCGACGGCACACTCCAGCAGGGCACGATGTTCATGGGCTCCCAGGGCGGCGTCATGGGCATGGTGCGCGGCCAGGTCAGCGGTCAGGGCCTGTTCACCACGACCCTCAAGGGCCACGGCGCGGTCGCCGTCATGGCGCACGGCGGCGTCATAGAGGTGCCCATCACCCCGCAGCGCCCGGTCCACGTCGACCCGCAGGCGTATGTCGCGCACCACGGCGACGTGCGCAACAAGCTGTCCACGGCGCTCGGCTGGCGCGACATGGTGGGCCGCGGCTCCGGAGAGGCCTTCCAGCTGGAGCTGTCGGGAAGCGGCGCGGTGTACGTCCAGGCTTCGGAGGAGAAGCTGTGAACCCGAACGTCCCCAACGTCTCGACCCCCGCGGGCGCGCCCGCCGTCCTGGACCCCATGACGCTGCCGAGCGACGACAGCGTGAATCCGTACACCTTCTGCGTGGAGCTCAAGGGGAACCAGTGGTTCCTGCAGAAGGGCAAGATGATCGCGTACTACGGACGGATCGATTTCAACGGCATCGGACACGGCCGTCTCGACCGCCTGGTCCGGACCAGTTTTCATTCGCCGCTGCACGCGAGCGACTGGGTCGTGGCGGACGGCCAGGGCAAGATGCTCCTGTCCGACCGGGCCTTCGACGTGAATTCGTACGATCTCGAAGAGGGCAACCTGACCATTCGCTCGGGCAACCTCCTCGCTTTTCAGCCAACTCTCGCGCTGAAGCAGTCGATCGTTCCGGGCTTTCTGACACTCATCGGCACGGGCAAGTTCGTCGCCGCATCGAACGGCCCGGTTGTCTTCATGGAGCCCCCGATCCGCGTTGATCCACAGGCGCTCGTGGGGTGGGCCGACTGCCCTTCACCGTGCCATCACTACGACCACGGATACCTCACGGGCGTGATCGGAGGCGTGCGAGCACTGACCGGCATCGGCGGAACGTCCGGCGAGGAGCACCAGTTCGAGTTCGTGGGCGCCGGCACGGTCCTGCTCCAGTCCACCGAGGCGCTGATGCCCGATCGGGCATCGGGAGAGGTGCCGCACCAGGGGGGCGTACCCGGCGGACGGGGCACTCCGGGGCAACCGGGTCAGCAGCCGGGTGCACCGCGCCTTCCCGGACAACTGGGGGACCTCCAGCGTCGCTTCGGGCTGTGAGCGGTAGTCTGCGGAGTGTGACGGCGAACGCCTGTGCCCCTCCGCGAGGCGGGTTGTGCGAGGCGCGTCACATCCCACCATTCGTTCACCTTTCAACTTCTTAGGTAGAATCGATTCCATGGAGACCGAGACGGCCCCGCAGTGGCTGACCGACGAGGAACAGTGCGCTTGGCGCACCCACGTGGAGGTCAACAGGATGCTGACTTATCAGCTCGAAAAAGACCTTCAGCCGTTCAACCTGACCATGAACGACTACGACATTCTCGTGTACCTCTCCGAGTCGGAAGAGCTGCGGATGCGGATGAGCGACCTTGCCGCCGCGACCCTGCAGTCCAAGAGTCGCCTCTCCCACCAGATCACCCGCATGGAGAACGCGGGCCTGGTGCGCCGTGAGAACTGCGAGTCCGACCGGCGGGGGCTCTACACCGTCCTCACCGAGGAGGGCATGGAGACCATGCAGAAAGTGGCTCCGCACCACGTCGCCTCCGTGCGACGGCACTTCGTCGATCTCATCTCCGCCGAGGCCCTCGAAGACCTGCGCAAGGCCCTGACCCCGATCGCGGAACACCTGCGCTCCCAGCGCGGCAAGCCCTGATCCGCTCCGCCACGGCCCGCCGCACCCCTCATTCCGCCGACGACTGAGGGCTGGGCAGCCGCAGCTCGAACAGCGCACCCCCGGACGGCGCCGCCCGCACCACGAGCGTGCCGCCGTGCCGCACCGCCACGTCCCGCGCGATGGCGAGGCCGAGACCGGCCCCGCCCTCGTCGCGGGTCCGCGCGTCGTCGAGCCGCACGAACCGCTCGAAGATCCGCTCCCGCTCGCTCGCAGGCACGCCGCTTCCGTCATCGGACACCTCAAGGACCGCCCAGGCACCATCGCTCCGGGTGGTGACCGTGACGCGGGAGCGCGCGTGCCGCTGGGCGTTGTTCAGGAGGTTGCCGAGCACCCGCGCCAACTGGCTGCGGGAGCCCGCGACCTCGACACTCTTCAGGTCCGTGTGCACGTCGACGTGGTCCCGGTTGCGCTGCGAGAGCTCCTCGCGCGCGAAGGCCGCCAGGTCGACCCGCCCCTCGCCCGGCTTCTCCCCCGCGTCCAGACGGGCCAGGAGCAGCAGGTCGGCGGCGAGTTCCTGGAGCCGCACGGTGTCCTCGACCGCGCCGTCCACATCCAGCAACTCCGGGTGTGCGGCGCCCACTTCGAGCTGGGTGCGCAGCGAGGCGATGGGGCTGCGCAGCTCGTGCGAGGCGTCCGCGACGAACCGGCGCTGGCGCTCCACGGAGGTCTGCAGCGCGGTGAGCGTCTCGTTCGTGGTGCGGGCGAGGCGGGCGATCTCGTCGTGCGTGTCCGGCTCGGGCACGCGGCGCGCGAGGTCCTCCGACGCGGTGATCACGGACATCTCCGCGGTGATCGCGGCCACCGGGCGCAGGGCGCGCCGCGTCACCAGCCAGGTGACGCCCGCGACGACCGCGAGCAGCAGCGGGAACCCAATGAGCATCGCCGTCAACGCCGTGGACACCGCGCTCTTTTCGTCGGAGAGCGAGCCGCCCGCGTAGACGGTGAAGTCACCCTTGGGCGAGCTGACCTCGACGGCGGCGAAGCGGTACTCGGCGCTCTCGCCGTCGATGGTGGCGGAGCCCTGGGTGTACTTCGTCTCGTCGTCGACCTCCCCGTCCCCGCGGTCCTCCCGGTCCCCGCGGTCCTCACTGTCGCCGTCTTCCTTCTCCCCCGCTCCCCCGCGACCCGGCTGGACCTCGTCGACGCCCGTTCCGCTGATGCGCTGCAGGTCGTCGCTGGCCGCGACCAGCTTGCCGTCGCCGTCGACCACCTGGATGGGCTGCTCCTCGTCGTCCGGCAGGTCCAGGTCGCCGAACGAGCGGACCGTGAGGAGCTGCGAGGCGACCTTGCGGGCGGCCGAGTCGGCCCGGGAGCCCGCCTGGTCGGTGAGGTTGTCCCGCAGCGAGAGCAGCACGGCGGCGCCCGCGGCGACCAAGGCGAGGGCGACGACCAGGCTCGCGCCGAGCGTGGCCCTGGCCCGCACGGATCCGAACAGCCTGCTCATCGCGGGGCCTCCAGGCGGTATCCGGCGCCCCGCACGGTCTTGATGAGGGCCGCGCCGAGCTTGCGCCGCAGCGTGCTCACGTACACCTCGACGATGTTGGGATCGCCCTCGTACGCGAAGTCCCAGACGTGGTCCAGGATGTCGCCCTTGGAGACGACCTCGCCGGTCCGCAGCACCAGCTGCTCCAGGACGGCGAACTCCTTGGCGGTGAGGGTGACTTCGTCCGCGTCGCGGAAGACGCGGCGCGCGGCCGTGTCGACCTTCAGGTTCCCCAGGGTGTGGACCGGGGAGGGTCCCGCGGAGCCGCGGCGGCGCAGCAGCGCCTTCACGCGGGCGACCAGCACGACGTACGAGAAGGGCTTGGTGAGGTAGTCGTCCGCGCCGGTGTCGAGGCCCTCGGCCTCGTCGTACTCGCCGTCCTTCGCCGTGAGCATCAGGATCGGCACGTCGTGGCCCGCGGCGCGCAGCGTGGAGCAGACGCGGTAGCCGTTCATGCCGGGCAGCATGATGTCGAGGATCACCAGGTCGTACGTCCCCTCGCTCGCCCGGTGCAGTCCGTCGACGCCGTCGTGGACGACGTCGACGGCGAAGCCCTCGGCGGTCAGCCCCTTGGCGAGCGACAGGGCCAGCCGCTTTTCGTCCTCCACGATCAACAGGCGCATGCGTTCAGGGTGGCAGAGCGAAGCTGAAGAGTTCTTCAGGCGGCTTCAGCGTGCGTTCAGGATCGCTCGGCCAGATTGGTCCTCGTCGAAAGCGAACGGCGGCGGCCCCCGGGCCGCCGCCCACACCGCCCACTTCCTCGGGAGGACCCTCATGAAGCGCAACATCGTCATCGCCACCGTCGCCGCCGCGGCCCTGATCGGAGGCGGCACCGCCACCGCCTTCGCGACCGGCGGTGACGACGACAGCGCCGCGAGCAAGTCGACCGTCCAGCTGAAGGACCACGACCGCGACGACGCCGCCGAGAACACCGCCGAGGCCAAGGCCGCCAAGGTGACCGCCGCCGACGCCATCAAGGCGGCCCTCGCCGACACCTCCGGCACCGCGGTCTCCGCCGAGCTCGACGACGAGGACGGCGGCCTGGTCTGGGACGTCGACGTCCTGAAGGGCAGCACCTGGCACAGCGTCGAGGTCGACCCGGGCACGGGCAAGGTCCTCGGGTCCTGGGTCGAAAAGGCCGACACCGACGACAACGCCGACGCCGCTCGCGTGAACTCCGCCCTGAAGGGCGCGTCCGTCAGCGCCACGGACGCCGCGAAGGCCGGTGCCGACAAGGGCACGGTGACCTCCGTGGACCTGGACGACGACGGCACGGCGACCGCCTGGAACGTGGAGACGACCGGCGCCAAGGGTGCCGAGTCCGAGTACAACGTCGACCTGAAGACCGGCAAGGTCACGGCGGACCACTCGGACGCCCAGGACCACGACGACCACGACGGCCAGGACGACGACTGACACCCAGCGATCACTACCGCCACAGGCCACAGGGGCGGCGTCACCGACGCCGCCCCTGTGGCCTGTCTCAGCTCTCCGTCAGGCCCTCGACCAGCTCGTCCGCGGCCGTGTACGGGTCCAGCTCCCCCGCCACGATCCGCTCCGCGAGCGCGGACAGCCTGAGGTCGCCGTGCAGGGAGCCGATCCGCTCGCGCAGCGTGGTCACGGCGATCGACTCGACCTCGTGGGAGGCGCGGGCGACCCGCCGCTCCCCGAGGACGCCGCGCTCCTCCATCCACGCCCGGTGCTTCTCCAGGGCCTCGACGACCTCGTCGACGCCCTCGCCGCGCGCCGCGACCGTCTTCACGATGGGCGGCCGCCAGTCACCGGCGCCGCGGGACTCGCCGAGGCCCAGCATGTGGTTCAGCTCGCGCGCGGTCGCGTCGGCGCCGTCGCGGTCCGCCTTGTTGACGACGTACACGTCGCCGATCTCCAGGATTCCGGCCTTGGCCGCCTGGATGCCGTCGCCCATGCCGGGCGCGAGGAGCACGACCGAGGTGTCCGCCTGGGAGGCGATCTCCACCTCGGACTGTCCGACGCCGACGGTCTCGACGAGGATCACGTCGCAGCCCGCCGCGTCCAGGACCCGGATGGCCTGCGGCGCGGCCCAGGCGAGCCCGCCGAGGTGGCCGCGGGTGGCCATGGAGCGGATGTAGACGCCGGGGTCGGACGCGTGGTCGGACATCCGCACCCGGTCGCCGAGGAGCGCGCCGCCGGAGAAGGGGGACGACGGGTCGACGGCGAGGACGCCGACCCGCTTCCCGGTCCGCCGGTAGGCGCTCACCAGCGCGGACGTCGATGTCGACTTGCCGACACCGGGGGATCCCGTGAGGCCGACCACGTACGCATGGCCGGCGAGCGGCGCCAGCGCCGCCATCACTTCGCGCAGCTGCGGTGACGCCCCCTCGACCAGTGAGATCAGCCGGGCCACGGCCCGTGGCCTGCCCTCGCGGGCCTGCGCCACCAGGGAGGGGACGTCCTGCATCACAGCTCCGTTCACTACGTACGAGCACGTACGGGGCACTAACGCACATGCCCGAGGGACAGCGGGGACAGCGGTCGGCCGGAGGCTAGGCCCTGGCCACCTTCACGATCAGGGCGTCGCCCTGGCCGCCGCCACCGCACAGCGCGGCCGCACCCACGCCGCCGCCCCGGCGCTTCAGCTCCAGGGCGAGGTGCAGCACGAGACGCGCGCCGGACATGCCGATCGGGTGGCCCAGCGCAATGGCTCCGCCGTTGACGTTCACCTTTTCCGAGGACACCCCGAGGTCCTTCATTGACTGCACCGCGACCGCGGCGAAGGCCTCGTTGATCTCGATGAGGTCGAGGTCCGAGGCGGACAGGCCCTCCTTCTTCAGGGCGTGCTGGATGGCGTTGGACGGCTGCGACTGGAGCGAGCTGTCGGGGCCCGCCACATTGCCGTGCGCGCCGATCTCGGCGATCCAGGCCAGGCCCAGCTCCTCGGCCTTGGCCTTGGACATCACCACGACGGCGGCCGCGCCGTCGGAGATCTGCGAGGACGTGCCCGCCGTGATGGTCCCGTCCTTGGCGAAGGCCGGGCGCAGCTTGGCGAGGGACTCGACGGTGGTCTCCGGGCGGATGCCCTCGTCCTTGGCGAAGAGCACCGGGTCGCCCTTGCGCTGCGGGATCTCGACCGGGGTGATCTCGGCCTCGAACAGGCCGTTCTTCTGGGCGGCGGACGCCCGCTGGTGGGAGAGGGCGGCCACCTCGTCCTGCTCAGGGCGGCGGATGCCCAGGCGGATGTTGTGCTTCTCCGTGGACTCGCCCATCGCGACGCCGTCGAAGGAGTCGGTCAGGCCGTCGTGCGCCATGGAGTCGATCATTTCGATCGCGCCGTACTTGTGGCCCTCGCGGGACTTGGGGAGCAGGTGCGGGGCGTTGGTCATGGACTCCTGGCCGCCGGCCACCACGATGTCGAACTCACCCGCACGGATGAGCTGGTCGGCGAGTGCGATGGAGTCGAGACCCGACAGACAGACCTTGTTGATGGTCAGCGCGGGGACGTTCATGGGGATGCCCGCCTTGACGGCGGCCTGACGTGCCGGGATCTGCCCTGTCCCGGCCGTCAGTACCTGACCCATGATCACGTACTGGACCTGGTCGCCTCCGATGCCCGCGCGCTCGAGCGCGGCCTTGATCGCGAAGCCCCCCAGATCCGCACCCGAGAAGGACTTCAGCGAGCCGAGGAGACGGCCCATGGGCGTTCGTGCGCCCGAGACGATCACTGAGGTTGTGCCGGTCGTTCCTGCCATGTGCGACGACCCCTTGGGAGGAGAGGAGTTAACGAGGGTTTATCTGAATGTACTGAGCAGTACCCCCGCCGTCACCGGGCGGCGACTGTGATCGCGCGCACGTTGCGTAATCACTGCATCAAGCGCTGCACTTGAAGCATGCTGACGCGAATCGATCACATCGGGATCGCCTGTTTCGACCTCGACAAGACCGTCGAGTTCTACCGCGCGACGTACGGATTCGAGGTGACCCACTCCGAGGTCAACGAAGAGCAGGGCGTGCGCGAGGCCATGCTCAAGATCAATGACACCAGTGACGGAGGCGCCTCCTACCTGCAGCTTCTCGAACCGACCCGCGACGACTCCGCGGTCGGCAAGTGGCTGGCCAAGAACGGCGAGGGCGTGCACCACATCGCCTTCGGCACCGCGGACGTGGACGGCGACGCCGCGGCCATCAAGGACAAGGGCGTACGCGTCCTCTACGACGAGCCCCGTATCGGCTCCATGGGCTCGCGCATCACCTTCTTGCACCCGAAGGACTGCCACGGAGTACTCACGGAACTTGTCACTTCGGCGCCTTCCGAGTCACAGGAGCACTGACCTCCGTATATCCGGGCCGGTAGGGTGAGAGGCAGGCCGTCCGAAGTCGGGGCGGCCAAGTGCCGGGGTCCGGGTTTCGGGGGAAGAGCGTCGGGGCAGCAGCCCATGCTCCGCTGTTGATCTGACACCATTCACCCGGGGGCCCCGTTCGGCGGATGGACGAGGCTCGTTGGAGAGACTTGCGACCAGGGTTGGGGCATCCCCTGCTCGAAGAGCTTGGGGAAGGATGGGACCGCGCAGTGCGGGGCTACGAACGCCAAGAGAACTCGCGGACTGAGACCGACAGTCTGTCGCGGTTCGAGGCCGAGATGGACCGGCTGAAGACCGAGCGGGAGAAGGCCGTCCAGCACGCCGAGGACCTCGGCTACCAGGTCGAGGTGTTGCGCGCCAAGCTGCACGAGGCGCGCCGCAACCTCGCGTCCCGCCCTGCCTACGACAGCGCGGACATCGGGTATCAGGCCGAGCAGTTGCTCCGCAATGCCCAGATCCAGGCCGAGCAGCTGCGCGCCGACGCCGAGCGCGAGCTGCGGGACGCCCGGGCGCAGACCCAGCGCATCCTCCAGGAGCACGCCGAGCAGCAGGCCAGGCTCCAGTCCGAGCTGCACACCGAGGCCGTGACGCGGCGCCAGCAGCTCGACCAGGAGCTGAACGAGCGTCGGCAGACCGTCGAGTCGCACGTCAACGAGAACGTGGCCTGGGCCGAGCAGCTCAGGGCCCGCACCGAACAGCAGGCCCGCCGGCTCCTCGACGAGTCGCGCGCCGAGGCCGACCAGTCGCTGGCCGCCGCCCGCGCGGAGGCCGCCCGCGTCGCCGAGGAGGCCAGGCAGCGCCTCGCCGGTGACGCCGAGGCCGCCCGCGCCGAGGCCGAGGCCATCCTGCGCCGTGCCCGTACGGACGCCGAGCGCCTCCTGAACGCCGCGTCGACGCAGGCCCAGGAGGCCACCGACCACGCCGAGCAGCTGCGCTCCACCACGGCGACCGAGTCCGAGCAGGCACGCCGCCAGGCCGCCGAGGCGAGCCGGGCCGCCGAGCAGCGCATGACCGAGGCCGAGACGGCGCTGCGCGAGGCGCGCGCCGAGGCCGAGAAGGTGCTCGCCGAGGCCAAGGACACCGCGAGCAAGCAGCTCCAGGCCGCCGAGGGCGCCAA
The DNA here is from genome assembly GCF_056437465.1 of Streptomyces sp. NPDC042371. Lineage (NCBI taxonomy): Bacteria > Bacillati > Actinomycetota > Actinomycetes > Kitasatosporales > Streptomycetaceae > Streptomyces > Streptomyces sp. NPDC042371. The sequence continues at coordinate 58,459 of NZ_JBWKAP010000020.1, read as the reverse complement.
CGAACAGCGCACGCGCACCGCCAAGGAGCAGGTCGCCCGACTGGTCGGCGAGGCCACCAAGGAGGCCGAGGCCACCAGGGCCGAGGCCGAGCAGCTGGTCGCCGACGCCCGCGCGGAGGCCGAGAAGCTCATCTCGGACGCCGCCGAGAAGGCGCGCACGATCACCGCCGAGGAGACCGCGGGCCAGCTCGCGAAGGCCGCGCGGACCGCAGAGGAGGTCCTGGACAAGGCCTCCAAGGACGCCAAGGAGACCACGAAGGCCGCCACCGAGCAGGCCGAGCGGATCCGCTCCGAGGCGGAGACCGAGGCGGACCGGCTGCGCGCGGAGGCGCACGACATCGCCGAGGGGCTCAAGGGCGCGGCGAAGGACGACACCAAGGAGTACCGCGCCAAGACCGTCGAGCTGCAGGAGGAGGCGCGCAGGCTGCGCGGCGAGGCCGAGCAGCTGCGGGCCGACGCGGCCGCCGAGGGCGAGCGCATCCGGGGCGAGGCGCGGCGCGAGGCCGTCCAGCAGATCGAGGAGGCGGCCAGGTCCGCCGAGGAGCTGCTCGCCAAGGCGAAGGCCGACGCCGACGAGCTGCGCACGGCCGCGACCACCGAGAGCGACCGGGTCCGCGCCGAGGCCGTCGAGCGCGCCACGACCCTGCGCACGCAGGCCGAGGAGACCCTGGAGCGCACCCGCGCGGAGGCCGAGCGGCACCGCGAGGAGGCCGCCGAGCAGGCCGAGGCCACGAAGTCGGAGGCCGAGGAGGCCGCGCGGGCGCTGCGCGAGGAGACCGAGCAGGCCATAGCGGTACGCCAGGCCGAGGCGGCCGAAGAGCTGACGCGGCTGCACACGGAGGCCGAGGAGCGTCTCTCCGCCGCCGAGCAGGCGCTGACCGAGGCCCGCGCGGAGGCCGAGCGCATCCGCAAGGAGGCCTCGGACGAGACGGACCGGCTGCGCACGGAGGCCGCCGAGCGGATCCGTACGCTCCAGTCGCAGGCCGAGACCGAGGCGGAGCGGCTGCGCACGGAGGCCGCCGCCGATGCCTCGACGGCCCGCGCGGAGGGCGAGAACATCGCCGTGCGGCTGCGTTCGGACGCCGCCGCCGAGGCCGAGCGGCTCAAGACCGAGGCGCAGGAGTCCGCCGACCGCGTGCGCGCGGAGGCCACGGCCGCCGCCGAGCGCGTCGGCACGGAGGCCGCGGAGGCGCTGGCCGCCGCGCAGGAGGAGGCCGCACGCCGCCGCCGCGAGGCCGAGGAGACCCTGGGCTCCGCCCGCGCGGAGGCCGACCAGGAGCGCGAGCGGGCCCGCGAGCAGAGCGAGGAGCTCCTCGCGTCCGCCCGCAAGCGCGTCGAGGAGGCGCAGGCCGAGGCGATCCGCCTCGTCGAGGAGGCCGACCGCCGCGCGACCGAGATGGTCTCGGCCGCCGAGCAGCACGCCCAGTCCGTACGGGACTCGGTCGCCGGTCTGCACGAGGCGGCGCAGGAAGAGGTCGCGGGCCTGCGTTCGGCCGCCGAGCACGCCGCCGAGCGCACGAAGACGGAGGCGCAGGAGGAGGCCGACCGCGTCCGCTCCGACGCCTACGCCGAGCGGGAGCGCGCCACCGAGGACGCCAACCGCACCCGCCGCGAGGCGACGGAGGCCTCGGAGGCCGCCAAGTCGCTCGCGGAGCGCACGGTTTCGGAGGCCATCGCGGAGGCCGAGCGGATGCGCTCGGACGCCTCGGAGCACGCCCAGCGGGTGCGCACGGAGGCGTCGGACACCATCGCGCAGGCCGAGCAGGACGCGTCGCGCACCCGGGCCGACGCCCGCGAGGACGCCAACCGCATCCGCAGCGACGCGGCGGGCCAGGCCGACCAGTTGATCGGCGAGGCCCGCAGCGAGGCCGAGAAGCTGCAGAGCGACACGGCCGCGGAGGCCGAGCGCGTCCGCACGGAGGCGGCGGAGCAGGCGGAGCGGCTGCGCACCGAGTCCACCACCGAGGCCGAGCGCCTCACGGCCGAGACGGCGACCGAGGCGGAGCGGGTCCGCGCGGAGTCGGTGGCGAAGGCCGAGAAGCTCATCTCGGACGCGTCCGGCGACGCGGAGCGGCTGCGCGCCGAGGCCGCGGAGACGGTCAACTCCGCGCAGCAGCACTCCGAGCGGATCCGCGCCGAGGCCGAGCGCGTCAAGGCGGACGCGGCGCGGGAGGCCGAGCGGCTCACGTCCGAGGCGCGCGAGGAGTCGGAGCGGACCCTCGACGAAGCGCGTCAGGCCGCCAACAAGCGCCGCCAGGAAGCGGCCGAGCAGGTCGACACGCTCATCACGGAGGCGGTCGCCGAGGCGGAGAAGCTGACCGCGGACGCGCAGGAGAAGGCGCTCAAGGCGACGACGGACGCCGAGGCGCAGGCCGACACGATGGTGGGCGCGGCCCGCAAGGAGGCCGAGCGGCTCGTCGCCGCGGCGACGGTCGAGGGCAACTCCCGGGTGGAGAAGGCCCGTATGGACGCGGACGAGCTGCTGGTCGGCGCCCGCGGCGACGCGACCGCCATAAGGGAGCGGTCCGAAGAGCAGCGCGACCGTCTGACGGCCGAGATCGAGGAGTTGCACGAGCGTGCCCGCCGCGAGTCCGCGGAGGCGATGAAGTCCGCGGGCGAGCGCTGCGACGCGCTGGTCAAGGCCGCGGAGGAGCAGCTTGCCGAGGCCGAGGCGAAGGCCAAGGAGCTCCTCTCCGACGCCAACTCCGAGGCGAGCAAGGTCCGTATCTCCGCGGTGAAGAAGGCCGAGGGTCTCCTGAAGGAGGCCGAGGCGAAGAAGACCGAGCTGACCCGCGAGGCGGAGCGCATCAAGGCGGAGGCCGAGGCCGAGGCGACGCGTGTGGTCGAGGAGGGCAAGCACGAGCTGGAGGTGCTGGTCCGTCGCAGGGAGGACATCAATGCGGAGATCTCCCGTGTCCAGGACGTGCTGGAGGCGTTGGAGTCTTTCGAGGCCCCGTCGGGCGGTGCGAAGACCGGGCCCAACAGCGGCTCGGCCGCGGGTGGCGTCAAGGCCGGAGCCGCGGCAGGGTCGACACGTTCGAGTGGCAAGCAGTCGGAGGGGTAGCCAAAGAGCATCACCCGTGCTCTGAAAGGACCTTTGGCCCTGTCTCTGGCAAGCCCTCCTGCCGTTGACCACTCAAAAGGGGTGTCATTCTCCAGATCAAACGGGCATCTGCTCGATGACACGCCGCTTGGACCCCTAGGATTCCCTCTATCACCTCACCGGTCTCATTCGACAGGAACCCCATGAGCGACACTTCCCCCTACGGCTTCGAGCTTGTGCGGCGTGGGTACGACCGCGCTCAGGTGGACGAACGTATCTCCAAGCTCGTCTCCGACCGTGACAGCGCTCTTGCTCGTATCACTGCTCTGGAAAAGCGCATCGAGGAGCTGCACCTCGAGACGCAGAACGCCCAGGCCCAGGTTGCCGACGCCGAGCCGTCGTACGCCGGTCTCGGTGCCCGCGTCGAGAAGATCCTCCGCCTCGCCGAGGAGGAGGCGAAGGACCTGCGCGAGGAGGCCCGGCGCGCCGCCGAGCAGCACCGCGAGCTCGCCGAGTCCGCCGCCCAGCAGGTGCGCAACGACGCCGAGTCGTTCGCCGCCGAGCGCAAGGCCAAGGCCGAGGACGAGGGCGTCCGGATCGTCGAGAAGGCCAAGGGCGAGGCCAGCGCGCTCCGGGCCGAGGCCCAGAAGGACGCGCAGTCCAAGCGTGAGGAGGCCGACGCCCTCTTCGAGGAGACCCGCGCCAAGGCCGCCCAGGCCGCCGCGGACTTCGAGACGAACCTCGCCAAGCGCCGCGACCAGTCCGAGCGCGACCTGGCCTCGCGTCAGGCCAAGGCGGAGAAGCGCCTCGCGGAGATCGAGCACCGCGCGGAGCAGCTGCGTCTGGAGGCCGAGAAGCTGCGTACCGACGCGGAGCGCAGGGCCCGTCAGACGGTGGAGACGGCGCAGCGCCAGGCCGAGGACATCGTGGCCGACGCGAACGCCAAGGCGGACCGGATCCGTTCGGAGTCCGAGCGCGAGCTCGCCGCTCTGACGAACCGTCGCGACTCCATCAACGCGCAGCTGACGAACGTGCGCGAGATGCTGGCGACGCTGACCGGTGCGGCGGTCGCCGCCGCGGGCACGCCCGCGGAGGACGAGCCCATCTCCCGGGGAGTTCCCGCCCAGCAGACCCGCTGAAGCGCTCCCGCAGGGAACCGAAGCCCCCCGCCACCGAGTGGCAGGGGGCTTTGTCCCGTTTTAGCGTTGCTGCATGATTGAGCTCGAGGGGCTGACCAAGCGGTACGGCGAGAAGGTGGCCGTCAACAATCTGACCTTCACGGTCCGCCCGGGCATGGTCACCGGGTTCCTCGGGCCGAACGGCGCGGGCAAGTCCACGACCATGCGGATGCTGCTCGGGCTCGACAACCCGTCGGCCGGGGCCGTCCGCATCGACGGACGGCACTATTCGCAGCTGAAGGACCCCCTCACGTACATCGGCGCCCTGCTCGACGCCAAGGCGATGCACGGCGGCCGCAGCGCCTTCAATCACCTGCTCTGCCTCGCGCAGAGCAACGGCATCCCGCGCGCCCGCGTCACCGAGGTCCTGGACACCGTCGGGCTGACCGCCGTCGCCAAGAAGAAGGCCAAGGGCTTCTCGCTCGGCATGGGCCAGCGCCTCGGCATCGCCGGGGCGCTGCTCGGCGACCCCGAGATCCTGATGTTCGACGAGCCCGTCAACGGCCTCGACCCCGAGGGCATCCACTGGATCAGGAACCTGATGAAGTCCCTTGCCGCGCAGGGGCGCACGGTCTTCGTCTCCTCGCACCTGATGAGCGAGATGGCACTCACCGCCGACCACCTCGTCGTCATCGGCCAGGGACGGCTCCTCGCCGACACGTCGATGTCCGACTTCATCCGGCAGAACTCCCGGTCGTACGTGCGGCTCCGCTCCCCGCAGCGCGAACGCCTCCTCGACGTCCTGCACGAGGCGGGCATCACCGCCGTCGAGGCGGGCAACGGCACCCTCGAAGTGGACGGCACCCCCGCGGAGGAGCTCGGCGAGCTCGCCGCGGGCCATCAGCTCGTCCTCCATGAGCTGAGCCCTCAGCAGGCCTCTCTGGAGGAAGCCTTCATGCAGCTCACCGCGGAGTCGGTCGAGTACCACGCCCACACGGACCACGGAGCGGCGGGGCCGCCGCCGCCCACCGGCTGGGGCGAAGGCTGGCAACAGCGGCAGAAGGGAGCCTGAGCGATGGCCGCGGCACAAGTGCTGAAATCGGAGTGGACCAAGATCCGCTCGGTCTCGTCGACCCTCTGGACGCTCGGCCTCGCCGTCGTCGTCACGATCGGGCTCGGCATGCTGATCAGCATCCTGTCCAAGAACGACTACGACGGGCTCGACGCCAAGGACAAGCTGACCTTCGACCCGACGTACATCAGCTTCGCCGGGATGTCCCTCGGTCAGCTCGCGATGATCGTCTTCGGGGTGCTCGTCGTCTCGAACGAGTACAGCACCGGCATGATCCGCACCTCGCTCGCGGCGGTCCCGCAGCGCGCCACGTTCCTGTTCGGCAAGATCACAGTGGCGACGCTGCTCGCTTTCGTGGTCGGCCTGGTCACCAGCTTCATCACGTTCTTCGTGGGCCAGGCGATGCTCGGCCAGTACAAGGCGCAGCTCGGTGACCCCGGCGTGCTGCGCGCCGTCATCGGCGGCGCGATCTACATGACGCTGATCGCGGTCTTCTCGATGGGCGTCGCGACGATGCTGCGCAGCCCGATGCTCTCCCTCGGCATCCTGATGCCGTTCTTCTTCCTGATCTCCAGCATCCTCGGCAACGTCTCGGCGACGAAGAAGATCGGCCGCTTCCTGCCCGACCAGGCGGGCAGCAAGATCATGCAGGTCAAGTCGCCGTTCGACGACGACACCCCGTACGGGCCGTGGGGCGGTCTCGCGATCATGGTGGCGTGGGTGGTGCTCGTGCTGATCGGTGGGTACGTACTGCTGAAGAAGCGGGACGCCTAGCGGTACTTCAGGGGGACATGTGACGGCGCAGGACCGCGCACTCGCGGCGCTCGGGCTCGACGGCGTGCCCGCGCTGCAGCCCCTCACCTACCCGGGCCTGCCGGTCACGGCGCCCTCCCTGCTGACCGGAACCGAGCTGCTCGCGCTGCATCCGCGGCCGGGCGGACTCGGCGCGTGGACCGTCGAAGGGACGGGCCACGGGCCCCACCGCACGCTGGACGACGTCCTCGGCGCCCTCGGACAGCCTCCCGTCGCCGGACGCCACCCCGTCATCGCCGTCGGCTCGAACGCCTCCCCCGGCCAGCTCGCCCACAAGCTCGGGCGGCTCGCCATCCCCGCCGCCGTGCCAATGGTGCCCGTGCGGCTGCGCGGCATCGGCGTGGGCTGCTCGGCACACATCGGCCGGGCCGGGTACGTGGCGGCGGCACCCTACGCACACGCCGGGGAGCCGCTCACCCTCGTCGTCTCCTGGCTGGACCCGGCCCAGCTCCCCGCGGTCGACGCCACCGAGTTCCCCAACTACCGGCGGATCCCGCTCTCCGGAGACGCGTACGACATGACCCTGCCGTCCGGCGACCGGCTCACCGCAGCGTCCGTCTACGTCAGCGCGCGCGGCGTCCTCGCCGACCCGCTCACCGGCCTGCCCCGGCCCGGCGGCGGCGACCAGGCGGCGCTCCTCGACGCCCTGCTCGACGCGTCCGCACCGCTGCGCGAGCTGCTCGGCCCGGACGCGGCGACCTGGGTGCGCAGGGCGGCCGCCGACCCCGAGCTGCGCGCACGGGGCACCCTGCTCTTCGCCGAGGAGGGCTGGGTGCTGCCGTGGACGGATCTACCCGACCCGTCCGTGTGAAGCGACGGTTTTACTTCCTCTTGGCTGGAACCGTCAGCTCACAGTTATCCTCCTAACCCTTACGGGGGCGTGTGCCCCGACGTCCTGAACCATTCGATGGGTGCGGAGAATGATCGAGGCAGTCGGCCTGACGAAGCGCTATGGCGCCAAGACAGCCGTGTACAACCTTTCCTTCCAGGTGCGGCCCGGAACCGTCACCGGCTTCCTCGGGCCGAACGGCTCCGGCAAGTCGACGACGATGCGCATGATCCTCGGGCTCGACGCGCCCTCCGCCGGGCAGGTGACGATCGGCGGCTATCCGTACCGGAAGCTCCCGAACGCGCCCCGCCAGGTCGGTGCGCTCCTCGACGCCAAGGCCGTGCACGGCGGGCGGCACGCCCGCAACCACCTGCTCTGCCTCGCGCAGCTCTCCGGCATCCCGGCCCGCCGGGTCGACGAGGTGCTCGGCGTCGTGGGTCTGCAGGACGTGGCGAAGAAGCGCTCCAAGGGCTTCTCGCTCGGCATGGGCCAGCGCCTCGGCATCGCGGCGGCGCTCCTCGGCGACCCCCAGGTGCTGCTCTTCGACGAGCCGGTCAACGGCCTCGACCCCGAGGGCATCCTCTGGGTCCGCAACCTGATGAAGTCGCTCGCGGCCGAGGGGCGCACGGTCTTCGTGTCGTCCCACCTGATGAGCGAGATGGCGCTCACCGCCGAGCACCTGATCGTGATCGGCCGCGGCCAGCTGCTCGCCGACATGAGCGTCACCGACTTCATCTCGCACAACTCCGCGGACTTCGCGCGGGTGCGCACGCCGGACGGCGAGACCACGGGCCGCGAGAAGCTGACGGCCGCGCTGACCGAGGCGGGCGGCCAGGTGCTGCCCGAGCAGGACGGCGCGCTGCGCGTCACGGGCCTCCCGCTCCCCCGCATCAGCGACCTCGCGCACGGCGCGGACGTCCGGCTGTGGGAGCTCTCCCCGCACCAGGCCTCGCTGGAAGAGGCGTACATGCGGATGACGCAGGGCGCCGTCGACTACCGCTCGACGGTCGACCAGCGTGCGGGCCTCCAGCAGGAGATGCCGCCCGGCGCACTGCCGCCGGGCCAGCCGCAGCCGCCGGTGCCCGGCCAGGGCCAGCCCGGCTGGTACGCCCCGCCGCCGCCCCAGCCGGGCGGCCAGCCCTTCGCGATGCAGCAGCCACAGGGCGCGCCCGGGACGCCGAACCCGTACGCCGCGGCGCCCCAGCAGCCCGCCCCGGCAGCACCCCCCGCCGCCCCCGCCCCCGACATGACCAAGCGCGACAGCGAGGACCAGCGATGACCACGCCTCCGACGCCGCAGCAGCAGCCGCAGCCGCAGCCGCAGGCGCAGCCCCAGCAGGCGTACGCACAGGCGGGCGCCCCGATGCAGGGGGCTCCCCCGCAGGGCGCCCCGATGCAGGGCGCCCCGACGGCGCCCCCGCCCGCCGCCCCCGCGCCGCCCTCCGCCTGGCAGCAGGCGATGGCGAACGCCTACACCTCGCCGATCCCGGTCAAGAAGACCCACCTCGGCAACGCCCTCTCCTCCGAGTGGACGAAGATCAAGTCGGTCCGCTCCACGATGTGGACCCTGGGCACCTTCCTGCTCCTGGTCGTCGGCATCGGCCTGCTCGCCGTGGCCAACACCGACCCGGCCGACTACGCGGACATGCCCTTCACCGTCCCGGCCTTCTTCGGCCTGATGCTGGGCCAGATCTGCCTGATCACGCTGGGCGTGCTCGTCACCTCGTCCGAGTACGGCACGGGCATGATCCGTACGACGTTCACCGCGTCGCCGCAGCGCTCCCGCGTCCTCACCGCGAAGATCCTGATCTTCTTCGTGGTCGCCTTCGTCGTGTCCGCCGGATCGATCCTCCTGGTGGGCCTCGCGGCGTCGGCCGCCAACAGCGGCCCGGAGGCGGGCGACCTCCCCTGGGCGGGAACGGTCTTCAAGGGCGGTCTGTACGTCTCGCTGCTCGGTGTCCTCGCGCTCGCCGTCGGCTCGATGCTGCGGCACTCCGCGGGCGCCATCACGGCGATGCTCGGCGTGGTGCTGCTGCCCGCGATCCTGGGCGGGTTCCTGATGATCTGGGAGAGCACGCAGCCGCTCGGCGACAAGATGAACGACTACAACGCCATCACGGCCCTCGCCAAGATCTTCGGCGCGGACGACACGGGCGCCAGCGGCGGCTCGCAGCTGACGCTGCTCGTCGTCGTCACGGCGGCCGCCGTCGCCGGTGCGTTCGCGCTCCTGGAGAAGCGCGACGTCTAGCCGTACGAGGCTAGCTAGTGCCTCGGTGCGTTACGGGACCGCTGCACCCGCGTGGTGCGGCGGTCCTTCGCGTTCCAGCACGCCTTGTGCCAGTGCCTGCGCTCGTCGACGCCGGAGTGCTCGGGCCAGGCCACCACGTGCGCGAGGCCCGACGGGATCTCCTGGTCGCAGCCCGGGCAGCGGTACCGCTTGCCCGCCGCGCTCGCGCCCGCCACGTGCCGCACGCTCCACTCCTCGCCCTGCCAGCTCTCGGCGCTCTGGAAGCCGCCGTAGCGGCCCGAGGGCTCCGGGTCCGTGGACGGCTTCGGCTCTCCGGCGCCCTTGGGGCGGTTGCGACGCGGGGACACGGAAACACCTCACGGGCTGTACGGCGGTCAGGGGTGCGACCAGCCTACGCGCCACGCCGAGGGGTACCCGGCCCGGACTGACGGCTCCGGCCCCCGTCCATTGCACGGAAAATCAAACAATCTTCTTGCCAGGCCGTGCCTTTGGCACGTGTCATGCGTTGTTGCCCGTAGGGGGAGTGCCTGCGTCGGCGTCAAGGAGGCAGGAGTTCGATGCGTGTAGGTAGTTTTGTTCTGGCCGCCCAGTTCCCCGGACAGGGGCAGGGGGAGGCACTGCACCGGGCGGTGCGGTCCGCCGAGGTGGCCGAGGAGGCGGGGCTCGATTCGGTCTGGCTCGCCGAGCACCACTTCGTGCCGTACGGCACGTGCCCGTCGGCGGTGACCCTCGCGGCGCTGCTCCTCGGGCGGACGCGGCGGATCCGCGTCGGCACGGCCGTGAGCGTACTCCCGACCGCCCACCCCGTGGCGCTCGGCGAGCAGGCAGCCCTGCTGCACCTGACGTCGGGCGGCCGTTTCTCACTCGGCGTGGGACGCGGCGGGCCCTGGGTGGACCTTGAAGTGTTCGGGTCGGGCCTGGAGGCGTACGAAAAGGGGTTCCCCGAATCCCTCGATCTGCTGATCCGGTGGCTGCGGGAAGCCCGCGTCGAGGGCCGCGGCGAGCGGTTCTCGTTCCGTGAGGTGGCCGTCGTGCCACGCCCGCAGGAGGCCCTGAACGGGCAGGGCACCGCAGGTCCCGAGGTGGTCGTCGCGTGCACCTCGCCGTCCAGCGTGCGGCTCGCCGCGCAGCGCTGTCTGCCGATGCTTCTCGGCATGCACGTGGGTGACGACGAGAAGGCCGAAATGGTGGCCTTGTGGAATCGCCACGCACGTGCTGCTGGGCATACGCCGGAGGACATTTCCGCGGCCTCGCACGTCTCCGCCGGAGTCGCCCAGATCGCGGACCGGCGGCTGGACGCGGCCGAGACGTTACAGAAGGCCATGCCGGGGTGGCTGAAGCAGGGCCTGGACGCCCATGTGACCGTGGACGGCAGGCACCGCGCCATGCGGGACCCGGTGGCCTACACGGAACTGCTCTGCGGGCTGCACCCCGTGGGCACCCCGCAGGTCTGCGCCGACCGGCTCGCCGCCACCTCCGAGCGCACGGGCATCACCCGTTTCGCGCTGCTCGTGGAGGGTTCCGGCGACCTCGCGGCCACGGAGGAGAACGTCCGGAGGCTGGGCGCCGAAGTGCTCCCCCAGCTCGGCTGAGACCCGCCCGAGGAGCTGCCGCTCCGGACTGAAACACCTCCCGCGTACGGAGCGGCAGCAACAGGCGTCAGCAGTCCCTGAGTTCGGGGGACTGATTGAGCAGCTGGCCTCGGATCGAGGTGAAGCGGGCGAGCCGTTCGTCCACCGACGGGTCGAGCGGGAAGACCGCTACGCGGTGACAGTTCTGGAATGCCAGACGCACCCCGAAGTGCCGCTGCAGTGCACCGCGGATCGCGTCACTCGCGAGCGCGCGCAGCAGCTGGCCACGTGCCTGCTCGTCCGGCGGCGGGGTCTGGTTGTCGGCGAACTCGCCGCCGTCGACCTTCAACTGGGCCACCAGGGAGCTGATCATCTCCCATGCGAAAGGCAGGGAGGTCCGGACGCAGTCGACGAATTCTGCTTCGTCCACCTCGCCTCGCTCGGCCTGTTCCAACAGTGCCGGTGAGACGTCGAGCGACATGGGTTCTCCTCTCGCACCCCCGGGGAGCGGGGGCCTACGGACAGGGATGGAGCCCGCCTACGCAGCGTGCACGGATGACGACCTCTAGCTTCTACGGTAGGCACCGGGCGTTAACCGCACCAGGAGATTGGGCGCATAACCGGCCAGGATCGAACAGGCCCATCGAGGGACAAGTCGCCTCTTCAGCGCGGGGGCGCCGGGAGCGGGACGGGCGAATCGCGCACACCACCCCGAGTCGAGTAGCGTTGCGCCCCATGCGTCTCGTCATTGCCCGATGCTCCGTGGATTACGCGGGCCGGCTCACCGCCCATCTCCCGTCGGCGCCCCGCCTGATCCTTGTGAAGGCGGACGGCAGCGTCTCGATCCACGCCGACGACAGGGCCTACAAACCGCTCAACTGGATGTCTCCGCCCTGCACATTGAAGGAGGGGACCGGGGACGACGCCGCTGTGTGGACCGTCGTCAACAAGGCGGGCGAGAAGCTCATCATCACGATGGAGGAAGTACTCCACGACTCCTCGCACGAGCTGGGTGTGGACCCCGGCCTCATCAAGGACGGCGTGGAAGCACACCTTCAGGAGCTGCTCGCCGACCGGATCGAGACACTCGGTGAGGGATACTCGCTCATCCGTCGCGAGTACATGACGGCGATCGGACCGGTCGACATCCTCTGCCGCGACGCCGACGGGCAGACCGTCGCCGTCGAGATCAAGCGGCGCGGCGAGATCGACGGCGTCGAGCAACTCACGCGCTACCTCGACCTGTTGAACCGCGACCCGCACCTGGCGCCCGTCAAGGGCATCTTCGCCGCCCAGGAGATCAAGCCGCAGGCACGGGTCCTCGCCACGGACCGCGGCATCGGCTGCACCGTCCTGGACTACAACGCGCTGCGCGGCATCGAGGACGACAAGCTGCGGCTGTTCTGACCCCGCGGAGGCATCCGCACACGTACGCACCTGCAGGAGGGCCGGGTCCGTGGGACCCGGCCCTCCTCTTTTCAGACCTGTTCAGACCTGCTCAGACCTGTTCGGGCCTCTTCAGATCCTGTCCTCTGATCCCGGGCCGCTCGCCGAGTTCGAGATGTCCGGCGAGGTCGGCGGAGAGTCGCTCTCGGGCGGGGTCGGCGGGGTCGTGGGCGGAGTGGTCGGCGGCTTCGTCGGCGGAGTCGTCGGCGGCTTCGTCGGCGGAGTCGTCGGCTTGGTCGGCTTGTCCGTGGGCTCGGTCGGCTTGTCGGTCGGCTTGGTCGGCTTGTCCGTGGGCTCGGTCGGCCTGTCCGACGGCTCGCCGCTCTCGCTCGGCTTGCCCGAGGGGGCGCCGCTGTCGCTCGGCGAGGGGGTGCCCGAGGTGTCGGCGACACCTTCCTCGCCGGGGGTGTCGGCGCGGCTCGTGGAGTCCTTCTGCGGCTTGTCGGCGGTGAGGCCGTCGCCGTCGCGGTCCTCCTTCGCCGACTGCTCCGTCGTGACCTTGTCGCCCGGCGGGTCGTCGTTGCCGGACGTGGCGCCGAGCGTGACGACGGTGCCGAGGACGGCGGCGAGCAGGGCTCCCGCGCCCGCCGCGACGAGGTTGCGCCGGGTGCCGCTGATGATGGAGCGGCGGCTCGGCGCGGGACCCGCCCCGGGGGCGGGCGTCACCCTGCTGGTGACCAGCGTGTCCGGCTCCGGGGGCGGTTCGGGCAGGGCGAACGCGGCGGGGATGCCGCCGGGCGGCGACGCCGATTCCTCGTAGCGCGCGTCGGGCATCTCTTCGGCCGCGGCCGTGCGCCCGCCGGGCAGTGCGCCGCCCGAGCGGTCGGCGACCAGGGCGAGGGCCCTGCGCCCGGAGATCATGCCGCGCTTGTCAGCGAGCGCGCCGCGCAGGCCTATGGAGGCCTCCAGCTCGGCGCGGGCCCGGTCGAGCTGTCCGCCGCAGAGCGCGAGGATGCCCAACTCGTGGTGGAAGTACGCCTCTTCGGCGACCTCCCCCGCGTTCCGCGCCGCCTCCTGGCCGGAGCGCAGGGCGCGCTCCCAGGCGGCCCAGGCGAGCCCACCGGCGAAGGCGGGCGCCGCGGTGCGGGCGAGCAGCACGGCCGCGCCGCTCTCCGTGGTGACCAGGGCGGCGAGGGCGGCCTGCACGGCGTCCGCCTCGGCGGCGACCCGCTCCGGGGTGACGGAGGGGTGTCCGGACCACCAGGCGTAGTGCTGGGCGGCGCCCAGGGCGTACTCGGCGGACTCCTCCGCGTACCCGACGGTCTCCAGCTGCGTGCGGACTCCGGCGGCGAGCCGGTAGTGCCCGCCGACCGGGGTGACCAGGGCGCAGCCGACCAGTTCGGCGAGGGCCGCGTCGGCGTGGGTGTCGCCCACGAGGGCGGGCAGGTGGGCCTGGTGCGGCAGCTCGCCGCCGAGGGCCACGGCGAACTTCAGCGTGGCGCGGGCGGCCGGGCTGAGGCGCGAGGCGAGCAGGGCCGCGGGCGCGGCGCCGTCGGCGAGCGAGGGCAGCGGTACGTCGCGCCCGTCGTCGGCGGCGAAGGCCGCGTCGACGGGGGCGTCCCCGAAGTAGCCGTTCTCCTCGAAGGCGTGCGGGTCGGCGCGGAGCTGGTCGCGCTGGCGGAGCAGGGCGCCCGCCTGGACGAAGCGCAGCGGCAGGCCCTCGGACTCGAACCACAGGTCGCCCGCCCAGTTGGCCTCCTCGTCGTCGAGGACGCGGCCGACGGCGCGCTCCAGGAGTTCGAGGCCGCCGCCGCGGCCGAGGCCGCCGAGGAAGACCTCTTCCAGGTGGGAGTCGGCGGAGGGCGCGGCCACGTCGGGCGTGGCGGCGATGAGGAAGGCGCATTCGGGTGTCGCGTCGAGCAGCTCGTCGAGGGCGGCGCCGCCGAATTCGAGGTCGTCCAGGACGACGACCGCGCCGATCTCGTGGACGTGTTCGAGGAGCTGGGCGCGCTCGGGGCGGTGCAGCGGCGCGTCGTGGACGGCGGCGAAGAGGTCGTGGAGCAGCTCGCCGGATGTCCTGCGGTAGCCGGAGAGGCGGACGACGCCGTCGGGCGCGAGGTCCGCGCAGTCGTCGGCGACGGCGCCCAGGAGGGCGGTGCGGCCCGATCCGGCGGGTCCGGTCAGTCGTACGGAGCGGCCGCGTGCGAGGAGCCGCACGAGGCGCTCACGCTCCTCCTGGCGCTCCAGGAGAGGCAGCCTGGGCAGTGCGGGACCCGGCGGCACGGGCGGCATCGAGGCGCGGCGCAGCTCGGCGCGTTCGGCCGCGGTCCGTTTGGCGGGCCGCGCGGGCCGCTCCCCCGGCGGGCAGGGTTCGATCTCGCTGCCGTCGACGGGGTTGACCGTGAGCAGGAAGTCGCCCGAGACGAGCTGGACGGTGCGGGCCAGCGCGGGCGCGGGCTGACCGAAATCGGGCGTCATGGGATCGCGCGGCGGCCGCCCGGAGCGCGCCGGGTCGGCCGAGCTGGCCGAGTTGGCCGAGCCGTCATCGGAGTGGTTGCCGTCGTGGCCGTACTCTTCCGGTCCCCGGTTCATCGGGTCCATGGTCCTAGCCCCCCAGATGCGTGGTGTGCAGAGCCCCCTCCGGCCTTCGTGCACACTGCGCTGTCGCTTCTGGTCCGGCGCCCCCGTGCGGGTCCGTATATCGGTGGGCGACCGAACCCTAGACCTTTGCTCAGTATCTACGGGAGGGCGGGGTACCGCCCCGTCCGAGACGTCACAGGTTCGTGAGGATTGTGCGTGAGGTGCGGGTTCAGGCTCTGGGAAGCGATTCGACTCCGATGCCGCCCTCGATGGCGAGGATCCGGTGCAGCCGGGTCGCCACGAGGAGGCGCTGCATCTGCGGCGGCACGTGGCGCAGGACGAGTCTGCGTCCGCACCGGCCGGCCCGGCGGTGGGCGCCCATGATGACGCCGAGTCCCGTGGCGTCCCACGAGTCGAGTTCGGACAGGTCGAGCACCAGGTCGCCGGCGCCGTCGTCGACGGCCGAGTGCAGGACCGTGCGGGCGTCCGCCGCGCTGCGTACGTCGAGGCGTCCCCCGACGACCAGCTGGGCCTGGTCGCCCCTGATGTGCATATGCGCTCCCCGAGAGTGCTGTGTCTGCTGTGACGCCCGATACGTAAGGCGTCTGCGTATGTCACTGCAACTGACTGCCGCGTGGGCGAGGAAGTTGCCGTCTGTAAGCGAACCGATACCGAATTCACTCCGAGGGGTGACCCGCGGGGCGCCGAAGCGTCCAACGGGGCGTCAGACGGCGTACGTCAGTGCTGGTTCAGTGCTTGTAGAACCCCTGCCCGCTCTTGCGCCCGATGTCACCCGCGTCAACCATCCGGCGCATCAGCTCCGGCGGCGCGAACTTCTCGTCCTGGGACTCCGTGTAGATGTTTCCGGTGGCGTGCAGCAGGATGTCGACGCCGGTGAGGTCGGCGGTCGCGAGCGGCCCCATGGCGTGCCCGAAGCCGAGCTTGCAGGCGATGTCGATGTCCTCGGCGGTGGCGACGCCCGACTCGTAGAGCTTCGCGGCCTCGACGACGAGTGCGGAGATCAGACGGGTCGTCACGAAACCGGCCACGTCGCGGTTGACGACGATGCAGGTCTTGCCGACGGACTCGGCGAACTCCCGGGTGCGGGCGAGGGTCTCGTCGCTGGTCTTGTAGCCGCGCACCAGCTCGCAGAGCTGCATCATCGGGACGGGCGAGAAGAAGTGGGCGCCGACGACGCGCTCCGGACGCTCCGTCACGGCCGCGATCTTGGTGATCGGGATGGCGGAGGTGTTGGAGGCGAGCACGGCGTCGTCGCGCACGATCTTGTCGAGCGTACGGAAGATCTCGTGCTTGACCTCGAGCTTCTCGAAGACGGCCTCGACGACGATGTCCGCGTCGGCGACGGCGTCCAGGTCGGTGGTGGTCGTGATGCGCCCGAGCGCGGCCTCGGCGTCCTCGGCCGCGAGCTTGCCCTTGCTCACGAACTTGTCGTACGACGCCTTGATCCCGTCGGTGCCGCGGGTCAGTGCCGCGTCGGTGACGTCGCGCAGGACGACGTCCCAGCCCGCCTGGGCGGAGACCTGAGCGATGCCGGACCCCATGAGTCCGGCTCCGATGACGGCGAGCTTCCGTGCCACTGTTCCGACTCCCCTACCGCTTATCACGCTTGGCTTACACGCTGTTTACGTATGCCTCTTCGGCGCACGTTAGCGGTCGTGAGCGCGCCTGTGTCCGCGAAGAGATGCGCGTCACGTCTCAGATGACGGACATCACACTGGTACGCGTCATTCGGCGGCGCGCGGCGCGTAGTTGAGGACCTTCTCGCTCAGCAGGTCCTCCATCTCGTCCAGCAGCGCGAGGGCTTCGCGGGAGACCTCGGCGGGCTCGCGGCGCTTGGACATCTCGTCGCCGATCCACGCCATGAGGGTGCTGTGGACCCAGGAGAGCTGGCCCGCGACCAGGCCGGGCAGCGGGTCGTCCGGCGCGGCCCGGGTCTCCTCGGCGAGGGTTCCGGTGAGCCGGTCGAGGGCTTCCTGCTGGATCGCCCAGAGCCGGGAGCGCAGGGCGTGCGCCTCGGTGATGACCTTCATGAAGTCGGCCCAGCCGGGGAAGAGCCCGACGGCAGGCGAGACGCCCTCCACGTCGGCGCGCAGCTCGCGCAGGACGGCGTCGGCGGCGGACTCCCCGTCGCGGCGGCCCCGCACGTACCGGGAGAGGCGGTCGATGACGTCGTCGCCCCGGTCGAGGAAGAGGTCCTCCTTGGCCGGGAAGTAGTTGTAGACCGTGTTGACCGAGACGTCCGAGGCCTCTGCGATCTCGGCAATGGTCACGGTGACGAAGCCGTGCTCCAGGAAGAGCCCGGTCGCGATGTCCGAGATCCGCTGCTTGGTCTGCCGCTTCTTGCGCTCCCTCAGGCCCTCACTCATGCCGCCCATCCTAGGGTCTCTGAACTTTTGGGGTCTCTATTCTTTTTGGTGACGTTGCAAAATTTAAGTGACTCTGTTTTTGTGGTCGCCATGGCAATCATCAGCACCTCCGGGCTCGCCCGGACCTTCCAGTCCAAGGGCGGCCCCGTCGAGGCCGTGCGCGGCATCGACCTGCGCGTCGAACCCGGCGAGATCCTCGGCTTCCTCGGGCCGAACGGCGCGGGCAAGACCACCACCCTGCGCATGCTGACCACGCTGCTCCCGCCCACCGGCGGCGCCGCCACCGTCGCGGGCTGCGACCTCGTGAAGGACCCCTCGGGCGTCCGCGAGAGGATCGGCTACGTCGCCCAGTCCGGCGGCGTCGACCTGAGCATCTCCGTACGCGAGGAACTGATCACCCAGGGCCGCCTCTACCGCCTGACGAGGACTCAGGCGGCGGACCGAGCGGCGGAGCTGGCGCGCGACCTCGGCCTGACCGAGCTGATGGAGCGGCCCTGCGCGGCCCTCTCCGGCGGCCAGCGCAGGCGGCTCGACATCGCCCTGGGGCTCACCCACCGGCCCGCGGTGCTCTTCCTCGACGAGCCGACCACCGGACTCGACCCGGGCAGCCGGGCCGACCTGTGGCAGCTGGTGCGCAAGCTGCGCGACGAGCACGGCACGACCGTCTTCCTCACCACGCATTACCTCGACGAGGCCGACGCGCTCTCCGACCGCCTGGTCGTCGTCGACAAGGGCGTCGTCGTCGCCGAAGGCACGCCCAGCGCCCTCAAGCTCCGGTACGGCGGCTCGATCGACGCCACCCTCCAGGACACCTTCCTCGCCATCACCGGGCGGGACATCGCGTCCCGATCCACCACGGACACCGCCCCCGTCGCCGTCTGACCCTCACCACCCGGGACCCCCGCCATGCCTGCACTGCTCTCCGACACCGCGCTGATCTTCGGGCGGTACGCCCGGCAGACCCTGCGCTCCAAGTTCCAGATCCTCTTCGGCGTCCTCACCCCGCTGCTCTACCTCCTCTTCTTCGGCCCGCTGCTCACCGATCTGCCGCTCGGCTCGCAGGGCGACTCGTGGCAGGTGCTCGTGCCGGGACTGCTGCTCCAACTCGGCCTGTTCGGCGCCACCTTCAGCGGCTTCGCGCTCATCATCGAGAAGCAGTTCGGCGTGGTGGAGCGGATGCGGGTGACCCCCGTGAGCCGTCTCGCGCTGCTCCTGGGCCGGGTCCTGCGCGACGGCGCGCTCTTCGTCTTCCAGGCG
Organism: Streptomyces sp. NPDC042371; assembly: GCF_056437465.1. Taxonomy (NCBI): domain Bacteria; kingdom Bacillati; phylum Actinomycetota; class Actinomycetes; order Kitasatosporales; family Streptomycetaceae; genus Streptomyces; species Streptomyces sp. NPDC042371. Next base: position 40,156 of record NZ_JBWKAP010000020.1, on the reverse strand, counting down.
GTGCTGCTCGTGCTCGCCGCGCTGGCGATGGGGCTCAGGGCGCCGCTCGGCGGCATCCTCATCGGCTTCGCGTTCGTGGGGCTCCTGACCGCGGGGCTCGCCTCCCTGTCGTACGCGCTGGCCATGAAGGTCGACAAGCCGCACGAGTTCGGCCCCGTCGTGAACGCGGTGAGCATGCCCTCGATGCTGCTCTCCGGCCTGATGCTGCCGATGGCCCTCGCCCCGGCCTGGCTGGACGTCCTCTCCCACTTCATGCCGTTCCGCTACCTCGTCGACGCGGTGCGGGCCGGATACGTGGGCGAGTACGCGACCACGACCATGCTGTACGGCGTCCTGATGGCACTCGCCTTCGTCCTGCTCTCCGTGACGGTGGGCACACGTGTCTTCAGAAGGGCCGGAGCGTAACTAGGCTGGCCGCATGGTCAATCTGACGCGCATCTACACCAGGACCGGCGACCAGGGGACGACGGCCCTCGGGGACATGAGCCGCACCGCCAAGACCGATCTGCGTATCTCTGCGTACGCCGACGCCAACGAGGCCAACGCGGCCATCGGCACGGCGATCGCGCTCGGACAGCTCGACGCGGACGTGGTCAAGGTCCTCGTGCGGGTCCAGAACGACCTCTTCGACGTGGGCGCCGACCTGTCCACGCCGGTCGTCGAGGACCCGAAGTACCCGCCGCTCCGCGTCGAGCAGTCCTACATCGACAAGCTGGAGGAGGACTGCGACCGCTTCCTGGAGGAGCTGGAGAAGCTCCGCAGCTTCATCCTGCCGGGCGGGACGCCCGGCGCGGCGCTCCTGCACCAGGCGTGCACGGTGGTGCGGCGGGCCGAGCGGTCGACGTGGGCGGCCTTCGAGGTCCACGGGGCCGGTAAGGAAGAGGGCGGGATGAACCCGCTGACCGCCACCTACCTCAACCGCCTCTCCGACCTCCTGTTCATCCTCGCCCGTACGGCGAACAAGGCGGTCGGAGACGTGCTGTGGGTGCCCGGGGGCGAACGCTAGGGCGTCACGCCCGGGCGGGCGCCTTCTTCGGGAAGAGCGTGTACGCCCCGGCGATGATGACGTTGATCCCGATCAGCCACAGCATCCGCTGCTGCCACATCCGCAGCGAGGAGACCTCGCCGTCCCCGCCCACGTACCAGACCGCGCCCTGCAGCAGTGCCATGGCGATCAGCGCGGCGAGGATCCAGCGGGCGGCGAGCTTCCACTCGTGGACGGCGCGCGCGGCGCCGTACTTCGGCGTCGAAGGGGCGGGGCCGCCCGCGAAGCGGTGGGCGACGCGCACGTCGACCCACTTGACCGTGTAGTGGCCGAGGGCGATCGAGTAGCCGATGTAGACGGCGGCCAGGCCGTGCTTCCAGTCCGGCTCGGCGCCGTTCTTCAGGTCGATCGCCGTGACGACGAACAGCAGGACCTCCAGCAGCGGCTCGCACAGCAGCACGGCGACGCTCGCACGCGGCTTCTTCGCCCAGTAACGCAGGGCGAGCCCCGCGGCCAGCAGCACCCAGAAGCCGACCTCGCAGATGATGATCAGTGCGACGATCACGGTGCTCTCCTCACATTCGCTTCCCCTGTCACCTCTCAAGGCTCGCGTTCCGAAGGCCGGTGATCGTCGTCGCCAGTGACGAAGTGGGACTGCATCCTTCGATGTAGCGGCCGTGTCACCTGCGGCCGCGGTACCCAGTTCGATGTAGTCGGCACCGGTCCGACTCCTCCCCCAGGACCAGGCAGGGGGCCCGGTCCAGCGTGTTGGATGGGGGCATGGTCCTGCCCCTCGCCCGTCCGCACCGCGTCGATGTCGGCATCGCCTCGGTCAGCCTGCTCAGCGGTCTCGCGCTGTGGGCGCTCGGACTGCACGCACAGACGGACCGGCCGCTGAGCGGCACCTGGGCGCTGGTCCCGCTGTGCGTCCTCGCGTGCCTGTCGCTGCTGCGCCGCTCGGCCCCGCAGTTCGCGCTGTGCGGTGCCACGCTCGCGCTGGTCGCCGACCAGTTCACGAACGGCAACCTCGCCTCGATCATGATGTTCACGGACATCGTGTACGCCGCCGTCGTGTACGGCACACCGGCCGCCGCCCGCCGCATCCCGGTGACCACGGGCCTGATCACGGTGGCGGTCACCATCGGCTTCCTGGCCTGGTTCCAGAAGCCCGAGGCCATCCTCATCGGCGTCCTCGCCGGAGTGATCTCCTTCGGCCCCGCCACCACCGGCGTCCTCGTGCGCAACCACCGCGAGGCCGCGGAGGCGGCGAAGCTGCGGGCCGAGCAGACCGCGCTGCTCGCCGAGATGGACCGGGTCCAGGCCGTCGGCGCCGAGCGCGCCAGGATGGCCAGGGAGCTGCACGACATGGTCGCCAACCACCTCTCGGCGATCGCCATCCACTCGACGGCCGCGCTCTCCCTGGACGACCCGAAGACCAGCAAGGACGCGCTCGCCGTCATCCGGGAGAACAGCGTCGAGGGGCTGGCCGAGATGCGCCGCCTCATCGGCATCCTGCGCGACCACTCCGGCGACCTGGAACCCATGGCCGCGCCCACCCTGGACGGCCTGGCCGCCCTCGTCGAGGGCGCCCGCACCAACGGCCTCGACGTCACGCTCGACGACGCCCGCCCCACAGACCGGCCGAAGCTGCCCGCGCCGGTGGGCCTCGCGGCGTACCGCATCGTGCAGGAGTCCCTGACGAACGCGCTCAAGCACGCCTCGCCGGGCCGCGTCACCGTCGCCCTCGCACAGGAACCGCGCGCCCTCACCGTCCGTGTGACCAGCCCGTACGGGGACCCCTCCGGGCCGCGCGCCCCCGGCTCCGGCGCCGGACTCGTCGGCATGCGCGAGCGCACCGAACTGCTCGGCGGCCACTTCGAATCGGGCCCCGAGAGCAGCCCTGACGGCAAGGTCTGGAACGTCTTCTCGACCCTGCCCGTCGACCCCGCGGACGAAGGAGCCAAGGAATGATCCGGGTGCTAGTCGCCGAAGACCAGTCAGCCGTGCGCGCGGGACTCGTGCTGATCCTGCGCAGCGCGCCCGACATCGAGGTCGTCGGCGAGGCGGCGGACGGCGAGGAGGCCGTCGCGCTCGCCCGCGAGCTGCGCCCCGACCTGGTCCTGATGGACGTACAGATGCCGCGCCTGGACGGGGTGTCGGCGACCCGGCAGGTCGTCGCCGAGAAACTCGCGGACGTCCTGGTCCTGACCACCTTCGACCTCGACGAGTACGTGTTCGGCGCGCTGCGGGCGGGCGCGTCCGGGTTCCTCCTGAAGAACACCGAGGCGAAGGACCTCCTCGAAGGCGTCCGCACGGTCGCCCGCGGCGAGGGCCTGATCGCACCGGCCGTCACCCGCCGTCTGATCGCCGAGTTCGCCGCCCCCGCGAAGCCCGCACGCGGTGAGAACGCGCCGGACCCCGCGATCCTGGACTGCCTCACGCGCCGCGAGCGCGAGGTCCTCTCCTGCATCGGCGAGGGGCTGTCGAACGCGGAGATCGCGACCCGTCTCTCCATGGCGGAGGCGACGGTGAAGACGCACGTCAGCCGGATGCTGGGCAAGCTGGAGCTGCGCAGCCGGGTGCAAGCGGCCGTCCTCGCACAGGAGTTGGGCGTCTGAACCGGAATCCGGGCCGCCGGACCGTCGCGATCCGGCCACTGGTTCAGACCTCTTGACCGATGGTCCAGACCTTTCTATTCTCACCGCACTGCGGTGAGCACTCCCCCACGTGTCCACGTGCTCACGGGCGGCGCAGGGTCCAAGCCCCTAAGACCCCCGGAACTCACCCGAGGAGCACTCGTGCGCTTCACTACGAACAGCACACGCCCGAGACTCAGACTCAGACACAAAGCCGTGGCGGGAGTGACGACCCTGCTGCTCCCGCTCGCCACCTTGGTCGCCCTCGGCGGCCCCGCCGACGCGGCCCCCGAGGCCGCCCCCGAAGCCACCGCCACGTACGCCAAGACCCAGGACTGGGGCAACGGCTTCGAGGGCAAGTGGACGATCAAGAACACCGGCACCACCACGCTCAGCTCGTGGAACGTCCAGTGGGACTTCCCCTCCGACACCAAGGTGACCTCGGCCTGGGACGCCACCGTCACCAACTCCGGAGCCCGCTGGACCGCCAAGAACCTCGGCTGGAACGGGACGCTCGCCCCCGGCGCCTCGGTCTCCTTCGGGTTCAACGGCACCGGCCCCGGCGCGCCCTCCAAGTGCACGCTGAACGGCGGCAGTTGTGACGGCGGCAGCGTGCCCGGCGACAACCCGCCGAGCGCCCCCGGCACCCCGACGGCCTCCGGCATCACCGACACCTCGGTGAAGCTCGACTGGAAGGCCGCCACCGACGACAAGGGCGTCAAGAACTACGACGTCCTGCGGGACGGCGCCAAGGTCGCCACGGTCACCGGCACCTCGTACTCCGACACCGGCCTGACCAAGGCCACCGACTACTCCTACACCGTCCAGGCCCGCGACACCGCCGACCAGACGGGCCCCGCGAGCGGCGCCGTCAAGGTCCGCACCACGGGCAGCGGCGACCCGGGCCCCGGCCCCGGCGACAAGGTCAAGCTCGGCTACTTCACCGAGTGGGGCGTCTACCAGCGCAACTACCACGCGAAGAACATCGCGACCTCCGGCTCGGCCGACAAGATCACGCACATCAACTACAGCTTCGGAAACGTCCAGGGCGGCAAGTGCACCATGGGCGACGCCTACGCGGCGACCGACAAGGCCTACACCGCCGACCAGAGCGTCGACGGCGTCGCCGACACCTGGGACCAGCCCCTGCGCGGCAACTTCAACCAGCTGCGCAAGCTCAAGGCCAAGTACCCGAACGTCAAGATCCTCTGGTCCTTCGGCGGCTGGACCTGGTCCGGCGGCTTCACCGACGCCATGAAGAACCCGGCGGCCTTCGCCAAGTCCTGCCACGACCTGGTCGAGGACCCGCGCTGGGCCGACATCTTCGACGGCATCGACCTGGACTGGGAGTACCCGAACGCCTGCGGTCTGTCCTGTGACACCTCGGGCCCGGCCGTCTTCAAGAACATGATGCAGGCGTTCCGCAACGAGTTCGGCGCCAAGAACCTCGTCACGGCCGCGATCACCGCCGACGGTTCCGACGGCGGCAAGATCGACGCCGCGGACTACGGCGGCGCCTCGCAGTACGCCGACTGGTACAACGTGATGACGTACGACTTCTTCGGCGCGTGGGACGCCAAGGGACCGACGGCCCCGCACTCGCCGCTCACGTCCTACCCCGGCATCCCGAAGGACGGCTTCAACTCCGCGGCCGCCATCGCCAAGCTCAAGGCCAAGGGCGTGCCCTCCGCCAAGCTCCTGCTCGGCATCGGCTTCTACGGCCGCGGCTGGACGGGCGTCACTCAGAAGGAGCCGGGCGGCACGGCGACCGGCGCGGCGCCCGGCGCGTACGAGGCGGGGATCGAGGACTACAAGGTCCTCAAGAACTCCTGCCCGTCCAACGGCACCATCGCCGGTACGGCCTACGCCCACTGCGGCACGAACTGGTGGTCCTACGACACCCCGGCCACGGTCCGCGCCAAGATGACCTGGGCCAAGGACCAGAAGCTCGGTGGCGCGTTCTTCTGGGAGTTCAGCGGTGACACGGCAAACGGTGAGCTGGTGTCTGCCATCAATGACGGTCTGAAGTAGCCCTCTGGGCCGTCCCACGAACGAAGCCGGGAAGACGAGATCGCCCCTTGTCTTCCCGGCTTCTCGCGTTCCGACCCATCGGACAGGCCCTAGGCCACGTTCACCCGCTGGCCGGGAGGTGCCGCCTCCAGCCAAGCCAGGAAACCCGTGAGCGCGTCCTCGCTCATCGCCAGTTCGAGGCGGGTGCCGCGGTGCTGACAGCCGAGGACGATGGCGTCGGAGAGCAGGGCGAGCTCCTCCTCGCCGTCCGGGGCGCGACGGTCCACGACCTCGATGGCGGAGCGCTCGAGAACCCGGCGCGGCCGGGGAGCGTAGGAGAAGACACGGAACCACTCGACGCGGTCACCGTTGTAGCGGGCGACCCCGTACCCCCAGCCCTTGCCGGAGGTGTCGCCCTTCTCCGGGGCGTCCCACCGCAGGCTGCAGTCGAAGGTGCCGCCGGAGCGCTGGATCAGTCGGCGGCGCAGGCCGAAGACGAAGAGCCCCACCAACACCAGCACGATCAAAGCAAGTCCGCACACGAGCAGAGTGAGGATCATCGGCACCGACCTCCTCGCCTCTACCGTCGGCCGAAGGGCCGACAACGGACCAATACATTGCACCCGCATTGCCTCAGCCGCGACCCGGTCCGGAATGTTCCCGGACCTGGCCGCGGCTGAGTCACGTTACGCCGCGCGCTGGGGTCAGCGCGTCGCCACCGCACGCAGTCGGACGTCGGCGCGACGCTCGGCGGAGGCGTCGGCCTCCGACTTCGCGCGCTCCAGCGCCCGCTCCGCACGCTGGACGTCGATCTCTTCGGACAGCTCCGCGATCTCGGCCAGCAGCGACAGCTTGTCGTCCGCGAAGGAGATGAATCCTCCGTGGACAGCGGACACGACCGTGCCGCCGTCACTCGTACGAATGGTCACCGGGCCCGATTCCAGCACACCGAGAAGCGGCTGGTGACCGGGCATGACGCCGATGTCGCCGGACGTGGTGCGTGCGACGACCAGGGTGGCCTCACCGGACCAGACACTGCGGTCCGCTGCGACCAGCTCGACATGCAGCTCAGCAGCCAAGGGTGGCTCCTCGGGTCACCACCCGGCGGTTCAGCCGGGTGTTGGGTCAAATTCTAGTGGGCGTACGAAGAGGGGCGGGACACGGCCCCTGTGCGGGGTGTCCCCGCCCCTCTCCGCATCGAGCTAGTGAGCTCAGGAGACGCCGAGCTCCTTGGCGTTCTTCTTGAGGTCCTCGAGACCACCACACATGAAGAAGGCCTGCTCGGGGAAGTGGTCGTACTCGCCGTCGCAGATCGCGTTGAAGGCCGCGATCGACTCCTCGAGGGACACGTCCGAGCCGTCCACACCGGTGAACTGCTTGGCGGCGTGCGTGTTCTGCGACAGGAAGCGCTCCACGCGACGGGCACGGGCGACGACGAGCTTGTCCTCTTCGCTGAGCTCGTCGATACCGAGGATCGCGATGATGTCCTGGAGGTCCTTGTACTTCTGCAGGATCGTCTTGACGCGCATGGCGGCGTCGTAGTGGTCCTGCGCGATGTAGCGCGGGTCCAGGATGCGGGACGTCGAGTCCAGCGGGTCCACCGCCGGGTAGATGCCCTTCTCCGAGATCGGACGCGACAGCACGGTCGTCGCGTCGAGGTGCGCGAAGGTCGTGGCCGGGGCCGGGTCGGTCAGGTCGTCCGCGGGGACGTAGATCGCCTGCATCGAGGTGATCGAGTGACCACGGGTCGACGTGATGCGCTCCTGGAGGAGACCCATCTCGTCGGCCAGGTTCGGCTGGTAACCCACCGCGGACGGCATGCGGCCGAGCAGGGTCGAGACCTCGGAACCGGCCTGCGTGAAGCGGAAGATGTTGTCGATGAAGAACAGCACGTCCTGCTTCTGCACATCGCGGAAGTACTCCGCCATGGTCAGACCGGCCAGGGCGACGCGCAGACGCGTGCCCGGCGGCTCGTCCATCTGGCCGAAGACCAGCGCGGTCTTGTCCAGAACGCCGGCTTCCTCCATCTCGACCATGAGGTCGTTGCCCTCACGGGTGCGCTCGCCGACACCGGCGAAGACGGAGACACCGTCGTGCAGCTTGGCCACACGGACGATCATTTCCTGGATCAGCACGGTCTTGCCGACACCGGCACCACCGAACAGACCGATCTTTCCACCCTTGACGTACGGGGTGAGAAGGTCGACGACCTTCAGGCCGGTCTCGAACATCTCGGTCTTGGACTCGAGCTGGTCGAAGGCCGGGGCCTTGCGGTGGATCGTCCAGCGCTCGGCCTCGGCGACCGTGGACGGGTCGTCGTTCAGCACCTCACCGAGGGTGTTGAACACACGGCCCTTGGTCACGTCGCCGACCGGCACCGAGATGCCCTTGCCGGTGTCGGTGACCGGGGCCTGGCGGACCAGGCCGTCGGTGGGCTGCATCGAGATCGCGCGGACCACGCCGTCACCCAGGTGCTGGGCGACCTCGAGGGTCAGCGTCTTCTTCGCGCCCTCTTCGGCCGGGTCGTCGACCTGGACGTGCAGGGCGTTGTAGATCTCCGGCATCGCGTCGACGGGGAACTCCACGTCGACGACCGGGCCGATGACCCGGGCGACGCGGCCCGTGGCAACGGCCGTCTCAACAGTGGTCGTCATTACTTGTCACTCCCCGCGGTCGCGTCGGCCAGGGCTGCTGTGCCGCCGACGATCTCGCTGATTTCCTGGGTGATTTCGGCCTGGCGGGCCGCGTTGGCAAGCCGGGAGAGGCTGTTGATCAGATCCCCGGCGTTGTCGGTCGCCGACTTCATCGCGCGGCGCGTGGCGGCGTGCTTGGAAGCAGCCGACTGGAGCATCGCGTTGTAGATACGGCTCTCGACGTACCGCGGCAGCAGGGCGTCGAGGACGTCCTCCGCCGACGGCTCGAAGTCGTAGAGCGGAAGGATCTCGCCCTTGGTGGGCGACTCCTCCGCGACCTCTTCGAGGCTGAGCGGCAGCAGTCGGCTGTCGATGGCCGTCTGCGTCATCATCGAGACGAACTCGGTGTAGACGATGTGGATCTCGTCCACGCCGCCCTCCGCCGTCTCCTTCTCGATGGCCTCGATCAGCGGCACCGCGACGTTCTTGGCATCCGCGTACGAAGGCTCGTCGGTGAAGCCCGACCACGATTCCACGACCTTGCGCTCGCGGAAGTTGTAGTGGGCAAGACCACGGCGGCCGACGATGAACGTGTCGACCTCCTTGCCCGCTGCCTCGAGGCGCTCGGTGAGCTGCTCCGCGGCCTTGATGGCGTTGGAGTTGAAGGCGCCGGCCAGTCCGCGGTCGCTCGTGAGGAGCAGTACCGCGGAACGGGTCGCCGTCTCCGCCTCGGTCGTCAGCGGGTGCTTCGTGTTCGAGCCAGTGCCGACCGCCGTGACCGCGCGGGTGAGCTCGGTCGCGTACGGCGTGGAGGCCGCCACCTTGCGCTGTGCCTTGACGACACGCGAGGCGGCGATCATCTCCATCGCCTTGGTGATCTTCTTGGTCGCGGTGACGGATCGGATGCGACGCTTGTAGACCCGGAGCTGGGCTCCCATGAGTCAGGTCCCTTCCTTACGTCACTTGGCAGCGGCGGGGGCGTCCTCGCCGAGAAGCTTCCCGTCCGAGGTCTGGAACTGCTTCTTGAACGCCGCGATCGCGTCGCCGATGGCCTGCAGGGTGTCGTCCGACATCTTGCCGCCCTCCTTGATGGAGGTCATGAGGCCCTTCTCGCTCTGGTGCAGGTACGAGAGGAGCTCACGCTCGAAGCGGCGGATGTCGTTGACCGGCACCTCGTCCATGCGACCGGTGGTACCGGCCCACACGGACACGACCTGGTTCTCGGTCGCCATCGGCTCGTACTGCGGCTGCTTGAGCAGTTCGACCATGCGCTGGCCGCGCTCGAGCTGCGCCTTCGACGCGGCGTCCAGGTCGGAACCGAAGGCGGCGAACGCCTCCAGCTCACGGAACTGGGCGAGGTCCACGCGGAGGCGGCCGGAGACCTGCTTCATCGCCTTGTGCTGCGCGGAACCACCGACTCGGGAGACGGAGATACCGACGTTCAGCGCGGGGCGCTGACCGGCGTTGAAGAGGTCCGACTCCAGGAAGCACTGGCCGTCGGTGATGGAGATGACGTTGGTCGGAATGAACGCCGACACGTCGTTCGCCTTGGTCTCGACGATCGGCAGACCGGTCATCGAGCCCTTGCCCAGCTCGTCCGAGAGCTTCGCGCAGCGCTCGAGCAGACGCGAGTGCAGGTAGAAGACGTCACCCGGGTAGGCCTCGCGCCCCGGCGGGCGGCGGAGCAGCAGGGACACGGCGCGGTAGGCGTCGGCCTGCTTCGAGAGGTCGTCGAAGATGATGAGGACGTGCTTGCCCTCGTACATCCACTGCTGGCCGATGGCCGAACCGGTGTACGGCGCCAGGTACTTGAAGCCGGCCGGGTCGGACGCCGGGGCGGCGACGATGGTCGTGTACTCCAGCGCACCGGCCTCTTCGAGGGCACCGCGCACGGAGGCGATGGTGGAGCCCTTCTGACCGACGGCGACGTAGATGCAGCGCACCTGCTTGTTCACGTCGCCCGAGCGCCAGTTGTCGCGCTGGTTGATGATCGTGTCGACGGCCAGGGCGGTCTTGCCGGTCTGGCGGTCACCGATGATCAGCTGACGCTGGCCACGGCCGATCGGGGTCATCGCGTCGACGGCCTTGTAGCCGGTCTCCATCGGCTCGTGCACCGACTTGCGCTGCATGACCGTGGGGGCCTGCAGCTCAAGGGCGCGGCGACCGCTGGTCTCGATCTCGCCGAGGCCGTCGATCGCGTTGCCGAGCGGGTCGACGACGCGGCCGAGGTAGCCCTCGCCCACCGCGACCGACAGGACCTCGCCGGTACGGGTGACCGACTGGCCCTCTTCGATGCCGCTGAACTCGCCGAGGACGATCGAACCGATCTCGCGCTCTTCCAGGTTCAGCGCGAGACCGAGGGTCCCGTCCTCGAACTTCAGCAGCTCGTTGGCCATGGCCGAGGGCAGGCCCTCGACCTTCGCGATGCCGTCGCCGGCAAGGGTGACCGTACCGACCTCCTCGCGCGAGGCCGCGTCCGGCTTGTACGCCTGGACGAAGTTCTCCAGCGCGTCCCGGATCTCCTCCGGCCGGATCGTGAGCTCCGCCATCTGGGTTCCCTGCTCTCCTTGTTGGGCCCGAAAGTTTTCTTGGGGGTCTGGGGTAAATCCCCCAGGAATCCTCTGCACGGCCCAACTAGGGCCGTAGGTCGTGCTTTGTTGCTTTTACTGGCCGGCCACGCGGCGGCCGACTTCCTCGATGCGGTCCGCGATGGAGCCGTTGATGACCTCGTCGCCCACCTGGACCGTGATCCCGCCGAGGACCTCGGGGTCCACGTCGAGGTTCAGGTGCATCGGGCGTCCGTACACCTTGGCCAGGGCATCGCCAAGACGCTGCTTCTGCCGGTCCGAGAGCGGAACGGCGGAAGTGACGACGGCGACCATCCGGTTGCGGCGGTCCGCGGCCAGCTTGGAGAGGGACTCGAGTCCGTCTTCCAGGCTACGTCCACGCGGCGCGGTCACGAGGCGCTCGACGAGCCGCTCCGTGACGGCGTCGGCGCGACCACCGAGCAGGCTGCGCAGCAGCTCGCTCTTGGCCGTGCCGGTCGCGGCGCGGTCGGTCAGCGCGGCTCGCAGCTCGGTGCTCGACGAGACGATCCGGCCGAACCGGAAGAGCTCGTCCTCGACGTTGTCCAGGGCGCCGGCCTTCTGCGCACCGGTCACATCGGCGAGGTTGGCGAGCTCCTCGAGGGCGTCCACCAGGTCACGCGACTGCGACCAGCGCGAGCGCACCATGCCGGCCACCAGGTCGGCGGTCACGCCGCCCACCTGTCCGGAGAGGAGGCGGCCCGCGAGCTCGGCCTTGGCCTCGCCGGACTGCGCCGGGTCGGTCAGGACCCGACGCAGCGAGACCTCACGGCTGAACAGCGCGGTGACCGCGGCCAGCTCGTCAGCGAGCTGCTTCGCGTCGACCGAGGTGCTGTCCGTCAGCGCGTCGAGGCGCTCGCGCGCGGCGGCCAGGGCCTCGCGGCTAGCTCCGTGCGCTGTCATCGAGCGGCCTCGGCCTTCGCTGCAGCTTCATCGAGGCCGTCGAGGAAGCGGTCGATCGTGCGGCTCTGCCGGGCGTGGTCCTCAAGGGACTCGCCGACGAGCTTGCCCGCCAGGTCGGTGGCCAGCTGGCCCACGTCCTGACGCAGCGACTGCGCGGCGGCCTTGCGGTCGGCCTCGATCTGCGCGTGGCCTGCGGCGACGATCTCCTCGCGCTGACGCTGGCCCTCGGCCCGCATCTCGGCGATGAGCGTGGCGCCCTGCTCCTGCGCCTCCTGGCGCAGACGCGCGGCCTCGTGCCGGGCCTCGGCGAGCTGAGCCTTGTACTGCTCAAGAACGCTCTGGGCCTCGGTCTGAGCGGCCTCGGCCTTCTCGATACCGCCTTCGATCGCCTCCCGGCGCTCTTCCAGAACCTTGTTGATGTTCGGGAGGAGCTTCTTCCAGAAGAAGAAGAAGACGATGGCGAAGGCGATGGCGCCGACGAGCAGCTCGGGACCGGGCGGAATGAGCGGGTTCTGCTCCTCCGCGTGCTCGGCCGCCTGCTGTACCAGGTTGGCGATCACATCATTGCCTTTCGTCGAACGGGACTAATCGTCTCGGGCGATCAGGAGCCGTAGACGAACGGCATGACGATGCCGATGAGGGCGAGCGCCTCACAGAAGGCGAAACCGAGGATCTGGTTGGCACGGATCAGGCCGGCAGCTTCGGGCTGACGGGCGAGAGCCTCGGTGCCCTTACCGAAGACAATGCCGACACCGATGCCGGGGCCGATGGCCGCGAGGCCGTAGCCGATGGAGCCGAGGGCCTTGATGTCACCCTGGAGGGCGGCGAGCTCGAGAGTCGCGGACATGCCGTTACTTCCTTCTCTTTCATGGACCGGTGGGGGTTGGCCACCGGGCGCTTAGGGGGTTGCAGGAGGGCGATCAGTGGTGCTCGGCCAGAGCGCCCTGGATGTACGAGCAGGCAAGGAGTACGAAGACGTACGCCTGGACGGCCTGCACGAAAAGCTCGAAGAGGATCATCGCCATGGTCATCACGAAGGAGACACCGGCGGCCGGGATCATCCAGCTGTTCAGCAGGTACCAGGAGGCGACGGTGAACATCACCAGCATCAGGTGACCGGCGAACATGTTGGCGAAGAGTCGCACGGCGTGCGTGAAGGGGCGCACCAGCAGGTTCGAGAAGAACTCGATGAACGACACGAGCCACTTGATCGGGCCGAGCGAATTGTCGAACCCGGTGATGTTCTTCCAGCCACCCACGAAGCCGTGCTTCTTGAAGGTGAGCGGAACCCAGACCAGGTAGACGACCGCCGCGAGCACTGCCGGGTAGGCGATGATCGACGAGACCGGGAACTGGGTCAGTGGGATCACGGACCAGATGTTCATGATCCAGATGAAGAAGAACAGCGACACCATGAGCGGGACGTACTTCTCGCCGTCCTTCTTGCCCATCGTCTCGTAGACGATCCCGCGGCGTACGAAGTCGTAGCCGGCCTCGCCCATCATCTGCAGCTTGCCCGGGACCAACTTGGCCTTGCCGAACGCCACGTAGAAGAAGGTGACGACGACGAGCGTGGTCATCAGGGCGAGCAGCATGACCTTGTTGAACTCGAACCCGCCGACGGTGAACATCGGCTTGAAAAGGAACGAGTGCAGGCCCGGAGCCGGGAAGCCACAGCCGTTGTCGGACATGATCCGACAGCTCCAGTCAAAGGCGAGCTCAGTTTGGTCAGCACTCACCGCGGGCTCCTTCGGCGTGACGCATAGGTACGGCAACCTCGTTGTCGTGTCGGCGCGGCGCGCGGCCGCGGGTCGGCACCGGACTGGTGTTTCGGAAGTGTGAGCGGCATTCAGGCATCGAGCCTCGCGATTGTGCAGGCGTCAGCTCAGATGCCCGCGCCCGCAGTGCCGCAGTTGGCACCGGACGATAGCAGCATCTCGAACGGCCATTTATCCCGCCCCTACCCTTCACGTCGACGACCCCGACTTCTCCGGCTTGTCCTTCTTCGAGGAGTCGCTTTCGGAGTCGGGTTCGACGTAAAGGATCTTCGCCTTCATGTGTGCACGCGCCTGTGCGGCCATCCACACGATGGTCGCCGCGACGAGCGCGGCCGCGAAGGCCCTCGGATTGAAGAGCGTGGTGTCCTTGAACAGACCCATGAAGACCAGAAGCAGCAGGAGTTGGGCGACGTACAACATCATGCCCATTGCCTGAAACAGCTGCGGAAGGGATTTCGCCGTCTTCTGCAGGACGAACAGACCGAGCCCCATGAAGGCAATGACGACCACGGTGCCGACGACGGCGCCGATCGCTCCCTTGCCACCGGCAACAACACCACTGACGGCGGCGACGATCACGCCGACGGCAGCCGTGGGCACGGCGGTCTGAAGGAGATTTCGGGCGTCTTGAGACGGCATGGCGGCAGCTCCGCTTACTGATGGGGGCAGGGTGTCGTCATGGACGAGCGTAGACCCGGGCCGAGGGGGTCCCTCGGGCCAATGGACCGTCGCACTACGGTCCTTCGGCTCTACCCCGGGATCTCGTGAACCGTATCACAAACTATTTGATGAGGTCTTTACCTGTTAGGTGTGCCGACTGTCACACATGAGAAGTAATCCGCGCGTCTGTGCATCTGGAGCGTCAGTTTGTCTGGTAATGAAGCGTTTTCGGGTCACGCGTCAACGTGACGAACCGGCTTCACGCCGTTCCTGGAAGCGCGAACGGGCGCCGATCGCGGTCGCTCCGTTGACGCCCGCCGAGACCGGAGTCTTCTCCTCCGAGCCGTCGGGCGCCTGCCCGTCCTCATGCGCCCCATGCATCGCTTCCTGGGCCGCCAGTCCGGCGGCCGCACGGCGGCGGCGGTAGCGCGGCGGCACGAAGGCCTCGGCCCACCGCGGGGTGCGCGGTGTGAAGCGCGGCAGCAGGAGCAGCACGAGCCCCAGCGCGCTGAGCGCGACGATCAGCAGCAGGATCCACATGCTCGTCGAGTGCACCGAGTACGCGACGGTGCCGAAGGCGATGAGCCCCGACCAGAAGTACATGATCAGCACCGCGCGGCTGTGCGAGTGGCCGATCTCCAGGAGCCGGTGGTGGAGGTGGCCGCGGTCCGCGGCAAACGGCGACTTGCCGTTCCAGGTGCGCCGGACGATCGCGAGGACCAGGTCCGCGAAGGGGATCGCGATGATCGTCAGCGGCATCAGGAGCGGGATGAAGACCGGCAGCATCGCGTGGGTCGCGTCGCGTCCCGTGCCGAAGTTCAGCTTCATCGCGGCCGGGTCGACCTGTCCGGTGACGGAGATCGCGCCCGCCGCGAGGACGAGCCCGATGAGCATCGAGCCGGAGTCGCCCATGAAGATCCGGGCGGGGTGCATGTTGTGCGGCAGGAAGCCGAGGCACATGCCCATCAGGATGGCGGCGAAGAGCGTGGCGGGGGCCGCGGCCTCGATGCCGTAGCCGTACCAGATCCGGTAGGCGTACATGAAGGACGCCGCCGACGCGATGCACACCATGCCCGCGGCGAGGCCGTCGAGGCCGTCCACGAAGTTCACCGCGTTGATCGTGATGACGACCAGCGCGACGGTGAGCAGGGTGCCCTGGCCGGACGTGAGCGAGACCGTGCCGACGCCGGGGACCGGGATCCACAGGATCGTCAGACCCTGCATGACCATGACGCCCGCGGCGATCATCTGACCGCCGAGCTTGATCAGCGCGTCGATCTCGAACTTGTCGTCCAGCACGCCGATCAGCCAGATCAGCGCCGCTCCGGAGAGCAGCGCACGCGGCTCGTTGGAGTTCTCGAAGACCGCGTTCAGGTTCGGCAGGTGATCGGCGACCAGCAGGCCCGCGCAGAGCCCGAAGAACATCGCGATGCCCCCGAGCCGGGGTGTGGGTTCCCTGTGGACGTCGCGGGCGCGGATCTCCGGCATGGCGCCGGCCACGATCGCGAACTTCCGCACCGGGCCGGTCAGCAGGTAGGTCACCGCGGCCGTGATGCAGAGCGTCAGCAGGTATTCACGCACGGGCTTCCCCACAGGTTTCGCTGGCCATCTCAGCCCCACACCCTAGCTTTGCGCGCATACGGTTGGGGACTTCCGGGTAGCGACGATGGTTGCACGAGTCTCCGAGGGCCCCTGACCCGACTGCTCCTGGCTAGGCCGGATACGGCGGAAATGCCGCCACCAGATCGCGTACCTCTTCTCGTACGTTCGAGTCCTCCCGCACCGCTTCGACCAGCAGGCCCGCGATGCGGACCAGCTCCGCGTCGCCCATGCCCTGGGTCGTGACGGCGGCGGTTCCCAGCCTCAGGCCGCGGATCTCGCCGTGGGGCAGGGCGCAGGTGTCGAGGAAGATCCCGGACGCGGCGAGCCTGCCGCGGGCGGTGTGTGCCTCCACTCCCAGGGGGGTGGGATCGGCCAGAACCAGATGAGTGTCCGTACCGCCGGTCGTGATCGCGAACCCGCCTGCGGCCAGCGCCTCGGCCAGGATGCGTGCGTTGTGGACCACCTGATGGGCGTACCCCGTGAACGCCGGAGTGGCCGCCTCGCCGAACGCCACGGCCTTGGCGGCGATCGTGTGCATCTGGGCGCCGCCCTGCGTGAACGGGAAGACCGCCCGGTCGATCCTCTCCGCCAGGTCCGCCCCGCACAGCAGGAGGCCGCCCCGCGGGCCGCGCAGGACCTTGTGCGTGGTCGCGCAGACGACGTCGGCGTGCGGCACGGGGTTCGGCGCCGCTCCCCCGGCCACCAGGCCCATGGGGTGCGCGGCGTCGGCGATGAGATGGGCGCCCACGTCGTCGGCGATCTCGCGGAAGGCCGCGTAGTCGATGTGCCGGGGGTAGGAGATCGAGCCGCACACGATGGCCTTGGGCCGGTGCGTGCGGGCCAGGGCGTGCACCTGGTCGTAGTCGATGAGGCCGCTCTCGGGATCCACCCCGTACCCGACGAAGTCGAACCACCGGCCGGAGAAGTTCGCGGGCGAGCCGTGCGTGAGGTGTCCGCCGTACGGCAGGCCCATCGCGAGGACCGTGTCGCCGGGGCGCAGCAGCGCGGCGTACGCGGCGAGCACGGCGGAGGAACCGGAGTGCGCCTGCACGTTGGCGTGCTCGGCGCCGAACAGGGCCTTGGCGCGGTCGACGGCGATCCGCTCGGCGATGTCGACCAGCTCGCAGCCGCCGTGGTGACGGGCGCCGGGATAGCCCTCCGCGTACTTGTTGGCGAGCGGCGAGCCGAGCGCGGTGAGGACGGCGGGCGAGGTGAAGTTCTCGGCGGCGATCAGCTGGAGCGCGTCACTCTGCCGGGCGACCTCCGCGATGAGGACCTCGGCCAGCTCGGGGTCCTGCCTGCGCAGCCCGTCGAGGTCCGTGAAGGAGGTGGGTGCGGTGCGTGCGGTGCTGACCGTGCTGAGCGGCATCGTGGGCTCCGGGGCCTTGCAGGGGTGACCTCAGATCCAATGTAGGCCGCTACATGTGCGCGGGCACCCCGGTCAGCGCCGTCACGACGGGGTCGAGGGCCTGGTTGATCTCGTCGCCCACCGAGCGGAAGAACGGCAGGGGTGCCCCGTACGGGTCGTACACCTCGTCGGCCTCCACGTTGGGCGCGAGGAGCCAGCCGCGCAGCGCGGCGGCGGCGCGCACCAGGGCACGGGCCCGCTCCACCACGCCGCCGTCGGGGTCCGGCAGGGTCGTCATGTCTATCGCCCGGACGAGTCGCGTGAACTCCTTGAGCGTGAAGGTGCGCAGGCCCGCCGAGTGCCCCATGGAGATGACCTGCGCCCGGTGGTCGCGGGTCGCGGTCAGGACCAGGTCGGCGCGGATGACGTGGTCGTCGAGGAGCTCGCGGCCCATGAAGCCGGTGGGGTCCGCGCCGAAGTCGGCGAGGACCGTCTCGGCGTTGGTCTCCATCGGGGCGCCCTCGTGGCCCCAGGTGCCCGCGCTCTCCACGATCAGACCGCCGGTGAGGGGGTCGCCGAGGCGGTCGGCCAGGGCATGTCTGGTCAGCCGCTCGGTGATGGGCGAGCGGCACACGTTGCCGGTACTGACGTGGAGGATGCGGAAGGAGTCCGCAGAGCCCGGGAAGCCCGCTATGCCACGCCCCGTCTCAGGGGCTGTCAATTCGCCACCTCGAGGTCGGGTACCACCTTGCGCAGCTCGTCCGCGTCAAGGGCGCCCGCACGGAGCAGCACCGGCACCTTGCCCGTGACGTCGACGATCGACGACGGGACGATGCCGGGGGTCGGGCCGCCGTCCAGGTAGACGGAGACGGAGTCGCCGAGCATCTCCTGCGCGGCGTCGCAGTCCTCGGGGGCGGGGTGTCCCGTGAGATTGGCCGAGGAGACGGCCATCGGGCCCACCTCGGTGAGCAGCTCGATGGCGACGGGGTGCAGCGGCATGCGGATGGCGACCGTGCCACGGGTGTCGCCGAGGTCCCACTGCAGGGACGGCTGCTGCTTGGCGATGAGGGTCAGGGCGCCCGGCCAGAAGGCGTCGACAAGCTCCCAGGCCATCTCGGAGAAGTCGGTGACCAGGCCGTGCAGGGTGTTCGGTGAGCCGATCAGGACGGGCGTGGGCATGTTGCGCCCGCGGCCCTTGGCGTCCAGCAGGTCGGAGCACGCCTCCGGGGTGAAGGCGTCGGCACCGATGCCGTAGACGGTGTCGGTGGGCAGCACGACCAGCTCGCCACGGCGGACGGCGGACGCGGCCTCGCGCAGACCGGTCGTACGGTCGGTCGCGTCGTTGGTGTCGTATCGCCGTGCCATTAGTCCGGACTCCTCACTGAAAAACTGACACTGATGATCTGGGTCGTCACAGCTGTCGTCACGGCATCGCCTTGCGGGCGGTGGCGAAACGCGGGCGGTTGTTGAGGTCGGGGTGGTCGGCCGCGTCGGCCCAGCCCCGCTCCTCGGTGAAGATCCACGGGACCTGTCCGCCCTGGGTGTCCGCGTGCTCGATGACGACGACTCCCCCGGGGCGCAGCAGCCGGTGGGCGGTGCGCTCGATGCCGCGGATCAGGTCGAGGCCGTCCTCTCCTGAGAAGAGGGCGAGCTCGGGGTCGTAGTCACGGGCTTCCGGGGCGACGTACTCCCACTCCGTGAGCGGGATGTACGGCGGATTGGAGATCACCAGGTCGGCCTGTCCCTCCAGCTCGGGGAACGCGTCCCTGGCGTCTCCCTGGCGGAGGTCGACCCTGGACCCCTCGACGTTCTTCCGCGTCCATTTGAGGGCGTCCTCGGACAGCTCGACGGCGTGCACCCGCGAGCGCGGGACCTCCTGCGCCATGGCGAGGGCGATGGCACCGGAGCCGGTGCACAGGTCGACGATGAGCGGCTCGACGACGTCCATCGCGCGGACGGCGTCTATGGCCCACCCGACGACGGACTCGGTCTCCGGACGGGGCACGAAGACGCCGGGGCCGACCTGCAGCTCCAGGTAGCGGAAGAAGGCCCGCCCCGTGATGTGCTGCAGCGGTTCACGAGCCTCGCGCCGCGCGACGGTCTCCCAGTAGCGGGCGTCGAAGTCGGTGTCCTTGACGGAGTGCAGCTCGCCCCGCTTCACGCCGTGCACGAAGGCGGCGAGCTCCTCCGCGTCGTTGCGCGGCGAGGGCACGCCGGCGTCGGCCAGCCGCTGGGTGGCCTGGGCCACTTCCGCGAGCAGCAGGTTCACGCTGGTCCTCCGGGACGGGTCGGGAAGGTCGTACGAAGAGCGGGCTCAGGCGGCGGCGAGCTTGGCGGCGGAGTCGGCGTCGACGCAGGCCTGGATGACCGGATCGAGTTCACCGTCGAGCACCTGGTCCAAGTTGTACGCCTTGAAGCCGACTCGGTGGTCCGAGATCCGGTTTTCCGGGAAGTTGTACGTGCGGATCTTCTCGGAGCGGTCGACGGTGCGGACCTGGCTCCTGCGGGCGTCCGCGGCCTCCTTCTCCGCCTCTTCCTGAGCCGCCGCAAGGAGCCTGGAACGCAGAATACGCATGGCCTGCTCCTTGTTCTGGAGCTGGCTCTTCTCGTTCTGGCAGGAGGCGACGACTCCGGTGGGCAGGTGCGTGATGCGGACGGCGGAGTCCGTGGTGTTGACGGACTGACCGCCGGGCCCGGAGGAACGGTAGACGTCGATGCGCAGGTCGTTGGCGTGGATCTCGACGTCGATCTCCTCGGCCTCGGGCGTCACCAGGACACCGGCCGCGGAGGTGTGGATGCGCCCCTGGGACTCGGTGGAGGGCACGCGCTGCACGCGGTGCACGCCGCCCTCGTACTTCAGCCGCGCCCAGACGCCCTGGCCGGGCTCGGTCGCGCCGTTGCCGCCCTTGGTCTTCACGGCGACCTGGACGTCCTTGTAGCCGCCGAGCTCGGACTCGGTGGCGTCGATGATCTCGGTCTTCCAGCCGATGCGCTCCGCGTACCGCAGGTACATCCGCAGGAGGTCGCCCGCGAACAGGGCCGACTCATCGCCGCCCGCGCCCGCCTTGATCTCCAGGATGACGTCCTTGTCGTCGGACGGGTCCCGGGGGACGAGCAGCAGCCGCAGCTTCTCGGTGATCTCCTCGCGCTGCCGTTCCAGGTCCTTGACCTCTGCGGCGAAGTCCGGGTCGTCGGCCGCGAACTCGCGCGCGGTCTCGATGTCCTCCCCGGTCTGCTTCCAGGAGCGGTACGTCGCGACGATCGGGGTCAGCTCGGCGTAGCGCTTGTTGAGCTTGCGCGCGTTGGCCTGGTCGGCGTGGACCGAAGGGTCCGCGAGCTTGTCCTCGAGACCGGCGTGCTCGCCGATCAGTTCCTCGACCGCCTCGAACATCGGGGGCTCCTGGTCTTCTGCGCGGTGGTTCTCCGCGAATTGGCTGCGGGACGGCAAAAGCGCCGGTCCCGGCCACCCCCTCGTGAGGGCGGCCGACGACCGGCGCAGTGGCTCGCTACTTCTGGGCGGAGCCGGCCTTGCCGAAGCGGGCCTCGAAGCGGGCCACACGGCCACCGGTGTCGAGGATCTTCTGCTTGCCCGTGTAGAACGGGTGGCACTCGGAGCAGACCTCGGCACGGACGGTGCCGCTGGAGATCGTGCTGTGAGTGGTGAACGACGCGCCACAGGTGCAGCTGACCTGCGTCTCGACGTACTCGGGGTGGATGTCGCGCTTCAAGGTGTCTCCTAGTTTCGGGAGGGCACCGGGTCGTACGTGCGGATTGCTCGTACGTGAACCGGGGCCGACGTACCAGTCTGCCAGGACCGGCCGTATCTCCCAAAACCGGGGTGCGGGCCGATCTATTCCTGGCGGGTGTGCGGCGGCGGGCGGGAGCGCCTAGTCGCTGCTCACCACGGAGCCCACGGAGCCCTTGTCGCCCGCGGACTTGTCCGTGGCGGACTTGGGGATGGGCCTGTCGGCTTTGAGCGCCTCCCAGACCTTCCGGTCCTCCTCTTCGAGGGGCAGGACGCGGTTGAGGTCCGCGGGGTCGTACTGGACGGGCAGCGTGACCATCTTCATGTCACCGGCGCCGATCCCCTTGAGGCCGTTCGCGAAGCTCGCGAGGGACTTGACGTCGTTCAGGTCCGAGTCGGTGGTGACGGCGCTCGTCGCGTCGTCCGCGAGGTCGAACAGCTTCTTCGGGTTGCTGAAGACGCCGACGTCCTTGACCTGGTTGAGCAGCGCCTTGATGAAGGCCTGCTGGAGCTGGATGCGGCCGAGGTCGCTGCCGTCGCCGACGCCGTGCCGGGTGCGGACCAGACCGAGCGCCTGCTCTCCGTCGAGCGTGTGCTTGCCCGCGTCGAGGTCGAGGTGGCTCTTCTCGTCCTTGATGGGCTTCTTCGTGGTGAGCTCGACGCCGCCGAGGGTGTCGATGAGCTTCTTGAAGCCCGTGAAGTCGACCTCGAGGTAGTGGTCCATCCGGATGCCGGACATCTTCTCGACGGTCTTGACGGCGCAGGCGGGGCCGCCGACCTCGTACGCCGTGTTGAACATCTGCCGCTGGCCGCCGGGGTCGGTCGTCTTGCCGTCCACGGACTTGCACTCGGGCCTGGATATGAGGGTGTCGCGGGGTATGGAGACGACGCTGGCCTTCTTGTGGCCCTTGTAGACGTGGACGATCATCGCCGTGTCCGAACGGGCGGCGCCTTCGTCCTTGCCGTACTTGGCGTTGTCGCCGGAGCGCGAGTCGGAGCCGAGGACGAGGATGTCCTGGGAGCCGTTGTCGACGTCCAGGGGGCGGTCCGTGCCGAGGGCGGCGTTGATGTCCACGCCCTTGATGTTGCCGTTGAGCTTGAAGTAGACGTAGCCGAGGCCGGTGCCTCCGAGAACGGCGACACCCGCGGCGGTCCAGGCCGTGACGACGAGCACCTTCTTGCGCGTGCTGCGCGGCTTGCGGCGGCGGCCCCGCTTGGCGGCGCGCTTCGGCGCGTCGGCGCCCCTGCTCTCGTCGGTCATGCGCTCCTCAGTCCCGTCGGTCGGCTACCCCCTGCTTTCAGGGTCAGGTGCGGTGTGTCGTCACTTGTCAGACGGCAGAACCGCTTGAAGGGTTGCACAACACGCCGTGCGCGCCCCGGGCACCGTTGGTGACCGACCGTATGCCCTCACCCCACCAATTCAGGCCTCACCTGCGGCTTTTTCCGTCATCGGGCTACTGCCCGTGACCGTAAGAATCTCTTACGTATGTGGCCAAGGTCTCTCCCTGGTCTCTCCCTGGCCGCATCGCGCACCAAAAGGGCCGCCCCGTCACAGCTGTGACGGGGCGGCCCTTCGGACTGCTGAGGACGACTAGTCGTTGCCGTTGCCCGGCGCCGGGGTCGTCTTCTGGATCTGCAGCAGGAACTCGGCGTTCGACTTCGTCTGCTTCATCTTGTCGAGAAGCAGCTCGATCGCCTGCTGCTGGTCGAGCGCGTGCAGCACGCGACGCAGCTTCCAGGTGATGGCGAGCTCGTCGCTGCCGAGCAGGATCTCTTCCTTGCGGGTGCTGGACGCGTCCACGTCCACCGCCGGGAAGATGCGCTTGTCCGAGAGCTTCCGGTCGAGCTTGAGCTCCATGTTGCCGGTGCCCTTGAACTCCTCGAAGATCACCTCGTCCATGCGCGAGCCGGTCTCGACCAGCGCGGTGGCCAGGATGGTCAGCGAGCCGCCGTCCTCGATGTTGCGCGCGGCACCGAAGAAGCGCTTCGGCGGGTAGAGCGCGGTCGAGTCGACACCACCGGACAGGATGCGTCCGGAGGCCGGGGCGGCGAGGTTGTACGCACGGCCCAGACGCGTGATCGAGTCGAGCAGCACGACGACGTCGTGGCCCAGCTCCACCAGGCGCTTGGCGCGCTCGATGGCGAGCTCGGCGACCGTGGTGTGGTCCTCGGCGGGACGGTCGAAGGTCGAGGAGATGACCTCGCCCTTCACCGACCGCTGCATGTCGGTGACCTCTTCCGGACGCTCGTCGACCAGGACGACCATCAGGTGGCACTCGGGGCTGTTGTGCGTGATCGCGTTGGCGATCGCCTGCATGATCATGGTCTTGCCGGTCTTCGGCGGGGCCACGATCAGACCGCGCTGGCCCTTACCGATGGGCGAGACGAGGTCGATGATGCGGGTGGTGAGCACGCCCGGGTCGGTCTCCAGACGGAGCCGGTCCTGCGGGTAAAGGGGCGTCAGCTTGTTGAACTCCGGCCGCCCGCGCCCGGATTCGGGTGCCATGCCGTTGACGGAGTCCAGGCGGACCAGCGCGTTGAACTTCTCGCGGCGCTCGCCGTCCTTGGGCTGGCGCACCGCGCCGGTGACGTGGTCGCCCTTGCGCAGACCGTTCTTGCGGACCTGGGCCAGCGAGACGTAGACGTCATTGGGACCGGGGAGGTAGCCCGACGTACGGATGAACGCGTAGTTGTCGAGGATGTCCAGGATGCCCGCGACGGGGATCAGGACGTCGTCCTCGGAGACCTGCGGCTCGTTGCCGAAGCCCTGCTCGTCGCGGCCGCGACGGCCACGGCGGTCGCGGTAGCGCCCGCGGCGTCCGCGACGCCCTCCCTCGAAGTCGTCCCCGTCCTCGTCGGCCCGCGGTCCGTTGTCCCGCTGCTGACGGTCCTGCCGGTCCTGGCGCCCGCCGCCCTGCTGCTGGCGGTCCTGACGCTCCTGGCGGTCCTGACGGCCGCCGCCCTGCTGCTGGTCGTCGCCCTTGTTGCCACGGCGGTCGCGGTCACGGCCGCGGCCCTGCCGGTCACGGCGGTCGCGACGGCCGTCGCCGCCGTTGTCACCGGAGGCGTCGGCGCCCTTGTCGCCCTTGGCCTCGGACGCGTCGCCCTTGGCCTCGCCCTTCGCCTCGGCGGTGACCGTCTCCGGGCTGCCCGCGTCGGCGGTGGCCCGGCGCCGACGACGCTCGCCCGCGGGCTGGTCGTCTCCCCCACGCTCGGCCTCGCTCGCGCGGGCGGGGCCCCCAGCGGGCTGACCGGGGATGTCGATCTGCTGCTGGGACGCGGCCTTGTCGGCCTTGCCCTCGGACTTGCCGCCCTCGGACTTGGCCGAGGCGCTCGCCTTGGCGGCGGGCTCGGCGGCGTCCTCACCCGTCCGGGCCTTCGAGGTCGCCCGGCGCTTGGGCTTGGTCTCGGTGGTGTCCCCGGAAGGCGCGGCGCTCTTGGCCGGGGCTCCGCCCCCTGCCTGCGCCTCCTTGATGACCTCGATCAGCTGGCTCTTGCGCATGCGCCCGGTGCTCTTGATCCCAAGGCCCGATGCGACCTGCTGCAGTTCCGCCAGCACCATGCCCTCGAGGCCGGTGCCGCGGCGCCGCCGGGACCCGGCCGAAGCACCGGTGGCAGGCGCCGCAGAGGCGTCCGTGGCGGGCGTGTCGGCAGTCACGCCCATCAGATCGGTGGTGTCGCTCACGAAGGGTCCTTCCCTGGAGCGGACGTCGGCCTGTCTGGCTCGGCGACCGGTTGTGCTGTCCGGCGGTCGGTCCTTGCATTCTGTGGACCGTGCCGGGGCGGTGGTCCGCCAACGCGGCGGAAGAATTCATTGGTGATGGCGATTCCCGGTGCGGTGCCACTGAGGTGCGGTGTCACCCGGCTCGGTCACGCCGGTTCCGGAGCGTGCTCAGGACCACTCAGTGCAGGGCACTAAGCAGTTTGGGGGGCTCCCGGAAGAATGGTTGTCCCGGACGGGGACACAAAGCACCTCGCCATGGTGAGGTCGGGTGCAGACTTGAGATTAACACTACCGGATCCAACAAACATTCCCCCTCTCAGGATCGGGACACCCCGAAATCCCTTCGTCCACTGCGTCAGGGCGCAAGCGGCAGCACGCTCGCTCCCGAGGCGTCGAGCTCCAGGCGGTTGGCCGCCCAGCCCTCTCCCGCCAGGCGTGCGACCTTGTCGGCCGCACTGTCTTCGGCCAGCGCGAGGACCGTGGGCCCCGCGCCGGAGATCACCGCGGGCACGCCGTCGGCGCGCAGCCGCTCCACCAGGGCGACGCTCTCCGGCATGGCCGGGGCGCGGTACTCCTGGTGCAGCCGGTCCTCGGTGGCGGGCAGCAGCAGCTCCGGGCGCCTGGTCAGGGCCTCGACGAGCAGCGCCGCACGGCCCGCGTTGGCGGCCGCGTCGACATGCGGGACGGTGCGCGGCAGCAGGCCGCGAGCCGTCTCGGTGAGGACGGGTTTTCCGGGTACGAAAACCACCGGAACGATGGAACCGACGGGCTCCATCCTGATCGCGCGCGCCGTGCCCCCGTCCATCCAGGAAAGCGTGAAACCGCCGAGCAGACATGCGGCGACGTTGTCGGGGTGGCCCTCGATCTCGGTGGCCAGTTCCAGCAGCGCCGCGTCGTCGAGCCTGGCCTCGCCGCCTATCGTCACGGCGCGCGCGGCGACGATGCCCGCGCAGATGGCGGCGGACGACGAGCCGAGGCCACGGCCGTGCGGAATGCGGTTGGCGCAGACGATCTCGAGCCCGCGCGGCTGTCCGCCGAGCAGGTCGAAGGCGGTGCGCAGGGAACGTACAAGCAGATGCGACTCGTCGCGCGGGAGGGATTCACTGCCCTCGCCTGCGATGTCGATGTTCAGACCGGAGTCGGCCACCCGGACGACCACGTCGTCGTAAAGACCCAGCGACAGGCCCAGGGCATCGAAGCCCGGACCGAGGTTGGCGCTGGTGGCGGGGGTGCGCACCCGGACGGCGGCGGCGCGGAACGCGGGACCGGCCATCGCTCGATGACTCTCCTTGAGCTGCGTGTTTTTGAGGCTGCGTATTTCAGTACGTGCCACATGTACGGAACACCCGAAGGCCACGAACTACGGCGGCACCGCGGCATATGCGGCGGGCGGGTTCGGTACAGCCTATCGAAGGAAGGTTCTGTGGCGACATAGGGCGCACAGGAGGCGCACGATGCGTGTCGTAAGCCCCCTGTGCCACCCCCTGTACGGAGTTGCGGGTTCCGTCCGCGGTGCCGCGGTTCCCGGCGGCTACGCCAGGCCGAGGCGCTCGGCCGCGGCGGCCGCGTCGACCGGGACGGTGACCGGCTGCGGAGCGCCCGCGACGGCCCAGTCCGGGTCCTTGAGGCCGTTGCCGGTCACGGTGCAGACGATCTTCTGCCCCTTGTCGACCTTGCCCTGCTCGACGGCCTTCAGCAGACCGGCGACCGAGGCGGCCGACGCGGGCTCCACGAAGACACCCTCCTGGGACGCCAACAGCTTGTAGGCGCGCAGGATCTCACGGTCCGTCACCTCGTCGATGAAGCCGTCGGACTCGTCGCGCGCGTTGAGCGCGTGCTGCCACGACGCGGGGTTGCCGATGCGAATCGCGGTGGCGATCGTGGACGGGTCCTTGACGATCTCGCCGCGTACGATGGGCGCCGACCCGGAAGCCTGGAAGCCCCACATCCGGGGGGTACGGGTCGACACCGAGTCGGCCGCGTACTCCTTGTAGCCCTTCCAGTAGGCGGTGATGTTGCCTGCGTTGCCGACGGGAAGGACGTGGATGTCCGGGGCGTCACCGAGCGCGTCGACGATCTCGAACGACGCGGTCTTCTGGCCCTCGATGCGGAACGGGTTGACCGAATTGACGAGCGCCACCGGGTAGTTCTCCGACAGGGCTCGAGCCAGGTTCAAGCAGTCGTCGAAGTTGCCGTCGACCTGGAGGATCTTCGAGCCGTAGACGAGCGCCTGGCCCATCTTGCCGAGCGCGATCTTGCCCTGCGGCACGAGGACCGCACAGACCATTCCGGCCCGTACGGCATAGGCGGCCGCGGACGCCGACGTGTTGCCGGTGGAGGCGCAGATGACGGCCTTCGCGCCCTCCTCCTTGGCCTTGGTGATCGCCATGGTCATGCCGCGGTCCTTGAAGGAACCCGTGGGGTTGGCGCCCTCGACCTTGAGGTGGACCTCGCAGCCCGTGCGCTCGGAGAGCACCTGCGCGGGGACGAGCGGTGTGCCGCCCTCGCGGAGCGTCACGACCGGCGTGGTGTCGGAGACGGGAAGACGGTCCCGGTACTCCTCGATGATTCCGCGCCACTGGTGGGTCATTGCTGCTTACTCCCCTTCAACCCGCATGATGCTGGCGACACCACGCACGGTGTCTAGATTGCGCAGCGCCTCGACGGTGCCGGTGAGGGCGGCGTCGGGCGCGCGGTGGGTGACGACGACGAGGGAGGCCTCGCCGTCCTTGCCCGTCTGACGGACCGTATCGATCGATACGCCGTGCTCGGCGAAGACCGTCGCGACCTGGGCGAGCACGCCCGGCTTGTCGGCAACGTCGAGGCTGATGTGGTAGCGCGTGACGACCTCGCCCATGGAGCTCACGGGCAGCTGGGTGTACGCGGAGTCGCCGGGCCCGGTGGCCTCGGCGAGCTTGTTGCGGCAGACGGCGACGAGGTCGCCGAGGACGGCGGACGCGGTGGGCGAGCCACCGGCGCCGGGCCCGTAGAACATGAGCTGTCCCGCGGCCTCCGCCTCGACGAAGACGGCGTTGTAGGCGCCCCGCACCGATGCCAGCGGGTGGCTGAGCGGAATCATCGCGGGGTGCACGCGCGCGGTGACGGACCCGCCGTCGGCGGCCCGCTCGCAGATGGCGAGCAGCTTGATGGTGCAGCCCATCCGTTTCGCGGAAGCGAAGTCGGCGGCGGTCACCTCGGTCATGCCCTCGCGGTACACGTCGTCGAGGCGCACGCGCGTGTGGAACGCGATCCCGGCGAGGATGGCGGCCTTGGCTGCGGCGTCGAAGCCTTCGACGTCGGCGGTCGGGTCCGCTTCCGCGTACCCGAGCGCGGTGGCCTCGTCGAGAGCCTCCTGATAACCCGCACCCGTCGTGTCCATCGCATCGAGGATGAAGTTCGTGGTCCCGTTCACGATCCCGAGGACGCGGTTGACCTTGTCGCCCGCGAGCGACTCGCGCAGCGGCCTGATCAGCGGGATCGCCCCGGCGACGGCGGCCTCGTAGTACAGGTCGCGGCCGTGCTCGACGGCGGCGGCGTGCAGCGCGGCGCCGTCCTGGGCGATGAGCGCCTTGTTCGCGGAGACCACGGATGCGCCGTGCTCGAAGGCGGTGGTGATGAGGGTGCGGGCGGGCTCGATGCCGCCGATCACCTCGACGATGACGTCGATGTCCCCCCGCTTGACCAGGGCGGTCGCATCCGTGGTGATGAGCGAAGGATCGATTCCCTCGCGCACCTTGGAGGGGCGGCGGACGGCGACCCCGGCGAGCTCCACCGGGGCGCCGATCCTGGCTGTGAGGTCGTCGGCGTGCGTCGTCATGATGCGCGCCACCTCTGAGCCGACGACCCCACAGCCCAGCAGCGCCACCTTCAGCGGACGCGTACGCATCATCCGACCTCACTTCTCATACATCTACGGTGGGACCAGTCTCACCCACCGGAACGGACTTTCTGTCCATCGTCCGGATCCTGAGACATCTATTTCATGTTTTGCGTCATCCGACGTCGAGACGCAGGAGATCTTCCTCCGTCTCACGCCGGACGATCACCCGTGCCCCGCCGTCGCGCACGGCGACGACGGGCGGGCGGAGAGCGTGGTTGTAGTTGCTCGCCATCGAGCGGCAGTACGCACCGGTCGCGGGCACGGCGATCAGGTCACCGGGCGCCAGGTCGGCCGGGAGGAAAGCATCTCGTACGACGATGTCACCACTCTCGCAGTGCTTGCCCACCACGCGCACAAGGACGGGGTCGGCGTCGGAGGAGCGGGAGACGAGGGCGACGGTGTACTCGGCGTCGTACAGCGCGGTGCGGATGTTGTCGGACATGCCGCCGTCCACCGACACGTACGTACGCAGCCCTTCGAGCGGCTTGACCGTGCCGACCTCGTAGAGCGTGAAGGCGGTCGGCCCGACGATGGCGCGGCCGGGCTCCACGGAGATCCGAGGCGTACGCAGCTTCGCCGCCGCGCACTCGCGCGTGACGATCTCGTTCAGCGCCGCGGCGATCTCGTGCGGCTCGCGGGGGTCGTCGTCCGACGTGTACGCGATGCCGAGCCCGCCGCCGAGGTCGATCTCGGGCAGCTCGACGCCGTGCTCGTCCCGCACCTCGGCGAGCAGCTGCACGACGCGGCGGGCGGAGACCTCGAACCCGGCCATGTCGAAGATCTGCGACCCGATGTGGGAGTGGATCCCGATGAGCTCCAGGCCGTCCAGCTTGAGGGCGCGCCGAACGGCCTCGGCGGCCTGTCCCCCGGCCAGCGCGATCCCGAACTTCTGGTCCTCGTGCGCGGTGGCGATGAACTCGTGGGTGTGCGCCTCGACGCCCACGGTCACGCGGATCTGCACGCGCTGGCGCTTGCCGAGCCCCTCCGCGATGTGCGCGACGCGCACGATCTCCTGGAAGGAGTCGAGCACGATGCGTCCGACGCCCGCCTCGACGGCGCGCGTGATCTCCTCGGGGGTCTTGTTGTTGCCGTGGAAGGCGATGCGGTCGGCGGGCATACCGGCGTCGAGGGCGGTGGCGAGCTCGCCACCGCTGCACACGTCGAGATTCAGCCCCTCCTCGTTCAGCCACCGCACGACGGCACGGGACAGGAACGCCTTGCCCGCGTAGAAGACGTCGGCATCGCTGCCGAAGGCGTCCCGCCAGGCCTGGCACCGGGCGCGGAAGTCGGCCTCGTCGATGAAGTAGGCCGGGGTACCGAACTCCTCGGCGAGCCGTGTCACTTCGATCCCACCCGTACTGACCACGCCTCCGGCACCACGGGTGACGGTGCGGGACCAGACCTTGGGGTCCAGGGCGTTGAGATCGGCGGGCGGCGCGCTGTAGTGCCCCTCGGGAAGCACGTCGGCGTGGCGGGGTCCTGCGGGGTGTGCGGAACGGCTCATGGGTGCGGTGTCTCGTCTCTTGGGGGTGTGACGGCCGTGGGGTGCGTTGCGTGCGTGGCGTGCTCTCTTGAGAACACGTACTGCACGCGGTGCGGCAAGTGCTGCATCTCGCTCACGGATGTCACAGGAATTCGGGTGCGCTGATGCCGAGCAGGGACAGGCCACCGGCGAGCACCGTCCCGGCGGCTTCGGCGAGGGCGAGCCGGGCACGGTGGGCGGCCGAGGGTTTCTCGTCACCGAGCGGCAGGACGGCTCCCTGCGGGTCGCTCTGGAAGGCCAGGAAGGCGTCGGCGATGACGACGAGCTGCCGGGCGAGGCGGTCCGGGGCGCGGTGGCGCCCTGCGGAGGCGAGGGTGGCGGGGTAGTCGCCGAGGGCGTCGAGGAGGGCGACGGGGCCTGTCTGGCCTGCGGGACCTGCGGGACTTGTGGGGCCTGTGAGGCCTGCGGGGTCCGTGGTGTCGCCCGGCCGGGCGTCGAAGCCGAGCTCGGCGGCGTTGCGCGTGAGGGCGCGGGAGCGGGCGTAGGCGTACCGGACGCGGAAGAGGGGGTTGCTCTCCCGCTGTACGAGGTGCTCGTCGCCGCCCTGCTCCGGGGTGATGCGGGCGTGGTCGTGCGGGGCGGGGTGGAGCAGCGCCCAGCGGGTGGCGTCGCGGCCGAGGCGGAGGGTGGCGGAGCTTGTGGGGCTTGTGGGGCTTGTGGCGGCGGCCGGAACGGGTCGGAGGGTGGGGAGCGGCTCGGGCGGCCGTCCGTACGCGTCGATGCGTACGCCGAGCGCGTCGAGGGCGTCCGCCCAGGCCGGGTCGGAGGCGGCGTCGTAGGCGTCATCGGAGGCGCCGTCGGAGGCGCCATCGCAGGTCACCCGGACGAGGACGCCCTGCGAGCGCAGGATACGGCGGGCGCTGTCGGCGAGGACCGCGGCCCGGATCTCACGGGGCACGTGGATCTGGGCGACGCCGCCGGTGTCGGGGTGGACGTGGCCGTAGCAGCCCCCGCGCTCGCGGATCTCGCGCACGACGGCGTCGGCGCGTGCGCCCGCGAGGGTGATGTTGAGGAACCCGGGCCCGGTGATGTCGACACCGGCGATACCGGGCTCGGCGGCGAGCCGCGGGGACAGCACCTCGGCCACGTACCGCGGCGAACGCCCGGCGGCACCGGCGATCTGGAGGGCGACGTTGGTGGCGAAGTCCCCGCACCCTCCGGGCCGCGGCCGCTCGACCCGCACACTCCCCGCCTCCACGGGCACGGCCACGCTGAGCTCCCCGGCATCAACGGCATGGCGCATGGCGCGCAGCACGGTGCGGGAGAGCTCGACAGGGGTCACAGGTCCAGCGTATGGGAGGAGGGGGGTGGGTATGCGAGTCGGTTTGGCGGATGGTCCGGGATGTGGACGGGGTAGCCCCGTCCTTACGGACGGGTAGCCCACCTCGGTCGGCGGAGCGGCTGAGCCGCAGACTCTCTGAGCCACGGGGCTATGGGACTACGGGGCCGACTCACCCACCGTGCTGCGCGGCGCGCTCGGCCTCACCGGCGCCGCCGCCTCCGCACCCGCCGCCGCTGGTCCGACACTCGCTCCCCGAGGCACCGCGCCCAAGCTCCCGCCCGACCGCAACCCCCTCGGGCTCGCCCTCCCCCTGACCCTCTCCCTCGACCTCCATCAACTGGCGGACGATGCCGACCAGTTCGTTCGGCTCGAAGGGCTTGGCCAGAAAGGCGTCGACACCGACCTCCAGGCCGCTCTCGACCTCGTACTGCGTGCAGGCGCTGATGACGACGATGGGGAGATTCCGGGTCCGCGCGTCGGAACGCAACCGCGCCGCGGTCCGCAGCCCGTCGAGCCGGGGCATCACGACATCAAGGGTGACCACATCGGGCTGGACCTCCTGCACGACGTCCAGGCATTCGACACCATCGGCCGCGGTCACGACCTCGTAGCCCTCCAGCTCGAGGTTGACCCTGATCAGTTGCCGGATGACCTTGTTGTCGTCCACAACAAGCACGCGGCCGGGCACGCCTGGCACAACTCGAGAGTAGGTCCGCGCCCACCACCGCGTCCCGGTTTTCCCTACTTCCGCCCCGTGCGGCCCGCCCGGCCACGCCCCCCGCCCCCACCGCCGGGACCCCCTCACCGGGTCACCCCGCGAGCACTGAAATACCTGTTCATGGCGAGCCCCGGAGAGCTGGTAGGGTTCTACCCGTCACCGCACAAGCAGCGCTGATACGCCCCCGTAGCTCAGGGGATAGAGCAACGGCCTCCGGAGCCGTGTGCGCAGGTTCGAATCCTGCCGGGGGCACTCGCCACACAGCCAGCCTGAATCAAGCGCTGAGCTGGGCGGATGCCGACATGAGAGAGCGGGAGTCAGTCTCACTGACTCCCGCTCTTTCTCATTGTCTCTCGGTATTCGCGACACACCTCCGACACACTCTCTGGGCCGCGGCACCCCTCCTCCCTTCACCACCCCATCGTCTTTTCGATCTTCTTGTTGTCCTCCTCCTCGCTGTTGTCGATACAGCCGGCGTAGTGGCGATCGATGACCTCTGGAGACGTGCCTGCGCGGCGAGCCACCTCCGCCACGGGGAGGCCGGAGCGGAGCCAGTCCGTGATGCACGTGGCTCGGCCGTCGTACGGCTTCTGCGCGAGCGGCGATGCGACCTTGTGCGGCGGGAAGGCGAGCGGGCGAGCCTCCTGCCAGACACGCCAGTAGCTAGAGGTGCCCACCAGACCGCCCCGCTCGTTCTGGAACAGCCGACCGTCCGCCGCCGTGCCGAACTCCTTCACGTGAGCCCGGAGCATCGCCACCAGGACTGGTGGAATGGGCACCGGGCGATCGGCCGTGGGGTCCCGCATCTTCAGCCCACGCCTGTCGTGCCGCTCCCCGGAGTCGGTCCACTTCTTGCCCGACACCGGACGTGTCTCCCGGAGGGTGAGCACGCCCCACCCCGTCTCGGGCAAGTGGCAGTCCTCAAGTCGCAGTCCTACGACCTCCGCCGGGCGCATCGCGGCATACAGAATGCAGCCGAAGAAGGCGACCAGGCGTCTCCCCCGGTTTCGGTGCACCGATCCCACATACGAAACGGCTGTGAGGAACTCCCGCCCCTGCACTGCGTTCATGAGGACTCGCGGGTCAACCGCCCCACGGCCCGCAGTGGCGTATCGCTCCAATTCCGCGATCGGGTTCTCGCCCAGATACCCGCGCTGGATCGCGTAAGTCATTGCCGCATTGAAACCGCGACGCCGACGCTTGTAGGTGTCCTTGGCTGCCAACTTGCCGTCCAGCTTGTAGGCAAGCCGGTAATGGACGTCCTCCGCAGCGTCGGAGGTCTTCAGAGCCGACAGCGGCAAGGAGTTATCCGCGAGCCACGTGCAGGCCCCCTCCAGGTCGGGCGGCGGCTGCTCGTTCTCGTGGGCCGGAACGATCGCCCACCGCACGGCGCGTCGTACCGCCCGGAGTTCCGGAGCGTCGGGCCCCTCCCCCATCATCCCTAAGGCCGCGCACGCAAGGCTGTCGGCAAATCCCTCTCGTGTTTTCGCCGCAGCTGTCCGCCAACGGCGCTTCATGAACTCCCGCGAGAATTCCCACCAGGTGGGGTCCTGCTTCGCCTTGGCCCTTGCAGTTTCTTCGGCTTCCGCATGCCGAACCTCGGACTCAGGCAGTCCTGATTCGATCTCGAACGCTTCACCACGCCGATTCATGGCGTGCCACAGCTCGTTCCGTCGGCTTTCGGCGAGTGGGAACGTGGCGAAGGTATCGCCACAGACCCTGCCTGCCACCACCCAACGGACGCGCCATGGACGGGACTTACGGCCAGTCTTGGAGATCTTCCACAACTTGACGTCGAGGGTGTAACCCGGCCGGGCCGACCCACGAGGGCGCCCGGCCAAGGTGTCGTTCTCAGTGCTCACGCAGCGTCCTCTCGCTCCGCGAGCCAACGCTCGTACTCAGAGCGCCGAATCCGGATGTCGCCGTTCGGGAGCTTGATCGAGCGAGGCGCCCTGCCAAGCTGGCGCCACCGGTAGAAGGTCGCCGGGGCGACCTTGAGGTCGGCAAGGACTTCCTTGATAGTCAGCTTCTCGTCCCTCGTGCGGGCGCTCATGCCGCGGTCCTCTCTTGTGTTTTGCTCGGAGGGGTGCCAGGAGCGGTGGCCCCCTTCCCGCCAGGTCCGCTACATGCGCCACGGCCGCTACTCCGCAGGTCAAGGGCTGTTCTCGGAGTAGCCGCAGCATGGTGCGTAGCGGATGCGGCCGCTACATGAGCAGGGGCGTAGCGGCCGTGAGGTGTCTGTAGCGGTGGCGTAGCGGTTGACATGGGTAACAACCGCTACGCCGTTTCCGCAGATCAGGTGGTGTCTACTCGGTGTCTGTGGCGGGTGTAGCGGACTCCTTCGGCGTGGGGCAGTAGCGCTTCCACGCGTCGTAAAGGTCCGCGGCGTAGTACCCCTTGGCCACGCTGGTCCCGGTGCGGATGTTGCGGGCCTTAATCGGAGCGTTGTCGGCGGTGACGTACTCCCCGAGCCGCTTAGCAAGTTGCCGAGAGTCGAGCGGCTTACCCCCCATGTCCGCCCACGGCGCCTCGTCCATGGCGTTGAGCGCGGCCAGAATCTGGGTGGTGGGCATGCGGTCGGCCCTGTTGAAGACGACGTCACGCAGGTCGGTCAGCAGCCGAATACCGAGGGACGCCTTGTCGCCGGCGGTGGCCGCGGCGACCAGCTCGGCGCACGCCTCGCGGGCGCGCTCCGGCCAGCGTCCGCCCGCGGCGTCTGCGATGGCGAGCAGCGGCTCCCACACGTCTGCAGGCCGGTCGGAGACCCCTTCGGGCATCTCGGGGTAGGCGCCCGCCAAGTCGCCGCGTACGGTGTCCGCCCATTCGGCGATGCGGTCGCGTAGCGCGTGGCCTTCCGGTTCGTGGATGCGGCTACGGAAGGCTTCGACGTGTTCGTTGGGGGCACGTCGGCGCATGCGGATGATGACCGATCGGGTCAGGATCGTGTCGGGGAGCCAGCCGAGCCCTGCCACGGCAACGGCCGCGTAGGACGGGAAGGCTTGGACGGTTTGCTGTCCGCCGTCGCCAACACACCGGTAGGAGACTCCAGTGCGGCGGTGCCCGGCGTTGAGTAGGCCACGCAGTTCTTCGTTGTCCTTCGCCTTGGGCCCAAAGACGGTGTCGATCTCATCGAAGAGAATCGTGGGTCGCCCCGATTCCAAGCCGGAGACGGCTCGGAAGAGGGCAGCCGGTGAGGCATTGACGGCAACCATCGGATGCGGGACGAGCGTTCCGCAGATCTCCAGGCCGCGGGTCTTGCCCGATCCAGGCTCCGGCGAGAGGAACGCCAGTCGAGGCGTGGACTCGAAGGCGTCCAAAAGGTGCGTGTGTGCGTTCCACAGCACGACGGCGACATAGGCGGCTTCGGTGGGGAAGGCGTTGAAGCGGCGGTGGAACGCTTCGACCTCATCGAGCAGCACGGCGCCGTCGATGGACGGCGCGGCTTCGGGGGTGGTGGTCATGCGGCGTTCCTCCCTTCCTGAGTGGTGCGGAGCGGGCAGACGTCTCTGTGTGCGGTGTGGTCGTCGATGAGGGCGAGCACTTTGACGTGGCCTACCGCGGACCGGTCACGGCCGCACAGGCACGTGGAGGTGGCGGTGGGGGTGGCGCCGCGGGGCGCGCGGATCTGGAGCCAGGCCACGGCGAGAGGCTCATCACCGGCCGGTCGGGCACTGGGGCGCTGTTCAGGTGGAAGTGCTGAAAGGACGCCCTGACGGGCGACCTTCTCTCGGCCGCACGCACCATCCGGGCGCCCGGAGCTGTTGGCGGGGGCGGGCAGGCTCGTGGCGGGCAGGCTTTTCAGGCTCGGGCGGGGCGGGGCGGTCATGCCGTCTCCCGCGGTCGGGCGGTGCGGATAGACCAGTCCAGGGCACTGCGGATGGTGGCCGCGCACTCAGGTGCAGATAGGCCGGCCGCCTCACCGGCCGCCTGAAAAGCCTCCTCCACCATGTGTCGGGGGATCTCGCCCCATGCGACGAAGCGCCCCAGCGCGCGGGCGCCCTCCAACAGCCGCTGATTGCGGCCCCCTTCACCGGTCCCCGCGACCTGCGCGGTCTCCCGGTCCAGGGACACGCTCGCGCGGCGGCTGGCCGTGCCGGGCACAAGCAGCGGCGCGAGCCGCCCCGTCCCGGGCACGACGTCTGGGGCACGGAGTAGAGCGTGGAGCCAGGCGGGGAGGCCGGTGGCCGGACCGTCGACTTCGACCGCGTACAGGCCCTGGGGGGTGTGGCTTCCGGCGGCGACGATGTTGCCGCCCTGGCCGCGGGTGTCGATGTGCTTGGCCAGGGTGCCCGCCGTGTTCGGCAGGGGATGTGGGGTGTGGAAGTACAGGTGGAGGCCGCCGCTGGGGGTCCGCACCGTGTAGGTGGCCGGCCACGAGGTACCGGCGCGCTCGCAGAGCGCCTGGAAGTTCGTCGCGCCGCAAGGCGCGTCCGCACTGTCCTTCCCTTTCGGGATGTCCAGGTCAACGACCAGAAGACGAGAGGGGCCGGTGGCGATGCCGACGTTGAACGCGCCCGCCGACCAGGCACGGCGGATGCGTGCGAGATCCGTGGTGGCGCGCTGTTCCCACTTGCGGTGCCCGTCGGCGCACTCGCCGGTGCGCGGACAGGAGCGCTCGCCGTGCAGGGCAGAGCCCTTGGCGCCCGGACGGAGCGGGTGGACGTGCCAACCGCGTTCTGCTGCGGCTAAGGCAGCGTGCACCAAGGCTCGCCGGACGGCAGTGAGTTGAGTCATGCTGAAGACCTCCACAGATTGGTGGATGAGGGCGGCCCGGATTCATTGGCGTGAGCGGGCCGCCCTCGCTGCGCCCGTGATGGGGCGGGAGAGACGGGAGTTGTCGGTGGGGACCGCTAGATTCGCGGCATGACGACTCTTGACCTTGTTCCGGGCCTGATCACCACGCGGGAGGAAATCGCGGCGGCCTACGGAGGCTCGGTGTATAGCGGTGGCATGGTGCCAGCGCCACAGTCAGAGGCCCTGTTCGTCTTCTCTGACCCGACGGCCGGTGCGAAGCACGGCTACACCTTCGACGGTTGGACCGAAGACGACGAGACCGGCCCGCTGTTCCTCTACACCGGTGCCGGCCACACCGGGCCTCAGGAAATGGTGCGTGGCAACAAGTACTTGATGGACACCCTCACCAATGGGCGCAGCGTCCATCTGTTTGTCTCCAACGGCCGTGTCAAGGGCAAGAAGTTGGTGCTGCAGCGCTACGTCGGCCCGGTCAGGCTCGATGATGCCGAACCGTACGTGGAGCGGCAGGCTCCCGACAGCAAGGATCAGATGCGTCGGGTGTTCGTCTTCCGGCTGCGGCCGGCCACCGACGATGGACTGGACGTGAACAAGGGCGACGTCCAGGCGCCGGCGCAGACCTTCTCGCAGATCGAGTTGCCTAAGGCGCCGAAGATCCCGGCGCAGCCGGGCGTGAAGGACAAGGAGACCGAGCAGCACACGACGCCGCAGACCACCGCGAACATCCCCGGTGGACCGCGCACGGTGCACCGCCGCGAGGGTCTGCTGTGCACTGCCTTTGAGGCGTTCCTCGAAGCCCAGGGTCACGTGTGTAAGAGCTTTCAGATCACGGTGCCGGGCGAGCCGGGCACATTCACCCCGGATCTCTACGACGCCACGGACAACGTGCTCTACGAGGCCAAGGGCTTGGCCACACGGAATAACGTCCGCACTGCCATCGGGCAGTTGCTCGATTACCAGCGCCATCTGAAAGTACCGACTGGTTTGCGGCTAGCCGTGTTGCTGCCGGATGAGCCCACCGCGGATGTACGGGCTTTGCTTGAGTCCCTTGGTATCACCCTTGTTACGCAGACGCCTGACGGCTTCTCCGGGTATCCTCTCGCGGTGGCTGGCACCGCACTGAGTGGTGTCTAATCGTGCCCATTCGGCGACGGCGGTTCCGGGTCTTTGAGCAGCTCTGCGTGCTGACCGCTAACAACGGATGCTGCGTATACTGCGGTGACCCATCTCAGGAAATGGATCACGTGATTCCCTTCTCTGGCGGTGGGAAGGATGACCTATCCAACCTGGCACCGACTTGCCGTCCATGCAACCGACGGAAGGGTGGGAGATCTCCTGTTGAGTGGTATATCAGCGAGGATCTCCAGTATCGATGGAGAGGCCAGAGAGCTGCACCGAATAGCGCCTACTACCTAGACGTTAGTTTACGTGACTTCTATCTTTCAGTGCATGAAGAAGTGCTCGAACTGCTCGATCTACTGGATGCCGTGGCAGCGGAAATTGCCGACCACAAACGCTTTTCCTGGTTCTTGTGGACCTGCTCTATGGAATATCCGGCAGGCCCCCTCGGAATGGACTTCTACCGCCGCGTTTGGATGAAGGACATAGAGACTGCGAGGGCCGCCGGCTGGCCAGACGCAAGGCCCGCATATCTCCAAAATGAGTGAGCACGCGAAGCATGCGCGGCCAACCGACACGCTGTCCGAGCCGCAGTTAGAACGGGGGCTTCTCGCTAAACTTCGAGTCAGCTGACGGGCCGCCAGCGGCCCACGCATCGCCGGAAGCATCCGTGGTGGCGCGCTTGCCCTCGATGGCGACGTTGACGAAGCGCAGGCTGGCTCCGATCTCGTCGACTTCCAGCGCGAGCATCGAGCGATTCTCGCCCTCGGGGGTCTGCCAGTTGTGCTGGCGGATGCGGCCGAAGGCGACCACGCGGGAGCCCTTGGTCAGCGAGTCGCCGATGTGTTCGGCGAGGTGGCGCCAGGCGGCGCAGCGGAAGAACGTGGACGTGCCGTCCTTCCACTGGTTGGACTCGCGGTCGAAGACGCGCGGGGTGGCCGCGATGGTGAACTTGGCGAGCGCTGCCCCACCCTCGGTGAACTTAATCTCGGGGTCGGCGGTGAGGTTGCCGACGACGGTGATCGGGGTTTCTCCGAACGACATGCTGATCTCCTTCGTGTGCGGTCAGGCGTGCTCGGGGGTGTCGGTGCGGATGACGGCGAAGGTGTCGGTGGTCTGGTCGTAGTGGACGTGGACCGGCCCGGGCCCCTCATCGCGGGCCTGGGTCGCGCGGTGCGCGGCGACCAGGGAGGCGCGGGGGTTGCCGGCCGGGTAGGCGTCGATGCGGATGGGGTGGTGTCCGGTGCAGTAGCGGCAGGTCATGGCGCTACTCCTTCGCGGGATCACGGAGCAGGTGGAAGGGGAAGGGCGCGTGTTCCATGTGGACGCCGAAGGCTTTGATCCAGTACCAGCGGAACGGGAAAGAGCGGATGCGCAGGTCCATCAGGGCCACGGCCCGGTGGTGTCCGTCGCCGACGTAGATGTCGAAGTAGCGGTCATCGACCCCGAGCACGATCGGCTCTTTCAGCCCGTGCTGGGGGATGGATTCCTTGAGCTGTTCGACCTTTTTGCGGTCCTTCTCGCGGTGGGCGAAGCGCCGGCGGGCATCGGCCCAGCGTCGGTACTCCGTCGGCTGGATCTGCCCGCTGACCAGGAAGGCGGTGGGCATCTTGCCGCGGTAAGCCATCGGATGCTCCCGGGATCAGCCGTAGAAGCGGTTGCGTTTGATGACTGCCTTGCGGATGTTGATCGTCGTGCCGCCGCCGCGGTGGCCGGGCCCGAACACAAGGGCAGCGATGTAGCCACCGAAGATGACCGCGGCCAGAATGATGAGCTGCTGGACCAGCACGGCGAGCGCCGTGATGAACGCGGCGGCCAGCGCCAGGCCGCCGCAGAACGCGGCGAAGCCGATGCCTCCGAGGGCGATGTTCACCGCGGTGCGGCTCACCGCGGGCCGGACCGCGGGGGCGTGCGCGGGCGTCGCGGCGGGCGTGAGGGTGTAGCCGGTGACGACGTGGCCGTCGGGCAGGAGCACGCTCTGCACCGCCGGGGCCGCACCGGACGGCGCCGCAACGAGCGGTGCGGGGGTCGGCTGCACGGTGAGGGGCTGCGGGTGATGGACCTCAACAGCCGTGTGGACCGTGGGGTGTTCGGGATGGTTCATGGGACCTCCCTGGGACGGTCGTGGGGGGGGGGGGGGGGGGGGGGGGGGGCCCGCGGGGGGGGGGGGGGGGGGGGGGGGGGGGGGGGGGGGCCCCCTGCCGCCTCAGGCGAATGCGGGCCGCTCACTCCGGTACTGGCTGTGGTCCGGTG
>NZ_JBWKAP010000019.1:0-137154 GCF_056437465.1 Streptomyces sp. NPDC042371 | reverse complement strand
GGTCAGCCGGGCATTACGGTGGGACACGAAGACCTCCGTGTGGTGCAGTCCTAGACAGCTCCACCACACCGGAGGTCTTCGCCATGATCAAGCCCGGCGGGTGTCAACAACGCTCGTGATCAATATATGCGTAGGTCTCGGGTTCGAATCCCGAAGGCGGCTCATCTGGAACCCCAGGTCAGATTTACTCTGGCCTGGGGTTTTCTGCGTTTGGTCAGGCGATCGGCTCGGGGACGGGGGCCGGGCGCGTGAAGGACTCGTGGCAGTGGTGGATCAGTTGGCGCAGGGCCGGGTTGTCCGTGGTGGACCAGGCCAGGGACAGGACGGGTTCCGTGTGGATGTCCGCGATCCTGCGGGTGGTCAGGCGGGGGCGGTGCTGGGCTACCAGGGACTCGGAGAGGATGGCGACGCCCAGGCCGCGGATCGCCAGGTCGGCGATTGCGCTGGGGGCGCCTGCCTGGAACGCGATTTCCATGTGGACGCCCGCCGCGGCGCAGGCGTCGTCGAAGACCCTGCGTACCCCGGCGCCCGTCGGGAGGCTCACCACCGAGTGGCGGGCCAGGTCTTCGAGGGTCACCTCGGGCTTTTCGCAGAGCGGGTGGCCGACGGGCATCGCGGCTACCAGGGGCTCGCGGATGATCTCGTATGCCTCCAGGCCCGGCGGGGTGGAACCGGAGGTGCTGACCAGCGCTATGTCGGCGGTGCCCGCGCGCAGTCGTTCCAGGAGGCGGTCGGAGGTGTCTTCGAGGAGGGTGATCTCCACGCCGGGGTGCCGGTGGTGGAAGGCGGACAGCGCGTCGAAGAGCGGTGTGACCGTGCATGCCGTCACCATGCCGACCACGAGCCTGCCCCGGATCAGGCCGTTCACCTCGTCGACCGCCTGCCGCACGGCGTCCACGGCGGCCAGGGCCGAGCGCGCGTGCCGCAGTGCGGCCACTCCGGCGGGGGTGAGTCGGGTGCTGCGGCCGGAGCGGTCGAACAGGGAAGTCCCGAGGTCGTGCTCCAACTGCCGGATCTGGGCGCTCACTCCGGACTGGCTGATGTGCACGCGCTCCGCGGCGCGAGTGAAGTTCTCCTCTTC
This sequence comes from Streptomyces sp. NPDC042371, assembly GCF_056437465.1. NCBI lineage: Bacteria > Bacillati > Actinomycetota > Actinomycetes > Kitasatosporales > Streptomycetaceae > Streptomyces > Streptomyces sp. NPDC042371. Next base: position 136,073 of record NZ_JBWKAP010000019.1, on the reverse strand, counting down.
GGCCACCGCGACGAAGTATTCGAGCTGCCTGAGTTCCATGGCTCGCGATTCTAGTAATTGGCGATGGTATTCGTATGGCTTCTGGTCAAATTCCGCTTGAGGGGGGATGGAGGTTTGGCGGAGAGGGGTTGGGGGGCGAGTGGGGGTGTCAACTGTCAAGCTAATTGGGGAATTTGGCTGGAAAGTGTGCGAGTGTGGCGGGCGTGGTCGCTGTCACAGTGGCCCCACGGGGTACCTGGGCGGTAATTTAAGTAAACAACTATTCCAGGTTCCGGCGTTGTCACGAGTTCCGTTTCTGCCCTGCGCGGCGACCATTCCGCGCATTCTATGAAGCACGTTCTGAGCAAGTCGGTGGGAATTGTTTATTCCGCTTCGCGGGGGCGACGGTTGCGTGTCGATGCAGACAGGCGAACTCTGAACAGGGGGCGACGGGTTCATGTATGCGAGCGAGTCGACGGAAGTATGGGAAGTCGAGGCAGCCGAGGCAGCCGAGGAAGCTGCAGGAGCGGTGGAAGCGGGAAAGAAGCCTTGGGAAATACGGCCGCATTCACTGCCGGTCGAACGGATACCCGTCGACCTCTTGTGGTCGGCCGACTCACCGCGGCTGGTCGGCGAGAACGTCGACCACATCCGGGTCCTGGCCGAGGCCGGATCCGATCTGCCGCCGATCCTCGTCCACCGGCCGACGATGCGCGTCATCGACGGTATGCACCGCCTGCGGGCGACCGTGCTGCGCGGTGAGCGGGAGATCGCCGTCCGGTTTCTCGACGGATACGAGCCGGACGTGTTCATCGTGGCCGTCCAGGCCAACACCACCCACGGGCTGCCCCTGACACGGGCCGACCGCAACGCCGCGGCCACCCGCATCATCCACTCCCACCCGCAGTGGTCGGACCGCATGATCGCCTCGTTCGCCGGACTCTCGCCCAAGACGGTCGGGAGCATCCGGCGCAGGCTCGGCGACGATCTGCCCGCCGCGCCGGTGCGGATCGGGCGCGACGGCCGGACGCGGCCGGTCGACAGCAGCAGCGCACGCGCCGCCACCGGCGAGTTCATCCGGACCCACCCCGACGCGACGCTGCGGCAGATCGCCGGGGCCGCCGGAGTCTCCCGTTCCACCGCCCGTGACGTGCGCAGGAAGTTGGAGGAAGGGGGGCAGGGGCTCGGGGTGGTGGCGCGGCCGCGGCTTGTTCCCTCGCCGCACCATCAGGACGCGCCCGATCTCACGGCCGCCCCCGCCCTGGGAGCCCTGGGAGCGGTGGGAGCGGTGGGGGAGGGGGGAGGCGTGGGAACGGTGGGGTCTGTGGGCTCCATGCCGGTGGGAGATGCGGCGGGGAGTGCGGTGGGTGCCGTGGCTCTGACGGCCCGGGTCGCCTCCGATTCCGCTGTGACCTCGCCCATTTCCGCGCGGCTCACCCCTGCGGACTCGGACCTGAGCGCCGCCGCCGACCTCATTCCGATCCTGAAGCGGGACCCCTCCATCCGCTTCACCGACTCCGGTCGTCTGCTGCTGCGGCTCCTCGACGCGGCCACGCTGCCCCCTGACGAGTGGAACCGGCTCATCGAGAGCGTTCCGGCCCACTGCGTCGACATGGTGGCGAACGTGGCGCGCGCCTGCGGAGAGGTCTGGCTCAACGTCGCACAGGAAGTGGACAGTCGCGCCGCACAGCGGTGACGGCCGGGGCAACCGGCGGTAGCCGGGTGTACCGGGGGGGCGACTTCAGTCTCGTACGACCGTCTTCGTGCGCATCAGGAAATCGGAGAGGTAGCCGTCGTGCGGCAGCCCGGGCCGCATCCAGTGGGTCGCGTGGTCGCCGACGTACAGGTTGGCGATGGACGGTTCCGCGAGGAGCGCGTCGAGCAGCGGTTCCTGGTGCGTCAGCGCGGTGAGCACCAGGCTGCCGCGCAGCGGAGCGATTCCGTCCGCCGGGCGCCAGGGCGCCACCCACACGCAGGGGAAGGGGAGTTCGGCGCCGAGCTGAGGGGCGTCGGCGCGGTCGAGCTGGTGGACGGCCGGGCGCAGGACCGCGCTGCCGTCACCCAGCTCGTCCGCCACCGTGTCCGCGCCCAGCCAGGCCCGGGCCCCCGCGGCACGGCGCCCCACGTACTCCGCGAGCGCCCGGGCACCGGCGGCCGGTTGTACGGGCAGCACCGCCTTCGGGTGGTCCGGCGGGAGGCTGGGCAGCGCCGAGAACCGTTCGGCGAGCGCCTCGCACAGCGGCGTCGGGTCGCCCTCCACCAGGACGGCCGTCGTGTTCACGCAGCCCGTACCGCCGCGCCCGGCGACGGAGTCCACGATCGTGTCCAGGTGGTCGCGCCAGTCCACGTCGGCCGTCAGCAGGACCTTGGAACGGCCGGGGCCCTGGAGCAGGACGGTCGGGTCAGCGCCGTACTTGCGGACCACGTCCTCGCCGCCGTACACCAGGCCCAGACCGGCGCCCCGCAGCACGGCGTCCGCGCCCGCGTGGTCCGTGGGCAGCAGCGTGATCTCGTCGTTCCCGAAGCCCGCGAGGCGCAGCGCGGAGACGAGCCGGTGCGGCGTGAACGGCTCGCGGCGGGAAGGTCGGACCGCGACGCGGAAGCCCAGCGCCAGCGCCTCGGGCCACAGGCTGTGGGTGCCCGGGTGGTTGCCCGCCGCGTGCACGGCGAAGACCTCGCCGCGCCGCGTGTGGACGGCGCGGCCGCTCCTGACCAGCGGGTCCCGCCAGTCGGTGACCGCGCCGGCGGGCCGTGCCTGTGCGATGCCGGTCGCGATGTCCCGGAGCCGTTCCGCGATCCGGTCGACGGCCGATGTGACCTCCGTGAGCGGGACGCCGCCGACGCGGCTGACCAGGAGGCGGTACTCCGCCACGCTCAGCCCGGCGACGGTGCCGGTGGCGAACAGGTCGGCCGCGGCGGCGATCCTGCGCACCCGCTCGTCGGCCGGTGCGGGGGCCGCGCGGCGGAGCGCGGAGTGGGTGCGGCTGACGAACGGCGGGGGCACGAGGCTCAGTTCGGCGGCGGGGCGGCCGGTCACGTCCGTGACCACCTGGCGGTTCCTGGCGCGGAACTCGCCGCGGGGGCCGAGCGCGTCGAGCTGCACCAGCTCCTGCACGGGCTCCTGTACCGGCTCCTGCACCGGTTTCCGCACCGGATCGCCGGTCGTGCCGTCCTGAGCGTGCGTCGGGGCGTCGGGATTCGGGGTGGATGGCATTAGTACACGCCCTCCACCACGTCCTCGTTCTCGAACCTGCTGACCGGCGCGATGTCGGCCACGGAGTCGCCGGGGCCGCCGTCGAGCGGCTCGACCCGCGTGGCGAGGTCGCGTTCGAGGTTGTTGGGGAGCAGGAACGACTTGCTGACGTGGCTGGCCACGACCCGGCCGCGCGCCCCGTACGGGACCGGCCTGAGCGTCTCGGGGTCGACGACCGAGAACGTGACGTACGGGCTCAGCGTGTCGAAGACACAGGGGTCGTCGTCGCCGAGGCCGGGGCGCTCCCCGGCGAAGCCGAGGATCATCGTGCTGCCGTAGTTCCCGGAGAAGACGGTGTCGGGGAAGATCTCCGTCCGGTACACCTGGCGGGAGTCGGGGTCCAGCTGCGTGCCGCCCCAACGGATCGCCCTGACCTTCTCGTTGATGAGCTCCACGAGTTCGTCGCGGCGCGCGATCCGGTCCAGGATCGGCGGGGTGACGGTGAGGATGCCGATGTCCTGGGAGCGCAGTACGTCCGCGGCCTGGTCGACGACGTGCTCGGCGTAGTCGTCGGCCTCGCCGCCGCGGCCCCCGGATATCAGGCGCTTCACCCAGCGGGGGTCGAGGTCGATGGTGAATCCGTGCTTGCCGTGCGTCGTTGCCGAACCCCGGAAGAACTCACCGACGATGTGCGGGCCGCTGGGAACGATTCCCAGCCAGTTTGCGCCCCGCGGGAAGCCGTGGGCGTCCAGTTGCTCGCCGGTCCAGTGGAGCAGCCGTCTGCGCCAGTCGCCGTGCAGGACGACTCGTTTGGGGGCGCCGGTGGTGCCGCCGCTCTCGAACACGCCGCGGACGTCCGGGTTTTCGCCGTAGCCGCGCGGGATCAGGTCCTCGGCGCGGACCGTGCGGAGTTCGGAGGCGACATTGGGGAAACGTACGAGGTCGGCCACCGAGGAGATGTCGGTCCGCGGGTCGAAGTCCAGGGACTTCGCGCGCTCCAGCCAGTAGGGGGAGCCGGTGTCGGGGCCGAAGTGCCATTCCATCGCGGCCCTGATGTATTCGTCCGGGTCGGGCCGGACGCCGGGCGGGAGGTCGAGGATGTCCCAGGTATGCGACGTCATGTGGTTGTCGTTGTCCTTCCCGGCTTTTCGCCCGACATTTTGGCTTCTGAAAGAACCGTGGCATTGGAACCGGGGCCGTTCGGGGGTGTCAACACCGCCACGGGTGTCCCGGTGATGGCTGTCCCGGAGAACGCCGTCCCGGCGAAAGCCGGGCCCAGGGCCTGCAGCGACGCCAGGTCGTGCAGCCCTTCGACCGTGCCCTCCGCCTCGAAGGTGGCGCGTATGTCCGGGGGCCGCCCGATCAGCGCGAGGGCGGCGTTCGGGGGCAGTTCGTCCAGTGGTGGCCGCTCGTCCGTCTCCCAGAGCATCACCGCGCCCCACCGGTTCTGCTCCCGGTCCGCGAAGTAGATCTTCAGCCGCAGGCCGGGCACCTGGGTCCAGTGGTCGAGCGTGTGGTCGCGCAGGTGTTCGCGCATGGACTCGATGGTCTGCGGCGTGCCGTCCAGGTGCCACCAGGCGACGTCGACCCTCATGGCAGTGCTCGCAAGACGTGACTGATCGTGTGCGGTGCGTAACTGGACATGGGTGCCTCCGTCTTCGGTGTGAGAGGGCGGGAGGGGAGGGGGACGGGACAGGGAGGGGTGAGGGAGGGAGGGGGCCAGTGAGCGTACGGGGCGTTCGGCCCGGACGCCGAGGTGGCGACTGAGGAATTCCTCAGTCCCCCCGGCGGTCGTCGGTAGCCCCCCCCTGGCAGGCGTCCTGGTTCCGCGAACCAGATCTATTGCTTCTGGTTGCCAGAAGTAAGGGGAGTTGGACTTGCCAGATCCCCGCAGCCAAGCTTGACGGTGCTGGAAATCAGCTCTGAACGAGAGGCTCCCCTGTGTCCGAATATGAGAAGGCCTACAAGCCGGAAGACATCACGCGGCTGTTCGTCGAGCGCGCCAACAAGGGCGACGCGACCGGCGTGGCGGAGCTCTACGCGGAGGACGCGGTGGTGGCCTTCCCGCCCGGCCAGATCACCCAGGGGCGCGAGGCGATCCGCAAGCTGTGGGAAATGGCGATGACGCGCAACCCGAAGTTCGAGCCGGAGGAGCCCCTTCCGACTCTGATCAACGGTGACATCGCCCTCACGTCCACCCCGCCGAAGGACGGCACGGGTGCGCGCGCCCAGGTCGTGCGCCGCCAGCCCGACGGTTCGTGGCTGCGCATCCTCGACCAGCCCGAGTTCATCCAGCCCAAGTAACCGACCCCGGGGGAGATCAGCCATGGCCAAGCGATGGTGGACGTTGGTGGTCGTCTGTGCGTCGACCTTCATGCTCCTGCTGGACGCCACCATCGTCACGGTCGTCCTGCCGCAGATCCAGAGCGGACTCGACAGCAGCTTCGCCGACGCGCAATGGGTGGTCGACGCCTACTCGCTGACGCTCGCCGCGATGCTGCTGGTCGGCGGTTCGCTGGCCGACCGCTACGGCTACCGCAAGCTGTTCATGGTGGGCCTCGCCGTCTTCACCGTCAGCTCGCTGCTCTGCGGTGTCGCCTCCTCCCCCCTCATGCTGATCCTCTCGCGTGCCGCACAGGGCATCGGCGGATCGGTCATGTACGCCACGTCGCTGGCGCTGCTCGCCCGGACCTTCACCGGGAAGGAGCGGGGCGTCGCCTTCGGCGTCTGGGGCGCGGTGACGGGCCTCGCCTCCGGACTCGGGCCCGTCTTCGGCGGGTTGATCGCGGCCAACATCAGCTGGCGCGGCATCTTCCTCATCAACGTTCCCCTCGGCATCGTCGCCATCGCGGTGACGCTGTGGAAGGTCGACGAGTCCCCGGCGCGGGGCAGGCTCAAGCTGGACTGGCCGGGCTTCGTCCTGTTCACCAGTGGTCTGGTCGCGCTGATCTACGGTCTGATCCGGGCCGGTGAGACGGAGTGGGGCAACACCGACGTCGTGCTGTGGCTGGGTGCGGCCGCCGCCCTCCTGATCACCTTCCTGATCGTGGAACTCCGGTCCGCGGAGCCCCTGTTCGACCTGTCGCTGTTCCGCACCCCGACGTTCGTGGGCGGCTCGATCGCCGCGTTCACCATGAACGGCTCGCTGTTCGCGATGCTCCTCTACCTGGTGCTCTACCTGCAGAACGGCCTCGGCTACTCCGTGCTCGAATCCAGCGTGCGCCTGCTGGTGATCAGCGTGTGCGCCCTGGTGGCGTCGACCGTCGCGGGACGGCTGAGCAGCAAGCTGCCGGTGAAGTGGCTGATCGGGCCCGGCCTCCTCCTCGTAGGCATCGGCCTGCTCCTCATGTCGGGGAACGACGCGTCGAGCAGCTGGACCCACCTCATCCCCGGCTTCGTCGTGGCCGGTATCGGCAGCGGTGTCGTCAACCCGCCGCTCGCCTCCACCGCCGTCGGCGTGGTCACGCCGGACCGGTCGGGCACCGCGTCGGGCATCAACATCACCTTCCGGCAGGTCGGCATGGCCGCCAGCATCCCGATCCTCGGCTCCATCTTCACGGCGTCGCTCCACGACGACGTCCTGCGGAACCTGTCGGGCATCCCGGAGCTGGCGAGCAGCGCCCCGGGCGTCGCGGCCGCCGTCGAGCACGGCGATGTGTCGGGGCTCGGCGAGAAGGTGCCGGCGTCGATGCGGGACGAGGTCGCCACCGCGCTGCACTCCGGTTACGCGGAGGCGCTCAACGACCTGCTGATCATCACCGGTGTACTGGCCCTGGCCGGAGCGGTGTTCGCCTTCTTCCTGATCCGCACCAAGGACTTCCTGGCCGCCAAGCCGCCGCCGCAGGACACCGGTGATGCTGGTGACGCCGGTGTTGAGGCGGGCGAGCCGCAGCCCGTGAAGTGACGGCACATCAGGGTGTGGGCTCGGCAGGGGCGTTACGTTCCTGAATGCGGTGGAGCGCATGCTGGATGACCGCCTGCGCCGCGGGATCGATCGTCCGGTCGTCGGGCCACGCCAGATACAGCCGCCCGTGCATGTCCGGGTCGCGGAACGGGATCAGTCGCAGATCCTCGCCCGCTGACCTGACCGCCCCCCGCGGCAGGATCGCCACGCCGAAACCGCGGGCGGCCATGTCCACCAGGACCTGCGGATCGCTGGCCGCGAAGGCGATGGGCGCGTCGATGTCCGCCGTGGCGAGGGAGCTGTCGAGCTGCCGCCGGGTGCCGCTGTCGCTTGGCAGCGAGATCAGCTGACGGGACGCCAACTCCTTGAGCAGCAGGGAATCCCGCTCCGCGTACTCGTCGTCCGAGCGCACCACCGCGACCAGCGGGTCGGCGAGGATGACCTCCGTGCGCAGGAAGGACGGGGGCTCGACGGCCATGCCGAGGAAGGCCATGTCGAGTTCGCCGTCCTTCAGCGCGTCGACGAGGTCGTCGGTGCTGCCCTGGCGCAGCGCCACCTCGACGGTGGGATGCTCCGCCTGGAACTCCGCGAGCATGCCGGGCACGTCGAGCGACGCCACCACCGTCACCATGCCCACGTTCACCTGCCCCCGCAGCAGCCCCGCCACCTGGTCGACCGCGAGTCTGGCGTTGCGGATCGCGGCCAGCGCGGCCTTGGCGTAGGGCAGCAGGGCCTCGCCGACGGCGGTGGGGCGGACCGTGCGTCCGGACCGGTCGAGCAGTTCGTACCCCAATTCCCGTTCGAGTCGGCGTATCTGCGCGCTCACGCCCGGTTGTGTCACATGGACCCTGGCCGCCGCTCTGGTGAAGTTGCCGTCCTCGACGACAGCGACGAAGTACTCGAGTTGGCGTATCTCCATAACTGACCGATCTAGGCTTCAGTACGAACAGATATTGGACGCCCGGTAAACGCCGGGACAATACTGACGGGGTCGCTCGATCAGTGTCCGCTCGACCGAGTGGAACGCCGGAAAGAGCGACCATTCAACGGCGCATTCAACGGCCAGGCAGTGGCCTTTTTTCACGGGGATACTCGAGATTTTCCGAGTAATGCATGCTGAATTTGCGTGCCAAAATTTTCTGAGGAATTTTACAGCAGCGAAGTCGTGCTGTGAAGAGTTCGTCCGCGCCGAGCGGGCCACCGTACGTCCACTGAGGGGAGCCATCCATGGGAACCACGGGAGTTGGAGGCGCCGATTCCGGCGGCGCGGTCATCTGGGTGACCGGGCTTGCCGAGGCCGGCAAGACGACGGTCGCCCGCGAACTGGTCCGTCAGCTGCTCCAGCGCGGTCGGCAGCCGATTCTGCTCGACGGCAACGAGGTGCGGACCGCGTTGGGCATGATGACCTCCGGTTTCGACCGTGAAAGCCGGATAAAGACATCCATGACCTATGCACGACTGTCCCAACTGCTCGCGGAACAGGGACATCTCGTGGTCGTCGCGACCATCTCGCTCTTCCACGAGGTGCAGCGGCACAACCGGGAGAACCAGCCCGACTACTTCGAGGTGCTGCTCGACGTGCCCGTCGCGGAACTCAAGCGACGGGACAGCAAGGGCATCTACAGCGAGAACGACGACAAGGACGTGGTCGGAATCGGGCAGTCCGCCGAGTTCCCGACCGATCCCGATCTCGTGGTCACCAACTACGGGGATGTCGATCCGAAGGCCGCGGCCACCATGATTCGACTCGCGCACGAGCAGCGTTTGCCGTCCGCCGTGGCGTGAGGAACGAATTCAGACCCGTTTTCACGGATTCACGGATACCGATGCAGTGTTTCAGCGTTTCAGCGTTTCAGTGAACATATAAGGAGCTGTGCCTCGCATGACGACGACTTCGACCAAGCTCAAGCACGGAGACTTCACCGACCTGGCGAAGGACTACTCGAAGTACCGCGAGGGTTACGCGACCTCGGTGCGGGACGCGCTGATCGGCCTGGTCGGCCGCCCGGCCGCCGAGCTCGACGCCGTCGACGTCGGCGCGGGCACGGGCCTGTGGACCCGCATCGTGGCGGACGGCGGATTCCGCTCGGTCACCGCGGTCGAGCCGAACGACAACATGCGCGCCGAGGGCATCTCGGACTCCGAGGGCTACTCGATCACCTGGCGCAAGGGCCAGGGCGAGCAGACCGGACTCGCCGACGAGTCGGCCGACCTCATCAGCATGGCGTCGTCCTTCCACTGGGTCGACTTCGAGGTGGGCACCGCCGAGTTCTGCCGCGTCCTGCGCCCCGGCGGCTGGTTCGTCGCGCTCTACAACCCGCGGCTGATCGAGGTCAACCCGGTGCTCGTGGACATCGAGAACGAGCTCAAGCGCCTGATGGGCGAGCGCAAGCGGATCACCTCCGCCCACCCGCAGATGGTCAAGGAGCTGTCGGACAAGTTCAACGCCAGCCCGCGCTTCGACGACGTCGTCGTGCTGGAGGGCAGGCACTCCGTCGAGCAGAGCATCGACCACTACATCGGCCTGTGGCAGTCGGTGAACGACGTACGGGTGCAGCTCGGCGTCGACAAGTTCGAGCAGTTCCTCGACTACATCCGCGAGCGCCTCGCCGACGCGAAGAAGCTCGAGGTCACCTACCTGACCAGGGCGGTCGCGGCGCGCGCCAAGAAGTGACCCGCCACCGCTCCGACTCCGCACCGACGCCTTCGGCCGTGAAGCCGCGGGGGAGAGACAGGACTTCCGACATGACCGAGGACTCCGCCCGGGAACAGGAACGGGAACTGCGTCCGGACGAACTGGCCCGGCGCAGTGCGCGACTGCTGGGCGAGCACGACATCGTCGTGGCCGGTGACCCGGGCTCCGGGCAGGCGCTCGTGGCCAACATCGTGTTCGAGCTCGGCTTCGACTACCTCGACCCGTACGTCGAGCCGCCCCAAGAGGCCGACGGTGTGTCGCAGTCGGCGGAGGACCGTCTCGACTACTACCGGCAGCGTCTTGCGGCCACGTCCGAGAAGAGCCAGGCGGCTCTGGACAGGGCGGCGAACGGGGCCGTCGCCAAGAGGTTCATCAAGACGCACTTCTACCCGGAGGTGTTCGCGGAGTCCTCGGTGAACACCGCGATCCTGGTGGTGCGGGACCCGCGCGACACCATCTACTCGTCGTACAAGTGGTTCTCCTCCTTCGGCGGCTCCTGGATACCGGACGCCGCGGACATGATCGGGAAGCTCACCTACCCCGACTTCCTCGACCGCGTCAGGCTCGGGGACGGGGAGCCCTCGATCCCCGGCTGGGCCCGCTTCTACCGGAGCTGGCTCGAAGCGGCGCCGGACTTCTCGAAGTTCGCCGTCGTACGGTTCGAGGACCTGAAGTCCCACCCCGTGGGCGCCATCACCGCCATGCTCGCGGCCCTGGGGCTCGCGGTGCCGCCCGAGGTGGTCGAGCAGGCGGCCGAGCGCAGCTCCTTCAAGGCGATGCGGGCCCGTGAGGACGCGGCGTCCGCGGGTGAGGGCGACACCACCAAGAACGCGCGCATCATGCGGCGCGGTCAGGTGGGGGAGTGGCGCGAGTGGATCGGGGAGGGCGACCTGCGGGAACGCTTCGCCCACCCGGGTCTGGTCGATATGGCGGCGCGCTTCGGGTACGACGCGACGCCTACGGAGTAGGCGCGTTCACCGCGGAGGGCCGGGCCACGAGATGACTCGTGGCCCGGCCCTCCGCGGCTTTACGGAATGGTGAGCTCCGGGGTTATTACGCTCTCGCGCCGGGGAGCGATCGATCATGGCCGAGACAGTCGAAACAGCAGAAGAGGTGGCCGCGCGGCACGGGCTGCGCCCGCTGCCGGTGGAGGGCGGACTCTTCCGGCGGACCTGGGTGGGGCCGCCGGACCCGGACGGACGCCCCGTGGGTTCGGCGATCGTCGTCCTCCTCACCACCGCCCCCGGCGATTTCTCCGCCCTGCACCGGCTGCCCACCGACGAGGTCTGGCACTTCTACGAGGGCGACGCCCTGGAACTGCTGCTCCTCGCCCCCGACGGCTCCGACCGCACCGCTGTCCTTGGCCCCGGCGGCGACGTGCAGTTCGTCGTCCCCGCGGGCACGTGGATGGGCGCGCGCGTCCCCGCCGACGGCGGACGGCACGGCTGGGCGCTCTTCGGGACGACGATGGCGCCCGGTTTCGTCCCCGAGGATTACGAGGGCGGGGACGCGGAGGAGTTGAGCGCGCGGTATCCGGGGCGGGCCGGACTCATCCGGGAGTTGTGCCGGGCGGGGGAGCCATTGCGTATGAAGGCAGGGGATGAGGATGGGGGATGAGGCCGGGGGGATGAGGACGGGGGACGAGAGGGAGTTGGGTGAGGCAGAGAGTGGTGAATGACGTGGGCTCCATGCGGGACGATGCGCTGCCCGGGCTGGCGGGGCGGGTCGCTCTGGTGACCGGCGCCAGCGGGGGCATCGGGGCCGGGATCGCCTGGCGGTTCGCGCAGGCGGGGGCCGCGGTCGTCGTCCATTACCGGCGGGGCGGCGAGCGGGCCGAGGAGCTGGTCGGGCGGATCGTGGCGGCGGGCGGTGACGCCGTCGCCGTAACCGCGGACCTGACCCGGGAGGAGGAGTGCCACCGCCTCGTCGAGGAGGCGCACTCCTGGCGGGGGCGGCTCGACGCGCTGGTCAACAACGCCGGGATCCAGCCCCTTCAGGCGCTCGACGGTATGTCGGCGGCGGACTGGCGGGAGCTGTCCGAGGCGAACGTGACGAGTGCGTTCTGCTGCACGCAGGCGGCCGCCGGGATCATGGCGGGCCAGGACGGCGGCGGTACGGTCACGCAGATCGCGTCCATCGAGGGCTCGCACCCCGCCCCCGGCCACGCGCACTACAGCGCGTCCAAGGCGGCCCTGATCATGTTCGCCCGCTCCGCCGCGCTGGAGTACGGCCCGCGCGGCATCCGCGTCAACAGCGTCTCGCCCGGCCTTATCGACCGTCCTGGGCTCGCCGAGGACTGGCCCGACGGCGTGGAGCGGTGGGGCAGGGCGGCACCGCTCGGGCGGCTCGGGCGGCCCGAGGACATCGGCAGCGCGTGCGTGTTCCTCGCCTCGGACGCGGCGTCCTGGATCACGGGGACGGATCTGGTGGTGGACGGCGGGGTGGGGGCGCGGCCCACCTGGTAGGCCTCCCACCTGGTAGGCGTGCCCACCGGGTAGGCGCGCCCGCCTGGTGGGTGTGTTCAGTGGTCCAGGCGGGCCAGCCAGGTGCGGAGCGCGGAGTTGAAGTCGTCGGGGCGCTCCAGGTTCGGCAGGTGCGCCGCCGACTCGACGACGTGCAGCGTCGAGTCGGGGAGCACGGCGTGCATGGCCTCGGCGTCGGAGACCGGCGTGAACGCGTCGTCGCGGCCCACGACGACGAGCGACGGGACGTCGGCGCGGGCCAGCAGCTCGCGGTAGTCGGGGCGCTCGGCCCGGCCGCGCAGGGCGGCGGCCGCGCCTTCCGGCGGGGCGGACAGCATCAGGCGGTGGACGTACGCGGACACCTTCGCGTTGTACGGAGCCACCATCTTGTCCCGCACCTCGTCCGCGTACCCCTTCATGCCCTCGGCGAGGAGGCGGTCGGCGAGGGCGTTGCGGAACACCTTGCCGTCCGCGGTCTCGGCCGCGGGGGACGTGTCCGCGAGGAGCAGCCCCGTGATGCGCTCGGGGAAGAGGCGGTAGCACTCCATCACGAGCTGGCCGCCCATGGAGACCCCGCCGAGCGCGAATTCGCGCACGCCCAGGTGGTCCACGAGGGCGGCGATGTCCTCGGCGAAGGTGGCGAAGCCGGTGGTGCCGGGCACGACGGTGGACGCGCCGTAGCCACGGAGGTCCGGGGTGATCACGCGGTGGGTCGCGGTGAACGCGGCGCGCTGCGGGGTCCACATCGAGCGGTCGAAGGGGTGACCGTGGAGGAGGACGAGGGTGCCTCGGGTGCGGTTGTCGCTCAGGTTGTCGTCGCCCAGGTGGTCATCGCCCGGGTGGTTGTCGTCATAGCCGATGGTGATGCCGTTGACCTGTGCGGTTGCCATGCCGGGAGGCTAGGCGGGGGGCCGGGGGCGTGCAATGGATTACGTACGCCTTGAGGGGGATGGCGAGTACGACCTCTGTCTTCCGGTGGGGGCGGAGGTTCGTCCTCCGGCCGTACGAAATCGGGGGCGCGGGGCCGAAGACTGGTGGCATGCCCCCGCACATGCCCTCGCACATGACCGTGAACAAGAAGAAGGCCGGTGTCGTCGTCCTCACTGCGGCCGGATGTCTCGCCGCCCTGGGGACCGTCGCCGTCGCGGCGCCCGCGTTCAAGGACAGCGCGCTGATGCCGGACGCGGTGAGCGAGCACGTCTTCAAGGAGAAGACGAAGTCCTTCGCGACGGCGGCGGACGCCCCGGCGCCTGAGTCCGAGAAGGGCGATGGCGGCTTCGTGCTGCCGTCGTGGATCCCGAAGGACGCCAAGAACGTCAAGGTGAAGGTGAAGACGACCGGGGAGGCCAAGCTGATCCGCTTCACGGTGGGCGGGACCGGGCTGGACGGGACCGGACCGGGTGGTGGCAAGGGGTGCGGAGGCTCGGCGGAGGCCCGGGGCCGGGTCGGTGAGCCGCGGCTCGACGCGCCGTGGTGGCCGGACCGGACCCCGCGAGACGCCCGCGCCGAGTGCGGGGACCGCTACCAGTACCGGGTCGCGCTCCAGGGGAACACGGCCTACGCCTGGACGAACGGAGAGCTCTCGTCAGGAGGGCGATAGGGCCCGGCTCAGAGTGGCAGCCACTTATGAGGATCCTGTCAGGCCGCCGTCCCGATCCCATTTGCCTTACCGGAACCGGATGGGCGGTGCCTATCCTCAACGCCATGTGCGCTTTTGTCCTGGTCGCGGAGGACGACGAGAAACAGGCCGAGCTGGTCCGCCGTTATCTGGAACGCGAGGGCCACGAGGTCGCCGTCGTCCATGACGGGTCCGCCGCGCTCGCCGAGGTGCGGCGGCGGCTGCCGGACCTGCTGATCCTCGACGTGATGATGCCGGGCACCGACGGCCTCGCGGTCACCCGTTTCCTCCGGGACGGGAACGGGCCCGCCGAACTGGCCCGCCTCCCGGTCCTGATGCTGACCGCCCGCTCCACCGAGGACGACCTCCTCATGGGCCTCGACACGGGCGCCGACGACTACCTCACCAAGCCGTACAGCCCGCGCGAGCTGATGGCCCGGGTACGGACGCTGCTCCGCCGCGCGGGCGGCATCCACCCGCCGCTGCCCGGCACCGACCGGCGGATCCTGCGCGTGGGCGGCCTCGTCGTCGATCCGCTGCGGCACGAGGTGACGGTCGACGGACGGCACGTCGAGTGCACGCCGGGCGAGTTCGAGCTGCTCACCGTTCTCGCGGAGGAGCCGGACCGCGTCTTCACCCGGCCGCAGCTGCTCGACCGGATCCACGGATCGTCGGGCTACATATCCGCGCGCACGGTCGACGTGCACGTCCTCAACCTCCGCAAGAAGATCGAATCCGACCCGCGCCGCCCGGACCGACTTCTGACGGTTTTCGGGGTCGGTTACAAGCTGACGGGTGCGGGTGTGGACGCGGGTGCGGCTTCGGACGTAGGTGCGGGTGCGGACGGCGGTCGCGTGGGTGCCGGTGAGGCGGGGGCGCGGCGTGGCGCGTGACGTTCCGCTCCGGAAGAGCCTGCTGGCCCGTCTCCTCGCCGTCTCCGTGCTGGTCTCCATCGGCTCCATCGCCGCCACCGCGTGGCTCGCCGCGCAGACCACGTCCGGCGCGCTCCGGCAGGAGCAGGGGCAGGTCCTCGCCGACGACACCCGCATCTACGACAGGCTCCTCGGCGTCGGCGCGGGCGCTCCGCAGTGGCGGGGTGCTGACGAAGCCGTCCGTGACCTGTCCCGGCAGACCGGCCGTCGCATCGCCCTCACCACGCAGGAGCGCAAGGTCATCGCGGACTCGGCGGCCCCTCCGAAGCGGGGCGGCTCGCAGGCGGGCGGCCAAGGGCAGGGGGAGGGGGCCAAGGGCGGTAAGGGAGGCAAGGACGGCTCGGCCAGGGGACCCGCAGATCCGGAGGCCTCCAAGTCCACTTCCCCCAAGGACGACACCAAGCCCGCCCCCCTCCCCCCGACCGCCTCCGCCGTCCTCGACCCGCTCGCCGTCGACAGCGCGCTGGCCCCGGGCCGCGCGGACGAGCAGTCGTCGGACGAGGACGCCACGGCCGACCGCATCGACCCCCGTGCGGTCGGCCCCTACCGCCTCACCAAGGCGGAACGTACGCGGCTGAAGGAAGCCACCGACCGACGCGCGGCCTGTCTGACGGACCTCGGCATGAACCCCCAGGTCGTCGTCGGCCCCAGCGGACGCCCCACCATCAGGGTCGACAACGACCCGGGCGAGTTCCTGCAGACCCAGTGCCGTACGCCGCCCCTCGAAATGCCCACCGAGACCGAGCAGAAGGCCCTCAAGAAGCTCAACTCCCTCACCGGCGCCTGCCTCAAGCGGCAGGGCCTCGACCCCGTCCCTGTCGGCCTCGACCTGGAGGGGCGGGCCGGTCCGAAGCCGGTCGCCGCCACCGTCGGGGCGATCCCCGCCGTGGGTCCCGACGGTCCCGGCGGCGAGCCCACGGCGATCCGTCCGTACGCAGGGGCCGTCGGGCCGGAGGCCACCACCGCCGTCACCGCGTCCTGCGTCGACACCGCGCGCCGCGAACAGCTCGGCCCCTACGTCTCGTCGCCCGCGCTGCTCTTCATCACCAGCTCCGACGGCTCCCGGAGCACACCCGGCTTCAGCCTCTCCCGGGCCAACACCATCCGCCTGGCCGGGCTCGCCGCCGCCGTCCTCGCCGTCACGGTCGCCGTCACCGCGCTCGCCGCGACCCGGCTGACCCGGCCGCTGCGCGCGCTCACCACCGCGACGCGGCGCATGAAGGCCGGTGAGTCGAGTGAGCCGGTCCCCGAGCGCGCCACCCGCTCGGCGGGCGAGATCAGCCAGCTGGCCGCCGCCTTCAACGACATGGCGGCCCACCGGAAGGCGCTGGAGGAACAGCGAAAAGCCATGGTCAGCGACGTGGCGCACGAACTGCGCACCCCGCTGTCCAACATCCGCGGCTGGCTGGAGGCCGCGGAGGACGGTGTCGTCGACACCGACCCCGAACTGGTCACCTCGCTCCTCGAAGAGGCCCTGCTGCTCCAGCACATCGTCGACGACCTCCAGGACCTGGCGGCCGCCGACGCCGGTACGCTCCGACTGCACCGCGAGCCGGTGCGCGCCGCCGAGATCGCCGACCAGGTCGCCGCGGCGCACCAGGCGCGCGCGGACGGCGCGGGCGTGCGGCTCAGAGCCACCGCGTTCGGCGACCCGTGGGTGACGGCCGACCCGCTGCGGCTGCGCCAGGCGATCGGCAACCTCGTCTCCAACGCCGTCCGCCACACCCCCGAGGGCGGCAGCGTCCGCATCAGCTGCCGCACCACGTCCGATGCGGTGCTGATCGAGGTCGCCGACACGGGCACCGGCATCGCGTCCGCCGATCTGCCGCACGTCTTCGACCGTTTCTGGCGCGCGGACAAGTCGCGGACCCGTGCGACGGGCGGCAGCGGGCTCGGCCTGTCGATCGTGCGGAAACTGGTGGAGGCGCACGACGGGACGGTGTCGGCGCAGAGCATCCCGGGGAAGGGATCGCTGTTCACGGTGCGGCTGCCGGTGGGGGTGAGCGCCGACCAGCTCGGTGGAGAGCCGCGTGGGCAAGACCGTGTGGGTGGTACTGCGTAGGCAGCGCGAAAGCCCCGGTCGTTCACCTCCGCCGACCGGGGCTCTCTCTGCTACGGACCCGGCCGCGGCGGCGACACTCCCCCGAGCTACGCGCTGTGCGCGAGTACCGGCGGGCCAGGTCCGATGCGGCGATCAGATCAGGCCACGCCAACAGATCGCTAACATGTGGCCAACGGTCCTCCGGTACCCACTGCGGGACATGGCAGTACGGCACGGGGAGACGGCGTTGAGTGAGCGATGCGGACTGCGGTTCGGTCTGCTCGGGGCGCCTGCCGTGTACGACGCCGAGGGCGTCCCGCACCCCGTGCGCAGCGCGAAGGGGCGCGCCCTGCTGGCCGCGCTGCTCCTCGAACCGGACAGGACCGTCTCCCTCAGCGCGCTCAAGGAAGCCCTCTGGGGCGACTTCCCGCCCGCGTCCGCGCAGGCGTCCCTCCAGAACCACGTGACCCGGCTGCGCCGCCTCCTCGACGACCCGCAGCGGCTGCACGCGGTCCCGCCGGGGTACCGGCTCCGGGTCGGCGAGGGCGAGCTGGACGTCCGGGTCTTCGAGCGCCTGGTCAGGCAGGCGCGGACCGCGCACGCGGAGCGGGACTGGGCACGGGCGGCGGCCTGCGCCACGGATGCGCTCGCGCTGTGGCGCGGCACGCCGTTGAGCGGCCTCCCCGACTCGCTGGACGGCCACCCCCTCGTACCGCGCCTGGAAGAGGCACGCCTCCTCGCCCTGCAGTGGCGTTACGACGCCGAACTGGAACTCGGCACCGGCCTCGCCGCGCTCGCGCCCGAACTGGCCTCCCTCGTCGCGGAGTACCCCCTCCACGAGGTCTTCCACCGCCAGCTGATGCTGGTGCTCCACCGCACGGGCCGTCAGGCGGAGGCCCTCGCAGTCCACCGCGAACTGCGCCGCAGGCTGGTCGAGGAGCTCGGCGTGGAGCCGGGGGCGGGAGTGCGGGACGCGCATCGGGAGGTGTTGCGGGGGACGGCGGGGACGTCGGGGGCGTCGCGGGCGTCTGAAGTCGTAGGAGCGCCCGAAGGGTTGGGGCAGTCAGAGGCCGCGGCGGAGTGCGCGCCTTCCCGCTCCGAGGGGCAGGGTGAACCCGACGGCCGGGGCAACGTCGGGTCGGTCGACCCTGCTCGGCCCGCCCAACTCCCTCCGGACCCCGCCCACTTCACCGGACGCCACGACACCGTGCGGTCCCTTCGGCTCGCCCTGACCGGAGGCCGACGCGTCGCCGTCGTCTCCGGCATGGCCGGTGTCGGCAAGAGCGCGCTCGCCGTGCACGTCGCGCACGCGCTGCGGGAGGAGTTCCCGGACGGACAGCTCTACGTCAACCTGCGCGGCGCCACGCCCGGCACGACCCCGCTCACCCCGGGGCAGGCCCTCGCCGCGCTCCTCCGCGACCTCGGCGCCGAGCCCCGGTGCGCCCCGGACGGCGCCGAAGACCCCGCGGCGGAAAGCGCGTTGCTCCGCTCGCTGCTCGCGCCGACCCGCACGCTCATGGTCCTCGACGACGCCGCGACGGCCGCCCAGGTGCGGCCCCTCCTGCCCGCGGGGCCCGGCTGCGCGGTCATCGTCACCAGCCGCTCGCCGCTGACCGCCCTCGACGGCGCGGACCGCTTCCCGCTTGCCCCCCTCTCCGACGGGGACAGCGCCGCACTCCTGCGCGCCGTCTCCGGCCGCGCCGGGCTCGACGCCGGACATCCCCTTGTCGAACTCGCGGGCCGCCTCCCCCTCGCCCTGCGCATCGTCGCCGCCCGTCTCGCCGCCCGCCGCGCCCTCACCCCCGACGCCCTCGCCGAACTCCTCACCGTCAGCGGCGGCCGCCTGCACCACCTGGAGTACGACGACCTGAGCGTGCGCCGCTCCCTCGCCGTCGCCCTCGACGCCCTGCGCACCTCCGACCGCGAGGCCGACCGCGATGCGGCCCTCGCCCTCGCCCGGATCGGCGCGGTCGACCTGCCGACGTACGGAGTGCCGCTCCTGGCCCGCCTGTTGGGCACCGGCGAACTGCGTGCGGGCGCGGCCCTGGACCGTCTCGTCGACGTCGCCCTCCTCGACGAGACGTCCTACGGCCGCTACACCCCGCACGATCTCGTACGCGACTTCGCGAGGGAGACGGCGGCGGGCGACGTGGGTGCAGGCGTGGACCTCGTAGAGGAGGCCTTCCGCTGGTACGCCGAGTCCGCCCGGCGCACCCTCCTGGCCATCCTGCCCGCGGGCCTGGACCGCACGGACCGCCTGCGCGGCGTGGAATCCCGCCTCGCACGCCCCGGCCGGGACGACGCCGACGCGGGCCCGCCCCTCTCCGCCGAGGCCGCCTTCGCCTGGGGCGACACCGAACTCGCGAACATCCTCGCCCTCACCGAACGGCACCACGACTCCGCAGGTCTGCTCCCCGTCCTCGTCCGCTGCCTCTTCCCGTACCTCCAGCGCCGCGGCCGCCTCACCGAACTGGCCGCGCTCGGCACGCTCGCCCTGAACGCCGCCCGCCGCCAGGGCGACACCGCCGCCGAGGCCCAGGCCCTCACCGACGCCGCGGGCCTGCACTTCATGTCGGGGCGGAGCAGCGAGGCCCTCGCCCTGAACGACGAGGCCCTCACCCTCTGGCGTGCGCTCGGCCTCGTGTCCTGCGTACGCCGCGGCCTCAACAACCGCGGTCTCCTCCTCGAAGGCCTGGGCCGCCACGCCGAGTCCGCCGAGTCCCTCCACCAGAGCCTGGACCTCGCCAAGGAACTCGCCGACCCGCTCAGCGAGGCGATCACCCTCAGCCATCTCGGCAACCTGTACGAGCACACGGACGCCCGCGCCGCCATCACCCACCACGAACGCAGCCTCGCCATCGGCGACACCATCGGGCACGCCGTCGTACGGCAGTCCGCCCACTGCAACATCGGCTACGCCCATCTCACCCTCGGCGAACCGGCCGCCGCGCTCGACCACTTCGAGGAGAGCCTGCGCCTCCACGGCGAGTACGAGGACTGGCACGGCGCGTCCCAGGCCCGCCTCGGCCTGGTCCGCGCCCTGCACGGCCTCTCCCGAGCCGCGGACGCGACGCGCGAGTGCGCGGTCCTCCTCGACCGCGCCGAACAACGCGGCGACACCCACATGACCGGCCTCGCCCGCCACCAGCGCGGGCTCCTTCTCCACGCGGCGGGGCGCGAACAGGAGGCGTACGAACAGTGGCGGACGGCGCTTCGGGCGCTGGACGGCACCGACAGCAAGGTGGCCGACGAACTCAGGGCGCTGCTGACGGCTTAGCGGGTACGTCGTAGTCACGCCGTCGAGTCACGCCGTCGAGTTACGTCGTGGAGTCACTTCGCGTCCGCGTAGCACTCCACGATCGCCGTGGTGAACGGGAAGCGGACCGGTGTCTCCCCGAACGCGATCCGGCCCGCGAGATCACCCGCCTCGCGGACGGCGCGCGCCACCGTCTCCGCCTCCTCCGCGGGGCAGTGCACGATGACCTCGTCGTGCTGGAAGAACACGAGCTCGGCCCGGAACCCGCCCTCCGCGATCGTCCGCCGCAGGGCGGCCAGCATCAGCAGCGCCCAGTCCGCCGCGCTGCCCTGCACGACGAAGTTGCGCGTGAAACGGCCTCTGGCGCGGGCGTTGGTCGAGGCGTACCCAGGAGTGAACTCTCCGTCGGAGGAGCCGGGGCCCGCATCGCCGCCACCTGCCGCCGACTGTCCCTGGGCCGGGGCCTCCTGCGGGATGCCCGCCTCGTCGTCCTCCCCGGCGCCCGCCGCCGGTGGGCTCGTCCGGCCCAGCCAGGTCCGCACGAGCCTGCCCTCCTCACCCGCCTTCGCCGCGTCGTCTACGTACGCGACGGCCAGCGGGAAGCGGCGGCGGAGCGCGGCGAGGTTCTTCAGGCCGTCGCCGGACGTCTGCCCGTACACCGCGCCGAGCAGCGCGATCTTCGCGTGCTCGCGGTCGCCGGAGAAGGCGCGGTCGGACAGGCGGGTGTACAGGTCCTCCTCGCTGCCCGCGACCTCCATCAGGCCCCGGTCGCGGGAGATCGCGGCGAGGACCCTCGGCTCCATCTGGTCGGCGTCGGCCACGACGAGCCGCCATCCCGGGTCGGCGACGACGGCCCTGCGGATCACCTTGGGGATCTGCAGCGCCCCGCCGCCGTTGGTCGTCCAGCGGCCGCTGACCGTGCCGCCCGGGGTGTACTCGGGGCGGAACCGGCCGTCGTGCACCCAGTCCTGGAGCCAGCTCCAGCCGTGGGCCGTCCAGATGCGGTACAGCTTCTTGTACTCGATGAGGGGCTTCACCGCGGGGTGGTCGAGCTCCTCCAGCTCCCAGCGGCGCGTCGACTTCACCCTGATACCGGCCTGCGCGAAGGCCTTGACGACGTCCGCGGCCAGGTCCGGGCGGACGCGGCGGCCGAACGCGGCGGACACCTCGTCGGCGAGCTCGGCGAGGCGACGGGGCTCGCCCCGGCCCGCATACCGCTCGCCGAGCATTTCGTTCAGGAGCTCGCGGTGGACGTCGGCGCGCCAGGGCAGGCCCGCGGCGTTCATCTCGGCGGCCACCAGCATGCCCGCGGACTCCGATGCGGTGAGCAGGCGCATGCGGCCGGGGTGGGCGGTGGCGTCGTGTCTTCGCTGCTGCTCGGCGTGCACCTCGACGAGCTCTTCGAGCGTGACGGGGGTGCCGCCGGGGCGGGGCTCGAAGAGGGAGTCCTGGGTGCCGGGCTCGGCGGCGCGGGGTGGGGGGTCGGGGGGTACGGGGGTGTGGCGGAGCCTGGCGAGGGCTGCGGCGGCGGAGCGGGGCTCGCCCAGGCGGCCCTCGTGGCCCAGGAGGAGGAGCTCGGCGGCCTCGATGTCATAGCAGCGGTCTACTCGGGTGCCGGAGGCGAGGAGGCGCGGGTAGATCTCGGCGGTGGACCGCCAGACCCATCGGTCCACGTCCGGCCGCTTCCGGACGGCTTCGGCGAGGTCGGGCTCGTGGACGACGGGGCCCGCGGGCAGGCCGTCGTCCCCGAGAACGACGAGCTCAGCTCCTCCGCCCTCGGCAACGCCAATGACCCACCGCCGACCCATGGGGCGAGTCTCGCACCCGGCACTGACATTGCTGGCGGGTCGCCTTGGGTGGGGGGTGGGGGGGGGCTGCGCTTGGGGTTCGGTTGGGGGGCGTCTCGTGCGCGGCTGCGGGCAGGTGGGGCGGGTTGCGCCTGTGGCCCGTCGGTGGGTGTGGGGCCCTTCGCGGGTGCGGCCCGGTGGGTGCTTGTGCCTGCTGGCTGCTTGTGGGTGCGGGGCCGCGGGGGTATGTACGTACTCGCTATCCCTGCGCCGCGCCTGAAGACCTTCCGGCTGTCAGGGTGTGCTTGGTGCTCCGTGCGCACATACCCCCGCGTCCCCTCCCGTGTCGTCCGCGGCTGCGGCCCGGTGGGGGCAGCCTCGGGCCCGGCTGTTGACCCTGCTGACGGCTGCGGGGGTCTCCCAGCCACCCCCGCCCTGCCCACGGCGGGGCAACCCCGGGCCCCTACTCCCGCTGGACGTTGCGGGGCAAACGGGTGGGTGGGTGGGATGGATCCGCCGCGAAGCGGCGGGCTTGAGGTCCCTACTCCCGCAGGACGTCGCGGGGCAAACGGGTGGGTGGGTTGGGGAACATCCGCCGCGGAGCGGCGGGCTTGGGCTCCTACCTGGCAGGGCGTCGCAGGGGGCGCACCAAGGACCCCACCCCGTCCGGAGGACCCCCGCGTGCGGGGAGCGATCACCGCTGCAAAGCTCGTCGCATGCGAGTCGCGCTGGCACAGACCGACTGCGCCCTGGGTGACGTCGGGCAGAACCTGGAGACCGCGCGGGACCACATCGCCCAGGCCGCGAGCCAGGGCGCAGACCTCGTCGTCTTCCCGGAGCTGAGCCTGCACGGCTACCACCTGGGCGGCCTGGAGAAGGACTCGTCGATCACGACGGACGACCCGCGCCTGCTCGCGTTGCGGGACGCCGCGGGCCCGGACGGCCCGGACATCCTCGTGGGCCTCCACGAGCACACCGCCCTGCGCGCGTACAACACCGCGGCGTACTACGCGAACGGCCGCCTCCTGCACGCCCACCGGAAGCTGTACCTCCCCAACTACCTGGCGTGGGAGGAACGCAAGCACGTCAGCCCGGGCCAGCACCTGCGCGCGTACGACCTGCCCGGCGGGCACGGCCGCGCCGCCACTCTCATCTGCAACGACGCGTGGCAGCCGGTGCTCCCGTGGCTCGCCGTGCAGGACGGCGCCGAGGTCATCGTCGTACCGACGAACAGCGCGGCGAGCCTGGACCCCGAGGCCATGGATACCGGTCTGTACTGGGACACACTGCTCTCGTACACCGCCCGCATGCTGCAGTGCTGGGTCGTCTTCGTGAACCGGGTCGGCAACGAGAACGGCGCGACGTTCTGGGGAGGCTCCCGCGTCGTCGACCCGCGCGGCACGGTCGTCGCGCAGGCCCCGAAGTGGGAGCCGGGCCTGGTGACGGTCGACATCGACGTGCACGAGGCACGTCGGCAGCGCCGCGCCGTACCGCTCGTCGCCGAGGCACGGCTCGGCATGGTCGACCGAGAGGTGCGCCGCCTGATCGACGAGGGCGGCGACAGCTGAACTCATCCACAGGCTGTGGATGATTTCAGGGGGCGGGGCAGAGGTCCCGCCCGGGGTCTCCCCCGATCCCACATACCCTGACCTCATGGAATCGGTGATCGACAGGGCGTTCGCGGCGGCGCTGTACGGCGACGGCGACGACGGTCTGGACACCGGAGCGTCCCTCCTGGCGGCCGCCCCCGAGACGGACGCCGACCTGCGCCGCCGCGGCGAGGAGTACCTGCACCGCGCCTGGCGCCACGGCTGGCAGCCCGCCGACGTGATCCGCCTGGTCCGCCGCGACCTGGACGACCCGCACGTACGCCTGACCGCGGACCTCATCCGCGAGGAGACCGCCCGCTACGCCCACCTCCCGCCCCGCTGGCCCGCCCAGCTCGCCGACCTCGGGCCCACCGGCGAGCCCGCCCGCGACCGCTTCACCCGCGCCACCACCCACCTCCAGCTCTACCGCCTCCTCCTGCGCCTCCCCCCGATCGAACCGGCGGGCCCGCCGCCCGGCGACGCCGTCCCCGGCCCGGTCCACGGCGAGCCCCGCACGCTCACCCGCATCCGCGCCCTCCTCGCCAAGGCCGAGGCGACCGGCTACCCGGAGGAGGCCGAGGCGCTCACCGCCAAGGCGCAGGAGCTGATGGCGCGGCACTCGCTCGACGAGGCGCTCCTCGCGGCCCGCACCCACGCGAAGGACGTCCCTGGCGCCTGCCGCATCGGCGTGGACGCCCCGTACGAGACGGCGAAGGCGATCCTGCTCGACGCGGTCGCCGCCGCGAACCACTGCCGCGCGGTGTGGAACGAGGCGTACGGCTTCTCGACCGTCGTCGGCTTCGAATCCGACCTGGAGTCGGTCGAACTCCTCCACACCTCCCTCCTGGTGCAGGGCACCGCGGCGATGACCAAGGCGGAGGCGGGCCAGCGTGCCGGGGGTCGCAAGCGCACGAAGACGTTCCGGCAGGCGTTCCTGATGGCGTACGCGAACCGCATCGGCACACGCCTGGCCGAGGCGGGCGAGCACGCGGTGAGGGAAGCGGCAGGGGAGGCGCAGGGCGCGGCCGCGCTGCTCCCCGTGCTGGCCGCGCGCGACGTCGCCGTCACCGATCGCGCCGAGCAGATGTTCCCCGAGACGACCACGACGCGGGTGCGGGGAGTGACGGACGCCGAGGGCTGGAACCACGGCACGGCCGCCGCCGACCGCGCCCACGTGACCCCGCGCGGCCGGGGCCCCGCACTGCCCTGAACGAAAACGAGCACCGGCCAACACGCTTCTACGGAAGGGCAGTTCAACTACCCTGGTGCGCACGCCCTGTTGCTGGGCCGGGACCTCGGGGGCCACCGTATGGATCCGTATCTGCTCACTCTGGCGGGCACCGCCGGTACGTCCGTCGTCACCCTCCTGGTGACCGACGGCTGGCAGCAGGCCAAGGACGGCGTGGTGGCGCTCTGGCGCCGCTTCCAGCCGGAGGCGGCCGACGACGTGGACCGCGAGCTGGAGGCGTCGCGCCGCACGGCGTTGGAGGCGGCGGAGGGCGACGGCCGCGGAATGACCGCACGCCTGGAGGGCCACTGGTGCGCCAGGGCGATGACGCTCCTGAGTGAACACCCGCAGGCCGCGGCGGAGTTGGAGGCCCTCCTGGCCCGCCTGGCCAGGGAGAGCGGCACTCAGCAGGTCGACGGGGGCATCCACATGCAGGCCCGCGCCACCGGTAACGGCCGCATCTACCAGGCGGCGCGCGACCAGCACATCACCGAGCGGTGACACAGCGCGAGGAACCACCGGATGGCGCTGTCCGGTCTTCCGCTGGAGGTCGCGGGATCGGCGCTCCACGCGATGTACGTCTCGCGCCCGCCGCCCGCCGCCCGCCGTCGTTCGGCCGCGCCGTCGCGGAGTATCTGGGACCCCTCTGAGCCCCGGGCGTCCGGCGTCTCCGGGCCCTACTTCAAGAAGTCCGAGCAGACGTACGGTCCCAACTCCCCGCCCCCCTCCGGAATCACCGTCACCCGCACGTCGTCCGGCCGCGTTCGCCCCCGTTCGTCGAGGACGGCCCGCGCCCGTGCCAGGCTGCACACCAGCTGGCCGGTGCGGTTGCGGTCGTCGACGGCGGCGGGGTCGAGGACGAGGTCGGGGGTCCGCACCGTGATCCGGTTGTCCTTCCCCGTGACGTCGAACCGGCCGCTGTCGATCAGCGTGGTGAGTCCCGCCTGCTGTTCCGCCTTCGAGGGGCCCGACATCAACAGCTTGATGACTGCCGCCGGTTCGCGGATCGGCAAGGCGCGGGTCACTCCTTCGAGCCGACCCGTCTCGGATACGAAGTAGATCCGCAGGCCCTTGGTGAGCCCGCCCGCCGCCTCGCCCGCGTCCACCACCCCGGTGGGCTGCACCCCGCACCCCGCGAGGCCCAGCGCGACCGCGGCCAGAGCAACCCCCGCACTTCTTCTGCGCAGACGTGGACGCAGACGCAGATGTGGACGCAGACGCAGATGTGGACGCGGACGTGGATATGGACGTACGAGAGTCATCACTCGGCCCCTTCGCCGCGCCGCCACGGCAGCCGCAGCGTGAACACCGCGCCGCCGTCCGGCCTGTTGGCCACTTCGATCGTGCCCCCGTGCAGCCGCGCGTTCTCCAGCGCGATGGCCGTGCCGAGGCCGCTGCCCTCCGACCGCGTCCGCGCGCTGTCCGCCTTGTAGAAGCGGTCGAAGACGTGGGGGAGGACGTCCGGGGCGAGGCCGGGCCCACGGTCGGCGACCTCGACGGTCACCCAGTCGCGATCGCCCAGGCCCCCCGAGCCAATGTCCCCCGAGCCAACGTCCGCCGAACCCACGCCCCCCGACCCCGCGGCCAGCGTCAGCGTCACCGGCTCGCCCCCATGCCGCAGCGCGTTCCCCACGAGGTTGGCGACGGCCACGTCCACGCGGCGCGGGTCGACCACCGCCCGTACACCGTCCGGGAGTTCGGCCCGTACCCGCACCCGCCCCGTCCAGCCGCGCAGCGCCAACGTGTTCCGCACCGTCTCGGCGAGGTCGACCTCGCCGAGGTTGAGGCGTGCCGCGCCGGAGTCGAAGCGGGACATCTCCATCAGGTCGTCGACGAGCCGCGCGAGCCGTGCCGTCTCCGCGCTGACCGTGCGGGCGGCGTGTGCCGCGTCGGGCGGCAGCTGTCCGGCGTCCTCGTCGAGGACCGTGGCGACCATCGTCATCGCGGCGAGCGGCGTGCGCAGTTCGTGCGAGACGTCGGCGACGAACCGCCGCGCCTTCGCCTCCTGCTCCCGCAGCTCGGCGACGGACGTTTCGAGGGCCTCCGCCGTGCGGTTGAAGTCCCGTGCCAGATCCGCGAGTTCGTCCCGCCCCCGCGGCACCACGACACGTGAGGCGAGGTCACCGGCCGCGTGCCGCCGCGTCGCGTGGCCCAGTTCCCGTACGGGCCGCAGCACCGTACGCGCGGCGAGCAGCGCGAGCGCGACGGTGAGCAGCAGGACCGGCAGCAGCCCGTCCCGCACGGCGTCGAGGATCCCCGCGGTGTCGTCCTGTTCGGCACGCAGCGAGCTGATGGCGTAGATGTCGAGCCCGGACGGCGAACCGGAGTCGAAGGTGACGGGCGTGCCGACCACCAGGTAGGGGCTGCCGTGCCGGTCGACCCGCTGGAGGCTCATCCGGTTCCGGGTGCGTACGGCGTCGCGCAGCGAGCCCGAGATCCGCGTCCGGTCGGCCGACGCGTCGGAGGACGCCGTCAGCGTGCGGTACTCGGCGACGACCACCGTGTCCCCGAGCCCCTCGGCGACGCCGACCGCGAAGCGGGTGAGGGAGACCTCGTCGGGCGGCATGGCGAGGTCGGCGGAGGCCTGGTCGACGCGGTTCTTGAAGTCGGTGCGCACCGCGTCCTGCTTGCGTTCCAGGACGGCGTTGCGGGACTCGCGGTAGGCGAGCCCGGTGGCGGTGACCGCGCTGACGACCGCGACCAGCACGAACGCGACGACGAGCCGCCCCCGCAGCCCGCCCCACGCCTTCCACTTCGCCCTCATACCGGCCCGAACCGATACCCGAAGCCCCGTACCGTCTGCACGAACACCGGCTTGGCGGGCAGGTCCTCGATCTTGGCCCGCAGCCGCCCGACCGCCGCGTCCACGAGCCGCGAGTCCCCGAGGAAGTCGTGCTCCCAGACCGAACGCAGCAGCTGTTCGCGGCTGAACACCTGCCCCGGTGAGGCGGAGAGCTCCAGCAGGACCCGCAGTTCGGTCGGCGGCAGGGCGATGGGCGCGCCGCGCTTGGTGACGGTGAGCCCGGCGCGGTCGATGACGAGTCCGGCGTACGTGTCCTCGCCGGGCCGCACCCGCACCGGCTCCGCCCGCCGCAGTGCCGCCCGGATCCGCGCCTCCAGGACGGGTGCGGTCACGGGTTTGACCACGTAGTCGTCGGCGCCCGCCTCCAGTCCCCGCACGATGTCGCTGTCGTCGCCGCGCGCGGTGAGCATGACGACGGGGATCGTCGACCCGGTGGCGCGGATCCGGCGGCAGACCTCGAAGCCGTCCATGCCGGGCAGCATCAGGTCGAGCACGGCGAGTTCGACGTCGTGGCCGGCGGGCCTGGCGAGCAGCGCGAGGGCGTCCTCACCGGTGGCGGCGGTGTCGACGGCGTACCCGTGGCGGCGCAGCACGAGCTCCATTCCGTCGCGTACGGACGCGTCGTCCTCGATCAGCAACACATGGGGGACTCGGGGCATGCCGACGATTATGGGCGAGGGTTTGCCCAGTTCAGGACGGGTTGGGGCGGAGATCTCGGCGCCGCGGGGCATTGTTACGTGTTCATCATGTGGCGTTACGCGTCCACCATGCGCCCGTGGAACGACCACCATGTGGCGGCGGCACATTGCCGCCATGACCATGCGCACACACACCCCGGCCGATGCGACCGCCCGCCGCCGCCTCCACCGCCTCCACCGCCTCCACCGCCTCCATCGCCTTCGCATCGCGGGCCTCGTCGCCCTCCCCGTCCTGGTGTTCTCGGCGGCCTGCGGGGGAGGTGACGGCGGCGGGGCGAAGGATGCCGGTGTCGCCTCGGTCCCGGACGAGTCCAAGGGGACGGGCAAGAGCAACGGGGGAGAAGGCGACAGCAACAAGACCGAGGGCAAGAGCGCCTTCTACGACGCCCAGCTGAAGTACGTCCAGTGCATGCGCGCCAAGGCAGGCGTGAAGGACTTCCCGGACCCGAAACTGAGCGGCTACCTCGACTGGCCCGAGGTCGACAAGGTCGTCGACCCGGACGGGAACGGCGAGGAGTACAAGGGCGGCAAGAACGGCGTCTGCGTCCCGGAGCTGAGGGCCGCCATGAACCTGGAGCCCGAGCGCGACGCCCAGAAGGACTACGAGTCGATGCTCGCGCACGCCAAGTGCATGCGGGAGAACGGCATGTCGAAGTTCGCCAACCCCACGATGTCCGGCGGCAACGTCATGCCCGGCGGCGAGGCGAACCCCACGGACCCGTCGATGGACCGCGACTCGCCCGCGTACAAGGCGGCCCGCGAGGCCTGCAAGGGCAAGCTCCTCGAAGGCCTGGACGGCATGCAGTGATGCGACGCCGTACGGGATTCCTGGCCGGTGTGGCCGTGCTGGCCGCCGCGGCGGTCGGGGCGGGTGTCCTCGTCATCGCGGGGGAGGAGTCGGGCGCTGGGCGCGGGCGGGCCGGACTGCCGTCCGCCACCGCCACGGTGACCCGCACCGACCTCGTGAAGTCCGAGACCGTCGACGGGAAGATCGACTTCGCGGGGCGGCGTGCCGTGAAGTCGCCGGTCGAGGGGACGGTCACGGTCGCCGCGCGGGAGGGCGCCACGGTCGCGCGCGGCCAGGCCCTCTACGAACGGGACGACAAACCGGTGACCCTTCTGTACGGGCCCGTCCCGGCGTTCCGCGAGATGAAGGCGGGGGACCGCGGCAGCGACGTGCTCCAACTGGAGCGCAATCTGGTCGCCCTCGGTCTCGGAGCAGGCCTCTACGTAGACCCGCGTTTCGACGCGGCGACCGAGGCCGCCGTCAAGCGGTGGCAGAAGTCCCTCAACCGCACGCCGACGGGCCGGGTGGGCAAGGGAGACGTGGTCTTCCAGCCCGACCAGGTGAAGGTGGTCTCGGCGGACGCGGCGCTTGCGGACCCGGTCGGCCCGGACGGTCCTGTCCTCACCGTCGCGTCGACGAAGCCCGTCGTCCGGGCCGTGCTCGACGAGTCCGACGCGTCGCTGACCGCGCGGGGCACGAAGGTCGAGGTCACGCTGCCCAGCGGCAGGACGGAACCGGGCCGGGTCACGGGCACGGCGAGACCGGAGGAGCGGGAGGGGGCCGAGGGCGGCGGGTCCGCCGAGGGCATCACGGTCGAGGTGACGCTGGACGGCGGCCGGTCGGTGGCGGCGGGCGAGGACGGCAAGGCCACGGCGAACGTGAAGTTCGTGAGCGAGTCCCGCGAGAACGTGCTCACGGTCCCGGTCGAGGCGGTGGTGGCCCTGCGCGGCGCGAACGGTGGCTACGGCCTCCAGACGGTCCGCGACGGCACGTCGCGCATGGTGCGGGTGACGACGGGCATGACTGCCGACGGCAGGATCGAGGTCAGCGGTTCCGGCATCGCGGAGGGCACGAAGGTCGGGGTGGCGAAGCCATGACCGGGCACCCGACCTCCAGAACCCCCCTCATCGAACTCCGGGACGTCACCAAGTCGTACGCCGGTGACGTGCACGCCCTGCGCGGTGTGAGCCTCACCGTCCACTCGGGCGAGCTCCTCGCGATCGTCGGTCCCTCCGGCTCCGGCAAGTCGACGATGCTGAACGTCATCGGCACGCTCGACAAGCCCACGTCCGGCACCGTCCGCGTCGCGGGCCACGACGTGGGCGCGCTCACCGACGCCCGGCTCTCGGCCCTGCGCGCCCGCCACATCGGCTTCGTCTTCCAGCACTTCCACCTCGCGGCAGGGCGCGACGCGGTCGACAACGTCGCGGACGGACTCCTGTACGCGGGAGTGCCCCTCAAGGAGAGGCGTATCCGCGCCCGCGCGGCGCTCGAACGCGTCCGCCTGGGGCACCGCCTCGGCCACCGGCCCGGCGAACTGTCCGGCGGCGAGAAGCAGCGCGTGGCGATCGCCCGCGCGCTCGTGGGCGAGCCGTCCCTCCTCCTTGCGGATGAGCCGACGGGCGCCCTGGACACCGCGTCCGGCGCGATCGTCCTGGAGCTGCTCCACGAGCTCAACGCGACCGGCACGACGATCTGCGTGATCACGCACGACCACGACATCGCCGACGCCTTCCCGCGCCGCGTCCGCTTCAGGGACGGCGAGATCATCCCGGACCCGAGCCCGAGCCCGAGTCCGGACCCGAGCCCGGACCCGAGCCCGAACCCGGCCTCCCGAGCACCAGAGGCGCGCCGATGACGAAGAAGTACACCGTTCGCACGACCACCCCCTTGAAGCCCGCCCGCCTCTCCCCCGGAGACATCCTGCGCGTCGGTGCGGCAAGCTTGCGCGCCCGCCGCACCCGGGTCGTCCTCTCCGCGCTCGGCATCGCCATCGGCATCGCCACGATGGTCGCGGTCGTCGGCCTCTCCCAGTCCAGCAAGTCGGACCTGATGGCGAAGCTCGACCGGCTCGGCACGAACCTCCTCACCGCGGAGGCGGGCAAGGACGCGACGGGCAACGACGTACCGCTCCCCAAGTCCGCGGTGGCGATGGTGGAGCGCATCGGCCCGGTCCGGCACGCCACGGCGACGGGGAACGTCGACGCCCGCATCCGCCGCAGCGACGTGGTCCCCGAGGAACGGACCGCGGGCGTGACGACGCAGGCGGCCCGCACCGACCTCCTGACGGCGCTCAACGCACGAGTGGGCACGGGCAGATGGCTGGACGGCGCATCCGAAAGGCTCCCCGTCACCGTTCTCGGCTCGGTGGCGGCGGACCGGCTGGGCGTCACGGCCCCCGGTGAGAAGATCATGATGGGCGACGCGTACGTGGTCGTCATCGGCATCCTGGAGCCCGTCGAGCTGGTCCCGACCCTGGACCGCGTCGCGATGGTCGGCTTCCCCGCGGCCGAGAAGTACTTCGGCTTCGACGGGCATCCGTCCATGATCTTCGAGCGGTCGCCCGACCACACGGTCCAGGACGTACGGGAGGTGCTGGCCCGCACGGTCAGCCCCGGCGACGAGGGCTCGGTCAAGGTCTCCCGTCCCTCGGACGCGCTGGCCGCGAAGGCGGCGACGGACGAGGGCCTGACCGCCCTGATGCTGGGTCTCGGCGCGGTGGCGCTCCTGGTCGGCGGGGTCGGGGTCGCCAACACGATGGTGATCTCGGTCCTGGAGCGCCGCGCGGAGATCGGCCTGCGCCGCGCGCTGGGCGCCACGAAGGGAGCGATACGGCTGCAGTTCCTGACGGAGTCCCTCCTGCTGTCGGCGCTGGGCGGCGCGACGGGCGCGCTGCTGGGCGCGGTGGCGACGTACGCCTTCGCCCTGGCCCGGCACTGGACCCCGGTGGTCCCGCCCTGGTCCCTGACGGCGGGCTTCGCGGCGACGCTGGTCATCGGCATGGTGGCGGGGCTCTACCCCGCCGTCAGGGCGGCGCGTCTCCATCCGACGGTGGCACTGAACGTGACGTGACCCCGACGCCCGCCCCACACTCCGTGTTGCCCTATATGCCCCGTATCATCACAGAGTGACCTGGCTCCGCGCGCTGAAAGAGACAGCTCGCTCGGGCCTGACCGTCGAGCGCAAACGTCTGGAACCCCTGGTGGCCCTGCGCGGCGCCGCCGGCCTCGCCGTCATCATCGGCGTCAGCCTCACGCTGTTCGGCCCCGCGGTGGCGGCGAGCTCCGCGTTCGGCGCGTTCCAGGCGGCCATCGCCACGTTCCAGCGGAGCTGGCGGCCCCGTCCGGAGCTGGCCCTGGCCTCCGGCACCAGCCTCGCCGTCTCCACCTTCCTCGGCTACCTCACCGGTTCCCACCTGCTCCTCTTCCTCGCACTGCTCTGCCTGTGGACCTTCCTGGCGGGCCTGAGCTGGGCGGCGGGCCCCACGGTCGGCATCATCGCGTCGTCCAACGTGGCGATCATGCTGGTGACGGTCACGATCCCCACGTCGGTCGCGGCGGCGGCGGGCCACGCGGCGATGATGATCGTCGGCGGCTGCGTGCAGGCGGCGCTGGTGGTCCTCTTTCCGGTACGCAGATGGGGCGCCCACAGGGATGCCCTGGCCGACGCGTTGGCGGCCGAGGCGGACTACGCGCGGCGGCTCCGCCACGACCCGGTGGCCGCCTTCGATCCCGAACCCCTGATGGCGGCGCGCGACGCGGCGACGATCACCGCGCGCCAGGCCCGGACCCGGCCCGCGGAGCTGCACGGGGCGCGGGGCGTCGCCGAACGGATCCGCCCGGTGCTGGCCTCGCTGGCGGACCCGGCGGTCGGCGTCCCGGAGGAGGGCAGGGAGCGGGACAGGGTCCGGGAACTCCTGGGCGCGGCGGGCGCGGTCCTGGACGCGGCGGCCCGGGCGATCCGGCACGGCGAGCCGGTCAGGATCCCCCCGGCGGCGCTGGGCGCGCTGAAGACCCCGGACACGGGGGCGATCCTCACGGGCCCGGCGTACCGGGCGGCGACCCGCCTGGTCGCACTCCTGAAGGACGTCTTGGAGACAGCAGGCAACACCAGCACCAACAACACCCACTCCGACACCCAGCCCGCCCCCCTCCTCCGGCCCACCCTCTTCGCGCTGGCTCCTGCCGCTCTCCGGGCCGTCCGGGCCGACTTCCGGCATGACTCGCCGGTCACCCGGCACGCGATCCGCGTCACCGCGGTGGCCGCCGCGGGGTACCTGCTCGGGCACTGGCTGCCCCTGGGCCACGGCTACTGGGCCCCCATGGCCTCGGTCATGGTGATGCGCCCGGACTTCTCCCAGACGTACTCCCGCGCGGTCGCCCGTTTCGGCGGCACCCTCGTCGGCGTCGCGCTCGCCACGGGCCTCGTCCAGCTGGCCCACCCCGGCACGGGGCTGTCCGCCGCGCTCGCCGTGCTCTGCGCCGGGATGATGTACCTGCTGATGCGCACGGGCCAGGTGGCGGCCCAGGCCTGTGTGGCCGCGTACGTCGTGTTCCTGCTCGGCATGGGCGGCCAGCAGTGGACGCAGACCGTCCCGGAGCGCGTGGTCCTGACCCTGCTCGGCGGCGTCCTCGCGATGATCGCGTACGCGCTCTACCCCGCCTGGGAGACCCCGCGCCTGCGCACCCGCCTCGCCGACTGGCTGGTCGCCGACGGCCGTTACGCCGCCGCGGTCGTCGACCGCTACGCCCACCCCGCGGGCAAGGCCTGCCCCGACGTGCGCGAGGCCCTGCTCGCCGCCCGCGACGCCCGCGTCGCCTGGCAGGACGCCCTGAACCGGGCCAAGGACGAGCCGGTACGCCACCGCGGCCTCTCCCGCGCCGCGGCCGCCGACGCGGAGGAGGCGCTCGCCCAACTGGGCCGCGTCGCCATGCTGATGGAGGCGCATCTGCCCGAGCGGGGCGACACCCCCGTGCCCGCGGCGGCCCGCCTCGCCGAGGCGCTGCGCAAGTCGACGGAGCAGGGCGCGAAGGCGCTGCGCGAACGCCGGGTGCCCAAGTGGGAGGCGGTCCGCACGGCTCTGGACGAGTGGGACGGCGAGGGCGTGCCCGATCGCGTGGTCCGCAGGGGAGCGGGCCTGCTCCTGGAGACCCTCGACGAACTGTCCGACGCCCTGGACACCGCGCCTCCGCCGATGCTGGTGGACGGCTCGGCCGCGAAGCGGCAGGACGCCGACGGGCCGCGGAACCCGGAGGGTCCCACGGCCCGTTGAAGCCCGGCCGGGCAGTGGTGCGCGGTGGGTCGGAGCCACCCCGGCCCCGTTAGGACTGAGGCGCCGCCGTCGGCAGTCCCTCGGGCAGCTTGGTGCCCTCCGTCTTCAGGAACTCGTCCTTGTCCCCGCCTTCCCAGGAGACCTTCAGCGACTTGCCGTTCACGGACTCGACCCGGCCCGTCGTGCGGTCCGCACTGCCCTTCGGGCACTTGAGGCTGATCACCTGCGAGCCCGTCGCGTCACCCGCGGTGCCGTTGCACAGCACGTCCTCGCCCAGCAGCGTCGCGGTCTTCCCGGTGACGGCGAGGGCGAGCGGCTTCCCGTCGGCCGTGGTGACCCACGTACCTTCCAGGCTGCCGCCCTTGGCACCCGAACCACCGTCCGAACCACCGGACGAGCCCGAATCGGAGGACCCGGAGGACCCGGAGGCCCCGCGGTCCTTCTTGCCGCCGCCCCCGCCCCCATCCCCATCCCCGTCCCCATCGCTCCCGCACCCGCTCAGCACGAGCGCGGCGGCAAGACCCGCCACCGCGGTACCGACACGGACACTGCGGACGTACGTACGCACGTGAACTCCCCCTAGCCAAAGCGACATCAGCGGCATGAGCGATGTCAGAGATGTCAGCGACGCTGCCGGTGGTCACGACCCGGCGAAATCGCGCGCCAAGCTACCAGGAGGACTTGCGCACCCCAGGCAGATATCCGGCGTGCGCTTGCTCACGCAGCTTCACCCTCGACAGCCCGAACGCCCCCACATAACCGCGCGGGCGCCCGTCGACGCTGTCCCGGTTCCGCACCCGCGTCGCGCTCGCGTCACGCGGCTGACGCGCCAACTCCCGTTGTGCGGCGAGCCGTTCGGCGTCCCCGGTGCCGGGCTTGCGGATGAGCTCCTTGAGCTCGGCACGCCTCGCGGCGTACCGGGCGACGATCACGCGCCGCCGCTCGTTCATGGCGATCTTGCTCTTCTTGGCCATCAGATCCTCACCCCGCGCGCACGGATCCTGGCGACGGCCGCCTCGATCCCGATGGTGTCGACGGTCTTGATCCCCTTCGTGCTGAGCCGCAGCCGCACGTACCGGCCCTCGCTCGGCAGCCAGTACCGCTTGCGCTGGACGTTGGGGTCGAAGCGGCGGGGTGTCCGCCGGTGGGAGTGGGAGATGTTGTTGCCGAAGCGGGGTTCCGCGCCGGTCAGCTGGCAGTGGGCGGACAAGGTGACGTACCTCTCTGTCGATCGATGGGGCGAGACCCCCTATTGAAAACGGGAGTCATTTTCATATACTAGCCCCATGGCCCGCAACGAACTCCGCCCCGTCATCAAGCTCCGCTCGACGGCGGGAACCGGCTACACCTACGTCACCCGCAAGAACCGCCGTAACGACCCCGACCGCCTCACCATCCGCAAGTACGACCCGATGGCCCGACGTCACGTCGACTTCCGAGAGGAGCGCTGACCGCCATGCGCAAGGACATCCACCCCCCGTACGGCCCCGTCGTCTTCCGCGACAAGGCCGCAGGATTCGCCTTCCTCACCCGCTCGACGGCGGTGGCGAACGCGACCGGCGGCAGGACGATCGAGTGGGAGGACGGCCGTACCTACCCCGTCGTCGACGTCGAGGTCTCGTCCGCGAGCCATCCCTTCTACACGGGCACGTCCCGTGTGATGGACACGGCGGGCCGCGTCGAGCGCTTCGAGCGCCGGTTCGGCAAGCGCTGATGGCGCGCCCGGACCGGCCGCACCGCAGCGACGACGGGCAGCCCGCGCGGCACCGCATGGACGTCGTGATTGTCGGCGGCCTCCATGCGGTCGCCCGCAGGGCGGCCGTCGACGACCTCCTGGCCACCGTCCCCGACAGCGTGGCCCTCCACCACGACCTGTCGACCGCCGTGCGCGGCACCGTGGTCCGCACCGTCCGCGACACCACGGGCGTGCTCTCCACCGGCGACGCGCCCCTGGTCAACGACTGTGCGTGCTGCGCGCTCCGCGAGGACCTGGTGCCCGAGCTCGACCACCTCGCGGACGCGGGCCTCACCCGGCTCGCGGTCGTCGAGCTGTGGGACTCGGTCGAGCCCAAGGCGATGGCCGAGGTGGTCGCCGCGCACGCCGGTGACACCCTCGTGCTCAGCGGTGTCGTCACGGCGGTCGACCCGGCGCTGCTCCTGCCCTGCCTCGGCAACGGCGACGACCTCATGGCGGCGGGGCTCGCCGCCGCGCCCAGTGACCAGCGCACCGTCGCGGACACCTGGGCGCGCCAGCTGGAGTACGCGCCGGTGCTCGCCGTCGCCGACTCCGCGGAGGCCGACGACGAGGACCGGGCTCTGCTGGCCCAGCTCCACCCGACGGCCCGTCAGGTGCCGGTCGGGCGAGGGGAGCTGGCGGGGGTCGTGCTCGCCGGGTTCGCCGGGTTCGCCGGGTTCGACGTCGAGGCCGCCGCTGCGGCGCAGCATCCCGCCTGCGCGCTGTTGCCCGCCGAGGCCGACGCGTGCGGGGTCGCCACCTTCGTATGGCGCAGGGAGCGGCCGTTCCACCCGGAGCGCCTCTACGACGCCCTGGAGGATCTGACCTGCGCCGCCGCCCGCAGCCGGGGGCGGTTCTGGCTGGCCGACCACCCGGACACGCTGCTCGGGTGGGACGCGGCGGGCGGCGCGCTCTGCGTCGAGAGCGCCGGGCCGTGGCTGGCCTCGCTGCCGGATGCCGCGTGGGAGATGGTGCCCGCGATGCGCCGCGCGGCCGCCGCCCTGGACTGGCATCCGGAACACGGCGACCGCTGCAACCACCTGGTCTTCACCTC
This sequence comes from Streptomyces sp. NPDC042371, assembly GCF_056437465.1. Classification (NCBI taxonomy): domain Bacteria; kingdom Bacillati; phylum Actinomycetota; class Actinomycetes; order Kitasatosporales; family Streptomycetaceae; genus Streptomyces; species Streptomyces sp. NPDC042371. The sequence goes on along the minus strand of NZ_JBWKAP010000019.1, from coordinate 99,040 downwards.
GCCGGGACTGGACCGCGACGGGCTCGAACAGGTCCTGGAGTCCTGCCTGTTGACGGACGAGGAGTACGCCGCCGGGCGCGACGCATGGAAACACCTGCCCCCTGCCTTCGACGCCCTCCTGGAGGTCTGACCCTTGTCCCCGCGCAAGTCCGCCGCTCGCCCGCACAAGCCGAAGCCCAACCCTCTGGACGCCGCAGGCATCACGTACATCGACTACAAGGACACCGACCTGCTCCGGAAGTTCATCTCGGACCGCGGCAAGATCCGCAGCCGTCGCGTCACGCGCGTGTCGGCGCGGCAGCAGCGGCGGATCGCCGCGGCGGTCAAGAACGCCCGCGAGATGGCTCTCCTGCCGTACGGGTCGTCGGGGCCGTCCCGCTGAGCTGATCCAAGGCCCCACGGCCATGGTCGCGACCGGCGAACGCGAGGACCGGCTCTTCGCCGCGCTCGCCAACGGCACCCGGCGCGAGGCCCTGCGCCTCCTGCGCGACGAGGGCCCGCAGCCGGTCCAGGCACTCGCCGACCACTCCGACATGCGCAGGCCCAGCCTCCCTGAGCACCTCAAGGTGCTCAGGGAGGCCGGTCTCGTGGCGGAGGAGCGGTCCGGGCGGCAGCGGATCTACCGTCTGGAAGCGGTGCCGCTCGCCGAGGTGCAGGACTGGCTCAGCCCGTACGAGCGGTTCTGGCGCGACAGGCTGAAGGGCCTCGGGGCCGTTCTCGACCGGATGCCCGACGATTTTTCCGGCACCGTTCACGTGCAGGTTCTCGCCTACGAGAGCGAACGGACGCTCAGCGTCCGCTGGATGGATCCGGATCCGGCCAACTTCGCCGACTGGACCATTACGTGGACCCTGGAACACGAAGGGCGCGGAACGCGTCTCTTCCTAGTGCACGAGGGATTCGATCCGGACGGCCCGGCGCAGCTGATGGCGCGGAAGATCATGGACGGGGGCTGGCGTTCGCACGGCATGCGGGCTCTGGAGCAGGTGCTGACAAGCCTGTAACCAAGGGAACACCGCGCGTGCACGTGCATCTGCCCATGCATCGGCATGTGAACACAGCTATGATCCGGGACAGTTGACCACTGCATCTAGAGCCACTCACGGCACCGCATTACCCGGGGAGCGATCTGTGCACCACGCGTTTAACGGCATGGCGGCCACGGAGCTTCACGGGGTCGTCTGGCAGAAGAGCAGGCACAGCAACTCGCAGGGTTCGTGCGTGGAGTTCGCGAAGTTGCCGGGCGGCGATGTCGCCGTGCGCAACTCGCGGTTCCCGGACGGCCCGGCGCTCGTCTATACGCGCGCCGAGATCGAGGCGATGCTGCTGGGGATGAAGGACGGGGAGTTCGACCACCTGATAGGCGGCTGACCCGGCACAGGCAGCTGGCCTGGCATGGGTGGCTGACCTGGCTTGGGTGGCTGGCCCGGCACTGGCGGCTGGCCCGGCCCGGACGACCCGCTCAGGTCAGCCGGAACAGCGCCCAGACAACCTTGCCGCGCAGCGCGCCCGCGAGCGGGTGCCAGCCCCAGCTGTCGCTGAACGAGTCCACGAGGAACAGGCCCCGTCCCGACTCCGCGGAGAAGTCGTCGTCGGTGTCGCGCGCGACCGGGCTCTCGTCGCTGGGGTCGCGCACCGCGCACACCAGTCGCGTCGCCCAGTGCATCAGGTGCAGCCGCACGGGCGGCTCCTGCTGATCGCGCGGGGTGTCGGCGGGCAGCGCGTGGCGCAGTGCGTTGGTGACGAGTTCGGAGACCACCAGCGCGATGTCGTCGAACTTCTCCTCGAGGTCCCACTGGCCCAGCGTCTTGCGGGTGAACTGCCGGGCGCTGCCCACGGCTTCGTAGCGGGCGGGGAGGGCGACGGAGGCCGCGTCCGAGACGGCGGAGGGGTCGATCGGAGGTAGCCCCTGCCTTAACGGCTCGAGCATGGTCGATCCATTCGTCCCCATGCGAGGCACTCCCCGGTTTCGCGGTACGTAGCGATGGAGCGGTGGCGCGGTCGGTCGCCGATGGTGCGGTCGGTACAGCGGTGGCGCGCGGACCATGGTTCCGAATGCGTACAGCAGATGCAAGGGCAGATGCACGTGCACGCGCCGGACTTGGTCGATACCGTGCCACTTCTTGCCCATTTCTTCCCACGACTTCTTGAGGGGAGCTTTCGGACCCTTTCTGTTTCTGTAACCGGACGTGTACGGCCCGGAGCGTTTAATGGCAGACTGCTGGCTTCCAGTCGATCGGGAGGATTGAGCGAAGTGACCGCAGGCGAGTCGAGCGGCTCGGTGGTACGGCGCATCCTGCTGGGCTCGCAGCTGAGGCGGCTCAGGGAGTCCCGCGGCATCACCCGCGAAGCTGCCGGGTACTCGATCCGCGCTTCCGAATCGAAGATCAGCCGCATGGAGTTGGGACGGGTGAGCTTCAAGTCCAGGGATGTCGAGGACCTCCTGACGCTCTACGGCGTCACCGACGAGGCCGAGCGCGGCGCGCTCCTCTCACTCGCCAAGGAAGCCAACCTCACCGGCTGGTGGCACAGTTACTCGGACGTTCTGCCCGGCTGGTTCCAGACGTACATCGGCCTCGAAGGCGCCGCGTCGCTCATCCGCGTCTACGAAGTCCAGTTCGTCAACGGCCTGTTGCAGACCGAGGCGTACGCCCACGCGGTCGTCGCCCGCGGCATGAAGGGTGCGAGCAAGGCCGAGATCGACCGCCGCGTCGCCCTGCGCCTCGAGCGCCAGAAGCTCCTCACCTCCGAGCACGCGCCCCGCTTCCACTGCGTGCTGGACGAGGCCGCGCTCCGACGTCCGTACGGCGACCGGGAAGTGATGAGGGGTCAGATCCAGCACCTCATCGAGATCTCCGAGCGTCCGAACGTCACCCTCCAGGTGATGCCGTTCAGCTTCGGCGGGCACGCGGGGGAGAGCGGCGCCTTCACGATGCTGAGCTTCCCGGAGTCCGATCTCTCCGACGTCGTGTACGTGGAGCAGCTCACCGGCGCGCTCTATCTCGACAAGGCGGAGGAAGTCGCCCAGTACGAGCGAGTAGTGGCGCAGTTGCAGAAGGACAGCCCCGATCCGGTCGGCAGCCGGGATCTTCTGCGTGGTCTCCTTCAACTCACCTGAAACATAAGTACTATGACGTGAGATCAGGTGTCTGCTTCCGTTTGCGGCCGTCTGCCGCGGCAAGGGGTCCGCTCATGTCCTTCTTCACCGACCTGGCTCATCAGTACATCGACGGGGAGTGGAAGGCCGGGTCGGGCTCCTGGGACATCATCGACTTCAATCCGTACAACGGGGAGAAGCTGGCGTCCATCACGGTCGCCACCGCGGACGAGGTCGACCAGGCCTATCGCGCCGCCGAGCGTGCGCAGCAGGAATGGGCGGAGACGAATCCGTACGCGCGCCGTGCCGTTTTCGAGCGCGCCCTGCGGATCATCGAGGACCGCGAGGAAGAGATCACCGAGGCGATCATCGCCGAGCTGGGCGGCACCCGGCTCAAGGCGGCCTTCGAGATCCACCTCACCAAGGAGTTCCTGCGCGAGTCCGTCCACTTCGCGCTGCGCCCCGAGGGCCGTGTCCTGCCTTCGCCGGAGGACGGCAAGGAGAACCGCCTCTACCGCAACCCGGTCGGCGTCGTGGGCGTCATCAGCCCCTTCAACTTCCCGCTGTTCCTCTCCACCAAGACCGTCGCCCCCGCGCTCGCCCTCGGCAACGCCGTGGTGCTCAAGCCGCACCAGAACGCCCCCGTGATGGGCGGCAGCCTGCTCGCGAAGGTCTTCGAGGACGCGGGCCTCCCGCCCGGCCTGCTCAACGTCGTGATCACGGACATAGCCGAGATAGGCGACGCTCTCATCGAGCACCCCGTGCCGAGCGTCATCTCCTTCACCGGATCGGACCGCGTGGGCCGCCATGTCGCCACGGTCTGCGCCTCGCACTTCAAGCGCTCGATCCTGGAGATGGGCGGCAACAGCGCGCTGATCGTCCTGGACGACGCCGACATCGACTACGCGGTGGACGCGGCGGTCTTCAGCCGTTTCGTGCACCAGGGCCAGGTCTGCATGGCCGCCAACCGCATCCTCGTGGACCGTTCCGTGCTGGCGGAGTTCACCGAGAAGTTCGTCGCCAAGGTCGCGGGCCTGAAGGTCGGCGACCCGGCCGACCCCACCACCCACATCGGCCCGCTCATCAACTCCTCGCAGGCGGACGCCGTCACGGCCGTCATCGAACAGGCCGTCGCCTCCGGCGCGAAGGCCCTGCTGCACGGGGACACCCAGGGCAACGTGGTCGCCCCCACGATCCTCACGGACTTCCCGCACGACTCCCCGATCCTGGGCCAGGAGATCTTCGGCCCCGTCGCGCTGCTGCTGCCCTTCGACGGCGAGGACGACGCGGTCCGCATCGCCAACGACACTCCGTACGGCCTGAGCGGCGCGGTGCACACCGCCGACACGGAGCGCGGTGTGCGGGTCGCCAAGCGCGTCAGGACCGGCATGATCCACGTGAACGACGGCACCGTGCACGACGAGGCGATCGTGCCGTTCGGCGGCGAGAAGAATTCCGGTGTGGGGCGGCTGAACGGCGAGTCGACGGTGGACGCCTTCACCACGCAGAAGTGGATCTCGGTGCAGCACGGCAGGTCGCGCTTCCCGTTCTGAGTTTTCTGAGGGTTGTTCTCGACCGTCGACATTCCACGGAGCCTTGCGGACAGAAACTGACCGCAAGGCTCCGTAGCGTCTGTGGTGTCGGAAAGCCCGGCGGAACGGAAGTAGAGGCGGACACCATGGTCACCCACGTCAGCGCGGAAGCCCACGGAGACGAGCGCGGCGCCCTGATCGCCTTCGTGGAGGCTCAGCGGGGCGGTATCCGCCGTTCGGTCATCGGCCTGACCGAGGAGCAGGCGAAGGCCCGCCCGAGCGCCAGCGAGCTGACCCTCGGCGGCCTCGTGAAGCACGTCGCCGAGACGGAGCTCAACTGGCTGCGCATGGCCCAGCAGAAGCCCAACGAGAAGGTCCGCACGCAGGAGACCTGGGGCGACAGCTTCCGGCTCGTGGAGGACGAGACGCTCGCCGAGATGCTGGTCTTCTGGGACGAGGTCGCCCGGGAGACCGAGGAGTTCATCCGCACGGTGCCGAGCCTCGACGACACCTTCCCGCTGCCCGAGGCGCCCTGGTTCCCGAAGGGCGGCGCCGTGTCGATGCGCTGGCTGATGCTGCACCTGGTCGAGGAGATCGGACGGCACGCGGGCCATGCCGACATCGTCCGCGAGTCCCTGGACGGGAAGACCGCCTTCGAGCTGGTGGCACTGGAGCAGGGCTACCCTAGTCAAAATTGATGACCGGGGGTTGAGGGAAAGGGCGCGGTACATGTCGGCGATCCGGTTGCTGGTTATGGGGGCCGTGCGTCAGCACGGCCGCGCTCACGGCTATCAGGTCCGCAACGACCTGGAGTACTGGGGCGCCCACGAGTGGTCCAACGCCAAGCCCGGGTCGATCTACCACGCCCTGAAGCAGCTGGCGAAGCAAGGACTGCTGCGCGCGCACGAGATCGCGCCCTCCACGGCCGGCGGCCCGCCGCGCACGGAGTACGAGATGACGGAGCAGGGCACGGAGGAGTATCTCTCCCTCCTCCGTGAGTCCCTGACGATGTACGACCAGCGGCCCGACATCCTCACGGCGGCGCTCGGCCTCATGGTGGACCTGCCGCGCGAGGAGGTCGTGGGCCTCCTCAAGGAGCGGGTGCGGCGCATCGAGGAGTGGCGGACCTCCGTCACCGAGTACTACACGCCCGAGGACGGGCCCGAACAGCTGGGCCACATCGGCGAGATCATGAACTACTGGGTGCACTCGGCCGACACGGGCGCGGACTGGACCCGGAGCCTCATCGCGCGCGTGGAGGGTGGCTCGTACACCTTCTCGGGCGAGGGCGACCCGTTCGTGGGCGTGCTCGTCGACGGCGAGGAGAACCCGTACGCGACGGGGGACCGGCACGCGGAGGACGACCACTGATCGCGGCTGGACGCGGCCGCTAATCAAGTTTGACGAATGAGGTCGCTTCGGTTACCTTCCTCCACCTAGTCAAGTTTGACTACGGGATGAGAAGGGAGCCGGATGACGGACGTGATCGTCGTCGAGGGCGCGCACAAGGCGTACGGGCAGAAGAAGGCACCCAAGAAGGCACTGAACGGCCTCGACCTCTGGGTGGAGCGCGGCACGGTGCACGGAGTGCTCGGGCCGAATGGCGCGGGCAAGACCACGGCGGTGCGGATGCTCGCCACCCTCCTGCGACCCGACGAGGGGCGCGTGGAGGTCGCGGGGCACGACGTGCGGCGCAGGCCCGACGAGGTGCGCAGGCGCATCGGGCTGCTCGGTCAGCACGCCGCGGTGGACGAGGAGCTGAGCGGTCGGCAGAACCTGGACATGTTCGGGAGGCTCCACCACCTGGGCGCCCGCCACGCGCGCGTGCGGGCCGACGAGCTCCTGGAGAGGTTCGGCCTCGCGGACACCGGGCGCAAGGCGGTCAAGCACTACAGCGGCGGCATGCGGCGCCGTCTGGACCTCGCGGCCTCCCTGGTCACCGACCCCGAGGTGCTCTTCCTGGACGAGCCCACCACGGGCCTGGACCCGCGCGGCCGCTCCGAGGTGTGGGACTCGGTGCGCTCGCTGGTCGGCGGCGGCACCACCGTGCTCCTGACCACGCAGTACCTGGAGGAGGCCGACCAGCTGGCCGACCGCATGTCGGTGATCGACGGGGGGCGCGTCATCGCGGAGGGCACGGCGGACGACCTCAAGGCGAAGCTGGGCGGCGACCGGATCGACGTGGTGGTGCGGGACGCGGCTGAACTGGCGAGGGCGGCCGCGCTGCTGCCCGAGGGCGCCACGGTGGACGCGGACCGCCGGATGGCCTCCGCGCCCGTCACGGACCGCATGGAGGCCCTCACGGGCGTCGTGCGGGCCCTGCGGGACGCCGGTATCGACGCCGAGGACGTGGCGCTGCGCAGGCCCACGCTGGACGAGGTCTTCCTCAGCCTGACGGAACGTACGAAGGAGACCGTGTGAGTACGCCGATGAGCTGGGCCGTGACCGACTCCTGGACCATGACGCGGCGCGAACTCGCCCACTGGGCACGGCAGCCGGTGCAGGTCCTTGTGGGCCTTGTCTTCCCGGTGATGCTGCTGCTGATGTTCACCTACCTGATGGGCGGCGGGAAGGGCATCGCGGGGGAGTACGCCGAGTTCCTCGTGCCCGGCATGTTCGCTCTGACCATGGTCTTCGGGCTCGACGCGACGATGGTCGCGGTCACCCAGGACCTGAACAAGGGCGTGATCGACCGGTTCCGTTCCATGCCGATGGCCAACGGGGCAGTGCTGGTGGGGCGTTCGGTCGCCGACATGCTCCAGTCGTTCGTCTCGCTGCTCGTCATGATGGGTGTCGGGCTCGCGATCGGGTGGCGCTGGCACGGCTCGTTCGGGGAGGTCGTCGGGGCCTTCGGGCTGTTGATGATGCTGCGGTTCGCGATGCTGTGGCTCGGCATCTACCTGGCGATGATCGCGGGCAGGCCGGAGCTGGTGGCGGCCGTGCAGGTCCTGGTCTGGCCGGTCGGCTTCCTCTCCAACGCCTTCACGGTCCCGGAGAACATGCCGGGCTGGCTGGGCGCCCTGGTCGAGTGGAACCCGCTGTCGGCGACGGCCACGGCCGTCCGTGACCTGTTCGGCAACGAACCGGGAGTGGCCGGCACGTCCTGGGCCGCCGAACACGCGGAGCTCCTGGCGGTGCTGTGGCCCGTGGTGCTGGTGGGGGTGTTCCTGCCGTTGGCGGTCCGCAGGTTCACGGCGCTGCGTACCTAGGGCCGGGCAGGCCCCAGGCCCTTCCGACCCGGTGGGCTTGCACCTCACGCGACGTGAGGACAGAGGCTGGTCCGCGTACCGAGAGAAGAAGGGCGGAAGCCATGAGCCACTCCGTGGGACAGGTCGCCGGTTTCGCCGGAGTGACGGTGCGCACGCTGCACCACTACGACGAGATCGGCCTGCTCGTGCCCGGCGGGCGCAGCCACGCGGGGCACCGGCGCTACAGCGACGGCGACCTCGACCGGCTGCAGCAGATCCTGTTCTACAGAGAGCTCGGCTTCCCCCTCGACGAGGTGGCGGCCCTCCTGGACGACCCGGAGACGGACCCGTGGGACCACCTGCGCCGCCAGCACGAGCTGCTGACCGCGCGGATCCACAAGCTCCAGGAGATGGCCGCCGCCGTCGAGACCGCCATGGAGGCGAAGAAGATGGGCATCAACCTCACGCCCGAGGAGAAGTTCGAGGTCTTCGGAGACCACGACCCCGACCAGTACGCGGAGGAGGTCGAGCAGCGCTGGGGCGACACGGAGGCCTACCGGGAGTCGCAGCGCAAGTCCGCCTCGTACACCAAGGACGACTGGAAGCGGATCAACGACGAGTTCAACGCGATCCACGCGCGCGTGGGCGATCTGCTCGCCCAGGGTGTCCCCGCCGACACCGAGGAGGCCATGGACGCCGCGGAGGACCACCGCCGCTTCATCACGGCGAACCACTACGAGTGCGCGTACGAGATGCACACCTGTCTCGGCGAGATGTACGTCTCCGACGAACGGTTCACGGCCTTCTACGAAGCCATCAGGCCGGGCCTGGCGGTCTATCTGCGGGACGCCATCCTCGCGAACGCGGCACGCAACGGGTGAGGCGCCTGCGGCTCGGCTTTGTCCCAGTTGTCGCACAGTGCAGCGGGAGAGGGGCACTGGAACCTGGCCGGGCCGCCCGGCGTTGATAAATTTGGGCGACTACACCTGCCACTGCCCCGCCCTCTCACCCTCAGGAGCCCGGAACCGTGACGACGCTTGCGCTCGGACCAAGCTGGCTGGATCCGGATTACCTGCTCAACCAGTTCGGTCTCTGGGGCCTGCTGCTGATCGTCTTCGCCGAGTCGGGCCTGCTCATCGGCTTCTTCCTGCCGGGTGACTCGCTCCTGTTCACCACCGGCCTGCTGATCACCACGAACAAGCTGGACACCCCGCTGTGGCTGGCCTGCGTGCTGATCTGCCTCGCCGCGATCCTCGGTGACCAGGCGGGCTATCTCTTCGGCAAGAAGGTCGGGCCCTCGCTCTTCAACCGCCCGGACTCCAAGCTCTTCAAGCAGGAGAACGTGGTCAAGGCCCACGAATTCTTCGAGAAGTACGGGCCGAAGTCCCTGGTCCTGGCCCGCTTCGTGCCGATCGTGCGCACCTTCACGCCGATCATCGCGGGCGTCTCCGGCATGCGGTACCGCTCGTTCCTCACGTTCAACATCATCGGCGGCATCATGTGGGGCGCGGGCGTCACGCTGCTCGGCGCCTGGCTCGGCAACATCGAGTTCGTGCACAAGAACATCGAGTCGATGCTCATCCTGATCGTCCTGATCTCGGTGGTGCCGATCGCCATCGAGTTCCTGCGGGCGCGCAGCAAGTCCAAGAAGGCCGCGTCCGCCGAGGGCGCAGGCGCCCCGGGCACGCCCCCGGCGCAGCCGCGCGGCCGCCACGCCAAGCGCTGACACCCGGCACCCGCCGGAACGGCCCTAGAAGCCGCGCGTCCGCTTGGCCGCGCGGCGGTTCACCGCAGAAGTCGCGCCCGGCACCTTCAGGATCAGCCGGGAGACCTCGCTCCCCAGGTTCACGCCGATCGCGATGGCCAGGGCCGTCGCGACGGCCTTGGTGAGCGAGTTGATGCCCGTGTTCAGGTCGTTCTGCGCCAGGGCGAGCAGCCCGAAGTACGTCGCGCTACCGGGCAGCAACGGTCCGATCGCCGCTGTCACGTAGGGCAGTGAGGACGCGAACCGGTACCGCGAGAAGAGCTGCCCGAAGAGGCCCACCAGACCGGCCGCGACGGCCGTCGCGGCGACGGGCGAGAGCTCCAGCGGCGTCTGCGCCAGCGCACCGAACATCACCCAGGCGATTCCGCCGTTGAGGGTCACGATCAGCACGGTGTGACGTTCCTGCTGGAGCAGGATCGCGAAGGCCAGGCTCAGCGCCATCGACGCCAGGATCTGGATGATCGGCCGCGACGACGTCACGCCGAACTTCGTCTCCGGGGTCAGGTTCGTCGCGTCGAGCATGACGCCCAGCGACAGCACCAGCAGCACCCCGCAGACGATGCCCACGATGAGGTACATGACCTCCAGGAGGCGTGCGGCCGCGGTGATGTAGTAGCCGGTGAGACCGTCCTGCACGCCCGCCACCAGGGCCCGCCCGGGGATCAGCGCGAAGAGCCCACCCGTGATCACCGCAGAGGCCATGGACGCCTCGGTGTGCACGAAGCTGAGCGCCACACCCATCAGGGCGGGCGGCATCGCGGCGCCCACGAACTGGTAGAACTCCGGCAGCCCGCGCCCCGCGCACAGCCAGGCGAGCCGGTCGCCGAGCATCGCGCCGACCGCGGCCACCACGAAGACCAGCGCGCCACCGCCCACCAGGACGGACGCGGAGCCCGCGAGCAGCCCGCTGGCCGCCGTGAGAGCCCAGCCTGGGTAGGGGTGACGGTTACGCCGAATGCCCGCCAGACGGCGGTAGGCCTCCTCCAGGGAGATCTCCAGCTCCGGGTCGCTGATGTCGTCCACCAGGTGGAAGACCGCCGCGAGACGCGTGTAGTCGGTGCCGCGCCGACGCACCGTCCTGGAGGCCGTGACGGGGTCGTCCACCAGGGAGGGCTGGTGCGAGATCGACAGGAGCGTGAACGTCACGTTCGGCTCGCAGCGGTCGAGGCCGTAGGAGCGGCAGACGGCGAACATCGCCGCCTCCACGTCCTCGGCGCCCTCGCCGCCCGCGAGCAGCAGCTCGCCGATGCGCAGCGTCAGGTCGAGCACGCGCGGCACGGCGGGCCCGGTCTCGTCCTCCTGCTTCTGCGCGGCCTCCGGAGCGGGCCGCTCGGCGACCGGCATGCGCAGCATCGTGCGCATCTGGTCCTGCCAGGGCACCTCCTTGGTGAGCCTCACCAGAGGTATGCCCTGCGCGGGCGTGAAGCCTTGCGCGGCGTCGCGGGAGTTGTAGGTGTGCGGCGTGGTGAACGCCGACTTCTCGGTCTCCTGGGTCGTCGACGACGGCGTCGCGAAGCCCGTGGGGAGGGCGAACTCGGATGTTGTCTGCGACTCGTCCTCAGGAGCCGGTTGCTGCGCCACCACGCCACTGGGCTGCACGAACGCGCTGCGGGCCTCGTCCGACTGAGGCTTTCGGTCCTCGGCCTCCTGCTCGGCCACTGATGCCCTCACTTTTCATACGACACGTACGCACCCTCCGTATGGCCAGTATGGGCACAGATACACGAACGGGCCGCGTGACCCCCTTGGGTCACGCGGCCCGTCCGGGGCGAGTGGCTCAGTGGCCGCCCTCGTCCTTGAAGCGCTTGTAGGAACGCTCGATCTCGGCCTCGGCGTCCGTGCGGCCGACCCAGTCGGCACCCTCGACGGACTTGCCGGGCTCCAGGTCCTTGTAGACCTCGAAGAAGTGCTGGATCTCCAGGCGGTCGAACTCGGAGACGTGGTGGATGTCCCGAAGGTGCTCCACGCGCGGGTCGGAGGCCGGGACGCAGAGCAGCTTGTCGTCGCCGCCCGCCTCGTCGGTCATGCGGAACATGCCGATCGCGCGGCACTTGATGAGGCAGCCCGGGAAGGTCGGCTCGTCCAGGATGACCAGGGCGTCCAGCGGGTCACCGTCCTCACCGAGGGTGTTCTCGACGAATCCGTAGTCCGCGGGGTAGCTGGTCGACGTGAAGAGGCGACGGTCCAGACGGATCCGGCCGGTCTCGTGGTCCACCTCGTACTTGTTCCGCGAACCCTTCGGAATCTCGATGGTGACGTCGAACTCCACGGGTGGCTCCTCCATGATCAGCACATACTTCGGGTGATTAAGTGTCCCTCACGCAGATGTGTGATCGCGAAAGGGGCTGGTCGTCGTGCCGGAGCTCAAGCCTTGGCAGCGGCCTCGACAGCTTTTGAGACAGCTGCCAAAGCCTTCCGCCAGCAAGCTTTCCGGGTTCTCCGGGAAGCTCACGACCTGGCAGCTCACAGCAGGTTCCGCCGCCTTCGGCCTGGTCATCGCGGCCGGGGCGGTGGCCGCGGCCGGCCCTTGGGACTCCTCCGGTCAGCGTACGGCGGAGCGGGACCGGGCCGCTTCCCAGGAGGCCTGGGGTGGCGCAGATCACGCTGGTCGTACGCCGGGGAGCGCGCCCGATGCCGCCCCCAGCGCCCCTTCCGTGCTCGCCGGTCTCGGCGCGCCCGCGGGTGTGGCGCCCGCGCCGACGGACAGCGCCCTCGCGGAGGTGCTCGATCCGCTTCTGAAGGATCCGGCGCTCGGCCCGGAGCGCTCGGCCGTCGTGCTCGACGCGGTCTCCGGGAAGCAGCTCTACGGCAAGGGCGGCGGCAAGGGCCTGACGCCCGCGTCGACGATCAAGATCGCCACGGCCGTCGCTGCGCTGTCCTCGGTGGGCCCCGACCACCGCATCGCCACGAAGACGCTGATCGAACCCGACTCCTCCGACGTCATCCTCGTCGGCGGCGGCGACCCCACCCTCACCGCCCGCAAGGACGGCCGCTACACCGACACCGCGGCAAGCCTGCGCACGCTCGCCGAGGACACGGCGCGCGCCCTGAAGAGCCGCGACATCGACGAGGTCAAGCTCTCGTACGACACGTCGCTGTACTCCGGCCCCGCGCAGCACCCGATCGGCCCCAACGAGAACATCACGCCGGTCAGCGCCCTGATGGCCGACGAGGGCCGCCTGGACGACTCCTCCAGCGGACCCGCCCCACGCGCGGCGGACCCGGCGGCCGAGGCGGCAAAGAAGTTCGCAGGCTTCTTGGCAGACAAGGGCATCAAGACGAACCCCCCCTCGAAGTCAGCCCCCAAGTCAGACCCCACCCCCTCCAAGGCATCGGAACGGGCCGAGTCGCTCGCGAAGGTCGAGTCGCCGCCCCTGTCGGCCCTGGTCGAGCGGATGCTGACGCACAGCGACAACGACATCGCCGAGGCGCTCGCCCGGCAGACGGCCGTCGCCGCGAAGGAGCCGGTGAGCTTCGACGGCGCGGGCAAGGCGGTACGCGACGCGCTGGACAAGCAGAAGCTGCCGCTCTCCGGGGCGAAGTTCGCCGACGGCAGCGGACTGGACCGGGCCGACCGCGTCTCCGCGGAGCTGCTCGCCGCGCTCCTGGACCACGCGGCGGACCCGGGCCGCCCCGAACTGCGCTCCGTCGTGACGGGCCTGCCCGTGGCGGGCTTCACCGGCACGCTCGTCGACCGCTACCCCAAGGACTCGCCGGGCACGGGCCTGGTCCGCGCCAAGACGGGCACCCTGACGGGCGTGAACAGCCTCGCGGGAACGGTGGTGGACGCGGACGGCCGCCTCCTGCTCTTCGCCTTCATGACGACAGGAACAACGGACCCCCAATCGGCCCAGAAGGCCCTGGACCACATGGCCTCAACAGTGGCGAACTGCGGCTGCCGCTGAAGCCCCCCAAAGGCAGCCGAACCATCCCCTGCCCGCCCCCCCGGAGTCGCCGCTCACGACACGTCCGACGCCGGGGGTTCGCCGCCAGGGGCGCGGGGAACTGCGCGCCAGGCCCCCACCGACCGGCAGCCGAACGAAACGGCCCGCGCCCCCGGAGCCGCCGCCCACGACACGGCCGACCCCGGGGACTCGCCGTCAGGGGCGCGGGGAACTGCGCGCCAGGCCCCCACCCACCCGCAGCCGAACCAGACACATCCCACCCACCCGCAGCCGAACCGGACACATCCCACCCACCCGCAGCCGAACCGGACACATCCCACCCACCCGCAGCCGAACCGGACACATCCCACCCACCGGCAGCCGAACCAGAAGCACCCACTCACCCGCACGCGGGGTCCCTAGGGGCGAGCTCCGGGGCAATGTCAGGGGTGCAAGCCCCTCCACGGGAGGGAGCCAGCACGTACCGTTGACGCATGACGAGCATCGGTGGTGCCGAGATGGTCGACTGGAATCTCGCGGTGGCGACCGCGACCCGGCTCGTGAGGCCGGGCCCAGAGGTGAGCCGGGACGAGGCGCGAGCAGTCGTCGCGGAGCTCCGCAGGCACGCCAAGTCCTCGGAGGAACACGTCCGTTCCTTCACGAGGATGGGCACGGAGGACACCCACGACACCCCGGTCCTCGTGGTGGACCGCGCAGGCTGGATCCGGGCGAACGTCGCGGGCTTCCGGGAGATCCTCAAGCCCCTCCTCGACAAGATGCAGGACCGCCGCACCGGCCCCGGCGGCGCCGTCCTCGGCGCGGTCGGCGGCAAGGTGACGGGCGTGGAGCTCGGCATGCTCCTGTCGTTCCTCGCCTCCCGCGTCCTCGGGCAGTACGAGACGTTCGCCCCGCCCACCCGAGACCTCCCCGCAGGGGCGAACGGCGGCGGCAGGCTCCTCCTGGTCGCACCGAACATCGTGCACGTCGAGCGCGAGCTGGACGTGGACCCCCACGACTTCCGCCTCTGGGTCTGCCTCCACGAGGAGACGCACCGCACCCAGTTCACCGCCGTGCCCTGGCTGCGCGACCACCTGGAGGCCGAGATCCAGTCGTTCCTCGGCGAGACCGAGGTCGATCCGATGACGGTCCTGGAGCGCGTCAGGGAGGCCGCCCAGTCGCTCTCGGGCAACCGCACCGACGCGGAGGGCGCGGAGGCCGAGGAGAGCCGCTCCCTCGTCGAGATCGTGCAGACCCCCGCCCAGCGCGAGATCCTCGCCCGTCTGACGGCCGTGATGTCCCTGCTGGAGGGCCACGCGGACTTCGTGATGGACGGCGTGGGCCCGGACGTGGTGCCGTCCGTGGGCGAGATCCGCGAGAAGTTCCAGCAGCGGCGGGCACGCGGCGCGAGCCGCCTCGACCAGGCCCTGCGCAAGCTCCTCGGGCTCGACGCGAAATTGCGCCAATATCGCGACGGCGAGCGCTTCGTGCGCGCGGTCGTGGACGAGGTCGGCATGGACGGCTTCAACCGCGTGTGGACCTCGCCGAACACCCTGCCCACGAAGGCGGAGATCGCCAAACCGGCGGACTGGGTCGCGCGGGTGCACCGTAAGGGAGACTGAGAGACCGGATGCGGCCGACGGCAGGAGAACGCCCCCGCAATCACCCGTCCGAGGGACCGTAGGCAATGGGTAGGCGTGCAATGCTCGGGGAACGGCTCGGCTCTGTCACCATCGACACACTCTGAGTGACCGAACGCGAGGGAAGCAAGGCCCCCTGAGGGTCCGGACATCCCGAGTGGGTCCTGAGTGACTGGTCCGAGCTCACCCCCCGAACTTTCACGAAGGGAACCGGACATGGGTCCCCATCCTGCGGTCGCGGCGATACGCCTGGCGGTCCGCCGCGTACTCCACGACGTACTGACCGACGTACAGCGCAGCTCCGAGAACGACCCCCCGCACCCCCCGCACCCCCGGCACGAGCAGGCCGCTTCGCCGCTCGTGCTCGTCGCGTGCTCGGGCGGTGCCGACTCCATGGCGCTGGCCTCCGCGCTCGCCTTCGAAGCCCCCAAGCTCGGCATGCGGGCGGGCGGCATCACCGTCGACCACGGCCTGCAGCCCGGCTCCGACCTGCGCGCCGCCGAGGTCCTCGTGCGTCTCACCGCGCTCGGTCTGGCCCCGGTCGAGTCCGTGGCCGTGGCCGTGGGCCGGGACGGAGGCCCCGAGGCCGCCGCCCGCGATGCTCGCTACGCAGCCCTGGATGCCGCCGCCGAACGGCATTCAGCAGCCGCCGTCCTGCTCGGCCACACCCGCGACGACCAGGCGGAGACCGTCCTGCTGGGCCTGGCCCGCGGCTCCGGGATCCGCTCGCTGTCCGGAATGGCGGCGACCTCGGGGGTCGCCGGCCGTTACCGCCGCCCCTTCCTGCACCTCGACCGGCAGACCGCACGCAAGGCCTGCATGGTCCAGTCGCTGCCCGTCTGGGACGACCCGCACAACGCCGACCCGGCCTACACCCGCTCCCGGCTGCGCCACGAGGGCCTGCCCGCGCTGGAGAAGGCACTCGGCAAGGGCGTCGTCGAGGCGCTCGCCCGCACGGCCCAACTGTCCCGGGACGATGCCGACGCCCTCGACACCTGGGCCGCCCAGGCCGAGACGGCCGTGCGCGACGCCACCGGCCTCCTGGAGTGCGCGAAGCTCTACGCGCTGCCGCCCGCGGTGCGCCGCCGCATCGTGCGCAGGGCGGCCATCGACGCGGGGGCCCCCGCCGGTTCGCTGTTCGCCCGGCACATCGAAGAGGTCGACCGCCTGATCACCGGCTGGCGCGGCCAAGGAGCCATCAACCTCCCGGGCAAAGTCATGGCTCAGCGCCAGGGTGGCAGACTGGTGATCCGGCAAGGCTGACGAGAGGCCCGTGTGACTGACGGGCCGAGTCGGCCGGTGGGACGACCGAAAGTGATGCGGGTGGACGCGAAAGACATGGGCACCGACCTCAAGTCGGTGCTCATCACCAAGGAAGAGATCGACGCGAAGCTGGCCGAGCTGGCAGCGAAGGTCGACGCGGAGTACGCGGGCAAGGACCTGCTCATCGTCGGTGTCCTCAAGGGCGCCGTGATGGTCATGGCGGACCTGGCGCGTGCGCTGTCCACCCCCGTCACGATGGACTGGATGGCCGTGTCGTCGTACGGCGCGGGGACCCAGTCCTCCGGTGTCGTGCGGATCCTCAAGGACCTGGACACCGACATCAAGGGCAAGCACGTCCTGATCGTCGAGGACATCATCGACTCCGGTCTGACGCTGTCCTGGCTGCTGTCCAACCTCGGCTCGCGCGAGCCCGCCTCCCTCGAGGTGTGCACGCTGCTGCGCAAGCCGGAGGCGGCCAAGGTCGCGATCGACGTGAAGTGGATCGGCTTCGACATCCCGAACGAGTTCGTCGTGGGGTACGGCCTCGACTTCGCCGAGAAGTACCGCAACCTCCCGTTCGTCGGAACGCTCGCCCCGCACGTCTACGGCGGCTGACGTCTCGTAGCACTGCGTACGACGCCCGGGGAACCCTCACCCGTTTCCCGCCGTTGGAGCATGCGAAGGCCGGATTGCCAGCAGTCCCGGGCAGCTTCGGGTCACAATGCTGGGGTACCGTCCGAAGAACAGTCTTTATCAAACTCACTATGGCAGGAGGGACGGGGCGTCATCGCTCCGTATGGATGGACGTGAAGCGATACTTCCGTGGGCCAGTCATGTGGATCGTGCTGGCCGTCCTTGCCGTGGTCGTGTTGATGCAGGTCGTCGGCTCGTCCGGTGGCTACAAGACGGTGGACACCGGCCAGGTCGTCCAGGCGATCAACGACAACAAGGTCGAATCCGCCAAGATCACCACCGGTGATGAGCAGATCATCAAGGTCGAGCTCAAGGACGGCCAGAAGGTCAAGGACAGCAGCAAGATCCAGGCGAGCTACATCGGCGACCAGGGCGTCGACCTCGCCAAGTCCCTGCAGTCCAAGTACCAGACCAAGGACATCCCGGACGGTTATACCGTCTCGCCGTCGAAGCAGAACCCCTTCGTCGGCATCCTGCTCTCCCTGCTCCCCTTCGTTCTCATCGTCGTCGTTTTCCTGTTCCTGATGAATCAGATGCAGGGCGGCGGCTCCCGGGTCATGCAGTTCGGGAAGTCCAAGGCGAAGCTCATCACCAAGGACACCCCGAAGACGACGTTCGCCGATGTGGCGGGGTCCGACGAGGCGGTCGAGGAGCTCCACGAGATCAAGGAGTTCCTCCAGGAGCCGGCGAAGTTCCAGGCCGTCGGCGCCAAGATCCCCAAGGGCGTCCTGCTCTACGGCCCGCCCGGTACGGGCAAGACGCTCCTCGCGCGTGCCGTCGCCGGTGAGGCCGGAGTTCCGTTCTACTCGATCTCCGGTTCCGACTTCGTCGAGATGTTCGTCGGTGTCGGTGCCTCCCGAGTGCGCGACCTCTTCGAGCAGGCCAAGGCGAACGCCCCGGCGATCGTCTTCGTCGACGAGATCGACGCGGTCGGCCGTCACCGCGGCGCCGGTCTCGGCGGTGGCCACGACGAGCGCGAGCAGACGCTGAACCAGCTGCTCGTCGAGATGGACGGCTTCGACGTGAAGGGCGGCGTCATCCTGATCGCCGCCACGAACCGGCCCGACATCCTCGACCCGGCGCTGCTGCGCCCCGGCCGTTTCGACCGGCAGATCGCCGTCGACCGCCCGGACATGCAGGGCCGTCTGGAGATCCTCAAGGTTCACCAGAAGGGCAAGCCGGTCGCTCCGGACGTCGACCTCTCCGCGGTCGCCCGTCGCACGCCGGGCTTCACCGGCGCGGACCTGAGCAACGTCCTCAACGAGGCCGCCCTGCTCACCGCCCGCAGCGACCTGAAGCTGATCGACAACAGCATGCTCGACGAGGCGATCGACCGCGTCGTGGCGGGCCCGCAGAAGCGGACCCGGATCATGTCCGACAAGGAAAAGAAGATCACCGCGTATCACGAGGGCGGACACGCCCTGGTCGCGGCGGCCTCGCCGAACTCGGACCCGGTCCACAAGATCACGATTCTGTCCCGCGGCCGGGCCCTGGGTTACACCATGGTCCTGCCCGAAGAGGACAAGTACTCGACCACGCGCAACGAAATGCTCGACCAGCTGGCGTACATGCTGGGTGGGCGCGCGGCCGAGGAGCTCGTCTTCCACGACCCGACGACGGGCGCGGCGAACGACATCGAGAAGGCCACGGGCACGGCCCGCGCGATGGTCACGCAGTACGGCATGACCGAGCGGCTCGGCGCGATCAAGTTCGGTGGTGACAACTCCGAGCCCTTCCTGGGCCGTGAGATGGGCCACCAGCGCGATTACTCCGAAGAGGTCGCGGCGCTGGTCGACGAAGAGGTCAAGAAGCTCATCGAGACCGCGCACAACGAAGCGTGGGAGATCCTCGTCGAGAACCGCGACGTTCTCGACAACCTGGTTCTCCAGCTCCTGGAGAAGGAGACCCTCGGCAAGGAGCAGATCGCCGAGATCTTCGCGACGATCGTGAAGCGCCCGGCCCGCCCGGCGTGGACCGGTTCCTCGCGGCGCACGCCCTCCACCCGCCCGCCGGTGCTCTCCCCCAAGGAGCTGTCGCTGACGAACGGTGCGAACGGCGCGACCCCCGCGGTCACGTCGGGCAGCACGGACCAGCCCATCGAGGTGGTCCCGGAGGACCGTCCCGAGAGCTGATCCCGCGCGCCTCAACAGGCCCGGAATGGAAGCCGCGCCCCCCTGGTTCTAGCCTGGGGGGCGCGGCTTATTTCGTACGCCCGCGTGAGACGCACAGGAACGAGGCACAACATGACCGACCCGGTGACGCTGGACGGCGACGGCTTGATCGGCGAGTTCGACGAGAAGCGGGCCGAGAACGCCGTGCGGGAACTGTTGATCGCCGTGGGGGAGGACCCCGACCGCGAGGGCCTCCTGGAGACTCCGGCGCGGGTGGCGCGTGCGTACCGGGAGATATTCTCCGGCCTGTGGCAGAAGCCCGAGGACGTCCTGACGACGACGTTCGACCTGGGGCACGACGAGATGGTCCTGGTGAAGGACATCGAGGTGATGAGCTCCTGCGAGCACCACCTGGTGCCGTTCGTGGGCGTGGCGCACGTCGGGTACATCCCGTCCACCGACGGCAAGATCACCGGCCTGTCGAAGCTGGCCCGCCTCGTCGACGTGTTCGCGCGCCGACCGCAGGTGCAGGAGCGGCTGACCACGCAGATCGCCGACTCCCTGATGGAGATCCTGGAGCCGCGCGGCGTCATCGTGGTCGTGGAGTGCGAGCACATGTGCATGACGATGCGCGGGGTGCGCAAGCCCGGCGCCAAGACGATCACTTCCGCGGTGCGCGGCCAGTTGCGTGACCCCGCGACGCGCAATGAGGCGATGAGCCTGATCATGGCTCGCTGAGGCGGATTATCTCGTTCCGCTCAACTCGCCGTCCGTGGGCGGGTGTTGTGGCCCAAGGCGGTGGACGGTGCGAGTGCTGGCCGAAAGACTGCGTGGGTGACGAATACACATACGCAGCCCCTGCCCACCCGCAGGCTCGGCGGCCTGGAGGTCTCCGCCCTCGGCTACGGCGCGATGGTGCTCTCCCCGGGGGTCTACGGCGAGGTCGACGACGAGCGCGGTGAGCGGGCACTCCTCGCGGCGGTCGACGCGGGCGCAACGATCATCGACACCTCCGACGGGTACGGGGCCGACGGCCACAACGAACAGCTCATCGGCAGGGCCCTGAAGGGGCGTCGCGAGCAGGTCGCGATAGCCACCAAATTCGGCTTCCGGCTGCCGGAGGGCGTGGAGCCGCACCCCTTCCCCATCGGATACGCCTTCGGGGAGCTGGCGGTCAACGGCGACCCCAAGCACGTACGCGGCTATGCCGAGGCGAGCCTGCGGGCCTTGGCGACGGACTACATCGACCTGTACTACCCGCACTTCCCCGACCCGCAGATCCCGCTGGAGGAGACCGTCGGGGCGGTCGCCGAGCTGATCGGGGCGGGGCTCGTGCGGCACCTGGGGCTCTCGAACGTGACGGCGGACCAGCTGCGGGCCGCGCACGTCGTGCACCCGGTGGCGGCGGTGCAGATCGAGTGGTCGATGTGGCGGCCCGCCGAGCCGGAGATGCTGGCGGCGGCGCGTGAGCTGGGCGTCGGGCTGGTGCCGTGGTCGCCGCTGGGCGCCGGGTTCCTGACCGGCACGGTCGGCCAGGTCAAGGACGGCGACTTCCGGCAGAACGCGCCGCGCTTCGACGCGGCGAACCTGAAGGCCAACAACGACCGCTTCGCGCCCGTGCGGGGCATCGCGGAGGAGCTGGGCATCACCCCGGCGCAGCTTGCGCTCGCCTGGCTGCTGCACCAGGACCCGAACGTGGTGCCGATCCCCGGCAGCCGTACGCCGAAGCACATCGAGGAGAACCTCGCGGCGGCGCACGTGCAGCTGGACGCGGACGTCCTCGGGCGGCTGGAGCGGATCCTGGGCGAGACGGAGGTCGAGGGCGGCACGCTGCTGTAAGGGCCGCAGGGCCCCATCAGGGCCTTTCGGAGGGCTTCCCCGACCCCGCGGGGCTGGGGAAGTCAGTCCCGGCGTTCTGATGCCGCCTTACGCCGCCGCGTTCTCGTGCCGCTGAGAGCCTGTGTCTGAGTCTCTCTGGCCGGGCGAGATGCGAACAGCCGCATCTCGGCGCAGTCGCGCCGACGACGATCCTCGTTCAGGGCGGTGCATCGACGCGGCTCACTGAACAGGTGCAGAGCCAGGATGCTGCGAGGGCACCGGTCAGCGATTCCTCGAACAGCGCCGGGCAGGGCAGAATGCGGGCGTGCTGCATGTACGAGTGATCAGCCCGGCTGACCAGACGAACGAGGTACTGCGAATCGTCCTGGACTGTCCAGGGGCCGTGAACACGGTCAAGTTCCCTGGGGCAGCGTGTTCGCCTCAGGGCGACGTGATCGAGTTCAACCTGGCCAGGGAGGCTGCCAATGCAGTGCTCGATGAGCTGCGCGAGCTGGGCCTGAAGGACAGCGGCGCCATCACGGTCGAGCAGATCGACCTATCGATCTCGACGGCGGCCGAGGTGGCGGAGCAAGCTGCACCCGGCGATCCTGAGGACGCCGTCGTCTGGGATGAGTTGGCTGCCCGGGTCACAGCGGATACCCGGTTGAGCTGGTCGTTTCTGGCGTTCCTGGCACTGGCCACGCAGATCGCAGCCATTGGCGTGCTCCTGGACCAGCCGATCCTGATCGTCGGTGCCATGGTGCTGGGACCGGAGTTCGGCCCGGTGGCCGCGTTCTGCTTCGGAATCCTGCGTAACCAGCACGCTCTGCTCGGTACGGCCCTGCGCACGCTCGTCGTAGGTTTCGCGGTAGCGATCGCGGTGACCGCGGCCTGTGCCGGTGTCAGCCGCCTTCTGGGTTGGATCACGCCCGACATGCTGGACAACCGGCCCATGACGGAATTCATTGCGCACCCCGACCGCTGGTCGTTCATCGTGGCGCTTCTGGCCGGCATCGCCGGCATCCTGTCGCTGACGGCAGGGAAGTCGTCTTCGCTGGTGGGGGTCTTCATCTCCGTCACCACGGTTCCGGCGGCGGGGAACATCGCTGTGGCTGTCCCACTCGCGCACTGGACTGAGGTCGGCGCGTCGCTCAAGCAGCTCGGAGTGAACCTCGCAGGCATGGTCATCGCCGGCGTTCTCACACTCCTGATCCAACGCGTGTTGTGGGCGCGCTTCGGCCTGCGCATCACGTCTGTCCCCCGGTCTGGAGGACAGTGAATTTCCCATCGTCAGCGCCAAGATGATCAGTCGCGTTGTCCCTCGCTGGAGGTCCGCGGGGCCGAGGCACGGCCCCGCGGCCGTGACAAGACCCGGCCCGCATCTGAGAACGAGAGCCAGACCGTAAATCCTATGAGCACAATGCATGACCGAATCAGGCCAGAATCTGGTCATAGATGCGGTTTGGATGCGTTCGCGATGCGGTCACTGTGACCGTTCGCCGAACGTTTCTTTCCGGGTCCGCCAGGCCCTCATGCAGGGCGCTTGGCCACCCCCACACCACTCAACTCCGCGGCCACCCGTTTGCGCAGCCGACGGGTCCGACGCCACTGCCTTGAGTAGCTTTGGGGTCTAGGCTGGCGGGGTGTCCGAGAGGGCCGGGCAAGCTGGAGAGCGAAACCCGGGATCAGAAACAGGCACTTATGCCGCCGCGGTCGTCTCGCCGTTCTCGTCGTCGTCCTCGGGGAGCTTGCAGACCCGCTCCATGAAGAAGGCGGCCGCTATCACCGCGATGCCCATCAGGACCGAGAGCCCGGCATAGACCGCCTGGTCACGGCGGGGCGGGATGTCGAGGAACTCCAGCATGAACGCTCCCGTCCCGCCGTACATCCCCGCGATGAGCGCCGCGACCAGGGCGCTGGCCTGGCCGAAGACGACGGCGCGGGCCGCCATCATCGGCTCGACGCCCTTCGCGCCGGGGCGCCGCTCGCGCTGGGCCCGCAGGCGCGAGCGCAGGGAGAGCGCCGTCGCCAGGAGGGTGACGGCGATGACCGCGAGCACGATGGGCGCGGCCAGCGGCACGCGAGGCAGCGTGCCGACGGAGTCCCAGAGGCGGGCGCCCGACCAGGACAGCACCCCGGCCGCGAGGAAGAGGCCGACCAGTGTCCTGATGCGCAGTTCCTTCACGGGTGACCCTTCATCGGCTTGCTTACCTCGACCGCCTCTTCCAACGACTACTCCGGCAGCCGGAGTTCCAGGTCGGCGCGGGGAGCCACGCCGTCACGGGTGACCGCGGCCAGCAGCTCCGCCACCGGGCCCCGGCCGGTGAGCCGGGCCTCCGGCTCCACGTCGTGCCAGGGGGCGAGGACGAAGGCGCGCTCGTGGGCGCGCGGGTGGGGCAGGGTGAGCGTCGGGTCGTCGGAGACCACGTCCGCGTACGCCACGATGTCCACGTCGATCGTGCGCGGGCCCCAGCGCTCGTCCCGCACGCGGTGGAAGGCCTCCTCGACCGCCTGCGCGCGCTCCAGGAGCGAGGCGGGCGGCAGGGTCGTCTTCACCACGACGACCGCGTTGAAGTACGAGGGCTGGCTGCCGGGGTCGACGCCCCACGGCTCGGTCTCGTACACCGGAGAGACCGCTTTGACCCGCAGGCCGGGGGTGTCCTCCAGGGCGTCGATGGCGCCCTGCAGCGTCTCCAGGCGGTTGCCGAGATTGCTGCCGAGGGAGATCACGGCGCGTTTGGGGTTGGACAGGGTGGTGTCCGCGGCGTCCACCTGCTCGACCACGGAGGTGGGCACCGGCTGGACGGTGGGGTCGCTCTGACCCGCCTTGAAGGGCGCACTCATACTCGGCTCCGGGTGATGGTGACGGTCACGTCGTCGAACGGGACGGTGATCGGGGCGTCCGGCTTGTGCACGCAGACCTCGACCTCCAGAACTCCGCCGTGCTTCAGACACGCCTGGGCGATGCGCTCCGCGAGCGTCTCGATGAGGTCGACGGGCTCGCCCTCCACGACGGCGACGACCTCCTCGGCCACGATTCCGTAGTGCACGGTCTTCGCCAGGTCGTCGTCGGCCGCGGCCGCTCGCGTGTCCAGACCAAGCACCAGGTCCACGATGAAGGTCTGGCCCTCTTCGCGCTCCCGCGGATAGACACCGTGGTGCCCGCGGGCCTTGAGGCCGCGCAGCGCGACACGATCCACGCGAATCACTCCTGCAATCGTCGGTATCGGCAGGCCTGCACCGAGTGCGGTCGGCACACCAGCCTCGATCGAATCTACCTGCGAGCACTGACAGCACTCGCCCGCGGGGCCGTCGGGCCCCACGGCACACACTGGTCGAAGCGCGTCTACCCACTCAGGTGGGTGTCTCCTCGCCCTCTTCGTCATCGGTTTCCGCGAGGACGGGTGACGCGTGATGCGACCAGAGTTTCCAGCCGTCCGGTGTGCGGCGAAACACATTGGTGGCGACCACGAGCTGCCCCACGAGCGGGCCGAGCTCACCGCCGCCCTCCGGGGGCGGTCCGCCGCTCAGGATGTTCTCCGTGCACGTCACGAGGGCGGTGTCACCGGCCACGCCGACCTTCAGGTCGGTGAGGAAGAACTGGATGTACTCGGTGTTCGCCATGATCAGCGCGTACGACCTGAGGACCTCGCCGCGGCCCGTGAGGACCGGCCAGCCGGGGTGGACGCAGGAGACGGCGTCACCGGCCGCGTCGCCGTCCTCCGTGCCCTCGGCGCCGTCCCCGGCGCCCGAGCCCTCCACGGCGTCCACAGCGTCCTCGGCGTCCATCCAGAGGTCGGACACCTCGTCGAAGTCGCCGCGTTCCAGTGCTTCGTAGAAGGCTGTGTTGGCGAGCTCTACCTGCTCGATGTCGGTCCTGGCCGCGGTCACTGAGGGCCGCCCGCCGCGCCGGTCACGGCACGGGCGACACGGACCGCGTCGGCGGTGGCCCGCACCTCGTGCACGCGGACCGCCCAGGCGCCCTGGTGGGCGGCGATGGCGGAGACGGCGGCGGTGGCGGCGTCCCGCTCGCGGGCGGGCGGCGGGGCGCCCTCCGGGCCCGCGAGGACCCGCCCGAGGAAGCGCTTGCGGGAGGCGGCGACGAGGATCGGGTGGCCGAGCTCGCGCAGCCGGTCCAGGCGGGCGAGGAGCGACAGGTCGTGCTCGGCGTCCTTGGAGAAGCCGAGGCCGGGGTCGACGACGATGCGCTCGGGGGCGATGCCGCCCTCGATGGCGGCCGCTATGCGCGCGTGCAGCTCGTCGACGACTTCGGAGACCACGTCTTCGTACGCCGGTTCGGCGTGGATGTCGGTGAGGAAGCCGCGCCAGTGCATGACCACGAAGGGGGCCTGCGCGGCGGCGACCGCCGGGACCATGCGCGGGTCGGCGAGGCCGCCGCTGACGTCGTTGACGAGGACGGCGCCCGCGGCGAGCGCCTGCTCGGCGACGGTGGCGCGCATCGTGTCCACGGAGACCGTGACGCCCTCGGCGGCCAGGCCCCGCACGACGGGCACGACGCGCCTGAGCTCCTCGGCCTCGTCCACGCGGGGGGCGCCGGGACGGGTGGACTCGCCGCCGACGTCGACGAGGTCGGCACCCTGCGCGACCAGGTCGATGCCGTGCTTGACGGCGGTCGTCGTGTCGAACCAGCGGCCGCCGTCGGAGAAGGAGTCCGGCGTCACGTTCACGACGCCCATGACCGCACAGCGGTCCCACTCCGGCAGCCCCTGGACCGATCCCCGCCCGCGCAACGTACTCATACCTCCAGCCTAGGCCCGGAACCGGCGCGATTACGCCGCCTGGACCTCCCGCTCCGCGGCCTGGTGCGGGCAGGGGCGGCGCTGGGCAGCGCCCCTGCGCAGGAAGCGGGGCAGGGCGAGCGTGACGAAGCCCTCGGCCTGCATGGCGGCGAAGCCGATGCGGGGGAGGTCCTTGCTGGAGCGGTAGACGACGAAGCGGGGCTCCCAGCGGGGGCGGAACTTCGCGTTGAACTTGTACAGGGACTCGATCTGGAACCAGCGGGACAGGAAGACCAGCAGGCCCCGCCAGGCGCGCAGGACCGGGCCCGCGCCGATCTTCTCGCCGCGGGCGAGGGCCGCGCGGAACATCGCGAAGTTGAGGGACACGCGCGCGATGCCGAGCTTCGGCGCGGCCTGCAGGGAGGCCACGATGAGGAGCTCGTTCATGCCGGGGTCGGCCGAGCGGTCGCGCCGCATGAGGTCGAGGGAGACGCCGTCCTTGCCCCACGGGACGAAGTGGAGGACAGCCTTCAGGTCGCCGTAGGGGCCCGGCTCCTCGTCCGCCTTGTGGGCGGTGGCGATCAGACAGTCGCCGTCGTCCGGGTCGCCGATGCGGCCGAGCGCCATGGAGAAGCCGCGCTCGGTGTCGGTGCCGCGCCAGTCGTCGGCGGCGCGCTGGATCCTGGCGAGCTCGTTCTCGCCGAGGTCACGGATGCGCCGTACGCGCGTCTCGTAGCCATTGCGCTCGATCCGCTTGACCATCTGGCGTACGTTGCGCATCGCACGCCCGGACAGGGAGAAATCCGCGACGTCCACCACCGCCTCGTCGCCCAGTTCCAGGGCGTCCAGGCCGGTCTCGCGGGTCCAGACCTCGCCGCCCGTCTCGGAGCAGCCCATGACGGCGGGCGTCCAGGAGTGGGCCTTCGCCTCGTCCATGAAGCGCTCGATCGCGCCGGGCCAGGCCTCGACGTCGCCGATCGGGTCGCCGCTGGCGAGCATCACTCCGGAGACCACGCGGTAGGTGACGGCGGCCTTGCCGCTGGGGGAGAAGACGACGCCCTTGTCGCGGCGGAGCGCGAAGTGGCCGAGGGAGTCGCGGCTGCCGTGCTTGTCGAGCAGCGCGCGCAGCTTCGTCTCGTCGTCCTCGGTGAGGCGTGCGGCCGGGTGCTCGGGGCGGAAGGCCAGGTAGATGGTGGTGAGGGCGGTGAGCATACCGAGGGCGCCGAGACTGAAACCGACGGTCCAGGATGTGCGTCCGTAGTAGTCGACGGGGCCTTCGAAGCCGAAGAGCCCGTAGAGGACGTGCTCCAGGCGCTCCGTGATGCTCGGGTCCCCGATGACCTTCCCGGGATGGACGCTGACGATCACCAGGCCAAGCAGAATCGATCCGGCACCGAGGAGGACGAAGTTGGCAAGCGCCCGCCAGCGACTGCGTGGGTCGGGCAGGGCGGTGAACTCACTCCGATGGCGCAACAGGAGCGCGAGCAGCGCGAGCGAGATCACGACGCCGATGATCGAGTGCCGGTACGCGAACT
The DNA here is from genome assembly GCF_056437465.1 of Streptomyces sp. NPDC042371. Taxonomy (NCBI): domain Bacteria; kingdom Bacillati; phylum Actinomycetota; class Actinomycetes; order Kitasatosporales; family Streptomycetaceae; genus Streptomyces; species Streptomyces sp. NPDC042371. The sequence continues at coordinate 71,778 of NZ_JBWKAP010000019.1, read as the reverse complement.
GCGCCACGGCGCCCGCGGGCAGCAGCACCACAGCGGCCCGCCAGGCCCTGCGCTTGTGGCGCCGCAGGCCGTGCGCGAGCAGGAGCAGCAGGATGCCGGAGCTGAGCGCGAGGGCGGCGGCGAAGGGTCCGAGTGCGCCGGGCAGGACCTCCGCGATGGCATGCATGCGGCTGTGCCGGAACCGGGGGAAGACGCCTGCCGCGACGTTCAGAACTCCGACGAGGGCGCAGGCTCTGGCGACCAGGGTCGGCACCACCTCGGGGCGTGGACCGCGCAGTATCTTGTGCAGCCGACCGTCGCGGTGGCGCACCTCACTGTCCGGAACCCCGCCCGACATTTCCCCATCTATCCTGACAGACATCGCATCCCGTAGTTCTGCGAGAGAGCTTTAATCCGGTGCCAAAAGCGCATCCGGCTACATTGCGACCTCTAGGACGGTCCTTCAGGGAGACGGGTTCATTCCCGACCGGAAACCGCTGGAAAAGCTCTGGCAGGCCCCCGGCAGACGCCATCGGTGCCGTCCCGGGTCCGGTCAAGCCGAGGCATGTGCCCGGCACAGGTAGAAAGCGCAGGCAGAACACCCCATGGGTCTCACGAGCAACAAGGTCCTCGCCCTTGCGGTCTTGCTGGCGGTACTGCTCTTCGTCGGCACGATCTGGCTCTGGCCGCGGCTCGCCCGCCGCAGCTGGAAGGCGATCACCGGCCGCGTCGGGCTGCTCCTCGCCACCCAGGTCGCGGTCTTCGCGTCGGTGGGCCTGTCGGCCAACCAGGCCTTCGGCTTCTACGCCACATGGGCCGACCTCTTCGGCCAGGAGACCGCTCCCGGAGTGGTGGTCGACCACGATCCGGCCAAAGGAGCAGGGCCCGTCAAGGTCGTCGACACCAAGCCCGTGAACGTACCCGGCGGCGGCCGACCCGCCATCGGGGGCCAGATCCAGAAGATCGAGGTGAGCGGGAAGGCGTCGGACATAGCCAGCCCCGCCTACGTCTACCTGCCGCCCGAGTACTTCCAGCCGCAGTACAAGAACCGCAAGTTCCCCGCGGCCGTGGTGCTCACCGGCTACCCGGGCACCGCCGAGGCGCTCACCAAAGGGCTCCACTACCCGCAGACCGCCCACAAGCAGGCCGCCGACGGCACGATGCAGCCGATGATCCTCATCATGATGCGGCCGACCGTGGCGCCGCCGCGCGACACCGAGTGCGTGGACGTGCCGGGCGGGCCGCAGACCGAGACGTTCTTCGCCAAGGACCTGCCCGGAGCGATATCGGACCACTACAGGGTGGGCCGCAAGGCGCAGAACTGGGGCGTCATCGGCGACTCCACCGGTGGCTACTGCGCGCTGAAGCTCGCCATGCACCACCCCGGCGCGTATGGCGCGGGAGCGGGTCTTTCCGCGTACTACAAGGCGCCCATCGACGTCACCACCGGAGACCTCTTCCACGGTGACAAGGAGCTGCAGCAGCGCGCCGACCTGGACTGGTACCTCGACCACATGCCGCCGCCCAAGACGTCCCTCCTCGTGACCACCAGCAAGAAGGGCGAGGACAACTACGACGCCACCAAGAAGTTCATCGACAAGGTGAAGGCGCCCACGCGCGTCTCGTCGATCACGCTCGAAAGCGGCGGGCACAACTTCAACACCTGGCGCCGGGAGATCCCCGCGACGCTGAAGTGGATCAGCGGGCGCCTGAGCGACGACTAGGGCCTGTCAGGCGGACAGGGCAATACACCTAAAGCTCAGGCCCCCTTGATCGCCGTCACCGTCTCCAACTCGACCTCCGCGCGCGCGATGTCGCGCGCGTCCGCCGCCGTCGAGCGCCGCAGCGCCTCGTGCAGCCGGGCCGGTGTCAGCACCCCCAGGAACCGGCCCTCGCTGTCCTTGTCGATGACCGCGATCCAGCCCGCGTCGTGCTGCAGCATCGTCGCGAACGCCTGCTTCAGGCTCGCGCCGACCGGCAGCCACGCCTCCATGCGGCGCGCGTGCTCGCGGACCGTGCCGCTCTCCCCGCGCGCGTGCTCGGCCGAGAGCCAGCCGTGCAGGTTGTTCTCGCCGTCCAGGACGACGGCCCAGCGGGCGTCGAGCTCCTTGGGCAGCGGGTCGTCGAGGTGCACGACGGGCGGCTGTTCCAGATCCCCCTCCTCGATCGGCGTCACGGAGAGCCGCTTCAGGCCGCGGTCCGCGCCGACGAAGTCGGCCACGTAGTCGTTCGCGGGGGCGCCGAGGACTGTCGAAGGGGTGTCGAACTGCTCGATGCTGCCCCGGCCGTAGACCGCGATGCGGTCGCCGAGGCGGACCGCCTCCTCGATGTCGTGCGTGACGAAGAGCACGGTCTTGCGCACGGCCTGCTGGAGGCGGAGGAACTCGTTCTGCAGATGCTCGCGGACGACGGGGTCGACCGCGCCGAAGGGCTCGTCCATCAGGAGCACAGGCGGGTCGGCGGCCAGGGCGCGGGCCACGCCGACGCGTTGGCGCTGGCCGCCCGAGAGCTGTTCGGGATAGCGGTCGCCGAAGACGGCGGGGTCGAGGCCGACCAGGTCCAGGAGTTCGGCGGCGCGCTCGCGGGCCTTGCCGCGCTTGACGCCGAGGAGATGCGGGACGGTCGCCGTGTTGTCCAGCACCGTCTTGTGCGGGAAGAGGCCGACCTGCTGGATCACATAGCCGATACGGCGCCGCAGTTGGACGGGATCGATTCCGGATATGTCGTCGCCGTCGACGAATATCCGGCCCTCGCTCGGCTCTATGAGCCGGTTCACCATTTTCATCGTCGTCGTCTTGCCGCAGCCCGAGGGGCCCACGAGCGTGACCAGTTCACCCTCGGCGACCTCGAAGGACAGATCGTCGACGGCCTTGGTGCCGTCCGCGTAGCGCTTGGTGACGTGCTCGAACCGGATCATGGTTCCCCATTGTGGAGGGCGGCGAGGGGCTTTGCGTAAAGGCAGTGTTGCGGCCGTACAACGACTCACTGCGATTGTCAGTGCCTCACGTTAGGGTCGCCAGACACGGGGGGACGTGTGTACGGCATACGTCCAGGATTTCGGGGGAGGTGGGGCGCGTGGCCGAGCAGAACTGTCTGGTGACGAACGACTGGATCTGCGGGGAATATCTCCGCACTCGCAGCCAGGAGTTGATCGACGCGACCCTTGAGCACGTCGGGATCACGCTCGTGTCCGTGGCGATCGGAGTCGCCGTGGCCCTGCCGCTCGCGCTGCTCGCACGGCGCGTGCGCTTCCTCGCGGGACCGATCCTCGGCGTCACGACCGTGCTCTACTCCGTGCCTTCGCTGGCGATGTTCTCGCTGCTCCTGCCCATCTTCGGGCTCTCCGTCTCGCTGGTCGTCACGGGCCTGGTGCTGTACTCCCTGACGGTCCTCGTGCGGAACATCCTGGCCGGGCTCCAGGCCGTCCCCGAGGAGGCGCGGGACGCCGCCAAGGGCATGGGGTACGGCCCGTTGAGGCTGCTGTGGGAGGTGGAGCTGCCGCTCGCGCTGCCCGCGCTGCTGGCCGGTGTGCGCATCACCACGGTCTCCACGGTCGCGCTGACCACCGTCGGCGCCATCGTGGACTACGGAGGCCTGGGCACGCTCATCCTCGACGGCCTCGACACGACCTTCAAGGCCCAGGTCCTGACGGCCTCGGTGCTCTGCGTGCTCCTCGCCGTCACCGCCGACCTGCTGCTGCTCGGACTCCAGCGGTGGCTGACACCGTGGACGAGGGCCCATCGCATCCGTCCGAACCGGGCGTCGCGCAAGGCGGCCGTGGCCAAGGTGGCTGAGTCCGCATGAACGCGATCACCGGTGCGTACGACTGGCTGACCACGGGAGCCAACTGGCAGGGCGAGAAGGGCGTGTGGCACCGCCTCGCCGAGCACCTGTACTTCAGCGGGGTCTGCCTCGTCGTCGCCTGCCTCATCGCGCTGCCCCTCGCGCTGTATCTCGGCCACATAGGCAAGGGCGGCGCCCTCGCGGTCAACATCTCGAACGTCGGCCGCGCGGTGCCCACGCTGGCCCTGCTGATCCTGCTCACGCTCACCCCGCTCGGCGAGCACGGTGACGCGCCGACGCTGATCGCGCTGGTGCTCTTCGCCGTGCCGCCCCTGCTGACCAACGCCTATCTGGGGATGCGCGAGGTGGACCGCGCGGTGGTGGAGGCCGCCCGAGGGATGGGGATGAGCGGCGGCCAGTTGTTCGCGCGGGTCGAGCTGCCGCTGGCGTACCCCTTGATCATGACGGGCATACGCTCCGCCGGAGTGCAGGTCGTCGCGACGGCCACGCTCGCCGCGATGGCGGGCGAGGGCGGTCTCGGCCGGATCATCACGGCCGGGTTCAACCTGCAGAACACCCCGCAAGTGGTCGCGGGCGCCATTCTCGTGGCGCTGCTCGCGCTCCTCGTGGAGGGGGTCCTGGTGGTTGCCGGGCGGCTCTTCGACCCGATGCGGCGCTAGCGCGGCGGGGAAGTCCCGGTGTGTGTGCGGTCCGGTGCGTGCGGTCCGGCGGGCCGGTCCAGTGAGTTCTGAATTCCTTCCTTTCGAAATGGTGGTTCACCGATGAACAGCACAACGCGTCGCGCGCGACGGATGGCAGGGGCGGCCGCAGTCGTCGTGGCGCTGACCGCGGGTCTCGCCGCGTGCGGCGGGGACAGCCTGGAGGACGACGGCAAGGGGTCGGACACGGCGGGCGGTGACAAGAAGGGCTCGCTCGTGGTGGGTTCCGCGCGGTTCACCGAACAGAAGGTGCTCGCCGAGCTCTACGTGGGCGTCCTGGAGAAGGCCGGTTATGACGCCGAGGTCAAGACGGTGCAGAACCGCGAGATCTACAAGCCGGAACTGAAGAAGGGCTCCATCGACGTCGCGCCCGAATACGCGGCGACGCTCGCGGAATTCCTCAACCTGGAGAAGAACGGTCCGAAGGCGGAGACCGTCGCCTCCAGCGATCTGGACGCCACGGTGAGCGCGCTGGAGAAGCTCGCGAAGCCGCAGGGCCTGAAGGTGCTCCCGGCCGGTGAGGCGGTCGACCAGAACGCGTTCGCGGTCTCCAAGGAATACGCGGAGAAGCACAAGCTCAAGACCTTGTCGGAGCTCGGCAAGTCGGGTGAGAAGGTCAAGATCGCGGCGGGCGACGAATGCGAGTCCCGCCCGTTCTGCGCGCCCGGTCTGAAGAAGAAGTACGGCATCGACGTCGCCGGAATCGACCCCAAGGGCGTCGGTACCACGCAGTCCAAGCAGGCCGTCAAGAACGGCACGGACCAGTTGGTGCTGACCACGACGACCGACGCGACACTGAAGAACTACGACCTCGTGATCCTCGAGGACGACAAGAAGCTGCAGAACGCGGACAACATCCTTCCCGTGGTGAACGCGAAGGAGGCCGGCAGCAAGGAGATAGCCGCCGCGCTCGGCAAGCTGACGAAGACGCTCACGACGGACGACCTCATCGAACTCAACCGGAAGGTCGACGAGGAGCGTCAGAAGGAAGCGGACGTCGCGCAGGAGTATCTGAAGTCGAAGGGTCTCATCTGAAGTCGCCCGGGATCGAAGTTGATCAAGAAAGGCGCGGGAAGTTCCGGGGCCGAAGCGGAAGTTGAGCGCTGAAACAAAGTGGAAGAGGGGAGGGGAGTTGCGGCGAGTTACGGCCGTGGTGCCTGCTTTTTGCCGGGTGGGGCACCAGACTTCGCCTACGCGCGGTAAGTTTCTGGCCATGCCACGTGGACGTCACCGCCATTCCCCACCCCTGCACAGGCTGCTTCCCCCCTCGACGGTCGCAGGCGTTTCGATTCTCAGCGCCGGCGGCGCCTGGATGTTCGCGGAACCGATCGTGCTCCGCGGGCTCGTCGCGGCCGCGGCGGCCGCCGCCGTCGTCGGCTCCGTCGTCATGCGCCGCTGGGACCAGGCGGCGGGCAAGCGCGTCGCCGAGCTCGGCCGGGCCCGCGCGAGCGACGAGTGGCGCTACGAGGAACGGATAGCCGAGGCCGAGTCCGACCTCGAGGAGTCCCGCGAGCTGCGGGGCAGGCTGGAGACGAGGCTGCGCGCCAAGCGCGCCGAGCTCGCGGCCCTGCGCAACGAACACGCCGCGCTCCTGAGGCGGTACGCCACCGCCGAGACGGAGCGGGCCAGCGCCCTGGAGGGGCGGCGGCTGCTCGCCATAGAGGCGACGTCACCGGCCCCCGCGCTGCCCGCGGCCGGTGCGGCGGCCACTTCCGGTTCCGGCGCCGAGGACCTCGTACCCGCGGTGCGGGCGGGGGCGCCGGTGCCGTCCGCGCGTACGGAGCCTGCTCCGCGTACGGAGGCCTCCGCCCGTACGGAGACTTCAGCCCGTACGGAGAGCTCTGCCCGTACCGAGAACTCCGCGGTGCCTTCGAAGGCCGCCGCCAGGCCGGGCACGAGCCCCACGCCTTCGCTGTTCCTGCGGGCCAACGCGGCGCTCGACCGCATGGTCCCGGCCCCATCGTCCCCCGCACCACCGGAAGCGGCGCCAGGAGCCGCGCCGGAAGCGGAGGACGAGTCGCGGGGGAAGCCCGGGGCGGCCGATGGATACGCCGGGCACGAGCGCGCGGTCGCCGTCGCGCCGCCCGCGCAGGCACGACGCCAGGCCCCCCAGGGCGGATTCGACTTCTTCGGTACGAAGAGCGTGACCCCGGCCGCGCTGGAGTCCGTGCAGAACGAGGATCTCGCCGACGTGGTGGGCGAGGAGGCCCTCGCGGTCCACAAGGCGGAGACCGAGGGAGAGTTCAAGGACGCTCCCGAGGGCGACGCGGCGCGTGGCGTCGGCCAGGTCATCGACCTGACGGCCCATGACGAGACGGAACAGATCGACGTGGCGGAGCTGCGGACGGCCCTGCGGGCGTAACGCTCCGCTGTGGTTGGGCCGTGCTCTGGGCGCTCCCCCCGAGTGCGGGGCGTCCCCGAGTGTGGGGCGTCCCCGAGTGCGGGGCGTCCCCGGAAGCGCGGGGGCGGTGTCGAAGGGCGGCTGCGGGGCGGCTGTGGCTGGTCGCGCAGTTCCCCGCGCCCCCTGACCAGCCCACCGGAGTGCCCCCTGACCAGCCGACCGGAGCCGTTCAGGACATCCAGCGGTCCGGGAGGGCCTCTCTGCGGCTCGTTCGGGAGCGGTCCGCCTGGGAGTCGAGCAGGGCTGACGCCTCCTCGGCGGGGCGCAGGCGGGCCGTCACCGTCTTGTTGGCGCCGGTGTCCAGGTGTACGTCGGCGACGCCCTTGTACCGTTCCCACGGCCCCTGGGAGAGCCGCACGCTCTGCACCTTGGCGTGCGGCACCAAGGAGAGGCGGCGCTTGAACAGGCCGTGGCGGGCCGCGAAGACCTCGTCGGTGACCGCCAGGCCGTACCCCTTCCACCAGAACGGCACGCACCACGCCGCGCGCGCGGGCGGCCGCACGAGGTCCGCCGCCTCCGGCACCCGCACGCCGGGCAGCACCCGCCCGATCACCTCCCCGGCGAGCTCGCGCGGCGCGACCGGCACCAGCACGCTGTTGGCCGAGCCCGCCACGTCCAGCTCGACCCGCACCCAGCCGCGCCGCCGCCACAGCAACGGCTGCACCACGTGCACGGTCTGCACCCGGCCAGGCGGCACGGTCTCGTGGGCCTTGTCGAGCAGCCCGTGGTCGATGCGGATGCCGTCGGGGGACTCGCCCACCGTCCAGTCGTACTCCTTGATGAAGCGGCCGCCGCTGCTCGCGAACGCGCCGCCCAGCATGGGGAGGGCGGTCGCGGCGACCGTCCACACGTTGTGCGTGGCGAACCAGAGGAAGGCGGGCACCACCGTCGCGGCGATGAGCATCGCCCAGGGCGCGCCGGTCAGCAGCAGGGAGAAGGCGAGCGTGCGCGGCTGGACGTGCAGCAGGCCCCGCACCGGCGCCTCGCCGACCCCGCGCGCCTCCTCGGGGGCGAAACCGGCCGCCCGCGCGAGCAGTTCGGCCCGCAGCTCGGCGGCCTCGCGCTCGCCGAGGTAGGCCAGCTCGTCCTTCTTCTCCGCCCCGACGACGTCCAGTTTGAGCTTGGCGACCCCCGCGATGCGGGCGAGCAGCGGCCGCGTCACGTCGACGGCCTGGAGCCGGTCGAGCCGGATGTGGGCGGTTCGCCGGAAGAACAGCCCGGTGCGGATGCGCAGCTCGGTGTCGGTGACCGAGAAGTGGGTGAACCACCAGCTCAGGAAGCCGTACAGGGAGCCGCCGATGACCACTGCCGCGCTGCCCAGGAGCAGGGTGGTGGCGGTCAGCGCGGAGAGGCGCTGCTGTGCGCCGTTCGGGTCGTGGACGGCCCAGCCCACCAGGACCGCGAAGGGCGCCCACGCGCGGCGCAGCGGCGTGACGGGGTGCAGCCGCCGCTCGGGCATGGTGTCTGCCGAGATCGTGCCGTCCGCCGATTCCCGTACGTCCTTCACAGCCCCGCCGATCGGGCCTCGCCCAGCTCGGTCAGGCGGTCGCGCAGCCGCTCGGCCTCCTCGGGGAGCAGCCCCGGGATGCACGCGTCGGTGGCCGCCGCGGCGGTGTGCAGTTGGACGCTCGCGAGCCCGAAGCGCCGCTCCACGGGGCCCGACGTCACCTCGACGAGCTGCATCCGGCCGTACGGCACGACGGTCTCCTCGTGCCAGAGCACGCCCCGGCTGATGAGCAGGTCGTCGGCCCGCTCCGCGTACCGCCAAGAGCGCCAGTTCCGGCCGAGCACCGGCCAGCCCCAGGCCACGAGGGCGAGCGGCAGCAGCGCGAAGGCGGCCCAGGCAGGGCCCACGAACAGGCCCAGCAGGATGCCGACGGCCGCCGCGAGCGGCACCAGCCAGACCACCAGCAGGAGCCGCCGCAGCGACAGCAGCCCCCGCGGCAGCCCGATCCACACCGGCTCGGTCTGCTCCCGTGCCGGTCCTGCGGGCCCCGCTGTCCCCGTGTCCATGCCTCAAGCGTACGTAGGACCCCTGACACGGCCGACACGGCTGACACGGCGACGCGTGCGAGAGACTGTCGCCATGAGTCCCACGACGGAGACCACCACGGAGACCACGCTCGGCATCGGCGGAGCGGCCGAGAGCACCGACATGGTGCTCAACATCGGCCCTCAGCACCCGTCCACGCACGGCGTGCTCCGCCTCCGCCTGGTCCTGGACGGTGAGCGCATCCAGCACGCGGAGCCGGTCATCGGCTATATGCACCGCGGTGCGGAGAAGCTCTTCGAGGCGCGGGACTACCGGCAGATCGTGATGCTGGCCAACCGCCACGACTGGCTGTCGGCGTTCTCGAACGAGCTGGGCGTCGTGCTGGCCGTGGAGCGGATGCTCGGCATGGAGGTCCCGGAGCGCGCCGTCTGGCTGCGCACGCTGCTCGCCGAGCTGAACCGCGTACTGAACCACCTGATGTTCCTCGGGTCCTACCCCCTGGAACTGGGCGGGATCACCCCGGTGTTCCACGCGTTCCGTGAGCGCGAGGAGCTCCAGAACGTGATGGAGGAGATCTCCGGCGGCCGCATGCACTACATGTTCAACCGCGTGGGCGGCCTCAAGGAGGACCTGCCCGCCGGATGGACCTCCCGCGCGCGGGAGGCGGTCGCTTCGGTGCGGTCGCGCATGGACGTGTACGACCGTCTGGTGCTCGGCAACGAGATCTTCCGGGGCCGTACGCGCGGTGTCGGCGTCCTCACTCCGGAGGCGGTGCACGGCTTCGGAGTGAGCGGTCCCATCGCCCGTGCCTCCGGAGTCGACTTCGATCTGCGCCGCGACGAGCCGTATCTGGCGTACGGCGAGCTCCAGGACACCCTGAAGGTCGTCACGCGCGAGGAGGGCGACTGCCTGGCCCGCTTCGAGTGCCTCCTGGAGCAGACCCACGTCGCCCTGGACCTCGCCGACGCCTGCCTGGACCGGATCGCCGAGCTCCCGCAGGGGCCGGTCAACCAGCGGCTGCCGAAGGTCCTCAAGGCCCCGGAGGGCCATACGTACGCGTGGACCGAGAACCCCCTGGGCATCAACGGCTACTACCTCGTCAGCAAGGGCGAGAAGACGCCGTACCGCCTCAAGCTGCGCTCGGCCTCGTACAACAACATCCAGGCGCTGACAGAGCTGCTCCCGGGGCAGCTGGTCGCGGACATGGTGGCGATCCTCGGGTCACTGTTCTTCGTGGTCGGGGACATCGACAAGTAGGGCGTCAATCGGCAAGTAGCGCGTCCAGCGCGACGTCGACGGGCTGCAGCAGCCACCCGAAGTCGCCGAGGCCGCCGGGCGCGGTCAGCTCGGCGGCCTCTCCCGCGCGTGAGAGGGCGCGTACGTACGCCGTCGGGTCGCTGGAGGCGAGCGCCAGCGGCGGACGGCCGCCGCGCACGCCCAGCGCGCCGAGCGCGGCCCGCTGGGTGAGCAGCGCGGCGCCGTCCCGCGCGCAGGCGTCCAGCGCCACGTGAGCGGTGATGTCGCAGCCGCCGTCGGGTACGGGTGCCGTCTCCCGGCCCTCTCTGAAGCCCGTCAGCGTCCCGAACGGCGGGCGGGTGTCCCGGGTGTGGGCGTAGTCGACGGCGACCGCGAGGCCGCGCGTCAGCGTCGCCACGGCGGCCGCCCACGCCTCGTCCCTGGGGCGCCCGATCTCCGCGCGCAGGCCGGGCTCGGGGTCCAGCGGCCACCAGCGGGCCAGCCAGTCGGCGTCGGGACCCTCGACGGGGCCGCCCGGCGACTCGGTGCCGTCGTCACGTACGAGCATCCGGTACGGCGTTCCGTCGGCGGCCACCTCGGCGACGTCCACGGGGACGTTGTCCAGCCACTCGTTGGCGAACAGCAGGCCCGTCACGCCGGACGGCGGCGCGGCACACCACTCGATGCGCGGGTCGAGGCCCGCGGGGCGCTCCGCGAGCTCCACGGAGTACGCACGCACGCGTGCCGCCACATCGGCGGGGAGCGCGGCAAGGACAGCCGTGGTGAGTTCGCCGCGGCCCGCCCCCATGTCCACGAACGCCACCTCGTGCGGGTGACCGAGCTCCTCGTCCAGGCGGCACAGCAGGCGCGCCACGGCGCCCGCGTACAGGGGCGAGGCGTGCACGGAAGTGCGGAAGTGGGCGGCGGGTCCTTCGGGGCGGCGATAGAAGCCCTGCGGGCCGTACAGGGCGGCCTCCGTGGCCTCGCGCCAGCCGCGCGGGGCGGCCGTTCGCGGCGCGTCCTTGTCGTTCGTCACAGCCCGCAGGTTATGCGGGCCTCCACCTTGGGGAGTACATGTACCTGCTCCGGATCGGACCTTCGGTTGACCCAAGGGCGCCAATGGGCTGCCTACGCTGGGTTACGTGCAGCGCCTCTATGACTTCCTCCGCAGACACCCGACATGGGTCGACGGCTTCTGGGCCTTCGTCCTGCTCGGGATCTCCGGGATCGGTCTGCTGTCCATGTCCGAGGGGGGAGGACGTGGTCCGCGGATTCTCTCGATCCCCATCGCGATCGGCCTCTCCCTGGTGGTGGCGCTGCGCCGACGCGTCCCCGAGAAGATGCTGGTGCTCGCCGCGGTCCTCGGTTTCCTGCAGCTCGTCTTCGACGTGCAGACGCTGCCCGCGAACTTCGCGATGCTGGTGATCGTCTACACCGCTGCGGCCGACGGACCGCGCTGGGCCTCGCGCTTCGCGCTGGTCGGCGGGTTGTGTGCGGCTCCGCTTGCGATGATGCGCTGGCCCACGAACGACACCAGCGTCTTCGGGCTCGTCTTCTTCACGATGTTCCAGATCGTGCCCTTCGCGCTCGCCTGGGTCCTCGGCGACTCCATCCGCACCCGCCGCGCCTACCTCGCACAGCTGGAGGAGCGCGCCGACCGCCTGGAGAGGGAGCGCGAGGCGCAGTCGAAGGTCGCGGTCGCGGCCGAGCGGGCCCGGATCGCCCGCGAGCTGCACGACGTCGTGGCGCACAACGTCTCGGTGATGGTGGTCCAGGCCGACGGCGCCGCGTACGTCCTGGACGCCGCGCCCGACCAGGCAAGGAAGGCCCTGGAGACCATCTCGGGCACCGGCCGCCAGGCCCTGGCCGAGATGCGCAGACTGCTCGGCGTGCTGCGCACCGGAGAGCCCGAGGAGAGCGGGGAGTACGTCCCGCAGCCCGACGTCGAGCAGCTCGACGAACTCATCGAGCAGGTGCGCACGGCAGGTCTGCCCGTCGACTACAAGGTGGAGGGCACCCCGCGCCCCCTGCCCAGCGGCGTGGAGCTCACCGCGTACCGCATCGTGCAGGAGGCCCTCACCAACACCCGCAAGCACGGCGGGGAGAACGCGGGGGCGAGCGTGCGCCTGGTCTACTTCGACGACGGCCTCGGGCTGCTGGTCGAGGACGACGGCAAGGGCGCCCCGCACGAGCTGTACGAGGACGGCGGGGCCGACGGCAGCGGGCACGGTCTGATCGGCATGCGCGAGCGGGTCGGCATGGTCGGCGGCACGCTGGACGCGGGGCCGCGGCCGGGCGGCGGCTTCCGGATCAGTGCACTGCTGCCGCTGAAACCCGCACACTGAACCCGACCCACCGAACCCGACCCACCGAACCTCCCCGAAGGGATCTCCTTGATGTCGATCCGCGTGATGCTCGTCGACGACCAGGTGCTGCTGCGCACCGGGTTCCGGATGGTGCTCGCCGCCCAGCCGGACATGGAGGTCGTCGCGGAGGCGGGCGACGGCGTGGAGGCCCTGGAGGTGCTGCGCGGGGCCGAGGTCGACGTGGTCCTGATGGACGTCCGCATGCCGAAGCTGGACGGCGTGGAGACGACCCGGCGCATCTGCCAGGACGAGGACCCGCCGAAGGTGCTGATCCTGACGACGTTCGACCTCGACGAGTACGCCTTCTCGGGGCTGAAGGCCGGGGCGTCCGGCTTCATGCTCAAGGACGTGCCTCCGGGGGAGCTGCTCGCCGCGATCCGCTCCGTGCACAGCGGTGACGCGGTGGTCGCGCCGTCCACCACGCGGCGGCTCCTGGACCGCTTCGCCCCGATGCTGCCGAACGCCGGCGGCCAGCCGCAGCACAAGCACCTGGAGCGCCTCACCGACCGGGAGCGCGAGGTCATGGTGCTGGTCGCCCAGGGCCTGTCGAACGGCGAGATCGCGGCGCGGCTCGTCCTTTCGGAGGCGACCGTGAAGACGCACGTCGGGCGCATCCTGACCAAGCTGGACCTGCGCGACCGGGTGCAGGTGGTCGTCCTCGCGTATGAGACGGGGCTCGTGCGGGCCGGGGGCGCCTCCTCCTAGCCGGAGCCCTAGCGCAGCACGCCCTCGATGAAGTCGCTGCCCAGGCGGGACACGACGCCGATGTCCAGCTGGTGCTGGACGTAGCGCCCGCGGCGGCGCGTGGTGATCAGGTCGGCCTTCTTCAGGACGCTCAGGTGCCGGGATATCTCCGGCGCCGTCATGCCGTGCGCGTCGGCCAGCTCGCTCGTCGTGTACGCCCCGCGCGCGAGGTGCCTGCACAGGCGCATCCGCACCGGGTGCGCGAGCGCGGACATGCGGCGGGTCAGCTGCTCCACGGTGGGCGGTGAGGTGAGGCCGGGGGCGCTGATCGGGTACGTGATCGACGCCTGCCAGCCCCTGCGGTGCAGCACCCAGAGGTGCGGCCAGCCGAGGCTGGTCGGGACGATCACCAGGCCCCCCGAGCCGGTGGCGCTCCGGCCCACGGAGATCTTGTCCACGGTGATGAGCTGTCCGCTCTCGTCCAGGGACACCGCTCCGGAGATGGCCTTCAGGGCCTCCGACAGCCCCTTGCGCCGCAGCAGCTCGGTCTTGTGCCGGGCGTCCGCCGCCAGTTGATGGTTCACCCGGGCCCAGGTGTCGGCGAAGAAGGCCTCGTCGCAGTCCTCGAGCAGCGTGCGGAACCAGGCGCGGACGACCGGCGGGTCGTCGAGGAGCCGCCGGGTGAAGCGCACCTGGTGCGGGCCGCGCGCGGCGGCCAGGTCCAGCGCGCGGCGCTGGACGACGGGGTCGCCCAGGAGGTCGCGGTCCGGCTCCTCGTACGTCGACTGGCAGGTGAACTCCAGGGCCGCGTCCACGAACTGTTCGTCGGTCAGCTTGTCCAGCTGGTCGAGCTCCTCGGCGAGGGTGGCGCCCGGCAGCGACCTCCGTCCGGGCAGTCCCGCGAAGGGCGCGAAGACGTCCGAGAACGTCGTGCGCCACAGGAAGTCGGCCTCGCAGAGGCGGTCCGCGAGGCACGGGTCGAGACGGGTGGACACGGCCGTCGCCCAGCCCTGCAGCCCCGGGTGGTGGCCCGGCTCGGACAGCGCGTGCAGCGACATGCCGAGTTCGGACAGGGGCGACGGCGCGATGTGGATCCGCTCCTGGGGCAGCCCGCTGATGTCGATGCTCACGCTCATGACCCCATGGTGCACCTCACCACCGACAGCGCGGCCGTCGATTGACGAGCGCCGTCAATCGACGCGACGGGGGCGGGGCGGCGGGAGCAGGCTTGTGGTCATCGGGAGCACGGCAGAGGCGCCGTGACCGACACCCACCCCCCGACCCCACCCACCCGTCACTGTCGACGGCCGAGCCGACGTCACTGTCGACGGCCGAGCCGAGGCAAGACCGGCCCACCGATGTCCGTTAAGTACCATTTATACCGAGAGGGTATCCGTCATGAGCGTCACCCAGCAGTTCCTCCTCGACTCCTACCGCGCCGCGCAGCACGGCGGCCCGACGCCGCCCGCGCCCGGACAGCACGACTGGCAGGCGGTCCGCGAAGTCCGCGACTACGGCCGCTTCCGCGCGGTCCTTGCGGAACGCCCCGCACGCGGCAGGGTCCGCGCCGCCCTGGCCCGCTTCATGCGGGGATCCGTCGCACGAACTCCGCGACCGCTTCCTTGACGTCGTGGGCCGTCCACTTCAGGCCCTCCTCGGTCACGGTGACCTCCGTGACCGAGAGGCCGGGCGGCCCGTCCGGGAACCAGCGCCCGAAGAGCAGGGTGCCGGTCTCCTCCGCCTGCCCGACGCCCGCCTCGTCCAGTACGTCCGGTGCGTACGGCAGCCACACCTGGAACTGATGGGTGTGCGGGCGCTCGGGGTGCACGCGCGACCAGGGCACCCCCGCCGCCGCGAACCCCTCGCGCAGCGCCTCGGCGACCACGCGCGCGTGGGAGACGTACTCCGGCAGCCGGGGCAGCGTGTGCTTCAGACCAAGAAGGGCCGACACCGCGGTCGGGAACTGCTGGAACAGCTGCCCGCCGTAGCGGTGGCGCCACACCCTCGCCTCCTCCACGAGCGTGCGCGGACCGGCCAGCGCGGCGCCGCTCAACCCTTCGAGGGACTTGTAGAACGACACGTACACGGAGTCGGCCAGACCGGCGATCTCCGCGAGGCCGCGGCCGAAGTGCGGCGTGCACTCCCACAGGCGGGCGCCGTCGAAGTGCACGACCGCGTCCCGCTCGCGGGCCGCCGCCACGACCGCCTCCAGCTCCTCCCACTCCGGCAGGACGAAACCGGCGTCCCGGAGAGGCAGTTCGAGCATCAGCGCCCCGAAAGGCTCCTCGAAGTCCCGCACTTCGTCCGCCGTGGGCAGCCGCGGCTCATCCGTCGGATGCACCGTCCGCAACCCGCTGACCGCGGAGAAGGCGCCCCCTTCGTGCATTTCGGGGTGCGCCTTCGGATGCAGCGCGACGGTCGCGTTCCCCGTCCGGCCCGCCCAGCAGCGCAACGCGACCTGCTGCGCCATGGTCCCGGTCGGGAAGAACGCCGCGTCCTCCTTGCCGAGCAGCCGCGCGACCTCGCCCTCCAGGGTGGCGACGACGGCATTGCCGTAGATGTCGGTGGGGTCCTCCGGGTCGGCCACCTCGGGAGCCGCGGCCGCCAGGGCCGAGAGGCGCTCGGTCAGGGGGACGTGCAGGACGGAACGGTGCAGGGTGCGGGCCGCGCTCCGGGCGGCGGCGCGACGGCGGGCCGACTGGATCTCGTACGCATCCGCACCCTGTGGTTCCGGCTGGTCTTGTACTGCGCTTTCAGAGGGCATCCTCCGAGCATGGCCCGTTCACCGTCCACCGGTCATATGAATAACCACAGCCTGTGGACAGTGAAAGACGCGGCGCCAACCGATCGCGTTAACATGACGAGAAATCGTCCGGTACCCCGAGCGGACTGGAACGGAAGGCGCCGCCGCGTGAACGCATCGCATCAGCCAGACCCGCGGGACCGCCCCGCGAGACTCACCGTGGGCGTGGTGGGAGCGGGCCGGGTCGGCCCCGCGCTCGCCGCGTCGTTGCAGCTCGCAGGGCACCGTCCGGTGGCCGCCTCCGGCGTCTCCGACACCTCGGTGCGACGGGCCGCCGCGATGCTCCCCGACGTCCCCCTCGTGCCGCCCGCCGAGGTCCTTGACCGCGCCGACCTGGTGCTCCTGACCGTCCCCGACGACGCCCTGCCCGGCCTCGTCGAGGGCCTCGCCGAGACCGGGGCCGTGCGCCCCGGCCAGCTGCTCGTGCACACCTCCGGGAGGTACGGCACCAAGGTCCTGGAGCCCGCCCTGCGCGCCGGTGCCCTGCCGCTCGCGCTGCACCCCGCCATGACGTTCACCGGCACCGCCGTCGACGTGCAGCGCCTCGCCGGATGCTCCTTCGGCGTGACCGCCCCCGAGGAGCTCCGGCTCGCCGCCGAGGCCCTCGTCATCGAGATGGGCGGCGAGCCCGAGTGGATCGCCGAGGAGAACCGCCCGCTCTACCACGCGGCCCTCGCCCTGGGCGCGAACCACCTGGTCACGCTCGTAGCCGAGTCCATGGACCTGCTGCGCGACGCGGGCGTCGAGGCCCCCGACCGGATGCTCGGCCCACTGCTCGGCGCCGCCCTGGACAACGCCCTGCGTTCGGGTGACGCGGCGCTCACAGGACCCGTCGCGCGCGGGGACGCGGGCACCGTCGCCGCGCACGTCGCCGAGTTGCGCAAGCACGCGCCGCAGACCGTCGCGGGCTATCTCGCGATGGCCCGCGCCACCGCCGACCGCGCCCTCGCCCACGGCCTGCTCAAGCCGGAGCTCGCCGAGGACCTCCTAGGGGTGCTCGCCAACGGCGCCCAGGGTGCCAACGGCGTCGGCGGCGCCGAAGGAGGCCCCCGATGACCAGCACGGGCAGCACGCTCCTGCACACCGCCGAGTCGCTGCGCACGCGCGCGCGTGCGGGGCGCCGGGCCGTCGTCATGACCATGGGTGCCCTGCACGACGGGCACGCCTCCCTGATCCGCGCCGCCCGCGAGGTTGCGGGCCCCAAGGGCGAGGTGGTCGTCACGGTCTTCGTGAACCCCCTGCAGTTCGGGGCGGGCGAGGACCTGGACCGCTACCCCCGCGCCCTGGAAGCCGACGTCAAGGTCGCCGAGCAGGCGGGCGCCGACGTCGTCTTCGCCCCCGCAGTGGACGAGGTCTATCCGGGCGGCGAGCCCCAGGTCCGCATCGGCGCGGGCCCCATGGGCACCGTCCTCGAAGGCGCCACGCGCCCCGGCCACTTCGACGGCATGCTCACCGTCGTCGCCAAGCTGCTGCACCTCACCGCGCCCGACGTGGCGCTGTTCGGGCAGAAGGACGCCCAGCAGCTCGCCCTGATCCGCCGCATGGTCCGCGACCTCAACTTCCCCATGGAGATCGTCGGCGTCCCCACCGTCCGCGAGGACGACGGCCTGGCCCTCTCCAGCCGCAACCGCTTCCTCGCCCCGGACGAGCGGCGCACCGCCCTCGCCCTCTCCCAGGCCCTCTTCGCGGGCAGCGACCGGCACGCCGCGCAGGAGGCGCTGCGCGCGCGGGCCGCCAGCGCCCCCGCCTCACGCGCGCGTGCCGTCGCCCTGAGCGAGCTCGGCGAGTCCCGCGCGGCGGCCGACGCCCACGCCGTGGCGGAGTCCGCGGAGCCCTCCGCGACCGGCGGTCCCGCCGCCGTCGTCGCCGCGGCCCGGCTGGTCCTCGACGAGGCGGCCCGCCTGAGCCCCCCGCTGGAGCTGGACTACGTGACGTTGGTCGACCCGGCCGACTTCACCGAGGTCCGCCCCGGCCACCGCGGTGAGGCCGTGCTCGCCGTGGCCGCCAGGGTCGGCTCGACGCGGCTCATCGACAACATCCCGCTGACGTTCGGAGCGTCCCTGTGAGCACGCACCGCACAGGCCCGACCGCAGCAGCCGTCCACGCGAACGGAGTCCTTGCATGAGCGCCACCGGCATACGACTGCATGCGCCAGCCCCCGGCTGGTCCCTCGACGCCGACATCGTGGTCGTCGGCTCCGGAGTGGCCGGACTGACGGCCGCCCTGCGGGGCGCGGCCGCAGGCCTCAGGACGGTCGTGGTGACCAAGGCCCGCCTCGACGCGGGCTCCACCCGCTGGGCGCAGGGCGGCGTCGCCGCGGCGCTCGGCGAGGGCGACACCCCCGAACAGCACCTGGACGACACGCTCGTGGCGGGCGTGGGCCTCTGCGACGAGGAGGCCGTGCGCACCCTTGTCACCGAGGGCCCCGGCGCCGTGCGCCGCCTCATCGAGACCGGCGCGCTCTTCGACAAGGACTCCGAAGGCGTCATCGAGCTGGCCCGCGAGGGCGGCCACCACCGCCGCCGCATCGTGCACGCGGGCGGCGACGCGACCGGCGCGGAGATCTCCCGCGCCCTCGTCGAAGCGGTCCGCGCGCGCGGCATACCGACAGTGGAGAACGCGCTGGTCCTCGACCTCCTCACCGACGCCGAAGGCCACACCGCCGGTGTCTCCCTGCACGTCATGGGGGCGGGCCAGCACGACGGCGTGGGCGCCGTCCACGCCCCCGCGGTCGTCCTCGCCACCGGCGGCATGGGTCAGGTCTTCTCGGCGACCACGAACCCGTCCGTCTCCACGGGCGACGGCGTCGCACTCGCCTTGCGCGCGGGCGCCGAGGTCTCCGACCTCGAATTCGTGCAGTTCCACCCGACGGTGCTCTTCCTCGGCACCGACGCCGAGGGCCAGCAGCCGCTGGTCTCCGAGGCCGTCCGGGGCGAGGGCGCGCACCTCGTGGACGCCGACGGCGTGCGCTTCATGGTCGGCCAGCACGAGCTGGCCGAGCTGGCGCCCCGCGACGTCGTCGCCAAGGGCATCACGCGCCGCATGCAGGAAAAGGGCACTGACCACATGTTCCTGGACGCCAGGCACTTCGGCGCCGACATGTGGGAGAACCGCTTCCCGACGATCCTCGCCGCCTGCCGGGCGCACGGCATCGACCCGGTGACCGAGCCCATCCCCATCGCCCCGGCCGCGCACTACGCCTCCGGGGGCGTCCGCACCGACCCGCACGGCCGCACCACCATCCCGGGGCTCTACGCCTGTGGGGAGGTCGCCTGCACCGGCGTGCACGGCGCCAACCGCCTGGCCTCCAACTCCCTGCTGGAAGGCCTGGTCTACGCCGAGCGCATCGCCGACGACATCGTGGCCAGCCACGCGGAGAACACCCTCCACGCGCGCGTGCCCGCCCCCGTCACCCCGTCCGGCACGCCGACGCACCCCCTCCTCCCGGCCGAGGCCCGCTTCGCCATCCAGAGGGTCATGACCGAAGGCGCCGGAGTCGTACGCTCCGCCTCGTCCCTCACCGAAGCCGCCGCCCGGCTGGCCCGCATCCACGCCGAGGCCGCAGGCGCACTCGCCGAGCACGGCAAGACGGCCGAGCCCGGCGTCGACACCTGGGAGGCCACCAACCTCCTGTGCGTCGCCCGGGTCCTGGTCGCCGCAGCCCAGCGCCGCGCGGAGACCCGCGGCTGCCACTGGCGCGAGGACCACGCCGACCGCGACGACGCGGCCTGGCGGCGCCACATCGTCGTACGCCTGAATCCGGACAGGACGCTGGCGGCGCACACGACCGAGACCCACGACTTCCCTCCGACCCGTCCCAGTCCCCAGGAGCAGTGACCGTGAGCACCCCCGACGACCTCCCCCTCGCCGACCCCTCAGCCGCAGGCGGTGGCTGCGGCGACGCCTGCGGCTGCGGCGGGGACGACTCCTACGACCCGATGGAGTGCGGCCTCGACCCCGCGCTCGTAGAGCTCCTGGCCGAGGCCGGTCTCGATCCCGTGCAGATCGAGGACATCGCGCACATGGCCATCGAGGAGGACCTGGCCGGTGGCGTGGACGTCACCACGGTCGCCACGATCCCCGAGGACGCCGTCGCCACCGCGGACTTCGCGGCGCGCGAGCCGGGCACCGTCGCGGGTCTTCGCGTCGCCGAAGCCATCATCTCCGTGGTGTGCGAGGACGAGTTCGAGGTCGAGCGGCACGTCGAGGACGGCGACCGCGTCGCGGCCGGTGAGGTGCTCCTGAGCGTCACCACCCGCACCCGCGACCTGCTCACCGCCGAGCGCAGCGCGCTGAACATCCTGTGCCGCCTCTCCGGCATCGCGACCACCACGCGCGCGTGGGCCGACGTTCTCGACGGCACGAAGACGAAGGTCCGCGACACCCGCAAGACGACGCCGGGCTACCGCGCCCTGGAGAAGTACGCGGTACGCATGGGCGGCGGCGTCAACCACCGCATGTCGCTCGCCGACGCGGCCCTGGTCAAGGACAACCACGTGGTCGCGGCGGGCGGCGTCGCGCAGGCCTTCAAGGCCGTGCGCGAGCAGTTCCCGGGGCTGGCCATCGAGGTCGAGGTCGACACGCTCCACCAGTTGCGCGAGGTCGTCGACGCGGGCGCCGACCTGATCCTTCTGGACAACTTCACGCCCGGCGAGACGGCGGAGGCCGTCGCCATCGTCGACGGCCGCGCCTTCCTGGAGTCCTCGGGCCGCCTCACCGTGGACAACGCCAGGGCGTATGCGGAGACGGGCGTCGACTACCTCGCGGTGGGCGCGCTCACCCACTCGTCCCCGATCCTCGACATCGGCCTCGACCTGCGAGAAGCGGTGCGTGACTGATGCTGCTCACCATCGACGTGGGCAACACCCACACCGTCCTCGGCCTCTTCGACGGCGAGGACATCGTCGAGCACTGGCGCATCTCCACCGACGCGCGCCGCACCGCCGACGAACTCGCCGTGCTCCTCAACGGCCTGATGGGGATGCACCCCCTGCTCGGCGACGAGCTCGGCGACGGCATCGACGGCATCGCCATCTGCTCGACCGTCCCCTCGGTCCTGCACGAACTGCGCGAGGTCACCCGCCGGTACTACGGGGACGTCCCCGCCGTCCTCGTCGAACCCGGCATCAAGACCGGCGTCCCGATCCTCATGGACAACCCCAAGGAGGTCGGCGCCGACCGCATCATCAACGCGGTCGCGGCGGTCGAGCTCTACGGCGGCCCGGCGATCGTCGTCGACTTCGGCACCGCCACGACCTTCGACGCGGTCTCCGCGCGCGGGGAGTACGCGGGCGGGGTCATCGCCCCCGGCATCGAGATCTCCGTGGAGGCCCTCGGGGTACGCGGCGCACAGCTCCGCAAGATCGAGCTCGCCCGGCCCCGCAGCGTCATCGGCAAGAACACGGTGGAGGCCATGCAGGCGGGCATCCTGTACGGCTTCGCGGGCCAGGTCGACGGAGTCGTGAACCGCATGGCCCGCGAGCTGGCGGGCGCGGGCGGTGATCCGGACGACGTGACCGTGATCGCCACGGGTGGCCTGGCTCCCATGGTCCTCGGCGAGGCCTCCGTCATCGACGAGCACGAACCGTGGCTGACGCTGATCGGTCTCCGGCTGGTCTACGAGCGGAACGTCTCCCGTTCCTGACCGATTGCCGACCGCGCTGTGTGCACAACCCCCCGCCTTCTGCAAGAGTCTGCGCAGGGACGGGGACTTGAGCGGGTGTGGGGCGGGCTGGGGCGGATGAGGCACAAGAGACGACTGTGGGCTGTTGCGACGGCGCTGATGGCGGTGCAGGTCGCCCCCGCGACGACGGCCCGCGCGGCCGCCCCCTCCTCCACCCCCCTGGCGGGGGCCGGGGCAGGCATCCTCCCCTGGCTCGCGGTAGCAGCGGTAGCCGCCCTCGGCATAGGCGCAGTGGCCTACGCCCTGGCCCGCCGCCGCACGGACTGACCCCGCGATCCGGGGTGCCCTGCGCCGTCCGGCGGGGGTAGGAACCTCAAGCCCGCCGCTCCGCGGCGGATGTTCCCCACCCACCCACCCGTTTGCCCCGCGACGTCCTGCGGGAGTAGGGGCGGGCCGTTGCCCGGCGGCGGGCGGTGGGGCGGGTGGGTGGGTTCTTGCCCCGCAGCAGGCGCTGGGGCGGGTTGGGGGCCTCGCTCGGCGGTAGGCGGGTGGGCTTTCCCCTGCCAGTAGGTGATCGGGCGGGTTGGGGGCCTTGTCCGGCAGTGGGCGGTGGGGCGGGGGCGCGTTAATGGTGCGGTGGCCCCCTGGCCGGGCCGCAGGCGTACGCGAGGCGGCAGGTGTCGCGGGAATCCCCCACCGGGCCGCAGCCGCGAGCGCGCCGGAGGGGACGCGGGGGTATGTGCGCACGGAGCACCGCGCACACCCTGACGCACAGATGGTCTTCAGGCGTGGCGCAGGGATAGCGAGTACGTACATACCCCCGCGGCCCCGCACCCACAACCGAACCCCAGGCGCAAGCACCCACTGACCCGCAGCCGCACGCGAGACGCCCAAACAACCGCACCCCAGGCGCAAGCACCCACCGACCCGCAGCCGCGAGTGAGACGCCCCCACAACCGAACCCCAAGCGCAGCCCCCCCCACCCCCCACCCCCCCACCCCCCCCCACCCAAGGCGACCCGCCAGAACTGGCGTTAAGCGGATTTTGTCCGTTTGGCGCGTATCGTCAGCCCATGCCCACGCCATACGGATCCCGGGGCGGCATGGCCTTCAGCGCTGAGGAGCTGCGTGTGCTCCGTCGCGCCCTGGCCCTCGCCCTGCACCCCAGCCCCGTCCGCGACGAGGATGTCCAGGACTGCCTCCGGCTCGCCGAATCGGTCGACGAAGCGGCGCGTGAGGGCGCCAGGCTGCGCGCCTTCCTGGTGGCCGACCTCGCCCGCTACCGGGCCGCCCTGCCCGGCACCGCCTCCGGCTACCTCGCCCTGCTCGACGACGTCCTGAGCGGCGGCTACCAGCCGACCGCCGACGACCTCGCCGCCCTGCGGGCCCTGCGCGGCAACCCCACCGCGGCCGCCCTGCTCGACCGCTGCCGCACCCTCGCGGAACGAGCCGTACGCGCCCGCCTCGCAGGCCGCGCCGTCCCCGTCTCCGCACCCCTCCCCGCACCTCTCCCCATCCCCGCCTCCCGCGCGCGCCTCCTCGCCCTCCCTGGCGGCTTGGACGCCGCGCCGGGCTCCAAGCCCCCCTCCGAACGCCCGGCGGCCCCGCCCCGCCCCGTTCCCACCCCGGCCGAGGTGTTCCCGCCGAAGCGCAGGCCCGAGACACCGGAGAGGCCCGCGGCGCCCGCCGCGCCCGCCGCACCCGCGGACCCGCCGCACCAGCTCGCCGCGGGCTAGCTACTCTGGGGGGCATGGACTACGTTTCCGCGCTCGTGCCCCCCGTAGTGATGGCCGTGTTCTTCACGGGGCTCATCGTGACGATCGTGAAGACCCAGGGCGGTGCCAACAAGGCCAAGGAAGACGCGGCCGTAGACGCCGCGATCTCCCGCGCCGAAGCCATCCGCCAGACCCCGGAGGCGGGCGGCGCCTGACCCGCCCCGCCCCGCCCCACCACCTCCGCAGTACCCCCAGCACCCCGGCCCCGCCCGCCCCCGCGAGGCCCCGCGGCGTGCGACTCGCGTGTCTTTCGAGTCGTACGCCCTTTTTGTTGCAGTTGAGCAGAAATTAGAGGTACGCCACGTCCCTCACGCATCACGCCAATAGTGACGTCTCCCACTATTGTTCTGCTGTGCCTCGTCCATTGGGAGAACTCGAAGACTCAGTCATGACGCGGGTGTGGAAGTGGAACCGCCCCGTGACCGTTCGAGAAGTCCTGGAAGACCTTCAGGAGGAACGGTCCATCGCGTACACGACCGTGATGACCGTTTTGGACAATCTCCATCAGAAGGGCTGGGTGCGCCGCGAAGCGGAAGGCCGCGCCTATCGATATGAGGCGGTCTCCACTCGTGCCGCCTACGCAGCCGCACTGATGAACGAAGCCTGGTCGCGGAGCGACAACCCCGCCGCCGCTCTCGTCGCCTTCTTCGGCATGATGTCGGCGGAACAGCGGGAAGCGCTGAGCGACGCGATGCGTATCGTCCAAGGCCCCGAGAACCCCGCCTCCGCGGAGCGCGGCGCAGAGCGATAGCGTCCGGTTCATGCCAGCAGAGGTCCCCGAACGCAGCGAACTCAGCGAACTCAGCACAAAAGCGGTCTCCGTCCGCAGGGCGCGAACCTCCGATGTGCCGGGCGTCCGCAGCCTCCTCGACTCCTACGTCCGCGAGCGCATCCTCCTGGACAAAGCGACGGTGACGCTTTACGAGGACATCCAGGAGTTCTGGGTGGCGGAACGCGACGACAACGCGGAGTTGGTCGGCTGTGGCGCTCTGCACGTGATGTGGGAAGACCTCGCGGAAGTACGCACCCTTGCGGTGAATCCCGAGGTCAAGGGTGCCGGAGTGGGGCATCAGCTGTTGGGCAAGTTGCTGCAGACCGCCGGGTGGCTCGGCGTCCGCAAGGTTTTCTGTCTCACCTTCGAAGTCGACTTCTTCGCGAAGCACGGCTTCGTGGAGATCGGCGAGACTCCGGTCGACGGAGATGTCTACAGCGAGCTCCTGCGTTCCTATGACGAGGGTGTCGCCGAGTTCCTCGGCCTCGAACGAGTGAAACCGAACACCTTGGGCAACAGCCGGATGCTTCTGCATCTGTGATCGTCACGACGGTATTCCAGACCGTCTCCTGCCCAGGTGGGCTATGTCCGAAACGCGCACGTTTCCAGGGTTCTAGGGGTGCCCGGTCTCTCCCAGGGGTTTGTGTTTTTCCAGCAAAAGCGGTTTGCTTTCCGACGTACTGCAGTACTGCATATAACAGGGGCCGGTGAATCGACGGCGCGTGTCGTGCGGCTTGCGGCCCGGTCTCACAGTTATCGATGAAAGGAAATCCGGTGGCACAGAAGGTTCAGGTCCTTCTTGTCGATGACCTCGACGGTGGCGAGGCAGACGAGACCGTGACGTTTGCGCTGGACGGCAAGTCGTACGAGATCGACCTCACCACGGGCAACGCGGACAAGCTCCGTGGCGCCCTTGAGGACTTCGTCAAGGCTGGTCGGCGTACCGGTGGCCGTGGTTCGGGCGGCCGTGGCAAGGCGCGCGCCGCGGCGACGGGCGGCGGTCAGGACACGGCCGCGATCCGTGCCTGGGCAAAGGAGAACGGTTTCGAGGTCAATGACCGCGGCCGCGTTCCCGCGTCCATTCGCGAGGCCTACGAGAAGGCCAACGGCTGACGGCTGCGACGCCGCAGCCGGACCCGGTGGCACTGTGTTGCCGCCGTGTCCACGAGTCGTACGAGACCGGAGCCCACGGCGGGGTCGCTGTGGTGCGCAGTCCCTGCTCCCCCCACCCCGGGCAGGGACGGGAGCGCAGGCAGCGTCGGCTCCACCTCACAGCCGGGCTCCGGGGGTCGCAGCCAGACGGCGGCCCCCCGCGAGCCGGACCACCCCGGGGGCGTCGGTGCGACGATCCGCCCGCCCGCCCCGACCGCGGTGAGGCCGAGGGGGATGTGTCCCCACTCCAGCCAGTCGAGCAGCCCTGGCAGCTCGTCCGCGCTGCCCGCGCTCACCAGGAGCCGCATCGTCTCCCCGCGCAGTGCCACCGGAGCCTTCGGCCCGAGGTGGCGCAGTGCCGCGAAGCCCGCCTCCGCCGGAAGCTCCAGGACGTCGAAGCGCAGCCCCGTCAGGAGTCGCACCGGGCCTGGTTCCGGGGCGGTCGCCCAGCCGAGCTCGTTCTCGTACCACTGCCGCACCGGGTCGCTCTGCTCGACCGGTACCCGGGGCTGAGGAACTGTGGGGGCCATGTCCGAGCAACAGCCGGAACGGCGCCCGGGTTACGCAGGGTGGCGGCATGACTGCGGTGTGTGTCCAAAAAGAGGGCGTAAGGGCGTGTTCGGCGGCGCAAGGGTGTTCGCCCGTAGCTGAGGGAACCGGGGCGCGCCGCATGGAGTGTCAGTCCTTACGGGTAAGACATCCCTAGTGGGGAGGGGCGACACGCAGTCTCGGGCACCTCACGTTCGCCATCGGCGTAGTGATGGTGGGGGTAACTGCCTGGCCTGCGGGAACATCGTCTCGCACCATCGGGTTGGAGCAGTTGTCGGCGTTCGGGGTCAGGAGATCCTCCGAGTTGGGGTCCGGGTGTCGGCAGTTGGAATGAGCGGTCCCCGCTTGCGGGACTAAGCTGCGGAAGGACAGGGAGGGGACCGACCCCTTTACTGCCTGACCGCTCTGAGGAGCGATTAACGATGTTCGAGAGGTTCACCGACCGCGCGCGGCGGGTTGTCGTCCTGGCTCAGGAAGAAGCCCGGATGCTCAACCACAACTACATCGGCACCGAGCACATCCTCCTGGGCTTGATCCACGAGGGCGAGGGTGTCGCCGCTAAGGCCCTGGAGAGCCTCGGGATTTCGCTCGAGGCGGTCCGCCAGCAGGTGGAGGAGATCATCGGGCAGGGCCAGCAGGCTCCGTCCGGGCACATTCCCTTCACCCCCCGTGCCAAGAAGGTCCTGGAGCTTTCGCTCCGCGAGGCCCTTCAGCTGGGCCACAACTACATCGGCACGGAGCACATCCTGCTCGGCCTGATCCGCGAGGGCGAGGGCGTCGCCGCCCAGGTCCTGGTCAAGCTGGGTGCCGATCTCAACCGGGTGCGGCAGCAGGTCATCCAGCTGCTCTCCGGCTACCAGGGCAAGGAGACCGCCACCGCCGGCGGTCCTGCCGAGGGCACGCCCTCCACGTCCCTGGTCCTCGACCAGTTCGGCCGGAACCTCACCCAGGCCGCTCGTGAGTCCAAGCTCGACCCGGTCATCGGGCGCGAGAAGGAGATCGAGCGGGTCATGCAGGTGCTGTCCCGCCGTACGAAGAACAACCCGGTCCTGATCGGTGAGCCCGGCGTCGGCAAGACCGCCGTCGTCGAGGGCCTCGCCCAGGCCATCGTCAAGGGCGAGGTGCCCGAGACCCTCAAGGACAAGCACCTCTACACCCTGGACCTCGGCGCGCTGGTCGCAGGCTCCCGGTACCGCGGTGACTTCGAGGAGCGCCTGAAGAAGGTCCTCAAGGAGATCCGCACCCGCGGCGACATCATCCTGTTCATCGACGAGCTCCACACCCTGGTGGGTGCGGGCGCCGCCGAGGGCGCGATCGACGCCGCGAGCATCCTCAAGCCGATGCTGGCCCGTGGTGAGCTGCAGACCATCGGTGCGACCACGCTCGACGAGTACCGCAAGCACCTGGAGAAGGACGCCGCGCTGGAGCGCCGCTTCCAGCCCATCCAGGTCGCGGAGCCGTCGCTGCCGCACACCATCGAGATCCTCAAGGGCCTCCGCGACCGGTACGAGGCGCACCACCGCGTCTCCATCACGGACGAGGCCCTGGTCCAGGCCGCCACCCTGGCCGACCGGTACATCTCGGACCGCTTCCTGCCGGACAAGGCGATCGACCTGATCGACGAGGCCGGTTCCCGGATGCGCATCCGCCGGATGACCGCGCCGCCGGACCTCCGCGAGTTCGACGAGAAGATCGCGGGCGTCCGCCGCGACAAGGAGTCCGCGATCGACTCGCAGGACTTCGAGAAGGCCGCCTCTCTCCGCGACAAGGAGAAGCAGCTCCTGGCCGCCAAGGCCAAGCGGGAGAAGGAGTGGAAGGCCGGCGACATGGACGTCGTCGCCGAGGTCGACGGCGAGCTGATCGCCGAGGTCCTCGCGACCGCCACCGGCATCCCGGTCTTCAAGCTGACCGAGGAGGAGTCGAGCCGCCTGCTGCGCATGGAGGACGAGCTCCACAAGCGCGTCATCGGCCAGAAGGACGCCGTCAAGGCGCTCTCGAAGGCGATCCGGCGTACGCGTGCGGGTCTGAAGGACCCGAAGCGTCCCGGCGGTTCGTTCATCTTCGCGGGTCCGTCCGGTGTCGGTAAGACCGAGCTGTCCAAGGCGCTCGCCGAGTTCCTCTTCGGCGACGAGGACGCGCTGATCTCCCTCGACATGTCGGAGTTCAGCGAGAAGCACACGGTCTCGCGTCTCTTCGGTTCGCCTCCCGGCTACGTGGGGTACGAAGAGGGCGGCCAGCTGACCGAGAAGGTCCGCCGCAAGCCGTTCTCCGTCGTGCTCTTCGACGAGGTCGAGAAGGCCCACCCGGACATCTTCAACTCGCTCCTGCAGATCCTGGAGGACGGTCGCCTGACCGACTCCCAGGGCCGCGTCGTGGACTTCAAGAACACGGTCATCATCATGACGACCAACCTTGGAACCCGTGACATCTCGAAGGGCTTCAACCTGGGCTTCGCGGCCCAGGGCGACACGAAGTCCAACTATGAGCGGATGAAGAACAAGGTCAGCGACGAGCTGAAGCAGCACTTCCGCCCGGAGTTCCTGAACCGCGTGGACGACGTCGTCGTCTTCCCGCAGCTCAGCCAGGCCGACATCCTCCAGATCGTCGACCTGATGATCACCAAGGTGGACGAGCGCCTGAAGGACCGGGACATGGGCATCGAGCTCTCCCAGTCCGCGAAGGAGCTCCTCTCGAAGAAGGGCTACGACCCGGTGCTCGGCGCGCGTCCGCTGCGACGCACGATCCAGCGCGAGGTCGAGGACACCCTCTCCGAGAAGATCCTCTTCGGCGAGCTGCGTCCCGGCCACATCGTGGTCGTCGACACGGAGGGCGAGGGCGAGACCGCCACGTTCACCTTCCGTGGCGAGGAGAAGGCGGCACTGCCCGACGTGCCGCCGATCGAGGACGCCGCCGCGGGTGGCGCGGGCCCGAACCTGAGCAAGGACGCGTGACGCCCACTCAGGGCTGAACGCTCGAAGGGGCTGCCCCGGACCGTTTCGTACGGTCCGGGGCAGCCCCTTTTCCGTATGGCTTGTTGAAGGCTCACGCCGTGATCGTCACGCCCTCCGGTACGTTCCGCACGCGCGGCAGCCGCGGGTTGACGCGCAGCACCTGAAGGCCGGGGAAGCGGGCCAGCCACGCCATGTCCGGGTCGGGCAGCTCCGCGTTGACCCACAGGTGGGTGAGCCGTTCGGGGACCAGGCCCGCCAGGAGCTCGTCGGGGCGCATGACACCGGCCACCTGGATGCGGGGCCGCCCGCCGAGGCCGCGCAGGGCCGCGAGCTCGGCCGCGTCGGACACCGGGAAGTACAGGCCCGCCGGATCGAGGTGGGCGATGATCTCGCGCGCGTACCGCTCGGTGTCGAAGTGCCGCCAGGGGCGGGCCAGCTCGGTGCGGATGGCCAGCGAGGAGCGGGTGCGCAGCCGGGCGAGGTAGTCGATCGCCGCGTCCTCCTGGACCCGGGTCGCCGTGATGGCCAGGAGCAGCGCCTGCTGGTCGCCGGGCACCTGCTCGGGGTCGGGGAGCTGCTCCAGGACGATGGGGCCGACCCAGCCGAGGCTGCGGGCGCCCTGCTCGGTCGTGGGGCGCAGGAGGTTCTTCGTACGCCGGTGGACGAGTTCCTGGACGGCGGGGTCGAGCTCGCTGACGTGTTCCAGGCAGGCGGCGGCCATCAGGCGCCGGTGGTTGACGTGCGGCCTGCGCAGGCCGGGGGCGGCGGCAAGCAGACGCTCCAGGAAGTCGGCGCACTCCTCGGGGCGGGCATGGGCGGCGGACATGCGGATGACCTCCTCCCACTCCGGCTGGTGGGCGTGGTCGACCAGGCTGTCGAGACGGCCGCGGGCCACGATCTCCTTGGCGGCCAGATAGTCCTGGAACGTGCGGTGGATGAAGTCGACCGAGACGCCCGCCTGCTCGCGCAGCAGCCCGGTGCGGTGCAGCAGGTGGCGGAAGATCTTCTCGCCGTCGCCCGCGGCACGGGCGGAGGGGATGGCGGGCAGCGCGTCGTTCAGGACGTCGATGACGCGGGAGCGCGGCAGCTCCGAGAGCCCCTCGTCGAGCATGGCGTGGGCGAGCTTGCGCAGCAGCAGCTCGCGGGCGCCCTGCTGGAGCCGTACGTCATCGGCGTACAGCACGTCCCTCTCCGGGTCGCGGCGCTGCAGGAGCATCTCCAGGGCGGCGTCGTAGAGCTCCTTGCGGCCCTTGGGCAGGGAGCCGGAGCGGTCCCGGTTGAGGGCGCAGATCAGGCCGCACATCAGGGGGTTGGTGGCGAGGCGGCGCAGCTCGCGGTAGATCCGTACGGAGTGCAGCAGGCGCTGCTCGTACTCCTTGATGGCGTCCCTGTCCCGCGGCTCCCTGCACTGGTCGTCGCCCATCGCCGCGGTGTGCCAGTCGCGGATGAAGCGGGTGATCTGGTCGCGGGACATGGGGGCCAGCGACAGCTCGGTGAACCCCTCCTCGGCGAGGCGTTCCTGGGAGAGCCAGCCGTCCTCCACGGCGGAGGGCCGCGAGGTGACCAGGCAGGCGGTGCCGGAGAAGATGCGCAGGAGGCGGCGGAGCTGATCGCGCAGGGCGCCGCGGGTCTCCTCGGGGGCCTCGTCGATGCCGTCGACCAGGAGCAGGGCGCGACCGGCCAGGAGGGTCCGTACGACCCATCCCTCGGGCGCCTGGTCGGCCAACGGGTGACGTACGGCGTGCAGGAAGTCATCGGGCGCGGGAAAGCCCTCACGGGCGAAGCGGCGTACGGGAAGGACGAACGGCACCCGGGCGCCCTCCCGGGCCGCGCCCACGGCGAGCCACTGCACGAGCGTCGTCTTGCCGGAGCCCGCGACACCGCGCAGCAGGACCCTCTCGTGCCCCTCCAGGGCCCGGTCGGCGAGGAGCACGGTGCGCTGCGGCCCGTCCGACCCGGTGGCAGGGCCGCTGCTGCTCTCCTCCGCCTGGAGGCTGAGATAGGTGTCCTCCAGGGGCCACCGGTCGGGCGCGTTCGCGAGATCGACGCCCACGATGGTCAGCCAGCCGTGCTGGCGCACGACCTCTTGGGCGTACGCGGCCTCGAACTCGGCGTCCTCCTGGGAGGGTTCCGTACGCCGGGCGGTGGCCGCGGCTTCGGCGTCGTTGAGGTCGACGAGCTGGCGGACGCGGCTGGCGCGCTCGGGCATGTGGCGCTGGATGTACGGCGAGCGGCGCACGAAGTGGTGCAGCACGTGCAGACAGACGGCGACGAGCAGCTCGTCGTGGAACCAGGCGGCGTCGGGGCTCAGGCCGCGGTCCGCGCCCTGCACGGCGCCGCGCAGCCGCCGCGCGTAGTCCTGCGGGCCGAGGCGCACGGCGTCGGCGTCGGTGAGGTCGAGCTCGCCGATGGCGAGCAGGGTGCGGGTCAGGACGTCGGCGACGGCGGGGAGTTCGGCGGTCGGCGTGGTGTGCCGCTCGGCGGCGAGCTGGATGAAGTCGGCGGCGGTGCGGTGGACGTGGTCCGGGTCGGCGGGGGCGTCGGGGCCCCGCCAGGTGGTGAGGGCGGCGATGAGGTCGGGGGTGGTGGGGGGCCGGGACGGGATGCGGAAGAACCGTTGTACGAGGGGCATGGCGTGGGCCGAGGGGGTGCGTACTACGGACTCCATGGGCATAGAGGATATGTCAAGTGGCCTATGACTAAGGTGCGTTGAGGCGTACACCGGACGGGATCTGCAGGGCCGTGTTCGCGTCCACCTCCGTGTCCACGTGCACGTCGGTGAGGTGCGGGAAGGCCGAGAGCCAGGCGAGGCCCTCGACGGGGTGGGGTGCGTCCAGTGAGAGAGCGGCGAGCTGCTCGGGCACGATGAGTTCCACGAGGTCCTCGACGCGGTAGGCGCCGATGACCTTGATGTTCGGCCAGCCTCCGATGGAGCGCAGGGCGCGGAGGTCCTCGGTGCCGTGCACGGGGACCATGGGCCGTTGGGACAGGCGGGCGAGGATCTCCGCCACGTAGAGCTCGCGGTCGAAGATGCTCCAGGACGCGGTGAGGACCAGCTGGACGTGGCGCTCGGGGTGATCGCGGAAGCGCGTCAGGAAGTGCAGCGCCGGGTCACTGCCGATCTTGGCGGCCACCAGGGGCACCAGGTAGGCGAGCTCCCCCTCGACCTCGTCGGGGCCGGGCAGCAGGTGGAGCACCAGATCGCGGCCCGCTTCCGCGAGGTCGTACGCCTCGCGCTCCGTTCGCGGCGGAATCAGCGACCGCACCCCCTCCTCCACCAGCTGCCGCACGGTCGGCGCCAGCTCGGCCGCGTACGAGGCCGCCGCCGCCGCGAGCAGCTTCCCCCGCGCCGTCCCGCCCGCCACCAGCCGCTGAAGCATCCGTTCCGCCTCCTTGGGCCGCGCGTGCGCGACCGCCAGCAGGATGACGTCCTCCCATTCGGTCCGGTCCGCGTGGTTCAGGAGCAGGTCGAAGTCCAGCTCCTGTACGGCGAGACGGGCGCCCAGGTAGTCCTGAAACGTGCGGTGCAGGAAGTCCACGCGTCCGTGCGCGGGTTCCCGCAGCAGCCCCGCCCTCAGCAGCAGCCAGGTGTAGACGTCCTCGCCGCTGCCGTCCAGGTTCATCGCGGGTGCGGCTTCGCCGAGGATGTGCACGGCCTCCGAACGGTCCATCTCCACACGGCTGTTGCGGATCAGCCACCAGGCGAGCTTCTGCAGGAGCTGCACCTGGGTGGCGAACGGCAGCCGTATTGCGGCCCTGACGTCCCGCTCGACGTCCCTGCGCTCAAGGAGCATCGTCAGAGCGGCCTCGTACAAGGACTTCCTGTCCTGCGGCAGGAAGCCGCGCCGCTCGCGGTGGAGGGCGCAGAGCATGCCGCACATCAGCGGGTTGGTGGCGAGCCGGTTCAGCTCGGACGCGGCCCGCACGGACTCCAGCAGAGCGGTTCCGACGCCGTCGTCGGCGTCCGCGGCGCGATGCCAGCGCCGCACGAACGTCTCGACGTCGTCGCGGGTCATCGGCGACAGCGAGAGCTCCGCGAAGTCCGTGGTGTCCAGCCACTTGTCCGGGACGGCGGAGGGGCGGGTCGTGACGAGCCACAGGTTGCCGGGGAAGGTGCGCGTCAGATCGCGCAGCCACCGCTTGGCGTCCTTGCGCCGCTCCTCGGAGATCTCGTCGATGCCGTCGACGAGGAGCACGCCGCGCCCCGCCCGCAGCACCCGTTCCACCCAGCCCGCGGGCTGCTCCCCGGTGACGAGACAGCCGACGGACGTCAGGAACTCCGCGGGAAGGGGCAGTTCGGTGTCAGAACGGACGATCCGCCGCATCGGCAGCACGAACGGCACGCGCCCCATGAGGTGGGTCAGCCCGTGCTCGTACGTCAGGTCGGCCGCCGTCACGGCGAGCCACTGCACCAGCGTCGTCTTGCCGGACCCGGCGACGCCGCGCAGCAGCACGTGGTCGTGCTGGGCGAGCACCTGCTCGGCGGCGACCTGGGCCGCGCCCTCCCCGGGCCGGTCCCTGGTCGCCTCCAGGCTGAGGTAGGCCGTGTCGAGCGGCCACTCGCTGGTCCCCGCGTAGACGTCGAGGCCGTAGATGGTGAGGGTGCCGTGCCGCGCGGTGATGTACGACGCGTACCGCGCCTCGAACGCGGCGTCCTCGGCCGACTGTGACGGCAGCCGTTCGAGGAGTACGTCGACGGCTCTGACCACCTGCGCGAGCTGCTGGCTCTGCCGGGTCTGCTGCCGGGCGATGTAGGTGGAGCGCTGCGTGAAGAAGTTCAGGATGTGCAGGGAGGCGGTGTGCAGCAGCCGTTCGAGGAACACCTCGGCGTCGCGGCTGAGCGCGAAGGTCGCGACGGCCACGGCGGACTGGGACCGCAGGGTGCGCGCGAACTCCTCGGGGCCGAGCGCGACGGCTTCGTAGTCCTCGATGGTGAGGGCGCCGAGGGCGGCGAGGCAGCGGGCGAGGGCGGCCCTGACGGCGACGGCTTCGGCGGCGTCCACGGGGAGTTCGCCGGGCCCCGCCGCCTTCAGCGCCCTGCGGACGAGCTCGTCTGCGATCTTCTCGACGTCCTTCGGGGTGACGTCCCGCTTCTCGCCCTTGAACGACACGAGCCCGGAGATCCGCACGGGTTTGGTGACCAGCGCGGCGCCCGGCTGATCCTTGACGAAGAGCTTCTTCACGAGGGGCGCGACCGCGCTGGACGCGAGACGGGCGCCGAGGGCTCCGGGGTCGACCATGGTTCGAGGTTAGGTCAACGGGCCCACCCGGACAGGGGTTTAAGAGCCGCCGAGTCGACCGGCCTCCGCCTGCTCGACGCCGTCGATGGCTTCCTGGACGACCCGGGACAGGTCCTCTTCGGTGGGGATCAGCTCACGCTCCGCCGGGGCGAGCGTGGAGTAGGAGGCGACTGCCATGGGGTTGTTGCTGGCGTCGAGGGCCAGCTGAACGGCTGCCTTGTTGTGGCGAGCCCCGATGAGGAAGCCGATGGTCGCGTCGTCCCGTTCCGGCTCGCGCACCATCTGATCGACCACGCTCACATAGAAGTTGAGCTTGCCGACGTGCTCGGGGCGCACGTCCTTCGTCTTGAGCTCGAAGACGAAGTAGCGGTGGAGCTTGAGGTGGTAGAAGAGCAGGTCGATACGGAACTCGTCGCCCCCGATGACTACGGGGTACTGGCGCCCCACGAAGGCGAAGCCGACACCGAGCTCCGTAAGGAACCGGATCATCCCGTCGACGATGGCGGTCTCCAGTTCACGCTCGGCGTGATGCTTGTCGAGTCCGAGGAAGTCGAGGCGATACGGGTCCCGGACCAGCTCCTTGAGTGCGTCGGAGCCGTCCGGCACGGTCGCCGCGAAGTTGTTGGCGGCGGCGCCTTGGGTGAGGTGCAGCCCCTGGTGGATGAAGCGGTCCAGGATCGCGCGGGACCAGCCGTTGCGGACGGCTTGGGCGGCGTAGAAGTCCAGCTCCGACGGGGTGTCCAGCTTGGTCATGAGGACGGTGATGTGTCCCCAGGGCAA
The DNA here is from genome assembly GCF_056437465.1 of Streptomyces sp. NPDC042371. Taxonomy (NCBI): domain Bacteria; kingdom Bacillati; phylum Actinomycetota; class Actinomycetes; order Kitasatosporales; family Streptomycetaceae; genus Streptomyces; species Streptomyces sp. NPDC042371. The sequence goes on along the minus strand of NZ_JBWKAP010000019.1, from coordinate 36,973 downwards.
TTGTGCAACGGGCTGTTGCACAATTGGTCCCGGCCACGTGCGGGCCATCTTCTGCATGTACATCAGGTTGCGTCGAGAGAAGCCGCGCTGGTTCGGGAAGGCCGCCTTCAGGTCAGCCGCCAGGCGGGTGACGACCTTTGTGCCCCAGCCCTCCTGTGCCTGCCGATCGAGAATGAGATGTCCGATCTCCCAGTGCAGCCGCACCAGTTCGGTGTTGACGGCCCGTTGGGCACGGGTCCGTGCGCAGGACACGGCCCCCTTGATCTCGCTCAGGAGGTCGCCGTACCAGGAGGGCAGGTCGTTCCGCTGGGCAGGGATCTCGGCTCTGGCCTCGGTGTTCTTGCTCATGGCGCCGACGATTGCGCAGGGCGCCTTATCGGGGGCGCGATTGGGGTCACTTCACCCGAACGGTGCGGTTGGACGGGGTGAGGGTGCGTATGAGGGCGGCGAAGGCGGTGGGGCTGGTGGTGAGCGTGGTGGCCGGGGCGTCGCTCTCTTGGAGGTGGATCTGGCCGGTGGGGTGGGCGGCCACGTAGACGCAGTTGGCTCCGGCTCCCTCGCTGAAGGAGGACTTCTGCCAGGTGAGTTCAGTCATCGTCGGGCTCCGCTGTGTGCGTAGTGGATGTGCTGGACGAGACCCAGGGAGTCTCGGTCTTCGAGGCGGTCCGGTGTGTTCTCGTTCACGATGGGCGCCAGGGCGCTGGCGCCCAGGGCGGCGATGGTTGCTTGGTACTGGGAGATCGCCTCGCTGTCGTGCAGGGTCATCCCGGCGGCGGGGTGCTCGACGAAGACCGTTTCCATCCCCGGCACTCCCGGGGAGAGGAGTAGGAACGGGGCGCTGCGCCAGGCCTGTGTCCCCTGGTCGAACGACAGGACCTGGATGGTGACATGCGGGTTGGTGGAGCTATGGATCAGGTGCGCCAATTGGTTGCGCATGATCTGAGGGTTGCCGACGACCATGCGCAGGGCGGCCTCATGGATGACGACGTGCACCTGGGGCGGGTGTTCACCGGTGAGGATGTGCTGGCGCGCGAGGCGGAAGCGCACGAGCGTGTCGATCTCGGCGGGTCTGGCGCTCGGCCGAGCGTTCTGGAACAGCGTGCGCATGTACGGCTCGGTCTGGAGCAGACCTGGGATGAGCAGCGTTTCGTAACTCGCGATGCTGGTCGCCCGGTTCTCCAACTCGGCAAGGTCAAGCAGCTGCTGGGGCAGCTCCTTGCGGTACTCGGACCACCAGCCCTTGCCGTTGCTTTCCGACAGGCGCACCAGTTCGTCGATATAGGTCCCACTAGTGCAACCGTACCTGGCCGCAAGGGTGTGGAGACGTTCCGTTGAGATGCCGGTCCTGGCCGCCTCGATGTGCGTCATGTGGGGACGTCCCACACCGATCAACGCCGCCGCCTCGATGAGGTTGAGCCCCGCCTTCTCGCGCAGCTTTCGGAGCTCGACGCCGAGTCGTCGCTGGCGCTCGGTGGTGTGCAGCCGTAGTGCCAAGGGTGGGCCTCCCGGGAGTTCGGGCTCAGTTTGCCGCCTCCAAGGGTGAAGGTTCCACCGATTGAGGCAAGAAGGTTGCACTAGTAGCACCCACTCCCTACTTTGAGTGAGGCGACGCTCACGCAACCATGCCGGAAGCCTCGCTGTCGACGCATTCCCCCGCCCCGCCCGCCCGCAGAAGCGCACCGCCCGATCCAACTCCCCGTGCCGGACGGGGGATTGTTCGCGAGGGGCGGTAGGCCACTGCGGTCGGGCCACGTGGGGCCGGTCATCCAACAGTCGAAACAGCGACCCCAACGCCATGGAGGCGTCTCATGGGCGTACCCCCGCATGACCTCACGTCGGACACCTACACCCTGTTCACCCCCGGCAACGCCTACTCCGCCAAGATCTGCCGCGACTTCGTGCAACGCACCCTGGAAACCCTCGGCCTCGGTCACCTCGGGGACGCCGCCGCCCTGTGCACCTCCGAGCTGGTGACCAACGTGCACCAGCACACGAAGAGCGACGTCCACCTGAGAGCGGCCATCGCCACCACCCACGTACGCATCGCCGTGTACGACGGCGGCGACCAACTGCCCACGCCCCGCAGGCCCGATGCGGGCCAGGAGAGTGGGCGGGGGCTCTTCCTCGTGACCGCGCTGTCGGACGTGTGCGGGGTGACGCCCGCGAGCGCGGGCAAAGGAGTGTGGTTTCAGCTCAATCGATGAGCGGGCCGTAGACGTGTACGTCGATGTGGGCGGGCAGGGCGTCCAGGCCGGTGGCCACGGCGGGGACCGTCAGCTCCGTCAGGCTCGGGTGGTGGGCCAGGGCGGAGACGTCGATGGGGGCGTGCCGGTCCGGGCTGCTCTCGGGATGGTCCTGAAGGAACAGGCGCTTGAGTCCGGGTGCGACCGTGCAGAGGCGGGAGGCCAGGTCCCCCCAGGAGTCGTCGGGAGTGAGCTGCAGGTCGAGCAGACCGGGCAGGGTCAGCCCCGGCGGGGCGGTCATGAGGGAGCGCGACGGCAGGTTCAGCGCGGTGAGCCCCGGCAGGGCCGCGAACACCTCCCAGTCCCTCGACGTCAGCGGATGGTCGTGGCTGAAGGTCACCCGTGCCAGCTTCGGCCAACGGGCCAGGCTCGGCAGGTCGGTCAGCGCGGCGCGGGAGTCCACCAGGCCGAGGAACGTCAGGGGAGCCTCGGCGGGGAACGGCGCCAGGCTCCACGGCTCCTGCGCGCCGAAGACACTGAGCCCGTCCAGGCGGCTCAGGGCGGCCAGCGCCTCGGCCGTCAGGAGGCCCGGCGGGAACCTGTTGAGCAGCAGGAAGGTGGGTTCGCAGGCCGCTATGAAGCGGGCGGCGACGTCGGGGCTGAGCCCCGGTCTGATGTCCAGCCGCCGCGGGCGCAGACCGAGCCGTTCGAGCTCGGTCACCTGTTCGTCGGTGCGGAGGGTGAAGTGGATGTCGTGCCCGTCGAGCCGGGCGATGACCTGCTCCGCGTACGGACGGCAGGCGTGTCGGTGCCACCCCCACATCAGCTGGCTGCGTACGCCGAGACCGCTGTGCCCGGCGAACCGGGCGAGGAAGGGGATCGTGGCGTCCGAGTCCACGTGCGTCGCGGTGACGGCCACCTGCTGGGCCTCGTCGTCGGAGAGGCCGTCGGGCCCCGGCAGCAGGTCGAGCACCATGGCCCCGACCGTCGCCAGCGCCCGCGCGTCCGCCGCGCTCCGCGGCGGAATCAGCGCCGCCGTGCGCCGCTCCACCTCCTCCCGCACCGCCGGGGCCAGCTCCGCCGCGTGTTCCAGGCAGGCGGCCGCCAGGAGGTGGATCCGCTTGCGGGCCCGGTCCTGCGGGTGGCGGTCCCCGTGCGTGAGCAGGTCGCCGAGGATCTCCGCCCGTTCACGCGGCCGCGCCTGCGCCACCGCCATGCGGATGACGTCCTCCCACTGGTCGTCCGCCGCATGCTCCACCAGGACCCCGAAGTCGCCCGCGTCGACCGCGGCCCGCGCGCCCAGGAAGTCCTGGAACGTGCGGTGGACGAAGTCGACGGTGTCGGGGCCCGGCTCGCGCAGGAGGCCGCTGCGGTGCAGGAAGTGGGTGTAGACGGCCCCTGCGTCGCCGAGCCCGGCCAGCTCCGGCACCGCCGGGAGCGCGTCCGCGACGATGGACTCCGCCCGCGAACGGTCCATGACCGTACGGCCGTTGCGGATCAGCCAGTACGCGAGCCGCTGCAGGAGCTGCACCTGCGGCTCCTCCCGCAACTCCGGGACGGCCATGTGGCGTTCGCGGTCCCTGCGGACCAGCAGCATGGAGAGGGCCGCCGTGTACAGGTCCTTGCGGCCCATCGGCAGGAAACCCCGCCGGTCCCGGTGCAGGGCGCAGATCAGGCCGCACATGAGCGGGTTGGTGGCGAGGCGGCCCAGATCCGGCTTCGACCGCACCGCCTCCAGGAGCTGACCCTCGTACGCGACGAGTTCCGCGTCCTCCTCCGGAACCCCCGTGGCCGCCGCGGTGTGCCAGCGCTCGATGAACGCCGCCACCTCCGCCTTCCCCATCGGGGAGAGCGTCAGCTCGGTGAAGCCCTCCTCGGTGAGCCAGTCCTCGCGTACGGCCGACGGGCGGGACGTCACCAGCCAGCGGTTGCCGGGAAACGCGTCGATCAGGTCGCTCAGCCAGGCCCGGGTCCGGTCGCGCTCGGCGTCCGGGATCTCGTCGATGCCGTCGATCAGGACCAGGGCGCGGCCCGCCGTCAGGACGCGCGCCTCCCACCCGTGCGGCTGCGTGCCCGCGAGCGGACAGCCGATCGAGGCGAGGAAGTCCGGGGGAGCGGGCAGCCGCTCGCCGTGGCGGGTGAGGGTGCGCAGGGGGAGCACGTAGGGGACGCGGTCGTCCAAGTACGCCATGGGGCGGTGGGTCTCGGCGCGGTCCGGTCCTGCAACGTCCCGGCGGGTCGCGCTCACCGCCAGCCACTGCACGAGCGTGGTCTTGCCGGAGCCCGCCTCGCCCCGGAGGAGGACCCGGTCGTGGGTGGCGAGGGCCTGGTCCGCGGGGAGCGGGGGCGTGTGCTCGACGACCTCCACCTCTTCCGCGTGGTGCTCCGCCCCCGACGGGTAGCGGACCGTCCCGACGCGTCCGGGCGGCTCCGCCTCCAGCGACATGTACGCCGCGTCCAGCGGCCACTTCCCCGGCGACCCCGTCAGGTCGATGCCGAAGATCGTCAGCTTGCGGTGCTTCTTCGCGACGTACGCGAGATAGCGCCGCTCGAAGGCGAGGTCCTGCGCCCCGGCGACCGGCCTGCGGGCGATCAGCTCGTCGACCTTCGCGATCAGCTCGTCCTGGCCCCGGCTCTGCGCGACCAGCGTCGCCGCGACGAACGTGGAGCGCTGCGTGAAGAACTGCAGGATGTGCAGGCACGCCCACTCGGTGACCGAGTCGAGGTAGAGGGCGGCGTCCTGGGACAGCTCGGCGGCGAGGGGCGGCCCGCTGCCCGCCGCGCCGCGCAGGAGCTCGCGGGCCAGCTCCCGGTGGCCGAGGCGGACGGCCTGGACGTCGTCCATGTCGAGGTCCCCGAGCGAGAGCAGCACCCGGGCCAGGGCGTTGGTGACGGCCAGGGCCTCGTCCGGCGGGAAGGTGCGCTCGCCGGGAGCGGCCAGGGACGCCGCCACCAGCCGCTCCGCGAGGCGCCGCACGTCCCGCCTGCTCAGCGTGCGCTGCTCGCCCCGGAACGACACGAGGGAGGACAGCCGCATCGGCTTCGCCACCAGGCCCGCGCCGGGGCCCTCCCGTACGAACAGTCTTTTGACCAGGGGGGCGACGGCACTCGACGCCAGGCGGGTGCCCATGACCGCGGGATCCATGGGCGTGAGCGTAGTGGGGGTCACATTCGCGGCGGGGTGGATCTAGGGGGCCGGTGACATGCCGCACAGGCCTTTTGTCCGGTACTAGGCGGAATAGTGGATGCGACGGGATCGGCGGTCGGGACCTTCGGCCCTCAACCTCCGGGACCTTGGTCGCGTCGGGCCGCGACGGGTGCGGCCCTGGTGGGGGTGCGGGTCGGGAGCGGCTCCGACGTGCGGCTAAACGCGCGTGAGGAGAGGAAACCTCGTTACCGGACCGTGGGGTAATTGTCCGGATTTGGTGGTGTCAAGCGGACTAAATCCCCGCCTCCGGCTACGGCTTTGGGTAGTAGATGGGCGTTTTGGGCGGCGGCAGGGGTGGGGGTTACCAAGGGATGACCGACCCGGCGAAGCGCGGTCGGCGGGTGATCCGCCCGCCCCGCCTGCCGGGTCCGTTCATGCCCCCCTCGGTCGCACGCGTCAGGCGTCGCCGCAGTCGTCATCGCAGTCGTCACCACCCCGGAGGACATCCCCATGTCGAAGCGCACCAAGTCCCACCGTCCCGGCCCGTCGTTCTTCCGTACCCGCGTGGCCGTCGTCGCCGCGGGCGTCGGAGTGTCGACGGTCCTCGGCGCGGGGGTCTCGGTCGCCGCGGGGGACGCCAAGAGCGGTGGGGCGCTGCCCGGCGTCGCCGTGAACTCCGTCCAGGCGCAGGCCGCCGCGCAGGCGAAGAAGGCCGCGGACGTCAAGAAGGCCGCCGCCGCGAAGGTCGCCGCCTGGGTCGACCCGGTCAAGAACTACACGCTCTCCGCGAGCTTCGGCCTCGGCGGCAACATGTGGTCCCACAAGCACTCGGGCCAGGACTTCGCCGTGCCGGTCGGCACCTCGGTCGGTGCCGTGCACGGCGGCACCGTCGTCAAGGCGGGACCGAACGGCGCCGGTGACGGTCCCGCGTACGGCAACGCCGTCGTGATCAAGCACAGCAACGGCACGTTCTCCCAGTACGCGCACCTCTCGCAGGTCGACGTCCGGGTGGGCCAGGCCGTGGGCACCGGCCAGCGCATCGCCCTCTCCGGCAACACCGGGAACTCCAGCGGTCCGCACCTGCACTTCGAGATCCGTACGACGCCGAACTACGGCACGGCCGTCGACCCCGTCGCCTTCCTCGCCTCGGTGGGCGTGAAGGTCTGACGCTCCGACCGCTGTGACCGTCCGACCCCTGTGACGGTCAGGCGCCCGTGTGCGCCCGTGTCACCAGATCGATGGCGACCTCCAGGATGGCCTTGCGCTTCTCCTCGGGGTCGCCTTCGACGTCCTTGAGCACGAACATCCCGCCGTGCATGGTGAACAGCGCGCTGAAGCAGCGCACCTGGTCGGACATCGGCGCGTCCGGATCCTTGAGGATCTCGTAGATCCCGAGCATGCGGTCCTTGAAGCTCTCGCCGGTCTTCAGGTCGCGCATCGTCGCCTGGTTCTCCTGCATGAAGCGGAAGAGCGGCGCCGCGTGGATGAGGATCTCGCTGTACCGGGTCAGGGTGAGCTGCTTGGTCTCCAGGGAGACCGGCCGCGGCTGTTCGTGACCCCAGGCGATCAGCTCGTCGATGGGCCTCGTGAGGTCATCGAAGATGCTGGTCAGGATGTCTTCCTTGGTCTTGAAGTGGTAGTAGAGCGCTGCCTTCGTGACCTCCAGGCGCTCGGAGATCTCCCGCAGTGACGTCTTCTCGTACCCCTGCTCGGCGAAGAGTTCGAGGGCTACGTCCTGGATCCGCTGGCGCGTGTTCCCGCGGCGCTGCTGCTTGCTCGTGCCTGTGCCCGTGCCCATCGGGGTACTCCTCGGCTCCACTGAACTGGCTCCACTGAACTTCGAATGAACTTACTTGACGCCCGGCTAGTTAGGGGTCTACCTTCCCCAGTGTAATCAGCTAGCCGGGCGGCAAGTAAGTATCGGGGTGCCCGGCAGAGTGCGCGGAGTACGGGGAGTGGGACACATGCCAGAGAAATCGACCGGGGCGGTCGCGGGGGCCGGGGCGACCGGTGCGACCGCGCAGCTCGAGAAGGGCGAGCCGCAGCCGCGCAGCGTGCGTGTCGTGCTGATGGCCCTGATGATCGCGATGCTGCTCGCGATGCTCGACAACATGATCGTGGGCCCCGCGATGCCGACGATCGTCGGCGACCTCGGCGGCATGGAGCACCTGTCGTGGGTGGTGACCGCCTACACCCTGGCGACCGCCGCCTCCACCCCCATCTGGGGCAAGCTCGGCGACATGTACGGGCGCAAGGGCTCCTTCCTCACCGCCATAGTCATCTTCCTCGCCGGTTCCGCGCTGAGCGGCATGGCGCAGGACATGGGACAGCTCATCGGCTTCCGGGCCATCCAGGGCCTCGGCGCGGGCGGGCTGATGGTCGGCGTCATGGCGATCATCGGTGACCTGGTGCCCCCGCGGGACCGCGGCAAGTACATGGGCATGATGACCGGCGTCATGGCGGTCGCGATGATCGGCGGCCCGCTGGTCGGCGGCTCCATCACCGACCACCTGGGCTGGCGCTGGGCCTTCTACATCAACCTGCCGCTGGGCGCCGTCGCCCTCGCCATGGTGACCTCCGTCCTGCACCTGCCCAAGAAGAAGGCGAAGGGGCGCATCGACTACCTCGGCGCGGTCCTGCTCACCGTGGGCATCAGCGCGCTCGTGCTCGTCACCACCTGGGGCGGTTCGGAGTACGCCTGGGGCTCGGCCGTGATCATGGAGCTCATCGGCATCGGCGTCGCCTCGCTCATCGGCTTCCTCTTCGTACAGAAGAAGGCCGCCGAACCGATTCTGCCGCTGCACATCTTCAGCAACCTCAACTTCTCGCTGATGGCCGTGATCGGCTTCATCACCGGCTTCGTGATGTTCGGCGCGATGCTCTTCCTGCCGCTCTTCCAGCAGTCGGTGCAGGGCGCGTCCGCGACCAACTCCGGTCTGCTGCTGCTTCCGATGCTGCTCTCGATGATGGCCGTCTCGATGGTCGCGGGCCGCGTCACCACCTCCACCGGCAAGTACCGCCTCTTCCCGATCGTCGGCACCGTACTGATGGTCACCGGCTTCTACCTGCTGTCGCAGATGGACACCGGCACCTCGCGCCTCACCTCGGGCCTGTACATGGCGGTGCTCGGCGCGGGCATGGGCTTCCTGATGCAGATCACCATGCTGGTCGCGCAGAACAGCGTCGAGATGAAGGACATGGGCGTCGCCTCGTCCTCGGCCACGCTCTTCCGCACGCTCGGCTCCTCCTTCGGTGTCGCGATCATGGGCGCGCTCTTCAACAACCGCGTCCACGACGTGATGGCCGAGCGCGCCGGATCGATGGGCGGCAAGGTCACCGAGACCTCGGCACAGCTGGACGCCGAGAGCCTCAAGCAGCTGCCGGAGGCCATCCGGGACGCCTACCAGCACGCGGTGTCGGCCGGTACGCACTCGGCCTTCCTGCTCGGCGCCGCCATCAGCGTGGTGGCCCTGCTCGCCTCCTTCTTCGTGAAGGAGGTCCCGCTGCGCGGCTCGGGCCCCGCGGACAAGCCTGCCGGGGACGCGGAAGGGGACTCCGCGCGGGCGGCCGGGCAGACGGTGGCGGAACCCGTCTGATCTCCACCGCCCCGCCCCTCGGCGGACAACGGCCCCCGGCGCGCAGTGCGCCGGGGGCCGTTCCCTGTCCACATCCGCGTACGGAGGTGTCAGAGGTTGTCCGGCAGCTTGAGCACCGGATAGCTGCCCGTGTTCGTGGGCGCGTGCTCCGGCAGCCACAGCACCGCGACCGCACCCTCGGAAGGCTCGTCGGGAGCCGCACCCGCGGGGCGTACGTTGCGGAAGGTGAGCCGCGCGCCGAGCACCCGCGCCTGGCCCGCCGCGATCGTCAGACCGAGGCCGTGCCCGTGCCCCGCGCGGTCGGTGCTGCCCGTGCGGAAGCGGCTCGGACCCTCGTCGAGGAGCGCCTCGGGGAAGCCGGGCCCGTGGTCGCGCACCCGGACCACCCGGCCCTCGACGCTGACCTCGATGGGCGGCTTGCCGTGCTTGGCCGCGTTGGCGACGAGATTGCCGAGGATGCGCTCCAGACGGCGCGGGTCGGTGGTGACCTCCGACTCGTGCACCACCGTCACCCGCACGTCCGTGCTCAGGACGGCCATGCGCCGGGACACGAACTCGCCGAGGGTGATGTCCTGCAGCTCCGCGCGCTCGGCGGCGGAGTCGAGGCGCGCCACTTCGAGTACGTCCTCGACGAGCGTGCGCATCGCCTGCGCGCGGTCCCTGACCAGCTCGGTCGGCCGTCCGGGCGGCAGCAGCTCGGCCGCCGTGAGCAGTCCGGTCACCGGCGTGCGCAGCTCGTGCGCGATGTCCGCGGTCACCCGGCGCTCGGCCTCCAGGCGCTGCTTGAGCGCGTCGGCCATGGCGTCCACGGCGCTCGCCACGTCGTCGGTCTCGTCCCGCACGACACCGCCGATCGCCTCGCGGACGCTGACGTCCGTCTGGCCCTGGGCGACCTCGCTCGCCGCCGTCGCCGCCTTGCGCAGCCGCCGCGACAGCTGCCCGCCGATCAGCACGCCCAGCGCGCAGCCGCCGAAGACGACCGCGATCGAACCGATGACGAGGGCCTGGTCGAGGTCCTTCATGACGGTGGCGCTGCGGTCGGTGAAACGGGAGTGCAGCGACAGGACGTGTCCGTCCGCGAGCGGCACGGCGGCCCAGATGTCGGGCACGCCGTCGGGCTTCTCCTCGACGTACGTGGCGCGGCGGCCGGTGAGGACCTTCTGCCGCAGCTCCTGCGGCAGCTCGGGGTCGTCGACCTTCGTGCCGAACTGCAGCGTCTGCCGCTGGGACGCGGAGGAGTACAGGCGCAGCGCGAACTGGATGCGCTCGTCCTGCACGTCGCGTGCGTTGTCGAGCATCGAGACCCGCGCGGCGTTGTGCACGACCAGGCTCAGGGCGATCGCGACCAGCGCCCCGACCAGGGCGATCGCCGCGGCGATCTTCCAGCGCACGCCCGTGCGCACGTGCAGGCCCGCGCGCAGGCGCCCGCCGGACCGGAACACCTCGCGGACACGCTCGACCGCCCTGCGCCCCCCGTTCATATGCGTCGTCCCCTGAATCCCCCGGTCGCCCGGCGTCCGCTCTGTTCTCTTCTCGGCACGAGTCCCGCTCACGCCTTGAGCTTGTAACCGAAGCCGCGGACCGTCTCGATGCGGTCCTGGCCCACCTTCGTGCGCAGCCGCTGCACATGGACGTCGACGACGCGGGTGTCACCGCCCCAGCCGTAGTCCCACACCCGCTCCAGGAGCTTGTCGCGGGAGAGGACCGTGCCGGGGGCGGAGGAGAATTCCAGCAGCAGGCGCATCTCGGTCGGTGTCAGCGCCACCGGAGCGTCGCCCCTGCGCACCTCCATGCCGACCGTGTCGATCTCCAGGTCGCCGAAGTTCAGCACCCCGCCGTCCTCCGCGCCGCTCTCGTCGTGTCCTGACCCGGCCGAGCCGGGACCGCTCGCGTGTCCGAAGCGGCGAAGGACGGCACGGATGCGGGCGACGAGGACGGCGCCGTCGAACGGCTTCGTCACGTAGTCGTCGGCGCCCGCCTCCAGGCCGAGCACGACGTCGATGGAGTCGGCACGGGCCGACAGCATGATCACCGGGACGGTCGACTCGTCACGGATGCGGCGGCACAGCGAGACGCCGTCCAGGCCCGGCACCATCACGTCGAGCAGGGCGATGTCCGGCCGGTCGGCGCGGAACGCCTCCAGGCCCGCGAGACCGTCCGGCATGGCGGTCACGGCGAAACCGTCGCGCTCCAGGGCGAGCTGGGTGGCCTCACGGATGACGTCGTCGTCCTCGACGAACAGGACGTGGGTCTGCTCTGCCATCGGGTGCTCTCAGTCCTTTTCGGTGCGTCGGGGGTTCGGGCGTCGGAGTGGCGTCGGAGTGTCGGTGTCCCGTGGGCGTCCCCTGGGCGTCCCGTGGGAGTCCCGCGCGTGTTGCGCGGAACAGGTCAGTCCGCGGACGGCTCGGACGGCTCTGCGCCCACCGCGTTGCCGAAGTCGTTGCGCGTGCGCCCCGACTCCGTGAAGCGGTTCGTCGACCAGCGGTACGTGATCACTTCCTCGCCGGAGGGATAGGCCACCGAGTCGCCCGACTCGTACAGCTGCTTCGTCACGACCAGGGCGCCGCGGTCGATCTCGGCGTAGACGGAGGCGGGCTCCTCGGCCTTGAAGACATTCTCGTACTTATCGCCCTGAGCGCGATAGACGTAACTGCCGATCCCCACGGCATCACCGCACGTCAGCACATTCACCACAACATCCGATGCCGATCCGCCGGTCAGGTTCCCGTACGAGACGTCCACCGGGTAGGCCTTCCCCACGCACGGCTTCAGATCCCGCTTGATCGCCGTGCTGACCTTCGGGTCCTCCTTGACGAGCCGCACCGCGTCGATCTTCTTCGTCGGCACGGAGGCCGAGGGTGAAGGGGACGGGGCCGTGGACGCCACGGGCTCACTGCTGGCAGGGCCCTCGTCGCGCGCGCCGGAACCGCCCGTCGAGCAGGAGGAGAGCAAAAGGCCGAGGGCGGCGAACGTGGCCACCGCCGCGCTCGCCGCCTTCACGCCGTGTGTGACCCGAGGGCCTAGGCCGCGCAACTCTCCCGCTCCTCACGTTCGAGCGCGCGGGCGTCCAGGTCACGGCTCTCCAGCTCCTGGCGGAGCCTGGCGAGCGCCCGGTGCAGCGTGCTCTTGACCGTTCCGGCCGACATGCCGAGGGCGGCGGCCGTCTCCTCTGTGGACATCTGCTCCCAGTGTCGCAGCACGACCACGCTGCGCTGCTTGGGTGCGAGCACCTTCATGATGTCCATCAGCAGCGCGCGGTCCGCGTGCTGCTCGGTGGAGTCTTCCACGCTCGCGTCGGGCAGCTGCTCGGTGGGCACTTCTTCGAGCTTGCGGGCGCGCCACCACTCCGTACGGGTGTTGATCATGACGCGGCGCAGGTAGGCGTCCGCGAGCCGCTTGTCGGCTATGCCGTCCCAGCGGCCGTACGTCCGCACGAGCGCGGTCTGCAGCAGGTCCTGGGCGTCGACGGGGTCCGGGACCAGGCGCCGGGCACTGCGCAGCAGAGCATCCTGCCGAGTGCGGACGTACTCTTCGAACTCGAGCACCTCGCCGTGCGCCATATCAAACCGCCTCCGTTCCGTCCCCATCACCGACCGCCGTCCTTGCTGTGCGGTACAGGTATGAAGCTACGGAGGGCTTGTCACGGGGTTGTGCGGAGCAGCCAGCGGCGGACGCACGGCTGTACGTAGGTTGTGTAACAGAAGTAGGCCCCGCGTAAATCCCTGCGTTTACCAGGGCCCCAGGGGCCCCTGCCATCGGGTCGAAGGCGGGCAGGTCAGGGAAAGCCGGTCAGGTCCAAAGAAAGCCGGTCAGGTCCAGAGAAAGCCGGTCACGTCAGGGGCAGCCGGTACAAACCGTCCGGCAGCGGCTCCACGAGCCCGTCGGCGACCAGCCCGTCCAGCGCACGGGCCCGCTGCACGGGCTCGTCCCACACCCGGTCGAGCGCGGCCTGCGGCACGGGCGCCACGGCCTCCCGGAGCACCGCGAGCAGCTTGCCCCGCACCTGCCGGTCCGTCCCCGCGTACGTCTGCCCGCGGCGGGCCGGACCCTCGTGCGCGGGCTTCCCCGCCGCGCGCCAGGCGCACTGCCCGGCGATCGGGCACTTCGTGCAGTTCTCGCTCTTCGCCGTGCAGACCAGGGCGCCGAGCTCCATGGAGGCGGCCGCCCAGCGGGACGCGGTCTCCTCGTCCTCGGGCAGCAGGGCGCGGGCGAGCTTGCGCTCGGCGGCGGTCGTGGCGTTCGGCGGGTACTGCACGCCGGTCACCGCCCGCGCGAAGACCCGGCGCACGTTCGTGTCGAGCACGGCGTGCCGCTGTCCGTACGCGAACGAGGCCACGGCGGCGGCCGTGTACTCCCCGATGCCGGGCAGCGCGAGCAGCTGGGCGTGCTGCCTCGGTACGTCGCCGCCGTGCCGCTCCGTTATGGCGACGGCCGCGCCGTGCAGCCGCAGGGCGCGGCGCGGATAGCCGAGCCGCCCCCAGGCGCGCACGGCCTCACCGGGCGCCTCCTTGGCGAGGTCGGCGGGACGGGGCCAGCGGGCCAGCCACTGCTCGTACACGGGCAGCACGCGGCTGACGGGCGTCTGCTGGAGCATGAACTCGCTGACCATCACGCCCCACGGCCCGGCGTCCTCATGACGCCACGGCAGATCACGGGCATGCGTGTCGAACCACGCGATGACGGGACGGTGCAGGGACTCGCCTGCGGGCTCGGGGGCGTCCCCGGGGACGGGGCTGTTCGGCAGGGGCTTCGTGGGCGCAGTCATGGCACATCCGATCCTGCCACGACGTCGCCGGGCCACGGGCCAACCGCGCGGCTCGCTTCACCGGTTTCCCCGGCCCGGGGGCCCGAGGGTGGGCGATGACCTGACGATCGGCAGGGGTGGGGGGTGGTGGGGGGACAGTAGCGTCGGGGGAGTGGAGCAGAGAACGGGGAGTGGATCAGAGGGTGGGGAGGCGTAAGGAGAGTGCGCTGCTGTGGGGGGCGCTTGCCCTGCCTGTCGTGGCCGTGGACCGGCTGGGCCTGAACGAACCCCTCTCCGCGGCGCAGCAGCTCACCGGCCTGACGGTCCTCGCCGTCGCCGTGGCCCTCTGCCGGGCCCGCCCCCTCCCCGCCTTCCTCCTCGCCGCCGCCCTCGGCCTCGCCACCGCCCCCTCCCTCTTCACCCTCGCGTACGGCCCGGCGTTCGCCGTCTTCGCGCTGCTCCTAGGCCGCCGCGCGGACCGCGCGAGGACCGCCCTCCTCGGCTTCGGGGGCACCGCCGTCGTCGGCACGGTCAAGATCGCCGTGCGCGACGTCGACCCGACCGTCGAGTGGGCCGTCCTCATGGCGACGCTCGTGTTCGGGGCGGTCTTCCCCTGGCTCGCGGGCCGCTACTGGCGCCAGGGCCGCGAACTGGCCGCCGCGGGCTGGGCCCGCGCCGACCAGCTGGAGCGCGAGCAGCGCATCGTCGCCGACCGCGCCAGGCTGCGCGAACGGGCCCGCATCGCCCAGGACATGCACGACTCCCTGGGGCACGAGCTGAGCCTGATCGCCGTACGGGCAGGGGCCCTCCAGGTCGCCCCCGACCTGCCGGATCCGCACCGCGAGGCCGCCGCCGACCTCCGCGAGGCCGCGTCGCAGGCCACGGACCGGCTGCACGCGATCATCGGCCTGCTCCGCGAGGAGGGCGACGAACAGGCGCCGCTGGCCCCGGCGGGCGAGAGCGTCGCGGCACTCGTCGCACGCGCCACGGAGTCGGGGCTCCACATCACGTACGCGGATGAGGGGACCCGCCCCGAGGCGCGGAGTGATCCGGCGCGCCGCGAGTCGACCGAATTGACCGAGGGGACCGTCCACCGTGTCGTCCAGGAGGCCCTCACCAACGCCGCGAAGCACGCGCCGGGCGCCCACGTCACCGTCACGGTCGCGCGGGACGGCTCCGCGACGACGGTGACCGTCACCAACGGCCGCACCGACAGCCATACCGACGGCCGCACCGACGAGGCAGGCGCCGGGCCCGCGCCCCCGTCCCACGGCGGCTCCGGCCTGCGCACTCTGCACGCCCGCCTCACCGACCTCGGCGGCACGCTCGAAGCGGGACCGTACGGCCACGGCTTCCGCGTCACCGCCCGCCTCCCGCACCGGGGCGTCGCCCCCCTGCCGCCCGCGCCCGCCGGAGCCCGCCTCGCCCACGCCCGCCGCCGCACCGCCCTGGCCTTCGGCGCCGCCGTCACCACGGGAGTGCTGCTCGTCGGCGGCACCTTCGCCTGGTACGCGTACTCACGGACGCACTCCGTCCTCGCCCCCGCCGACTACGCGCGCCTGCGCATCGGCGAGCCACGCGCCGAGGTCGAGCGCGTCCTGCCGGACCGGACCGTCGCCGACCCACCGCTCGAACGCGCGCCGACTCCGCCGCCACCGGGCGCCGACTGTGCGTACTACCGGGCGAGCGGCGAGCTCTTCACCGCCGTCGCGCACTTCAGGCTCTGCTTCGGCGGCGCCGAGAAGGGCCGCCTCGTGGACAAGGCGGTCATCCCCACGGCGAGCGAGGCCGACGAAAAGCGGAACAACGAACGGAACGACCAACAGAACGACCAACAGAACGACCAACAGAACACGGAGCACATGCGATGAACGAGCCGCGATCGAGGGACGGCGCCGCCCCCGCCATCCGCGTGCTGCTGGCCGACGACGAGGCCATGATCCGGGCCGGGGTGCGGGCCATCCTCGGCGCGGGGCGGGACATCGAGGTGGTCGCGGAGGCCGGTGACGGACGCGAGGCCGTGTCCCTGGCGCGGGCCCACCGTCCTGACGTGGCGCTGCTCGACATCCGCATGCCCCTCCTGGACGGCCTCGCCGCGGGGGAGGAGATCGCGCGGACGGTGCCCGGCACCGCGGTGGCGATGCTGACGACGTTCTCCGAGGACGCGTACATCGCGCGGGCCCTGAGCGGCGGAGCCACCGGCTTCCTGCTGAAGTCCGGCGACCCGCACGAACTCATCGCGGGCGTACGGGCGGTGGCGGGCGGCGCCGCCTTCCTCTCGCCCAAGGTCGCCCGGCACGTCATCGACGGCTTCGGCGCCCTGCGCATGGACCGCGCCGCCACCGCCCGCACCCGCGTCGGGGCCCTCACCCCGCGCGAACGCGAGGTGCTCGGCCTGGTCGGCGCGGGCCTGTCCAACCCGGAGATCGCCGCGCGCCTGCACCTCGTGGAAGGCACGGTCAAGGCGTATGTGAGCGCGGTCCTCGACCGGCTCGGGGTCAAGAACCGCGTTCAGGCGGCGATCGTCGCGTACGAGGCGGGGCTCGTCCCGGAACCAGAAACGGACTGACCCGGCTGCGGAACGATCAGTAGGGCCGCTGCGTGTCGTCCCGGCGGATCGTCATGGTCGGCGGGTCGTACGCGGCGGGGTCGTACGCCGGGGGCTGAGGTGCCGGAGCCTGGGCGGGCGCGGGGACCTGGGCGCGGCCCCGTCCCCGGCCGGGACCCGGGCCCGCGAACCACTTCACGACGCCCGTCGAAGACCCGCGCATCGCCAGCGTGATCCGTGCCACCGGACGCGTGGTGACCCGTACGAGCAGGAACACGATCACCGCGCCGAAGACGAGACCCACCGCCACGTCGTGCGGGTAGTGCACGCCGACGAAGACCCGCGAGAAGGCCATGAGCACGGCCATCGGCACGGTCAGCGCCGCGATGCGCGGCCAGGCAAGCGCGAGGCCGACGGCGGCGGCGCCCGCGATCGCCGAGTGGTTGCTGGGGAAGGACCAGTCGCCGTGCGGCGGGCACTCGACGAGCGGCGTCAGCGCGCCGGACACCGCCCGGCAGGGCCGCTCCTCGTCGATCACGGACTTGAGCAACTCGCTGCACACATAGGCCACCGCCGTGGCGAGGGGAGCGAGCACCGCGACCGCCAGGGCGCGCGGGTCACCGCGCCTGGCCCGCCACCAGGCGACGATGAAGAGCACCCCGAAGAGCAGCAGTCCGAGCTCCGTCCACACCTCGGCCAGGTGCTGGAACCACGATGGCGTGTCGTGGGCGAAGTCGGTGATATCGCGGTAGAGATCGTCGGTCATGGTGTCCATGATTACGGACGGTACGGAGTACGACCGAATCGTCACATCTGGCGATCGTCCGGTCACGCACCTGTCGATGGACAGGGGGCGGAGGGGCGTCCCGGGATGATGATCCGGAAACTTTGTCGCTCAAGGCGGCGGGTGGGGCGGGAGAAGCACCGGATCTCTCGTAAGGTTTGGGCGTGGGATCTCTGCGCAATCCGGTCGGGCCGCTTCCCTCCACCATTTACTGGCGTCGGAGGGCCGTTCTGCTGTCCCTACTCGGCCTACTGGTGCTCCTGGTCGTCTGGGTCGTCACCTCTGGTGGCGGAGGCGGCGGCAACAACGCGGACGGGCCCGGCGGCAACGGCCCGGCGACGTCCATCACGCCAGGACCCTCCGGGTCCGGCCCCGCGATCAGCCAACACCCGGGCGGCCGGGACGAGTCGAGCGAGGGCTCGGGCTCCGGCTCGGGCGGTTCAGGCGGGTCGGGCTCCGGCGGTTCGGGCGGTTCGGGCGGCGCCGGAGGCTCCGGGAGCGGCGGCTCCGAGGACGGCGCGAAGGGCGGCGGTGGCTCGGGTGACCGTCTTCCGGCCGGTACGCGACTGCCCAACTGCACCAGTGGCGACGTGAAGTTGAAGATCCGCAGCATCGAGAACCGGTACGCGATCGACGAGAAGCCGAAGTTCGAGCTGATCGCCGAGAACAGCGGCGGCAAGGCCTGCAAGCTCGACCTCGGCGGCAAGGGCACGGTGCTGACGATCACTCAGGCCGAGGGTGACGACGAGTTCTGGTCCTCGGCGGACTGCCCCGACGGCAGCGGAAGCCTGCTGCTGCGGGTGCCTGCGGAGGGGCGGATCACGCACTCGGTGCAGTGGGACCGGCGGGCCAGCGAGCCCCAGTGCGCGACGCCTTCGGCGGGATCGGCCGCCCCGGGCACGTACCTGGTCGAGGCCAAGGCCCCCGGCCTCGGCACGGCCCAGGCATCCTTCGTCCTGGAGAAGGACTGACGCTCAGGGCCGGGCGCCGCGCCCGGGCGTAGCGCCCGGGCATGGCTCCAGGGGTCAGACGTACCGTTCGAGGATCGAGGACTCCGCCAGCCGTGACAGGCCCTCGCGGACGCTGCGGGCCCGTGCCTCGCCGACGCCGTCCACCGTCTGCAGGTCGTCCACGCTGGCGGCGAGCAGCTTCTGCAGGCCGCCGAAGTGCTCGACGAGGCGGTCGATGATCGCTCCGGGGAGCCGGGGGACCTTGGCGAGGAGGCGGAAGCCCCGCGGGGAGACCGCGGAGTCCAGCGCCTCGGGGGAGCCCGTGTAACCCAGGGCGCGCGCCACCGTGGGGAGTTCGAGGAGCTCCGCGTGCGTGAGGGAGTCCAGCTCGGCCAGCGCCTCGTCGACCGTGCGCGACCGCTTGGCCGTGGGCTCGGGAACGTAGTCCCGCACGACCAGCTCGCGCTCGGGCTCGACGCCCGCGATCAGCTCGTCCAGCTGGAGGGCGAGGAGGCGCCCGTCCGTGCCGAGCTCCACCACGTACTCGGCGATCTCCGTGGCGATGCGGCGCACCATTTCGAGGCGCTGGGCGACGGCGGTGACGTCCCGCACGGTCACCAGGTCCTCGATCTCCAGCGCGGAGAGCGTGCCCGCGACCTCGTCGAGGCGGAGCTTGTACCGCTCCAGGGTGGCGAGTGCCTGGTTGGCCCGGGACAGGATCGCCGCCGAGTCCTCCAGGACGCGCCGCTGCCCGTCCACGTACAGCGCGATCAGCCGCATCGACTGGGACACCGAGACGACGGGGAAGCCGACCTGCTTGCTCACCCGGTCCGCCGTGCGGTGCCGGGTGCCTGTCTCCTCCGTGGGGATCGTCGGATCCGGCACGAGCTGCACACCGGCCCGCAGGATCTTGGTGATGTCCTTGTCCAGGACGATGCCGCCGTCGAGCTTGCACAGCTCGCGCAGGCGCGTCGCCGTGAACTCGACGTCCAGGATGAATCCGCCGGTGCACATCGACTCGACGGTCTTGTCCCAGCCGAGCACGATCAGTCCGCCGGTGTTGCCGCGGAGGATGCGCTCCAGGCCGTCGCGCAGTGCCATCCCGGGCGCGACGGCGCTCAGGGAGGCGCGCATCAGCCCATCGGCACCGGAGCCCGAACCCGGCTTGCCGGGAACCGCTGCCCGGTCGTTGGCTGCCACTGCACTCCCTCGGTCGCAGGTTCTCCAGGTCTTCGCCGACACCCTGCTTCGTACGGATGGGCGAGACCAGGGCAAAGTCTACCGGCGCTCTTCCTCCTCTCGTGGGGCCTCTCGGCGACGCGACCTCGGAAGGACACGGAGGGCGTCCCCCATGTCGGCGACTTCGATGACCTTCATACCGGCCGGGATCTTCCCCGGATCGGCCGGCACGAGGGCGTGGGTGAAGCCCAGACGGTGGGCCTCGGACAGTCTGCGCTGGACGCCGGTGACCCGTCTGACCTCGCCCGCCAGGCCCACTTCGCCGATCGCGACGAGATTCTTCGGCAGGGGAGTGTCACTGGCGGCGCTGGCCAGGGCGAGGGCGACGGCGAGGTCCGCGGCGGGCTCGGAGAGCTTCACGCCGCCGACCGTCGCGCTGTAGATGTCGCGCTTGCCGAGGGCGGTGATCCGGCCGCGCTGCTCCAGAACGGCCAGCATCATCGAGACGCGGGAGGTCTCCAGGCCGGATGTGGTGCGGCGGGGGCTCGGGATCTGCGAGTCGACGGTGAGCGCCTGGACCTCGGCCACCAGGGGGCGGCGGCCTTCGAGGGTGACGGTCAGACAGGTGCCGGGGACGGGCTCGGCGCGGCGGGTGAGGAAGAGGCCGCTGGGGTCGGCGAGTCCGGTGATGCCCTCGTCGTGCAGTTCGAAGCAGCCGACCTCGTCCGTCGCGCCGTACCGGTTCTTGACGCCTCGGACCAGGCGCAGGCGCGCGTGCCGGTCGCCCTCGAACTGGAGGACCACGTCGACGAGGTGCTCCAGGAGGCGGGGGCCCGCGATGGCGCCGTCCTTGGTGACGTGTCCGACGAGGAGCGTGGCCATGCCGCGCTCCTTGGAGGCGCGGATCAGGGCGCCCGCGACCTCGCGGACCTGCGCCATGCCGCCGGGCGCCCCGTCGATCTCGGGCGAGGCGACCGTCTGGACCGAGTCGAGGATCAGGAGGGAGGGCTTGACCGCGTCCAAGTGGCCGAGGACGGCGGCGAGATCGGTCTCGGCCGCCAGATACAGGTGGTCGTTGATGGCGCCGATGCGGTCGGCGCGCAGCCGCACCTGGCTCGCCGACTCCTCGCCCGTCACATAGAGCGTGCGGTGCTCGTCGCTCGCCGCCTTCGCCGCGACGTCCAGGAGGAGGGTGGACTTGCCGACGCCGGGCTCGCCCGCGAGCAGCGCAACGGCGCCGGGGACCAGACCGCCGCCGAGCACGCGGTCCAGCTCGGGCACGCCGGTGGAGCGCGCGGTGGCCTGGCGCACGTCGACCTGGGCGATCGGGACGGCGGACGAGGTGACGCGGCCGGGGGTGGTCGTGCGGACCGCGGGCGCGCCGTACTCCTCGACCGTCCCCCAGGCCTGGCACTCTGGGCAGCGGCCGAGCCACTTGGCCGTCTGCCAGCCGCACTCGGTGCAGCGGTAGGACGGGCGTTGCTTCCCGGTGTTCCCGGATTTCGTACGGGCAGCCATGGTCGAAACCGTAGCCGAGCCCACTGACAGCGCCGTCCCGTTCGCATCTCGTGGGCCTCGTGTGCGAACCAAGGCCGCGGAATCCGATATTCCTGTCCCCTTTTGAGGGATCTGTTCACCCGTAAGGATTAAATGTGCTCAAGAGGGCGGAAGTGGCCTGCATCATCCGCCTAACTTCGCACGGGTGATGAGCAGCAGGCCGGAATCTCCCACGAACACAACCGGCGCACACCGGGCGCACCGTGATGCGCGCAAGCGCGTGGTGCCCCGCCCGGCGCCCCGGACCATGCCTCCCGCGCGCTACGAACCGTGTCTGGACGGCCTGTTCACGTACTGCCTGTCCGTGCTCTGCGATCACGACGCGGCGACCGCGGCCCTGGGGGACGTGCTCCACCACGCCGAGCGCCGCGGCGCCCGCGGCCCCGAGACCGGGACCGAGCTGAAGACCTGGCTCTACGCCCTCGCCCGCTGGGTCTGCCTGCGCCGACTGGCCGAGGCCAAGCGCAGCAAGGAGGGCGGACGGCACGCGCACGGCGCGGGCAAGACCCCCTCCAAGCCCGCCAAGCCCGCCGAGCCCGCCAAGCCCGCCGGGCCGTCCGAACAGCCTTCGGAAAGCCCGGCGGACGCATCGCGGGAAGCCTCCGAAGAGACCGAGCGGCAGCGCCGCCGCGAGCTGGCGCAGCTCGCCTGGCCGGAAGCCGCGGGCACGACCCCCGAGCAGCGCGAGGCCCTCGAACTGGCCGTCCGCCACCAGCTCACCCCCGCCCAGGTCGCCGCCGTCCTCGGCATGGACCTCACCAAGGCCCGCGGCCTGCTCGCCTCCGCCGCCTGCGAGGTGGAGCGCACCCGCGCCGCCCTCGCCGTCGTGGAGACCGGCAGCTGCCCCATCGTGGCCCGCCTCACCGGCGACAACCAGCTGCTGCTCGGCACCGCCCTGCGCCGCGAGCTCGTCCGGCACGTCGACGACTGCCCGCGCTGCCGCCGCACCGCCGAGCGCGCCGGTGCCGGCGCCTGGCCAGGCACGGCCGTCAGCCCGGCCGCGCTCCCCGTCGTCGAGGCCCCGCGCCCCGCCCTCCACATCGCGATGGCGCACATCCCACGCGCGCGTGGCGGCGGCCCCCGCTACGACAGACGTGGTTTCCCGATGGACCCCAAGGACCACGCAGCCCGCCGCGACCGCTTCCGCGCGCGTGCCGTCACGACGACCGTCGTCGCCACCGTGGTGGCCGCCCCGGTGCTCGCCCTCTGGGCCGCCTACCGGGGAGCGCCGCTCACCGGCGAGGGCCAGGACGGCCGTTCGGTCACCGCGAGCGAGGACGGCGGCGCCGGAGGCCTCGGCAGCGACCGCTCCCAGGACGGCTACGAGAACGCGGGCAACGCCCGCAAGGGCCCCGAACCCCGCTTCACCAAGGGCAGCCACTCACCCGACGTCTCCGTGGAGGTCATCAGCGGCGGGTCCCCGTCCCACTCATCGACGGGCCCGGGCCGCCTCACCGTCGAGGCCCAGCCCAGCGGCGACACGACACTCATCACGCTGACGGCGTCCGGCGGCGCACCGGTGCACTGGTCGGCGAGCGAGAGCGCGTCCTGGCTCTATCTGAGCCGCTCCTCGGGGACGCTCGCGCCGGGGCAGTCGATCACCATCCAGGTGTACGTCGACCACAGCCGCGAGCCCGCGGGGCACTGGAGCGCACGGGTCTCGGTCGCGCCCTCGGGCGCGGTCATCGCGATCGACGGGTACGGGGACGGGCGGCCGCCGACCCATCCCGGTCCGGGCCCGGGGCCCTCGGACCCCGGCCCGTCCGACCCGGGCCCCTCGGACCCGGGCCCGTCCGACCCAGGACCCTCCGACCCCGGACCCTCGGACCCAGGCCCCTCGGATCCGGGCCCGTCCGATCCCGGGCCCTCGGACCCGGGCCCGTCGGACCCGACGCCCACCCCGTCGGACCCGGGGCCGAGCGACTCGTCACCGCCGCCCGGCGACGGGAGCGGGGAGCCGAGCCCGAGCTAGGCCCCTTCTGATGGATCTCCGCGGGGTCGCGGCGCCCGGCACGCACTCCCCCTAGCTCTCGGCTGCGCTCGAGCAGGGGGGACCCCCATGCCGCACGGTGGAAAGGGACAGGTGGCTCCGCCACATGACCCTTTCCACCGCACGCCGATCGCACGCACCGGACGCCGCTCCTCCTCCCGCGGAGATCCGTCAGAAGGGCCCTAGGCCCGGTGCTCTAGTGGCTCCCGGGATCCGCCGGATGCGGTGCCAGCAGCGGGAGTTGGGAGGCAAGACGCTCCTCGCACAGCTCCACGAGCCGGTCGTACCCCTCCTTGCCCATCAGCTCGATCAGCTCGGGCCGGTAGGAGACGTACACCGGGTCGCCCGCGCCGTGCGCCGACGTCGCCGACGTGCACCACCAGTGCAGATCGTGGCCACCGGGGCCCCAGCCCCGCCGGTCGTACTCACCGATCGACACCTGGAGGACGCGCGTGTCGTCGGGCCGGTCGATCCACTCGTACGTCCGGCGCACCGGCAGCTGCCAGCACACGTCCGGCTTCGTCTCCAGCGGCTCGCGGCCCTCCTTCAGCGCCAGGATGTGCAGCGAGCAACCGGCGCCGCCCTCGAAACCGGGGCGGTTCTGGAAGATGCACGAGCCGTTGTACGGACGGGTCTGGCGGTCGCCGTCCTCGTCCGTGGCGACCCAGCCGCTCTCCCGGCCCACGTCATGGTGCTGCCAGATGTCGGGCGTCAGCCGCTCGACGTACCCGGCGACCCGCTTCTCGTCGTCATCGTCCGAGAAGTGGGCGCCCAGCGTGCAGCAGCCGTCGGCGGCGCGGCCCGGCTGGATGCCCTGGCAGCCGCTCCCGAAGATGCAGTTCCACCGAGAGGTCAGCCATGTCAGATCGCAGCGGAAGATCTGCTCGTCGTCCGCGGGATCAGGGAACTCCACCCA
The DNA here is from genome assembly GCF_056437465.1 of Streptomyces sp. NPDC042371. Classification (NCBI taxonomy): domain Bacteria; kingdom Bacillati; phylum Actinomycetota; class Actinomycetes; order Kitasatosporales; family Streptomycetaceae; genus Streptomyces; species Streptomyces sp. NPDC042371. The sequence continues at coordinate 13,378 of NZ_JBWKAP010000019.1, read as the reverse complement.
GGCGCGGGCGAAGTCAAGCCCCTTCTCGTCCGGCTCCGGCTTCGCTGCCTTTCCCGGCTTCACCGGCTTTCCCACCTTCTCCGGCTTCCCCTTCTTCGTCGGCTTCTCCGACGCGGCCTGCTTGGTCGACGGCTTCCCCGACTTCGATTTGTCGGTCTTCGCCTTTTTCGTCTTTGGCACGTCTCCAGGGTATGCGTGCGGCCGACCGTCCGAGGCCAGCCGAACGCCCCACGCGGCGTAGCGTTCCGTATATGAGACTCGGTGTCCTCGACGTGGGGTCGAACACGGTGCATCTGCTCGTGGTCGACGCCCACCCCGGCGCGCGGCCGCTGCCCGCGCACTCGCACAAGGCCGACCTGCGCCTTGCCCAACTCCTCGACCCCGCGGGGGCGATCGGACCCGACGGCATCGACCGGCTGGTCACCGTCGTCCGGGAAGCGATGATCGCGGCCGAGGACAAGGGCGTGGAAGAAGTGCTGCCCTTCGCCACCTCCGCGGTGCGCGAGGCGAGCAACGCCGACGCGGTGCTCGCCAGGGTCAAGGACGAGACAGGCGTCGACCTGCAGGTCCTGACCGGCGAGGAGGAGGCCCGGCTGACCTTCCTGGCCGCCCGGCGCTGGTTCGGCTGGTCCGCGGGCAAGCTCCTCGTCCTCGACATCGGCGGCGGCTCGCTGGAGATCGCCTACGGCCTCGACGAGGAGCCGGACGCGGCCGTCAGCCTGCCGCTCGGCGCCGGACGCCTCACCGGCGCCTGGCTGCCAACGGACCCGCCGGACCCCTCCGACGTGAAGGCGCTCCGTCGCCACGTGCGCGCGCAGATCGCCCGGACGGTCGGGGAGTTCAGCAGGTTCGGCGCCCCCGACCACATCGTGGCGACCTCGAAGACCTTCAAGCAGCTCGCCCGTCTCGCGGGCGCCGCACGCTCGACCGAGGGGCTCTACGTACAGCGGGAACTGAAGCGGAAGTCCCTGGAGGACTGGGTGCCGCAGCTCGCCGCGATGACCACACAGGAGCGCTCCGAGCTGCCCGGCGTCTCCGAGGGCCGGGCCGGACAGCTGCTCGCGGGGGCGCTCGTGGCGGAGGGCGCGATGGACCTCTTCGGGGTCGAGGCCCTGGAGATCTGCCCGTGGGCGCTGCGCGAGGGCGTGATCCTGCGCAAGCTCGACCACCTTCCGGCGCTGTGAGCGCGCGGCATGGCCCCTGAACCGGACCCTCCGGGCGCTGACCAGGGAGGCACGAGGCCACCTCCCCGGCGCCCGGACGGGGCCCGTACGCTGTCCCTCGTGGCAGAACCAGTGGTGCGCATCCCGGATGCGAAGGTCGCCCTGTCGACGGCCTCGGTCTATCCGGAGTCGACGGCGACGGCCTTCGAGATCGCCGCGCGCCTGGGCTACGACGGCGTCGAGGTCATGGTCTGGACCGACCCCGTCAGCCAGGACATCGAGGCCCTGCGCAGGCTGAGCGACTACCACCGGATCCCGATCCTGGCCGTGCACGCGCCCTGCCTGCTCATCACGCAGCGCGTCTGGTCCACGGACCCCTGGATCAAGCTGCAGCGCGCGAAGGCCGCCGCGGAGAAGCTGGACGCGTCGACCGTCGTCGTGCACCCACCGTTCCGCTGGCAGCGGCAGTACTCCCGCGACTTCGTCGAGGGAATCTGGCGCATGGCCGACGAGACGGACGTGCGGTTCGCCGTCGAGAACATGTACCCCTGGCGCTACCGCGACCGCGAGATGCTCGCGTACGCCCCCGACTGGGACGTCACCAAGGACGACTACCGCCACTTCACCGTCGACCTCTCGCACACCGCGACCGCCCGCACGGACGCCATGGACATGGTCGACCGCATGGGCGACCGGCTCGGCCACGTCCACCTCGCCGACGGCAACGGCTCGGCCAAGGACGAACACCTCGTCCCCGGCCGCGGCACACAGCCCTGCGCCGAGCTCCTGGAGCGCCTGGCGGTCAGCGGCTTCGACGGGCACGTCGTCATCGAGGTCAACACGCGGCGCGCGATGTCCAGCGCCGAACGTGAGGCCGATCTCGCCGAGGCGCTCGCCTTCACCCGGCTGCACCTGGCGTCCGCGGTGAAGGTGCCCCGCTCATGACTCCCGGCACGACCCCCGGCGCACCGTCGGAGGCCACCGCGCCGCGGCGCCGGGGACGCCCGTCCCGTACGCAGACGGAGACCGGGCCCGCGACGCGCGACGAGATCCTGCGGGCGGCCCGCGAGGAGTTCTCCGTACGCGGATACGAGAAGACGTCCGTGCGGGGCATCGCCAAGGCCGCCGGGGTGGACCCGGCGCTCGTGCACCACTACTTCGGCACGAAGGAACAGGTCTTCGAGGCGGCCATCACCATCGCCTTCGCGCCCGCGCTGGAAGCGCCCGCCGCGATCGACGAAGGCCCGCTGGACGGGGTCGGCGAGCGCCTGGCCCGCTTCGTCCTCGGCGTCTGGGAGAACCCCGCGACGCGCGCCCCGCTGCTCGCCATCGTGCGTTCCGCGGTGGACAACGAAACGGCCGCCGCGATCTTCCGCCGCCTCATCACCACCCAGCTCCTCGGGCGTATCGCGGGGCGGCTCCAGGTGCCGGACGCGGAGCTGCGGGCCGAGCTCGCGGCCGCGCAGCTCGTGGGCGTCGCGATGCTGCGGTACGTGATCCAGGTGGAGCCGCTGGCGTCGGCGGACGTGGAACAGCTCGTGGCGCGGCTGGCTCCGGTGGTGCAGGGGCATCTCACGGGGCCGTGAGTCGGAGCCACGAGCCGGGGCCGTGAGACCGGCGTCCCGCAATTCGGACAGTCTGTCCAGATCCTGGAGCCGCGGCGTACGCTCGACAGCAGTCATATCTCTCCGTAGACAGCTTCTCCGTAGACAGCTTCTCCGTAGGCAGCCTCTTCGTAGACGGCCTCTTCGTAGACAGACCAGACAGCCAGATCGTCGAAATCCCTGAAGGAGCGAGCGACCATGCCCGAGCTCAGGTCCCGCACAGTCACCCACGGCCGCAACATGGCGGGCGCCCGCGCCCTTATGCGCGCCTCCGGTGTACCCGGGGCCGACATCGGGCGGAAGCCGATCATCGCCGTGGCCAACTCCTTCACGGAGTTCGTGCCGGGCCACACGCACCTGCAGCCGGTCGGCCGCATCGTCTCCGACGCGATCCGCGAGGCGGGCGGCATCCCCCGCGAGTTCAACACGATCGCCGTGGACGACGGCATCGCGATGGGCCACGGCGGAATGCTGTACTCCCTGCCCTCCCGCGACCTGATCGCGGACTCCGTGGAGTACATGGTCGAGGCCCACTGCGCCGACGCCCTGATCTGCATCTCCAACTGCGACAAGATCACCCCCGGCATGCTGATGGCCGCCCTGCGCCTCAACATCCCGACGGTCTTCGTCTCCGGCGGCCCGATGGAGGCAGGCAAGGCCACCCTCGTCGACGGCACGGTCCGCAAGCTCGACCTGGTCAACGCGATCAGCGACGCGGTCGACGAGAGCATCTCGGACGAGGACATCCTCCGCATCGAGGAGAACGCCTGCCCGACCTGCGGCTCCTGTTCCGGCATGTTCACCGCCAACTCGATGAACTGCCTGACCGAGGCCATCGGCCTCTCCCTGCCGGGCAACGGCTCGGTCCTCGCCACGCACACGGCCCGCAAGGAGCTGTACGAGCGGGCGGGCCGGACGGTCGTCGACATCACCAAGCGGTACTACGACGGCGACGACGCCTCCGTCCTGCCGCGCAACGTCGCCACCCACGCGGCCTTCGAGAACGCCATGGCCCTCGACATCGCCATGGGCGGCTCGACCAACACGATCCTGCACCTGCTGGCCGCGGCCCGCGAGGCCGAGATCGACTACGACCTGGGCGACATCGACGCCGTCTCGCGCCGCGTCCCCTGCCTCTCCAAGGTCGCCCCGAACGCCGCGCCCACCACGACGTACTACATGGAGGACGTGCACCGCGCGGGCGGCATCCCCGCACTGCTCGGCGAGCTGTACCGGGGCGGTCTCCTGAACGAGGACGTGCACACCGTCCACTCGCCCTCCATCAAGGAGTGGCTGGACGCCTGGGACATCCGCTCCGGCGCCACCTCCGCCGAGGCCGTCGAGCTGTGGCACGCGGCGCCCGGCTGCCGACGCTCCGCCGAGGCCTTCTCGCAGTCCGAGCGCTGGGACTCCCTCGACACGGACGCCGCGAACGGCTGCATCCGCGACGTCGCCCACGCGTACTCCAAGGACGGCGGCCTGGGCGTCCTCAAGGGCAACATCGCCGTGGACGGCTGCGTCGTGAAGACCGCGGGCGTCGACGAGTCGATCTGGACCTTCGAGGGCCCCGCGGTCGTCTGCGACTCGCAGGAAGAGGCCGTCGAGAAGATCCTCAACAAGGGCGTCAAGGAAGGCGACGTCGTCGTCATCCGCTACGAGGGCCCCAAGGGCGGCCCCGGCATGCAGGAGATGCTCTACCCCACCTCCTTCCTGAAGGGCCGCGGCCTCGGCAAGGCCTGCGCCCTGGTCACCGACGGCCGCTTCTCCGGCGGCACCTCGGGCCTGTCCATCGGCCACGCCTCGCCCGAGGCGGCGTCCGGCGGCACGATCGCGCTCGTCGAGGACGGCGACCGGATCCGCATCGACATCCCCGGCCGCTCGATCGAACTCCTCGTCCCCGAGGAGGAGCTGGCCACCCGCCGCGCGGCGCTCGGCGGGGTGTACGAGCCGAAGGCCCGCGAGCGCAAGGTCTCCGCGGCCCTGCGCGCGTACGCGGCGATGGCGACCAGCGCCGACAAGGGCGCGGTCCGGGACGTGTCGAAGCTCGGCTGAGCCGCGGGGCCGTCACACGGAAACTTTTCGAGGCGCGGGCGCGTCCTTGGTGTGGGATGCACACTGAGGGCGGCCCGCGCCGCCGTGTACGGGGGAGAGCACTGTGAGCGAGAACGTCATGGCGCCGGAAGTCGCCAGCGCCGACAGCACAGAAGGTGCCGACATCGAGGCGATGGCGGCAAGGAGCTACCCGATCGTCGCGGACGTCAACGTCCGATCGGGCCCTGGCACTTCGTACCGCAAGGTCGGCCGCCTCAGCGCGGGTTCCCGCGTCACCATCGCCTGCCAGAAGCCCGGCGAGACGGTGACGGGGCCGACCGGCACGTCGAAGATATGGGACCGCATCGGCAGCGGGCGGTACGTGTCGGACACGTACGTCCGCACGGGCAGCAGTGGGTACGTGGCACCGCGCTGCTGACCAAGGCCCCAAGGCCCCAAGGCCCAAGGCCCGAGCCACCGGAGTCCGGTGAGTTCAGCCGGACTTCGGCGGCTTCGTCGCGTCGAAGGCGAACACCGTGTTCTTGGCGGCCGCCACGACCACCACGCTGCCCTTGACGGTCACGCGCGGGCTGGCGTTCACCTCGCCCGCCAGACCCTCGGCGCGCGGGTTCGTCGTCCACCGCGGCTCGCCCTTGCGCGACGTGAGCGCGGCGACCCGGCCACTGGCCGAGCTGAAGTAGAGCGTCCCGTCACCGTCCCCGGACACCGGCCCCGACAGACCCTCCACGCCCGTCTGCCGGGACCACTTCTTCCTGCCGGTCGCCGGGTCGAGCGCCGTGACGAGCCCGGTCTGCCCGGTCACGAAGACGCTGCCGTCCGCCATCCCGGGCGTCCCGTCGTACGTCTTCGGCAGCCGCGAGTACGTCACCTTGTGCGAGGCCCTGTCCACCCGCATCACCCCGTCGTAGCCCACCAGCTCGGGGCCCTCGTGGTGCTCGTGCAGGAGCACGAGGTCGCCGTCGGCGGTACCGACCGGCACGGCGGGACCCCGGACGGGGACGGCCTTGCCGAGGCTGCCCGACGCGAGGTCGACGACGCGCAGGTCGGGGTGGCGCACATCGGTCGCGGCCAGCTCGGAGCGCGGCGCGCACATCGCGTACAGCCGCGTGCCCGCGGTGACCGGAGCGCACTGCTTGCCCGCGGGGAACGGCTGCTTCCAGGCGACCTTCCCGCTGTGGGCCTGCCGCGCCTCGAAGCGGTTGTTCGACGCGTCGACCGTCACGACGGTCGAGTTGATCACCACGGCGTCCTGCGTACGGTTCGTCACGGCCGTCGACTGGGCGCCGGACGGCGTCGACCACAGCTCGTCGCCGCTGTCCGCGTCGATGGCGACCACTTCGGTGGCGGGGTGGACCGGATCGTCCTGGGCCGCGAGGCGGTAGCCGAGCACCGTGTCGTCGGTGACGCCCACCATGTGCATGCCCTGCGTGGGCACGCCGGGGCTCTTCTCCGTCCAGACGCGGGAGCCGTCGGAGAGCCTGATCCGCGTCGCGACGACGCCGCCGCCCCCGCAGAACAGCGCGTCGTCGTGCGCCTCGCAGCGCACCTCGTCCGGAATGTCGGGGCGGCCGCCCCGCAGGGTCTTGCGCCACGGCTCGAAGCCGCCCGGCAGCCGCGCCCCGGCCGCCGCGATGTCACGCCCCTCGTCACCCGGGCCGCCGGACCCGCCCGAGTCGCCCGCCCGCACCACCGCGACCCCGCCGCCGATCGCGGCCACGGCCACGGCGGCCGCGAGCGCCGGACGCCAGCGGCGGCGCAGCCGACGCCCGAAGAAGGTCCCCGTGTCCTGCGTGGCGGTCGACGGGGGCGTGGCGCCGGGCGCCGGAGTGTCGTCGTCGGCCGACAGATGGTGCTGCGTGTCCGTCTCGCGCGTGCAGCGCGGGCTCTCGGCAGGACCCGTCGGACCCGTCGCGCCGCCCAGATCGGACGGCAGGTCCCGCAGCCGTACGAGAAGTTCGTCCGCCGAAGGACGGTCCTCGGGATCCTTCGCGAGGCACGGCTCGACCACCTGCCGCAGCTTGCCCGGCACCTCGCCCAACGAGGGCGGCTCGTGCACCACTTGATACGCCGTCATGTACGGGCTGTCCGCGTCGAAGGGCCCCTGCCCGGTCGCCGCGTACACCAGCAGCGTGGCCAGCGAGAAGACGTCGGAGCGCGGCCCGACGCCGCGCGGTGCCTGCAGCTGCTCGGGCGACATGAACGGCGGTGTGCCGATCACCCGGCCCGTCATCGTCAGCGTCTGCTGGTCCGCGGCGCGCGAGATGCCGAAGTCGATGACCCGGGGGCCCTCGGGGGAGAGGACCACGTTGGACGGCTTGAGGTCCCGGTGCACGACGCCCGCGCGGTGGATGTCGCGGAGCGCCTCCGTGAGCCCGATGGCCAGCCTGCGCAGCTCGGCACCGCCGATCGGGCCCTGCTTGGCGATGCGCTGGGCGAGGGTGTGGCCCTCGATGAACGAGGTGGCCATCCAGGGGTGCTCGGCCTCGGGGTCGGCGTCGATCACGGCCGCGGTGAAGGCGCCGCTGACCCGGCGGGCCGCGGCGACCTCCTGCCGGAAGCGGATCCGGAACTCCTCGTCGTCCGCGAACTGCTGGTGGATCAGCTTGATCGCGACGGGGCGGCCCGACGCCGAGCGCGCCAGGAAGACCGTGCCCATGCCGCCCGACCCGAGGCGCGCCTCGAGCGGGTACCCGCCGATCTCCTCCGGGTCTCCTCCACGGAGCGACATGCTCACCGACCTCCCCCGCGTTCACCGATGCAACGTTTCGCTGCCCAAACTAGCGGCCGGGACGTGCGGGCTGGCAAGGCGGGGGACGAATAGGGCGTGCCTGTCCTGACGAACAGGGCGTGCCTCTCCTCACGACGCCCCGGCCCCGCGGGGCGGCAGGCGATAATCAAACGGTGAGCGAAGAACCCGCCCCCCAGGGACCCACAGGAACCCCGGCCGCCTCCTCCGGCACCGCGCCCGGACCGCAGCCCGAGCCACTCCGCTTCTTCGGGACGACCTGGGTCGCCCACGACGGCGGCTACGGCGCCCGCCGCGCCGGCGTCGCCGCCGGCTCGCTGGTGGGGGCGGTCGCCGGCTGCTTCGTGCTGCGCTTCGCCTACGAGGGCCTGACCATCGCGGCCGTCGGCTCGCTCGTGAACGCCCTCGTCGTCGTCATGTTCGCGATCTGCAGCGCCCTCGCCTTCCGCCGCACCTGGGAAGGGTTCACCCGGCGCCACGACGCGGAGTCCCAGTCCTCGACGCGCGGCCTGATGGCGATCGGCTTCGTCGGCAGCCTCCTCGCCTACTTCCTCCGCTCCCTGTCGGAGGCCCCGGGCGAGAAACTGCACCGCAAGGAGTACGAGGCGGCCCGCGAGCAGTACACGAAGCGCACGGAACGCCGCACGGGCAACCCGTCCCGCAAGAAGCGCAAGCGCTGAGACACGGGCCGGGACCGTTGTGGGTCCGGGGGGCTTAGGCGGGTGGCCCTGGCGGATGTGACCCTCCGCGCGCCACGATCTCCCCCATGACTGCCGCCCCTTCCCGCGCCCACTCCTTCAACGCGGCCGCCGCCCAGTACGCGGCGTACCGCCCCTCCTATCCGCCCGCCCTCTTCGACGCCGTCGAACGCCTGGCGGGCCGCCCCCTCGCGGGCGCCCGCGTCGTCGACGTGGGCGCGGGCACCGGAATCGCCACCGCGCTGCTCGCCGAGCGAGGCGCGGAGGTCATCGCGGTCGAGCCGGGCGACGGCATGGCGGCACAGCTCCGCCGCACGCTGCCGCACATCCCCCTCGTACGCGGCAACGGCAACGCCCTGCCGCTGGCCGACGACTCGGCCGACCTCATCACGTACGCCCAGGCCTGGCACTGGACGGACCAGGAACGCTCCGTGCCCGAGGCCCTGCGCGTGCTGCGCCCCGGCGGCGCCCTCGCCCTGTGGTGGAACCGCCAGGGCGACGCGGCCCCCGAGACACCGTGGCTCGGCGAGCAGGCCGCCCGCATCGCCCGCTTCCTGGGCGCGCCCGACGACGCCCACCGCGCGGCCGACCGGGCGGCGAACCGCGGGAGCGACCTGACGACCGCCCTCGACTTCCGCCGCGACCGGCTCCGCTGGAGCCGCCGGGTCCCCGTCGACACCCACCTCGCCAACCTCGCCACGCACTCGGCGTTCCTCGTTCTCGGTGAGCGCCGCACGGCGGACTTCGTCGCGGAGGAGCGCGCGGAGCTGCTGAAGGTCTTCCCGGACGGCGTGGTCGAGGAGCGCTACGCCGTCGAACTACTGGTCTGGGTTGACGAGGGGTAGTGCCGGGAGGATTATTCATCACATGATGAATAAGAGGAGCCCGGCGGCCCGCCCCGAGGCTTCGGCGGCCCGCCCGGCCGACAACCAACCGGACGCGACAGCCCCCAGCCCCGCCCCGACCGCACCCTCAGCCGCGCACCTGGCCGCACCCTCGGCCACATCCCCCACCCCACCCCCCACCCCGTCCCCGGCCGTCCTGGCCCAAGGCCTGACCGTCGTCCGCGGCCCCCGCACCGTCCTGCGCGGCCTCGACTTCACCGTCCCCCGAGGCCAGATCACCGGACTCCTCGGCCCCTCCGGCTGCGGCAAGTCCACCCTCATGCGCGCGATCGTCGGCACCCAGGCCAAGGTCACCGGCACCCTGAACGTCCTCGACCACCCCGCGGGCGCCCCCGCCCTCCGCTCCCGCATCGGGTACGTCACCCAGAGCCCGTCCGTCTACGACGACCTGACCGTCCGCCAGAACCTCGACTACTTCGAGGCGGTCCTCGACCCCGGCACGGGCACCGCGGCCGACCGCCGACGCGACCACGTCACCCGCGTACTCGACGACGTCGCCCTCACCTCGCACGCCGACTCCCTCGCCGGCCACCTCTCCGGTGGCCAGCGCAGCCGCGTCTCCCTGGGGGTCGCCCTCCTCGGCGCCCCCGAACTCCTCGTGCTCGACGAGCCGACCGTCGGCCTCGACCCCGTGCTCCGCCGCGACCTGTGGCAGCTCTTCCACGCCATCGCCGCCGACCGCGCCGCCACGCTCCTCGTCTCCTCACACGTCATGGACGAGGCCGAACGCTGCCACCGCCTCCTCCTCATGCGCGACGGCGAACTCCTCGCCGACGACACCCCCGACGCCCTGCGCGCCCGTACCCACTCCGACACGGTCGAAGAGGCCTTCCTCCACCTCGTGGACGAGGCCGACGCACGCCACCAGGCCCCGCCCAGGAGCACCCCATGAACCTCTACCGCACCCTCGCCACCGCCGCGCGAGTCCTGCGCCAGCTCCGCCACGACCCCCGCTCCATCGCGCTGATGATCCTGGTCCCCTGCGTGATGCTGCTCCTCCTGCGCTACGTCTTCGACGGCAGCCCGCGGACGTTCGACTCCATCGGCGCCTCGCTCCTCGGGATCTTCCCGCTCATCACGATGTTCCTGGTGACCTCCATCGCCACCCTGCGCGAACGCACCTCGGGAACCCTCGAACGCCTCCTCGCCATGCCCCTCGGCAAAGGCGACCTCATCGCCGGATACGCCCTCGCCTTCGGCGCCCTCGCCGTCGTCCAGTCCCTCCTCGCCACGGGCCTCGCCCTGTGGACCCTCGGCCTCGAGGTCACCGGCTCCGCCTGGCTGCTGCTCCTGATCGCCCTGCTCGACGCCCTCCTCGGCACCGCACTCGGCCTCTTCGTCTCGGCCTTCGCCTCCTCCGAATTCCAGGCCGTCCAGTTCATGCCGGCCGTGATCTTCCCCCAGCTCCTGCTCTGCGGCCTGTTCGCCCGCCGCGACACCATGCAGCCGATCCTGGAGTGGGCCTCCAACGTCCTCCCCATGTCGTACGCCGTCGACGGCATGAACCAAGTCCTCCACAACTCGGACATCACCGGCGACTTCATCCGGGACGTCGTCATCGTCGCGGGCAGCGCACTCCTCGTCCTCGCCCTCGGCGCGGCCACCCTCCGCCGCCGCACCGCCTGACCCACCTCGCCCGACCCACCCCGCCGGACCCGGCGCGCGGCATCCCGCCCACCGGACACCACCACTGCCCCCGGCACACCGATGCGAGGATGGTCCCCGGACGAAGCAACCCCGGAGGCCACCGTTCATGAGCAGCAACACGAGCCAGAAAGTCGCCGTCCTCGGCACCGGAAAGATCGGTGAAGCCCTGCTCAGCGGCATGATCCGCGGTGGCTGGGCGCCGACCGACCTGCTGGTCACCACCCGCCGCCAGGAACGCGCCGACGAGCTCCGCACCCGCTACGGCGTCACCCCCGTCAGCAACGCCGACGCCGCCAAGCAGGCCGACACCCTGATCCTCGCCTGCAAGCCGCAGGACATGGCCAAGCTGCTCGACGAACTCGCCCCGCACGTCACCCCCGACCGCCTGGTCATCAGCGCCGCCGCCGGTATCACCACCGCCTTCATCGAAGAGCGCCTCACCGAGTCCACCCCGGTCGTCCGCGTCATGCCGAACACCCCCGTCCTCGTCGACGAGGGCATGTCGGTCATCTCGGCGGGCAGCCACGCCTCCACCGCGGCACTGGCCCACGCGGAGGCGATCTTCGGCGCCGTCGGCAAGACCCTCCGCGTCCCCGAGACACAGCAGGACGCCTGCACGGCACTCTCCGGCTCGGGCCCGGCCTACTTCTACTTCCTCGTCGAAGCCATGACCGACGCAGGCATCCTCCTCGGCCTGCCCCGCGACAAGGCCCACGACCTGATCGTCCAGGCGGCGATCGGCGCGTCCGTCATGCTCCGCGACAGCGGCGAGCACCCGGTGAAACTCCGCGAGAACGTCACCTCCCCCGCTGGCACCACGATCAACGCCATCCGCGAGCTCGAGAACCACGGAGTGCGCGCGGCCCTCATCGCGGCCCTGGAAGCAGCCCGCGACCGCAGCCGCGAACTGGCCTCCGGCAACAACAGCTGACCCACGCGGGCCCCGGCAGCGAGGTCGCGATGCGCCGCCACGTCGCATCGCGCCCCGCCACCAGCCCCGCGCCTACCGCGCCTCGCTCACTGCTCCTCGCTCACCGGCGGCAGCAGCCCGATCGCCCGATAGGCGCCGTCCACCGTCGGCTTGGCCATGCCCCGCGCCTGCTCAGCTCCCCGCCGCAACACCTCCTCCACATACGTGGGGTCTGCCACCAGCTCCTTGTGCCGCTGCTGTACGGGCCTGAGCAGTTCCACCACGGCCTCGGCGGTGTCCTTCTTCAGTGCGCCATACGACTCGTATACACCGCTCAAGGCTTCTGGGTTCCCACCCTGGCAAGCCGCGAGGATCTCCAGCAGGTTCGAGACCCCCGGCTGGGACTCGCGGTCGAACACGATCTCGCTGCCGCTGTCCGTGACGGCCCGCATGATCTTCTTGCGCACCACCTCGGGCTCGTCGAGCAGAAAGACGATCCCGGCCCCGGCACCGTGGGACTTGCCCATCTTCGACGTCGGGTCCTGCAGGTCCATGACCCGCGCGGCCACCTTGGGCGGCGTGGCCCGCGGCACGACGAAGGTCTGCCCGTACCGCTGGTTGAACCGCACCGCCAGGTCCCGCGTCAGCTCGACGTGCTGGGTCTGGTCCTCGCCGACCGGCACCTCGTCGGCGTCGTACGCCAGGATGTCCGCCGCCATCAGCACGGGATAAGTAAGGAGCGACAGCCGCACGCTCCCGCCCCGCGCCCGCTCGAGCACGGACTTCTCCTTGTACTGGATCATCCGCCGCATCTCGCCGTCCGTCGCGACGCACTCCAGCAGATACGAGAGCCGGGCGTGCTCGTCCACATGACTCTGGATGAAGACGGTGGCCCGCTCGGGATCGATCCCCGACGCGAGCAACAGCGTCGCCGCCTGCCGACTGAGCCTGCGCACCCGTCCGGGATCGTGCTCCACGGTCAGCGCGTGCAGGTCGACGATGCTGAACAGCGAGTCGGCCCGGTACTGGTCGACCTCAGCCCACTGCCGGACGGCTCCCAGGTAGTTGCCCAGGGTCAGGTGCCCCGTCGGCTTGATCCCGCTGAAGATCCTCGTCATTTCTCCGCCTCCTGGTCAGGACCACCGGCCCGGCGACCGGGCTCCGGATCCCCCAGGGGGAGAACGAGAAACGGCCGCCGAGGCGGCGGCCGTTGAGTACATGCGTATGTACGGCCGCCGTCAGGCGGCCCACCACAGTTGGGCATACGCACGTGTAGTCACGTCACCCAGAGTAGACCCGCCGGGGGCCCGACGTCAGGAGTTGACACCCCCGGCGTGGCTACGTAGTGTTCTCCGAGTTGCCCGACGTGAGCGTCGACCACATGGTCGGTCCCCGGGCAGCCATTCCGCAAGAACCATTACAACGATCGACGTCGTGCGCCCTTCGGGGTCTCGCCTTCGGTTTGTTTTCATGTGTGTTTGCGAAATGAGGAATCGGCGTTCGAAAGGACGCCCCCGATTAGGTCGGGAGCCGGGATTCCGCTAAAGTCTCACTCGTTGGAACGGCCCAACAGCCGCAAAGACAAACCCACTTCGACTGGGAGTCAGGCCCGAAAGGATCTGATAGAGTCGGAACCGCCGGAAAGGGAAACGC
>NZ_JBWKAP010000018.1:0-139614 GCF_056437465.1 Streptomyces sp. NPDC042371 | reverse complement strand
CCTGCACACCTACAACCACCACCGCAGCCACACCGCACTCGGCGGCCACCCACCCATCACCCGCGTCAACAACCCCGCGGGTCAATACACCTAGGTCACCCGTTCCGCTTCACCAGCCCCGCGCGCGCCACTCGGCAAGATGCGGCCGCTCGGCGCCGAGCGTCGTGTCGCCGCCGTGGCCGGGGTAGACCCACGTCTCGTCCGGCAGCGTCCCGAAGATCTTCGTCTCGACGTCGTCGATGAGGCTCGCGAAGGCCTTCGGGTCCTTCCACGTGTTGCCGACGCCGCCCGGGAAGAGGCAGTCGCCGGTGAACACGTGCGGGTGGCCGTGCGGGTCGTCGTAGACCAGCGCGATCGAACCCGGGGTGTGGCCCACCAGGTGCCGCGCGGTCAGCGTGACGCGGCCGACCGTGACCGTGTCGCCGTCGTCCACCAGGACGTCCGTCGGGACGGGGATGCCGGTGGCGTCCTCGCGGCCCGCGTACGTCCGCGCGCGGGTGGCCCCGACGACGGCGGCCAGGGCCTGCCAGTGGTCGCCGTGCTGATGCGTGGTGACGACGGACGCGATGCCGTCGTCACCGATCAGCGTCAGCAGCGTCCCGGAGTCGTTCGCCGCGTCGATCAGCAGCTGCTCGCCGGTGGCCCGGCAGCGCAACAGGTAGGCGTTGTTGTCCATCGGCCCGACCGCGACCTTCGAAATCATCAGGTCCGGCAGCTCGTGCACATCCGCGGGCCCGCCGACCTTCACCGCTCCGCTGTACGTCATGTGCGTCAGCCTATAGCGGGGGCAGGGACGGAAGGAGGCCCCCTTCGGCCGTGAGCGCGGAGCCGTCACGGCGACCCGCCAGCCAGCCGACCAGCTCGGGCGGGGTCCCGGAGACGGTGATCTCGGGATGACCCTCCCGGCCGGTGCTCCACGCGTGCGTGCCGTCCGTGAGCAGGGTGGGCGGGACGTCGGGGTTCCCTGAGAAGCGTGCCGTCAGGAACGCGATCTCCCGCTGCACGAACTCCTCGGGCAGGTCCTCCAGGTCGTATCCGATGCCGAGGTCCACATGGTGCAGCTCCACCTCGACCCAGCGCCGGAAGGGCACCCGGGACGCGGAGTCGGTGATGCCGTTGCGCAGCTCCACCGTGCGGGACCAGTCGGCGGGGCGCTCGCCCTCGGCCAGGAAGCGGGCCCCGCTCTCGCGCACGTCCGCCAGCTGCGCGTCCAGCGGCCGCGGCGCATCCCGGTCGATGTCCCCGTCGCGCGCCTGCGCGCTCTCGTACATCGGGCGCCCGGCGAGGACGTTCACCAGCGCGTCCGCGTTCCGCGCGATGTGGGCCAGGACGTGGCCGCGGCTCCAGCCGGGAAGCCGTGACGGCTCGGCAGTCGAATCGTTGTTCAGTTTTGCCGCTGCGCTGAGCAGTCGGTCGGTCGCGTCACGTACAGACGCCAGGTCGCGCACATGATCAATCATGCGGTCGACGATAGCTGTGCCACACGTTCGGGTGAAGGGCTCCGAACCCGCCCTCAAATCGAATACACGTGCTATATGGTCGAGGACGGCATCGGGCATTCTTGAAGGTCCGGGTTTGTTGTGTAGGTGGAACCAGGGAAGCAGCCCGGCGTTGTCAGTGGCTCGCCCTAGTCTGTGAACGACGGGGGTTCTGCCCCCTGTCTCTTCTCTCAAGAAAGGTGCGGACCGGCGTGGCCGACCGTCTCATCGTCCGTGGCGCGCGCGAGCACAATCTCAAGAACGTCTCGCTCGACCTCCCGCGTGACTCCCTCATCGTGTTCACCGGACTCTCCGGGTCGGGCAAGTCCTCGCTCGCGTTCGACACGATCTTCGCCGAGGGCCAGCGGCGGTACGTCGAGTCGCTGTCCTCGTACGCCCGACAGTTCCTGGGCCAGATGGACAAGCCCGATGTCGACTTCATCGAGGGACTCTCGCCCGCGGTCTCCATCGACCAGAAGTCGACCTCGCGCAACCCGCGCTCGACGGTCGGCACCATCACCGAGGTATACGACTACCTGCGCCTGCTCTTCGCGCGCATCGGTAAGCCGCACTGTCCCGAGTGCGGCCGCCCGATCTCCCGGCAGTCGCCGCAGGCCATCGTCGACAAGGTCCTCGAACTGCCCGAGGGCAGCCGTTTCCAGGTCCTGTCGCCGTTGGTCCGCGAGCGAAAGGGCGAGTTCGTCGACCTCTTCGCCGACCTCCAGACGAAGGGGTACTCCCGCGCGCGGGTCGACGGCGAGACGATTCAGCTCTCCGAGCCGCCCACGCTCAAGAAGCAGGAGAAGCACACCATCGAGGTGGTCGTCGACCGCCTCACGGTGAAGGACTCCGCCAAGCGCCGCCTCACCGACTCCGTGGAGACCGCCCTCGGCCTCTCCGGCGGCATGGTCGTGCTCGACTTCGTCGACCTCCCCGAGGACGACCCCGAGCGCGAGCGGATGTACTCGGAGCACCTCTACTGCCCGTACGACGACCTGTCCTTCGAGGAGCTGGAGCCCCGCTCCTTCTCCTTCAACTCGCCCTTCGGCGCCTGCCCGGACTGCACCGGCATCGGCACGCGCATGGAGGTCGACCCCGAGCTGATCGTCCCGGACGAGGACAAGTCGCTCGACGAGGGCGCCATCCACCCCTGGTCGCACGGCCACACCAAGGAGTACTTCGGCCGACTCGTCGGAGCCCTCGCCGACGCCCTCGGCTTCTCCACGGACATGCCCTGGGCCGGGCTCCCGCAGCGCGCCAAGAAGGCCCTCCTCAACGGCCACAAGACCCAGATCGAAGTCCGCTACCGCAATCGGTACGGGCGGGAGAGGGTCTACACCACCGCCTTCGAAGGCGCCGTCCCCTTCGTCAAGCGCCGCCACAGCGAAGCCGAGAGCGACGCAAGCCGCGAGCGCTTCGAGGGGTACATGCGCGAGGTGCCCTGCCCCACCTGTGAGGGCACCCGCCTCAAGCCGATCGTCCTGGCCGTCTCGGTCATGGGGAAGTCCATCGCCGAGGTCTCCGCGATGTCCATCAGCGACTGCGCGGACTTCCTCGCCGAGCTGAAGCTGGGCGCCCGCGACAAGAAGATCGCCGAGCGCGTCCTCAAGGAGGTCAACGAACGGCTGAGGTTCCTGGTCGACGTCGGCCTGGACTACCTCTCGCTGAACCGCGCCGCGGGCACCCTCTCCGGAGGCGAGGCCCAGCGCATCCGCCTGGCCACCCAGATCGGCTCCGGCCTGGTCGGCGTGCTGTACGTCCTGGACGAGCCGTCCATCGGCCTCCACCAGCGCGACAACCACCGCCTGATCGAGACCCTCGTCCGCCTGCGCGACATGGGCAACACGCTCATCGTCGTCGAGCATGACGAGGACACCATCAAGGTCGCCGACTGGGTCGTCGACATCGGTCCCGGCGCGGGCGAGCACGGCGGCAAGGTCGTGCACAGCGGCTCCATGAAGGAGCTGCTCGCCAACGACAAGTCGATCACCGGGCAGTACCTGTCGGGCAAGCGGGTCATCCCGGTCCCCGACCTGCGCCGCCCGGCCGACCCGTCCCGGCAGCTCACGGTGCACGGCGCCCGCGAGAACAACCTCCAGGACATCGACGTCTCCTTCCCGCTCGGCGTCCTCACCGCGGTCACGGGCGTCTCAGGCTCGGGCAAGTCGACGCTCGTGAACGACATCCTGTACACGCACCTGGCAAGGGAGTTGAACGGCGCCCGTTCCGTTCCAGGACGACACACGCGTGTGGAGGGCGATGACCTCGTCGACAAGGTCGTGCACGTCGACCAGTCGCCCATCGGCCGCACCCCGCGGTCGAACCCGGCGACGTACACCGGAGTCTTCGACCACGTCCGCAAGCTCTTCGCGGAGACCACGGAGGCGAAGGTGCGGGGTTACCTCCCCGGGCGCTTCTCCTTCAACGTCAAGGGCGGTCGCTGCGAGAACTGCTCCGGTGACGGCACGATCAAGATCGAGATGAACTTCCTCCCGGACGTGTACGTGCCGTGCGAGGTCTGCCACGGCGCGCGCTACAACCGCGAGACGCTGGACGTGCACTACAAGGGCAAGTCCATCGCCGAGGTCCTCGACATGCCGATCGAGGAGGGGCTCGCCTTCTTCGAGGCCGTGCCCGCCATCGCCCGTCACCTGAAGACGCTCAACGACGTCGGCCTCGGCTACGTGCGCCTCGGCCAGTCGGCGCCCACGCTCTCCGGAGGCGAGGCCCAGCGCGTGAAGCTGGCCTCCGAGCTCCAGAAGCGGTCGACAGGCCGGACCGTGTACGTCCTCGACGAGCCGACCACCGGTCTGCACTTCGAGGACATCAGCAAGCTGATCACGGTCCTCTCCGGCCTGGTCGACAAGGGCAACACGGTCATCGTCATCGAGCACAACCTCGACGTGATCAAGACCGCGGACTGGGTCGTCGACATGGGCCCCGAGGGAGGCAACGGCGGCGGTTGGGTCATCGCCGAGGGCACGCCCGAGGAGGTCGCGGGGGTACCGGCCAGCCACACCGGCAAGTTCCTGCGGGACATCATCTCGGCGGACCGGATCAGCGACGCGCTGCCCTCGCAGGGGCGTGGCGCCGCCAAGAAGGCCACCGCGAAGAAGGCGGCCGCGAACAAGGCACCCGCCAAGAAGGCTCCCGCGAAGAAGGCCGCCGCCAAGAAGGTGGTGGCGGCGAGCGCCACGGCCACGAAGGAGACGGCCACCGCCAGGACGGGGACCGCCGCCAAGAAGACGGCGGCCACGGAGAAGCCGACCGCCACGAAGAAGGCCGCCGCCAGGACGGCCGCCTCCAAGAAGGCTGTCGCGAAGAAGACGACGAGGGCCCGCAAGGCCTGACCGCCGCCACGCACCGGGGACCCGACCGGGGTCCATGGACGGAGCGCCCCGCCCCTTACCAGGGGCGGGGCGCTCCGCGCGTACGGGGAGCGGGGGCCCGAACACACCTTGTCCGGCGCCCCGTTCCCGTGGTCGGCTTGTCCCATGCCCGTACGCAGCGAACGCGCAGGCCCCATCACCACCATCGTGCTGTCCCGCCCCACCGCGCGAAATGCCGTCGACGGTCCCACCGCCCGCGCCCTCGCCGACGCCTTCCGCGCCTTCGACGCTGACCCGGACGCCGCCGTCGCCGTGCTGTGGGGCGAGGGCGGCACCTTCTGCGCGGGTGCCGACCTCAAGGCCATCGGCACCCCGGACGGCAACAGAGTGACCGAGGACGGGGACGGCCCCATGGGCCCCACCCGGATGCGCCTGTCGAAGCCGGTGATCGCGGCGATCTCCGGCCACGCCGTCGCGGGCGGCCTCGAACTCGCACTCTGGTGCGATCTGCGCGTCGCCGACGAGGACGCCGTCCTCGGGGTGTTCTGCAGACGCTGGGGCGTACCGCTCATCGACGGCGGGACGGTGCGGCTGCCCCGGCTGATCGGCGAGGGCCGCGCCCTGGACCTGATCCTGACCGGCCGCCCCGTCGGCGCCGCGGAGGCGCTCGGGATGGGCCTGGTCAACCGGACCGTGCCCCCGGGCACCTCGCGTGCCGCGGCCGAGCGGCTCGCTGCCGAGATCGCCGCGTTCCCGCAGACCTGTATGCGGCGCGACCGGCTCTCCGTACTCGAACAGGGCGGCCGGTCCGAAGAGGAAGCGATGGCGGGTGAGCTGGCCCATGGCCTGCACTCCCTGGCCGAGGCGGCTCAGGGGGCGGCGCGCTTCGCCGCGGGGGCGGGACGGCACGGGGCGTTCAACGGCCGCTGACGGCGGCGCCGTGCCGCGATACCGCCTACCGCAGTACTGCCTGACGCCGCACCACCGTGTGCTCACCGCTTCGCGGCAGCCTCCGCAGGCTCCAGGAACTGCATGTCCAGCTGGATCTTCACGACCTCGCCGAGCAGCCCCGGGGCGAAGTCGAGCCCGAACTCGCTGCGGCGGATCTCGCCTGTCGCCTCGAACCCCGCGTGCCTGCGCTCCTGACCGGGGAAGATCTCGACGCCCCCGAACTCCACGGCCAGCGTCACCGGCCTGGTCACCTCGCCGATGGTCAGCGCGCCCTCCATGACCCACTCCTCGTCCGCGCCCGCGATCCGTGCCGAACGGAACGTCATCGTGGGCCGCTTCTCGACGTCGAGCAGCTCCGAGCTGAGCACGTGCCCGTCCCGGTCCTTGTTGCCCGTGTCGATCGAGGCGAGCGCGATGGTGGCCGTCACCGAGGAGTCCTCGGCCCGCTCACCCACCACCAGCTCGGCCTGCACATCGGTGAAACGGCCGCGCACCTTGGAGATGCCGAGGTGGCGGATGGCGAAGTTGACCGCGGAGTGCAGGGGCTCGATCTCCCAGACCCCGGCGGCCAGGGGCAGCGCGGGTGCGGCGGAGCGGGACGTGTCGGTCGTCTTAAGAGTCATGTGCCCACCTTGCGGCGGGTCCCGGCCGGGAGGGAGGCCGAGCCGAGGCTGGTAGTGACAGGGCCACGATCCGGACCGGGACCGCTGATACGTTCGCACCGTGAGCGAGAACGAGTCGTGAGCGAGAACGAGTCGTGAGCGAGAACGAGCTGGGCGCCTTCCTGCGAGCGCGCAGGGAAGCCATCACACCCACCGAGGTCGGACTGCCCAGCGGCCCCCGCCGCCGTACACCGGGCCTGCGCCGCTCCGAGGTCGCGACCCTCGCCGGAATCAGCGTCGAGTACCTCACCCGGCTCGAACAGGGCAGGGACCGCCACCCGTCCGCCCAGGTGCTCGGCGCGCTCGCCGACGCGCTGCACCTGAGG
Source organism: Streptomyces sp. NPDC042371 (assembly GCF_056437465.1). Classification (NCBI taxonomy): domain Bacteria; kingdom Bacillati; phylum Actinomycetota; class Actinomycetes; order Kitasatosporales; family Streptomycetaceae; genus Streptomyces; species Streptomyces sp. NPDC042371. The sequence continues at coordinate 132,868 of NZ_JBWKAP010000018.1, read as the reverse complement.
GTCGAGGAGCGCATCCACCTGCGCCGTCTGGAGGAGGAGCGCGGCGCGGCCACCTGCTGCCCGTCGGCCGTCGCACCTGCCGAGTCGGTCCGGCCCACCGTGCGCGCCATCCTGGACAGCCTGGAGCCCACGCCCGCCGTCCTGCTCAACCGCCTCGCGGACGTGCTGGCCTGCACGACGGGCTACCGGCGGATCGCGGAACCCCTCGGCATCCTGGACGGCGAGCGGCCCAACCTCGCCCGGTACGCCTTCACCGACGAACGGGCCCGTGCCGCCTACCCCGAGTGGGAGCGCCTCGCCGACGACCTGGTCGGGCACCTCAAGACCGAGTCCATGCTCGACGACTCCCATGTGCGGGGCTTCACCGACGAGCTGACCGTCGACGCGGGCGCGCCGTTCGCCGACCGCCTCGCCGGTGCGCCCGTGCTGCCCCGCCGCAGCGGCGTCCAGCGCATCACCCACCCGGAGGCGGGCCCGCTCCGCCTTGAGTATGAGACGCTCGCGCTGCCCGACATCGACCCGCAGCGCCTGATCGTCTACCTCCCGGCCGACGGAGCCACCTCGGCCGCCCTGGACCGGCTCACCGGCCGCAGACCGGGCGGCCTGCACGTCGTGAACGGCTGACGGCATGACGGCATGACGGCATGACGGCACGTCCGCCGGTCGGCGGAGCAGCGGTCAGGCGAGTTCCGATGCGTACGGAGGCTCCGCGCCCGCCCGGGAGCAGGTGAGCGCCGCCGCCCGCGCCGCGAACCGCAGGACGCCGGTCCAGCCCTCCGCGCCGAGACCGGCCAGCCCCTGGGGCGACAGCGCGTCCCGCGCGCAAAGGCCGTGCAGCAGCGCCGCATTGACGGTGTCGCCCGCGCCGATCGTGTCGACCACGTCGACCTTCTCGCCGGGCACGCGCAGCTCCGTACCGTCCCGCGTGTACAGCGCAAGACCGTCTCCGCCGTGCGTGACGACCACGGCCGCGGGCCCCGACGCCAGCCACTCGTGCGGGGTGCCGCCGAGCCAGTCGGCGTCCTCCTGCGACAGCTTGAGCAGCGTCACCGACGGCAGCCAGCTCTTGAACCGGGCGCGGTAGGCGTCCGGGTCGGGGATCAGACCGGCGCGTACGTTCGGGTCGAGCGCCGTGAAGACGCCGTCCGCCGCCGCCCGCCGCATCAGCTCCTCGTACGCAGTCGCGCCCGGCTCCAGGACGAGCGAGCAGGTGCCGAACGACATCGCCCGTACGCCGTCGGGGAGCCGGTCGGGCGCCTCGAAGAGCCGGTCGGCCGTGCCCTCGACGTAGAAGGAGTACCCCGCCGAGCCGTCCGCGCCGATCGAGGCGACGGCGAGCGTCGTCGGTTCCTGGCCGCGCCGCACGGGCGTCACGTCGACTCCGGCCGCCCGCAGTCCGTCCAGCAGCGCCTCGCCGAACGCGTCCCGGGAGACGCGCGAGCAGAAGGCGACGGGGGAGCCGAGCCTGCCGAGCGCCACGGCGGTGTTGTACGGGCCGCCGCCGAGGCGCGGCGCGAGCGCGGGCAGCCCCGCGTCACCGGCTCCGCCTCCGTGCGGCCCGCCGTCCGCTCCCTGCGGCACGCCCTGCGGCACGAGGTCGATCAGGGCCTCTCCTGCGACGACAATCACGGGTCATTCCTCTCAGGCACCGTCCGGGTGGGCTCGCCGGGCTCAGGCTAGGCCGTGCGCGGCGCGGCGGGCGGAACCGGGCAGGACTCGGGCACGGTCGTGCCCGACCCGGTCTCGGCGCGGTGCACCGGTATGGTCTGATCCGTCACCGATGCCCTCCTGACCTGTGGAGACACCATGTCCGGCACGCCCCACGCCCGCCGCACCGTGCTGCGGGCCGCCGCTCTCGCCCCGGCCGTCGGACTCGGGCTCACCGCCTGCTCCTCCGGCGACGGTTCGAACCGGTCGGCGCCGACCGCGCCGGTGGACCTCGGGAAGGCCGACGACGTGAAGGTGGGCGCCTCGAAGCTGTACAAGGACAGCAACGTCGTGGTCAGCCGGATCTCCGACGACGAGTACAAGGCGTACAGCACGATCTGCACCCACGAGCGGTGCCCCATCCAGAACCTGGAGGGGCACAAGCTGATCTGCCAGTGTCACGGCAGCCAGTTCGACGCCACCAACGGCAAGGTGCTGCACGAGCCGGCCGTCGAGCCGCTGCCGGAAGTGCCGGTGAAGGTGGCGAACGGCAAGATCATCGCGGGCCCGGCGAAGAAGGCCTGAACAGGCCGAGGGACGGGCCACACCCCCAAAGTCGCACTCCCAAAGTCGCACGCCCAGAGCCTCACTCCCAGTCCCACGCGATCCCCAGGATCCCCGCCCGCACCTGCGGCTCGACCACGTGCACCGAGCGGTGGCTGCCGCTCAGCGTCAGCTCCTGCCGCCCGCCGCGCGGGGCCGCCGCCGAGTGCTGTGTGAAGCGGTGGCAGCGTACGGGCAGGGCCCCCTCGTCGTAGCGGATCTGGAGCGCGTACTGGCCGCCCGCGTAGGTGAAGCCGCGCATGTACTCGGTGGCGGCCCCTGCCGTGCCGTCCTCGAAGCCGTAGCCGAACAGATGGGTGTCGCCCGCGCGCAGCCGGGCGTCGAAGAGCAGTTCGGCGACCAGCACCCCCGTCTTCTGGTGCCAGCGCACCCGTCCCGTGCGGCAGTTCTCCAGGGCGAGCACCCGGACGCGGTCCGGGGCGCACCCGGGGTCGCCGTGGTGGATGGCCACATAGCGGTCCACGCCGTCCCGGTGGGCGCGCACGATGTGCTGCGACTCGCGGCCGAGCAGCTCGCGTTCCGCGCCGATCCGCACCCGCTCGTGGTGGCCGATGGTGTGCAGTCCGCCGTCGACCGGCGAGCCGAGGTCGGTCAGGAGGGACCGCAGCACGTCGGAGGCCTCCACCAGGGAGCGGTACGAGCGGGCGGCGGGCCGCGCCCGGTCCGCACGGTCCGCGGGCCGCACGAGCAGCCGGATGAGTGATTCCTCCGGGAGCTGGAGTATCTCCTCCAGGGCGCGTACGGCGCGCAGGGACTCGGCGCGCTGGGGGCGGCGGGCGCCCTGCTGCCAGTAACTGAGGCTCGTCACCCCGACGTTGACGCCGTGCCGCACCAGATGGTGACGTATGCGCTGCAGGGGCAGGCGCCGCGCGGCGATGGCGGTGCGCAGCGCGAGGTGGAAGGGGCCGGTGCGCAGGGCGGCCTCCAGGTCCGCCGGCGCATCGGGCTCGGGTTCCGCCGCGAGTGGTGTGCCGTGCCGCAAAGCGGGCTCCTTCTGTGAACGTTCACATCTGCGTTCCGGCGTTCGCGCCGGTGGGGGCGGGCTGCCAGGTGGACGCGCGGCTCGCGTTCACATCCGTACGCCGCCGTTCACGCCTCAAGTAATCCCGCATTGAAGCGTGTTGACCTGCACCCGACAACACTTGATGCTCAATCGCAGCGTCCGGACGCGCTCCTCCACACCCCACCCCGCACGGGAGGAACGCGATGCGCCCACCACACAGCAGGAGCGGCAGCGTCGGCAGGCGGAGACGCCTCTCCGCGCTCGCCGTCGTCACGGCGGCCCTGTTCGCCGCGCCCGTGGCCACGGCCACGGCGGCCCCGCTCGACCCCGCCCCCGCCCTGTCGGCCGCGCCCGAGGCCCGCACGGCGACCGCGATCACCGCCAATGCCACCACGGCCACCAGGGCCACCACGGCCAAGAACGCCGCCGACCCGTCCGTCCTCGCCGCCAAGCGGCTGAACATCACCATGCAGGCCCAGCAGAAGACCAACTGGTGCTGGGCCGCGGCCGGAAACACCATCGCGACCTTCCTGGGCCGCAACTACAGCCAGAACCAGTTCTGCAACGCCGCCTTCGGGCGCAACCAGAACACCGAGTGCCCCAACAACCAGGCCACCCTCGGCAATGTGCAGAACGGTCTGCGCTGGGCGGGCATCAACTCCGGCTCGTACGTCACCGGCTGGCTGCGCTATCCGACCGTGAAGGCCGAGATCGACGCGGGCCGCCCGGTCGAGACCCGCATCCAGTGGTCCAACGGCGGCGGCCACATGCACGTCCTCTACGGCTACGACGACGCGAGCAGTTGGGTCTACTGGGGCGATCCCTGGCCCTCCAACGACCGCTACAACTGGGCCTCGCACGACTGGTACATCGACAACAACACCTTCTCCTGGACCCACTCGCTCTACCGGATCGGGGCGTGAGCGCGATGACCCGTCACCTTCCCCGCCACCTCTCCGGCCACCTCCCCGGCCACCTGGTCAGGGCCGCCCTCGCGGGCACCGCCGCCACCCTGCTCCTCGGCCTCGCGGCCCCGGCGGCCTCCGCGGACTCCCGCCCCGCCGCACCCTCGGCGGCATCCCGGGACGCCGCGCACCGGGTGGCAGGGGCGCCGAAGACCCTCGACACGCTCTCCCGCTTCTTCGCCAGGGAAGGAGCGGTCACCAAGGCCGCGGCCGACCCGCGCGTCGAGGGCAAGGCCGTGCCCGTGTACTACCTCTCCGCGGACTTCGTCGCGGGCAAGAAGGGCGCACCCATCGCCAGCCTGGAGTTCCTCGCCAGCAAGGCGGTCTCCTCCGACGGCCAGGAGGCCTCCCTCTGGACCGTCGAGCGGGGCGGTTCCTGGCAGGTCGTGAACATCGCCACCGGGGACGACGAGACCCACTACGCGCGCGTGGGTGCGCAGAAGCTCCCCGGAGGCACCGTCTTCCACGAGCCGCAGATCAACGCCTGGTACGTCCAAGGCGGCGGGGACGATGCCCACGCGCGCGTGCTGCCCCTCGACAAGGACGCGATACGTGCCGTGGGTGCGGAGGGAACCTCGGTCGCCGCCTACCGCGAGCGCGTGCGGAAGGCGTACGCCGACAAGCTGCCGGGCTCCGCGTATGCGAAGTCGGGCAAGGCGGGCGGCTACGACGAACCCGGGACGGGTCCGGCCGCGTCCGCCGGGGGCCCGGTCACGGTCGCCTCTTCGCTGGCGGGCGCGGGGGCGCTGGTCGCCCTCGGCCTCTCCGGGGCGGCGCTCGTCCGGCGCCGCGGCGCCCGGCAGCGAGGCTGACCCGGGGGAGCGGCGGCCGGGACGCCGGTCGCCGCTCCATCAACCCCTTCTTGGCCCCTCCTGGCCCCTCCTGGCCTCTCTTCGGCCCTCAGTTCAGCGCACTGCCCGCGCGCCACTGCTTCCAGCCGACGTTCCAGCCGCCGTAGCCGTTGCCCGCCGCCACGGTCTCCTTGGAGCCGACGACCCGCACGATGTCGCCGGGGATGACCTCTTCGTAGAAGCGCCTTGCGGTCCCGTCGGTGGCGAGGCCTATGCAGCCGTGCGTCACGTTGCTCTCGCCCGCTGTGGCGTTCGCGTTCGGGTTCTCGTGCAGGTAGGTACCCGAAGCCGTCAGGTGCACCGCGTAGTTGTAATAGTCCTTGTACGCCTTTCCGTAGCCCACGGTCCGCGAATCCATGAGCACGCGGGACTGCTTGTCGAGGACGACCATGGTGCCGTTCCAGGTGTCCATGCCCGGGGCGCCCGCCGTCACCTTCACCTCGCGCGGCCTGCCGTCCTTCACCACCGTCATCGTGTGGGTCCGCACGTCGACGGTGGCGACGAGGGAACGGCCCACCTCAAACGTCCGGGTGGTCCCGGACCCCGCCCGGACGGTGACCTCCGTACCGGGCTTCCACCGCTCGCGCGGCCGGTAGTCGACGCGCTGGCCCTCGGGCAGGTTGCGGTCCTGCACCCAGCTCCACGAGCCCGTCACACCCGGGTCGGTCGCCACCTTCAGGCGCCGCTCGACCGCGGCCCGTTCCGCCACCGGCACCGGACGGGCGAAGGTGAGCGATATCGGCATGCCGACACCGACGGTCTGTCCGTTGGAGACATTGATCCGCACGCCCTTGAGGGCGGCGGGATCGGGGGCGGGCCTCGCCGTGGGCCGCTGCGGCTTCTGCCGCGCGGACGACGCGCGGTCCGCCGCGGTCGCCCCGGGCTTCGGGGCGGATCCCCGGCTCTGGTCGGCCCCGCCCTGCGCGGTGCACCCCGCGAGCGCGAGCGAGCAGAGCGCCGCGGCTCCCCACGCGCGCGTGGCGCGCCTGGTCGTCGTCATTCCTGTGGTCATCGGTCCCCCTGGGCTGTGTTTCGATAGACGCGACCTGTACGCACGGGGGAGGCGGCGGGTTGCACACCAGGTGCGGGAATTTTCAGATCACGTGATCCGGTGGGCCGGACGGGGGCGCGGGGGCATGACGGAGGACGAGTTCGATGCGTTCTACGCATCCGCCTTCCCGCGTCTGGTCGGCCAGTTGTACGCGCTCATCGGTGATCACGGCGAAGCGCAGGACGTCGTCCAGGAGGCGTTCGTACGGGCCTGGGACCGCCGCCAGAGCTTCCTCGCCGACGAGGCCCCCGAGGCCTGGATCCGTACCGTCGCCCTGCGCCTCGCGGTGAGCCGCTGGCGCCGGGCCCGGCGCTGGCTGGACCTCGTGCGCAAGAACCCGCCCGCCGACCGGGTCCCGGGACCGGGACCCGAACACACCGCCCTGGTGCAGGCGCTGCGCACCCTCCCGGAGGCGCAGCGCACCGCCGTCGTGCTGCACCACCTGTGCGACCTGAGTGTGGAGCAGGTAGCCTCCGAGACCGGCTCGCCCGTCGGGACGGTCAAGGCCCGCCTCTCGCGCGGCCGGGCGGCGCTCGCCGCGCAGTTGTCCGCCGAGCGGGACGGACCGGGCTCGGGCGGCGGCGCACGCGACGACGACGGCGACGGGCAGAGCGCGAAGGAGAGTGGCCGTGTCCGATGACCTGACCTCCGCGCTCCGTGACCTGGCGGCCGACCACCGGACGCCGCCTCCCGTGCCCGGCGCCGAGATCCGCCGCCGTGCCACGGCCCGCGGACGCCGCCGCCGTGCCGCCGCCGCGGGCGCGACCCTCGTCACGGCGGCCGTGGCCGTGACCGTCGTGGCCGGGCTCCTGACCGGCTCCGGCTCCGACGATGAACGCCCGCACCGGAAACCGGCGCCCGTCGCCACGGAGAGCGCCCGCCGCCCCGCCGCCACGGTCGACCTGTCCCGGCACCGGATGACGCTCGACGGCCGTCAGCTGCCCGTATCCGCGGGCACCGCCGCGCACCCCACCCCCACCGGCCGGATGACGGTCGTCGCCACCTACCCCCACAAGCGCATGCCCGCGGCGGAGTTCGGCCCCGGCGAGTACGACATGACGCTGCCCTGGGTCGTCGAGCTGCGCACCCCCGACGGCGGCACCAACTACGTCGTCGCGCTGACGTACAACGAGAAGGCACCGGGGACCATGGACGTCACCAAGGGCTGGATCGGCCTGCGCCCCGACGACGCCCGCACGCTCCACGACCGTCTCGAACCCGGCGACGTGATCACCGTCCGCGCCGGTCGCCCCGCTCGCTGACCCGTACTGTCAGCGGCCGCCAGTAGGCTGTCCGACATGGCCGACCCTTCCAGCTACCGCCCCAAGCCGGGACAGATCCCCGACGCCCCGGGGGTCTACAAATTCCGCGACGAGCACCGCCGGGTGATCTACGTCGGGAAGGCCAAGAGCCTGCGCCAGCGCCTGGCCAACTACTTCCAGGACCTGGCCGGTCTCCACCCCCGCACCCGCTCCATGGTGACCACGGCGGCCTCCGTCGAGTGGACGGTCGTCACCACCGAGGTCGAGGCGCTGCAGCTGGAGTACTCCTGGATCAAGGAGTTCGACCCCCGGTTCAACGTCAAGTACCGCGACGACAAGAGCTATCCGTACCTCGCGGTGACGATGAACGAGGAGTTCCCGCGCGTGCAGGTGATGCGCGGCGCCAAGAAGAAGGGCGTGCGCTACTTCGGTCCGTACGGCCACGCGTGGGCGATCCGCGACACGGTCGACCTGCTGCTGCGCGCCTTCCCCGTCCGGACCTGCTCCGCCGGTGTGTTCAAGAACGCCGCCCGCACCGGCCGCCCCTGCCTGCTGGGCTACATCGGCAAGTGCTCGGCGCCCTGCGTGGAGCGCATCACGCCCGAGGACCACCGCCAACTCGCCGAGGACTTCTGCGACTTCATGGCGGGCCGCACGGGCACGTACATCCGCCGCCTGGAGCGGCAGATGACGGACGCGGCCGAGGAGATGGAGTACGAGCGGGCGGGCCGCCTGCGCGACGACATCGAAGCCCTCAAGAAGGCCATGGAGAAGAGCGCCGTCGTCCTCGCCGACGCCACGGACGCCGACCTCATCGCCCTCGCCGAGGACGAGCTGGAGGCCGCCGTGCAGATCTTCCACGTCCGCGGCGGGCGCGTGCGCGGCCAGCGCGGCTGGGTCACCGACAAGGTCGAGGCGGTCACCAGCGGCGACCTCGTCGAGCACGCCCTCCAGCAGCTGTACGGGGAGGAGCGCGGCGACGCCGTGCCCAAGGAGGTGCTCGTCCCCGCGCTGCCCGACCCCATAGAGCCGGTCCAGGAGTGGCTGACCGAGCGCCGCGGCGCGAACGTCTCGCTGCGCATCCCGCAGCGCGGCGACAAGAAGGCCCTCATGGAGACCGTCGCGCGCAACGCGCAGCAGTCCCTCGTCCTGCACAAGACCAAGCGCGCCTCCGACCTGACCACGCGCTCGCGCGCGCTGGAGGAGATCGCCGCCGCCCTGGAGCTGGACAGCGCCCCGCTGCGCATCGAGTGCTACGACATCTCGCACCTCCAGGGCGACGACGTCGTGGCGTCGATGGTCGTCTTCGAGGACGGCCTCGCCAGGAAGAGCGAGTATCGCCGCTTCCAGATCAAGGGCTTCGAGGGCCAGGACGACGTCCGCTCCATGCACGAGGTGATCACACGCCGCTTCCGGCGCTACGTCGCGGAGAAGGAGCGGAGCGGGGATGGGGTCTCCCCTGGTCGAGCGGAGTCGAGAGCTTGGGGATGGGTCGACGAGGAGACCGGCGAGGTCTCGGACAACGGCCCCACCGAGGAGGACGGGCGGCCCAAGCGGTTCGCGTATCCGCCGCAGCTCGTCGTGGTGGACGGCGGACAGCCCCAGGTCGCCGCGGCCAAGAGAGCCCTCGACGAGCTCGGCATCGACGACATCGCGGTGTGCGGCCTGGCCAAGCGCCTGGAAGAGGTCTGGGTCCCCGACGAGGACGATCCGGTCATTCTGCCGCGCACCAGCGAAGGGCTCTACCTCCTCCAGCGGGTACGTGACGAAGCGCACCGCTTCGCCATCACCTACCAGCGCACCAAGCGGGCCAAGCGCTTCAAGGCCGGGCCGCTGGACGAGGTCCGCGGCCTAGGCGATGCCCGGAAACGTACGCTGATCAAGCACTTCGGTTCGGTGAAGCGGCTGCGATCCGCGACAATCGACCAGATCTGCGAGGTGCCGGGAGTGGGCCGCAAGACGGCCGAGGCCATCGCGGTGGCCCTCGCCCAGGCGGCCCCCGCCGCCCCCGCGGTCAACGTGACCACCGGAGAGATCCTGGACGACGACGAGCCGTTCGCCGCGGCCGACGACGACCGGGAGCCGCCCGCCGAGGGCGGGCCCGGGGAGAATGAGAGCGGGGAGCCCGTGACCGCGGGCACCCCGGAAGAACGACGGGGGCAGGAGACATGAGCGAGCACGACGAAGGTGGAGAACAAGTGAGTGCGGGCACGCCCAACGAGACGCCGGCCGTCCCGGACGCCGCGATCCCCGAGCTGGTGATCATCTCGGGCATGTCGGGTGCCGGACGCAGCACGGCGGCAAAGTGCCTGGAGGACCTCGGCTGGTTCGTGGTCGACAACCTGCCGCCCGCGCTGATCCCCACCATGGTGGAGCTCGGCGCCCGCTCGCAGGGCAACGTCGCCCGCATCGCGGTCGTCGTCGACGTGCGCGGCAGGCGGTTCTTCGACAACCTCCGCGACTCCCTCGCCGAGCTGGAGTCGAAGAACGTCACGCGGCGCATCGTCTTCCTGGAGTCCTCCGACGACGCCCTGGTCCGCCGCTTCGAATCGGTCCGCCGCCCGCACCCGCTGCAGGGCGACGGCCGCATCGTCGACGGCATCGCGGCCGAGCGCGACCTGCTGCGCGAGCTGCGCGGCGACGCCGACCTGGTCATCGACACCTCCAGCCTGAACGTGCACGAGCTGCGCGCCAAGATGGACGCCTCGTTCGCGGGCGAGGAGGAGCCCGAGCTGCGGGCCACCGTCATGTCCTTCGGCTTCAAGTACGGCCTGCCGGTCGACGCCGACCTGGTCGTGGACATGCGCTTCCTGCCGAACCCGCACTGGGTCCCCGAGCTGCGCCAGTACACCGGCCTCAACGAGGAGGTGGCGGCGTACGTCTTCAACCAGCCCGGCGCCAAGGAGTTCCTCGACAGGTACGCGGAAATGCTCCAGCTCATCGCCGCGGGCTACCGCCGCGAGGGCAAGCGGTACGTGACGATCGCGGTCGGCTGCACCGGCGGCAAGCACCGCTCCGTCGCCATGTCGGAGAAGCTCGCGGCGCGCCTGGTGTCCGAGGGTGTGGAGACGGTCATCGTCCACCGGGACATGGGGCGCGAATGACGCCGCACCGCCGGAGCGTCCGCCTGAGCCGACTGGGCCGCAAGCGGGGCGCCCAGCCGAAGGTGGTCGCGCTCGGCGGGGGCATGGGCCTGTCCGCCTCGCTCGCCGCGCTGCGCCGCATCACCGGAGCAGGTGACCTCACCGCCGTCGTCACGGTCGCCGACGACGGCGGCTCCAGCGGCCGCTTGCGCGACGAGCTCGGCGTGCTGCCGCCCGGTGACCTGCGCAAGGCCCTCGCCGCGCTCTGCGGCGACGACGACTGGGGCCAGACCTGGTCCCGCGTCATCCAGCACCGCTTCCAGTCCAAGGGCGACCTGCACGAGCACGCGGTCGGCAATCTGCTGATCGTCGCCCTGTGGGAGCAGCTCGGCGACCACGTCCAGGCGCTGGACCTGGTCGGCAGGCTGCTCGGCGCGCAGGGCCGCGTGCTGCCCATGTCGGCCGTGCCGCTGGAGCTCCAGGCCCTGGTCAAGGGCCACGACCCGGAGCGCCCCGACGACGTGGACACCGTGCGCGGGCAGGCCACGGTCGCGCTCACGCCCGGCGAGGTCCAGTCCGTCCAGGTCGTCCCGCACGACCCGCCCGCGGTCCCCGAGACGGTCGCCGCCGTGCTCGACGCGGACTGGGTGGTGCTCGGCCCCGGCTCCTGGTTCTCCTCGGTGATCCCGCACCTGCTGGTCCCCGAACTGCTCGACGCGCTCACCCAGACGAAGGCCCGCAAGGTCCTCTCGCTCAACCTCGCGCCGCAACCGGGAGAAACCGAAGGGTTCTCTCCGCAGCGTCATTTGGAGGTTTTGGCCCGACACGCCCCTAAACTCGCCCTGGACGTGGTGCTGGCCGACGAGGCCGCCGTGCCCGACCGTGAGTCACTGACCGATGCCGCCAAGCGGCTCGGTGCCACGGTCGAGCTGGCGCCGGTGGCCCGGCCCGACGGGACTCCGAGGCACGACCCGGAGCTCCTGGCAGCCGCGTACGACCGTATTTTTCGGATGCATGGAAGGATCGGCCCATGGCGATGACGGCAGCGGTGAAGGACGAGATCTCCCGGCTCCCCGTCACCCGGACCTGCTGCAGAAAAGCAGAGGTCTCGGCGATCCTGCGGTTCGCGGGCGGCCTTCACCTGGTGAGCGGCCGCATCGTGATCGAGGCGGAGCTGGACACCGCGATGGCCGCCCGGCGGCTCAAGCGGGACATCCTGGAGATCTTCGGGCACAGCTCGGAGCTGATCGTGATGGCCCCCGGCGGCCTGCGGCGCGGCTCGCGCTACGTGGTCCGTGTCGTGGCGGGCGGCGACCAGCTGGCCCGCCAGACGGGTCTCGTCGACGGCCGCGGCCGTCCCATCCGGGGTCTGCCGCCGCAGGTGGTCTCGGGGGCCACCTGCGACGCCGAGGCGGCCTGGCGCGGGGCGTTCCTCGCACACGGCTCGCTCACCGAGCCCGGCCGCTCCTCCTCCCTCGAGGTGACCTGCCCGGGCCCGGAGGCGGCGCTCGCGCTGGTCGGCGCCGCGCGCAGGCTGCAGATCGCCAGCAAGGCCCGCGAGGTGCGGGGCGTGGACCGCGTCGTCGTACGTGACGGTGACGCGATCGGCGCGCTGCTCACCCGGCTCGGGGCGCACGAGTCGGTGCTCGCCTGGGAGGAGCGGCGGATGCGCCGCGAGGTGCGAGCCACCGCCAACCGCCTGGCCAACTTCGACGACGCGAACCTGCGCCGCTCGGCCCGTGCGGCCGTCGCAGCGGGGGCCCGTGTGCAGCGCGCCCTGGAGATCCTCGGCGACGAGGTGCCGGAGCACCTCGCGGCCGCCGGACGCCTGCGCATGGAGCACAAGCAGGCCTCCCTGGAGGAGCTGGGCGCGCTCGCCGACCCGGTGCTGACGAAGGACGCCGTCGCGGGCCGCATCCGCCGCCTGCTCGCCATGGCCGACAAGCGGGCTCAGGACCTGGGCATCGCGGGCACGGAGTCCAACCTGAGCGACGAGCTCGCGGACAACATGGCGGTCTGACGCCGGTCCCGTACGTCACGTGAGCCGCTGGTGTCCCACCGGGCACCGGCGGCTTTCGCATGCCCGTCCCGCACGCCTTCACGCACTGTATTGACATGATCATGCACTGTCACGAGCCTGGCATCCGGCACATCTGTGCCGGACAACCGCAAGGGGGGCTCATGAGACGAAGAGCGAGCGCGAGATCCGTCCTCGCCACCGGAGCACTGCTCATCGGCGGCCTCGCCGCCGCACCGCACGCGCAGGCCAGCGGCCCGGGGAAGGCCCCGGCCGCCGACGACCCGGCGGCCGTGCGGGTCTATCAGGCAGAAGTCACCAAGAAGCAGATACCGATCCTCGTCGAGGCGGGCCAGGACGCCCACGAACTCGCGGGACAGACACCCGAGACCGGCACCGGCCGCGTCGAGCTGTACCTCACCGAGGGCCAGGCCAAGGCCATCGAGCGCAAGGGCATCGAGCTCAGCGAGCACAAGGTGTCGGCGGCGACGCAGAAGCGGCTCAAGGCCGCGGGGGACGGCGTCTACCGGCCGTACAGCGGAAAGGGCGGTCTCCAGGAGGAGATCGTCAAGACCGGGCAGGCGAACCCCGGCATCACCAAGGTCGTCTCCATCGGCAAGACCCTCCAGGGCAAGGACATCCTCGCCCTGAAGCTCTCCAAGGACGCCAAGAAGTCCAAGGACGGCTCCAAGCCCTCCACGCTGTACATGTCCAACCAGCACGCGCGCGAGTGGATCACCCCCGAGATGACCCGCCGCCTGATGCACCACTACTTGGACAACTACGGCAAGGACAAGCGCATCACCAAGCTCGTGAACTCCACCGAGCTGTGGTTCGTGCTCTCCGCCAACCCCGACGGCTACGACTTCACGCACGCCGCCCAGGCCAACCGCCAGTGGCGCAAGAACCTGCGCGACGTCGACGGCGACGGCAGGATAGCGCCGGGCGACGGCGTCGACCTCAACCGCAACTTCGCCTACAAGTGGGGCTACGACAACGAGGGCTCGTCCCCGGACGCCTCCTCCGAGACCTACCGTGGCACCGGAGCGATGTCCGAGCCGGAGACCAAGGCGCTCGACCGCTTCCAGAAGCGCATCGGCTTCACGTACGGGATCAACTACCACTCCGCGGCCGAACTGCTCCTCTACGGAGTGGGCTGGCAGGTCGCCACGCCGACCCCGGACGACGTGCTCTACCGGGCGCTGAACGGCACCCCGGAGAAGCCCGCCGTGCCCGGCTACCACCCGCAGGTCTCCTCCGAGCTCTACACCACCAACGGTGAGGCCGACGGCCACGCGGGCAACGTCAACGGCATCTCGATGTTCACCCCGGAGATGTCCACCTGCCAGACCGCGTCGAACATCGACCCGAACGACGCCTGGAAGCCCGAGGACTGCGCGTCCATCTTCACCTTCCCCGACGACGAGAAGCTGATCCAGCAGGAGTTCGCCAAGAACGTCCCGTTCGCGCTCGCCGTCGCCGAGACAGCTCTCCACCCCGACCAGCCGGTCTCCGTCACCGGCATTGAGGCCCCGGACTTCACCCCGGACACCTTCGCCACCTCGTACGCCCGCGGAGGCGACCAGAAGGTCGCCGTCACCGCCCGCAAGTCGGTGCGCGACAAGAAGCTCAACTACCGCATCAACGGCGGCCGCACGCACGACGAGAGCCTCAAGGCCTGGAAGGGCGGCGAGACCTACGGCGGCGCCGACAACCTCTACTTCGACGAGTACCGCGCCGAGGTCGAGGGCGCACGCGCGGGCGACAAGGTAGAGGTGTGGTTCACCGGCCGCACGAAGAACGGCGGCAGCCAGAGCGAGCACTTCACCTACACCGTCGCCGAACGCCCGAAGGCGAACACGCTCGTCGTCGCCGAGGAGGGCGCGACGGCCACCCAGACGCAGAAGTACGTCGACGCCATCGAGGCCAACGGCCGCACCGCCGCCGTCTGGGACGTCGCCAAGCAGGGCGTCCCGCACCCGCTCGGCGTCCTGTCGCACTTCTCCGCGGTCGTCCACTACACCGGCGACCCCGTCCCCGGCGCGCCCACCCAGCTCGCCCTGCGCGACTACCTCAACGAGGGCGGCAAGCTCATCGAGTCCGGTGAGCGCACCGGCACCAACGTCGACCTCGGCGAGGCCCTCACCGACGACTTCGCGCAGTACTACCTCGGCGCGTACGAACGGCTCTCCGCGCCCGGCGCCAAGAGCTTCCAGGGCAGCGGCGCGCTCGACGGGGTCAGCACCCCGCTCGCCGCCGCCGACAACAACCCGCTCGACAAGGCAGGACGCTTCACCGTCACCTCCGACAGCCTGCCGCCCGAGAAGTTCCCGCAGTTCAAGAGCGCGGCCGCGGGCTCCTACCCCGGCCTCACCAACCCGTACGCGCCCTTCGAGGGACAGGGCATGGCCTCGGCTACCCACGCCGACCAGGACTGGAAGCGGCTCACCCGCACCATCGACCTGACCGGCGTCACGGCCGCCGACCAGCCGGAGCTGCGGTTCGCGCTCAACTGGAACCTGGAGACCGGCTACGACCACGGCCTCCTGGAGGCGCACACCACCGGCGCCGACGACTGGACGACACTGCCCGACAAGAACGGCAACTCGTCCGCCGCCGTCCCCGCCGAGTGCGCGGCCGGGTTCTTCGTCAACGGCCACCCGTTCCTGCGCCACTACCTGACGGTCGGGGCCAACGGCTGCACGGCGTCCGGCACCAGTGGCGCCTGGAACAGCTTCACCGGCTCCTCCGGCGGCTGGAAGCCCGTCGCCTTCGACCTCAGCCCCTACGCGGGCAAGAAGATCGAGGTGGCTCTCAGCTCCGTCACCGACCCCTCCACCGGCGGTCGCGGCCTCTTCGCCGACAACGCGCAGCTGGTCGTCAACGGCAACGTCAAGGAGACCGAGGGATTCGAGTCGTCGCTCGGCTCCTGGAGCGTCGCGCCGGCCCCGCCGGGAAGCCCCAATATCACAGGCGACTGGGCCCGGACCGGGGAGCTCTACCGCTCCTTCGCGGCGGTCACAGCGCGTGACAGCGTGCTCCTCGGCTTCGGCTTCGAGCACGTGCCCGGAAACGCCGAAAGGGCCGCTCTTATGGGCGCCTCCCTGGCACATCTGCGCAGCTGACACTCCGTAATCGGGACGAAGGTCCCGGCGGCCCGTACCCCTACTCCGGGGTACGGGCCTTTGTGCCGCTTACGGCCCCTCTCGATGTCACCTCAGAGGCTTCAGAGAGGTAGGGTCGGAGGCGGTCGGGGACATCCCATACAACTCGCCGGCGTCTAAAACCGGCGTACCAACGAGGAGATCGGTTTCGTGACGATCCGCGTAGGCATCAACGGCTTTGGCCGCATCGGTCGCAACTACTTCCGCGCGCTGCTTGAGCAGGGTGCGGACATCGAGATCGTGGCTGTCAACGACCTGGGTGACACCGCGACCACGGCGCACCTGCTGAAGTACGACACCATCCTGGGCCGCCTCAAGGCCGAGGTGTCGCACACCGAGGACACCATCACGGTCGACGGCCACACCATCAAGGTGCTGTCCGAGCGCAACCCCGCCGACATCCCGTGGGGCAAGCTGGGCGTCGACATCGTGATCGAGTCCACCGGCATCTTCACCAAGAAGGCCGACGCCGAGAAGCACATCGCGGGCGGCGCCAAGAAGGTCCTCATCTCGGCTCCGGCCAAGGACGAGGACATCACCATTGTGATGGGCGTCAACCAGGACAAGTACGACGCGGCCAACCACCACGTCATCTCCAACGCCTCCTGCACCACCAACTGTGTGGCGCCGATGGCGAAGGTTCTCGACGAGAACTTCGGCATCGTCAAGGGCCTGATGACCACGGTCCACGCGTACACCAACGACCAGCGGATCCTGGACTTCCCGCACTCGGACCTGCGCCGCGCCCGCGCCGCCGCCGAGAACATCATTCCGACCACGACCGGTGCCGCCAAGGCCACCGCCCTGGTCCTGCCCCAGCTCAAGGGCAAGCTCGACGGCATCGCGATGCGCGTCCCGGTCCCGACCGGCTCCGCCACCGACCTCGTCGTCGACCTGCAGCGCGACGTCACCAAGGACGAGGTCAACGCCGCGTTCAAGAAGGCCGCCGACGACGGCGCCCTCAAGGGCATCCTCTTCTACACCGAGGACCCGATCGTGTCGTCCGACATCGTCAGCGACCCGGCCTCCTGCACCTTCGACTCCTCCCTGACCATGGTCCAGGAGGGCAAGACGGTGAAGATCCTCGGCTGGTACGACAACGAGTGGGGCTACTCCAACCGCCTCGTCGACCTCACCGTCTTCGTCGGCGGTCAGCTCTAGTCACCAGAGCAGACACCTAGATGTGAGCACAGGGTCCGGACCGCGCAACGCCGCGCGCTCCGGGCCCTGTTGTGCGTCAGCCCACCCAAGGAGTCCAGTAGTGAAGACGATCGACGAACTTCTCGCCGAAGGAGTCGACGGCAAGCGGGTCTTCGTCCGCGCCGACCTCAACGTGCCGCTCGCCGACGGCACCATCACCGACGACGGCCGCATCCGCGCCGTCCTGCCGACCGTCCAGGCCCTCGCCGCCGCGGGCGCCAAGGTGGTCGTGGCCTCGCACCTGGGCCGTCCCAAGGGCGCCCCGGACCCGGCCTTCTCGCTGCTGCCCGCCGCCGAGCGGCTCGGTGAACTCCTCGGCGCGCCCGTCGCGTTCGCGCAGGACACGGTCGGCCCCGCCGCGCACGACGCGGTGGACGGCCTGCAGCCCGGCCAGGTCGCCGTCATCGAGAACCTCCGCTTCAACGCCGGTGAGACGTCCAAGGACGACGCCGAGCGCGGCGGGTTCGCCGATCAGCTGGCCGCCCTCGCCGATGTCTACGTAGGCGACGGTTTCGGTGCCGTGCACCGCAAGCACGCGTCCGTGTACGACCTCCCTGCGAAGCTCCCGCACTACGCGGGCTACCTGATCGCCACCGAGGTCGGCGTCCTCAAGAAGCTCACCGAGGACGTGAAGCGCCCGTACACCGTCATCCTCGGCGGCGCCAAGGTCTCCGACAAGCTCGCCGTCATCGACGAGCTGCTCGGCAAGGCCGACCGTCTGCTCATCGGCGGCGGCATGGCGTACACCTTCCTCAAGGCCCAGGGCCACGAGGTCGGCATCTCCCTCCTCCAGGAGGATCAGATCCCGGTCGTCAAGGAGTACATGGAGCGCGCCGAGAAGAACGGCGTCGAGCTCGTCCTCCCGGTCGACGTCCTGGTCTCCACGGACTTCCCCGACCTGAAGACGAAGGCCCCGGCGGACTTCAAGACCGTCGACGCGGACCAGATCCCCGCGGACATGGAGGGCCTGGACATCGGCCCCAAGTCCCGCGAGCTCTTCGCCGAGAAGATCGCCGACGCCGAGACCGTCTTCTGGAACGGCCCGGTCGGCGTCGCCGAGCACCCCGACTACGCCGGGGGCACCGCCGCCGTCGCGCGAGCCCTGCTCAACTGCGACGGCTTCACCGTGGTCGGGGGCGGCGACTCCGCCGCGGCCGTCCGCAACCTAGGCTTCGACGAGAACGCATTCGGCCACATCTCGACCGGCGGCGGCGCCTCCCTCGAATACCTCGAGGGCAAGACGCTCCCCGGCCTCGCCGCACTGGAGAACTGACACCTGATGACTACGCGTACCCCGCTGATGGCGGGCAACTGGAAGATGAACCTCAACCACCTCGAGGCCATCGCCCACGTCCAGAAGCTCGCCTTCGCCCTGGCGGACAAGGACTACGAGGCCTGCGAGGTCGCCGTCCTGCCGCCCTTCACCGACCTGCGCTCCGTGCAGACCCTGGTCGACGGCGACAAGCTCAAGATCAAGTACGGCGCCCAGGACATCTCGGCGCAGGACTCCGGTGCCTACACCGGCGAGATCTCGGGCCCGATGCTGTCCAAGCTGAAGTGCACCTACGTCGCCGTGGGCCACTCCGAGCGCCGTCAGTACCACAACGAGACCGACGAGATCTGCAACGCCAAGGTGAAGGCCGCGTACAAGCACGGCCTGACCCCGATCCTCTGCATCGGCGAGGGTCTGGACATCCGCAAGGCCGGACAGCAGGTCCAGTACACGCTGAACCAGCTCGACGGCGGCCTGAAGGACGTCCCGGCCGAGCAGGCCGAGACCATCGTGATCGCGTACGAGCCCGTCTGGGCGATCGGCACCGGCGAGGTCGCGACCCCCGAGGACGCGCAGGAGGTCTGCGGCGCGATCCGCGGCCGCCTCGCCGAGCTGTACTCGCAGGAGCTCGCCGACAAGGTCCGCATCCAGTACGGCGGCTCCGTGAAGGCGAAGAACGTCGCCGACATCATGGCGCAGCCCGACGTGGACGGCGCCCTGGTCGGCGGCGCGGCGCTGGACACGGACGAGTTCGTCAAGATCGTTCGCTTCGGCGACCAGTGAGTATGCGCTAGCGACGTTACGTCGTACCCTGACGGGGGCCGAGGGTAGCCTTCGGCCCCCGTCGTCGATTCAGTTCCGAGGAAGTTGGTCCAGCCGTGGTTATGGGGTTCTCGATCGCCCTGATCGTCTTCAGCGCTCTGATGATGTTGCTGGTGCTGATGCACAAGGGCAAGGGCGGCGGTCTTTCCGACATGTTCGGTGGCGGCATGCAGTCGTCCGTCGGCGGTTCGTCCGTCGCGGAGCGCAACCTCGACCGCATCACGGTCGTGGTCGGTCTGCTGTGGTTCGCGTGCATTGTCGCGCTCGGCCTGCTGATGAAGGCGAACAACTAGCGCCAGCCACTGGTCGCTTGTCCGGTGCGCGCCCGCGTGCGCGGCTTATCATGGGGCTTGCGTCCGGGGGTGGGGTGTAACTCCCAACACTGGACGCGCGTTGGGCCTTACGTAAACTGAGGCGCCCGCAGCAGCACCATCACGCAGGGAGTTACGACCGTGGCAAGTGGCAACGCGATCCGAGGAAGTCGGGTCGGGGCGGGGCCGATGGGCGAGGCCGAGCGCGGTGAGTCCGCGCCGCGACTGCGCATCTCCTTCTGGTGCTCCAACGGGCACGAGACGCAGCCGAGCTTCGCCAGCGACGCGCAGGTCCCCGATACGTGGGACTGTCCCCGCTGCGGCTTTCCGGCAGGTCAGGACCGGGACAACCCGCCGGATCCGCCGCGCACCGAGCCGTACAAGACGCACCTGGCGTATGTACGCGAGCGGCGCAGCGACGCGGACGGGGAGGCGATCCTCGCGGAAGCGCTCGCCAAACTGCGGGGCGAGATCTAGCACTTGAATACGACGTGAGAACCGGCCGGACACCAATAAGTGTCCGGCCGGTTTCTTCGTCCCGTACGTGTGCTGGCAGACAGTTTCGGACATCTCATCCCGCTCTCTGATCGATTAGGTTGGAGGATGCAGCGGGGCAATTGGACGTACGCGCGTACGAAAGAAGGCTGAAGTCCGAGATGAACGCAGAAAGCCGCGCCAGGCTCGATCAGACTCCCGAGTGGACGGCGCTCGCCGAGCACCGTGACCGGCTGGGGGAGGTGCAGCTGCGCGAGCTGTTCGCCGCCGATCCGGCGCGCGGTACGGCGTACACCCTCCAGGTCGGCGACCTGCACATCGACTACTCCAAGCACCTCGTCACCGGTGAGACGCTGACGCTGCTGCGCGAGCTGGCGGCCGCCACCGACGTCTTCGGGCTGCGGGACGCCATGTTCCGCGGCGAGAAGATCAACACCACCGAGGACCGGGCCGTCCTGCACACGGCGCTGCGCGCCCCGCGGGGCAGCGTCGTCGAGGTCGACGGCGAGAACGTGGTGCCCGCCGTGCACGCCGTCCTCGACAAGATGGGCGCCTTCTCGGAGAAGGTCCGCTCCGGCGAGTGGACCGGACACACCGGCAAGCGCATCAAGAACGTCGTCAACATCGGCATCGGCGGCTCCGACCTCGGTCCGGCGATGGCGTACGAGGCGCTGCGCTCCTTCACCGACCGCGGCCTCACGGTCCGCTTCGTGTCGAACGTGGACGGCGCCGACCTGCACGAGGCCGTGCGGGACCTGGACGCCGCCGAGACGCTCTTCATCATCGCCTCGAAGACGTTCACCACCATCGAGACGATCACGAACGCCACGTCCGCGCGTGACTGGCTGCTCACCGAGCTGAAGGCCTCGCAGGACGCCGTCGCCAAGCACTTCGTAGCCCTGTCGACCAATGCCGAGAAGGTCTCCGACTTCGGCATCGACACGGACAACATGTTCGAGTTCTGGGACTGGGTCGGCGGCCGCTACTCGTACGACTCGGCAATCGGCCTCTCCCTGATGATCGCCATCGGGCCCGCCCGCTTCCGCGAGATGCTCGACGGCTTCCACCTCGTCGACGAGCACTTCCGCACGGCGCCCGCCGAGTCCAACGTGCCGCTCCTGATGGGCCTGTTGGGCATCTGGTACGGCAACTTCCACGACGCGCAGTCGCACGCCGTACTGCCGTACTCGCACTACCTCTCCAAGTTCACCGCCTATCTGCAGCAGCTGGACATGGAGTCCAACGGCAAGTACGTCGGCCGTGACGGCAAGGAGGTCGACTGGCAGACGGGCCCGGTCGTCTGGGGCACGCCCGGCACCAACGGGCAGCACGCCTACTACCAACTCATCCACCAGGGCACGAAGTTGATCCCGGCGGACTTCATCGGCTTCGCCGAGCCCGTCGCCGATCTGCTGCCCGGCCTGGTCGCCCAGCACGACCTCCTCATGGCCAACTTCTTCGCACAGACCCAGGCGCTGGCGTTCGGCAAGACGCCGGACGAGGTGCGCGCCGAGGGCGTCGCGGAGGAGCTGGTCCCGCACAAGACGTTCAAGGGCAACCACCCCACGACGACGATCCTGGCCAAGGAGCTGACCCCCTCGGTCCTCGGCCAGCTCATCGCGCTCTACGAGCACAAGGTCTTCGTGCAGGGCGCCGTGTGGAACATCGACTCCTTCGACCAGTGGGGCGTCGAGCTCGGCAAGGTCCTCGCCAAGCGCGTCGAGCCCGCGCTGACCGAGGGCGCCGAGGTGCCCGACCTGGACGGGTCGACCACCGCTCTGGTCGCCAAGTACCGGGACCTGCGCGGGCGTTGAGTCTCATCAGGCGATAATCGGATGCGGGCGAACCGCCCGGCGGGTGACACTGCTTCGGCTCTGTCACCCGCCGGGAGGGGACCCCGTCATGGACCAGCTGCACGCCGCGCTCGCCGACCCCGACAGACTCCGGCTGTACGCGCGGATAGTCCTCGACGACCTGCCGCCGCGCGAGGCCGACTCCGCCGTCGCCCGCAAGCACCTGGGACGCCTCCTCGCCACCGGGCTCGTGGAGCGGCTGCCCGACGGATCGCTGCGGGCCGACCCGGCCGTCTTCCGGCGCTCCCCGGACCCCGTCGACGCGCACGCCCATCCCACGGTGCCGCGCCGCCTCACCGGCTTCTTCGCGCACGGCCGCCTCACGGCCATTCCGGTCCGTCCCGTCGTGCGCCACGAACTCCTCGTCCACCTCACGGACGCCCTCTTCGACGCCGACCGCACCTACAGCGAGGGCGAGATCAACGACGCGTTCCGCACCGTCCACGACGACACGGCGGCGCTGCGGAGGTACTGCGTCACCGACGGCCTCCTCGTCCGCGAACAGGACGGCAGCAGCTACCGCCGCGCCCTCGTGGACGCCTGAGGGCCCCGCACCGTCCGGTGCGGGGCCCTCAAGGTGTGCATGGCTATGCGACGGCCGGTGGATACAGCTCCGGGGGGAGCTGGGAGGCCGCCGCGGCGTCCAGGAGCCACAGCGTGCGCGAGCGGCCGTAGGCACCGGCCGCGGGGGCCTGCACCTCTCCGGCGCCCGACAGGGCGATGGCCGCGGCGTTCGCCTTGTCCTCGCCCGCCGCGAGCAGCCACACC
The DNA here is from genome assembly GCF_056437465.1 of Streptomyces sp. NPDC042371. Classification (NCBI taxonomy): domain Bacteria; kingdom Bacillati; phylum Actinomycetota; class Actinomycetes; order Kitasatosporales; family Streptomycetaceae; genus Streptomyces; species Streptomyces sp. NPDC042371. The sequence goes on along the minus strand of NZ_JBWKAP010000018.1, from coordinate 110,479 downwards.
TCGCGGGCCGCCCGGATCGCCGGGAGCGTGAGCGTGACGCGGGTCGGCGGGGGCTTCGGCGCGCCGTGCACGCCGACCACCGAGCGCTCCGTCTCGCGCACCGCGGGGAGCTCCGGGAAGAGCGACGCGACGTGCGTGTCCGGGCCGACGCCGAGCATCAGGACGTCGAAGGTCGGCACGGGGCCGTGGTCCTCCGGGCCCGCGGCCGCGGTGAGTTCGGCGGCGTAGATCTCCGCCGCCGCGTCCACCTCGTACGCGCCGTCCGACGCGGGCATCGGGTGCACCCGGGCCGGGTTGAGGGGCACCGAGTCGAGCAGCGCCTCCTTGGCCTGGGTGTAGTTGCGCTCCGGGTCGCCGTCCGGCAGGAAGCGCTCGTCGCCCCACCACAGGTCCAGACGCGACCAGTCGATCGCGTCCTTCGCGGGGGACGACGCCAGCGCGGCCAGCACGCCGTTGCCGTTGCGGCCGCCGGTGAGGACCACCGACGCGTGGCCGCGGGCGGCCTGCGCGTCGACGATCTTCGTGATGAGGCGGGCCGCCGCGGCCTGCGCCATCAGCTCCTTGTCGCGGTGGACGACGAGCTGCGGAGCCGCGGTCACTTCGCCGCCGCCTTCTTCGCCGCGGTCTTCTTGGCCGGGGCCTTCTTGGCGGGTTCCGACGTGGCCGCCGCGGACTTCGACTCCTCGGCGGGCTTCTCGTCGGCGAGGGACGCCGTCTGCTCCGCGGGCTCGCCCAGGCGGTCCACGCCGAACTTCAGCGCGGACGCATAGGTGTCGTCCGGGTCCAGACGCCGCAGCTCCTCGGCGATCAGCTCGGCCGTCTCGCGGCGCTTGAGTGCCACCGCACGGTCGGGCTGCCCCTGGATGGAGAGCGTGGCGAGCGCGCCGTCGGCCCGGTCGAGCACGATGGGACCACAGGTGGTCTCCAGGCGTACGCCGGTCAGACCGGGGCCCGCCGACAGCGTGCGCTGCACGGGGACGTCGAGGCGGTCCGCAAGCCACATGGCGAGCAGCTCGCAGCTCGGGTTGAACTCCTCGCCCTCCACCTGCACCGAGGTGACCTTGCAGGTGACCTGGTCGAGCGCGGCGGCCAGCATGGAGCGCCACGGGGTGATGCGGGTCCAGGACAGGTCCGTGTCGCCGGGGTGGTAGGCCTCGGCGCGCGCGGTCAGCTCGTGGATCGGCTGCTCCGCGGCGTACGTGTCCGTCACGCGGCGCTGGGCCAGGGCACCGAGCGGGTCCTTGGCGGGGTCCAGCGGGGCGTTCACCGGCCACCAGGCGACCACGGGGGCGTCGGGCAGCAGCAGCGGCAGGACGACGGACTGGGCGTGGTTGATGCCCTCGCCGTACAGCCGCAGGATCACCGTCTCGCCGGTGCCCGCGTCCGCGCCGACCCGGACCTCGGCGTCGAGGCGCGAGGTGGTGCGGTCGCGGGGCGAGCGGGCGGCGCGCTTGATGACCACGAGGGTGCGCGAGGGGTGCTCGCGGGACGCCTCGCTGGCCGCCTTCAGTGAGTCGTAGGCGTTCTCCTCGTCGGTGACGATGACGAGGGTGAGCACCATGCCGACGGCCGGGGTCCCGATCGCGCGGCGGCCCTGCACGAGCGCCTTGTTGATCTTGCTGGACGTGGTGTCCGTGAGGTCGATCTTCATGGCCGGCGCCAGCTCCGTCCGTCTCGTGCGAGCATTTCGTCCGCCTCGGCCGGGCCCCAGGTGCCGGACGCGTACTGCGCGGGCTTGCCGTGCTTGTCCCAGTACTCCTCGATCGGGTCGAGGATGTTCCAGGACAGCTCGACCTCCTCCGTGCGCGGGAAGAGGTTGGCGTCGCCGAGCAGGACGTCGAGGATCAGGCGCTCGTACGCCTCCGGGCTGGACTCGGTGAAGGACTCGCCGTACGCGAAGTCCATCGAGACGTCCCGGATCTCCATGGAGGTGCCGGGCACCTTCGAGCCGAACCGCACCGTGATGCCCTCGTCGGGCTGGACGCGGATGACGATCGCGTTCTGCCCGAGCTCCTCGGTGGCGGTGTGGTCGAAGGGGGAGTGGGGCGCGCGCTGGAAGACGACCGCGATCTCGGTGACGCGGCGGCCCAGGCGCTTGCCGGTGCGCAGGTAGAAGGGGACGCCCGCCCAGCGGCGGTTGTCCACCTCCAGCTTGATCGCGGCGTAGGTGTCGGTCTTCGACTTGGCGTCGATGCCGTCTTCCTGCAGATAGCCGACGACCTTCTCGCCGCCCTGCCAGCCCGCGGAGTACTGGCCGCGCACCGTGGCCTTGCCGAGGTCCTTCGGCAGCCGGACGGCGCCGAGGACCTTCGCCTTCTCCGCGACGAGCGCGTTGGCGTCGAAGGAGGCGGGCTCCTCCATCGCGGTCAGCGCCATCAGCTGGAGCAGGTGGTTCTGGATGACGTCACGGGCGGCGCCGATGCCGTCGTAGTAACCGGCGCGGCCGCCGATGCCGATGTCCTCGGCCATCGTGATCTGGACGTGGTCGACGTACGACCGGTTCCAGATCGGCTCGAACATCTGGTTGGCGAAGCGGAGCGCCAGGATGTTCTGGACGGTCTCCTTGCCGAGGTAGTGGTCGATCCGGAACACCTGGTCCGGCGCGAACACCTCGTGCACGATCGCGTTCAGGTCCTGCGCGGACGCCAGGTCGTGGCCGAACGGCTTCTCGATGACGGCGCGCCGCCAGGAGCCCTCGGGGGCGTCCGCCAGCTCGTGCTTCTTGAGCTGCTGGACGACCTGGGGGAAGAACTTCGGGGGCACGGACAGGTAGAAGGCGAAGTTGCCGCCCGTTCCCTGCGCCTTGTCCAGCTCCTGGATGGTGGCCTTGAGCTGCTCGAAGGCGTCGTCGTCGTCGAAGTTGCCCTGGACGAAGCGCATGCCCTGGATGAGCTGCTGCCAGACCTCCTCGCGGAAGGGCGTGCGCGCGTGCTGCTTGACGGCGTCGTGCACCTCCTGCGCGAAGTCCTCGTCCTGCCACTCGCGGCGGGCGAACCCGATGAGGGAGAAGCCCGGCGGCAACAGACCTCGGTTGGCGAGGTCGTAGACGGCAGGCATCAGCTTTTTGCGGGACAAATCGCCCGTGACGCCGAAGATGACCAGGCCCGACGGCCCCGCGATACGCGGGAGCCGTCGGTCTGCGGCGTCACGCAGCGGATTGCTGCTTGACAAGGTGGGTCAGCCCTTCGCGGGAGCGAGGCGCTGGAGCTCGGCCTCAGTCGACTTGAGCAGGTCGTTCCAGGACGCCGCGAACTTCTCGACGCCCTCGTCCTCGAGGAGCTGCACGACGTCGTCGTAGGCGATGCCGAGCTTCTCCACCGCGGCGATCTCCGCGCGCGACTGGTCGTACGTGCCCGCGATGGTGTTGCCGGTGACCTGACCGTGGTCGGCCGCGGCCTCCAGGGTCGCCTCCGGCATGGTGTTCACCGTGTTGGGCGCGACGAGGTCGTCGACGTACAGCGTGTCCTTGTACGCGGGGTCCTTGACGCCGGTCGAGGCCCACAGCGGACGCTGCTTGTTGGCCTGCGCCTTGTCCAGGGCGGCCCAGCGGTCGGAGGAGAAGACCTCCTCGTACGCCTCGTACGCCAGCCGCGCGTTGGCGAGCGCGGCCTTACCCTTGAGGGACTTGGCCTCGTCCGTGCCGATGCCGTCCAGGCGCTTGTCGATCTCGGTGTCCACGCGGGACACGAAGAAGGACGCCACCGAGTGGATCTTGGAGAGGTCCAGGCCGCGCTCCTTGGCCTTCTCCAGGCCGGCGAGGAAGGCGTCCATGACCGCGCGGTAGCGCTCCAGCGAGAAGATCAGCGTCACGTTGACGCTGATGCCGAGGCCGATGACCTCGGTGATCGCCGGGAGGCCCGCCTTGGTGGCCGGGATCTTGATGAGCGTGTTCGGCCGGTCCACCAGCCAGGCCAGCTGCTTGGCCTCGGCGACCGTGGCCGCCGTGTTGTGCGCCAGGCGCGGGTCGACCTCGATCGACACGCGGCCGTCCTGGCCGCCCGTCGAGTCGAAGACCGGACGCAGGATGTCGGCGGCGTCACGGACGTCCGCCGTCGTGATCATGCGGATGGCCTCTTCGACGGTGACCTTGCGGGCGGCGAGGTCGGCGAGCTGCTGCTCGTAACCGTCGCCCGACGAGATCGCCTTCTGGAAGATCGAGGGGTTGGTCGTGACGCCCACGACGTGCTGCTGGTCGATCAGCTCGGCGAGGTTGCCGGACGTGATCCGCTTGCGCGACAGGTCGTCCAGCCAGATCGCGACGCCTTCTTCGGAAAGGCGCTTGAGTGCGTCTGTCATGGAATTACATCTCCTACTTGGTCGTATATGAGCGTCAGCGCTGAGCGGCGGCGATCGATTCCCGCGCCGCCTGGGCCACCGCGTCCGCGGTGAACCCGAACTCGCGGAAGAGCACCTTGGCATCCGCGGAAGCACCGAAGTGCTCCAGCGAAACGATGCGACCGGCGTCACCGACGAAGCGGTGCCAGGTCAGGCCGATGCCCGCCTCGACCGCCACGCGCGCCTTCACCGACGGCGGCAGCACGCTCTCGCGGTACCCCTGCTCCTGCTCCTCGAACCACTCGACCGACGGCATCGAGACGACTCGCGTCGGGACGCCCGCGGCCTGCAGCTGCTCGCGCGCCTCGACGGCGAGCTGGACCTCGGAGCCGGTGCCGATGAGTACGACCTCGGGCTTGCCGCCCTCGGCCTCGAACAGGACGTAACCACCCTTGGCGGCGTCCTCGTTGCGCTCGTACGTGGGCACGCCCTGGCGGGTCAGCGCGAGGCCGTGCGGGGCGCCCTTGCCGAACTCCTTGGTGTAGCGCTTGAGGATCTCGCGCCACGCGATGACGGTCTCGTTCGCGTCGGCCGGGCGCACGACGTTCAGTCCCGGGATGGCGCGCAGCGAGGCCAGGTGCTCGACCGGCTGGTGGGTCGGGCCGTCCTCGCCGAGGCCGATCGAGTCGTGCGTCCACACGTACGTCACCGGCAGGTGCATCAGCGCGGACAGACGCACGGCGTTGCGCATGTAGTCGGAGAACACCAGGAAGGTGCCGCCGTAGATGCGGGTGTTGCCGTGCAGCGCGATGCCGTTCATCTCCGCGGCCATGGAGTGCTCGCGGATGCCGTAGTGGATCGTGCGGCCGTACGGGTCGGCCTCCGGCAGCGGGTTGCCCTTCGGCAGGAACGAGGAGTTCTTGTCGATGGTGGTGTTGTTGGAGCCCGCCAGGTCGGCGGAGCCGCCCCACAGCTCGGGGATGACCGCACCGAGCGCCTGCAGGACCTTGCCGGACGCGGCACGCGTGGCGAGCCCCTTGCCGGTCTCGAACTCCGGGAGCTTCTCCTCCCAGCCCTCGGGCAGCTCGCCCGCGGAGATGCGGTCGAACTCGGCCGCGCGCGCGGAGTCGGCGGTGCGCCAGGCGGCGAAGCCCTTCTCCCACTCGGCCTTGGCCTCGCGGCCGCGGTCGAGCGCCTTGCGGGCGTGCGCCAGGACCTCGTCGGAGACCTCGAAGTTCTGCTCCGGGTCGAAGCCGAGGACGCGCTTGGTGGCGGCCACTTCCTCGTCGCCGAGCGCCGAGCCGTGGGCGGCCTCGGTGTTCTGCGCGTTCGGGGCGGGCCAGGCGATGATCGAGCGCATCGCGATGAAGGAGGGGCGCTCGGTCTCGGCCTTGGCGGCCTGGATGGCGGCGTAGAGCGCGGCGGGGTCGAGGTCGCCGTCCTCCTTGGGCGCCACGCGCTGGACGTGCCAGCCGTACGCCTCGTACCGCTTGAGGGTGTCCTCGGAGACCGCGGTCTCGGTGTCGCCCTCGATCGAGATGTGGTTGTCGTCCCACAGCAGGACCAGGTTGCCGAGCTTCTGGTGCCCGGCCAGCGACGAGGCCTCGCCGGAGATGCCCTCCTGGAGGCAGCCGTCACCGGCGATGGCGTAGACGAAGTGGTCGAACGGCGACGAGCCGTCGGTCGTCTCCGGGTCGAACAGACCGCGCTCGTAGCGGGCGGCCATCGCCATGCCCACGGCGTTGGCAACGCCCTGGCCCAGCGGTCCCGTGGTCGTCTCCACGCCCACCGTGTGGCCGTACTCCGGGTGGCCCGGGGTCTTCGAACCCCAGGTGCGGAAGGCCTTCAGGTCATCCAGCTCCAGGCCGAAGCCGGCCAGGTACAGCTGGATGTAGAGGGTCAGGGACGAGTGGCCCGCAGAGAGGACGAACCGGTCGCGGCCGGTCCACTCGGCGTCCGCCGGGTCGTGGCGCATCACCTTCTGGAAGAGGGTGTACGCGGCGGGCGCGAGGCTCATGGCCGTACCGGGATGGCCGTTGCCGACCTTCTGTACGGAATCCATGGCCAGGACGCGGGCGGTGTCAACGGCCCGCTGGTCCAGTTCGGTCCACTCGAGGTCTGTGGTGGTCGGCTTGGTGCTCACCCTGAGTCAGGGCTCCTCTCCACATGTCGAATGCCGGCGATGCAGATCCCACCGGCCGATGTCGAGCCTACCGCTGCTAGAACGCTCATTTTTTCGAGTCATTCCAGACTGCAGTGACATGCGAGGATGCGCCTCCCGAAAGGAAAGCGCAGGCATTCCGCAAGTGAATACGGGCTCGCTCATATGTCCGCTCAAAAGGCCATAGGTATCGCCCATTTGTCCGCTCAATGAACGCACGGTTCCGCTCATGTGGCGACTCAAGTCGTCCCGGACGCCGTTCGACCGGCCGCCCAACACGAACCCACCCCCGCGAAGGGCGAGGTATGGGCAACGTCTACAGTGGCGTGGTACGCGCGGGCCTTTACCGGACCTTCATGTCTGAAGGTGCTGGTCGGCTCGCTGGGATGTCTCTGTCAGGGGTGTGCGTGACGGCCGTTGAATCCCGTCCAGCGGGGGTTTCCGGGACGGACCTTAGCCCGAGCCATCGGCCGTTCGGGGCTCGTGTCAAGGCGTTCGTGGCACTGACCAAGCCGCGGATCATCGAGCTTCTGCTCATCACCACCGTTCCGGTGATGTTCCTCGCCGAGCAAGGAGTGCCGGACCTGTGGCTGGTCTTCGTGACCTGCCTGGGCGGATACCTCTCCGCGGGGGGCGCGAACGCGCTCAACATGTACATCGACCGCGACATCGACGCGCTGATGGACCGCACGTCGCAGCGGCCACTGGTGACCGGCATGGTCAGTCCCCGCGAGTGCCTCGTCTTCGGCATCGCCCTCGCGGTCATCTCCACCTTGCTGTTCGGCTTCGCCGTCAACTGGCTCTCCGCGTGGCTCTCGCTCGGCGCACTGCTCTTCTACGTGGTCATCTACACGATGATCCTGAAGCGCCGGACCTCCCAGAACATCGTCTGGGGCGGCATCGCGGGCTGTCTGCCGGTCCTGATCGGCTGGTCCTCGGTCACCAACTCCATGTCGTGGGCGCCGATCGTCCTCTTCCTCGTCATGTTCTTCTGGACGCCGCCGCACTACTGGCCGCTCTCCATGAAGGTCAAGGACGACTACGCGCGCGTCGGCGTGCCGATGCTGCCGGTCGTCGCCTCCAACAAGGTGGTCGCCCGCCAGATCGTCCTCTACAGCTGGGTCATGGTCGCCGTCTCGCTGCTGCTGCAGCCGCTCGGCTACACCGGCTGGTTCTACACCGTGGTGGCGCTGGTGACCGGCGGCTACTGGCTGTGGGAGGCGCACGGGCTGCAGACCCGGGCCAAGGCGGAGGTCACGGGCGGCAAGCTCAAGGAGATGCGGCTCTTCCACTGGTCCATCACCTACGTCTCGCTGCTCTTCGTCGCCGTGGCGGTGGACCCCTTCCTGCGCTGAGGGTCCACGAACGAGGGCTTTGCCGACGGGCGGGGCACGTGGTGTTGCACGCCACGTGCCCCGCCCGTCGCCAGTTGATCTACCCGTCGGTAGCATCCTGCTCATGGCAGACACGCAGCAGGTGGACGACAGCAAGCAGGCCGTCAAGGCCGAGCGCAGGGCGGCCCGGCTCGCCAAGGAGATCGGCGCCTTCGCGCAGGCCCACGGCGGGGCCGAGGGACAGCTCGCGTACATCGGGCACGAGGGCACCCGGATCGTCCTCGTCGGCGAGGACGGTGGCTGGGGCGACCTGGTGGCGCCCACCTACGCCATCGCGCAGAGCGCGGTGGAAAAGGCCGGGATCACCGTGCACGAGGACTTCGCGGGGGAATTCGCCGCCAAGGTGAAGACCGGCCCCTACGAATGGAAGCGGATGGCGGGCATCCAGATCGGCGGCCCGAGCAACGGCTGACGGACCCGGCACCGGCCCGCGGCCCCCCGCAACGGCTCGCGCCGATAACCGCCGAAAGCAACACCTGACACCCGGTTCACCCGTTAGGACCGTAGAAGCACGGTCCATCTATCGGGAGCCCGGATGATCGAAACGCCGTCCCTGGTGGATCAGTACTGCCATGGCGTCCTCCGTACGGAGCTGGGCCTCGGCACCTTCGAGGCCCACCTCGGCCGGGGCGAGGGACCACCCGCCCCCGGCACCACCTTCTTCGACACCCAGACCGGCTTCGCGGTGCGCCGCTGGTGCCCGCCCCTGCTCGGCATCGAGCCGCACTGCCGACCGGCCCGCTATCTCGCCCGCCGCCGCGAACTGGGCGTTCTGGAATCGGGGCGGCGCCTCCTCCGAGGCAGCGGCATCACCACGTATCTCGTCGACACGGGGCTGCCCGGGGACCTGACCGGGCCCGGCGAGATGGCCTCCACCGGCGCCGCCGACGCCCGCGAGATCGTCCGCCTGGAATTACTGGCCGAGCAGGTCGCGGACACCTCGGGCACCGCCGACTCGTTCCTCGCCAACCTCGCGGAGTCCGTGCACGCGGCCGCCGTCGGAGCCGTCGCCTTCACCTCGGTCGCGGGCGTGCGGCACCCGCTCGCCCTCGCCCCGGAGCCGCCGGGGCCCGGCGAGGTGCGGGGCGCGGTGGGGCGCTGGCTCGCGGGGCGGCAGGTGGGCGGCGTGCTCACCGATCCCGTGCTGCTGCGGCACCTGCTGTGGATCGCGGTGGCCTCGGGCAGGCCGCTGCAACTGCACGCGGGGGCCGGGGACCCGCAGACGTACTTCGGGGAGTTCGCGCGGGCCACCGCCGGGCTCGGCACCGATCTGGTGCTGCTGCACGGCTATCCGTACCACCGCAGCGCCGCGCACCTCGCGGCCGTCTTCCCGCACGTGTACGCCGATCTGGGCCCCGCGCTCGTCCGCACCGGGGCCCGCGCGGCCGCCGTGCTCGCCGAGATCCTCGAACTGGCGCCCTTCGGCAAGCTGCTGTTCTCCAGCGGCGCCCACGGGCTGCCCGAACTGCACGTCGTCGGGGCCTCCCTCTTCAGGGAGGCACTCGGGCGGGTGCTCGGCACCTGGGTCGCGGAGGGCGCCTGGTCGCTCACCGACGCGCAGCGCGTGGCGGGGCTCATCGCCGCGGGCAACGCGCGGCGGGTGTACGGACTGCCGGGCGGGTCAGACGGCCGAGAGCCGTGAGTCGTCCGCCTGGGCGGGCAGGTCGGCCGTGGTGAGCGGCCGCTCCCGCAGCGAGAGCAGGACGCGCACCACGGCGATCCACACCACGCATGAGCCGAGCATGTGCAGCCCGACCAGGAGCTCCGGCAGGTCCGTGAAGTACTGGACGTAACCGATCGCGCCCTGCGACAGCAGGATCAGGAACAGCTGGCGGGTGCGGACCAGCGGGCCGGGCGGCGCGTCGACCGCCTTCAGGACGAACCACAGGGCGAACGTCAGCGTCACCACGATCCACGCGAGGACCGCATGGATCTTGCTGACCGTCTCCCAGTCGACGCCCATGCGCGGGACTTCGCTGGAGTCGCCCGCGTGCGGCCCGGAGCCCGTCACGACGGTGCCCACCACGATCAGCAGGGCCGAGACCCCGACCAGGAACCAGACGAGCTGCACCACGGCCTTGCCGACCAGCGGCCGCGGCTCGGCGTCGCCCTCACGGGTCCGCTGCCACATGATGACGGCGACCGCGATCAGGGCGGAGGAGAGCAGGAAGTGTGCCGCGACCGTGTACGGGTTCAGACCGACGAGGACGACGATGCCGCCGAGCACGGCATTGCCCATGACCAGCCAGAACTGCACCCAGCCGAGCCGGACGAGGCTGCGCCGCATCGGCTTCTGCGAGCGGGCCGCGATGATCGCCCAGCCGACGGCCGCGGACAGCACGTACGCCAGCATGCGGTTGCCGAACTCGATGGCTCCGTGGAAGCCCATCTCCTGCGTCGCGGTCAGCGAATCGTCCGTGCACTTGGGCCAGGTCGGGCAGCCGAGGCCCGATCCTGTCAGCCGGACGGCGCCGCCCGTCACCACGATGAGGACCGTCATGGCGAGGGAGATCAGGGCCGCCTGCTGGACGGTCCGCTGGGTGGGGGTCCAGCGCTCGGCGATGAAGGCGAGCGGGTTCCGCACGGCTTGAGCGATGTCGGCTCGGGTCACGTTTGGCACGCGCACCATCGTAGGGGGCCGCTTGTGCACGGCTTCACGAGGGGGACGTATGCGGTGCTTTTGTGACCGCGATTACTCCCGGCGGAAGAACTTCTACTCCCAGCGGAAGAACTTCGCCGCCGCGCCGAGCCCGAGCACCGACCACACCGCGAGGATGCCGAGGTCCTGCCACGGCATGCCCGCGCCGTGCTGCAGGACGTCGCGCAGGCCGTCCGAGAGCGCCGAGATGGGGAGCAGTCCGAGGAGCGTCTGCGCCGCGTCGGGGAACTTGTCGAGGGGGACGATCACGCCGCCGCCCATGAGCAGCAGCAGGAAGACGAGGTTCGCCGCGGCTAGCGTCGCCTCCGCCTTGAGCGTGCCCGCCATCAGCAGGCCGAGCCCGGAGAACGCCGCGGTGCCGAGCACCAGGAGCAGCAGCACGGCGAACGGGTTGCCGTGCGGCGACCAGCCGAGCGCGAACGCGATGACCGTGACGAGCACGATCTGCAGCACCTCGGTGACCAGCACCGAGAGTGTCTTCGCCGTCATCAGGCCCCAGCGCGGCAGCGGCGAGGCGCCGAGCCGCTTGAGCACCCCGTACCGGCGCTCGAAGCCCGTCGCGATGGCCTGCCCGGTGAACGCCGTCGACATCACGGCGAGCGCGAGGATGCCGGGCGCGAGGAAGTCCACGGCCTCGCCCTTGCCCGTGTCGACGATGTCGACCGCGCTGAAGAGGACGAGCAGCAGGGTCGGGATGATGACGGTGAGGAGCAGCTGCTCGCCGTTGCGCAGCAGCATCTTCGTCTCCAGGGCCGCCTGCGCCGCGATCATGCGGGGGAGCGGGGCGGCGCCCGGCTTCGGCGTGTACGTTCCGGCGGCGCTCATCCGCGCAGCTCCTTGCCTGTGAGCTCCAAGAAGACGTCTTCCAGGGTGTGGCGTTCGACCGAGATCCGGTCCGGCATGACCCCGTGCTGCGCGCACCACGAGGTGACCGTGGCGAGCAGCTGCGGGTCGACCGTGCCGCTCACGCGGTAGGCGCCCGGGGTCAGTTCGGCCGCGGCGGAGTCCGGGGGCAGGGCCTTGAGGAGCGAGCCGACGTCGAGGCCGGGGCGGCCGGTGAAGCGCAGGGTGTTCTCGGCGCCGCCGCGGCACAGCTCGTCGGGGCTGCCCTGGGCGATGACCTTGCCTGCGTCGACGATCGCGACGTCGTCGGAGAGCTCCTCGGCCTCGTCCATGTGGTGCGTGGTGAGGATGACGGAGACCCCGTCGCGGCGCAGGTCGCGCACGAGCTCCCAGGTCGCCCTGCGTGCCTGCGGGTCGAGGCCCGCGGTCGGCTCGTCGAGGAAGACCAGCTCGGGCCTGCCGACCACGGCCATGGCGAGCGCCAGGCGCTGCTGCTGGCCGCCGGAGAGCCGCCGGTAGGTGGTGCGGCCGCAGCTGCCGAGGCCGAGGCGTTCGATGAGCGCGTTCACGTCCAGCGGTTCGGCGTGCAGCTTGGCCACGTGGCGGAGCATCTCGTCGGCGCGGGCGCCGGAGTAGACGCCGCCGGACTGGAGCATCACGCCGACGCGGGGCCGCAGCGCGGCGGCCTCGCGGACCGGGTCAAGGCCGAGGACGCGCACGGTGCCGGAGTCCGGCTTCCGGTAGCCCTCGCAGGTCTCGATCGTGGTGGTCTTGCCCGCGCCGTTGGGGCCGAGGACGGCGGTGATACCGGCTCCGGCGCTCAGGTCGAGACCGTCCACCGCGGTCTTGGGTCCGTACCGCTTGACCAGATTCTCGATCTGGACGACGGGCTCGTTTCGCATGGTGAGCCAGTCTAGGTACGGGCCCGAGGTCCCGGACGCGCGGGGCGGCGGTCCCCTTCCCAGGGGCCTTTTCCGTCCGTACGCGCACGAATCGGGACCTAGCGTCGATGCGTGACCCTGCGTGGCGGACATGGCGCTGTTCGCCCTTGCGATCCTCGACGGCGGCGCGGGCTCGGCCGATTTTGGGCGCAATCTCCTCTTCACGGTGCCCGCGAACGTGGTCGGCGGCGGGCTGCTCGTGGCCGGTTCGTACTGGTTCATGGGGCGGCCCGAGCGCGAGGAGGACCTCTAGGCGGGCGGCGCCAGCCACCGCTCGGCGTACGCGACGGCGTCGGCCACCGGGAACAGCCGCGCGTCGGCGGCGCCCACGCGTCCTCGTACGACCTCCGTGTCCCGCTCGAAGTCCGCGCCGAGTTCCTCGAAGCGGTCACTGGGGGACGCGGGCTCCCGGACGGTCGTCCACTGGCGTCCCCGGGGCGTCATGACCGCGAAGGAGTTCTCGGTCTCGGGGCCCGGGATCCGGTACTGGGCCAGGTGGAAGGCGGTGCAGGAGTCGTAGCCCGCGCCGAGCAGCAGGACCCGGGCGCCCGCCTTCTCCAGGTGTGCCAGCGGGCTGCGCTCGCCGAAGCTGGAGGCGCGGGCGTGCCCGGTGGTGATCGTGGCGGCGGCGGGGCCGAGCGCCGCGAAGGACGCGTGCGGGTGGGTGCTGCGCAGGGCGCCAGGCCAGGTGCGCACGGCTTCGGGGACGACGCCGACGCCGAAGGAGGGCGAGGTCAGCGGGTCGTACGCGGGCATCGACGCGCGCAGGACCGGCCACCATTCCTCGGGCACGGGCGGGTTCTGCCACACCGAGGGCTCGGAGTTGTCACCGGTGTGGGTGGGGACCACCAGCGTGCCGTCGGGGCCCAGCGCGTCGAGGAGCGCCTGGACGAGTGCGACCACTCCGCCGCTGACCCACCCGAGCGAGCTGAGCGAGGTGTGCGCGAGGAGCGTCTCGCCGGGGCGCACGCCGAGCTTCAAAAGCTCGTCCCCGAGTGACTCGCGGGTGCACAAAGGGCCGGTCGGAGGGGGTGTCGGCATGGTCAGGGAGTCTCCCCGAAGAGCCCCGCCCGCGCCACCGAATTGATCGATCAGTGATCGTTTCCGCAGGTCAGCTTAGGTATGCCTAAGTGATGCAGCGCACCGTTCGGTGATCAAGGCGTGGGTTGTCAGGCTCTGAGGAATTACGCAACAATGGCGTTGTGAAAAACGTTGGCGAGGCTCCGCAGGAGGAACTCGCGGCTGGGTCGCGCTCGGACCGCTCGACGCGCAACCGGGTCGCGCGGTCCATCCTGGATCACGGCCCGTCCACCGTCGCCGATCTCGCGAAGCGCCTCGGCCTCACCCAGGCGGCCGTCCGCAGGCACCTCGACGCCCTCGCGCACGAGAACGTCGTCGAGCCCCGCGAGCAGCGGGTGTACGGCGCACGGACCCGGGGCCGCCCCGCCAAGGTCTTCGCACTGACCGACTGCGGGCGCGACGCCTTCGACCAGTCGTACGACAAGCTGGCCGCGGACGCGCTCCGGTGGATCGCCGAGCACCACGGCGAAGGGGCCGTCGTCGATTTCGCCCGGGCGAGGATCGTCGCCCAGGCCGAGACGTACAAGCAGGCGATGAACGCCGCGCCCCCCGAACGGCGCACCGAGGCTCTGGCGAAGGCGTTGACCGCAGACGGGTACGCTGCTACGGCGCGCAGCGCACCGGTCGGCGAACAGCTCTGCCAGCACCACTGCCCGGTCGCCCATGTCGCCGAAAAGTTTCCGCAGCTCTGCGAGGCGGAGACGGAGATGTTCTCCGAGCTCCTCGGCACGCATGTGCAGCGCCTCGCCACCATCGCCCACGGAGACGGCGTCTGCACGACGTTCATTCCGCGCAGCGGCGGCAGCGGCAGCAGCAGTACCAAACGGACCACCACACCAGCATCAGCAAGCACGGCCGGGAGGAACCCCGCATGACGCTCCCCACGGAGACTGCCCACCCCGAACTCGAGGGTCTGGGCACGTACGAATACGGCTGGGCCGACTCGGACGTGGCCGGTGCCTCAGCCAAGCGCGGCATCAACGAGGACGTCGTCAAGGACATCTCGGCCAAGAAGTCCGAGCCCGAGTGGATGACGAAGCTGCGCCTCAAGGGCCTGCGCCTGTTCGACAAGAAGCCCATGCCGAACTGGGGCTCGGACCTGTCGGGCATCGACTTCGACAACATCAAGTACTTCGTGCGGTCCACGGAGAAGCAGGCACAGTCCTGGGAGGACCTGCCCGAGGACATCAAGAGCACGTACGACAAGCTCGGCATCCCCGAGGCGGAGAAGCAGCGCCTCGTCGCCGGTGTCGCGGCCCAGTACGAGTCCGAGGTCGTCTACCACCAGATCCGCGAGGACCTGGAGGAGCAGGGCGTCATCTTCATGGACACCGACACGGCGCTGAAGGAGCACCCGGAGCTCTTCAAGGAGTACTTCGGGACCGTCATCCCCGTCGGTGACAACAAGTTCGCCTCGCTGAACACGGCCGTGTGGTCCGGCGGCTCGTTCATCTACGTCCCCAAGGGCGTGCACGTCGAGATCCCGCTCCAGGCCTACTTCCGCATCAACACGGAGAACATGGGTCAGTTCGAGCGGACCCTGATCATCGTCGACGAGGACGCCTACGTTCACTACGTCGAGGGCTGCACCGCGCCGATCTACAAGTCGGACTCGCTGCACTCCGCCGTGGTCGAGATCATCGTGAAGAAGGGCGGCCGCTGCCGCTACACGACGATCCAGAACTGGTCGAACAACGTCTACAACCTGGTCACCAAGCGCGCCGTGGCGTACGAGGGCGCGACCATGGAGTGGATCGACGGCAACATCGGCTCCAAGGTGACGATGAAGTACCCCGCCGTCTACCTCATGGGCGAGCACGCCAAGGGCGAGACCCTGTCCATCGCCTTCGCGGGCGAGGGCCAGCACCAGGACGCCGGCTCCAAGATGGTCCACATGGCGCCGAACACCTCCTCCAACATCGTCTCCAAGTCGGTGGCGCGCGGCGGCGGTCGTACGTCGTACCGCGGCCTCGTCGAGATCGGTGAGGGCGCCGCCGGATCGAAGTCGAACGTGCTCTGCGACGCGCTGCTCGTCGACACGATCTCGCGCTCGGACACCTACCCCTACGTCGACGTCCGCGAGGACGACGTCTCCATGGGCCACGAGGCGACCGTCTCCAAGGTCTCCGACGACCAGCTCTTCTACCTGATGAGCCGCGGCATGACCGAGTTCGAGGCCATGGCGATGATCGTGCGCGGCTTCGTCGAGCCGATCGCCAAGGAGCTGCCCATGGAGTACGCCCTGGAGCTGAACCGGCTGATCGAGCTGCAGATGGAGGGTTCGGTCGGTTAAGACCGTTCCTCTTTAGCAGCGACTGACTTCTTGACCCAGAGAGAGAGCACGACGACAGCCATGGCTGAGGCTCAGAACATCCCGGTGGGAAGCACCACCGCCGGATCGATCGCGGTGGCCGCCGAGTCCACCGTCGCGACCCGCATGAGCGCGCCCCCGTCCTTCGACGTGGACAGCTTCCCGGTGCCGCACGGCCGCGAGGAGGAGTGGCGGTTCACGCCGCTGGAGCGCCTGCGCGGGCTGCACGACGGCAGCGCGGTCGCCGACGGCGGCATCCGCGTAGAGGTGAGCGCCCCCGAGGGCGTCACCCAGGAGACCGTCGGCCGGGACGACGCGCGCGTCGGCAAGGCGGGCAAGCCCGTCGACCGCATCGCCGCGCAGGCCTACTCCTCCTTCGAGAAGGCCTCGATCGTCACCGTCCCCAAGGAGACGGTGCTCACCGAGCCGATCCGGATCGCCGTGCACGGCGAGGGCGGCACCGCCTTCGCGCACCAGGTCATCGAGCTCGGCGCGTTCGCCGAGGCGCTGGTCGTCATCGACCACACCGGTGACGCCGTGCTCGCCGCCAACGTCGACTTCGTCGTCGGCGACGGCGCCAAGCTCACCGTCGTCTCCGTCCAGGACTGGGACGACAAGGCGGTGCACGTCGCCCAGCACAACGCGCTGGTCGGCCGCGACGCCACCTTCAAGTCCGTGGTCGTCACCTTCGGCGGCGACCTGGTCCGTCTGCACCCCCGCGTCAACTACGCGGGCACCGGTGGCGAGGCCGAGCTCTTCGGCCTCTACATCACCGACGCGGGCCAGCACCAGGAGCACCGCCTCCTGGTCGACCACAACACCCCGCACTGCAAGTCGAACGTCGTCTACAAGGGCGCGCTCCAGGGCGACAACGCGCACGCGGTGTGGATCGGTGACGTCCTCATCGAGGCCGCCGCCGAGGGCACGGACACGTACGAGATGAACCGCAACCTGGTTCTGACCGACGGCGCCCGGGTCGACTCGGTGCCGAACCTCGAGATCGAGACCGGCGAGATCGTCGGCGCGGGCCACGCCTCGGCGACCGGCCGCTTCGACGACGAGCAGCTCTTCTACCTGCAGTCGCGCGGTATCCCGGAGGAGGAGGCCCGCCGCCTCGTCGTCCGGGGCTTCTTCGCCGAGCTGGTCCAGCAGATCGGCCTGCCCGACGTCGAGGAGCGCCTCATCGCGAAGATCGAAGAGGAGCTGGAGGCGACCGTCGCATGAGCCTCGACCAAGCCCGCTTCGTTCGGGCCTGCGGACTGAGCGAGCTGGAGGAGGACACCCCGAAGCGGGTGGAACTCGACGGCACGCCGGTCTCGGTCGTCCACACCGAGGGCGAGGTGTACGCGATTCACGACATCTGCTCGCACGCGAACGTCTCCCTCTCCGAGGGCGAGGTGGAGGACTGTCAGATCGAGTGCTGGCTGCACGGCTCCAGCTTCGACCTCCGCACCGGCAAGCCGTCCGGCCTTCCCGCGACGCGCCCCGTCCCCGTATACCCCGTAAAGATCGAAGGGGGCGATGTACTCGTTGACGTACACGCCTCCCTTTCCCAGGAGTCCTGAGGCACCCATGGCAACGCTTGAAATCAAGGACCTGCACGTCACCGTCGAGGCCGACAACGCCACGAAGGAGATCCTCAAGGGCGTCGACCTGACCGTGAAGCAGGGCGAGACCCACGCCATCATGGGCCCGAACGGCTCCGGCAAGTCGACGCTCGCCTACTCGGTCGCGGGTCACCCCAAGTACACGATCACCCAGGGCAGCGTGACCCTCGACGGCGAGGACGTCCTGGAGATGTCCGTCGACGAGCGCGCCCGCGCCGGCATGTTCCTGGCCATGCAGTACCCGGTCGAGGTCCCCGGCGTCTCGGTCTCCAACTTCCTGCGTACGTCGGCGACGGCGATCCGCGGCGAGGCCCCCAAGCTGCGCACCTGGGTGAAGGAGGTCAAGTCCGCGATGGAGCAGCTCCAGATGGACCCGGCCTTCGCCGAGCGCAACGTGAACGAGGGCTTCTCCGGCGGTGAGAAGAAGCGCCACGAGATCCTGCAGATGGAGCTCCTCAAGCCGAAGATCGCGATCCTCGACGAGACGGACTCCGGTCTGGACGTCGACGCGCTGCGCCAGGTCTCGGACGGCGTCAACCGCGTCCGCGAGACGGGCGAGGTCGGCACCCTCCTCATCACGCACTACACGCGCATCCTGCGCTACATCAAGCCCGACTTCGTGCACGTCTTCGCGAACGGCCGCATCGCCGAGTCCGGCGGCGCCGAGCTCGCCGACAAGCTGGAGGCCGAGGGCTACGAGGCCTACACGAAGGGTGGCGCATCCGCGTGACAGTGGCCCACCAGGGGCTCTCCGGCCTCCTCGACACCGAGGCGATCCGCAAGGACTTCCCGATCCTGGATCGCACGATCCACGACGGCAAGAAGCTCGTGTACCTGGACAACGCGGCGACCTCGCAGACGCCGCGCCAGGTGCTCGACGTGCTGAACGAGTACTACGAGCAGCACAACGCCAACGTTCACCGCGGCGTGCACGTCCTCGCCGAGGAGGCCACGGCGCTGTACGAGGGCGCCCGTGACAAGGTCGCGGAGTTCATCAACGCGCCCAGTCGCGACGAGGTGATCTTCACCAAGAACGCGTCCGAGTCGCTCAACCTCGTGGCGAACATGCTGGGCTGGGCCGACGAGCCCTACCGCGTGGACCACGAGACCGAGATCGTCATCACGGAGATGGAGCACCACTCCAACATCGTCCCGTGGCAGCTGCTCTCGCAGCGCACCGGCGCGAAGCTGAAGTGGTTCGGCCTCACCGACGACGGCCGCCTCGACCTGTCCAACATCGAAGAGGTCATCACGGAGAAGACCAAGATCGTCTCCTTCGTGCTCGTCTCCAACATCCTGGGCACGCACAACCCGGTCGAGGCCATCGTGCGCCGCGCCCAGGAGGTCGGGGCGCTCGTCCTGATCGACGCCTCGCAGGCCGCCCCGCACATGCCGCTGGACGTGCAGGCGCTGCAGGCCGACTTCGTGGCCTTCACCGGCCACAAGATGTGCGGCCCGACGGGCATCGGTGTCCTGTGGGGACGGCAGGAGCTCCTTGAGGACCTCCCGCCCTTCCTCGGCGGCGGCGAGATGATCGAGACCGTGTCGATGAACTCGTCGACGTACGCGCCGGCGCCGCACAAGTTCGAGGCGGGCACGCCGCCGGTCTCCCAGGCCGTGGGCCTTGGTGCGGCCGTGGACTACCTGTCGGCCATCGGCATGGACAAGATCGCCGCGCACGAGCACGCGATCACCGAGTACGCGGTCAAGCGCCTCCTCGAAGTCCCGGACCTGCGCATCATCGGTCCGACGACGGCGGAGGAGCGCGGCGCCGCGATCTCCTTCACGCTCGGCGACATCCACCCGCACGACGTGGGCCAGGTCCTCGACGAGCAGGGCATCGCGGTCCGCGTGGGTCACCACTGCGCGCGCCCCGTCTGCCTCCGCTACGGAATTCCTGCGACCACGCGAGCGTCGTTCTATCTGTACTCCACGCCCGGCGAGATCGACGCTCTCGTCGACGGCCTGGAGCACGTACGGAACTTCTTCGGCTGAGGGGCTGGCTGGGAACGTGAAGCTGGATTCGATGTACCAGGAAGTCATCCTGGACCACTACAAGCACCCGCACGGGCGTGGTCTGCGCGATGGCGACGCCGAGGTGCACCACGTCAATCCGACGTGCGGCGACGAGATCACGCTGCGCGTGAAGTACGACGGGTCGACGATCGCCGACGTGTCGTACGAGGGCCAGGGCTGCTCCATCAGCCAGGCCAGCGCGTCCGTCCTGAACGACCTCCTGGTCGGCAAGGAACTGGAGGAGGCGCAGCAGATCCAGGCCACGTTCCTGGAGCTGATGCAGTCCAAGGGCAAGCTGGAGCCGGACGACTCGATGGAGGAGATCCTGGAGGACGCCGTCGCGTTCGCCGGTGTCTCCAAGTACCCGGCACGTGTGAAGTGTGCTCTGCTGAGCTGGATGGCGTGGAAGGACGCGACGGCCCAGGCGCTGGGCACCGACGCCGCCGACGTCGCTGAGAGGAAGACCGCATGAGCGAGAACGAGACCCTGACCACGAAGCCCGCTTCCGAGGAAGAGGTCCGCGAGGCGCTGTACGACGTCGTCGACCCCGAGCTGGGCATCGACGTCGTCAACCTCGGCCTGATCTACGGCGTGCACATCGACGACGCGAACATCGCCACGATCGACATGACGCTGACGTCCGCGGCCTGCCCGCTGACCGACGTCATCGAGGACCAGGCGAAGTCCGCGACGGAGGGCATCGTCAACGAGCTCCGGATCAACTGGGTCTGGATGCCGCCGTGGGGCCCCGACAAGATCACGGACGATGGCCGTGAGCAGCTTCGGGCGCTCGGGTTCAACGTCTGAGCGACGCCTTGCGAAGCCCCTCGGAGGATTCTCCGGGGGGCTTCGTCGTGTTCGCTCACGCCGCCGAGTGCAGGGTGTGCGCCAGGCCCTCCCTGCGGATGCGGCGGTCGATGTAGAGCAGGGCTTGGGTGCCGAGCACTCTGACCGGTGATTACCACCCACTTTTGTGTACGCCTGTACGCATCGATATGTACACTCGTACGCATGGGATACGCACTGCTGGCCGCGGCCATCGCGGCGGAGGTGGCCGGGACGACGGCCATGAAGTACAGCGAGGGGTTCAGCAGGCTGGTCCCCTCGCTGATCACGGTCGCGGGCTACCTGCTCGCCTTCACGCTGCTCGCGCAGACCCTGAAGACCCTGTCCGTGGGCACCGCGTATGCGATCTGGGCCGGTATCGGCACTGCCGCCGTGGCCGCCATCGGCATGATCTTCCTGGGGGAGTCGGCCAACATGGTCAAGGTCGCGGGCATCGCGCTCGTCATCGCGGGCGTCGTCGTCCTCAACCTGGGAGGGGCCCACTGATGGTCCGTCGCTACGATCCCGAGCGCCGCCAGCGCATCATCGACGCCGCGATCCGCGTCGTCGGGGCGAAGGGCATCGGCGGGCTCAGCCACCGCTCGGTCGCCGCCGAGGCCGACGTGCCGCTCGGCTCGACGACGTACCACTTCAAGACCCTCGACGAGTTGATGGTCGCCGCGCTCCGGCAGAGCAACGAGGGCTTCGCCAAGGTGATGGCCGCCAGCGAGGTGTTCGAGGACCCGGCGGCCGACCTCGCCGCCGGGCTCGCCAGGCTCCTGGGCGAGTGGTTCGCGGGGGAGCGGTCCGGGGTCGAGCTGGAGTACGAGCTCTATCTCGCCGCCCTGCGCAGGCCCGCGCTGCGGCCGGTTGCCGCCGAGTGGTGCCAGGGGCTCGCCGACGTCCTGGTACTGCGGACCGACCCGGTCACCGCGCGCGCCCTCGTCGCCCTCATGGACGGCATCAGCCTGCAGGTGCTGCTCACCGGGGGCGAGTACGAGGAGGAGTACGCGCGGGACATGCTCGACCGGCTGCTCGTGCACCCCCGACAGGGGGCGAGGGCCTGATGGGGCGCCGTGGTCCGGGATATGGGGAGCGGTTCCTGATCTCTCTGGCGTTGGTCGCGGTCAGCTTGCTGTGGATGACACGGGACATGGCTCAGTGGGCGACCGTGTTGTGTGCCGTCGGTGCGGTGGGTGGTGTGGTGGGAACGGTCTATTTCGGGCGGCGGCATTTGAGGGAGCGCGGGGATTCGCGGTGAGGCCCGCGCAAGGGGCCTCGTGGCGGCCCGGACCTTGAGACCGGTTCGCCTGCGCGGCGCACCTCCGGTTAGGTTTCACCCATGACCGACACGAACGCTTCCCGCACCACCGGCGCCGTCGCCGCAGGCCTCGCCACCGTCACCGCCGACGGCACCGTTCTCGACACCTGGTTCCCCGCCCCCGAGCTCGTCGCCGAGCCCGGCCCCGCCGGGAGTGAGCGGCTGACCGCCGAGCACGCCGTGGAACTGCTCGGTGCGGGCGCGGGCAAGGCCATCGGCCCGGACGCCCGCCGTGGCGTGGAGATCATCGCTGTCCGTACGGTCATCGGGTCCCTCGACGACAAGCCGCTGGACGCCCACGACGTCTACCTGCGCCTGCACCTGCTCTCGCACCGCCTGGTCAAGCCGCACGGCGTGAACCTGGACGGCCAGTTCGCCTTCCTCGCCAACGTCGCCTGGACCTCGCTCGGCCCCGTCGCCGTCGACGACGTCGAGAAGGTGCGGCTCAACGCCCGCGCCGAGGGCCTGCACCTCGCCGTGACGTCCATCGACAAGTTCCCGCGCATGACGGACTACGTCACGCCGAAGGGCGTCCGCATCGCCGACGCCGACCGCGTCCGCCTCGGCGCGCACCTCGCCGCGGGCACCACGGTCATGCACGAGGGCTTCGTGAACTTCAACGCGGGCACGCTCGGCACCTCCATGGTCGAGGGCCGCATCTCCGCCGGTGTCGTCGTCGGCGACGGCTCGGACATCGGCGGCGGCGCCTCCACGATGGGCACGCTGTCCGGCGGCGGCAACGTACGCATCGTCATCGGCGAGCGCTGCCTGATCGGCGCCGAGGCGGGCGTCGGCATCGCGCTGGGCGACGAGTGCGTCGTCGAGGCCGGTCTGTACGTCACCGCGGGCACGCGCGTGACCCTGCCCGACGGACAGATCGTCAAGGCCCGCGAGCTCTCCGGCGCGTCCAACATCCTCTTCCGCCGCAACTCGGTCAGCGGCGCCGTCGAGGCCCGCCCGAACAACGCGGTGTGGGGCGGCCTGAACGACGTGCTGCACAGCCACAACTGACGGCGGACACCGCTGCTCTATCGTCGGGGCGCCATCGCCATCGCCACCGCTCCACAGCGCTCCACAGGGGGAACGACATGAACAGAACGGGTGCACGGGCCCTGGCCCTCGGCGCCGCCGCGGTGCTCGGCCTGGTGGCCGGGTGCGGGCAGAGCGTGGGTCAGCCGCGTGACGACGTCAGGGGCGGCGGCGCGCAGCCGGTGAGCCGGGCGGCGACCGGCGACCACAGCTATCCGCTGCGCAAGAGCGACATCCCCTGGAGCGGCAGCCCGAGCCCGTTCAACGCGCAGGTCAAGCTCGCCGACGGGCGGCGCGTGGCCATGCACTACATGCGCGGCAAGGGGCTGTTCGTGCAGGACTACAGCCCCCGCACCAAGGGGTGGTCCAAGTCGGCCGTCGTGTACAAGACCAAGACCGACGCCTGCCAGGGGATCACGCTCAAGGCCAAGGACGGCACGGTCGCGGCCTTCGGTGACTTCGGCGTGTACTGCGCGGACGGCGAACCGCCGACCGAGTCGGTCGCCGCGGTCGCCGTGGGCCCGCTGACCAAGTGGGACAAGCACCTCACGAAGGACTTCGACGGCTGGGAGAAGATCGTCGTCGCTCCCGGAGGCAAGAAGGTCACGTTCAGCCGGGGCAGTGACACGCTGCGCTGGACCAAGGCTGCGGGGTTCCCCGCCGCCCGCTGACGCGCACGCGCGTGCACGTGCACGCGCCTCGACAAGGAGCGGTCGCCCTCTCGCAGGGCGGCCGCTCTTTCTTCTTTTTCCGGCGGCGAGGCATAGCGGCGGTCGTCCGGACCCGTCCTCATTCATGCGGGAGGGCAACAGGCCCACCAGGGAGCGAAGGTGCCGATGAATGTCCATGAGCAGGACAATTTCCGGGAGTTCGTGGAGACCAGATCGTCGGCGCTGCTGAAGACCGCCGTACTGCTCTGCGGGGGCGACCGGTACGCGGGGGAGGACCTGCTGCAGAACGCGCTCGTCAAGGCGGCCGGGCGGTGGCAGCGGATCGACGAGCCGGAGGCGTACGTCCGCCGGATCCTGTACCGGCAGCAGGTCAGCCGGTGGCGGCTGAAGTGGCCGCGGCGCGAACTGGCCGTCGCCGAACCGCCGGAACGTGCCGAGTCGGGGGACGGCACGTCCGCGGCGGAGCTGCGCATCGTGATGCGCGGGGCCCTCGCCAAGCTCACCGCGCGGCAGCGGACCGTGCTCGTCCTGCGTTACTTCGAGGACCTGCCGGAGGCGGAGGTGGCCGCCGTCCTCGGCTGCTCCGTCGGCACCGTGCGCAGCACCACGCACCGCTCGCTCGCCCGGCTGCGGGGCCTCGCCCCCGAGCTGGCGCACCTGGACCGCTCCGACGCCGCCGACCGGCCCGCGTCCTGCGACTTCTCGCCCATGGAGGTTTCACCGTGAACGTGGCAGATCTGGTGCGCGAGTCGCTGCGGGAGCAGGCGGGCCAAGAGGCGCCCGTGCCGGGGGACTTCGCCGACCGCGTGCTGGCCGTGAGCCGACGGCGCAGGAACCGGGCGATCGTGGGCACCTCGCTCGCCGTGGCGACGGCCGCCGTCGTGGCGGTGGCGGTGCCGGTCATCTCCTCGGACTCCGATGAGGAGGGCTCGCGCCCGGCCAGCGAGCTGCAGAGCGGCGACGTCGTCGCGCACCCCGGCCAGACGCCGCCGCGGGAGCTGATCGCCGCGGGCGGCACGGCCCTCGCCGCGTACAGCACGAGCAAGAACGTCAAGCAGCCCGACGGCGATGCCCTCAGGACCCGCACCTACCGGCTGCTCGACCAGAAGACCGGCACCTACCGCACGGACCCCCGCTGGTCGTGGCTCGACGTCGCGCCCGGCATGCGGACCGCCGCCGTCCTGGAGCGCGGGCTGCCCGCCCGGCGGATCGGGCTGCTGAACCTGCTCACGGGCAAGGTCGAGCGCTGGATCCCGGTGGACCACGGCGTCGGCGGCGTCGAGTTCTCGCCCGACGGCAGGAAGCTCGTCGCGACGACGTACGCGAAGGACCCGGACCGGCTCGACAAGGACCGGCCGATCAACGACGGCAAGCACGAGGAGCCGGGGCCCGCCGATCCGAGCAGGACCGGCTTCTACGTCCTCGACGTGGCCTCGGGGAAGGGCAGCTGGAGCGAGGTGAAGACCAAGGGCGGCGGGTTCGGCATGTCGGACATCAACACCCGGCAGGACTTCGACTTCAGCCAGGACGGCTCGCTGGTCTACTCGGGTCGCATCCGCGAGCCCAGCCAGCAGTACTACGACTTCCAGGGGCGGAAGAAGAGCACGCCCGTGCGGGAGAGGCACCTGCACTGGGCCGTCGAGGCCCGGCTCTCCCCGAACGGGAAGCTCGCCGCAGGTGACTTCGCGGGCGGCGTCAAGACCACCGCCACCGAGGTCCTCGACCCCCTCACCGGCAAGCGGGTCGCCAAGCTGCCCGGTCAGCAGCTGCTCGCCTGGGCCGACGACCGACGGCTCATCGCCTGGGACATCGAACCGGGCACCAGCGAGTACCGGCAGCGGCTCGTGCTCATCACCATCGGGAGCGAGAAGACGGTTCCGCTCAGCGGCTACCGCTCGCCGAAGGACAGTTCCGGCGGGAGCTGGACACCGCTCTTCGCCCGGCGCTGAGCACCCCGGCGTTGAGCCCCCCGGAGTTGATGCTCCGACGCCTGATCACCCCGCCGCCCGGACCTCCGCGCCCCGCGCCCTCTCGTACGCGGCGAGCAGCCCGTCGGTCGCCTCGCGACCGGCGGGCAGCAGCGGTGCCCGTACCGGCCCCGCGGGCAGGCCGAGCGCGCCGAGCAGAGCCTTCGCCGTGACGGTGCCGGGCAGGCCCGACGCCATCATCGCCTCGACCAGCGGGACGGCGGCAAGCTGCGCCCGGCGCGCGCCCTCCGTGTCACCGGCGTCGAACGCGTCGAAGACCTCCCGCGGACGGCCGGGGAGCACGTTGGCCACCGTGCTGACACAGCCCGCGCCACCCACCGCGTACAGCGCCAGATTGAACTCGTCGCAGCCCGCGTAGTACGCCAACTCCGTCCGGGAGATGGCCTTCTGGCTGCCGAGAAGGTCGTACGCGCAGTCCTTCACCCCGACGATCCGCGGGTGGTCCGCGAGCCGCAGCACCGTCTCCGTCGCGATGCGGGTGCCGGTGCGGCCCGGGATGTCGTACAGCAGCACCGGCAGCCCGCAGGCGTCGGCGACCGTGCGGAAGTGTGCCTCGACGGCGTCCTGCGGCGGCAGGCTGTAGGACGGCGTGAGCACCAACAGGCCGTGGGCGCCCGCCTTCTCGGCCTGCCGGGCCTGCTCGACGGCGTGCCGCGTGTCGTTGCTGCCGACGCCCGCGACGATGGAGGCGCGGTCGCCGACCGCGTCGGCCACGGCCCGGACGAGCGCCGCCTTCTCGGCGTCGGAGGTGGTCGGCGACTCACCGGTCGTGCCGGACAGGACGAGCCCGTCGCAGCCCGCGGACACCAGGTGGTCGGCGAGCTGCCGGGCGCCGTCGAGGTCGAGGTCGCCCCCGGCCGTGAAGGGCGTGATCATCGCGCAGAGGGCGCGGCCGAAGGGTGCCGGGGTTCGGGAGGTCATGGGGGAAGTCTCGGCCCGCCCGTGGTGAAGCTCCACTTAATTCTTCTACGAGGTAATGGACAGAAGGGCTACGAGGATTGCCGCGGACGTGCCGTGTCGACGCGGCTCGCCGGAGATCGGCGTGGATAGCGTCGCCGGGCGCGGGTACTCGGTCGTCCCAGCCAGAAGGGAGGCGGACCCCGTGACCGGGACCATGGGCGAGCAGCCGACGCGCGAGCATGCGCAGCACTCGGTGGGAGAGCTCGTCGAGCGGGCCACCGCACAGCTTTCGGAACTCGTACGCCAGGAAATGCGGCTCGCCGGACAGGAGATGGCCGCGAAGGGCAGGCGCGCGGGCCGCGGCGGGGGACTCCTCGGAGCGGCCGGCGCGGTCTCCTACGTCGGACTCATGGCGCTGGCGGCCACGGCGGTCGCGGCACTCGCACTGACCTTGCCCGTCTGGGGCGCCGCCCTCATCGTCACGGGCGTGCTCTTCGCCGTGGCCGCGGTGCTCGCCGTGGTGGGCCGAGGACAGCTGGCCCGCGCGGCGCCCCCCATGCCGCGGGAGGCGATGGACAGCGTCAGGGCGGATGTCGACGAGATCAAGGAAAGGGCGCACCGATGACGGACACCCCGAAGAACGCGAAGAAGAACGCGGGCGCGAAGGGGCCCGACGAACTGCGTCGGCAGATCGAGGAGACCCGCAGCAGCCTCGGCGAGACCGTCGGGGAGCTGGCGGCGAAGGCGGACGTGAAGGCCCGCGCCCGGGACCGGGCCGCGGCGGTGAAGGATCAGGTACAAGGGACGGCGGCACAGGTGAAGGACAAGGTGACGGAGCAGGCGGCGCGCGCCAAGGACAAGGCCGCGGGCGAGGCCGGGCACGCGCGGAGCGCGACGGCGGAAGGCGCGGCCCACGCCAAGGGCAAGGCGGCCGGGGGTGCGGCCCACGCCAAGGGCAAGGCCGTCGAGAGTGCGGCGCGCGCCAAGGGCAAGGCCGTCGAAGGGGCCGGGCGCGCCAAGGGGATCGCGGCCGAGGGCGCCGGGCGTGCCAAGGGCGCCGTGCTGGAGGGCAAGGCACGTGCCGAGCAGCACCGCGCCGTGGTCCAGGCCGAGGAGAAGGTGGCCGAAGCCGCGCGCCGCGTGCAGGACGGCACGCCCGAGCCCGTGCGGGCCGCCGCGAGCGGCGTCGTGCGGACCGGCGGCCGCCACCCGCGGACGGTCGCCGCGGCCGGGGCGGGCGTCCTGGTGGCCTGGGTGATGCTGCGCCGCCGCAAGCGGTCCGGTCGCCGATGAGCGGGACCAAGATCCTCTACAAGCCGCTCGGCATGGCCTTCGGCATGCTGGGCGGCGCGGTCGCGGGCGCGCTGTTCCGGCGCACCTGGAAGGCGGTGGCGGGCGAGGACGACGCACCGGACGCCCACGACGAGGAACGCTCCTGGAACGAGATCCTCGCCGCCGCGGCGCTGCAGGGCGCGATCTTCGCGGTGGTCAAGGCCGCGGTGGACCGCGGGGGCGCGGTCGGCGTACGGCGCCTGACGGGCCGCTGGCCGGGCTGACGCCCGCGGCCGTCTGACATGATCGGCGCGGGCGCCGACAGGCCGGACGGACACAGAGGCTGAAGGCACGATGAAGAACAACAGCGAAAGCAGCACCAACAGCGGCATCGGCTCCGACGACAGCGGCCACCGCGCCGCAGAGCCGGGCGGGCAGGGCGAGCGGCGCGTCGCGCTGGTGACGGGCTCCTCGTCCGGCATCGGCGCCGCCATCGCCCGCCGCCTCGCCGCCACCGGAGTCCGCGTCGTCGTCAACTCCGCCCGCTCGGTCGAGGCGGGCGAGAAGCTGGCGGCCGAACTCCCGGACGCCGTCTACGTACGGGCGAACGTCGCCGACGAGGCCGACGCCGCGCGGCTCGTGCAGAGCGCCGTCGACACGTACGGCCGCCTGGACATCCTCGTCAACTGCGCGGGCACCACGCGCTTCATCGACCACGACGACCTGACTGCGGCCAACCCCGACGTGTGGCGGGAGCTGTACGACGTCAACGTCATCGGCGTGTGGCAGACCATCACCGCGGCCGTCCCGCACCTGCGCGCGAGCGGCGCGGGCAGCATCGTCAACATCACCTCGCAGGCGGGCGTGCGCCCGAACGGCAGCTCGATCCCGTACGCGGTCAGCAAGGCCGCCGTGAACCACATGACCAAGCTGCTCGCCAAGACGCTCGGCCCCGCCGTGCGGGTCAACGCGGTGGCGCCCGGCATGATCGACACGCCGTGGTTCGACGGGGTCGAGGGGATCGAGGCGTCCATGGCGGCGGTGGCGGAACGGCTGCCGCTGGGCCGCGTGGGCCGCCCGGAGGACATCGCCGGGGCGGTCGCCGACCTGGCCAACTCCTCGTACATCACGGGAGAGGTACTGCTCGTCGACGGCGGCGGCCACCTCCTGTAGCCCCTCTGCAGCCCATCGGGCGGCGCCGGGCCCGCGTTGACGGGTCCGGACGCCCGGAGGAAGCTCGGGCCATGGCCACGACGCAGCAGCATCCGTACGCCCGTTACGTCGCGATCGGCGACAGTCAGACGGAGGGCCTCGGGGACGGCGACGAGGAGCACGGCTACCGCGGCTGGGCCGACCGGCTCGCCGAGATCCTCGCCGCCGGGCACCCGGACTTCACCTACGCCAACCTCGCCGTGCGCGGCCGTCGGACGGCGGGGATCAAGGCGGAGCAGATGGGTCCCGCCCTCGCCCTGAAGCCGGATCTGGTGACCGTCATGGCGGGCATGAACGACCTGGTGCGGCCCGGCTTCGAGGCCGCGCGCGTCGCCGCCGACGTCGAGGAGATGTTCACCGAACTCACCGCGGCGGGCGCGCGTGTGGCCACCGTCACCTTCCCGGACATCGGGCGCGTATCGCCGCTCGCCCGGCGTGCGCTGCCCCGCGTCCTCGACCTCAACGCCCGGATCCGCGCGGCCGCCGACCGGCACGGCGTGGTCGTGCTCGACACGTTCCCGCACCGCATCACCACCGATCCACGGCTGTGGAGCAAGGACCGCATGCACGCCAGCCCGCTCGGCCACGCCCGGATCGCCGCGGGCATGGCGGACGCGCTCGGCCTCGCAGGGCACGAGAGCTGGATGAGCCCGCTGCCGCCGCTGGCCCCGGTGTCCGTGCTCGGGGCGGTGACGGCGGAGGCGCGCTGGTTCGCGGGGTTCATGGGGCCCTGGGCGTGGCGGCGGGTGCGCGGGCGGTCGTCGGGCGACGGGCGGGACGCGAAGCGTCCGGTGCTGGAGGCGGTCACCGCGGCGGATCACGAAAGGGCTTGACCTCCCCCCTGGCCTCACCCCCTGGCCTCACCCCTTGGCCTCAGCCCTTGACCTCAACCTTGGTCGAGGTCGGAGTGTGGTGCGTGCACGGAGCGGACGCCCGCTCCGGCACCCGACTTCGACCGAGACGGACGGACCCGCCATGCCCGCGACCAGCACCCTCACCACCCTCAGCACCGGCACCCTCCCCGACCCGGCCCGCGCCGACGGAGGCCTCACCTTCATCAGCACCTGGAGCACCGGCTCGCCCGAGCGGCAGCGGGCCACCCTGGACGCCATCGCGAAGGCCTGGGAGACCCGCACCTGGCCGCACCAGGGCCTCCTCTCGTACACGGTGTACGCGGGCTCCGACGGCACGACCGTCCTGCACCACTCGCAGTGGCGGGACGAGGAGGCCTACCAGGACTTCTTCGCGAGCACCGGCAACGGCAGGGACGCCAGGAACACCGAGATCGACGCGGCCGTGCCCGGCATCGAGCGGCTCGGCCTGAACAAGACGCGGCTGTACCGCAGTTGGACCGACGGGAGCGGGCGCGAGGGCCGCGCACCCGGCGCCGTCGCCATCGCCATCGCCCGGGTCGACTTCGATGCGCCCGACCCCGACGGGCAGCGCGCCTGGTCGGACCGGGCGGCCGAGGCCCTGGACAGCGACCCCGGCGGCGACCCCGGCCTGTACGCCGCGCACTTCCACGTCAGCACGGACGGCAGGCGGGTCGTCACCTACGCGGAGTGGGAGAGCGAGCAGGCCCACGCCGACGCGCTCGCCGCGGCGGGCGGCGGGGCGGGCGCCGGGTACCGGTTCGCGTACGGCTTCGTACCGAGCAAGGCGTAGTTTTTCCCGGCCCCGCACCGCCGACCGCTCCGCTCTCCTGGACAGCGGCAGACGGCGGCGGGACGGTGGAGCCATGCCGGACGTCACCGCGGTCCCTCGCCACCACCCCGGGGACCGGCATGAGCGGTGACGGCAGGACGGGCCGGGGCAGGCCGGGCAGACGCAGGCCCGGCAGGGCGAAGACCGAGAGCAGAAGCCCCGCCCAGAGCGCCGCCGACAGCACGGGCGGCCCCGGCGGCACGGGCAAGCCCTTCGAGATCGTCCGGGAACTGGAGGTCGAGGGCTCCCCGGCCCAGCTCTGGGCCGCCCTCACCACCGGCACCGGCGGCTGGCTGTGGCCCATGGAGTACGAGCCCCGCGAGGGCGGCGCGGGCCCCGCCGGCTCCACCGTCACCTGCTGGGACCCGCCCCACCGCCTCGCGGCCCGCGTCGAGGACCCGGACGGCCTGCCCGGCCAGCGCCTCAACCAGCTCGACCACCTCATCGAGCCGCGCGACGGCGGCCGCCGCTCCTGGCTGCGCCATGTGCACAGCGGCATCTTCACCGGCGACTGGGACACGCAGTACGACGGCGCCGTGAAGCACACCGACTTCCACCTGCACACCCTGGGCCAGTACATGGCGTACTTCGAGGGCCGCCCCGTCGTCTACTCCGCCCTGCACGGGCCGGCCGCCTCCAGCGCCCCGGACGCCTTCGTCAGGCTCGGCCGGGCCCTCGGCCTGCCCGACGACGCCTCGGACGGCGCGCGCGTGCGGGTACAGGCGGCGGGCGGGGAGCTGGACGCGGTGATCGACTTCCGCAGCCGGTACTTCATCGGCCTGCGCTCCGACGAGACGCTGCACCGCTTCTACGGGCGCAACCACTTCGGCGCCCCGGTCGGCGTCAGCATCCACGACTTCGGCGCGCACGCGGACCCCAAGGGCACCGAACTGGCGTGGCAGGACTGGCTGGACCACCTCTACGGCTGAGGCGGCCCGGCCGGGCTCCCACGGCTACGGCTACGGCCTGAAGCGCAGCACCTGCGGGTCGTGGTCGCTGTTCTGCTCCGCGAACTCCGCGTTGATGTGCACGCTGTCGTAGCTGAAGCCGTCCGCGTCGCCCACCCCCGGACTGGTCAGGATCTGGTCGAGGACCTGCGAGTTGCCCTGGTAGACGTACGTATAGCGCTCGCTCTTCGGCAGCGACCTGGCGGCGGAGCGCAGCGCGCCGCCGTCCTCCAGGGCCTTGGTGGCCGCGGAGAACTCGAAGTCGTTGATGTCGCCGAGCACGACGACGTCGGCGTTCCGCTGGACCTTGCGGATGTCCTTCACGAAGCCGTTCACGGCCTGCGCCTGCAGCAGCCGCTTGGCCTCGGAGGAACGCACCGGCGGCTGGTGGTGCGAGGTCAGCCCCTCGTCGCCGCCCTTCGACCCGAAGTGGTTGGCGATCACGAAGACGGTCCGGCCGCGGAAGGTGAACTCACCGGCCAGCGGCTTGCGGCTGTCCGCCCAGGCCGCGTTCCCCGGGTCGACGCGCCCGGGGGAGTGGCTCAGCGCGGCCCGGCCGCCCTTGCGTACGACCTCGGTGGGGGTCGTCGCGTCGCCGGGCGCGCGCTCGGTGAACGAGACCCGCTCGGGGTTGTAGAGGAAGACCTGTCGGATGTTGCCGCCCGGCTCGCCGCCGTCCTTGTTGTTCTCCGGGTCCACGGACCGCCACGCGTAGCGCGGCCCGCCCGCGGCGGCGATCGCGTCCGTGAACTTCTTCAGGGTCGCCTCCGCGGAGACCGTGCCGTCGTTCTTCGCCCCGTTGTCGTCCTGGATCTCCTCCAGGGCCACGATGTCGGGCGAGGAGAGGTTCGAGACGACGGCCCCCGCGAGCGCGTCGAACTTCTTCTGCGGATCGGTCGGGTCGAGGTTCTCGACGTTGTACGTGGCCACGGCCAGCTCACCCTTGGCCTGCCGTCGCGTCTTCTCGCGTGTGAGGCCCTTGCCTTCGATCTTGCCGAGCTCGCGCGCCACGACGGTGTAGCCGCCGAACTGGTTGAAGTCCAGGGGGCCCTCGGCGCCGCCGCGCAGCACGTCACCGACGTCCGCCTTGGGGAACGGCTGCTCGGAGACCGGGGCGAGCTGCTGGATCTGCAGCCGTCCGCCGTTCTGCGCGTCGTACGAGCCGTAGACGGTGCCGCCGCGCCTGTTCCGGTGCTCGTGCTTCTTCACGGTCACCCACAGCTCGTTGTACGCGTCGGTCGCGCCGACCACGCGCGAGCTGCCGACCCGTACGTTCATGCCCTCAAGGGACTCGTACAGGTCGAGGGCGTACGAGCGCGGCTTCAGCGGCAGCGCGTTGATGCTGCCGCCCTGCGCGGGGTCACCGGCGGGTGCGTACGCGGCGGGCACGGACTTCGCGTCGACCGTGACGGGCGCGGGCAGCGGGTTGCCTGACGACTCCACGGTCACCGTCGGCTTGGTGAGCTGGGTGAGGGACTGGTTGCCGGAACCGGCGCCCCCGGGCACGTACTCACCGACGGTCCCGGAGACCAGGACCGCGTCGCCCGCCTTCACGGTGAGCGCCGCCGAGCCGGTGAAGACGAAGACGGCCTCACTGGTCGCGGGGTCGGCGTCGGCCGCCCCGTCGGCGGACTGGATCCAGAAGCCCTTCGAGCCGTATCCGCGGACACCGGTCACGATGCCTGCGACGTCCTTGACCTGCTGTCCCGCCAGGGGCGAGACACGGGTGGCGCCCTGGATGTCGTGGATGCCGACCGCATCGGCGGAGGCGCCGGAGGCGGCGGAGGACGAGACCACGAGCAGTCCCGCGGCCAGGGCGGTGGCGACGACGGCGCTTACGGCGGCGGTTCTCGGTACGCGGGGCGTCGGTATGTGCGGCATCAGTGACTCCGGATGAGGGTGGGAGCAGGGAAAGGGACGGTGCGGCGGTGCGGGCCCGTGCGGGGCTCTACGCGCGTCAATCTCTTGTGTGACCAGGGGAGTTGTCAAGGTTGTTCGGGTGTTCCGGCGCTGTACGTTTTCTGACAGGGACATGAACCGGGCGGCATGGTGCCAAATCCGTCTAGGCTTGCGCCTTGCCGACCCGTACCCTCGGCGCCCCACCCCCTCGGAGGAGAACCAGCCGATGTCCGTAAGCCCCGCCACCCTGCCGCCGGTGCTGCTGCACTCCGAAGCGGAACTCGCGCGGGCCGCGCTCGCCACGCCGCTGCTGTCCCGCGCCGTGCGGCTCGCCCGCTGGGCGGGACCCGACACCCGCGTCGGCGCGGGCGGTGAGCTCGTCGACGCACAGCTCCCGGCGGCCGCTGCCGAGCTCGGCCTCGCGGCGGATGCCATCGACGGCGCAGACGCGGCCGCGTACGCGAGCGAGGCCTGGCGGGTCGCGGTGGACACCGGCCTCATCGACGTCACGGACGCCGAGGAAGAGGGCGCGGAAGGCACCGTCGCCCAGGGCGAGGACCTCGCGCTGCTCTCCGCGGGCAGCCCGCAGGACGTCCTCGGCATCTGGCTCGGCGCCCTCGACACGGTGTACTCGGACGCCACCGTGCCCGACATGGAGAACCTCCTCGACGTCCTGGAGGAGAACGGCGAGGTCGACTTCGAAGAGCTCGGCTGGGACCCGCAGGCCGAGGCCGACTTCCTGGACGGCGTCCTCGGCAACCTCTACCTGCTTACCGTGGGCGACGCCGCGGGCGGCGAGGAGCCGGTGCCGCTGCCCGCTCTCGCCGCCTCGATGATCGTCCCCGACGACATGGGCGAGCCCACGGACGACATCCTGGAGCAGGTGTCGGACGCGATGATGAAGCTCGACGACCAGTTCCGGATCTTCGAGCCGCTCGGTCTCGTCGAGTACCAGCCGGTCGACGAGGCGCTCATGGCCGACATCGACGAGGAGGGCCCCGAGCCCGCCCCCGTCGACGACGAGGACGTCAGCCGCTACGGCATGGTCCGGCTCACCCCGCTCGGCCTGTACGGCGTCCGTGCTCGGATGCTGGAGGCCGGTGTCGACGCGCCCGCCGTCGGCGACCTCGCGGACAAGGGCGCCGACGTGCTGCTCGACGGCACCTCCGGCTTCCCGCAGCACGCCGCGCAGGCGGAGATCGAGCGGTGGCTCGCCCGGCACGAACCGCTGGACGCCGCACGGGAGTTGCTGGTCGCGGCGCGCGGCGGCGACGAGGGTGCGCCGCTGCGCAGGCTCCGCTGCCAGCAGGCGCTCTCCCTGGTCGGCGACGAGGCGGAGCCCGCGCTGCGCGACGTCCTCGACGACCCGGAGCTCGGGGGTCTGGCCCGGGTGTGGCTCACCGAGCACGGCGCCGCGGACGTGCCCGCGCCGTCGGAGGAGCTCATCTTCTGGCTGACCATCGACACGCTCGCCGCGCAGCTCGCCGTCGAAGGCAACTCGGACGAGCTGCAGGGCCTGGTCGAGGGCCTCGCACAGCAGCACAGCGGCTTCTTCGCCACGGCGTGGCGTGTCGAGCACCCCGCCACGGCCGAGGTCTTGGAGGCCATGGGCCGCCTGCACCCCGACAAGAAGGTGGCCAAGGAGGCCCGTAAGGCGGCGTTCAAGGCCCGGAACTTGTGAGCGATTGAGGACGAGCCCGAAGGGCGATCGACAGCACCCCGGGTGGGCCGGGCCAGAC
Organism: Streptomyces sp. NPDC042371; assembly: GCF_056437465.1. Lineage (NCBI taxonomy): Bacteria > Bacillati > Actinomycetota > Actinomycetes > Kitasatosporales > Streptomycetaceae > Streptomyces > Streptomyces sp. NPDC042371. Next base: position 75,685 of record NZ_JBWKAP010000018.1, on the reverse strand, counting down.
GGTCCAGGCCCACCGGGGTCCCGCTCACATCAACATTCGTACCGAGTCGTGTGCTTGAACGACGACGTCGCGCCGTCGAACCCGTACGTCCCCCGGTACGCCGGAGGATTCTGGTACTCGCCCACGATCGTGATCGTGTTCGCGCACGACCCCTGCCCGGCGCGCTTCGCGTCGAGCCGCATCGTCTCGCCGAGCGTGCCGCCCGTGATGTCCCACGGCGCGCCGCAGATGCCGGACGTGATCTGCCCGCCCGTCACCACGTGCGGATAGGTGTTGGGGTTGTACTTCACCTCGAGGACGAACGTGACGGCGCCGCTGTGGAGCGTCAGCTTGCACTCCGTCGACAGGGCCTCGGTCGACACCTCGGCCATCGGCGTGCCGAACGCCTCGTCGCGCGTCTTGACCTCGGCGCCCTGCGGATTGTGGAAGCGGTGCTCCGACGTCCGCGACTGGCCGCTCTTCTGCTTGCGTGCCTGAGTGGTCATGGAAAACCCTCCTTCCGTCCTGACCGTCAGGCCAGCAGCTCGGCGATCTCCACGCGCAGCAGCGCGCGGACGTTCTCGATGTGGTTGACGATGGTCGCGACCGACGAACCGGCGAAGAGCAGACCCACCGCGACGTCGTCCTGCGAGGTGACCAGCGAACCGGAGTCGCCGCCCGCGGAGATGTTCGTCGTGACGATCTGGTCCTTGAAGCGGGCCGTGCCCGCCGTGCCGTAGTTCACGTCGACCGTCGCGTCGATCGCGATGATCCGGCCGAAGCTGATGTTCGTCGTCCTGCCGGTCTTCTTGACCAGGTCGCCGACGGCCACGTTGGCCTTGCGCCGCCAGGCGCGCGGGGCGCCGCTGAAGTACTGCTCGCGCGTCGCGTCCTGGAAGTCGACCGCGCCGAGCGCCGCGTCCACGACGTTGTTGTGCCGCTCCACCGGGATCTGCGGGGCGAACTGGATCGTGATGAAGCGCTCCAGGGTCGCGATGCGGTCCCCCGGGTCCTGCCCGCCGTCGAAGACGCCGGGCTGCACGATCGCGCTGCCCAGCTGCGCCCGGTTGGAGTCGGCGAGCACGTGGTTGTTGGAGAGGATGTAGAACTTCGCCGGTACGCCGAGGCCCGCGCCGGGCGGGTCGACGGAGGCGCCGGGCAGGAAGTCGTAGACCACGCTGCCGAGCGTGCCCGCGGTCACCCGGACGTTGCCGACCGAGAAGCCGGAGGGGCACGGACGCATCCGGCGCTTGAGGAGCTGGGGCTCGAACGCGCCGCGTCCGACGAGCTCTTCGAGCTGCGGCTGTCCGAGGCCCGAGAGCTGCTCGCTGACGCTGCCGTCCGGTCCGTACGTCACCGAGCCGCGGTCGTCGGCGCGGCGGCCGCCCGCCCTGCTCTGCTGGCGCTGCGCCGCGATGTGGCCCACCGCGACGACGTCGGTCGGGGTGCCGTCGTCCATCTGACGGGGGACGACGTCCCGCTCCGGGAGCATGGACTCCGGGACCTTCTGGGTGACGAACACGACGACGGCGGGCTCGCCCGTGGGCTCCCCGTCGCTCCACTTCACGCCGTGGCCGAAGCCGACGACGTTGGAGAGCGGCTGCTGGGGCCGTAGGAAGTCGGACATCGCCTGCTGGCGGGAGCTGTCACTCAGTTGCCCGCCGGTGGGTCCTCGCATCAGTTCGGGCTGGCTCACCACGCCAGACCACCTCTTCCCCTTTGAAGGGTGGGGGCTCCGGGCCGCGCCAGGGCATCGCTCCCGCTACGTCCCGCCGTCCTGCGCGTCGACTGCGCCGATGGCGAGTACGCGTACGGGAACACCTTCGAGCGTGTCCGGAACCACGTCTTCGTCACGGAGTCGGTCACGGGGCACCCGGTGGGTCACAAAGACGACGATCACGTCCTGACCCGAGTGTTCGTCCCTGCCGGTGCCGACTCCGGTGACATTGGCCAGCTTCATCAGCCGGCCTTCATGGAGGCTGCGTGCCTGATGTGCGTCCACTCGGCTCGCCTCTCCGTGCGGGTGGTGCATGCAGCACTGCACGTAGGTGATGTCTATTGCGGTGTGCATCGCGGGTCAAGGTGTTCTGCGGTGATTCTTCGCTTTACGGATGATCCGCGCCTGTTGACCTTGTTTATCAAGCCTCGTCACGTACGGAGATGCGACGCGCCGTTGAGGTCGAGCACTGTCCCCGACGCCCACTCGGCCACCGGCGACGCCAGCCACAGCACGGCGGCCGCGATCTCCTCCGCCGTGCCCGCCCGTCCGAAGGGGCTCTGCGCGCGGATCGCCTCCCCCTCGGCGCCGCTCAGCCGGTGCGCCACCCGCTCCGTCCCGAAGAACCCGGGCGCCACCGACGCCACCGCGATCCCGTGCGGCGCGAGGGAGACGGCGAGCGACTGGCCGAGCGCGTGGACGGCGGCCTTCGTCGCGCCGTAGGCCGGGTGGTCGGGCTCGCCGCGGAACGCGCCGCGCGAGCCGATGTTCACGATCCGCCCGCCCGTGCCCTGGTCGATCATGCGGCGGGCCGCGAGATGGCTGAGGTTCGCCGTGGCGAGCAGGTTCACGGAGACGTGCCGCTGCCACAGGGCAGCCCAGTCCTCGTACGACGTGTCGGCGAGGGGGTGCGGAAGGTTCACGGCGGCGTTGTTCACCAGGACGTCGACGCCGCCGAGCGCCTCGGCGGCCCGCCCGGCGATGTCCGCCGCGCCCGCCGGGTCCGACAGATCGCCGCCCACCAGCACGTGTCCCGCGCCCGCCAGGGAGTCGAGGGTCGCCCGCGCGTCCTCCTCCCGCGAGCCGTAGTGCACCGCGACCCGGTCGCCGTTCCCGGCGAAGGCTTGGGCGACGGCGCGGCCGAGGCCGCGGGAGGCGCCGCTGACCAGCACGCGGCGGCCGGTGCCTGACTGGTTGATGGGCAGGTTCATGGAAGGAGGCCCCTCGACGTCGGACGGTGTTCAACCGCCGTTTATACGCGAGCGGGACGGTGACGCCGACAGCAGCCCGGTCCCACGTACCGCTCTCGCGTCCTCAGGAGAAACGATGTCGCTCACCCGCAGGGATTTCGCCAGACGCTCCGCCCTCACCGGTGCGGGGGTCGCCCTGACCGGCAGCGTCGGCGCGCTCGCCACCGCGCCCGGCGCCCTGGCCGCGACGGATGTCCCGGAGGCGGAGGACATCCAGGGCCACGACGGCCACGCCCGCCCCGGTCATCACGGTCCCGGCTACGGCCCCCTCCTGCCCGACCCCGACGGCCTCCTCGCGCTGCCCGCCGGATTCTCGTACCGCGTCCTCACGCACAGCGGCAAGACGAAGCTGGAGAGCGGCGAGTTCACGCCCTCCAACCACGACGGCACCGCCACCTTCCGCGGCCCGCGCGGCACCACGCTCCTCGTCAACAACCACGAGCTTGGCGGCCCCCGCAGCAAGTGGCCGCACCCCGTGCCGCTCACCGAAGGCCTCGTCTACGACCCCGCCGCGGCAGGCGGCTGCACCGTCGTCGAGGTCCGCCCCGACGGACGCGTCGCCGAATGGGTCGGCATAGCGGGCACCGCCACCAACTGCGCGGGCGGCAGCACCCCTTGGGGCACCTGGCTCACCTGCGAGGAGACCGAGGACCGGGCGGGCCGCAACGGCATGACCAAGGACCACGGCTACGTCTTCGAGGTCGACCCCCTCGACCGGCGCGCCAACCGCGCCCCCAAGCCCATCAAGGCGCTGGGCCGCTACGCCCACGAGGCCGTCGTCGTCGACCCCAAGCGCGGCCATCTCTACCTCACCGAGGACGCCTCGGGCCCGAACGGGCTCCTCTACCGCTGGACCCCGCCGCACGGCTTCGTGCACGGCCGCGGCAGACTGCGCACCCTCGCCGACGACGCGGGCGTCCTGAAGGCCCCCAAGTGCTACGACTCCGGCGGCCGCTTCGTCGACGACCTGTCCCGCGCCACGAAGACCGGCACGGTCTACGGCGTGGACTGGGTCGAGGTCCCCGACCGCGACGCGCGGACCGTGCCCGTGCGCCAGCAGTTCGACGACGGCGACATCACCCGCGCCCGCAAGCTCGAAGGCATGTGGTGGGGCGACGGCGGCGTCTACATCGTCGCCTCCTTCGCCCGCGACGAGAGCCCCGTCCCGCACGACGGGCAGGTGTGGTTCTACCACCCGGGCCGCCGCACCCTCACCCTGAAGGTGCTGCTCGGCGTGAACCAGGACCCGGGCAAGGACGGCGCCTTCGACGGCCCCGACAACATCACCGTCTCGCCCTACGGCGGCCTGGTCATCGCCGAGGACGGCGACGGCATCCAGCACCTCTTCGGCGCCACGGAGAGCGGCCGCACGTACCCGATCGCACGCAACGAACTCAACGCGGGCACCGAAGAGAAGCCCGAGTACAGCGAGTTCACCGGCGTCACGTTCTCGCCCGACGGCAGGACCCTGTACGCCAACATCCAGACGCCCGGCATCATGCTCGCGATCACCGGCCCGTGGCGGCGGCAGCGGCACTGACCGGGGCGGCGGGCGCGGGAGCGGGCGTCACGGCGCGTTGACCGCCCGCAGGGACGACGTGCCGACCCGGGCGTACCAGCCGTCCCCGTCGGCGGCGAGCCAGGTGACGGCCTCGTCCACCGGCCACTCCCGCACCGTCTTCCCCGTGCGCAGCTCCAGCGCCCGGCACACCCGCCCCGCCGTGACATAGGCCGTGCCGCCGCCGATGGCGGGCGGGCAGCGCGCGACGGCGTCGAACGACGTCCGCCACAACTGCCGCCCGCCGTCGGCGAGATCGATCGCCTGCAACACCCTGGCGTCCACCCAGTTCAGCAGAGTTCCGTCCCGGACGACGGGCCCTCGCCTGCCGCCGCCCGGCAGCGGCGGCCAGCCGGTGTCGAGCCCGGCGGTGGGATGGCTCCACAGCCGCTTGCCGCTCCCGGGGTCGAAGCCGATCAGGTCCTCCCCGGCGGCGAGCAGCAGACCGGTGCCCGCCGCGTGCCCGAGGGCCGTGGCGCCGCTCCCCGCGGTCAGCCGCAGCGGCTCCTTGCGCAGCGGGTCACCCGTGCGCACGTCGACGAGGTGCAGCTCGTCGGCGTCGCTCAGCAGGGCGAAGCGGTCGCCGCCGCGGCCGTCCGGCGCGGGCAGCGTGACCGGTGCGGTCCGCGCCTGTCCGTCCCCGCCGAGCCCCTTGTACGTCCACGGCTCGCGGCCGGTGACCGCGTCGAGGCAGAACACGCGCGGGTCCAGCGCGCCGGTGTCCGGGACGAGGAGGAGCCTGCCGCCCGACACCGCGGGCGCCCGCCAGTCCCGGGTGTCCTCCTTGCCGCGGGTGCGGGGCGAGCCTCCCGAGGGCAGCGCCCGCGTGTGCAGCACCCGGTCGCTCGACGACCCGCCGCCGTTGTCCAGCGTGAGCAGCCGCCCGCCCGCGACGGCGAACCACTTCACGGTGCCGGGCCACGGCCGCTCCGGACGCCACGGGTCGCCGGACTCCACCTCATAGGCCCTGTCCAGCAGTTCGGGGGCGATCAGCAGGCCGTCGCTGACGCCCCAGAGGGGTTCACGCGCGGCCGCCGCGGGAGCCTTCCCGTACTGCCAGCGGCTCGTGCCGTCCGCGGCGCCGACGGCCCGGACCACGCCCTGTGAGGCGCTGAACTCCGTACTCGCCCCGTGTACGAGCACCGTGTCCCCGGCGAGCAGGGCGGACAGCACACCGCCCGCGCCGCCCTCCTCGCCGGTCAGCTCCCAGCGCTGCCTGCCCGGCCGCTTCGACCCCTTCCGCAGCACGGGGCCGTCCTGCTCCGCGTCCACGGCCGGGGACCTCGGGGCGCGGGCGACGGCCCACACGGCGAGTCCGGCGAGCCCGGCGGCGCCGGTGGTGAGGAGGGCGCGGCGGGTGAGGGTGTGGTGGCGTGCGGTTCGGGGGGAGGGCGTGGAGTCGGGAGCAGGCGCGGGGGCAGGGGGTCGCAGCCGCTCGGTGGGGGTGCCGTCTCCGTTCCTCGCCCCGCCCTCCCGCTCCTCGCCCGCGATCAGCGACCTGAGCGGCTCATCCCGCCACCACAGAGGCGCGTCCGGAGCCGAGGCCAGGGCCAGGATCCCCGCCACGGAAGGGCGTTGCCGCGGGTCCTTGTGCAGACAGTCGGCGACGAGCGCGCGCAGGCCTGCCGTCTCCGGGACGTCGGCGAGGTGCGGCTCCTCGTGCGTGGCGCGGTAGAGCAGCACGGCGACGGGCCCCGAACCGAAGGGCTGCTCGCCGGTCGCGGCGAAGGCGAGGACCGCGCCCAGCGCGAACACGTCGGCGGCGGGCCCGACATCGCCCCCGCCGGTGATCTGCTCCGGGGCCATGAACCCCGGCGTGCCGATCATCGACCCGGCCTGGGTGAGCCCCGGGTCCCCGGCGGCACGGGCGATGCCGAAGTCGATGACGCGCGGGCCGTCGGCGGTCAGCAGCACGTTGGACGGCTTGAGGTCGCGGTGCACGATGTCCGCGGCGTGGATGCTCACCAGGGCCTCGGCGAGACACGCTCCGAGCGACCGCACGGCCGCGGCGCCCAACGGCACACCCGCGGCGACCGCACGGCGCAGGGTGACTCCGGGCAGGAAGGTCGTCGCGAGCCAGGGCACGGGGGAGTCGGGGTCGGCGTCGAGCACGGCGGCGGTGTGCGCTCCCGTGACGGCACGCGCGGCGGTCGCCTCGCGCCGGAACCGCTCCCGGTAGTGCGGGTCGGCGGCGAGGTGGGCGTGCACGGTCTTGACGGCAACGAGCCGCCCACCCGGGCTGCGCCCCAGATAGACCTGCCCCATGCCACCCGCCCCGAGACGCCGCACGATGCGGTGACCACCGAGGAGACGGGGGTCGCCGGGGAGCAGGGGGGTGCCGGGGGTGAGGGGGGACCGGGGGGTCGGGGTTTCGGTCACGGGGCGACGCCACGGGGGGTGGGGGAGGGACGGGGGCGGCGTGGGGCGTGGTCGCGGCGCTTGGCATGGGCGGAACCGGTATCGGTACCGGCGCTGTCGGCACCGGCATCGGCGGCCTGGGCGGCGCGGGCACTGGCGCTGTCGGCACCGGCATCGGCGGCCTGGGCGGCGCTGGCGCTGGCGCTGGCGGCACCGGTATCGGCGGCACTGGCACCGGTATCGGCGCTGTCGTCACCGGCATGGGCGGCACTGATACCGGCACCGGCGGCATCGGTATCGGCGGTACCGGTCAGAGCGGCGCTGGTACCGGCGGCACTGGCACCGGCATCGGCGCTGTTGGCACTGGCATCGGCGGCACCAGCATGGGCGGCGCTGGCATCGGCACCGGTATCGGCACTGGCGCTGTCGGCATCGGTATCGGCGGTACCGGCCTGAGCGGCGATGGCACCGGCACTGGCAGCATCGGCATCGGCGGCATCGGCGGCATCGGCGGCATCGGCGGCACCGGCCCAGGCGGCGCTGGTACCGGCACTGGCGGTCCTGGCGCTGTCGGCACCGGCATCGGCGGCACCAGCCTGAGCGGCACTGGTATCGGCAGCGGCGGCACCGACATCGGCGCCAGCACCAGCGGCACCGGCATCGCAGGCCCGGCGGGGGTCGGGCACAGCCGGGTCCCCCTGCCCGCCCAGCGGCGTCACGTCCGCGCCCCCGGGCCGCGCAGCGTGTGCAGCGTGCGGCCCGCGCAGACGTGGAACAGGCCGTCGTATGCCGCCGTCAGGCTCATGTCGGACGCGGCGGGGACGGGCGCCGCCCACACCGCGTCACCCGTCCCCGCGTCCAGCGCGTACACGCCCCACGTCCCCTCGCCCGCGCCGCCCGGCTCCGGTCCTGAGACGAGGACCAGGCCGCCCGAGACCTGTGGCGCGCCCTCCTCGATCCACCGGAACTCCGGCCGCGACCACCGTCTCCTGCCCGTACGGGCGTCCAGCGCCTCGACGCCCTCCGCCCCGGAGGCCAGCACCGGGCCGCCGCCCTCCGCGGCCCGTGCCGCGACCGCCGTGACCGTGCCCGCGGGCCGGTCCCACACCGTGCGGCGGGTCGCCAGGTCGACCGCCTCGATCCGCTCATCCGACGCGAAGAAGCCGACGCCCTCGGCGCCGGGATGGGCCTGAGGGCGGCGGGCGCCGTTCGCGACCTCCCGCTCCACCGTGCCGTCGGACGCCTTGAGGACGACCAGCGGATCGTGTCGCGCGTACCGGTCCGTGCCCGGGGCGCCCGAGCCCTCGGCCGCGGCGGCCACGGCGATGCGGCCGCCCGCTCCGTCCACGCCGATCACACCCGCCGCGCGCCCCTCGTGGAACCAGAGCTCCCGCCCCGTACGCGCGTCGAAGCCGTACGCGCGCCAGGGCCGGTCCCAGGTGCCGCGCCGCTCCCACTGGGTGCCGTACGAGGCGGAGGTGAACAGACAGGCCACGTCGTCCGACACGGTGAACAGTCCTTCACCGCCCTCCAGTTGGCTCGGCGGCGCGTCCAGGGGGCGGGGCGGGCGGTGCCGGTTGCGGGACAGGAGGCCCGACGTCCACGCCTCCCGGCCGCCTGCCGCGCGCAGGGCGATCAACTCGGGTTCGAGCATGCTGTTCCGGAGTACGTAGACGAGGTCGCCGCGCGTGTCGACGCTCCGCAGGTTCTCCTCCGGGTAGGTCCAGCGGAGCGTGTTCGTCTCCGCGTCGAGGCGGGTGAGGCCCTTGTCGTCGAGTACGTAGAGGTCCTTGCCGTCGCGCAACAGGGCGCCGCCGTACTCGACTTCACCGATGTCGCGGCTCCAGACCACCTCACCGGCCGGTGGCCGGGACGCCCCGCGCCGCCCGTCGCGGGCCGCGCCCCCGTCACCGTCCCCGTCGTTGAGGACGACGGCCGCCGTCGTGCCGCCCACGGCAGCGAGGACCGCACCGCCCCAGCCGAGGAGACGTCGCCGGGACGTGCGGTGCGAGGGTGGCGGGATGTCCTGGGGGCGGGCATCCGCGGGGGCAGTCGGGTCGCCCTCCGCCGCGCCCCCCAGCAGCTCCGCGACCTTGTCCTCCTGGCGGCGGATCAGCCCGGCGACCGCCTGCTGTTCCCACCACGGCTCGTCCGCCGCCCGTTCGGCGCACCAGGCGAGCGCCTCCGCGACCGCGGGGCGGGCCGCCGGGTCCCTGGCCAGGCAGCGGCCGAGGAAGTCCTGCCACTCCGGGCCCGGCACGCCCACCAGGTCCGGCTCGTCGTGCAGCGTGCGGTGGAGGACCTCGGGGGCGCCGCCCGAACCGAAGGGACCGCGCCCGGTCGCCGCCACCGCGAGCACCGCGCCGAGTGCGAACACGTCGGTGGCGGGCTCGGGGCGCCCGCCCCGCGCCAGCTGCTCGGGGGCGATGAAGCCGGGCGAGCCGATGGCCTCGCTCTCGGCCGTGAGGCTCTCGTCGGCCGCGCTCTTGGCGATGCCGAAGTCGATGACCTTCGGGCCGTCGCGCGTGATGACGATGTTGGACGGCTTCACGTCACGGTGCACCAGCCCCGCCGCGTGCACCGCGGCAAGCGCCTCGGCGAGCGCGGCGCCCAGCGTGGCGAGCTCGGCGGGCCCGAGCGGGCCGTGCGCGGCCACCGCCTCCGGCAGGCCGGGGCCCGCGCAGAACTCGATGGCCAGCCACGGCTGTTCGGCGTCCGGGCCCGCGTCGAGCACGGCGGCGGTGTAAGGACCGGTGACGGCACGCACCGCGGCCGTCTCACGACGGAACCGCTCGCGGAACTCCGGGTCGGCGGCGAGGTGTCCGTGGACCGTCTTGACGGCGACCGGCCGCCCGGACGCGGACCGCGCGAGATGCACCCGGCCCATGCCGCCCTCGCCGAGCAGCGCGACGATCCGGTACCCGCCGACCTCCACGGCTGCTCCCTCCGTTGCCCCCGACGGACTGTGCGACGCCTGTGAGGCATCGTACGGTTGCGGCCGCCGTGAGATCGGCGGGCGGCGGCAGAGTACGAAGAGAACGCGGAAAAACCTTTGGCGCCCCGCCAGTTCGCTCTCCTAAAGTGATGCACGTCCAGGTGGGCAGAGCACCATCGTCGGTTCCGCCGAAATGAACTCTGGACACCACAACTTCATGTATTTCCCTGCACCTCCCGGTGCACAGGCAGCGGCTACTTCCTTTTCAGAAATCACGCCGCCGCCACCTAGATCTCGGGAGGCAGCAGCTGGTGTGTGCCCGGTGCGCAGGCAACGGTTACTTCCTGGATCAGAGGGTTGCGGGTTCGAGTCCCGTCATCGACTTCGGGTCGGTGTAGCTCAATTGGGTAGAGCATCCGACAATAGTCCGTCGCCGCTTCTGAACTCGGGCACACTCCTGCCGCCTGTCTCCCCTCAGTTCTGTACGTCCAGCACGCAACGAATTCGGGGGAATTCTCATGGCGCGTTTCAACACCAAGTCCGTCACGGCGCGGGTCACTTCCGCGGTGAAGTCGACCGGCCGCACCACCCGCACCCATCAGGGCGGCCGCGGACACCTCCGCGACCCCCGCTCCGAGCTCTTTCTGCTCGCGGTCGCGAACTTCGTCTCCCAGCAGACCTTCTACGAGACGGGCGACCGCCGGGACGACCGGTTCGCCGGTCTCGTGCGCGGCCTCGCCGTCGAGGACCCGGAGTGGACCGCGGGCCTGCTCGGCTGGCTGCGCGGCGACGGCAACATGCGTACGGCCTCGATCGTCGGCGCCGCCGAGTACGTCAAGGCGCGCCTCGACGCCGGTGCCACCGGCGGCCCCACGAGCCGCCAGGTCGTCGCGTCCGTGCTGCGCCGCCCCGACGAGCCCGGGGAACTCCTCGGCTACTGGACGTCGACGTACGGCCGGGCGATCCCCAAGCCCGTCAAGCGCGGCATCGCCGACGCCGTGCGCCGCCTCTACACCGAGAAGTCCCTGCTCAAGTACGACACGGCGGCCAAGGGCTACCGCTTCGGCGACATCCTCAACCTCGTGCACGCGGCGCCGGACCCGGCCAAGCCGTGGCAGGGCGACCTGTTCCGGTACGCGCTCGACCGGCGTCACCACCCGGAGACCGCCGTGCCGCCCGAGGGCGCGCGCGTCCTCGCCGCGCACCGCGAGCTGATGGCGCTGCCCGTCGGGGAGCGTCGCGCGGTCGTCACCGGCGAGGGTGGCGCCGAGCGGCTCGCCGCCGCGGGCATCACCTGGGAGGCGCTCGCAGGATGGCTGCAGGGGCCCATGGACAAGGCGGCCTGGGAGGCCGTGATCCCGTCGATGGGCGCCATGGCGCTGGTTCGCAACCTGCGGAACTTCGACGGGGCGGGCGTCTCGGACGAGGTCGCGGCGTCCGTCGCGGCCCGGCTCGCCGACCCGGAGGCCGTCGCGAAGTCGCGGCAGTTCCCCTTCCGCTACCTCGCCGCGTACCAGCACGCGCCTTCGCTGCGCTGGTCGTACCCGCTGGAGCAGGCGCTCGGCCACTCGCTCGCGAACGTGCCTTCGCTGCCGGGCAGGACGCTGATCCTGGTCGACCGCTCCGGTTCGATGTGGTCGCCGCTCTCGGGCCGCTCGCAGCTCAGCCGGGCCGACGCGGCCGCGATCTTCGGTACGGCGCTCGCGCTGCGGGCGGCCGACGCGGACCTCGTGCAGTTCGGCACCAGCAGCCAGCCGGTGAAGTTCGGCACGGGCGAGTCCGTCCTGAAGATCCTCGACCGCTTCGGCAACCTCGGCGGCACGAACACCACCGAGGCGGTGCGCCGCTCCTACAAGAAGCACGACCGGGTGCTGATCGTCACCGACGAACAGGCGACGTACCACTACCACGGTGATCCGACCGAGCAGGTCCCGGCGGCCGTCCCCGTCTACACCTGGAACCTGGCGGGGTACCGCGCCGGGCACGGCGCCTCGGGCGAGGGCAACCGCCACGTCTTCGGCGGACTCTCGGACGCGGCGTTCCGGATGGTGCAGCTCCTGGAGGCGGGGGAGAGCGCCGACTGGCCCTGGGCGGCGACTTCGGACACGGTGCGTGGCTGAGGGGGAGCAGACCGTCACCCGTATCCCCCGTTCGGGTCGCATCCGCACCCGCGGATGCGACTCCTCAGCCCGTGGCTTGTGTGTCTGTTCCATACCGATGTGAGGGCAGTGTCAGCACAGAGCATGGTGCCGCGGGCGCCCGAAGCCTCATACTGCGAATATGACGAGGCCCCCCGGCTCGCGCCGACACCTGCCGAACAGTCCCTTCAACGTGCCTGCCCCGCCCGCCCCACCCGTGGAGCACTTCGAGGTGGGTGACAGGGTCTCCCACGACCAGTACGGCCTGGGGAGGATCGTGGGCGTCGAGGGAGAGGACGCGGTTGTCATCGACTTCGCAGGCCGTCAGGGACGGTTCCTGAGCCCTTACCCGAAGCTGGCCAAGCTCTGATTTCAACCTTGTGACATACACGACATGACGTGACACCACGTGACACGCGTGAGGGGCGGCGGACCGCAGGTGCGGACTGCCGCCCCTCAGCGCGTTCGCACGTCCCTCAGAGCGCCTGCGCCGCAGGCTTCACCATGCCGCGCACCGTACGGGACTTGACGAACTGTCCCATAGCGGTCATTTCCCACTCGCCGGTGAACTGCTTGATCAGCTTCGCCATCATGACGCCCGTCTGCGCCTCGGCGTTGGTCAGGTCGAAGCGGACCAGCTCCTCGCCCGACGCCGCGTCGATCAGGCGGCAGTACGCCTTCGCGACCTCCGTGAACTTCTGGCCGGAGAACGAGTTCACCGTGAAGACCAGGCCCGTGACGTCCTGCGGGAGACGGCCGAGGTCGACGACGATCACCTCGTCGTCACCGCCGCCCTCGCCCGTGAGGTTGTCGCCGGAGTGCTTGATCGCGCCGTTCACGATCGACAGCTTGCCGAAGTAGCAACTGTCGACGTGGTTGCGCTGCGGGCCGTACGCAATGACGGAGGCGTCGAGGTCGATGTCCTTGCCACGGAACGCGGGCTCCCAGCCGAGGCCCATCTTGACCTGCGAGAGCAGCGGACGGCCGCCCTTGACCAGGGACACCGTCTGGTTCTTCTGGAGGCTGACCCGGCCCTTGTCCAGGTTGATCTTCCCGGCGCCGGGCGCGGGCGCGGCGGGGGCCGGGGGCGCGGCAGGAGCGGCGGGCGCGGCCAGGCGAGGGTCGGCGACCGGCGGGGGCGGGCCCTGCACCGGCTGGCCCACCGGGGGCGCCATGGGGGCCGCGGGGGCGGCGGCCGGGGCCGGGGCGGGCTCCTCCACCGAGACGCCGAAGTCCGTCGCGATGCCCGCGAGGCCGTTGGAGTACCCCTGGCCGACCGCGCGGGCCTTCCATGCGCCGTTGCGCAGATAGATCTCGACGATCACGAGGGCGGTCTCGGCGCCGAGCTGGGGCGGCGTGAAGGTGGCGAGCACCGAGCCGTCGTCGGCGTTGCGGATCGTGGCGGTGGGCTCGACGCCCTGGAAGGTCTGGCCCGCCGCGTCCGGGCTCGCGGTCACGACGATCTTCTCGATGCCGGACGGCACGGCGGCCGTGTCGACGGTGATCTTGTCGGGGGTCGTGCCGCCGCCCGACTGGTAGGTCACACCGGGCCCGGAGGGCTGGTTGAAGAAGATGAAGTCGTCGTCGGAGCGCACCTTGCCGTCGGCGGTGAGCAGCAGGCCCGATACGTCGAGCCGCACCGGAGCGGCGACGTCCACCGCCACGCGGGCGGCGGTCAGCGGGATGTTCGAGCCAGGGGTCATAGCTGTCATGCCAGGGGTAACGAACGATCCCGCTTTGCCGTTCCCTTACCCACGGAAGGATTTTTCCGGGGCCGACCGGCGGCCCGGATCAGCCGCGGTTGCGCGGGTGGGCGCGGGCCGTCCGCTCGTTCCCGTGCTTGTAGTTGCCGGTCCAGCGGGCCATCACCAGCTGCGGGTCGCCGCCCGCCATCTCACCGAGGAACTGCTCCGCGCGGGCCCCGCGCAGCGTTCCCGCGGCGCGGTTCCCGTGGGTGATCACCACGGTCCCGTCGGCGCGCTCTTCGTACGTGAATCCATGAGGTCTCGGCATGGCCGGGAGCGTACGTCCCGGCCATGCCCGCCGGTACCGAATTACTGACCGGTACCGAATGACGAGCCGGTACCGGACTACGGCACCACCACGATCTTCCGCCCCACCCCGGCGGCGAACCGGTCGAGCGCCTGCGGGTACTCCGTGAGCGAAAGCCGGTCGCTGATGAAGACGTCGGGGTCGAGCACCCCGGCCGCGAAGAGTTCGGCCGCCCGCTCATAGCTGTGCAGGACCGCCATCGAACCGGTGATGGTGATCTCCTGGTTGTAGATCCGGTACGGGTCGATGCTCACGCGCGTGGCGTAGTCGGCGACGCCGAACTGCAGGAACGTGCCCGCCTTGGCGACCCGGTCGAGACCGTCCTGGATCGCGGCCGCGTTGCCGGTCGCGTCGATGACCACGTCCCAGCCCTGGGGGCGGTCCAGTTCGTCAGGTCCTGCCGCCGATCCCGAGACGCCGAGGCGCTGCGCGGTGGCGAGCCGGTCCGCGTTCAGGTCCACGACGTCCACGCTCGCCGCACCGGTGCGCTTGGCGAGCTCCAGCATCATCAGGCCCATCGTCCCCGAGCCGTAGATCAGCACGTGCGCGCCGAGCCGGGCGCGCAGCACGTCATAGCCGCGCACCGCGCAGGACAGCGGCTCGATCAGGGCGGCGTCCTGGGTGCGGACGTGGTCGGGCAGGCGCACGCAGTTGGCGGCGGGCGCCACCGCGTACTCGGCGGCGCCGCCCGCGGTGGTCACGCCGATCGCGGCCCACCGCTCGCAGAGGTTGCCCCGGCCGTCCCGGCAGTAGCGGCACTCGTGGCAGTGCAGCGAGGGGTCCACGGCCACCCGGTCGCCGACGGCGAGCGTCGTGACGTCACTGCCGAGCGCGACGACCTCCCCGGCGAACTCGTGGCCCGGCACGACCGGCAGGGTCGGTGCGAACTCGCCCTGGAGGATGTGCAGATCGGTTCCGCACAGGCCGCACGCGGCGACCTCGACGACGACGTCACGGGGGCCCGGGGTCGGGTCGGGCAGCTCCCCGACGACGGCCTTGCCGACGGACTCGATGATGGCGGCCTTCACTTGACGGCTCCCAACGAAAGGCCCTGGACCAGCTTGTCCTGGGCGGCGAACCCCGCGGCGAGCACCGGCAGGGAGATCACGAGCGACGCGGCGCACACCTTCGCCAGGAACAGGCCCTGGCTGGTGATGAAGCCGGTCAGGAAGACGGGCGCGGTCTGGGCGACGACGCCCGTCAGGACCCGCGCGAAGAGGAGTTCGTTCCAGCTGAAGATGAAGCAGATCAGGGAGGTCGCGGCGATCCCGGGGAGCGCGATGGGCGCCACCACGCGCGTGAGGATCGTGGGCAGCCGCGCCCCGTCGATCTGCGCGGCCTCGATGACGGGCTTCGGCACCTCGGCGAGGAACGACTGCATCATCCACACCGCGATCGGCAGGTTCATCGAGGTGTAGAGGAGGACGAGCAGCCAGATGTTGTCCAGCATGCCGGTGTTCTTGGCGAAGAGGTAGATCGGCAGGAGGCCCGCCACGACCGGCAGCATCTTCGTGGACAGGAAGAAGAAGAGCACGTCCGTCCACTTCTTCACGGGCCTGATGGACAGGGCGTACGCGGCCGGGAGCGCGAGGACGAGGACGAGCAGCGTCGAGGCGAGCGACGCCACCGTCGAGTTGATCAGGGACGGCCAGGGGCTCGCGCCGCCGCCCGTCCCGAAGAAGTCCCGGTAGCCGTCGAGGGTGAGCGGGGCGGCGAGCGAGGGCGGGTTGGTCGCGGCGTCCTCCTCCGAGTGGAAGGAGGTCAGCGCCATCCAGGCGATGGGCAGGAAGAACAGGATTCCGGCGAGCCAGGCGACCAGGCCGAGGGCGGACCCGCGCGCGCGGGGGCGGGTCTTTCCCGGCGGGTTCTTCACGAGAGCGGACATCAGCGGGACCCCTCCTCACGGAACAGCGACGAGACGACCCGCAGGGCGAAGGTCGCGATGATGATGGAGCCGATGACGACGAGCACGCCCGCCGCGGAGGCCAGGCCGTTCTCGTGGGCCTGGTAGAAGCTCTGGTAGACGGTGTAGGGCAGGTTCGCCGTGCCGAGGCCGCCCGAGGTGATGGTGAAGACGGCGTCGAAGTTCTGCACGATGTAGATCGAGCCGAGCAGTGCGCCCAGTTCGAGGTAGCGCCGCAGGTGCGGCAGCGTCAGATGGCGGAAGACCTGCCAGTTGCTCGCGCCGTCCATGCGGGCCGCCTCGATCAGCTCGGGGTCGCGGCTCTGCAGCCCCGCGAGCAGGATCAGCATCATGAAGGGCGTCCACTGCCACACCAGGGAGGCCTCGATGGCGAGGAGCGGGGTGTTGGAGACCCAGTCGGGCTGTGTCGCGGAGTCCCCGCCGATCCAGTGCAGCAGGCCGTTGAAGAGCCCGTACTCGGGGTTGTAGAGCACGTGCTTCCACAGCAGCGCGGCGGCTACGGGGACCAGCAGGAACGGCGCGATGAGGAGGGTGCGGACCAGCCCGCGCCCCTTGAACTTCCGGTTCAGGAGCAGCGCGAGGGCGAGCCCCGCGACCAGGCTCGCGAGCACCACGGAGGCGGTAAGGAGGATCGTGGTCAGCACGGACTTGCGCAGGTCGGGGTCGGTGAGGACCTCGCTGTAGTTGGCGAACCCGGTGAAGCTGCGGGCGTCGGGATAGAGGGCGTTCCAGTCGAAGAAGGAGATCACCAGGGTTGCCACGAAGGGCAGTTGGGTCACGGCGATCATGAAGATGAGGGCGGGCAGCAGGGGCGCCCTGGTCGCCCAGGCGCGCAGCCGTCCCGGTGTGCCCGGTGCTCCTGGCGTGCCCGCCTTGCGGGCGCCGGGCACGCGCGTCTGCCCTGCTGCGGTGGTGCTCGCGGTGGCGGTCATCGTCCCTCGTACTCCTCGGAGATCTTCTCGGCGAGCTCCTGCGATTTCTCCAGGGCCGATTCGACGGACTGGCGTCCGGCGATGGCCGCGCTGATCTCCTGGGAGACCTTGGTGCCGAGGTCGGTGAACTCGGGGATGCCGACGAACTGGATGCCGGGCGCCGGGCGGGGCTGTACGCCGGGGTCGCGGGGCCTGGCCCCTTCGATGGCGGCGCGGGTGACGTCCTGGAAGGCGGCGGCTTCCTTGCGGTAGGCGGGGTTGGCGTAGGTCGAGGCGCGTTTGCCCGCGGGGACGTTCGACCAGCCGATCTGCTCGCCGACGAGCTTTTCGTACTCCTTGCCCGACGCCCAGGAGATGAACTTCCAGGCCTTGTCCGGGTTGCGCGAGGCCTTTTGCATGCCCCAGGCCCAGGTGTAGAGCCACCCGGAGTTCTCGGTCTTCGCCACCGGGGCGGGTACGTATCCGATCTTGCCCTTCACCGGGGACTTGGCGGATTCCAGCGACCCCGCGGCGGCCGTCGCGTCGTACCACATGGCCGTCTTGCCCTGGGTGAGGTTGTTGAGGCACTCGGCATAGCCGGACTGTGCGGCTCCGGACTCGCCGTGCTTGCGAACGAGGTCTACGTAGAAGCGGGTTGCCTTTTCGAACTCGGGGGCGTCCAGGCGGGCCTTCCAGTCCTTCTCGAACCAGGTGCCTCCGAAGGTGTTCACCACGGTCGTCAGTGGCGCCATCACCTCGCCCCAGCCGGGCAGCCCGCGCAGACAGATGCCCTTCATCCCCTGCTCCTTGCCGTCCACGCGGGCGGCCAGGTCCGCCACCTGCTGCCAGGTGGGGTGCTCCGGCATGGTCAGACCGGCCTTCTTGAAGACGTCCTTGCGGTACATCAGGAAGGACGACTCTCCGTAGAAGGGCTGTCCGTAGAGCTTGCCGTCGTTGCCGGTGAGGGACTGGCGCATGGGCGGCAGGATGTCCTTCTCGTCGTACGTCCTGTCCTTGCGCGCATACGAACCGACCTCGTGCAGCCAGCCGTTCCTCGCGTAGATCGGTATCTCGTAGTTGCTGAGCGTCGCGACGTCGTACTGGCCCGCCTGGTTGGCGAAGTCCTGGCTGATCTTGTCGCGGACGTCGTTCTCGGGCAGGACGGTGAAGTTCACCTTGATGCCCGTCTCCTTGGTGAAGTGGGCAGCGGTGAGCTTGCGCAACTCGACCATCTGCGGGTTGTTCACCATGAGGACGTTGATGGAGTCGCCTGAACCTGCCCCGCCGGCGCCGGCCCAGCAGCCGGCGAGCAGCGGGGCGAGCAGCGCCCCTGCGGCGGCCGCGGCGAGCGTGCGCGGTCTCCGTCGGCTCGGGGTTCGCATGAAAGCTCCTGGACGTAGAGGGTCGTTTGGGGAAAATCGGTGTGTTTCGGGGCGTGCGGGACCCCGTGTCGGCCGTACAGGGGATGGGGGAGGGGGATGTTGGGGGGGGAGGGGGGGCGGCGTCAGACGCGCAGGACCTGCGGGCCCAGGAGTGAGTAGCGGTGCGCCTCGGACGCGGGCAGACGGCTGCTCGTGACGATCGTGTCGAGGTCGCCGATCCCCGCGAACCGGCAGAAGCTCGTCGCCCCGAACTTGGTGTGCACACCCAGGAACACCGTGCGCCGCGACGCCCTGATGGCCTGCGCCTTCACCTCGCTGACCGCGGGATCGGGCGTCGTCAGGCCGTGTTCGCGGGAGATGCCGTTGGCACCGATGTACGCCAGGTCGATGACGAACCCGGCCAGCATGCGGGTCGTCCAGTGGTCGACGGTGGCGAGCGTGCCGGGCCGCACCCGGCCGCCGAGCAGCAGAACGGTGATGTTCTCGGCCTCGGCGAGGGCCCCCGCGGTGGCCAGCGAGGCGGTGACGACGGTGAGCGGGCGGCCCGCGGAGGCGCCGGGCAGCGACTCGGCGACCAGCTGCGGGGTGAAGCCCTCGTCGATGAAGACGGTCTCGGCGTCGCCGACGAGTTCGGCGGCGGCGGCCGCGATGCGCCGCTTCTCCGGCACGTGCATGGTCGTGCGGAAGGCGAGGGTGGTCTCGAAACCCGCGCTCTCCACGGGGTAGGCGCCGCCGTGGGTGCGGCGGACCAGGCCGTGGTCCTCCAGGGCCCTGAGGTCGCGGCGGACGGTCTCCTTGGCGACGCCGAGCTCACCGGCGAGGGCCGTCACGTCGACGGACCCCGCGTGCCGGGCCGCGTTGACGATCCGCCGCTGACGTTCCTCCGCGGTCATCGGCGCCACCTTCTTCCCCTGGGTCTGCGGTCTGCGCGGTGCCCGTTCGGGCCCTGTGGGGAAGTTCTACAGCGCGGACAAGGGGGGTTACCAGGCTCCGAGCGGGCACGATGATGCCCGTATCTGCCCGCTTGGCGGGGCGAAGGCCAGTGGGACCGGCCTCGGGCGTGCCCGTTTGCGGGGGCGGAGGCGCCCGTTCGGTGCCCGAATGGGGGCGAGCGGGCGCGGCTGACTCAGTACGGCCACACCGGCGGGTTCGTGCAGAAGTGGCCCCCCAGGTGCGCGTGGTCCGGGTTGGCCGGGTCCAGTTCGCCCTGCTCCGCGACCAGCTTCTCGGCGTAGTCCTCGGAGTCGTCCCGCGGGTCGTAACCGAGCGCACGCGCGGAGGACAGGTCCCACCACAGGCGGGTGTTGGCCGACGAGCCGTACACGACGGTGTGCCGCACGTCCTCGGCGGTGAGGGCCGCGTGGAAGAGCCGGGCCCCGTCGCCGGGGCTCATCCAGACCGAGAGCATCCGCACGCTCGACGGCTCGGGGAAGCACGAGCCGATGCGGACCGACACGGTCTCGATGCCGTGCTTGTCCCAGTAGAACTGGGCCAGGTCCTCGCCGAAGGACTTCGACAGGCCGTAGAGGGTGTCGGGGCGGCGCGGGGTGTCGACCGGGATCAGCGGGTCGTCGCCCTGCGGGCGCGGGGTGAAGCCCACGGCGTGGTTGGAGGAGGCGAAGACGATCCGCCGGACGCCCTCTTCGCGGGCCGCCTCGTAGAGGTTGTACGTGCCCTCGACGTTGGCCTTGAGGATCTTGTCGAAGGTGGACTCCAGGGAGATGCCCGCGAGATGGAGGACCGCATCGGTGCCGCGCACGGCCGCGCGCAGGGCGTCCCGGTCGGCGAGGTCGGCCTTGACGGCGCCCGGCTCGTCCGCCAGGGGGTGCACGTCGAGCAGGCGCAGGTCGTATCCGTACGAGGGCAGGAGCCCGCGCATCAGGGTGCCGAGGCCGCCGGCTGCGCCGGTGAGCAGGACGGTGCGGGGAGCGGGCATGCGGGTCTCCTGAGGGCGAGGCGTGCTCATGGCGACATGGCGTACTCATTCACGTACAGAGTTCACATCCGTAGACAAGCTAAGGATCTCGGTCGCGCTCCGTCAAGTGGGCTGTCAAGTGCGCTGCGGAGGAGGTAAATCCGCTCGTGGGTGGGGAGTTCATCCGCTTGACCGGGCCCAAGGGGGCGCCTTAGCGTGGTCGCGTTCAGGGATATGGACATGAATCAGAAACATGCACGCCTCGCACATACGCATCGCATGCACGCCTAGGGAGAGCCCGTGACGTCAGCCCCCCTCGCTTCCCGACTCCGCGTCCCCAGCGGGCCGCTGTTCTTTCCGGTCACCGCGTACGGGCCCGACGGCGCTCTCGACCTGGACACCTTCCGCGCCCATGTGCGCGACGGCATCGAGGCCGGTGCGGCGGCCGTGTTCGCCTGCTGCGGCACGGGCGAGTTCCACGCCCTGACCCCCGAGGAGTTCCAGGAGTGCGTCGCCGCCGCGGTCGAGGAGACCGCGGGGCGGGTGCCGGTGGTCGCGGGCGCCGGATACGGCACCGCGCTCGCCGTGCGGTACGCGCGCCTCGCCGAGGAGGCGGGCGCCGACGGGCTGCTGGCCATGCCCCCCTATCTCGTCGTCGCCGAGCAGGAGGGGCTCATCCGGCACTACACGGAACTGGCCGCGGCCACCTCCCTGGACGTCATCGTCTACCAGCGCGACAACGCCGTCCTCACCCCGGAGTCGGTCGTCGCACTCGCCCGCGCGGACGGCGTCATCGGCTTCAAGGACGGCCTCGGCGACATGGACCTGATGCAGCGCACGGTCAGCGCCGTGCGCAGCGAAGTGCCGGGCGACTTCCTGTACTTCAACGGCCTGCCGACCGCCGAGCTGACCGGCCTCGCCTACCGCGGCATCGGCGTGACCCTCTACTCCTCGGCCGTCTTCTGCTTCGCGCCGGACATCGCACTCGCCTTCCACCGCGCGTTCAACGCCGGTACGCCGGAGGGGGACGACGTCGTGAACCGCCTCGTCGACGGCTTCTACCGGCCCTTCGTGGAGCTGCGCGCCCTCGGCCGCGGTTACGCGGTCTCCCTCGTCAAGGCGGGCGTGCGGCTCGGCGGCCTGGACGTCGGCCCCGTGCGGCCGCCGCTGCACGAGCCCGCCGACGAGCACGTCAAGCGGCTGGCCGAACTCGTGGAACAGGGCCGTGCGCTGCTCGGGGACGCGAAGGGCACCGTATGAAGGCCTCCGCTTTCCCCATGAAGGCCGCCGCGTTCCTCTACCCGTGGGACGTCGTCGGAGACCCCGAGGCCCCCGAGCGCCTGGCCCGCCTCGGCGTCCGCCAGGTCACCCTCGCCGCCGCCTACCACTCCACGCGCGCGCTGACCCCGCGGCACCCGCGCCACCGCATCGTCACCGCCGCGCACGCCGCCGTGCTCTACCCCCCGGGCGGCCACTGGCAGGGGCGCGAGCTGCGGCCGTACGCGGCGGGGGACTGGGCACAGGGCGATGCCTACGGAGAGGCGGCGCAAGCCCTGCGCGACGCCGGGCTCGACGTGCACAGCTGGGTCGTCCTCGCCCACAACTCCCGCCTGGGCGACGACCACCCGGCGACCTCGGTGGTCAATGCCTACGGAGACCGCTACCCCTGGGCGCCCTGCATCGCACAGCCCGCCACGCGCGCGTACCTGGCCGACCTGGCGGCGGAGGCGGCCGTACGCCCGGGGACCGGCACGCGCGGCACCGAGCTGGAGTCCTGCGGCTGGTACGGCCTCGCGCACCTGCACGCCCACGACAAGATCGCGGGCGTCCCCCTCGGCGAGGCCGGGCAGTACCTGATGTCGCTCTGCTTCTGCCCCTCCTGCCGTGCGGGGTACGCAGGACTCGACCTCGACCCCGACGAGCTGGCGGACGCCGTCCGCCGCGCCCTGGAGCCCGTCTGGCGAGGCGGCGAGGACGCCGAAGGATGGCAGGCCGTCGAGAAGCTCATCGGCGAGGACCGGGCGGCGGCCACGCGCGCGTGGCGCGAGGAAACCGCACGCACCCTCCAGGAGACCGTCGTCGGCGCCGTCCGCGCGGCGGCCCCCGCCGGGTTCCAGGTGCTGCTCCACGCCGATCCGGTGCCCTACCACTGCGGTGCGAACGCGGGCGTCGACCCCGCGCACATCCTCTCCGTGGCCGACGGCGTGGTCGTGCCCTGCACGGGCGGCGCCCACCTGCTTGAGCCGTTCGCCGCGCGGGCCGGAGAGCGAGCGGTCCTCGCCGCCAACCTCACCGTGGTGAGCGGCATGGGCGGCAGCCCCGCCACCCTCGCCGCCGACGCGGCACGCGCCGCGGAGCTCGGCGCCACCGAACTGCGTCTCTACCACGCCGGATTGGCCTCCGACGCCGACCTGGCCCTCGTCACGGAGGCCCTGTCGCACACGGAGTGATCACCGATACGATCCGCGCACCACAACCATCACTCCTGTATCAGGGGACAGAGGGGGAAAAGGTGCGCAACAAGGGGATATCCGCGCTGGTCTGCGCAGGAGTGATGGCGGGCACGGCGGTGCTCGGCGGCGCGGTGCCCGCCGCCGCCCGGGCGGCCGCCGGACAGGAAGCCGCCGGTTCCGACGTCCGTGACCGCCTGGAGCGAATACCGGGCATGACGGTGGTCTCCGTCGCGGAGAAGGAGGGCCACCCCCTCTACACGCTGACGTACGAACAGCCCGTCGACCACCGCAAGCCGCACGGCGCCACCTTCACGCAGCGCGCCACCCTCTGGCACAAGGCCACGGACAAGCCGACCGTCCTCTACACCGGCGGCTACACCCTCCCAGGCGGCACCACCGCCCTCACCAAGCTGATCGACGCCAACCAGGTCAGCGTCGAGCACCGCTACTTCGCCGAGTCGCGGCCCAAGGGCGCCGCGGGCGACGACTGGTCGAAGATGACCGTCGAGCAGGAGGCGGCCGACGAGCACCGCCTCACCCGGGCCCTGCGCGGGATCGAGAAGGGCAAGTGGCTGGGCACCGGCGCCAGCAAGGGCGGCATGACCGCGACGTACCACGAGCGGTTCTACCCCGAGGACCTCGACGCGGTCGTCGCGTTCGTCGCGCCCAACGACGCGAACAACCGCGACGACAGCGGTTACGAGCGCTTCTTCAAGACCGTCGGCACCAAGGAGTGCCGGGCCGCGCTGAACGCCGTGCAGCGCGAGATGCTCGTACGGCGCGACACCCTGCTGCCCAGGTTCGAGAAGGAGGCGGCGGCCGAGGGGTACACCTTCGACCAGACCCTCGGCACCACGGACCGCGCCTACGAGTTCGCGGCCCTCGACCAGGTGTGGAACTTCTGGCAGAGCGGCTCCGAAGCCGACTGCGCCACCGTCCCCGACGCGAAGAAGACCGGCGACGACGAGCTCTGGAAGTGGTCGAAGGACCACGGCTTCAGCGTCTACCGCGACCAGGAGCTCGGCACCAACGGCACGGGCCCCTACTACCGCCAGGCGGCCACCCAGCTCGGCTGGGCGGACCTGAAGTTCAAGCACCTCGACGGCGTCCGCCACCACCCCGGCATCTACCAGCCGAACTCGGTGCTGCCCGCCGCCATGCGCGGCACGTACAACAACCACACCATCGCCGACGTCGACCGCTGGGTGCACAAGCGCGGCCAGCGCATGATGTTCGTCTACGGCGAGAACGACCCGTGGAGCGCCGAGAAGTTCACCCCCAGCCGCCACGACTCGTACCGCTACGTGGTGCCCGGCGCCAACCACGGCGCGTCGATCGCCGGGCTGCCCGCGGCCGAACAGAAGAAGGCGGTCGCGACCATCAAGCGCTGGGCCGACGTGAAGTAACCCGCGCCCGGGGCCTCAGCAGGGGCGCGGCGATCAGCAGGCGCGCCCCCGCGAGGACCGGGAGCAGGATGCGGAAGTCGGTGCTCTCCACGAGCGCCGCGCCCGCCGCGATGCCGACCGCGGTCGGCGCGAACATCAGAGTGCTCGCGGTGGCCGCCACCCGGCCGAGGAGCGCGTCCGGCGTCTCGCGCTGCACCGCCGTCAGGCCCGCGATCAGTATGCAGGGCAGTCCGACGCCGTTCGTGAGGGTGCCCGCGAGGACCGCGGCGTCGCTCGGGACCGCGGTGAGCGCCGCTGAGAGGCCCGTCAGGGCGATGCCCGCGCCGCCGAACCGCCACGCCCCGAACCGCCGCATCAGCGCCCCCGACGCCACGCCCACCGCGACGGACCCCGCGCCCTGCACGACGTACAGGACGCCCGTGTACGAGGGGGAGCGGCCCAGGCCCTCGACGACCGCGTAGACCAGCGCGCCGCTGATGCCCGAGGTCAGCATCGTCAGACCGCCCGCCACCACGAGGGGCCGCAGCCGATCGTGCCCCCACAGGTGCCGTACCCCCTGCGCCGTCCGCGCCCGCAGGGGCGTGCGGTCGGGCACCGGCGCGCTCTCCCGCACCCGCAGCAGCGCGAACATGCCCGCCGCGAGCACGAACGTCACCGCGTCCAGGAGGGCCACCCGGGCGCCTCCGTACGCGGCGAACAGGCCCGCCCCGGCGAGCGGCGCCACCAGCTTCATGCCCTCGTTCGCGGACATCCGCAGGCCGTTGAAGTCGCCAAGGAGGTCCTTGTCGACGGCTGTCGCGGCCAGGGCCGCCTCCGCCGCGTCGGTGACGACGCCGCACGTCCCGTACACCAGGAGGACCGCGAAGAGGATCCACAGGCGGTCCTGGCCGTCGACCGCGAACAGGGAGAGCAGCAGCGCGCCGAGCGCCAGGTTCGCGGCCACCAGGAGCGGCTTGCGGCGCGTGCGGTCGGCGAGCGTGCCGAGCAGCGGGCCCGCCAGGGTGGGCGCCCACATCGCCAACTGGCAGAGCGCGGCGAGCCCGTCCGAGCCCGTCAGCTCCTTCACCCAGATCCCGGAGGCCAGCCACAGCGCGGAGGTCCCGAACCCGGAGACCACCACGGCACTCAGGTACAGACCCGCGTTGCGGTCCCGCAGGACGCGTCCGATCGTCGTTGTCATGCCTGGTGATGCTGGTTCCTAAGGCCCCTGCGGGGGTATCGGGCGGCTTCCCTAAGGGTGGCGATGACTTCACGGCGCGCGGCGGGTCTACAAGGGGAGACGTACCGACTTCGCCGACTCAGAAGGACCTCTCATGACCGACATGCTCGACCTGGGGCCGCAGGCCCGCCTCGTGGCCCGGATCGCCGAACGCGTCACCGACGAACAGCTCTCGGCGCCCACCCCCTGCCCCGACTACGCGGTGCGCCACCTCCTCGGCCACATGATCGGGCTCTCCCATGCCTTCCAGGGGGCCGCCCGCAAGGAGTTCGGCCCCGCGCTGGACACGGCCCCCGGGAGCTCCCTGCCTGATGTCGCCCCGGGCTGGCGGCCCGAACTGGCCCAGGCGCTCGCGGGGCTTGCCCGTGCTTGGCGCGACCCCGAGGCCTGGCAGGGCATGACGCGTGCGGGCGGTCTCGACCTGCCCGGCGAGGTCGCGGGACTCGTCGCCATCGACGAACTCGTCGTGCACGGCTGGGACCTGGCGCGCGCCACCGGCCAGGAGTACGCCCCCGACGAGGCGAGCCTGGGGGCGGCCCAGGCGCTGCTCGCACCGGCTGAGAGCAGCGAAGACGGGAGTGAAGGCGGGCTGTTCGGGACGCCGGTGCCGGTGCCCGATGACGCGTCCCTGCTGGACAGGGTGATCGGGCTGAGCGGGCGGGATCCCGGCTGGGGGGGCGCGGGCCTGAGTCAGGCGTGAAGCCAGGGCCGGGTGGGGCCCCCGGGGCAGGGCGGGCCCAGGTATGGATCAGGTAAAGGGTCGGTCCATGGTCTCCCCATGGCCGGGTCGATGCGCGTAGACAGACCTTGACCTGCCCGAACCC
Source organism: Streptomyces sp. NPDC042371 (assembly GCF_056437465.1). Lineage (NCBI taxonomy): Bacteria > Bacillati > Actinomycetota > Actinomycetes > Kitasatosporales > Streptomycetaceae > Streptomyces > Streptomyces sp. NPDC042371. The sequence goes on along the minus strand of NZ_JBWKAP010000018.1, from coordinate 49,664 downwards.
TGATGCGGAGACGCAACACATGCGCAAGTCCCTACGCGTGGCCGGCCTGGCCACTGCCTGCACCGTCGCCGGCGCCGCCCTCTACGCCTCCGGCGCCGCCACCGCCGACCAGGCCCGGCCGCGACCCACCAAGGAGCCCCACAACATAGGCCTCCTCGTCGGGGAGATCGACGAGTACTACGGCGCGACCAAGGGCGCCGACGGCGTCTGGAAGTCCTCGCCCGACAGCCCGTACGCCAAGGACCTGGCCCGCATCCAGGCCAAGGCGAAGAAGGACATCAAAAAGGCCGCGCGCAAGGCTCATCAGGGCCACGGCGGCCACGGCGGTCACGGCGGTCACGGCGGTCACGGCGGCCAGGGCGCGCACGGCAAGAAGCCCGCGATCGTCCTCGACGTCGACGACACCGCACTGCTCAGCTTCGACTACGAGAAGTCCACCAACTTCACGTACAACAACGACAGCTGGGACGCGTACGTCAAGGCGGCCAAGCGCCCCGCCGTGTTCGGCATGCCCGAGCTGGTGAAGTACGCGAAGAGCCAGGGCGTCGAGGTCTTCTTCCTCACGGGCCTGGCCGAGTCGCAGCGCGAGGGCGCGGTCACCAACCTCGCCAAGGCGGGCTACGAGACGTCGCTCGACCGCACGCACGTGTTCACCAAGAACAAGGCGAACCCCCCGGCCTACCTCAGCCACTGCGCCACGCCGGACGCCTGGAAGTGCGACACCGTCCAGTTCAAGGAAGGCACGCGCAAGCACATCGAGTCGACCGGCTACAACATCGTCGGCAGCTTCGGCGACCAGGTCTCCGACCTCGCGGGCGACTACGCGGACAAGACGTACAAGCTCCCCAACCCGACGTACTTCGTGGGCTAGGGGCTCAGTCGCCGCCGCGGCCGGGAAGTCGACACAGCGAGATAGGTTGCAATCCTGACTAGGTCGCCATACGGTCTAGGTAGCTCAGACGCTCAGGGTTGGGGGACTTACATGACCATTTCGCCGGACTTCTCGGCCGCATCGACGGCCGTCGCGGCCACGCTCGCCGTCTACTTGCTCGTCGGCGAGCCGTGGGCCGGACGCCGGATGTACGGCTCGCTGGCCCGCCGCAGGGACACCGAACCCCGCGCCCTGGTCCGCTACTTCGGCCTCGTCCTCGCCCTCTGGTGGGCCTTCGCCGCGTTCGCCGCCGCGGCCCTGCTGCTCTCGCCCGGCACGGACGCCGCCGACTTCGGCCTCACGGCGCCCGAGCGGCCCGGGTACGTCGTGACCGGGATCCTCCTCGCCACCGCGATCGCCGTGGCCTCCGGACGGAACTTCCACGACCTCGCCAGGCAGGGCAAGAACGTGCCGGGGCTCGCCGCCATCGAGGCGATGCTGCCGCGCACCGCCGAGGAGCGCAGGCTCGCGATCGCCGTCGCCGTGACCGACGGCCTCTGCGCCGAACTGGTCTACCGCGGCCTCCTCATCGCCTTCGGCGTCGGCGCGCTCGGCCTCGACCTCTATGCGGCGGCGGCCCTTTCGGTCCTCGTCTACGCGGTCGCCGGTCTCTACCAGGGCCGCAAGGGCGTCCTCGTCTTCGCGCTCTTCGGCGCGATGCTCACCGCCCTCTACCTCGCCACGGGCAGCCTCCTGCTCCCCGTCGCCGTGCACGTCATCCTCTCCGTGCGCGATCTGACGCTGCCCGCACCGGAGAAGGTGCGCGCCGCGTTGCCCGCCGCCTGAAAGGCAGACCTGAAGTGACGACAGACCGCCGCGCCAGCTGGTTCAAGGGCGTCCTCGACCTGCTCGTGCTCGCCAGTCTCACCGACGGCGAGAGCTACGGCTACGAGATCGCCAAGCTGCTCGGTGCCGCGGGCTTCGGCCAGATCAAGGGCGGCACGCTCTATCCCGTCCTCAACCGCCTTGAGGAGGCGGGCCTGGTCGCCGCGGAGTTCCGCGCCACCGAGAAGGGGCCGGGGCGGCGCTACTACCGGCTCACCGACGCCGGGCGGGAGACCCTCGGCGAACAGGGCGGGCTGTGGCTCGCCTTCAACGGATCCGTACGCGAAGTCCTCGCGAGGGCGGGAGTGGAACCACGATGAACCCGATATCTGCCACCGACGCGCAGTACGAGTACGAGCGGGACGGCTACCTCATCGATCTCGCCGAGCGGCTGCAGGCGCACGGCCTGCCCGCCGACCGCGTCGAGGCGACCGTCACCGACCTCGCCGCCCATCTGGAGGAGTCCGGGGCGAAAGACGCGGAGGCCGAGTTCGGGCCCGCCGAGGAGTTCGCCGCCCAGCTGGTGCCCGCCACGGGGGAGCGGGCACCGCGGGCGGCGGGCGAGGCGCCGGTCGATGCGGTGGAGACCTGGCGCTGGACCGCCGACATCTACCTCGACGAGGAACTCCTGAACCGCTTCGGCGACGAGGGCTGGGAGGTGGAGCGCGTCGACGCCCTCGGCCGCTTCGTCAGCCACCGGGACGTAGCGCAGCCGCAGCGCTGGGAGTACCGGCGCGAGCTGGTCACGCGGGGGCGCGAGGGGCTCGACGAGCGGCTCGCGCCCGACGGCTGGGAGGCCTGCGGGACCTGGGTGATCTACGCCTGGTTCAAGCGGCCGCGGGCGGCGAGCCTCGGGCCCGCGGCCCGCGTGGAGTCGCCGCCGCCGGTGCCGGAGCGGTCCGGCTTCTTCAGCCGGAAGTTCTACGCGCTGCTCGCCGTGCTCGCCCTCGCGGCGGTCGTGGCGGGCGTCTCGGTGGCCGTGGACGACGGCGATGCGAGCTCCGGGGCCGGGTTCGTGGTGGGGCTGTTCGCCGGGGCGGGAGCGGTCGCCGCCGTGGTGTGGGCCCTGCAGATGTGGCGCGGGCGCCGCCCCTGACCCGCGGGGGGCGGGTGGGGCGGCGCCTCGGGGACGTCAGGCACGCGTGTCAGGACCGGCGGCAGGGCTCAGGACTTCAGCGCCGCCGCCATCATCGCCCTCGCGATCGGCGCCGCCAGGCCGTTGCCGCTGACCTCGTCGCGCGCCGCGCTCGACGACTCGATCATCACCGCGACCGCCACCTGCTTGCCGTCGCTGCCCTTGGCGTACGACGTGAACCAGGCGTACGGCGTCTTGCTGTTGTTCTCGCCGTGCTGTGCCGTACCGGTCTTGCCGCCCACCGTCGCGCCGCTGATCTTCGCGTTCGTGCCGGTGCCCTTCTCGACGACCGTCTGCATCGCGGACTGCAGGCCCTCGGCGGCCGACTCGTCCATCACGCGCTGGGAGTCGCCGTCGTCGTACTTCTCCAGGACGTCGCCACCCGAGTCGCTGATCTGCGACACCATGTGCGGCTTGGCCAGCACGCCGCCGTTGGCGATGGCCGCGGAGACCATCGACATCTGCAGCGGCGTCGCCGTCACGTCGAACTGGCCGATGCCGCTCAGCGCCGTCTGCGCCTTGTCCATGTCGGACGGGTAGACGCTCTTGCCCGCGCGTACCGGCACGTCGAGCTTGTCGGTGTTGAAGCCCATCTTGTCCGCCATCGCCTTGACCTTGTCCTGGCCCAGGTCGACGGCCATCTTCGCGAAGACGTTGTTGCAGGAGTACTGCAGGGCCGTGCGGATGTTCGCGTTCTCGCAGGGAGCCGACTGGTTCTCGTTCTTGAGGACCGTCCGCGTGCCGGGCAGCGTGTACGGGTTCGGGCTGCTCGTCCTGGCGTCCACCGAGCCGTAGAGCCCGTCCTCCAGGGCCGCCGCCGCGACGACCAGCTTGAAGGTCGAGCCGGGCGGGAGCGGCTGCCGCATGGCGCGGTTGACCATCGGCTTCTCCTTGTCGGTGGTCAGCTTCTGCCACGCCTCGGAGTCCGTGGAGCCGCTGATCTTCGACGGGTCGTACGACGGGGTCGAGACCATGCCGAGGATCCTGCCGGTCTTGGGATCGAGGGCCACCGCCGCGCCCTTGGTGTCGCCCAGCGCCTTGTACCCGGCCTTCTGCACCGCGGGGTCGATCGTCGTGATCACGTCACCGGGGTCGGCCCGCTTGTTCGTGAGGGCGTCCAGCGGGTTCTTCAGCCGGTTGTCGGTGCCGTCCAGCAGGTCCTTGTAGATGCCTTCGAGCTGGGTGGCGCCGTAGACCTGGGAGCTGTAGCCCGTGATGGGCGAGTAGAGGTCGCCGTTCTTGTACGTGCGTTTGTACGCGAGGTCTCCGCCCGTCGTCCGCTCGGAGCCGGTGATGGCCTCACCGCCCACGATGATGTCGCCCAGCGGGTTCGCGTACTGCGATATCGCGTTCCGCCGGTTCAGCTTGTCGTCCGCGAGAGCCTTCGAGTCGTGGAACTGCACCCATGTCGCCCGCACCAGCAGGGCGAGCACGAGCACCAGCGCGAAGACCGAGGCGTGCCTGATCGTCTTGTTCATCCCGTGGGAAGACGAGCGGAGGGAAGGGTTTCGTTCCCTTCTGGCGTGCTTGGGACCGTTTTCTCATCAAGTCCTCATGGGCTCCTCATGGGCGGCGGGCTCAGCCCGCCTTCATGAAGCCCGCCTCGTACGCCGCGATCACGGCCTGCGTGCGGTCCCGCGCGCCCGTCTTGGCGAGGACGGACGCCACGTGCGTCTTCACCGTCGCCGCGCCGACGCCCATCCGCCCTGCGATCTCCGCATTGGTCAGGCCCGCCGCCATCAGCCGCAGCACCTCGCTCTCGCGGCTGGTGAGCCGTGCCACCCAGGCGGGCGGCGCGGGCTCGGCGCGGCCGTACTCGGCGGCCAGCGACCGGACCGCCGCCGGGAAGAGCAGCGAGTCGCTGCGCGCGACGAGCCGGACCGCCTGGACGAGCTCGTCCGCGTCCGCCCGCTTGAGGAGGAACCCGGCGGCTCCCGCGCGCAGCGCCTCGTACACGTACGCGTCGTTCTCGAAGGTCGTCACCACGACGACGCGCGGCGGTTCCTGCATCGTCTGCAGGATCTGCTCGGTGGCGCGGATGCCGTCGATCTCCGGCATGCGGACGTCCATCAGGACCACGTCCGGCTTCAGCTCCCGCACGACGGAGACCGCCTCGGCGCCCGTCGCCGCCTCGCCCGCCACCTCGATGCCGGGCTCGGCCGAGAGGATCGCGCGCAGCGCGGTGCGCACCATGCGCTCGTCGTCCGCGAGGACGACCCTGATGTCGTTCGCCGTCATTGCTGTCCCTTCAGAGGAAGTCGTACGTCCAGTCGCCACATCCCGTCGCGGGGGCCCGCGTCGGCCGTGCCGCCGAGGAGCCGGGCGCGGTCGGCGATGCCGCGCAGGCCGTGGCCGCCGCCGGGCCGGGCGGCGGCGGAGCGGGACGGCAGCGGGTTCTCGGCCGTGACGGCCAGGCCGGGGCCGTCCAGGGCGATGCGCAGGGTGACGGGGGCGGTGTCGCCGCCGTGCCGCAGCGCGTTGCTCAGGGCCTCCTGGACGATGCGGTAGGCCTCGCGGGAGACCAGCGGGGGCAGCGCGTCGGGGTCCATGTCGACCGTGGCCGTCACGCGCAGGCCGCCCGCCCGGGTGCGGCGCAGCAGCCCTTCGAGGTCGGCGGCGAGCGTGGGCGCGGGAGCCGTCGGACGGGCCGCGCCGTCACCGGTCTCCCGCAGCACGCCGAGCACGGCGTCGAGCTCGCCCACCGTGCGGCGCGTGGTGTCCTCGATGGCGGCCAGCGCCTCGCGCACGAACTCCAGGTCGTGGTCGAGGACCCGGCGGGCCGCGCTCGCCTGGAGGGTGACGGCGCTCAGGGCGTGGCCGACCGAGTCGTGCAGTTCGCGCGCGAGGCGGTTGCGCACGGCGAGGTCGGCGGCGCGCTGCTCGGCGGCCGCGAGCCGGTCGGCGGGCGTCGGCCCGAGCAGGTCGGGCGCCCAGCGCGCGAGGAGCCCACCGGCCGCGGCCGCGCACGCCGCGAGCGCCACCAGGGCGGCGAGGCCGACGGCGGGGGAGAGGACGAGCCACCAGGGCGCGTCGAAGAACGCGGGCGCCCCGTCGCTCGTGTCCCGCAGCGCGGGGACGAACGGCAGCGCGATCAGAAAGACCGCGAACGGCGGCAGCGCGAGCGACATGCCGCTGATGACCCCGCCGAGGCCGAGGTGGAGCGTGAACCACGCGACGGTGCGGCCGCGCGCCGCCCGGGTCCGCGCGGGCCCCTCGGCGAGCGACTCGTCCGGCACCGCGCACAGCGCCCGCACGGCGGCGGCCGACATCGGCCGGGTCAGCGGGAACAGTGCGGTGACCGCGGCGAGCGGCAGCCCGACCGCGAACGCGCTGAGCTGGGCGCCGATCGAGCCGAGGAAGGTGCTGTCGCCGAAGAGCGGCCCGACGACGACGGAACCCACGAAGACGTACGGCATGGCGAGGGCGCCGCCGAGGATCAGATGGATCCAGCGGCGGCGCGTCCGGCGTCCGAACAGGGCGGTGGCGAGTTCCTTCACGCGGTGGACTCCGCCCGCTGCCGCAGGAAGCGCGTTCCGAGGACGGCGACGATCGCCCCGATGATCATCTGCACAGCGTAGGTCAGGAGCATCGCGCCGGTGGGCCGGTTCATGGCGTCGCCGATGGCCGTGAGCGAGCCGAGGAGCAGCCAGCCTCCCCAGCAGGCCACCGCGCCGGAGCCGAGCCAGCCCAGCGCGAGCGGCACGCCGACGGGCAGGGCGCGGCCCCATCGGAAGGCGAGCAGCAGGGCGCCGGTGACGGCGAGGCCGGGGTAGAGCGCGCTGGGGGCCTCCAGGATCCGGGCGTCCTGCGTGTGGTCCCGGGCCCGGGACGGGGCGAGACCGGTGGTGGAGCCGCACGCCCACAGCAGGTGCAGGCTGCCGTCGGGGATCCCGAGACGGCTGCCGGAGATCCAGACGACCTTGAGGGCGAGGTACGGGACACAGGCGGTCACGGACACGAAGCGCAGCACGCGGCCGGGGCGGCCGAGGGGCGCGGGGGGCGGCGGGCGCGGGCGTCGCGGAGGGGGAGGCGGAGACGGAGAGGGCGGCGGGGTTGAGGTCGGCGGAGGCGGGAGCCGTGGGGGAGGGGGGACGTGTTTGGGGCATGTCCCAACGCTCCCGCCGTGCCTCCCCGCGCCACGTCCTGCGTCGCGACGATCCGTCTCCGTCGCGCGGTGGAGTTCAGCTGCCGTGCAGGACGAGGACGACCTCGTCGATCTCCGCTCCGCGGGCCGGGGCATAGCCACGGTCCTTCGTGGAGATCCGGAAGCCGCACTTCTCCAGCACCCGGATCGAGGCCGCGTTGTCCGCCGCCGCGCGGGCGTAGATCGGCCGTTCCGGCTCCAGCTCCAGGAGGCCGCGCAGCGCCGCCGTGGCGAGGCCGCGGCCCCAGTACGCACGGTCGATCCAGTACGTGACCTCACGCTCGCCCGGCGCCCCGTACACCCCCGCGTTCCCCACCACGTCGCCGTCCGCGAGGACCGTGCGGATGGCGACGTCGGCGGAGGCCCGCATCTTCGTCCAGTGCGCCGCGAAGGCGTCGTGGTCGGCCGGATCCTCGGGGGTGAAGGCGGCCATGTGGCTCGACTCGGGATCGTTCATCTGCCGGAAGAAGACGGGCAGATCGCTGTCGTGGACTTCGCGCAGGCTGACATCCATGGCTCAGAGCCTACGAGTTGCCAGCGTCAGCCGGTCGCGCGCGTCGAAGAGCGCGTCCTTCACCATCTGTTCGTGCGCGGGCGTGAGCCGCGCCACCGGCACCGAGCAGCTGATCGCGTCCCGCGCGGGCGTGCGGTAGGGGATGGCCACGCCGAAGCAGCGCAGGCCGAGCGTGTTCTCCTCGCGGTCCACCGCGAAGCCCTGCTCGCGCACCGCGTGCAGCTCCTCGATGAGCTTCTCGCGGTCGGTGATGGTGTGCTCGGTGAGCGCGGGCAGCGTCTCCGGGAGCAGCTTGCGGACCTGCTCGTCGGTGTGGGTGGCGAGCAGCGCCTTGCCGAGCGACGTGGAGTGCGCGGGCAGGCGGCGGCCCACGCGCGTGAAGGGGCGCAGGTAGTGCTGCGACTGGCGGGTGGCCAGGTAGACGACGTTCGTGCCGTCGAGCCGGGCCAGGTGGATGGTCTCCGTGGTGTCGTCGGAGAGCCGGTCGAGGGTCGGGCGCGCGGCGGCCACGACCTCGTCGCCGTCGATGTACGACGTGCCGACGAGCAGGGCGCGCACCCCGATCCCGTACCGCGTGCCGGTCGCGTCCGTCTCCACCCAGCCGAGCTCGACCAGGGTGCGGAGCAGCATGTAGAGGCTCGACTTGGGGTAGCCGACGGCCTCCTGGACCGCGGCCAGGGAGTGCATTCCGGGACGGCCCGCGAAGTACTCGAGCAATTCCACCGTCCGCACCGCGGACTTGACCTGCGCACCGCCTCCGGTCTCGCCAGCCGACATCGCCCTTGACCCCTTAGAACGCCGAGAAATAGTCTCCGAAGTCTCCGCTATTCACCAGCGAGGACAGCGTTCAGCATATCGAACAGCCCTGGTGAGTGGCATACCTCTGGAAAGGGAATCCGCGGTGGCAGCAGCACCAGTCTGGAGTGTCGACCCCCGAACCGGGAAGCAGCGCGAGCAGGTCGCGGTGGAAGCCACCGCCGAAGAGGTCGACCTCGCGGTCCGCGCCGCCGCGGACGCCGCGGCCGCGCTCGGCGACCGCACGGTCCGCGCCGCCTTCCTGCGCACCGCGGCGGACCTCCTCGAAGAGGCGAAGGACCACCTGGTGGAGGCCGCCGACGCGGAGACCGCGCTCGGCCCCGTCCGGCTCACCGGCGAACTCGCCCGCACCTGCTATCAGTTGCGCTCCTTCGCGGACATCGTCGACGAGGGCGCCTTCCTCGGCATCGTCATCGACCACCCCGACGCCTCGGCGACCCCGCCCGTCCCCGACCTGCGCCGCTACAAGATCCCCCTCGGCGTCGTCGCGGTCTACTCCGCGTCCAACTTCCCCTTCGCCTTCTCCGTGCCCGGCGGCGACACCGCCAGCGCGCTCGCCGCGGGCTGCCCCGTCGTGGTCAAGGCCCACCCCGACCACCCGGCCACCTCCGAGCTGGTCGCCTCCGTGCTGCGCAGGGCAGCGGCCCGGCACGGCATCCCCGAGGGCGTCCTCGGCCTCGTGCACGGCTTCGACGCGGGCGTCGAGCTCGTCAGGCACCCGCTGGTCTCCGGCGCCGGTTTCACCGGCTCCATCCGCGGCGGGCGCGCCCTCTTCGACGCGGCGGCCGCCCGCCCCGTGCCGATCCCCTTCCACGGCGAGCTCGGCTCCCTCAACCCCGTCGTCGTCACCGAGGCGGCGGCCGCCGAGCGCGGCGAGCAGATCGGCACCGGGCTCGCGGGCTCGATGACGCTCGGCGTCGGCCAGTTCTGCGTCAAGCCGGGCCTGGTCCTCGCCCCCGAGGGCGCGGGCGGCGACCGGCTCGTGAAGTCCCTGACCGAGGCGGTCAGCAACACCGAGTCCGGGGTGCTCCTCGACCACCGGATGCGGGACAACTTCGTCGCCGGGGTGCGCGAGCGCGCCGGGCTCCCCGACGTGGACGCACCGGTGACCCCCGGCGCGGGCGGCGAGCACACCGTCAGCGCGGGCTTCCTCACCGTCCCGGCCGCGCGCCTGGCCGCCGAGGGGGCGCACGACCTGCTCCTGGAGGAGTGCTTCGGCCCGGTCACCGTCGTCGCGCGCTACGCCGACGACGCGGAGATCACCGCCGTCCTCTCGCGCCTGCCCGGCAACCTCACCGCCACCGTCCAGCTGTCGTCGGACGAGGCGGCGGGGGAGAGCGGCCGGGGCGCCGAGCTGCTCGCCGAGCTCACCCCGCTCGCCGGACGCGTCCTCGTCGACGGCTGGCCCACGGGCGTCGCCGTCGCCCCCGCCCAGCACCACGGCGGCCCCTACCCCGCGACCACGTCGACCTCGACGTCCGTGGGCGGCACGGCCGTCGAGCGCTGGCTGCGCCCCGTCGCGTACCAGAACACCCCCGAGGCGCTGCTCCCGCCGGAGCTGCGCGACGCCAACCCGCTGGAACTGCCCCGGCGTTACGACGGGCGCCTGCAACACTGACCCCATGGACGTCACGATCCCCGAACTGCCCTACCCGCTGCGCACCTACGGCCCCGACGGCCACTGGTCCCACGAGGACGGCGTGCTCACCGGCTGGGCGGGCCCCCGCCAGGACCGCTTCGTGCCGCCGACGGGTGCCGTGCCGGAGCCCGCCTCCGACGCGCCCCGGCTGCTCGGCGCGCCCGAGGGCGACTTCCAGCTGATCGCCCGCGTCACGGTCGGCTTCGCCGCCGCCTTCGACGCGGGCGTGCTGTACCTGCACGTGGGCGAGCGGGAGTGGGCCAAGCTCTGTCTGGAGCGTTCCCCGGACGAGCCCACGATCTGCACGGTCGTCACCCGCGGCCACTCCGACGACGCCAACGCCTTCGTGGTGGACGGCAGCAGCGCCTGGCTGCGCATCAGCCGTACGGGGTCGGCGTTCGCGTTCCACGCGTCGACGGACGGCGAGCGGTGGACGTTCGTGCGGATCTTCTCGCTCGGCGACGAGGAGTCGGCGGGCGCCGCACTGGTCGGCTTCATGGCGCAGTCGCCCGTCGGCGAGGGCTGCGTGGTGACGTACGACCACATCGAGTTCCGTCCCAACTGGCCGAAGGGGCTGCGGGACGGCTCGTAGGCCCTGGGCCCTACAGCGAGACGCGGGCGCCGGTCGCGGACAGGGCACGCGGCTCGTACCCTGCGCCGCCTGGAGGACCACGGCCTCGTGACCCGCACGGTGCACGCCGAGGCCCCGCCCCGCGTCGAGTACGAACCGACCGACCTCGGCCGCGGCGCCCTGGAACCGGGGAATGCGGTGCTTTGCCCGTACGTTGAGGCGTGATGCGGAGGTCACCTCCGCACCGACCTGACGTACGACCTGAAGAGAGCCACACACATGCGCGTCGAGATCTGGAGCGACATCGCCTGCCCCTGGTGCTACGTGGGCAAGGCCCGCTTCGAGAAGGCCCTGGCCGCCTTCCCGCACCGTGACGGCGTCGAGGTCGTGCACCGCTCCTTCGAGCTGGACCCGGGCCGCGCCAAGGGCGACACCGGCCTCGTCCTGCCGATGCTCATGCAGAAGTACGGCATGAGCGAGGAGCAGGCCCGCGAGGGCGAGCAGCGGCTCGGCGAGAACGCCGCCGCCGAGGGCCTCGAATACCGCACAGAGGGCCGCGACCACGGCAACACCTTCGACATGCACCGCCTGCTGCACTTCGCCCGTGAGCAGGGCAGGCAGGACGAGCTGATCGGCCTGCTCTACCGCGCGAACTTCGCCGAGGAGCGGTCCGTCTTCGCGGACGAGGCACGCGTCGTGGAGCTCGCCGTCGAGGCGGGCCTGGACGGGGACGAGGTGCGGGCCGTCCTCGCCGACCCCGAGCGGTACGCGGCCGACGTCCGCGCCGACGAGCGCGAGGCCGCCGAGCTCGGCGCGAACGGCGTGCCGTTCTTCGTCCTCGACCGCAAGTACGGCATCTCGGGCGCCCAGCCCGCCGAGGTCTTCACCCAGGCCCTGACGCAGGCCTGGGGCGAGCACGCGCCGCTCACCACGCTGGCGTCGGCCGACGACGGCGATGCGTGCGGGCCCGACGGATGCGCGGTTCCGCAGTCCTGAAACGCCGCATAGGTTGATCCCCATGGAGTCCATGGGGATCAACAACGGCACCGAATTCGCTCCCACATCGACGTATCTGAACACCGCCAGCTGCGGTCTGCTGCCGCGCCGGGCCATCGACGCGGTCCGCACGCTCGCGGCCGAGGGCGGCGAAGGGCGGCCGGGCGGCGCGGGCGACTTCGAAGTGGTGGACGAGGCGCGGGCGGCCTTCGCCCGGCTCGTCGGAGTGGCGGAGAGCCGCGTGGCGACCGGCGGTTCGGTCGCGGTGCACGCCGGACTGATCGCCGCCTCCCTGCCGCCGGGCGCCGAAGTCCTCACGCCCGAGGACGAGTTCGCGTCGATCGTGAACCCCTTCGTGCTGCGCGGCGACCTCAAGATGCGGTACGCGCCGCTGGACGCGCTCGCCGCGGCGGTCACACCCACGACGGCCCTCGTCTCCTTCTCGTCCGTCCAGTCGGCCGACGGCCGTGCCGTCGATCTCCCGGCCGTCCGCGCGGCGGCCGCCGCCCACGGCGCCCGCACCCTCCTCGACACGACGCAGTCGGCGGGCTGGCTGCCGCTCGACGCGGACGCGTACGACTACACCCTCACCGGCGCCTTCAAATGGCTGCTCTGCCCGCGCGGGGTGTCCTTCCTGACGGTCCGCGAGGACGCCCAGGATTCCCTGGTCCCGCTGCACGGCGGCTGGCTCGCCGCAGCCGACACCTGGAACTCGACCTACGGCCCGCTCACCGAACTCGCCCCCGGCGCCCGCCGGTTCGACGAGCCACCCGCCTTCCTCGCCTACCACGGGGCCGCCGCGGCCCTCTCCCTGATCGAGGAGACGGGCGTCGACGCGATCCACGCCCACGGCACGGCGCTCGCCGCCCGCTACCGCGCGGGACTCGCCGCACTGGGCCACCCCCCAGTGCCGGGCGCCGCGCCCATCGTCTCCGTGCCCGGACTCGGCGACCGGGCGCCCGAGTTGGCCCGGGCGGGCATTCTGACCTCGGCACGGGCGGGACACCTGAGGGCTGCGTTCCACCTGTACAACACCGAGGCGGATGTGGACCGTCTCCTGGACGTGCTGTCGGGCTGAGGCCTGGCGCGGCGGGCCTTGGGCAGTCAGGCTTGGCAGGACGATGCGGCCGCGCGAGGTGGTGGTGCCGGTGGAGCCGTCCGCCGAGAGGCCGGGCACGTCGGACCTGCCGTCCGGCACCGGAAGGAAGCCCGTCGACGCCGAGCTGCACCGGCGGCTCGTCTACGGCGAGGAGGCGGCGCTCGCCGAGGTCTACGCCGCGTACGGCGTGCTCGTGCACCGCGTCGCCACCCGCGTCACCCGCAACCACACCGCCGCCGAGGACGTGGCCCAGGAGGTCTTCGCCCACTTGTGGTCCAGGCCCTACGCGTTCGACGCGCGCCGCGGCAGCCTGCGCGGCTGGCTCTCCATGCTCGCCCACCGGCGCGCCGTGGACTGGGTGCGCGGCGAGGAGCGGCACCGCAAGGCCGCCCACGCCGACGAGGCGTCCCTGCGGGCCGTCCACGCGTCGGGCCCCTCCCCGGACGAGGCGGTCCTGGAACAGGAACGCTCCCTGCTCCTGCACTCCGCCCTCGCCCGGCTCCCGCTGCCCCAGCAACAGGTGGTGCACCTCGCCTACTTCGCGGGCCGCACCTACCGGCAGGCCGCCGTCGAACTCGGCATCCCCGAAGGCACCGCGAAGACCCGCCTGAGAACGGCCCTGCGCACGCTGGCCGAGACCCTCGCGGAACCACCCTTGCGAGGTGAGCACCCATGACCAGCTCTCACGAAGCGGTACGCGACCTGCTCGGCGCCTGGGCCCTCGACGCCCTCATGCCGGGTGACGAGGCCCTGGTCGTACGGCACTTGGGGGAGTGCGAGCAGTGCGCCGCCGAGGCCGTGCGGCTGCGGGCCACCGTGCGGCACCTGGACGGCCCCGCCCCGCCCGGTCCGGCACCGGACGAGACCTCCGGCGCGTACGGGCTCTCCCTGGCCCTGCGCAGCCGCGCCCCCGCCCTGCGCACCGCCCCGCATGCCGCGCCCTACGCCGCCGGTGTGGCCGGGCTCCGGGCGCTGCTCGCGGAGTTGGACGAGCCGGGGCTCTGGGCGACGCCGGTCGTGCACGGCTGGGACGTACACGACACGGTCGCCCATCTGGTCGCCGCGGACGAACCACTCGCCCGGCTCGTGGGCCGGAACGGGCGCGGCCCCGCGACGGACGGGTCGCCGGTGGCATCGGGCGGCGCACCCGAGCCGTGGCGGGTCACCTGGGAGGCGCGCACCCGCGAGATGATCCGCCGCGAACGGTCCCGCACGCCCGCCCAGACCGTCTCCACGTGGCGCAACCAGGCCGCCGGGCTGCTCTCGTCCCGGGCCGCCCACGACACCGAACTCGCCGCCCGCAGCACGCTGTTGAACGGAGTGCGGCTGCCCGTCGCCGACCACTTCCTGGCCCGCGCCTTCGAGGCCTGGGTGCACGCCCAGGACATCGGCGCCGCCCTCGACCGGGTGGTGCCCCCGCCGCCCGCCCCGCACCTGTGGCAGCTCGTCAGGTTCGCCGTCCGCATCCTCGGCCCGGCCCTCGGCCCCCAGGCACCGCCCGTCGCGCTCACCGTCGCAGGGGAGGGCGGGCAGACGGAGTGGGTCCTTGGCAGCGCGGACGACCCGGTGCGGGCCGAGCTCGTGCTGGACCCCGTCGACTTCTGCCTGCTGGTGGGCGGCCGCCGCACTCCGGAGCGGGTGCCGCGTGGCATGACGGGCGACGAATCCGCGGCCCGCGGGGTCCTGACCCGGGCGGCCTCACTGTCCTGGCTGTAGCCAGGAGTTGCCGCTCAGGGCCGCCCCTTGCGCTCGGGGCAGTCCTCCGTCTGCTTGCAGAGGTTCGTCTCGACCTTCGCGAGCAGCCGCGCGAGGTCCGCGCGTTCCGTTTCGTCCAGCCCCGCAAGCGTGTGCCCCTCCAGCTCGCCCCAGGCGCGCTCCACCTGTGCGAGCAGCCCGCAGCTCGCCGCGCTGGCCTCGACCAGGACGGCGCGGCGGTCGGCCGGGTCGGGGCGGCGCCGCACGTGTCCGGCCTGCTCCAGGCGCTGCAGCATCTTCGTGACCGTCGAGGGGTCGAGGTCGACTGCCTTGATCAGCTCGGACTGCCGCACCGCGCCCGCCTCCCACAGGTGCATCATCACGAACTCCTGGCCGGGGTAGAGGCCGAGCCCCTTCAGCACCTTGCCCGCGGCGATGCGGTGCAGCCGGGCCACCCGGCTGACGGCGAGACTCACGGGTCCCGCGTCGGAGACACCGGACGCCCCGGGCGTACAGACGGGGTCGGCCGGGGGTGCCTGGACGGTGTCGGCCTTCATCGCGCGCTCCTGTTGTCCTGCGGTCGTGTCCCGCGGTCGCTGACCAGATCTACGAGAAGTTTACCTTGGTCGGCCAATGAATGGGTTACAGTGGCTCTCGGCGCGAATGATTGGCCGACCACATATTCCAGTCCGGGAGTTCTGATGACCACCGCGTTCGACCCGATCGACCTGTCCGGCATCCAGCTCGGCAACCGCATCGCCATGGCCCCCATGACCCGAAGCCGCGCCGGTGAGGGCGGTGTGGCCACCGATCTGACGGCGGCGTACTACGCCCAGCGCGCTTCCGCCGGGCTGATCGTCACCGAGGGTATCCAGCCTTCCGTGGTCGGCCAGGGATATCCGGACACGCCGGGCCTGCACAGCGCCGAGCAGATCATCGCCTGGCGCAAGGTCACCGACGCCGTCCACGCGGCGGGCGGCACGATCTTCGCCCAGCTCATGCACGCGGGCCGCGTCGGCCACCCCGTCCTGCTGCCCGACGGACTGATCAACGTCGCCCCCTCGCCCGTAGCGGCGGACGGGCAGGTCTACACCGCCGAGGGCCCCAAGGACTTCGTCACCCCGCGCGAGCTGACCGACGCCGAGATCCGCGCCACCATCGACGACTTCGCCACCGCCGCCCGCAACGCCGTCGAGGCGGGCTTCGACGGCGTCGAACTGCACGGCGCCAACGGCTATCTGATCCACCAGTTCCTCGCGCCCGGCTCCAACCACCGCACCGACGAGTGGGGCGGCCCGGCCGAGAACCGCATCCGCTTCGCCGTCGAGGTGGCCGCGGCCGTCGCCGAGGAGATCGGCGCCTCCCGCACGGGCTTCCGCATCTCGCCCGGCAACTCCGCCAACAGCATCTCCGAGCCCGACCCGGAGCCGACCTACACCGCGCTCGCCAAGGAGCTGGCCGCGCTCGACCTCGCGTATCTGCACGTCATGGAGGTGGGCGACGTCCGCGAGCTCTCCGTGCGGCTGCGCCAGGAATTCGGCGGCACGTTCCTCCTGAACCCGCACAGTG
The DNA here is from genome assembly GCF_056437465.1 of Streptomyces sp. NPDC042371. Taxonomy (NCBI): domain Bacteria; kingdom Bacillati; phylum Actinomycetota; class Actinomycetes; order Kitasatosporales; family Streptomycetaceae; genus Streptomyces; species Streptomyces sp. NPDC042371. The sequence continues at coordinate 33,730 of NZ_JBWKAP010000018.1, read as the reverse complement.
AAGGCCCCACCGGCCCCGACGCGCTGGCCCTGGTCGAGGACGGCACCGCGGACCTCGTCACGTTCGGCGCCCTGTTCCTCGCCAACCCCGACCTGCCGGCCCGGCTGAAGGCCGGGGGCCCGTACAACACCCCGGACCGGGCGACCTACTACGGCGGCACCGAGAAGGGCTACACGGACTACCTCGCGCTGTGACCCCCGCGCCGTGACCCACGGCGAACGGCCCGACTCCCCCAGGGGAGTCGGGCCGAACTCGTGCACGCGCTACGTCACTGCACCGGGGTGAAGTCCCGCGCACCGATGTAGTCGGGCCGGCGCACCGGCGCCGAGAACGGCTCCACCGCCGTGTTCTCCACGCTGTTGAACACGATGAAGACGTTGCTGCGCGGGTACGGGGTGATGTTGTCCCCCGAGCCGTGCATGGCGTTGCAGTCGAACCACGTCGCCGAGCCGGCCTCGCCCGTGAAGAGGCGGATGCCGTGGTCGGACGCGAGGTGCGTGAGCGTCTCGTCCGACGGGATGCCCGCGTCCTGCATCTGCAGCGACCGCTTGTAGTTGTCCTTCGGCGTGGCGCCCGCACAGCCGAGGAACGTCTTGTGCGACCCCGGCATGATCATGAGACCGCCGTTGGTGTCGTGGTTCTTCGTCAGCGCGATGGACACGGAGACGGTCCGCATGTTCGCCAGACCGTCCTCCGCGTGCCAGGTCTCGAAGTCCGAGTGCCAGTAGAACCCCGTGGCGCCGAAGCCCGGCTTCACGTTGATCCGCGACTGGTGGACGTACACGTCCGAGCCGAGGATCTGCCGGGCCCTGCCGACGACGCGCGGGTCCGCCGCCAGCCTGCCGAAGAGCTCACTGATCCTGTGCACCTCGAAGATCGACCGGATCTCCTGGGAACGCGGCTCGACGATGGAGCGATCGTTCTCGCGCATCGCCGGATCGTTGATCAGCCGCTCCAGCTCGGCGCGGTACACGCTCACTTCGTCCGGTGTGATCAACTGGTCGATCGCCAGGAAACCGTCCCGCTCGAACCCGGCCAGATCCCCGGCCGTGATCGGCCCCGCTGCACCCGGCTCGGACCACACGACGGGGTCCTTGCGCTCGATCAGCACCTCTTCGGCGCCTCGGGTCGGGTACAGGTCACTGGTGCGTTCGGGTGCGGTGGTCATGGTGTTGCCTGCCTCTCCTCTCGTACGGCCCTGTTCGGGATGTAGGTGGGGTCAGCCCGCTTCCGGCTCCGTGAGCAGCGGGTACACGCCGTTCTCGTCGTGGTCCTCACGACCCGTGACGGGCGGGTTGAAGACACAGATGCAGTGGAAGTCCTCCTTGATCCGCATCGTGTGCTTCTCGTGCCCGTCGAGCAGGTACATGGTGCCCGGCGTGATCGTGTACTTCTCGCCGGTCGTGTCGTCGGTCAGCTCCGCCTCACCCTTGGTGCAGACGACGGCCTCGATGTGGTTCGCGTACCACATCGAAGTCTCCGTGCCCGCGTACAGGATGGTCTCGTGGACGGAGAAGCCCACCCGCTCCTTGGCGAGGACGATGCGCTTGCTCTCCCAGGTGCCCGATGCGGCCTTCACATGCCGGTCGGTGCCTTCAATGTCCTTGAACGAACGGACGATCACGGTGAGTTGGTTCCTTTTCTCTTACGGTGCCGGGGCTCGGTAGAACGCTCGGTCAGGCGGACTCGCGTACCGCGCGGGCCAGCGTGCGCAGCCCCTCGTCCAGCTCGTCGGGGGTGATCGTCAGCGCCGGAAGGAGCTTGACGACCTCGCCCTCGGGGCCGGAGGTCTCGATCAGCAGGCCCAGTTCGAAGGCCCGCTTCGCCACGGCGCTCGCGCGGTCCTTGTCGTGGAACTCGACGCCCCAGACCATGCCGCGGCCGCGCCACTCCTTGATGGCCGGGCGGTTCTCCTCGACGATCGAGGTCAGCGCCTGCTCGATCTGCTCGCCGCGGGCGCGGGTCTGCTTCTCCATGGCCGGGCCGTCGGTCCAGTAGGTCTCCAGGGCGGCGGCGGCCGTCACGAACGCGGGGTTGTTGCCGCGGAACGTGCCGTTGTGCTCGCCCGGCTCCCAGACGTCGAGCTCCGGCTTGAACAGGCAGAGCGACATGGGCATGCCGTAGCCGCTGATGGACTTCGACACCGTCACGATGTCCGGCGTGATGCCCGCCTCCTCGAAGGAGAAGAAGGCGCCGGTGCGGCCGCAGCCCATCTGGATGTCATCGACGATGAGCAGCATGTCCCAACGCTGGCACACGTCGGCGAGCTTGCGAAGCCACTCGGCGCGGGCCACGTTGATGCCGCCCTCGCCCTGGACCGTCTCGACGATCACGGCGGCGGGGGTGTTCAGGCCCGAGCCGGAGTCCTCCAGGAGGCGCTCGAACCAGATGAAGTCGGGGGTCCGGCCGTCGAGGTAGTTGTCGAACGGCATCGGGGTGCCGTGGACGAGGGGGATGCCCGCGCCCGCCCGCTTGAACGCGTTGCCGGTCACGGCGAGCGAGCCGAGCGACATGCCGTGGAAGGCGTTCGTGAACGACACGATCGACTCGCGGCCCTTGACCTTGCGGGCCAGCTTCAGCGCCGACTCCACGGCGTTGGTGCCCGTCGGGCCCGGGAACATGACCTTGTACGGCAGGTCGCGCGGCCGCAGGATGACGTTCTGGAAGGTCTCAAGGAAGGCACGCTTCGCGGTCGTCGACATGTCGAGACCGTGCGTGACGCCGTCCCGCTCGATGTAGTCGATCAGGGCGCGTTTCAGGACCGGGTTGTTGTGGCCGTAGTTGAGCGAACCGGCTCCGGCGAAGAAGTCGAGGTACTCGTGGCCGTCCTCGTCGTACATGCGGCTGCCCTGCGCGCGGTCGAAGACCGTAGGCCAACCGCGGCAGTAGCTGCGCACCTCCGACTCCAGGGTCTCGAAGACGCTCAGGTCGGGCTGGGTGATGGTCACAGCAGATCTCCTGGGAGATGGAAAGGCGTGGGAGGTGGGGGGAGTTGCGAGTGGTTCTGGTGGTTCAGGCGGTTCTGGGGGGAGCGAAGGTGGATCAGAGGTCGAGTGGACCGATGCGGTACAGCACCTCGGGCTCGTGGCCGTCGTCGGGGAATATCCCGGCGTCGAACAGGACCTTCCGCTCCACCGACGCGCCGTGTCGACGCGCGTAGGAGAGGAAGAGCCGCTCGGACGCGGTGTTCGAGGGCGCGATCGTCGTCTCGATGCTGCTCAGCGTCCGGCCGGCGGCGACCTTCGAGGTCAGCCCGTCGAGCAGCGCGCCCGCCAGGCCCCGGCCGCGCTGGCCGTGGTCCACGGCCACCTGCCAGACCATCAGGACGTCGGGGTGCTCGGGCCGGATGTAGCCGGTGATGAACCCGACCGTCTCCCCGTCGGCGTCCCGGGCCACGACGGACGTGGCCGCGAAGTCACGGCACCACAGCAGGTAGCTGTAGGACGAGTTGAGGTCGAGGACCTTCGAGTCGCGGGCGATCCGCCAGATCGCGGCGCCGTCGGCGACATCGGGACTGTCGAGTTGCAGCCCTTCCGGCATTTTTTGGAATTTCGCTTGCAGGTCGGTCGGTAGATCGGCTTGTGCAGCGGTCATGCAGATTGAATTTACCGAGCTATTTCTTGGATTGCATCGGGGGGAGGGGTTACGCGAGGGCGTCTTTTGTGTTATCAGGCGTGGGCGCGCGCCCGCATGAGATCTCGTCTTTTTGGGATGGTTTGACCCGAATTAAACGCACAAAACGGACGCACTGTGGAGTGCGTCACATAGGCGTAGTCCATTTGGGGTGCGTCCGAATTGCGGCGTTTGATGCTGTCGAAATCTTAGCGTTTAGGTCCCGGGAAAGCGGGCAGAAGAATACGGGAAGCTGTGCTTCGCAGTTTATAAATAATTAGTGAGAACGTGCGCGGGAATTCAAACTCCCGCAAAGGAGCGGAGGCGTGGAATCAGGATCCGGTAGATCCGGTGGTGCCGCCGGAGGCGAAGACGTCCGTCACCGCGCGCCGGGCCCCCTCCAGGTCCACCGTGAGGCCCGCCTCGCCCATCGCGGCGCCCAGCGCGGCGAGGGAGGCGTGCACGACGCCCCTGGTCGCGTCGGGCCCGTAGTGGTTGACCCTGATCATCTCCTGGGCGAGCGCCCCGCCCCCGGCGACCAGCGGAAGCACCGGGTCGGCGGCGAGCGCCTTGGCGACCAGCGCGGAGGCGTCGACACCCTCGGGCGTCCGCAGGGTGGTGGCGACCGGCGCCGCGTCCACCGCCTCGTGCACGTACGGCGCCAGGCCGCCGCCCAGCGCGAGCGCGCCGGCGCGGGTGGCCGCGGCGGCGGTGGCGTGCCGCGCCATCAGGGCGTCCAGGCCCTCCGTGTCGATCCGCTCCACGCACGCTTCGAGCGCCAGCATCTCCAGCTGGGCGGGCGCGTGCAGCAGCGCCTTCCTGCCGCCGTCGATCCAGCGCTCCTTCCAGTCCAGGAGGGAGAGGTAGGAGCGGCGCGGCGCCTGCGGATTGGCGGCGATGCGCTGCCAGGCCCGCTCGCTCACCGACACCGCGGAGACGCCCGCGGGCCCGCCCATCGCCTTCTGCGCGCCGATCACGCACAGGTCCACGCCCCACGCGTCCGGCAGCAGCGGCTCGGCGGCCACCGAGGCGACCGCGTCCAGCATGAACAGCGCGCCGTGCTCGCGCACGACCGCACCGATCTCCGCGACGGGGTTGGTGTTGCCGGTCGCGGCCTCCGCGTGCACCAGCGAGACGAAGTCGATCTCCGGGTGCTCGGCGAACGCCTCGCGCACCTGGTCGGCCGTGACGGCGGTGTGGAACGGCACGGCGAGATCGATGACGGTCGCCCCGCAGTCGCGCAGCCAGTTGCCGAAGGTCTGGCCGTACGGACCGGTGATCACGTTCAGCGCGGTCGTGCCGGGCTGCGCCGCGCCCCGGATGCACCCTTCCAGGGGCAGCAGCGCCTCGCCCTGCATGATCACGACGTCCTGCTCGGTGTCGAGCAGCCCGGCCACCCGCGCCTCGATGGCGGCGAAGTGCTGGGCGCTCAGCGGCGCCAGGTCCAGAAAGGGGTGCGTCACAGTACTGCTCACGTCACTGCTCACTTCGCTCACGAGTTCGTTCGGGCTGCGGTACTGAGCGTACCGACCGGCCACGTACCGGGCGTTCCGAGTGCCTCCTAAGCTGCTGCCCATGAGCGATCACGCGGTGCTGCACGTGAAGGGGCGGGTGCTCGTCGGGCCCGAGGACGTACGCGACGAGCTGTGGGTGGTCGGGGGGAGAGTGACCTTCGAGCGGCCCGTCGGAACTGCGGCGGGCGACGTCCGCACGGTCGAGGGCTGGACGCTGCCCGGCCTGGTCGACGCGCACTGCCACGTCGGCCTCGACGCGCATGGTCCCGTCGACTCCGACACCGCGGAGAAGCAGGCGCTCACCGACCGCGAGATCGGCGCCCTCCTCCTGCGCGACGCGGGTTCCCCCTCGGACACCCGCTGGACCGACGACCGCGACGACCTCCCGAAGATCATCCGCGCGGGCCGCCACATCGCGCGCACGCGCCGCTACATCCGCAACTACGCCCACGAGATCGAGCCCGAGGAACTCGTGGCGTACGTCGCCCAGGAGGCGCAACGCGGCGACGGCTGGGTCAAGCTCGTCGGCGACTGGATCGACCGCGAGGTGGGCGACCTGACGGCGTGCTGGCCCAGCGACGCGGTGCGGGCGGCCATCGCGGAGGCGCACCGGCTGGGGGCCCGCGTCACTGCCCACTGCTTCGCCGAGGACTCGCTGCGCGATCTGGTCGAGGCGGGCATCGACTGCATCGAGCACGCGACGGGCCTCACGGAGGACACGATCCCGCTCTTCGCGGAGCGCGGCGTCGCCATCGTCCCGACCCTCGTCAACATCGCCACGTTCCCGGACCTGGCCGCGGGCGGCGAGAGCAAGTTCCCCCGCTGGTCGGACCACATGCGCAGGCTCCACGCGCGCCGCTACGACACGGTGCGGGCCGCGTACGACGCGGGCGTTCCCGTCTACGCGGGCACCGACGCGGGTGGCTCGCTGCCGCACGGTCTGGTCGCGGCGGAGATCGTCGAGCTCACCCGCGCGGGCATCCCCGCGGTGGACGCGCTCTCGGCGACCACGTGGGGCGCCCGGGAGTGGCTTGGCCGCCCCGGCCTCACGGAGGGCGCGCCCGCGGACCTCGTGGTGTACGAGGCGGATCCGAGGGACGACGTGCGGGTGTTGGGGGCGCCGCGGAGGGTGGTGCTGAACGGGCTTGTGGTGGGTTGACCTGGGCGTGACGTGGGGGTGGTGCGGCTCGTTGCTCTCGGCCGTGGTGTTGTGTGGCGCTGTGTTGGGGTGGTGCTGGGGTGGTGCTGAGGGGCCGTCTGGGAACGTCTGTGCCGTGGGATTCGAATGAAGTGACGGAAACGTCCCGTTGGAGTGAACTGACGCCAGGTTGCTGCCCGTTCACTCTGTGTGCGTAAAGATTCCCGCGTCGTCCCTCGTCGATGAGGGGCGACGCCGTCGGTGCGCACGTGATGTCCCCATGTCCCCATGTGGCGTGCGTGGCCGGTGGCCCATGTCTCCCGTGGGGGTTCCACCACCTTGAACAGCAATACATTCCGTGCGCCCGTCCGTCGCCTCTCCGTCGTCGCCGTCGCCACCGCCCTCGCCGCCGGGCCCGCGGCGCTCGCCGGTGCGGGGGCCGCGCAGGCCACGGGCGGCGACAGCCACCGGGGCGGGCGGGCCGACGCCGTCGTGCTGCGCACCGGGCTGAACGTTTCCCTGCTCAACAAGACCGTGAACGTCCCGCTCAAGGTCGCCCTGAACGAGGTGCAGGCTCCTGCCAGCGCCGAGAAGACCGCGTTGACCGCGCGGCTGGACGGGGTCGACGGCGGGCGGCCCTTCAGTGTGCTCCGCGCGGACGTCGCCACGGCGAAGGCCACGGTCCGGGGTGGTACGGCGGAGGGTTACAGCAACATCGCGCGCGCCAAGATGCATGTGCCGGGGCTGCCCTTGCTGTCCCTCGTCGAGGTCGAGCAGGTCACCTCCAAGGCGGTGTGCGCGGCGGGGAAGCGGCCGGTTGCCGAATCGAATCTCCTGGGCGCGGTGACCGTGCTCGGCAAGAAGGTCACGCTGACGGCCAAGGGGACGACGGAGGTGCAGGTGCCGGGGGTCGGCGAGGTGACCCTCGCCCTGTCGAAGACGCACACGACGTCGCGTACGGCGGCGGCGTCCGCGCTGGAGCTCACGGTGTCCGTGAACCCGCTGAAGCTGAACGTCGCGGAGGTCACGGGCACGGTGACGCTGGCCGGGGCGGGGTGCGAGACGCCGGTGGGGGCGACCCCGCCGAAGGACCCCGGCGAAAAGCCCCAGGGCAAGCCTGGGAAGCCCGTCCAACCGAAGACGGAGGCGAACCTCGCGGAGACGGGGGGCAGCGCGATGACGCCGTATGTGGCGGGCGGGGCGGTGGTGCTGCTGGTGGCCGGGGGAGGAGCGGTGGCGATGGCGCGGCGTAACCGGGGTTAGTGCGGGCGGGGCGCGGGTCGCTTGGGGTTCGTCGGTTGGGGGGCGGGGTCCTTGCGGCTGCGGGCCGGTGGGGCTCGGTGCGCCTGGGGTTCGTCGGTGGGTGCGGGGCCGTGGGGGTATGTACGTACTCGCTATCCCTACGCCCCGCCTGAAGACCACCTGACCGCCAGGGTGCGCTCGGTGCTCCGTGCGCACATACCCCCACGGCCCCTCCCGTCTCGCTGGCGCCTGCGGCCCGGTGGGGGTGGTTCCCCCGGGCTGCTGGTTTTGCTGACGGCCGAGGGGCCCCATCCACCCACCCGCGCCCCGTCCCGTTGGGGGAGCCCCCCCCCGGGCTGCTGGTTTTGCTGACGGCTATGGGGGTCTCCCGCCCACCCGCCCCCGCCCTGGCCACGGTGGGGTAGCCCCGGTCCCTACCCCGCTGGACGTTGCGGGGTAAACGGGTGGGTGGGTGGGAAGCATCCGCCGCGGAGCGGCGGGCTTGAGGCTCCTGCCTGCGCCGGACGGCGCCGGGCACCCGGCAAGTGCCTACGCCCGCAGCACCGACGCCAGCGCCGCGAGGAAGGCGGACGACGTGGCGCGGTCCCGGACGGCGAGGCGGATCCAGTCAGGCCCCAGGCCAGGAAACGTATCGCCGCGCCGCACAGCAAACCCCCGCCCCCGAAGCCGCTCGCGCACCGAGGCCGCCCCCGGGACCCGTACAAGAAGGAAGGGCCCCTCCGCGGGTTCCATCGCGCGGACCCCCGCGGGGGCCAACTCCGCGAGCCCGGCGAGGAGATGGGCGCGGTCCGCCGCGACCCGGTGCGCCGCATGGCCCGCCTCCGCCAGCGCCCGCGGCCCCACGCACGCCCGCGCGGCCACGAGCGCCGGTGTCGAAACCGGCCACAGCGGCTGCGCCTGGGTGAGGGCGGAGATCGTGTCGGGGGCGGCGAGGGCGTAGCCGATCCGCAGGCCCGCCAGGCCCCACGTCTTGGTGAGGCTGCGCAGGACCACCAGGCCGGGGACGTCCGTGCGGCCCGCCAAGGCCTCCCGCTCGCCCGGTACCGCGTCCATGAAGGCCTCGTCGACCACCAAAGTGCGGCCGGGGCGGGCAAGTTGGGCTATCGATTCGGCCGGGTGGAGGACCGACGTGGGGTTGGTGGGGTTGCCGACCACCACCAGGTCCGCCTCCTCCGGGACCGCGGACGGGGCGAGCCGGAAGCCGTCCTCCTCGCGTAGTAGGACCCGGCCCACCTCGTGCCCCGCATCCCGCAGCGCCGCCTCCGGTTCGGTGAACTGGGGATGGACGACGTAGGGGTGACGGACCTTCAGGGCGCGGGCGAGGAGGACGAATGCCTCCGCCGCGCCCGCCGTGAGCAGGACGCGGTCCGGCGTCAGGGCGTGACGTGCCGCCACCGCCTCGCGCGCCGCCCGGCCGTCCGGGTACGCCGCCAAGTCGTCCAGGGACGCGGCGATCAGCTCCTTGAGCCAGGCCGGGGGAGTGTCGGCACGTACGTTGACCGCCAGGTCGGTGAGGCCGGCGCCGTCGTCCCGTACCTCCGCGTCGCCGTGGTGACGTAGGTCGAAACGGGCCGCCGCGGCCCGAGGGCGGGCCGCTATCGCGCACGTCGCCATCGGCGGGCGGCCCACCGGTGTCGACTTCCGCTTGGGGGCGATGAGTTCACCGCCGCCTCGCAGCGCCGCCGCCTCCGCCACGGACGGCGTGCCCACCGCCGCACGGGACCGCGCGGACGGGTTCGGCACCCTCACATCCGCCAGCTCCCGCGCCGAGTACGTCACCAGCGGCACCCCGAGCCGCGCCGCCGCCCCGACGATCCCCGGCTCCGTCCCTTTCACGTCGACCGTCGCCAGCTCGGCGACCGCCCCCTCGGAGAGGCCCGCCTCCCGGACCGTGTCCCGGACGAGGCCGAGCACCTCCTCCACCGGGGCGTCCTCGCAGGCGCCGACGCCGACGACGAGTACGGCGTCCTCGGCGGACGGCACCTTTCCGGCGTAGGCACCGGCATCGGCCACGGCCATGGGAGAGGTCCTTTCGTGTGGGGTGGGGTGATGGATGTGCGGAGCAGGGGGTCAATCGGCTAGCAAGGGGCCATGGCGGTGTTCGTGGCGCTCGGCGCCTTCCTCATGACCCTGGTGGGCGGCTGGACGGCCCAGCGGGTCACCGACCGGCGCCACCTCGTCCTGGGGCTCGCGGGCGGGCTGATGCTCGGGGTCGTCGGCCTCGACCTGCTGCCGGAGGCGCTGGACGCCGCGGGCGAGCCCGTCTTCGGCGTACCGGCGGCCCTGCTCCTGTTCGTGGCGGGCTTCCTCGTCGCCCATCTGGTGGAACGCCTCCTCGCGGGCCGCCGGGCCGCGCACGGCGCCGATGAGCACGAGGGCGGCCGGGTGCCCGAGGTGGGGCTCACCGCCGCCGCCGCGATGGTCGGGCACAGCGTGATGGACGGCGTCGCGATCGGCGCCGCCTTCCAGGTGGGCGGCGGCATGGGCACGGCCGTGGCGCTGGCCGTCGTCGCCCACGACTTCGCGGACGGCTTCAACACGTACACGATCACCAGCCTGTACGGGAACGCCCGCCGCAAGGCGCTCGCGATGCTGTTCGCGGACGCGGCGGCCCCCGTGGTGGGCGCCGCTTCGACCCTGCTCTTCACCATTCCGGAGCAACTGCTCGGCAGCTATCTGGGCTTCTTCGGCGGCGCGCTGCTGTATCTCGCGGCGGCCGAGATCCTGCCCGAGGCCCACCACGACCATCCGGCCCGCTCGACCCTGCTGTGCACGGTGGCGGGCGCGGCCTTCATCTGGCTGGTGGTGGGCATCGCGGGCTGAGCGCGACGGCGGCCGGTTCACGGGGCGGCGCATCTCCCGACGAAACGGCGCGCGACGCCCGGCTCCGCCGCCCAGTGCGTGTGCAGATAGCTGGCGTGCACATTTCCCTGTACGAAGCCTTCGACGCGCCGCTCGGGCCGGTGCAGGCCCCAGGCGGGGACGGGGCCCGCGCCCGGCTCGACGACCGTGCGGTGGAACTCGTGGCCCCGCATCCGCGTGCCGTTCGCCGCGAGCACGCTGTCCGAGACGGCCACGGCCTCCCGGTAGCCGAGCGTCAGCCGCTCCGCCATCCGGGCCTTCGCGTCGAGCACCCCGCACATCGGCTTCCCGTCCAGCTCGCGGGAGAGGTAGAGCAGGCCCGCGCACTCCGCGGCCACGGGCGCACCGGAGAGCGCCAGCTCCGCCACGGCCTTGCGCAGCTGCTCGTTGGCGGACAGCTCGGGCGCGTACACCTCGGGGAACCCGCCGCCGATGACCAACCCGGCCGTACCGTCGGGCAGTTGCTCGTCGTGCAGGGGGTCGAAGGTGACCACGTCGGCCCCGGCGGCGGTGAGCAGCTCGGCATGCTCGGCGTAGGAGAAGGTGAACGCGGCGCCGCCTGCCACCGCGACGACGGGCCTCGTCGGTTCTTTTGGTGCCGCGCCGAGCCCCGTGCGCGGGTCCCACGCCCCGTGCTGCAGGGGCGGCGCGCTGCGGGCGAGGGCCAGCAGCCCCTCCAGGTCGCAGCCCTCCCGCACCCGCTCGGTCAGCGACGCCACCGACCCGACCGCATCGGCCTGCCGCTCGGCGACCGGGACGAGGCCCAAGTGCCGTGAGGGCGCCTGTACTTGAGGAGCGCGGCGCAGCGCCCCGAGCACCGGTACCCCGGACTCGTCGAGCGCCTCGCGCAGCAGCGCCTCGTGCCGGTCGGAGCCGACCTTGTTGAGGATGACGCCCGCGACCCGCACCTCCGGGTCCCAGGACGCGAAGCCGTGCACCAGCGCCGCCACCGACCGCGACTGCGACGACGCGTCGACGACCAGCACGACCGGCGCCCGCAGCAGCTTCGCGACATGGGCCGTGGAGGCCAGCTCACCCTGCCCCGCCGCCCCGTCGTACATCCCCATCACGCCCTCGACCACGGCGAGGTCGCAGCCCGCCGCGCCGTGCGCGAACAGCGGCGCCACCAGATCGGGGCCGCACAGGTACGCGTCGAGGTTGCGGCCGGGGCGGCCGGTCGCGAGCGCGTGGTAGCCCGGGTCGATGTAGTCCGGCCCGACCTTGTGCGGGGAGACGGCGAGCCCGGCCGCCGCGAAGGCGGCCATCAGGCCCGTCGCGACGGTCGTCTTGCCACTGCCCGACGACGGCGCCGCGATGACGAGACGAGCTACCACTCGATGCCCCTCTGGCCCTTCTGGCCCGCGTCCATCGGGTGCTTGATCTTCGACATGTCGGTCACCAGGTCCGCGTAGTCGATCAGCTTCTGGGGCGCGTTGCGGCCGGTGATGACGACGTGCTGGGTGCCGGGGCGGTTGCGCAGCACCTCGACGACCTCGTCGGTGTCGATCCAGCCCCAGTGCATCGGGTAGGCGAACTCGTCGAGGACGTAGAGCTTGTACGTCTCCTCCGCGAGGTCCCGCTTGACCTGCTCCCAGCCCTCACGGGCCTTGTCCTCGTTGGTCAACTCGCCCTCGGCGGGGGCGCGCTGGATCCACGACCAGCCCTCGCCCATCTTGTGCCAGGCGACCGTGCCGCCCTCACCGGTGGCGCCGAGGACCTTCAGCGCGTTCTCCTCGCCGACCTTCCACTTCGCCGACTTCACGAACTGGAAGACGCCGATCGGCCACCCCTGATTCCAGGCCCGCAGCGCGAGCCCGAACGCGGCGGTCGACTTGCCCTTGCCGACGCCCGTGTGGACGAAGACGAGCGGACGGTTGCGGCGCTGGCGCGTCGTGAGCCCGTCGTCCGGTACGACGCTCGGCTGTCCCTGCGGCATTAAGCGGCCCTCCTCGAAGGCGAGTTCATTCCCTGTACGTCCTTCACGAGGCCGGCGATCGAGTCCGCCCGCAGCTCGTCGAGGGTCACGACCGTCCCGCCGAGCTCGCCCGCCAGCTGTCCGGCCAGGCCGAGCCGTACGTAACCCGACTCGCAGTCCACGACGACCGAGGCGACGCCTTCGGCCGCGAACAGCCGGGCCGCCCGGCCCGCGCGGGCCACCGGCTCCACGCCCCCGGTCGCCCGCCCGTCCGTCACCACGACCACCAGCGGACGCCGCGCGGCGTCCCGCAGCCGCTCCACGCGCAGCACGTCGTGCGCCTTCAGCAGGCCCGCGGCCAGCGGCGTGCGGCCGCCGGTCGGCAGCGATTCGAGGCGGGCCGCGGCCGCGTCCACCGACGACGTCGGCGGCAGTGCCACCTGCGCCTCCGTGCCGCGGAACGTCACGAGCCCCACCTTGTCGCGCCGCTGGTAGGCGTCGAGGAGGAGGGAGAGCACCGCGCCCTTGACGGCGCTCATCCGCTGCCGCGCCGCCATCGACCCGGAGGCGTCCACGACGAACAGCACGAGGTTGCCCTCGCGGCCCTCCCGCGTCGCCTGCCGCAGATCGTCACGGCGTACGACGAGACCGGCGCCGGAACGCCCGCGCGCCTTCTGGTGCGGGGCGGCTGCCTGCACCGTCGCCGCCAGGTGCAGCTTGGTCAGGGCGCCCCGGGGGCGGCGCGAACCCGTCGTGCGGCCGTGCTCGGTGCGGGCCCGCGAGCGCCGCCCCGCCGCGCCCTCGCCGATGCCGGGCACGCTCAGCATCTTCGTGCGGAACGGCTCCGTGGCGCGTACGGCCTGCTGCTCGCCGGAGCCGGAGGGGGCGCCGGACGTCGGGGCGGGCTCCTCGGGGGCCGGTGCCTGGTCGGTGTCCGGGGTGGCCGGGGTGTCCGTGGTGTCCGTGGTGTCCTGGCCCTGGTTCTGGGACGGCAGTTCGGGGGAGTCGGGGCCGTCGGCCGGGGGCTGCCCGCCGCCGGGGCCGCCGTCAGGACCGCCGCCGTCGGGGTCGTCGTCCCCCTCGGGCGGCTCGGGCTCCTCGTCCTCGCGCGCGTCCTCCAGCGCCTCGTCCAGCTTGTCCTCGTCGAGGCCGGGCGCGTCGAAGGGGTTGCGGCGCCTGCGGTGCGGCAGCGCGAGCAGCGCGGCCTGGCGCACGTCCTCGCTCTGTACGTCGGTGCGGCCCGCCCACGCGGCAAGCGCCGTCGCCGTGCGTGCCATCACGATGTCCGCGCGCATCCCGTCGACCTCGAAGGCCGCACAGGTCGCCGCGATCTGCCGCAACGCCGCGTCGCCGAGGACGACTTGGGGGAGCAGCGCGCGGGCCGCCGCGACCTGTGCGCGCAGCGCCGACTCGTCCTCGTCCCAGCGCCCCGCGAAGCCCTCGGGGTCGTCGTCGTACGCGAGCCGTCGCCGTACGACCTCGACGCGCTGGTCGGTCTCCCGGGACGCGGCCACCTCGACGGTGAGACCGAACCGGTCGAGCAACTGCGGCCGCAGCTCGCCCTCTTCGGGGTTCATGGTGCCGACGAGCAGGAAGCGCGCCGCATGCCGGACGGACACGCCTTCGCGCTCCACGTACGAGGCGCCCATCGCGGCGGCGTCAAGGAGCAGGTCGACCAGGTGGTCGTGGAGCAGGTTGACCTCGTCCACGTACAGGATGCCGCGGTGCGCGTCGGCGAGCAGTCCGGGCTCGAAGGCCTTCACGCCCTCCGCGAGGGCCCGCTCGATGTCGAGGGCTCCGACGAGCCGGTCCTCGGAGGCGCCGACCGGCAGCTCGACCATGCGCGCCGGGCGCGCGGTGGCGCCGCCCGACTCGTGCGGGCCGTCGGGGCAGTTCGGGTCGGCGGCCGCCGGGTCGCACGAGAAGCGGCACCCGGCGACGACCGGCACCTCGGGGAGCAGCGCGGAGAGCGCGCGCACGGCGGTGGACTTGGCGGTGCCCTTCTCCCCCCGTACGAGCACGCCGCCCACGGCGGGCGATACGGCGTTCAGCAAGAGCGCGAGCCGCAGGTCGTCCTGCCCGACGAGGGCGGTGAACGGATACGGGGTACTCACAGAGCCTCCTTGGTGCGGTGGTGCATGGCGGCGCTCACGAGGGCGCTCCGGGGGCGATGAACGGCAGGCCGGTCGGGGGGCCCTTTTCGATCAGGTCCAGCAGCGCGTCCGTGTCCGCGTGTTCTTCGATCAGGTCACCGAGCAGGTCGAGCTGCTCCTCGCGGAGCGTGCCGAAGCTGGTGTCGGGGGCGGGCACGAAGCGGCGTCCGGCCGCGCGGGCGACCTCGGTGAGGAACCGGCGCCGGAACGCGTCGCTCTCCAGCGACCCGTGCCAGTGCGTGCCCCACACCTCGCCGACCCGGCAGCCGTCGAGGAAGGGCTCGCCGCCCGTCACTTCGGCCACGCCGTGGTGGATCTCGTACCCCTCGACGGGCTCGCCGAGGGCCTCGCCCACCGGCCGGGCGAGGGTCTTCTCGCGGGCGAACCGCACCCGCACCGGCAGCAGCCCGAGCCCGTCGACGGACCCGGCCCGCGACTCGACGTCGTCCTCGATGTGCTCGCCGAGGACCTGGAAGCCGCCGCAGATGCCGAGCACGGGCCGTCCCTCGGCGGCGCGACGCGCGAGGGCGTCCGCGAGGCCGCGCTCGCGCAGCCACCGCAGGGCGCGCACGGTGCCGCGGGTGCCCGGCACCACGACCAGGTCGGCGTCGACGAGCTCCTCGGCGCGGTCCACGAACCGCACGACGACGCCGGGCTCCGCGGCCAGCGCGTCCACGTCCGTGAAGTTGGACATCAGCGGCACGGCGCAGACGGCGACCCGCAGCACGTCCTCACCGACCGGCGGGGCCACCACGGACTCCCGGACGGCGCCCCGCAGGGAAACCCGCAGGCCGTCCTCCTCGTCGATGCCGAGCCCGTGCTGGAACGGCAGTACGCCGTACGTGCGCCGCCCGGTGAGACCGAGCAGCATGTCGAGGCCGGGTTCGAGCAGCGAGACGTCGCCCCGGAACTTGTTCACCAGGTACCCGGCGACCAGCTCCTGGTCCTCGGCACCGAGCAGCGCCGTCGTCCCGAAGAACGACGCGAACACACCGCCCCGGTCGATGTCCCCGACCACCAGGACGGGGAAGCGGGCGGCGCGCGCTATGCCCATGTTCACGATGTCGGTGCGCCGCAGGTTGATCTCGGCGGGGCTGCCCGCGCCCTCGCAGATCACGGCGTCGTAGGTGGACCGGAGCTCCTCCAGGCAGCCCACGACGGTGTCGAGCAGCGCCGCCTGGCGCCCTCCGTGGTAGCCGCGCGCGCTCATCTCGCCGACCGGCTTGCCCATCAGGACGACCTGACTGGAGCGGTCGCCGCCCGGCTTGAGCAGTACGGGGTTCATCAGCGCGGTCGGCTCGACGCGGGCGGCCTGTGCCTGCATGGCCTGCGCCCGCCCGATCTCGGCGCCTTCGCGGGTGACGAAGGAGTTGAGGGACATGTTCTGCGCCTTGAAGGGCGCGACGGAGACGCCCTTGCGGGTCAGCCACCGGCAGATGCCCGCGGTGACGACGCTCTTCCCGGCGTCGGAGGTGGTTCCGGCGACGAGCAGTCCACCGCTCACGAGGCTCTCCCTGACTTACTGGATCTGCTGGACCTGCCGGACGTCAGCCGGGCGGCGGCCGCGACGCCGAGGGCCAGCAGGCCCACGCGCCGGGAGAGCTTCACCGCCCGCTCGATGTCCGCCACGCGCACGTCGTGCCCGTCCGCGTTGAGCACGGGCCGGTGCTCGACCCGTCCCGCGTACGAGAGGGTCCCCCCGAGGCGTACGCCCAAAGCCCCCGCGAAGGCGGCTTCGACGGGCCCCGCGTTGGGGCTCGGGTGTTTCGCGGCATCGGAACGCCATGCCCGCACCGCCCCCGAGGGCGAGTCCCCCGCGAGCACGGCCAGCGCGGCGGTGAGCCGCGCCCCGGGCCAGCCGAAGACGTCGTCGAGCCGCGCCGAGGCCCATCCGTAGCGCCGGTAGCGCGCGGACTTGTGCCCGACCATCGCGTCGAGGGTGTTCACGGCACGGAAGGCGACGAGTCCCGGCACCCCGCCGACGGCGCCCCACACGAGCGCTCCCACCACGGCGTCGGAGGTGTTCTCCGCGACGGACTCCACGACGGCCCGCGCGATTCCGTCGGCGTCCAGCGCCTGCGGGTCCCGCCCGCACAGATGGGGCAGCCGCTCCCTGGCGACCTCGATGTCACCGGCCTCCAGCGCCCCGCCGACGGCCCGCGCCTCGCGCCCGAGCGAGGTCCCGCCGAGCACGGCCCAGGTCGCGGCGGCGGTCAGCGCGACGGATGTGGCGGGGGAGCGGCGTACGAGAGAAGCGGCGAGCGCGGCGGCACCCGCCGCGCCCCCGGCGCAGACCAGGATGTGCAGCGCGCCCCACCCGCGGTGGTCCCGCCACAGCACCCGCTCGACGGCGCCCGCCGCCCGCCCGAACGCGGCGACCGGGTGGCCCCGGCGGGGATCGCCGAGCAGCAGGTCACCGAGGAATCCGGTGGCGGCGCCGTACGCGAAGTCGCGATCGGCACTCATGGGCTCAGCCCGCCGTCGTGCTGAGGAGAGGACTCGTACTCAGGGAGGGAACCGGCACCGGGCGGCCGCGCATGGCGATATGTCCTCACTCAGGGTGTCCGCGCCCTGGTTCGACGTGATCGGTGGCGAGAGTTCCTGGCTCACGGGGAGGGTTCTCCCCGGTGACAGTGGCGGGACCGCGCCGGATTCGCACCGGCTTCCTCTTCTGCCGCCGTAGTTGGCCCCGGCAGTCCACCACGGTCCCCGAACGCCCGTCAACTCGCCGTTGACCTGCGGCGGGAGAGTGTGTTGGGGCCCACACGGGGGTCCTCACACACGGGTGGGGCGCGGAGCGTTCCATACGCTCCGCGCCCCACCCGGGAACGCTGCCGTCAGGCGACGATCAGATAGATCCCGTACGCCACGGCCGCCGCGCACAGCGCGAAGCAGGCGTACGCGCCGGTGCGCGCCATGGTCGCCTGGCCGCCCGTGGAGGCGGCCGCCTTGTCCTGCTGGGAGAGGCCGACGATGCCGAGCGTGAACAGGCCCACCAGGGCCACCGTCACCGCGAGGCTGACTCCGAAGACGGAGCCGAGAGCTGCCCAGTCGATGCTCATGCTGATCTGTCCTTACACCGTCGCGGGCCGGGCGGGGTCCGCCATGGCGCCGGTCGTGGTCGTGGTCGGGGCCGTGACTCCGGCCTTGACGGACTCGTCCGCGACGGTCGAGGCGGCCAGGGTGCCCGTGGGGGGCGGCGTGACGGCGGCGATCGCGGTGGTCACGACGCCCGCGGGCTCGGCGCCCGTGGTGTCGTCGGCCGCGCGGATCTCGTCGTCGGTGACGTTGGTGTGGTCGACGGCGTTGCGCCGCGAGAGCACCCAGATCACGGCCGAGCCGCCGACGAGCAGCGCGGCGGTGACCGCGATGCCCCAGGGGCCCTGCTTGGTGAGGAACTCGGCGCCCGCGCCGACCAGACCGGCGGCCGGCAGGGTCAGGCCCCACGCGACGAACATCCGGGTCGCGGTCGACCAGCGGACGACGCCGCCCTTGCGGCCGAGGCCCGCGCCCATCACGGCGCCGGAGCAGACCTGGGTGGTGGAGAGCGAGAAGCCGATGTGCGAGGAGGCGAGGATCGCCGTCGCGGCGCTGGTCTGGGCGGCGAAGCCCTGCTGCGGCGCGAGGTCGGTCAGGCCCTTGCCCATCGTGCGGATGATGCGCCAGCCGCCGAGGTAGGTGCCGAGCGCGATGGCGATACCGGCCGACACGATGACCCACATCGGGGGGTTGGCACCGGGGTTCAGGACGCCGCCCGTGATGAGGGCGAGCGTGATGATGCCCATGGTCTTCTGCGCGTCGTTCGTGCCGTGGGCCAGCGAGACGAGACCGGCGGAGGCGATCTGACCCGCGCGGTAGCCCTTGGCGGTGGACTTCTGGTCCGTGTTGCGGCCGATGCGGTACGTCAGGCGCGTGGCCAGCGTCGCGGCGATGCCCGCCACGAGCGGGGCCGCGACGGCCGGGATCAGGATCTTGGTGACGACGGTGCCGCCGTTGATCGACGACCAGCCCATCGACATGACCGCGGCGCCGATGAGGCCGCCGAAGAGTGCGTGGGAGGAGCTGGAGGGCAGGCCCACCAGCCAGGTCAGGAGATTCCAGAGAATCGCGCCGACGAGCGCGGCGAAGATGACCTCTGTCTTGAGGCCGTCCTCATTGACGATGCCGCCGGAGATCGTCTTGGCGACTTCCACCGAGAGGAAGGCACCGACGAGGTTCAGCACGGCGGACATGGCCACCGCCGTCTTGGGCTTCAGAGCGCCGGTCGAGATGGTCGTCGCCATCGCGTTGGCAGTGTCGTGGAAACCGTTCGTGAAATCGAACACGAGAGCGGTGACGATCACGATCCCGAGGAGAAGCGTGATGTGTTCCATTTACCCAGGCTTCTGTTGGACGTCAGTGGCATGTTGAACGTAGGCAATCCGGGTGAACGGAAAGTGAACTTGGCCGGGCGGTGCGGTGACCCGAAGTGGAGGGTCGTCACCTCGTATGTTCCCGGTGCTCGACAGCGATCGTAAGGAGCGACGGCGGGGGGCCCGCAAACTGGGCGGAGTGTCGGGCTCCGCCATCCGGCGGCCACCCCGCGCCCGCGCCTTTTCGAACAGCCCGCGGACCCTGTTGAAGAGATACTGATCACCCTGCGTTCCGCACCCCCTCCGCCGTCCGGTGCCCGGCTGGCAGGATCACCGCATGACTGAGCAGCGGCAGCGGCAGCACGGGGACCGAGAAGACGCGGACGCCATCGCGAAGGCCTGGGAGGAGCTCGTCGACACGGCCCGCAGGACGGTCACCGACGGCCTGGTCGTCGGCACTTCGGGCAACGTCTCGGTGCGGGTCGGCGGCACCGTCCTGGTCACCCCGAGCGGAGTGCCGTACGACCGCCTGCGTCCCGAGGACCCCGAAGCCGCGGTCGGCGTCGATCTCGAAGGACGACAGCTCTTCGGCGGCCTCTCGCCCACCAGTGAACTGCCCATGCACCTCGCGATCTACCGCAATACCCATGCGGGCGCGGTGGTCCACACCCACGCGGTGCACGCCACGGCCGTCTCGATGCTGGTCTCCGAGCTCCCCGCGGTCCACTACATGGCAGGCATCCTCGGCGGCCCGCCCCGCGTCGCGCCCTACGCGCTCTACGGCACCGAGGAGCTCGCCGACCACATGCTCCACGCCCTGCGCGACCGCACGGGATGCCTCCTCCAGAACCACGGAACGGTCACCTACGGAGACCACCTCTCCCAGGCGTACGACCGCACGGCCCAACTGGAATGGATGTCCCGCCTCTGGCTCACGGCCGCCGCAGTCCCGGGCCACGCCCCGACCCTCCTGTCCCCCTCCCAGCTGCGCGAAGCGGAGGAGCGGCTGAAGGGGTACGGCCAGCCCGCCGACTGACGCGGGGCGGTGCGCCCGGGCCGCCCCGGTCACCCCGGAGCCACCGCCCACTGGCCCCGGAGCCCTCCGCCCCGGACACTGGGACGGTGCGCCCAGCCAAAGCGACGGCAGCGGCCGTCACCGCAGTAACAGCCGCCCTGGGAACGGCCGCGGCCGCCATCGCGGCGGGCCGTTTCGCCAGCGACGCCGCCCTCAAGGCGCCCGCGGGCCGCCCCCTGCCGACCGAGCCCCGCCTCACCGTGCACGCCACGGCCGCGGGCCAGATCAGCCTGACCCGCGCCCTGGCCAGCCTGCGCCCCGGCACGTACGGCCTGAGCGGCAACGGCACCCACGCGATCGTCGGACCCGTCCTGGAGTCCGCCCCGCACGAGGCCGACACCGTCGTACGCCGCCTCGAAGCCGTCACCCACGGCACCCTGGAACCCGGCGCCCGCGTCTGGCTCACGCCCCAGGTCCACATCGGGGACCCGCACGCCGCGCTCGGCCTCGACCACGCCGACGTCGACGTCCCCGGCGAACTCGGCGGCCTGCCCGCCTGGTTCGTGCCCGCCGCCCGGGACACCTGGGTCATCACGGTGCACGGCCTCGGCACCACCCGCGAGCACCCCATGGTCGTCATGGACTTCCTGCACCGCCTGCGGGTCCCCGTCCTCGACCTCGCCTACCGTGGCGACCTGGGCGCGCCCCGCTCCCCGGACGGCCTCGGCCACCTCGGCGAGACCGAGTGGCGCGACCTGGACGCCGCCATCCGCTACGCCGTGCGCAACGGCGCCGAGCGCGTCGTCCTGCACGGCTGGTCCACCGGCGCCGCCATGTGCCTGCACGCCGCCGCGCACTCGGCGCTCCGCGACCGCATCAGCGGCCTCGTCCTCGACTCCCCTGTGCTGAACTGGGAGACCACCCTGCGGGCCCTCGCCGGGGCCCGCCGCACCCCGGGACCACTCCTTCCGCTTGCGGTCCGTGCGGCGCAGGGCCGCACCGGTCTGCGCGGCGACCGGATCCTGGCGTCCGCGGGCCCCGAGGCGCTCAAGGTGCCGACCCTCGTCGTGCACGGCCCCGACGACACCGTCGCGCCCTGGGGCCCCTCCCGCAAAATGGCCGAACGGCGGCCGGACCTCGTCACCTTGCACCCCGTTCCGAACGCACCCCACGGCGCCATGTGGAACGCGGACCCGGCGGGCTACGAAGAGGTGCTGCGGCGCTTCCTCACCCCCCTGATCTGACCGTTCGAAACCCCTCCCGCACACCCGCGGCGCAGTGCCCCCGAAGGCCTGCGCCGCCATTCCGTTTGGGTTTTCGGACCGTCAACAGGAAGACTGCTCCTGTGACGTCCCGTACCCCGCGCGACTCCAGGCTCCGACTTGTCCGCGCGCCCCGCCAGAGGGCCGAAGAGCGAGGAGAGGCCCGGCGCGACCCAGCACGGCCCCTGTCCGCCGCGCCCGGCGCGATGGGCAACCGCCGCACGCGCCGTCCCGCGCCCCGTCCGCCGG
Organism: Streptomyces sp. NPDC042371; assembly: GCF_056437465.1. Lineage (NCBI taxonomy): Bacteria > Bacillati > Actinomycetota > Actinomycetes > Kitasatosporales > Streptomycetaceae > Streptomyces > Streptomyces sp. NPDC042371. The sequence goes on along the minus strand of NZ_JBWKAP010000018.1, from coordinate 12,395 downwards.
AGGGCACACCCGCTCCCGCGGAGCTCGCGCGGGGCGCACGAGCCGTTCTCGCCGCCGCCGCACGGGTCGCCCGCTGGGCCGACGCGGCCCTCCGCCCGGGCCCCGGCGGCACCGGCGCGACGCCCGACGGCAAGGGCACCCTGTCCGACGCCACCGCCGAACGGGCCGCCGAGGAACTGGGGCTGACCCCCGCTCAGGTCCGTGCCGACTGGGACACCGCCCGCCTCTCCGGCCTCATCGAGGTGCACGGCGACAGCGCACGCCCCGGCTGGCGGCTGCGGGTCTGGGACCGTGACGACACCGCCGTGCTGCGCGGCTGGGTCGCCCTCTTCGACGCCTGGTCGCTGGCGCACCCGGCGCCGGACGACCTCGCCCCCGCGGCCGTCGCGGAGACCGTCGAGGCCATGCCGCAGGTCCTGTCTTTGTTGCAGCTCTCGGCGGGCCCCGTCCCCGTGCCGCAACTCCTCGACCTGCTTGACCAGCGCGTCACGGAGCTGCGCACCGAACGCTGCGAGATCGCGCACGGCCCCCAGCCCGAACCGGCCGCCCCCGCCGAGGTCCCGCAGGACGCCCCGCTCCCCGCCCTCCTCGACTGGGCCCTGCACGGCCTCGCCGCCGTCGGCGCGCTCACCTGCGCCGACGGGCAGGCCACGCTCACCCCGCTCGGCAGCTGGGCGGTCTGGGTCAAGCTGGAACAGATCTGCGTCGCCGCACAGAGCCCCGCCGGGCACTTCGAGCAGGCCGCGGAGGACATGCTGCGCGGCTGCGCCCGCCTGCGCCCCAACGCGGCCCGCGCCGAATACCGCGCCTGGCTCGCCGCCCGCCCCGTCGGCAGCGCCGTCACCGACCTGCTCACCGCCGCCCGGGGCGAGGACGCCCTGCTGCGCGGTCTCGCCTTCGAGGCCCTGCGCGTCGTCGGCGCCCCGGCCGAGCCGGAGGTCAGGACCGTCGTCGAGGAGCCCTCGCTACGGCCCTACGCGCTGCTGTGGCTCGCCGAGCAGGAGGGCGCCGACCCCGAGGACGTCCATCTCGTGCTGACCCGCGAGGAGTCCACCTGGCTGTGGGTCGACACCGCGGCGGCCGTCGCCGACCACGGAGAGGCCGAACTCCTCGTCCGGCACCTGGAGTCGGCGGTCCAGCCCACCGTGCCCGCCCTCCTCGACGAGGTGCGTCGCGTCGGGCACCCCCGCACCGTGCAGGTCCTGGTCGCCCTCGCCGCGGCCCACCCCGACCCGGCGCTCGCCAAGGCCGTGCGCCGGGCGGCCTTCCAGGTCCACACCGGCGGCGAGTGAGCCTCAGAGGCTGAAGGACAAGCTCAGCGGAAGGTGTTGCACCGGCCCATGTCGCCGGTGCGATAGCCCTCGTAGAACCACTGCTGGCGCTGCTCGGCCGAGCCGTGCGTCCAGGACTCCGGGGTGACCCGGCCCTGGAACTTCTCCTGGATCCGGTCGTCCCCCACCGCGGCCGCCGCGTCCAGGCCGTCGCGGATGTCGTTGTCGTCGAGGCTGCTGATCAGCGTCCTGCCCGTGCGGTCGTCCGGGCTGCGCGTCGCGTGCCGGGCCCACACCCCGGCATAGCAGTCGGCCTGCAGCTCGACCTTCACGGCGTTGCTGTCACGGCCCGTGCGGCCGTCCTGGGAGCGCTGCAGGGTCCCCATCAGGTTCTGCACGTGGTGCCCGTACTCGTGCGCCACGACGTAGGCCTGCGCGAAGGGCCCGCCGTTGGAGCCGAACTTGGACCGCAGGTCGTCGAAGAAGCCCAGGTCCAGATAGACCCGCCGGTCGCCGGGGCAGTAGAAGGGACCCACCGCCGAGGTGGCGGTGCCGCAGGCGGTGCCCGTCCGGCCGCTGAACAGGATGGTCTGCGCGGGGGAGTACGTGCCCTGTCTGCGCTGGAACTCGGGGCGCCAGAAGTCCTGGACGCTGTTGACCACCGCCACGATGCGGCAGTCCTCCTTGCTGTTCGCGTCCCGCCCCTTGTGGCAGGTCTGCTGCACCTGCGCGAGGGACGAGGAGGTGGCCGCGGGCTCCTCGTTGCCTGAGGAGAGGCCGAGCTGGTCGGGGCCGACGCCGAAGAAGAGCCCCAGGAACAGGGCGATCAGACCGGCGATGCCGCCGCCCACCGTCGCCCGGCCGCCGGGGATCCGACTGCCGCGCACATCCTGCACCTCCGAGGTGTCCAGGTCGGCGTCGTCGTCGAACTGCATGGGCGCACCCCTCTGCCGGGCATCCGGGACGACCCACGCCGTCCCGCGCCGGACTACCGGCCACTTCATCCTGGTATGCCCGCCCCCGCCGGGCGCCGGAGGGAGGTCCGAACGGGGGACGCGGAGCCCTCCCCGCGCCGTGTCGCCCCGCCGCACGGCGGCCGCCCCGACCCCCGCCGCTACGCTCTGCGCCTGATCCATGGGCAGTGGTACCGAAGGGGGCGTCATGTCCGCTCTGCCACTCGACGCGACGGGCCGCGCCCCGGCCCGTCGGGGCACGCGCATCGCGCTGCCCGTGGCCCTCGCCGTGCTCGCCCTGCCGCTCGTCGCCGCCGCCCACCACGCGCGGCCCGCCCCCTACGGAGACCGCCTCACCGTCCACGCGCGCGTGGACGGCGTGGATGGGGCCCTGCCCGTCGGCGACCCCGCGCTGCGCGCGAAGGGCCGGGCCGTCGAGGCGTACGACAAGGAGAGCGGCAGCCGCCGCTGGACCTACACGCGCGCGGGACACCGCCCCGTCGCTGTCCTGCCCGCGCCGGGCCACGCCTTCACGCTCTGGAACGACGGCCTGGTCACCGACACGGCCCGCGGCGACGGCGGCTCCGTGCGCTGGCACCGAGCCGTCCCCGCGAGCGCCGACTGGCTGCGCACCCCGGACGCCCACGGCGGCGCCGGAGTCCTGCAGCCGCTCACCCCGGACGCCGCAATGCTGGCCGTCGTCACCCCGCACCGCATCGCCGCCTACCGCACCGCGGACGGCGACCTGCGCTGGGTGCTGCCCGCCAGGACCGGCTGTGCCTTCGCACCGGCACGCTCGGTCCGCCGCGACGGGGCGCTCCTGGTCGCCCAGCCCTGCGCGGGCCCGGCCGCGGCCTGGACCGCGCAGGTCGTCGCGGTGGACGACTACGGCAGAATCGTTCCGGGCCGCACTCCGCTGGGCAACGGGGACCTGGAGCGGGGCCCCGGCGGCGGCCGCGGCCCGGAAAAGTAGTTGCGGCGGCCCGTTAGAATGGCTGCCATGGCAGCACCTCTCCTCAGTTGGACGGCATAGACACCGGTCCTGAGCACCTCAGTCGTCCCTCTCGCCGTCCACTCTGTTTCTGGAGAACTCCGTGATCACCGCTTCCGGCATCGAGCTGCGCGCCGGCGCCCGCATCCTCATCGAGAACGCCACCTTCCGCATCGCGAAGGGCGACCGCATCGGCCTCGTCGGCCGCAACGGCGCGGGCAAGACCACCCTCACCAAGTGCCTGGCGGGTGAAGGCATCCCCGCGGGCGGCACGATCTCCCGCTCCGGAGAGGTCGGCTACCTCCCGCAGGACCCGCGCACCGGCGACCTCGAGGTGCTGGCCCGCAACCGCATCCTCTCCGCGCGCGGCCTCGACGTACTGATCCGCAAGATGCGCGATAACGAGCAGCGCATCGCGAGCGGCTCGGGCGCCACCCGCGAGAAGGCCCTCAAGCAGTACGAGCGCCAGGAGACGGAGTTCCTCACCAAGGGCGGGTACGCCGCCGAGGCCGAGGCCGCCACCATCGCCGCCGCGCTCAACCTCCCCGACCGCGTGCTCGGCCAGCCCCTGCACACGCTCTCCGGTGGTCAGCGCCGCCGCATCGAGCTGGCCCGCATCCTCTTCTCGGACGCCGACACGCTCCTCCTGGACGAGCCGACCAACCACCTGGACGCCGACTCGATCGTCTGGCTCCGGGACTACCTGAAGACGTACCGCGGCGGCTTCATCGTGATCTCCCACGACGTCGACCTCGTCGAGACGGTCGTGAACAAGGTCTTCTACCTGGACGCCAACCGCGCGCAGATCGACGTCTACAACATGGGCTGGAAGCTCTACCAGCAGCAGCGCGAGTCCGACGAGAAGCGCCGCAAGCGGGAGCGTCAGAACGCCGAGAAGAAGGCCGCGACGCTGCACTCGCAGGCCGACAAGATGCGCGCCAAGGCCACCAAGACCGTCGCCGCGCAGAACATGGCCAAGCGGGCCGACAAGCTCCTCGCGGGCCTGGAGGCGGTGCGCCAGAACGACAAGGTCGCCAAGCTCCGCTTCCCCGAGCCCTCGCCGTGCGGCAAGACGCCGCTGATGGCCGAGGGCCTGTCGAAGTCGTACGGCTCGCTGGAGATCTTCACCGACGTCGACCTCGCCATCGACAAGGGCTCGCGCGTCGTCATCCTCGGCCTCAACGGCGCGGGCAAGACCACGCTGCTGCGGCTCCTGGGCGGCGCCGAGAAGCCCGACACCGGCCAGGTCATCGAGGGCCACGGCCTCAAGCTGGGCTACTACGCGCAGGAGCACGAGACGCTCGACCCCGAGCGCACGGTCCTGGAGAACATGCGCTCGGCCGCCCCCGACCTCGACCTCGTCGAGGTGCGCAAGACGCTCGGCTCGTTCCTCTTCTCCGGAGACGACGTCGACAAGCCCGCGGGAGTGCTCTCCGGCGGTGAGAAGACCCGGCTCGCGCTCGCGACCCTGGTCGTCTCCTCGGCCAACGTCCTCCTCCTGGACGAGCCCACCAACAACCTCGACCCGGCGAGCCGCGAGGAGATCCTCGGCGCGCTGCGCACCTACAAGGGAGCCGTCGTCCTCGTCACGCACGACGAGGGCGCCGTCGAGGCGCTCCAGCCGGAGCGCATCATCCTGCTGCCGGACGGCGTCGAGGACCTGTGGGGCCAGGACTACGCGGATCTGGTCGCGCTCGCCTGAGCGCCGTGCCACGGCGTCCACCTCGCTTGATCGAATGACTGATCCACTGCGTATGGATCATTCGGCCGATCCGTGATCCCTCATCTGTGTGAGCTCTCCTCGTACCGAGGTGTGTCATACACGGATTTTGGCGCCGAGCTGCGACAACGGGTGCCTCGTCGCCCGATACGGCGCTGACCTGGAGATTCGCTGCATCGCCCGTTCCGCTTCAGCTGGATCGACGCGCGGAATCGTTAATTCCGATCGTGGTAGACGCCCCCGAAGAGGCGAAGCGCGCCGTACGGACCTTGTCGAATGGGTGGCCAGGAAGCCCGGGAGGGGTGATCATGAGAAGTCCAGAGCGCACTTCCCATGAGGAGGCACGGGTGGCCGAGACTCTGAAGAAGGGCAGCCGGGTAACCGGCGCCGCGCGCGACAAGCTCGCGGCAGACCTGAAGAAGAAGTACGACGGCGGTGCGAGCATCCGGGCGTTGGCCGAGGAGACCGGCCGCTCGTACGGCTTTGTGCACCGCATGCTCAGCGAATCCGGCGTCACGCTGCGGGGACGCGGCGGGGCGACGCGAGGCAAGAAGGCCGCCGCCGGCTGACGGCAGGCGGCACGCTGTCCCATGGTCCGATGGTGACCACCCGGTCGGTCGGCTGACTGGCCGGGTGGTTACTGTGCAGTCACTTACGGGCGCTCCCAGCGTCCGGTCCGACCGCACCCCATCGGAGGCACCCCATGGCTTCGTCCGACAGCGAGCTCGCACCGGTTCTCGACAAGGACGGCGTACGCCTCACCATCGACGAGGCCGTCGCCACGGTGACGCTGACCAATCCGGCCAAGCGCAACGCCCAATCTCCCGCGCTGTGGAGGGCGTTGGTCGAGGCCGGTCAGCTGTTGCCGGGCAACGTCCGAGTCGTGGTGCTGCGCGGAGAGGGCAAGTCCTTCTCCGCGGGCCTGGACCGGCAGGCGTTCACGCCCGAGGGCTTCGACGGCGAACCGTCCTTCATCGATCTGGCACGCGGTGAGGACGGTCTTCTCGACGCCACGATCACCGAGTACCAAGAAGCGTTCACCTGGTGGCGGCGCAGCGACATCGTGTCCATCGCCGCCGTCCAGGGCCACGCCATCGGCGCCGGCTTCCAGCTCGCGCTCGCCTGTGATCTGCGGATCGCGGCGGACGACGTGCAGTTCGCCATGCGCGAGACCAGCCTGGGCCTGGTCCCCGACCTCACCGGCACGCACCCGCTGGTGGGGCTTGTCGGCTATGCCCGCGCGCTGGAGATCTGCGCCACCGGGCGCTTCGTCCACGCGGACGAGGCCGAGCGGGTGGGCCTCGCCAACCTCGTCGTGCCCGCCGACCAACTCGACGCTGCCGCCAAGGACCTGGCCGCCGCGCTCGTCGCCGCGCCCCGGGACGCCGTCATCGAGACCAAGGCGCTGCTGCAGGGCGCCGCGGGCCGTTCCTACGAGGAGCAGCGCGTCGCCGAGCGCGCCGCACAGGGACGTCGGCTGCGCGACCTCGCGGGCCTGGGCGACTGACGCCCTGCCGCAGGTCCGCTACCGCACCTCGGTGACGAGCACGGCCACCGACGGGTGATCGGGCAGGGCCGCACCGACCGCCGCGCGGACCGCGAGCGCCACGTCCAGTGCGCGGTGCCCGTGGTCCGTCGCGAGCTCCACGCGCGCGTGGCGGCGCGGCAGCGCGCCCGTCGCCGGGCGCTCCTCGATGTGCACGGCCCGGCCGAGCACGCCGGTCAGCCGGGCCACCCCGGGCACCGAGAGGGCGGCCCGCTCGGCACGCGCCTCGTCGCCGTCGCCGTCCGGCGTACCGTCACCGGCGCTATCGCTATTGCCGCCCGCGTGGCCTGCTACGGCTACGTCGCCTTCCTCGGCCGTGTCGAGCAGGGCCGTCACCTTCAGATCCACCCCGTCCGTCACCAGGCCGAGCCCGTCCGCCGCCTCCGACAGCGCGGCGCGCAGCCGGTCCGCCGCCGCGGGCAGCGGCTCGCCCCCGACGGCCGCGAACTCCGCGGTGATCCGCAGCGGCCCGGGCGGCAGCGCGCTCGGCGGTGACGGCACGGCCGCGACGGCCGCCGCATCCGGAGCGGCCAGCGCGAGGCGGACCGTGCCGAGACGCACACCGGGCACCCGCTCAGCCATCCGGCGCAACGCGCCGTCCACCGCCGATTCCGTCACCCACGCGCCGTCCGCGGCGCCGCCAAGCGGCAGCACCCGGCCGAGCCCCAGCTGTCGGCGTACCGCTTGCGTCCAACCCTCGCCCGTCATGGCTCAAGCCTGCCGCATCCGGGGCGCGCGGGCGTGGGGCCGCGCTTACTGTGGGCCGAGAAGCAGCCCCACTCGACGGATCAGATTCCCCACGGGGCAGTTCCCCTTTCGAAAGGGACGGCACGGCCATGACCGACACCGGACAGCGCAAGGCGTCTCAGACGCTGGAGAAGGACTCCCCGGACGAGAACGCGGCGAGGCCCGCGCCCGGCAGGGGCGGCGGTGATCCCGGCAGCCGGGGCCGCACCACCATCGCGGACGGCGTCGTCGAGAAGATCGCGGGCCTCGCCGCGCGTGACGTCGAAGGCGTGCACGCGATGGGCGGCGGCCTCGCACGCACTTTCGGCGCCGTGCGCGACCGGGTGCCCGGCGGCTCGAAGTCCGTGTCCCGCGGTGTGAAGGCCGAGGTCGGCGAGGTGCAGACCGCCCTCGACCTGGAGATCGTCGTCGAGTACGGCGTCTCGATCGCGGACGTCACACAGGACGTGCGGGAGAACGTGATCACGGCCGTCGAGCGCATGACCGGGCTCGAGGTCGTCGAGGTCAACATCGCGGTGAGCGATGTGAAGCTGCCCGACGAGGAAGACGACGAGCCGCAGGGACGCCTTCAGTAGGGAGCGCACGATGAGTATGGCCGTGATCGGCATGGTCGCCGGAATGGCACTCGGCTTCGCCGGATACTTCGGCGGGTTCGGGGCGTTCCTGCTGGTGGCCGCCCTGGGCGCCATCGGCTTCGTCGCCGGGAGGTTCCTCGAGGGGGACCTGGAGCCCGGCGACTTCTTCCGCAGCCGCGGCGACCGGCGGCGGTGAGCGGTGGCGGCACAGGTCGCGCCCCGGGAGCGCGGCGCGACCCGGATCGCCGACCGGGTCGTCGCGAAGATCGCCGCACGGGCGGCGCGCGAGGCGGTGGACGCGGTTCCGGCGGACGGCTCGCCGCCGCGCGCCACGGTCTCCGTCCACCGTGAATCGGCCCGCATCCGGGTCAGCCTGGAGCTGGACTACCCCTGCGACATCGGCGGGCAGTGCGGCGCGGTGCGTCGCCACGTCACCGAGCGGGTAGAGGCGTTGGCGGGGATGGACGTACCCGAGGTGGCCGTTCAGGTGGAGCGGCTGTACTCCGCGCAGGTGCGCGCCGCGGCACAGGGGAGGACACGATGAGTGAACCCCGAGGGGGTGGCGGCACCCAGCCGCTGCCGGTCATCGAGCAGTCCGATGGCGAGTTCGGCCAGTCGGCCTCCGCGGCGGCCTACGATCCGCTGCCCACGCTCTCCGACGACGAAGAGAAGGCCGCCCGGTTCTGGGCGCCCCGCCGGGTGCCCGCGGCCCTCATCGCCCTGGTGGTCCTCGGCGCCGCCGGGCTGCTCCTCTACGACGTCGTCGCCGTCCGGGCCGACCATCCCGCGATGCACTGGCGACGCGAACTGGCCCGGCAGCTCGGCAGCCGCCCCCTCGACGACACGGCCGTGCTCGCCGGGGCCGCGGTCGCCGCCGTCCTCGGGATCTGGCTCATCGTGCTCGCCGCGAGCCCTGGTCAGCGCGGCATCCTGCCGATGCGCCGCACCCACTCCGACGTGCGCGCGGGGCTGTACCGCGGGGCCGCCGCCATGGTGCTCCGCGACCGGGCCATGGACGTGCCCGGCGTGCAGTCCGTGCGGGTCCGGATGAAGCGCTCCAAGGTGGACGTGCGCGCGGTCTCCCACTTCCGTGAACTCGACGACGTACGAGCCGACCTGGACGCGACACTGGCCGACGGCATCCGCGACCTCGGACTCGCCCGCGCCCCCGGACTCTCCGTCCGGGTGGCCCGGCCCGGCAGGAAGGGGTGAGCGGCGTGCTGCGCACGGTCAACCGCGTGGTCCTGGCCCTCGTCGGGCTTGTCCTGCTCGTCCTCGGCGGCTCCGTGCTCGCCGTCGGGCTCGGCGCGTCCCCGCCCTCCTGGTGGATCCACGACGGTCGGCACGACGTGCTGGTCAGCGCGGCCGACCGGGCGCGGTGGCGGGGCGACGGATGGTTCTGGCCCACGGTCATCGCCGCCCTCGCGGTGTGCGTGCTGCTCGCGCTGTGGTCGCTCTCCGCCCAGCTGCGCAGGCGCCGCCTCGCGGAGGTCCTGGTGGAGGCCGGGGACGGCGAGGGTGCGCTGCTGCGCGGCCGGGCGATGGAGAACGTACTGGCCAAGGAGGCCGAGACGCTGGACGGCGTCGAGCGCGCCCAGGTCGTGCTGACCGGTCGGCGCAGCACCCCGCAGGCGCGCGTGGAACTCGTCCTGGCCCCGCACGCCACGCCGTCCGAAGCGCTGCACCTGCTCTCCGCCGACACGCTCGGCCGGGCCCGCGACTCGGCGGGCCTGGCCTCACTCCCGGCCACGGTCCGCCTGCGGGCCGCCAAGCACCGCGCGGAACGGGTGAGCTGAGGCTCTCGCCGTCAGAGCATGTCTCAGAACCCGGCGCGTGAGCCGCCGTCCACCGGGACCATGATCCCCGTCAGGTACGACGCCGCGGGCGACAGCAGGAACGCCGCGGTGCGGCCGAATTCCTGCGGCGTGCCGTAGCGGCGCAGGGGGATGCCCGCCTCGTTCGCGGCGCGGGTGGCCTCGGGGTCGGGGGAGAGGCCGTCCAGCTGGCGCATGCGGTCGGTGCCGATCCGGCCGGGGAGCACGCCGACCACGCGGATGCCGCGCGGGCCGAGCTCGTCCGCGAGGGACTTGGCGAACCCGGCGAGCCCCGGCCGCAGGCCGTTCGAGATCGTCAGGCCCGCGATCGGCTCGTACACCGACCCGGAGAGCACGAAGCCGATGACGCCTCCCTCGCCGAGCTCCGCGGCCGCGGCCCTGGCGAGCCGCACCGCGCCGAGGAAGACCGACTCGAACGCCGCCTGCCACTGCTCGTCGGTGTTGTCCGCGACGAAGCCCGGTGCGGGCCCGCCGACGCTGATCAGTACGCCGTCGAAGCGGCCGAAGTGCTCGCGGGCCGCGGCGACGAGCGCGGCCGCGGCGGCCGGGTCGGCGTTGTCCGCGGCGACGCCCACCGCGTTCGGGCCCAGCTCGGCGGCCGCCTCGTCCACCGTCTTCTGCTGACGGCCCGTGAGCACGACCTTCGCCCCGTCCGCGACCAGCTCGCGGGCGGTGGCGTTGCCGAGGCCGCGGGTGGCGCCGGTGACTACGTAGACACGGTCTTTCAGTCCAAGATCCATGGCCCTATCCTCCCGCGTCCGCCCCGAAGAGCGCGAGGGCGGTATTCACCAGGCCGATGTGGCTGAATGCCTGCGGGAAGTTGCCGAGCTGACGGCGGGAGGAGGGGTCGTACTCCTCCGCGAGCAGCCCCACGTCGTTGCGGAGCGCGAGCAGGCGCTCGAACAGCTCACGCGCCTCCTTGGTGCGGCCGGTCATGTGCAGCGCGTCCGCCAGCCAGAACGAACAGACGACGAAGACGCCCTCCTGGCCCGGCAGGCCGTCGATGGCCGTCTGGTCGGCGCTGTAGCGGCGCAGGAGTCCCTCGTGGCCGAGCTCGGCATGGACCGCGTCGATGGTGCCGATGACGCGCGGGTCGTCGGGCGGCAGGAACCCCACACGCGGTATGAGCAGCAGCGAGGCGTCCAGTTCGGTGGAGCCGTAGGACTGCGTGAACGTGTTGCGCTCCGGGTCGTAGCCGCGCTCGCAGACCTCGCGGTGCACCTCGTCCCGCAGCTTCCGCCACCGCTCGGCGTCGCCGGGCAGCTTCGGGTTCTGCTCCAGGGCGCGCACCGTGCGGTCGGCAGCGACCCAGACCATCACCTTGGAGTACACGAAGTGCCTGCGCGGGCCGCGCACCTCCCACAGGCCCTGGTCGGGCTCCCGCCACTTCTGGTGCAGGAATTCGAGCAGGGACAGCTGCAGGTGCCAGGCGTGCGGCGGCGTGGCGAGGCCCGAACGGTCGGCGAGGGCGAGTGAGTCGACGACCTCGCCGTACACGTCGAGCTGCAGCTGTTCGACCGCTTCGTTGCCGATGCGCACCGGGGCGGAGTCCGCGTGCCCGGACAGCCACGGAACCTCGTACTCGGGCAGTCGGCGCTCTCCGGAGAGGCCGTACACGATCTGCAGGTCCGCCGGGTTGCCCGCGACCGCGCGCAGCAGCCAGTCGCGCCACGCCTCGGCCTCCTCCGAGAACCCGGCCGAGAGCAGCGCGCCGAGGGTGAGGGTGGAGTCGCGCAGCCAGCAGTAGCGGTAGTCCCAGTTGCGCACCCCGCCGGGCTCCTCGGGCAGCGAGGTGGTGGGGGCGGCGACGATGCCGCCCGTCGGGGCGTACGTGAGGGCCTTGAGGGTGATCAGGGAGCGGACGACCGCGTCGCGGTGCGGCCCTTCGTAGTGGCAGCGTGCCGTCCAGGCGCGCCAGTCCGCCAGGCTGTGGCGCAGCGATTCGTACGGGTCGACGAGCGCGGGGCGCGGTTCGTGCGAGGGGTGCCAGGTGAGGACGAACGCGACCTTCTCGCCCTCCTCGACGGTGAACTCGGAGTGCGTGCCGAAGTCGTGGCCCCAGGTGTGCACGGCGGGCTCGCTGCGCAGCCACACGGAGTCGGGGCCCGCCACGGCGACGCGGTGGCCGTCCTGCTGGCGCATCCAGGGCACGACCGAGCCGTAGTCGAACCTGAGCCGGAGGGTGCTGCGCAGGGTGACGCGCCCCTTGAGGCCCTCGACGATGCGGATGACGTCTGGGGCCCGGTCGCGCTGCGGCATGAAGTCCGTGACGCGCACGGAGCCGTCATCGGTGTCCCACTCCGAGTCGAGGACCAGGGAGTCGGGGCGGTAGGCGCGGCGGGTGCAGGGGCCCGCGCCTGCGGGCGCCAGGCGCCAGTGGCCGTTCTCCTCGTCGCCGAGCAGCGCGGCGAAGCAGGCGGCCGAGTCGAAGCGGGGCAGGCAGAGCCATCCGATGGAGCCGTCCCTGCCGACGAGGGCGGCCGTCTGGTGGTCGCCGATGAGCGCGAGGTCCTCGATGGGCACGAGGTCTCCGGCGGGCGGGAGGTCGGTGGCGGGGGCGAGGTCTTCGATGCGGCGGGACACGGATGACGGGTTCCCGGAGAAGGCCCCCGTCAATCGGACGTGTGCGTGACGTCCGCCCGCTGCGCGGCCGAGGCCTCGCCTAGGCCCTGTCCGGCCGATCATGGGATTGGTACGGGGCTGCTCGATGGGTTGGGGGCTGGAGGTGCGGGTGCCCGCCGGTTTGAGAGCCCGGCG
>NZ_JBWKAP010000017.1:0-147084 GCF_056437465.1 Streptomyces sp. NPDC042371 | reverse complement strand
GGGGACCCTGTGGGAGAGTAGGACGCCGCCGAACTCATTGTAGAGAAAACCCCCGCACCGTATGGTGCGGGGGTTTTCTGCGTTCTGAGGCCTTTTGGGAACGCTTAGGGTCGGGATATGCGATACGACCTGGTCATCTTCGACAATGACGGCGTTCTGGTGGACAGCGAGCCGATCTCCAACACGATCCTGGCCGGTTATCTGACCGAGCTCGGGCACCCCACCTCGTACGAGGACTCCCTGCGCGACTACATGGGGGCCGCCATTCACCGCGTACACGATGTGATTCTTGAGCGGAGCGGGCAGCGGCTTCCCGAGGACTTCGACGACGTCTTTCACGGACGGGTGTTCGCCGCCTTCGAGCGGGAGCTGCAGCCCGTGGACGGAGCCGTGGAAGTGCTGGAGAAGCTGGCCGGTGACGGCGTGGCCTACTGTCTGGCCTCGTCCGGGAGCCATGAGCGGATTCGGGTCGGGCATCGGAAGACCGGGCTTGACGAGTGGTTCGGGGAGGAGCGGGTCTTCAGCTCGCAGGATGTCGGGCGGGGCAAGCCTGCGCCCGATCTCTTCCTGTACGCCGCCGAGCGCATGGGCGTGGCGCCCGAGAAGTGTGTCGTGGTGGAGGACAGTCCGCTCGGTGTGCAGGCCGCGGTCGCCGCCGGGATGGATGTCCTCGGGTTCACCGCCATGACGCCCGCCGAGCGGCTCGTGGGGGCCAATGAACTCTTCGGTGATCTGCGGGACTTGGTTGACCTGCTCGTATGACGTCGACCGGGTGGTCGGGCTGACATTTGTCATGGCCAGGTGCGGACGATCGTTTCTGTCGGCGGGTGGGCCCCGGGGGCGAAGCTGAGGTTGTCGCGGAGGAAGTGAAGCCGGACGTACGCAGCCCGACGGAGGAAACCGATCATGAGTCAGCTCGCCACCGACGCCCTCGTAGAGGTCCGCCCCGTCGCCGTCACCACGGCCGACGCCCCCGACGACGCACGCAAGGCGCGTGTCGAGTCCCTGAAGCCGCTGGTGCTGGACGCGCTGGTGCCGACCGCCTCGTACTACCTGCTCAGCAAGGGGTTCGGGATGGGCACCATGGCCGCGCTGGCCTGGAGCAGTGTGGTGCCGGCCGCGCGGACGCTGTGGAGCCTGGTCAAGGAGCGGCGGGTCAACGGGCTCGCGGCGCTCATCCTGACCGCCAACGTCGTCGGGCTGCTGGTGAGCCTCGTCGCCGGGGATCCGCGGCTGATGCTCGCCAAGGACAGCGCCATCACCGCCACCGTGGGGATCGCGATCCTGCTGTCGGTGGTGGCCGGGCGGCCGCTGATGACCGCCGGTCTCAAGCCCTGGGTGACCAAGGGGAACGCGGCGAGGACCGCGGCCTGGGACCGTTTGAGCGCCGAGCGCGGGCGGTTCGCGCGGCTGGAGCGGATGTTCTCGGTCGTATGGGGTCTGGCGCTCTTCGGGGAGGCGCTGCTGCGGGTCGTGGGGGCCTACACGCTGCCCGTCGACACCATGGTGTGGCTGGGCGGGGCGATCGCGGCCGGCACGATCACGCTGACCATGTTCGTCAGTGGCGGCCTGGTCGTCGGGCCGATGGAGAAGATGGTCGAGGCGGACGTGGCGGGTGTGGCTGATGGGGCGGACGTGGCCGGGCGCTGAAGGCGCCGAAATTGGTTGAGTGATCCATCTACCCACTGGTAGCCGTGGGCCCTACGCTCTGCAGCCATGACCGAAGTGCTGCGGCGCGGCAGGGCCTCGCTGGCGTTCGCCTTCCTGGTGCAGGGAGTGACCTTCGCCCTGCTCGTGACGCGGATCCCGGCGATCCAGGACCGGTACGGGATATCCGACGGGCTGCTGCCCGTCTTCCTCGCTGCGGTGCCGATCCTGGCGGGAGTCGGGAGCGTGGGCACCGAGCAGCTCGTCAAGAAGGTGCCGCCGAGCGCGGTGCTGAGGTGGTCGCAGCCCGCCGTGCTGCTGGCGCTGCTGGGGGTGGGCGCGGGCGACGAGCTGTGGCAGGTCGCCGTGGCGCTCGGCGGGTTCGGGCTCGCGGTGGGTGCGCTCGACGCGTCCATGAACATGCTCGGGGTCAGTCTTCAACGGGCGTACGGGCGCAGCATCATGCTCGGTTTTCACGCCGCGTACAGCCTGGGCGGGATCGTGGGGGCGTCGCTGGCCTGGGCCGGGGCGCACTGGGATCTGTCGCTCTTCGTCTCCTATCTGCCGGTCGTGGCCGTGCTGTTGCCTGCCGCGTTGGTCGGGAGCCGGTGGTACGTCGATGCCGCGAAGGCCGAGAGCGGGGGTGCGGAGGACGGCGGGGGTGCCGTCGTCTTCAAGGTGCTGCTGCCGCTCTGTCTGGTGATGACGTTCGCGTACATCGGCGACTCGACCGTCTCCAACTGGAGCGCCAAGTACCTGCAGGACGTGCTGGGGAGTTCGGAGGAGGTCTCGACCGTCCCGTACAACGTCTACATGGTCATGACGCTGGTGGGGCGCGGGCTCGGGGATCTGGGGGTGCGGCGGTTCGGGGCCGTGGCGGTGGTGCGGGCCGGGTCGGTGGTGGCGGCGCTGGGGTTCGCGGTCGTGGCGGTGGCGCCGGGGGCGTGGGTCGGGATCGCCGGATTCACGGTGCTCGGGCTGGGGTTGTGCGTGATTGTTCCGCAGACGTTCGCCGCGGCGGGGAGGTTGTTCCCGGGGGCTTCGGATGCGGCCGTGGCGCGACTGAACATCTTCAACTATGTGGGGTTCCTGATCGGTTCGCCGCTGGTGGGCGGGCTCGGGGATGCCTGGAACTACCGGGGGGCGATGGTCGTTCCCATGGTGTTGGTGCTCTTGACCCTGCTGTACGCCCGTTCCTTCGCCCCAGGACCGGACCGGTACGGTGACGGGCATGAGCGGCCGCGCACAGCTGATGTGGGACGAGGCAGTAACGGGCTATGACTTCGGCCCGGGTCACCCGATGGACCCGGTCAGGCTCGGGCTGACCCGAAGTCTGGTCGACGCCTTCGGGCTCGACCGGGAGCTGGACGTGGTCGCGGCCAAGCGTGCCGGTGATTCGACGCTGCGTCTCGTGCACCGCGGGGACTACGTGGACGCGGTGAAGGCCGCCTCCCTCGACCCCGCGTCCGCCCGGGGGGAGTACGGCCTCGGCACGGAGGACGACCCGGCCTTCGCCGGGATGCACGACGCCTCGGCGCTGATCGCCGGTCAGTCCGTCGGCGCGGCCGAGGCCGTGTGGCGCGGGGACGCGCTGCACGCGGTGAACTTCGCGGGCGGGCTGCACCACGCGATGCCCGGGGGCGCCTCCGGGTTCTGTATCTACAACGACGCCGCGCTGGCCATCGCCCGGCTCCTGGAGCTGGGCGCGGAGCGCGTGGCGTACGTGGATGTGGACGTGCACCACGGCGACGGCGTCCAGGCCGCCTTCTGGGAGGACCCGCGGGTCCTCACGATCTCGCTCCACGAACATCCGCGGACGCTGTTCCCGCAGACCGGCTGGCCCGAGGAGACGGGTGCGGACGGTGCCGCGGAGGGGACCGCGGCGAACATCGCGCTACCCGCGGGGACCGGGGACGCCGGGTGGCTGCGGGCCTTCCACGCCGTGGTGCCCGAGCTGCTCGCCGAGTTCCGGCCGCAGGTCCTCGTGACGCAGCACGGCGCGGACACGCACTTCGAGGATCCGCTGGCGCACCTCGCCGTTTCGCTGGACGCCCAGCGGTCCGTGCAGGTCGCCTGCCACGACCTTGCCCATGAGTACGCCGACGGGCGGTGGGTCTCACTGGGCGGTGGGGGATATGCGGTGGTGGACGTGGTGCCGCGGTCCTGGACGCATCTCGTCGCCATCGCCGCGGGGCGGCCGGTCGAGCCCACGGCGCAGATCCCCGAAGCCTGGCGGCAGGAAGTCTTCGCGCGGACCCGGCAGTTGGCGCCCGGGCGGATGACGGACGGACGGTGGCCGGTGGAGTGGAAGGGCTGGGAGTCGGGATACGACCCCGCCGACCGGCTCGACCAGGCCGTGCTCGCGGCCCGGCGGGCGGTGTTTCCGCTGCGGGGGCTGCTCGCGTAGCGGTACCGAGGGGCTCGGGAGCCTCGGGTCGGCCGATCGGATCGGATAGCGGATCGGATAGCGGATTGGATTATGCCCGCGTTAGCCCAACTGTGCGTGGTTTCCGGGGTTTTGTGGTCCGGGCGTGCGCGGATGCGCCAGCATCGGCAGCGTGTTGAGCACCGGCGCCCTGCGTGCGCATCTGTTGGCGGCTCGGTTGGCCGGGCCCGTGGCCACCTCACGGGAAGAGAGCCTGCGGAGCTATCGGCTCTTCGCGGCCCGGGATCCGCGGATACTTCTCGGGCTCGACCCCGAATGGAGCTGGGGCTCCGGTGATCTGCTGCGCCTGATGTCCGACAAGTGCGGAGTGTCCGCAGACCCGGGGCACACTTCGGGGGTCGACGTCATCGATCCGGAGCGGACGCTGGCGGCGCTCGACGCGTTCGCGGAACGGCTCGCGGCCGCGGCCCGGTGGCGGGTCCCCGTGCTCTTCGGGACCGGTCATCCGCACCGGCTGCTCGGCTTCTACGCCGCGTTGGCGGACGCCTTGTCGGCGGCCGGATGCACCGTCCTCACCCCCGCGCAGGGCAACAGTGTCGACATAACGACCCGGTTTGGCCTACGTACGTACAACCTTGACTACGTACAAGGAGTCGCGCTGGTGCGCGAACCCGGCGCGCGTCCCACCGGGAGTGAGACCGGCGCACACACCCACTCACCCCTCCCGGTTCGAGCCGCTCTGGATGCCGCAGCGGAGGCCGGTGGGCCGCTTCCAGGGTTGGTCATCGGGGACCACGGATGGGTCTGCGGAGCAGGTCAGCTGGGGTTTGAGGCGATCGGTCTGGCGGATACGGACGATCCGGCGCTGTTCGTCGGGGAGGCCGAGGGGCAGGTGTCCGTCGTCGTTCCGCTTGATGACGCTGTGCGGTCTGATTACTACCGACCGCTTACTCGCTATGTACTCAATCGAGCGTGTCTGTCACAGTAGGCGGCCGATGGCTGCTCCTCTTCCCCACTCGCATCATCCGCCCCTAGTCTGGGGAGTGAGCGCGCAGCGACGAAGAGTCACCGGAAGGGGAAGCCGGTGCCCGTCATGTGCGGAAGGTTCAGGTGGGGTGTCATGGCTGCAGACCAGAGGCCGCTGAACGAGGTTCAGTTTCTGACCGTGGCGGAAGTCGCCTCGGTGATGCGAGTGTCCAAGATGACCGTGTACCGGCTGGTGCACAGCGGTCATCTGCCCGCCATCCGGGTCGGAAGGTCCTTCCGGGTTCCGGAGCAGGCGGTTCACGAGTACCTCCGCGAGTCCTATGTGGGGGTCGAAGCAGGTTGAGCGAGGGGTCCCCCGGGGCCCTTCGGGCAGGGGTCATTGCCCCTCGATTACGTCCCTCACGCGGGGACGGGTAGGCTAGGGCCGACGTAGGTCGTGTGGGCCCAGACAGCTGCCCCGCACCGAGTGATGAGAAGTGAGCGAGGGTAGTCGTGGGCTCTGTTATCAAGAAGCGGCGTAAGCGGATGGCCAAGAAGAAGCACCGCAAGCTGCTGAAGCGCACTCGCGTTCAGCGTCGCAACAAGAAGTAAGCGACCGCTGTAACAGCGTGTTCCGAAGCCCTCCCGTCATCCGACGGGAGGGCTTCGGTGTTTTCGGCCGTCTCTGGGCTCACGGACATCACACCGCAACGTCCACCAGATAGCGTGGTCCGGGACACCGCCGACGGTGGCGCGGCGAGGGGTTTGGGGAAAGGCAGGCGCTGATCTTGGGCAAGGTCGTGCTCGTGACCGGAGTGGCCCGACAGTTGGGCGGACGGTTCGTCCGGCGCATCCAGCGTGACCCCGACGTCGACCGGGTGGTCGCCGTCGACGCGGTCCCACCGGAGCACCATCTGGGCGGCGCCGACTTCGTCAGGGCCGACATCCGGCAGCCCACCATCGCCCGGGTGCTCGCCGAGCACAGCGTGGACACGGTCGTGCACATGGACGTCACGGCGACCGCGCTCGGGGGCAGGGGCGGCCGGGGCGGCCGGGGCTCGGTCAAGGAGACCAACGTCATCGGCACCATGCAGCTGCTCGGCGCCTGCCAGAAGTCGCCGACGGTCCAGCGGCTCGTGGTGAAGTCGAGCACCAGCGTGTACGGGTCGGCGCCCAAGGACCCCGCGGTCTTCACGGAGACGACGCCGCCCAAATCACTGCCCAGTGGTGGCTTCGCCAAGGACGCCGTCGAGGTCGAGGGCTATGTGCGCGGCTTCGCGCGGCGCCGCCCGGACGTCGCGGTGTGCGTGCTGCGCTTCGCGAACATCCTCGGGCCCGCCGCGGACTCCCCGCTCGCCGAGTACTTCTCGCTGCCGGTCCTGCCGACCGTGTTCGGCTACGACCCGCGCCTGCAGTTCGTCCACGAGGACGACGCGGTCGAGGTGCTGCGGCTCGCCTCGCACGACCCGCAGCGCGGCACGCTCAACAGCGGCACGTTCAACATCGCAGGCGACGGCCAGCTGCTCCTGTCCCAGTGCTCGCGGCGGCTCGGCCGCCCCACCGTGCCGGTGCTGCTGCCTGCCGTCACCTGGGTCGGCTCGGCGCTGCGCACGGTCGGCATGTCGGACTTCTCGCCCGAGCAGATCAGGCTGCTCACCCACGGCCGGGTCGTGGCCACCCGGCAGATGCGCGAGACACTGGGGTTCAGGCCGAAGTACACGACCGCGGAGACCTTCGCGGACTTCGTACGCAGCCGGGGCCCCGGGCTGCTGCCACCAGGTGCCCTCGCGGGGGCAGTCGACCGGATCGCCGCGCTGCCCCTCGCGGGTGGCCACCAGAGCGCCAACTGAGGAGAGCGTCAACGATGGCGGACGCCAAGGTCATTCCGTTCGACGACGACCGGTCGCGCGGGAGCGCGCAGCGCACCTCGCGCCGCAGGTCCGCGCCCCGGCGCAAGGGCGACCCCGTGGCCGGGGTCAAGGCGCTGCCCGGGCAGCAGGAGGGGCAGCAGGACGTGCAGCAGCTCGCGGCTCCGCAGCCGGCGCCCGCGGAGCCGCAGGGGAAGGTGCCGGAGCCGCGGGGCGGTGGCGGCTGGGACCGGCGCATCGCTGGCGGCCTCTCGTTCCTGCGGCGGCGGCTCACGGGTGAGTACGAGGTCGACGACTTCGGCTACGACGAGGAGCTCACCGACCAGGTCCTGATGTCGATGCTCCGGCCGTTCTACGACAAGTACTTCCGGGTGGAGGTGAAGGGCATCGAGAACATCCCCGCCGACGGCGGGGCGCTGATCGTCGCCAACCACTCCGGGACGCTGCCGCTGGACGGCCTGATGATGCAGGTCGCGGTGCACGACAACCATCCCCAGGGCCGCCATCTCCGGCTGCTCGCCGCCGATCTCGTCTTCATGCTGCCGGTGATCAACGAACTGGCCCGCAAGGCCGGGCACACGCTGGCCTGTGCGGAGGACGCCGAGCGGCTCCTTGAGCGGGGCGAGCTGGTGGGCGTGATGCCGGAGGGCTTCAAGGGCATCGGGAAGCCGTTCAGCGACCGCTACAAGCTGCAGCGGTTCGGCCGCGGCGGCTTCGTCTCGACGGCGCTGCGCACGGGCTCACCGATCGTGCCGTGCTCGATCGTCGGGGCGGAGGAGATCTACCCCATGATCGGCAACGCCAAGACCCTGGCGCGGGTCCTCGGCATTCCGTACTTCCCGATCACGCCCACGTTCCCGTGGCTCGGTCCGCTGGGCGCGGTGCCGTTGCCGACGAAGTGGACGATCCAGTTCGGCGAGCCGATCCCGACGGACGGGTACCCGCCGGAGGCGGCGGAGGACCCGATGCTGATGTTCAACCTGACGGATCAGGTGCGGGAACAGATCCAGCATTCGCTGTACAAGCTGCTGGTGCAGCGGCGGTCGGTGTTCTTCTAGGGGCGTGTACGCAGTCGGGGGCGCCCTCCTGGTGAGGAGGGCGCCCCCGACTGCGTACGGACAGGGACTAGTTCGCGTCCTCGCCCTTGATGCCGAGCTCCGGGAGTTGCAGGCCGGGCAGGAGCGGGGGCAGCGTGACGTCCGGGTCGACCGGGGAGCTGTGCTGACCGGGTTTGCTCTTGCCGTCCGAGGGCTGCGGGCTGGTCTCCTTCTCGTCCGGTGGGTCGAGCAGGCCGCCGGTGGTGCCACCGAGGAGGCCGTCGTCGTGGCGGTCCGACGTGGAGGGCTTCGGCTTGCTGTCGCTGCCCGTCCCGCCGCCGTGCGAGCTGCCGCCGCCCGAGGGATGGGAGGGGCGACCGTCGGAGCTGTCGGAGCCGCTGGGGCTCTGGGACGTCCGACCGGTGGAGCCGCCCTTCTCCGGTGCGCGGGGCAGCAGGGAGCGCAGCGGGTCGACCTCTTCGTCTATGGCGTCGAAGACGGAGTTCACCTGCTCTCCCACGTCGCCCAGCTGGACGGGGAGGCGGCCCTGGAGGTCGCTCCACGCTTCCCGGTGCGACTGGGAGAACGCGGACAGCGCCTGGATGGGGCCCAGGGAGCCGTCGCGCTCGTACGCCTCGAGGAGCAGGCGGTGGCCCTCCGTGGCGTCGTGCCGCATGCCGGAGAGGGCTCGCCTGACCTCGCCGAGCGACTCGTGGTCCAGGGCGCCGGAGCGGCCCCGCTCCATGAGCCTGCGGGCCTCGTTCAGCCGCGTCGAGGCATGGTCGAGATAGATCTGGCCACGATCGGTGTCGCCGTCGGCCAGGCCCAGCTTGAAGTCCTCCATGCCGCGCTTGAGGCCGTACAACGAATCGCCGGGCAGTGCGTCGGAGCTGGCCGCGGCCACTCCGCCGAACGCGCCCGCGGCGACGCCGACGGTGAGGCCGCCCGCCGCGATGCCCTTGGACAGACGGGAACGCGGCCGCAACTTCCCCAGGGCACCCGCGCGGTGGGCACCCTTGCGGGACCGCTGCTCGGGCACCGAGGGACTGCCGCCCTCGAGGAACATGGCTTCCATCGCGGCCACGAGCTGGGCGCGCTGGACGACCTTGACCTCGGGGTCCAGGACGGGCTTGGGCAGCGCGTCGAGACCGTCCGTCAGGGCCAGCATGTGGCTCTGCTCGGTCGGTTCGGCGCGGCCGGTGGTTTCGGGGGACTCCACGGATGCGGCCGCTGGCACGGGCGCTGAGTCCTCGGACTGCTCGGCCGCCGGACCCTGGTCGGAATACTCCTCCAGGGCCTGGGCGAAGGCGTTCGCCCGCCGGTGGGCCGATACGTTCGCGATCACTGGCGGCACCTCCTCTCGTCAAGACGGTCGACTCCCCAGGGGGTCCTGAGGGTTGCATGTCCTGACCATTTCCACACGATCGAGTGAGCGGAGCCAGCCAGGTAGCGACCACAGGGAGCCTGCATCCCGCACAACGAGCGTCGCGGCACTTGGGTTACGGACGAAAGATGATCGGACCGCGACAATTCCGTGGCACCCATCCACCGGCCACGGAAGGTGAGTTGGGCACCACGAAGCGCTATCGGACGTCGTCGGGCAGGAGCCGTGCGAGCGTGCGCACCGCGCGGTACTGGAGGGTCTTGATCGCGCCCTCGTTCTTTCCCATGACCCGCGCGGTCTCGGCGACGGAGAGCCCCTGGAGGAAGCGCAGGGTCACGCACTCCTGCTGCTGGGGGTTGAGGCGGCGGACGGCTTCGAGGAGGGCCGCGTTCGAGAGGGACTCCAGGACGGAGTCCTCGGGGCTGCGCTCGACCTCATTGGCGTCGAGCATCTCGCCGGTGGTCACTTCGAGGCGGAATCGGCTTGATTTGAAGTGGTCGGCGACCAGGTTGCGCGCGATCGTGACCAGCCAGGCGCCGAAGTCACGGCCCTGCCAGGTGAACGTGCCGATGCGGCGGAGGGCGCGCAGAAAGGTCTCACTGGTGAGATCCTCGGCGGTCGCCTTGCCGCCCACGCGGTAGTAGATGTAGCGGTAGACCGTGTCGCTGTACTGGTCGTAGAGGCGTCCGAAGGCGTCGGACTCACCGGCCTGAGCGCGTTCGACGAGATCCATCATGCGCGCGCTGTCGCTGTCCGCTGCGGGACGGCGAGGGGTGGGGGCCGAGGTGGCGGCAGCGGAGCCGGAACGGGCCCGTCTGCTGACAGCCGCCCCGCTGTTGGCCAGGGCATAGCAGGGCCCGGCGGGTGCGGGGACGGCGAGTGCGGGGACGGCGGGGACGGCGTACGCGGTGGGGACGAAGCCGCGCAAGCGGTCGATGACCGTTGCGCGCAGCGTAGCCAGGCCCGAGGCGTCAACCCCGACGTGTGGGTACACGGGACTCCCAGAGGCAGAGCTTCCATCACGTGCAGTGCGGGACCGTTCACCCGTCGTAGCGACGTGCGGGGTCCTTTATGCGTCTGAGGAGAATAACGCTTCGTACAGGCAGCGCTACACCCAGTTGCTCAAATCATCGATTACGTCGCTTCTGTAACCGATTGCCGCCCGTTCAAGCACCGGAGAGTGAGCACTTGTTGATCGAATCAGTTCACATTCCGTGTCGGCCTGAGGCGTGTTGTGGCCGAGTGCTACCGGCGTGACTGGCGGGAGGCGTGGCGGGGTAGGACCGACGGAATGCTCGGGGCGGGGCGCACGGGCAGGGCCGGAACGTGCCTTCAGTGACGGCGGCGGTGCAGGGCCACGGCCGCGGCGGCGCCGCCCGCGAGCGCGCCGACACCGGCGGCGGCCGGGATGCCGACCTTCGCGGCCTTGCGGCCCGTGCGGTAGTCCCGCAGCCGCCAGTCCCGCTCGCGCGCGTGCTTGCGCAGCTTGGCGTCGGGGTTGATCGCGTACGGATGCCCGACGAGGGAGAGCATCGGGATGTCGTTGTGCGAGTCGCTGTACGCGGCGCAGCGGCCCAGGTCCAGGCCCTCGGCGGCGGCCAGGGCGCGGACGGCCTCGGCCTTCGCGGGGCCGTGCAGGGGTTCGCCGACGAGCTTGCCGGTGTAGACGCCGCCGATGGACTCGGCGACGGTGCCCAGGGCCCCGGTCAGGCCGAGGCGGCGGGTGATCACCGTGGCGATCTCCACCGGGGCGGCCGTGACCAGCCAGACCTTCTGGCCCGCGTCGAGGTGGGCCTGGGCGAGGGCGCGGGTGCCCGGCCAGATGCGCTCGGCCATGTACTCGTCGTAGATCTCCTCGCCGATGGACATCAGCTCGGCGACCCGGTGGCCCTTGACGATGGACAGGGCGCTGTCGCGGGCGTCCTGCATGTGCTCGGGGTCCTCGACGCCCGCGAGCCTGAACCAGGCCTGCTGCCAGGCGAATCGGAACAGTTCCTGGCGCTCGAAGAACTTCCGCTTGTAGAGCCCGCGGCCGAAGTGGAAGATCGCGGCGCCCTGCATCACGGTGTTGTCGAGGTCGAAGAAGGCGGCGGCCTTGTCGTCGCCGACGACGGGGAACTCCGGTTCCTGCGGTCCTTCGTCGGGCGTGGTCTGCGCGGCGAGGGCGTCGAGTTCCTCCAGCTCCTGGGAGGACTTGCGCGCTGCCTCAGCCGAGGCCTCGCCTGCCAACACGCTCCGCGCCGTGGCGGAGCGCCTACGGGGGGTGAGCCATCCGAGAGCGGCCATGTCGTGAGCATAGCCAGTTTGTTCGGAGGTTCCGGAGTCGGGAGGATTCGGGCCTGTGAACTCTCCGTGTCCTGGCGGTTGGGCGACCGGGCGAGAATGACGGTATGAGCCCGATTTTTCGACGTACGAAGCGGAAACCGCAGGAGCGGCTGGTCACCCTGATCGGGAAGCCGGGGTGCCATTTGTGCGATGACGCACAGTCGGTGATCGAGAAGGTCTGCGGGGAGCTCGGCACTCCCTGGGAGAAGAAGGACATCACCCAGGACGAGGAGCTGCACCGGGCCTACTGGGAACAGATCCCGGTCGTTCTGGTGGACGGGGAGCAGCACACCTTCTGGCGCGTGGACGAGGCGCGGCTGCGGCGCGAGCTCGACGGGTAGGGCCATCCGGCACTGACCGGTCAGTCCAAAGTGCCCGCAAAGTCGATTACGCTTTGGGGCGGTTTTGGTCTCGGGGGCGACGATCGTGAGGAGAGTGTGCGGTTTTGCCCCCATCAAATGAGCGACGATGTCGTCCGTGCGCCGGTTCCACGGTCGTGCGCCGGGAGTGCGTGACCCCGGTCACGTTGGCCGGGCAAATCGGACACCATCTTTGTGCACGCGTTCACAAAGACATAGCCTGCATTCGACGGGGCGGTCTGGGGACGAGTGACCGCCTGCAGCCCCGCTCTACCCGCAGGAGCACCGTGGCAACTGGCCGAACTCACCGACCGGCGACCCGCAGCCGAGGAATTCCCGAGGCCACCGTCGCCAGGCTTCCGCTGTACCTCCGAGCCCTCACCGCACTGTCGGAGCGCTCGGTACCCACGGTCTCCTCCGAGGAGCTCGCGGCCGCCGCGGGGGTCAACTCCGCGAAGCTGCGCAAGGACTTCTCGTATCTGGGCTCCTACGGGACGCGCGGCGTGGGCTACGACGTCGAGTATCTCGTCTACCAGATCTCCCGTGAACTCGGGCTGACCCAGGACTGGCCGGTTGTCATCGTCGGCATCGGTAACCTCGGCGCCGCGCTCGCCAATTACGGCGGGTTCGCCTCGCGCGGGTTCCGGGTCGCCGCACTGATCGACGCCGATCCCGCGATGGCGGGCACCCCCGTCGCGGGCATGCCGGTGCAGCACACCGACGAGCTCGAAAAGATCATCAGCGACAACGGCGTCTCCATCGGCGTGATCTCGACCCCCGCCGGGGCGGCCCAGCAGGTCTGCGAGCGGCTCGTCGCCGCCGGTGTGACCTCCATCCTGAACTTCGCGCCGACGGTCCTCTCCGTGCCGGAGGGTGTCGACGTGCGCAAGGTCGACCTCTCCATCGAGCTGCAGATCCTCGCCTTCCACGAGCAGCGCAAGGCCGGCGAGGACGCCGCCCACGAGGGCCCCGTCCCGCCCGTCTCCGCCAAGCAGCAGCGCAAGGGACCCGACGGGGACGTCCCCGCCGTGATGCCGGCATGAGTCTCCTGGTCGTGGGGCTGAGTCACCGCAGCGCCCCGGTGAGCGTCCTGGAGCGCGCCGCGCTGTCCGTGGACGCGCAGGCCAAGCTCCTGCAGGACACCCTGGCCGCCGAGCCCGCCGCCGAGGCGGCCGTGCTCGCCACCTGCAACCGCATCGAGCTCTACGCCGACGTGGACAAGTTCCACGCGGGCGTGGCCGAGCTGTCCACGCTGCTCGCGCAGCACAGCGGCGTCGGCCTGGAGGAGCTCACTCCTTATCTGTACGTCCACTACGAGGACCGCGCCGTCCACCACTTCTTCTCGGTGGCGTGCGGGCTCGACTCGATGGTCGTCGGCGAGGGGCAGATCCTCGGGCAGATCAAGGACGCCCTGGCGCGCTCGCAGGAGCTGCACACCGCGGGCAAGCTCCTCAACGACCTGTTCCAGCAGGCCCTGCGGGTCGGCAAGCGCGCGCACTCCGAGACCGGCATCGACCGGGCCGGGCAGTCGCTCGTGACCTTCGGCCTCGAACAGCTCGCCGCGGGCGGGTCCGTGGAGACCTGGGCCGAGGGCAAGCGCGCCCTGGTGATCGGCGCGGGCTCGATGTCCTCGCTGGCCGCGGCGACGCTCGCGCGCGCCGGTGTCCGGGAGCTCGTCGTCGCCAACCGCACGCTGGAGCGGGCCCGGCGCCTCGCGGAGATCCTCGCGGACTCCGGCACCGAAGCGACCGCGCGCGCCGTCCCCATGGCCGACGTGGCCGACGAACTGACACGTGCCGACGTGGTGGTCTCCTGCACCGGTGCGACCGGTCTGGTCCTGACGGCCGAGGCCGTCGCCGCCGCCGTGGGCCGCACGACCCCGCCGCCCGCCGTGCGTGACACCCTCGCGCCGTCCGCGGACCCGGCCGGGACCGACGGGACCACCGGAGGCGACGCCACCGGCTTCGAACAGCACGCCGCATGGCTGGAGAAGGCACAGGGCGAAGGCCCGGCACTGGTGGCCGCGCGGGACGGCGACGCCTCCGACGGGCGTACGACGTCGCTCGCACTCCTCGACCTCGCCATGCCGCGCGACATCGACGCGGCCGTGCACCGCATCGACGGGGTGCGCCTCGTCGACATCGAGTCGCTCGCCGAGGCGTCCGCGGACGCCCCGATGGCCGACGACGTGGAGAAGGTCCGCGGCATCGTCTCCGACGAGGTCGCCGCCTTCGGCGCCGCCCAGCGGGCCGCGCACATCACGCCGACCGTGGTCGCCCTGCGCACCATGGCCGCCGACGTGGTGGCCGGTGAAATGGCCCGCCTCGAAGGACGTCTGCCGGGCCTGGAGGACAAGCAACGCGCGGAGATCACACAGACCGTGCGCCGCGTCGTCGACAAGCTGCTGCACGCGCCCACGGTGCGGATCAAGCAGCTGGCGAGCGAGCCCGGCGGCGCCGGATACGCGGACGCGCTGCGCACGCTCTTCGACCTCGACCCGCAGACGGTCGCGGCGGTCAGCAGGGCTGACCACATGAACAACGAGAACGACGACCCGAATAGAGGCCGGGCATGACGGAGAGGGCTCTCAGGCTCGGGACCAGGCGCAGCAGGCTGGCCATGGCCCAGTCCGGCCAAGTGGCCGAGGCAGTCAAGGAGTTGACGGGGCGTCCCGTCGAGCTGGTGGAGATCACGACGTACGGCGACACCTCGCGCGAGCACCTTGCGCAGATCGGTGGCACCGGCGTCTTCGTCGCCGCGCTGCGCGAGGCGCTGGCCCGCGACGAGGTCGACTTCGCCGTGCACTCGCTCAAGGACCTGCCCACCGCACAGCCCGCCGAGCTCACCCTCGCCGCCGTGCCGGTGCGCGAGGACCCGCGCGACGCCCTGGTGGCGCGCGACGGCCTGACCTTCGCGGAGCTGGTTGCGCAGTCCCCTGACGGGGGAGCCCGCGTGGGCACCGGTTCGCCGCGCCGCATGGCGCAGCTGAACGCCTACGCGCGCAGCCACGGCATGACCATCCGGACCGTGCCGATCCGCGGGAACGTCGACACCCGCATCGGATACGTGCACAAGGGGGAGCTCGACGCCGTCGTGCTCGCCGCCGCCGGACTCAACCGCGTCGGCAGGGCCGACGAGGTGACCGACCTCCTGTCGGTCGACACGATTCTGCCCGCCCCCGGCCAGGGGGCACTGGCGATCGAGTGTGCCGCGCACAACGCGTCACTCGCCGCCGCGCTCGCCGAGCTCGACGACCCGCACACCCGGGCCGCCGTGACCGCCGAGCGATCCCTGCTCGCCGCCCTGGAAGCCGGTTGTAGCGCCCCCGTGGGTGCGCTGGCCGACTTTCCCCAAGCTCTCGACTTCGCTCGAGCAGGGGAGACCCCCATGGCCGACGGGCAGATTGTCAAGGAGATGCGCCTGCGCGGCGTCGTCGGTACGACCGACGGCTCGTCGCTGGTGCAGCTGTCCACCACCGGTCCCGTGCCCGAGACGGAGACCCAGGCCATGGCGCTGGGCCGCGAACTCGCAGCCGAGATGCTCGCCAAGGGCGCGGCCGGTCTGATGGGGGAGCGAGCACTTTGAGCCCCACCTCGAACCTTCCCGGCATTCCCGCACACGGGCACGTCACCTTTCTCGGTGCCGGTCCCGGAGATCCGGGACTGCTGACCCTGCGCGCCGTCGAGGCGCTGGCCCGAGCGGATGTGCTGATCGCCGAGCCTGATGTGCTCGACGTCGTCCGCGTGCATGCCAGGGGAGGTGTGGACACACCCCAGCCGACAGCTGACGACACGTCAATGACCGCCGACGCGACGCCGTTCCGAGCTGCCGCCAATCTTGTCATGGAGGCGGCCAAGGGCGGCAGGCGGGTCGTGCGTGCGGTGAGCGGCGACCCGGGCCTCGACACCAACGCGGCCGACGAGATGCTGGCCTGCGCCGCCGCGGGCATCCCCTTCGAAGTGGTGCCCGGCATCGCGGCCGCCGTCGGTGTGCCCGCGTACGCGGGTGTGCCGCTGCGGGACGCACAGGGTGCGGACGTCCGCTTCGTCGACGCCCGTACCGCGTCCGACCGCTGCTGGAGCGAGGTCGGCGCGTCCGACGGGACCGTCGTCGTCTCGACGGCCCTCGACTCGGTGGCCGCGGCCGCCGGTGAGCTGGTGGCCGCGGGCCGCAAGCCCGACACCCCGATGACCGTGACCGTCGCCGGTACGACGACGCGCCAGCGCACCTGGACCGCGACGCTCGGCACCGTCGCGCAGGTACTCAAGCAGGCGAAGGTGCTGCCCTCGCCCGACGGTGGTCGGCCCGTCATAGCCGTGGTCGGCGAGTGTTCGGCCCCCGCCCAGCGCGACCAGTTGTCGTGGTTCGAGTCGAAGCCGCTCTTCGGGTGGCGCGTCCTCGTGCCGCGCACGAAGGAGCAGGCGGCCTCGCTCTCCGACCAGCTGCGTTCCTACGGCGCCGTGCCGCACGAGGTCCCGACCATCGCGGTCGAGCCGCCGCGCACGCCCCAGCAGATGGAGCGCGCGGTCAAGGGCCTGGTCACAGGACGGTACGAGTGGATCGCCTTCACCTCGGTCAACGCCGTCAAGGCGGTGCGGGAGAAGTTCGAGGAGTACGGGCTCGACGCGCGTGCCTTCGCCGGGATCAAGGTCGCGGCCGTCGGCGAGCAGACCGCCGCCGCGCTGGTCGCCTTCGGCGTCAAGCCGGACCTGGTGCCGAGCGGTGAGCAGTCGGCCGCCGGTCTCCTGGAGGACTGGCCGCCGTACGACCCGGTCTTCGACCCGATCGACCGGGTGTTCCTGCCGCGCGCGGACATCGCCACGGAGACGCTGGTCGCCGGGCTCATCGACCTCGGGTGGGAGGTCGACGACGTCACCGCCTACCGGACGGTGCGCGCGTCGCCGCCCCCGGCGGACACCCGCGAGGCGATCAAGGGCGGCGGCTTCGACGCGGTCCTCTTCACCTCGTCGTCCACGGTGCGCAACCTCGTCGGCATCGCGGGCAAGCCGCACAACGTGACCGTGATCGCGTGCATCGGCCCGGCCACCGCGAAGACCGCGGAGGAGCACGGGCTGCGGGTGGACGTGATGGCTCCGGAGCCGTCGGTGCACAAGCTCGCCGAGGCGTTGGCGGAGTTCGGTGCGGCTCGGCGTGCCGCCGCGCTGGACGCGGGGGATCCCGTTACGCGGCCCAGTGAACGTCGGCCGGGGTCCCGTCGGCGGCGTACGGCACCCTGAGAGTCCGGCACCGTTGATCACCGGCTTCGCCGAGTTCGTCCTCGAACGCCGGACGGGCTGAATATTTTCCCGGCCCCGGCTGAGTTCCTTCGCCGGGGCCGGAACATTTCGTGAGGTGAGAGAGACAGTGACCAAGTACGGATCCTTTCCCGGAGCGCGGCCGCGGCGGCTGCGGACCACTCCCGCGATGCGGCGCATGGTCGCCGAGACGCGGCTGCATCCGGCCGATCTGATCCTGCCCGCGTTCGTGCGCGAGGGGATCAGTGACCCCGTGGAGATCGGGGCCATGCCCGGCGTCTTCCAGCACACCCGCGACAGCCTGAAGAAGGCGGCCGTCGAGGCGATGGAGGCCGGGGTCGCCGGGATCATGCTCTTCGGAGTTCCCGAGGAGTCGAAGAAGGACGCAGTCGGCACGGCGGGCACGGACCCGGACGGGATCCTCCAGGTCGCGCTCCGCGACGTGCGCGCCGAGGTCGGCGACGACCTCATCGTCATGTCGGACCTGTGCCTCGACGAGACCACCGACCACGGGCACTGCGGTGTGCTGGACGCCCAGGGCCGGGTCGACAACGACGCGACGCTTGAGCGGTACGCCGAGATGGCGCAGGTCCAGGCCGACGCGGGCGCCCACGTGGTGGGCCCGAGCGGCATGATGGACGGTCAGATCGGCGTCATCCGCGACGCGTTGGACCAGGTCGGCCACGAGGACGTGTCCATCCTCGCGTACTCCGTGAAGTATTCGTCGGCGTTCTTCGGCCCGTTCCGCGAGGCCGTCGGCTCGTCGCTCAAGGGCGACCGCAAGACGTACCAGCAGGACCCGGCCAACAGCCGTGAGTCCCTGCGGGAGCTCGCCCTGGACCTGGAGGAGGGCGCCGACATGGTCATGGTCAAGCCCGCGGGTCCCTACCTCGACATCCTGGCGAAGGTCGCCGACGCGGTGGACGTGCCGGTGGCGGCGTACCAGATCAGTGGCGAGTACTCGATGATCGAGGCCGCCGCCGCGCGGGGCTGGATCGACCGGGACGCGGCGATCATGGAGTCCCTGACGGGGATCAGGCGCGCGGGCGCGAACATGATCCTGACGTACTGGGCGACCGAGGTCGCGCGGCAGCTCTGAAGCCCCTCGCGGGCGGCCCTTGACCTCAACCTTGGTTGAGGTCGGAGGGTGGTGTGCATCGACGTTCGTTCCCACGTTCCGAGGAGCACACCATGCGCGCTGTCGTCCTGCACGAGTTCGGTCCCGCCGAGAACCTCCGCAACGAGACCCTGCCCGACCCCGTCGCGGGGCCGGGCCAGGTGCGGATCGCCGTACGGGCGGCGGGAGTTCACTTCGTGGAGACCGTGATGCGCCGGGGCGAGGCGTCCGACATGGCGCCACCCCTGCCCGAACTGCCCGCGGTCTTCGGCGGTGAGGTCGCGGGGACCGTGGAGGCCGTGGGCCCCGGTGTCGACGCCGCGTGGCTCGGGCGTTCCGTGGTGGTCCCGCGCTCGGTCCCCGGCGGGTACGCCGAACTGGCGGTCGCCGAAATCGCGGAGGCGCACGTCGTCCCTGACGGCCTCGGCTTCGAGGCCGCGGTGACCATGGTGATGACCGGGGCCACCACCATGGGGCTGCTCGGTGCGGCCCAACTCCGGTCCGACGACGTGGTGTTGGTGACCTCCGCCGCGGGTGGCGTGGGGCGGCTCGTCGTCCAGTACGCACACGCCCTCGGGGCGACGGTGATCGGCGCGGCGGGCGGGCCCGCCAAGGTCGACGCCGTGCGTGCGCTCGGCGCCGACATCGCCGTCGACTACAACCGGCCCGGCTGGGAGCGCGAGGTCGCCGAGCAACTCGGCGGCGGGCGGCGCGTCACCGCCGTACTCGACGGGGTGAGCGGCGAGAAGGGCGCGGCGGCCTTCGAACTGCTCGCCGACGGCGGACGGTACGTCGTGATCGGCTGGTCGTCGCAGGACGCCTTCGAGCCCCGCCCCGAGGTGCTCGCGGAGCGGGACATCACCTTCACCAACGCGCTGCTGCGGCTGATCGAGAACCCCGGCGACGGCCCCGCGCGCGAACGCGAGGCCCTGGAGGCCGCTGCCAAGGGGCAGTTGGTGCCCGCGGTCCAGACGTTCCCGCTGGAGCGGGCGGCCGAGGCGCACGCCGCCATCGAGCGGCGGGAGACCACCGGGAAGGTCGTGCTGGTCCCGTAGTCAGTCCTTCCTGAGCAGCAGCGCCAGGCGGGAGAAGCCGTCGGCGCCGTGGCCCTCATCGACCGCGCGGTCCAGGAGGTCCTGGAAGGGGTCGAACAGGTCGGTGCGCAGGCCCTGTTCGGTGAACGCGCTGGTGAAGTTGGGGAACGCCGCGCGGTTCATGGCGAGGTTCGAGACGTCCGTGAGGTGCTGGTCGGTGGCGAGGCCCTCGGCCATGCCGGGGATGGTTCCGTGCGCCATCGCGACCACCCAGTCCCTGAGCAGCGGAGCGAAGTCGCGGGCCGGAATGGACTCGCTGCCGATCAGCGCGAACGCCTGGGCGACGCCCGCCGCCATGCCGTACATGCCGGTGAGCAGGGAGAGGTCGTAGAGCGCCGCGAGGCCCGGGTCGGTGCCGACCCACTTCGTGTCGGCGAGCGCGGCCAGGGTCGGCCGGTGCGTCTCGAAGGCCGCCTCGTCGGTGCCGCTGTAGAGGATGTACGCGCCCGGGGTCGCGATCATCTGCGGGACGGCCATGATGCCGCCGTCGATGTACGTGATGCCGTGGGCCGCCGCCCAGTCAGCCAGCTCCCGCGCCTGGCCCGGCGTGCCGTTGGTGAGGTTGACGACGGTGCGTCCCGCGAGGGCCTCGGCCTCCGGCTCCAGGAGGGCGCGTACGTTGTCGTTGGTCGTGAGGCAGACGATGACCGGGCCGCCCGCGGTGACGGCGTCCCGCGCGGTGGCGGCGGGGATGGCGCCCTGGGCCACCAGCGGGCCGGTCTTCGACTCCGTCCTGTTCCATACGGTCGTCCGGTGCCCGGCCTTGATCAAGGCGGCGGCGAGGGCGCTGCCCATCAGGCCGAGACCGAGGACGGAGACAGGGGTGTTGGGCACGGGGAACTCCTTCGAGGCGTCCCGTCGGACCGTTCCTTCGGGTACGTGTTCGATCCTCGTGGGGCTCCGTGGGGCGGACAAGTACCGACTTTTTTGTGCGGTACTCACCAAAAGGTGCGTGAGCCGGTCGGAGCTCCCCGTGCCGGGCCGGGTCAGCCGAACTGGCCGGGCTGGTAGTCGCCCGCGGGCTGCTGCAGGATCACGTTCAGGCGGTTGTAGCTGTTGATGAGGGCGATCAGCATCGTCAGGCCGGTGAGCTGCTCCTCGTCGAAGTGCTTGGCGGCGTTGCCCCAGACCTCGTCCGACACCCCGCCCGCCGCGTCGGCGATGCGAGTGCCCTCCTCCGTCAGCTCCAGGGCGGCACGCTCCGCGTCGGTGAAGACCGTGGCCTCGCGCCACGCGGCGACCAGGTGGAGGCGCGTGCTGTTCTCACCGGCGGCGATCGCTTCCTTGGTGTGCATGTCGAGGCAGAAGCCGCAGCCGTTGATCTGGCTCGCGCGGATCTTCACCAGTTCCTGCGTGGCGGCGGGCAGCCCCGTGTCCGAGACGACCTTGCCGACCGCGGTCAGGTGCTTCATGGCCTTGCCTGCGGACGGGCTTGCGAAGACGTTCAAACGGGCTTCCATGGTGTGCTCCTGTGCCGTTGGCTGGTGGTTCACAGTTAGGACGGACGGACCTCGCGAGATGTGACACCAACGGATGTGACCTGCGTCTCCTGGATATCGCGTCACCGGATGAGGGCGTCCCGCGGCGACTGCTGCCAGTACGTGGTGCGCGCCGAGCCGTCCGTATGCATGCCGTTCGCGCCGCTCGAAGGCAGCGGGACGGTCGCCTCCGGGCCGACGCCGCCGTCCATGGACCGGTTGGCGAACAGGACGCCCAGGCGGTGGGCGGTGTGGCCGTCCTTCCCTTCACCCTCCGCGCCGTCCGTCGCCGAAAGCACCACGCCCGCGTACGCCGACTCGCCGGGCTCCAGGGTGACGACCGCCTGCGGTACGGAGTCCGGGTCGGTGTCTGCGGAGGCCTGGGCGTCGTCGAAGCGGAGATAGGGGGCGTTGTACGCGTCACATGGCCTGGTGCCGATGTTCGTGGCGGTGATGAGGAGGTGGTGCACGGGGCGGGAGACCTCGGTGACGGCCACCTCGGTGTTCGCGCCGGTGCAGGGGACCGGCTTCCGTGCGGTGCGCCGGTTGGAAGCGGGTTGCGGAACCGTGCTGTGCTTGTCCGTCGCCTGTGCCACGAGCGTCGCCGCGCCCTCGTCCCGAGTGCCGGTTCCGCTGGCGCAGCCCGTCAGGGAGAGGGTGCCGAGTGCGATGGCGGTGGCCGCAGAGATACGGACTGCGGCGGTCGTCCGGGAACCGGTGCGGGGCATGGCTGGTCCTTAATGTGTGCCGGAGGCGGCGTGCTTGGATGGCCTGGATGGGCACAGCTTGTGCCGTGACGGGTCCCAGTCGCCACGGGTGCCGGGGAGTTGGGGACGCTGGAATGGTCGCACCGGCTCTGAACTGGGGGAATGATCTCCCCTTGGAACGCGTGAATGGAATGGTGGAGGGTGGAGATGGCGACTCTCGCGGAGCTGCTGCGGGAGCTCAAGGAGCGGTCGGGACTCAGTTACGGAGTGCTGGCCAAGAGGCTCCACATGAGCACGTCGACGTTGCACCGGTACTGCAACGGGGACGCGGTTCCCACCGAGTTCGCTCCAGTGGAGCGGTTCGCCCGCCTCTGCAAGGCGTCGCCGGAGGAGCTCGTCGAAGTCCACCGGCGGTGGATCCTGGCGGACGCGACGCGGGGCAGGAAGGCGGATTCGGAACGCGCCGCCGCTGAACCGGAACGCCCCGCCCCGGCCCCCGAACGCCCCGCCCCCGCCGCGGAACAGGCCGCCCCCGAACCGGCACGCTCCGGCGCCGGGCCGGAAAACCCCGACTCCGAGCCCGAGTTGGTCACCAACCGCCCGCAGCGCACCCTGTCGCGCAAGAGGCGCCCCCTCATCCTCGCGGCCGCCGTCGTCGCCGCGGTCGTCGGGATCGGTTCCGTCGCCCTCGCCATGAACGGCAACGGCAGCGACGGCCACAAGAAGGACACGGGCGCGGTATCCTCGCCCCGCCCCGGCGACTCGCCGGACGACGCCCCCACAGGCAAGGGCAAGGCCAAGAGCGACGACGCCAAGAAGAAGGCCGACGGCAAGAAGAAGGACGGCGCCTCCGCGTCGCCCTCCGAGAGCGACGGTCCCGGATCCAAGGCCTCCCGAGGCCCCGGCAAGGGCCCGGCCTCCGCAGGCGGCAACGGTGGCGGCACCTTCGACGTACCGGTGACGGTGCGCACCAGGCCGTACGCCATGGACGACCCCTGCTTGCAGGACTTCCTGGTGAACCGCAAGGCCTCCGAGGTGCCGGAGCAGCCCGCGGCGCAGGACGCGGCGGGCTGGGTCGGCGACCTCGGCGCCGTCCCCGCGGGCCGACAGCTCATCGAGGTCACCGTGCAGGGCACGGGCGACGAAACCGTCGTCCTGCAGGACATGAACGTCCGGGTGCAGAGCACCAGTGCGCCGCTGGCCTGGAACAACTTCCAGATGGCGACCGGCTGCGGCGGCGACGTCGACCCCAAGTCCTTCTCCATCGATCTCGACGGCGGGTCGCCCCAGGTCAAACCCCAGTCGGGCCAGCGCGACTTCCCGTACAAGGTCAGCGAGAACGACCCCGAGGTCTTCTTCATCATCGCCAACACCGATCTGCACGACGTGCGGTGGTACCTGGAGCTGGAGTGGTCCAGCGGCAAGCGGCACGACGCCCTGCGCATCGACGACCAGGGCAAGCCGTTCCGCACCAGCGGCAAGAAGGGGCGGCCCACGTACGGCTGGCCGCCCGGCTACGACAAGTGGATCAAGCAGCCGCAGAACGGCTGACCCGGTACCTCCGCGTCCGCATCCCGGAACGGCGTGTGGGGCCCGCACCTGCGTGCTTAGGGTGCGGGCACAGCCGCCAGCGCCGAAGGAGCCGTCGCCGTGACCGTCACCGAGCCCTCCCCAGCAGCCGCCCCCCTGCCGCCGCTCGCCGCGCGCGCCACGGCCGTCGGGGGCTCGCCGGTACGGGACATCCTCGCGGTCACCGCGCGGCCCGAGGTCATCAACTTCGCGGGCGGGCTGCCCGCCCCCGGCCTCTTCGACGGCGACGGCATCGCGGCCGCCTTCCGCGCGGTGCTCGAAGAGACGCCCGAGCGTGCCCTGCAGTACTCGACGACCGAGGGCGAGCCCGCGCTGCGTACCGCGATAGCGGCCCGCGCGACCGTCCGCGGACTGCCGACCGACCCCGACGACGTGCTCGTCACCACCGGCTCGCAGCAGGCCCTCTCGCTCCTCGCCACCGCGCTCATCGAGCCCGGCGACACCGTCCTCGTCGAGAACCCCTGCTACCTCGCGGCCCTCCAGGCCTTCGCCTTCGCGGGCGCCCGCGTGGTGCCCGTGCCCTGCGACGAGTCCGGCATCGACCCGGCGGCCCTCGACACCCTCGTCGCCCTGCACCGCCCCAAGCTGCTGTACACCGTCCCCACCTTCCAGAACCCGACCGGACGCACCCTGCCCGCCGACCGGCGCGCGGCGATCGCCCGGGTCGCCCAGCGGCTCGGACTGTGGATCATCGAGGACGACCCGTACGGCGAACTGCGCTTCGAGGGCGAGCGCGCGCCCTGGATCGCCACGTACCCCGGAGCCGAGGACCGGACCGTCCTCCTCTCCAGCTTCTCCAAGGTCATGGCGCCCGGCCTGCGCCTCGGCTGGCTGCGCGCGCCCGCCGCGCTGCTGCGCGCCTGCGCCGTCGCCAAGCAAGCCGCTGACCTGCACACGCCCACCGTCAACCAGCTGGCCGCGGCACGCTACTTGGCCGACAGGGACCTGGACGCGCACGTCGCCCATGTCGCGGGCGTCTACCGCGAGCGGCGGGACGCGATGCTCGCGGGCCTCCCGGACGCCCTCCCCGAAGGCTCCGCCTGGATCCGTCCGGAGGGCGGCATGTTCGTGTGGGCCAGGCTCCCCGAAGGACACGACACGACAGAGCTGCTGCGGACCGTCATCGCGCACCAGGTGGCGTACGTCCCCGGGGCCCCGTTCTTCGCGGGCGAGCCGGACCGGGCGACCCTGCGGATGTGCTTCGTGACGCAGACGCCGGAGGAGATCGCGGAAGGGCTGCGGCGGCTCGGCCGGGCGTTCGCGGTTGCTTCCGGTGAAAGCTGAGCGAACTCGCTTTATTTCGGAGGTAGTTGTCAGTACCTGCGCCTAGGGTGACCGCTGTTGAGAGTTCATCCGCCTGGGGAGTGCGGATGCTTCACACAGAGGGGATCATCCATGCGCAGTACAGCTCTGCCTGCCAATCGGCCTGCCAAGAGATTCGGACAGGCCCTCGTCGGCGTCGCGGTGGCCGGCGGCCTGATCACCGTCGCCGCGCCCGCGCGGGCCGCCGCGGGCGACCCGGTCGCCGTCAGCTCGTACGCGTACACGAGCGCCGAGGGCGACTACATCGGCCAGGGCAAGTCCGGCACGTACAAGGACCCGCAGAGCCCGATGCGGATCAGCGGCACCGCGGAGTCCCTGACGGTGTCGCTGCCCGACGCGGAGTGGAGCATCGACATCGCGGCGCCCAGGGGCGAAAAGCTGCGCCCCGGCGTCTACCGCGGCGCCGAGCGCGCGGCCTTCCGCACCGGCCGCTCGCCCGGCCTCGACGTCAGCGGCGGCAGCCGCGGCTGCAACGAGGTGTACGGATCGTTCGCGGTCAACCAGATCGAGACGGACGCGGACGGCAACGTCACCCTCCTGGACGCGTCGTTCACCCAGAACTGCGAGAGCGCCACGGCCCCCGCACTCAAGGGCGCCGTCAAATTCCACGCCTACCCGCTCTCGTACCGCTTCCAGAGCGACCCCGAGGACTACATCGGCGCTGGACGCACCGTCGGCTACACCGGCTCCACCAGCACCTTCAAGGCGTCCGGCGACGCGTCCCGGGTGCACTACTCGGCCTCAGGGAAGCGCGACGACTGGTCCGCCGACATCGGCGCGCCCAAGGGGCAGACCCTGGAGGTCGGCAAGACCTACCAGGCCAACCGGTTCGGCGACGACGGCCTCGGAGAGCTCGACGTCTACGGCAACGGCCGCGGCTGCAACACCACGTCCGGAGAGTTCAAGGTGACCAAGCTCGCCCTGGACGAAGCCGGTGAACTGAAGGCGTTCGCCGCGACGTTCAAGCAGATCTGCGGCAGTGGTGGCACCGCCGCGCTGAACGGCACCATCCACTACTACGCCTGACCCACTGTCAGGACCGCCCGGGCGTCAGAGGCGCTCGGGCGTCCTGATGCCGAGCAGCGCCATGCCCTTGTGCAGCGTCCGCGCCGTGATGTCGCACAGGAACAGACGGTTCTCGACCTGGGCCGGGCTTTCGGCCTTCAGGACCGGGCACTGGTCGTAGAACGTCGTGTACAGCGACGCCAGCTGGTACAGGTACGCGGCCAGCTTGTGCGGCGCGTACTCCGCCGTCGCGTCCGCGATCAGCTCGCCGAACGCGTCCAGGTGCAGGCCGAGGGCCCGCTCCGCCGGGGCGAGATCGAGCTCCGGGTGCGCGGTGGGGCGCGCGCTGTCGCCCGCCCTGCGCAGGATCGACTTGATGCGCGCGTACGCGTACTGGAGGTAGACCGACGTGTCGCCGTTCAGGGAGACCATCTGGTCGAGGTCGAACTTGTAGTCACGGTTCGCCGACGTCGACAGGTCCGCGTACTTCACGGCGCCGATGCCCACGTACCGCCCGTTCTCGACGATCTCGTCTTCCGTCAGGCCGATCTTCTCGGCCTTCTCACGGACGACCGCCGTGGCCCGCTCGACGGCCTCGTCGAGGAGGTCCTCCAGCTTCACCGTCTCGCCCTCACGCGTCTTGAACGGCTTGCCGTCCGCGCCGAGCACCGTGCCGTAGCCCATGTTGTGCGCGGTGACGTCGTCGCTCAGCCAGCCCATCCTGCGGGCCGCCTCGAAGACCATCTTGAAGTGCAGCGACTGCCGCACGTCCACCACGTACAGCAGCGTCGAGGCGTGCAGGTCCAGGACGCGGTCGCGGATCGCGGAGAGGTCGGACGCCGCGTACCCGAAGCCGCCGTCCGCCTTCTGCACGATCAGCGGGACCGGCTGGTCGTCCTTGCCGCGGATCTCGTCGAAGAAGACGACGAGGGCCCCCTCGGAGCGGACGGCCACGCCCGACTCCTCAAGCAGACGGGCGGTCTCCGGCATCATGTCGTTGTACGCGGACTCGCCGACGATCTCGTCGTCGCGGACCTCCATGTCCAGCTTCTCGAAGACCGAGTAGAAGTAGACCTTCGACTCGTCGACGAAGCGCTGCCACAGGTCGAGCGTCTCCTTGTCGCCGGACTGCAGGGCGACGACCCGCTTGCGCGCCCGCTCCTTGAAGCCCTCGTCCGTGTCGAAGACGGCACGCGACGCCTTGTAGACACGGTTCAGATTGCTCATCGCCTGCTCGCCGTCGACGTCCGCGGCCGGGGCCAGCTGGTCGGGGTTCTCGATCAGGTACTGGATGAGCATGCCGAACTGCGTGCCCCAGTCGCCGATGTGGTGGCGGCCGATCGTCTTCTCGCCGGTGAAGTCCAGCATGTGGCGCAGCGCGTCGCCGATGACGGCGGAGCGCAGGTGGCCCACGTGCATTTCCTTCGCCACGTTCGGCTGCGCGTAGTCGATGACCGTCGTGCCCGCGGCCGGGTTCAACGGCACGCCGAGCCGGTCGCCGTCGGCCGCCCGGGCCTCCAGCGTCTCGATGATCGCCTTGTCGGTGACCGTGACGTTCAGGAACCCGGGGCCCGACACCTCCACATCGGCCAGCAGATCGCCCTTGGTGATCCGCTCGACGACCTGGGTGGCCAGCTCGCGCGGGTTGGCCTTGGCCTTCTTCGCGAGCGCCAGGATGCCGTTGGCCTGGAAATCGGCCCGGTCGCTACGTCGCAGCAGCGGGTCCGCGGAACCGGCCTCCGGCAGGGCAGCCGAGAGGGCGTCCGCGAGGCGCTGGTGGACGGAGGCGGTGAGGGACGTGACCGAGGCCATGAATGGGTGCCGTTCTGCTCGGGTGCCTGGGTTTGCTGCAGCTACAGAAACCGAGTATCCCACGCGGTGAAAAGCGGTTTTCGCGGTTAGGGGGCGACCTGGGAGAATGGCTCCGTCAAGCCGTACTCACGTAGAGAAGAAAGGCGTGTCGATCGTGGCTCAGAGCACCGATACCACCGACTGGGTCTCCCGCTATGCGGACGAGGTCATCGCCGAGTCGGAGCGTCGTGCCCCGGGCAAACCGGTCGTCGTCGCCTCCGGACTCTCGCCCTCGGGCCCGATCCACCTGGGCAACCTCCGCGAGGTCATGACCCCGCACCTGGTCGCGGACGAGGTCCGCCGCCGTGGTTACGAGGTCCGCCACCTGATCTCCTGGGACGACTACGACCGGTACCGCAAGGTCCCGGCCGGTGTCCCCGGCATCGACGAGTCCTGGGCCGAGCACATCGGCAAGCCGCTGACCTCCGTCCCGGCCCCGGCCGGTTCCGCGTACGCGAACTGGGCCGAGCACTTCAAGGCCGCGATGACCGCGTCCCTGGACGAGCTCGGCGTCGAGTACGACGGGATCAGCCAGACCGAGCAGTACACCTCCGGTGTCTACCGCGAGCAGGTCCTGCACGCGATGAAGCACCGCGGCGACATCGACGCGATCCTCGACCAGTACCGCACCAAGAAGGACCCGGCCAAGGGCGGCAAGGGCGGCAAGCAGCAGAAGCCCGTCGACGAGGCCGAGCTGGAGGCCGCCGAAGGATCGGGCGCGGCCGCCGAGGACGACGGCAGCGGCGGCACCGGCGGGTACTTCCCGTACAAGCCGTACTGCGGGCAGTGCGAGAAGGACCTGACGACCGTCGTCTCCTACGACGACGAGACCACCGAGCTCGTCTACACCTGCACGGCGTGCGGCTTCGGCGAGACCGTCCGGCTCAGCGAGTTCAACCGCGGCAAGCTGGTCTGGAAGGTCGACTGGCCGATGCGCTGGGCGTACGAGGGCGTCATCTTCGAGCCGTCCGGCGTCGACCACTCCTCGCCCGGCTCGTCCTTCGTCGTCGGCGGCCAGATCGTGCGCCAGATCTTCGACGGCGTACAGCCGATCGGCCCGATGTACGCCTTCGTGGGCATCTCCGGCATGGCGAAGATGTCGTCCTCCAAGGGCGGCGTGCCCACTCCGGCCGACGCCCTGAAGATCATGGAGGCGCCGCTCCTGCGCTGGCTGTACGCGCGCCGCAGGCCCAACCAGTCCTTCAAGATCGCCTTCGACCAGGAGATCCAGCGGCTCTACGACGAGTGGGACAAGCTGGAGTCCAAGGTCGCCGACGGGTCTGCGCTGCCCGCGGACGTCGCCGCCCACTCCCGGGCGGTCCGCACGGCGGCGGGTGAGCTGCCGCGCACCCCGCGTCCGCTGCCGTACCGCACGCTGGCCTCCGTCGCCGACATCACCGCGGGCGCCGAGGACCAGACGCTGCGGATCCTGCGCGACCTGGACCCGTCCGACCCGATCACGTCCCTCGACGAGACCCGTCCGCGCCTCGACCGCGCCGAGAACTGGATCACCACCCAGGTCCCGGCCGAGGCCCGCACCATCGTCCGCTCCGAGCCCGACACGGAACTCCTGTCCACGCTGGACGACGCGGGCCGCGAGTCGCTGCGACTGCTCCTGGAGGGCCTCGACTCGCACTGGTCCCTGGACGGCCTCACCCACCTCGTCTACGGCGTGCCGAAGGTGCAGGCGGGCTTCTCCGCGGACGCGACGGCGAAGGAACTGCCCGCGGAGATCAAGGTGGCCCAGCGCTCGTTCTTCGCGCTGCTCTACCGCCTCCTGGTCACCCGGGAGACCGGCCCGCGACTGCCCACGCTGCTCCTCGCGGTCGGCGCGGACCGGGTGCGCAAGCTCCTGGCGGCCTAGTACCCCGGATGCACACGGGCCGGCCCGGCCCGTGTGCATCCTTCGGACTACCGCTGATTCGGCCGGAGGCAGGACGAGACCGGCCGATCCGGGGCCGATGGTGGACGTATGAAAGAAATCATCGGCATCGTCGGTTGGATCGTCGGCATTCAGGGCGCGCTCGGCATCGTCGGACGCATGTCCGGCGACGAGCCCTGGGGCGCACTGAAGATCTGGTGGGACGTGCCCACGCCCCTCTACGCCGCGCTCGCCGTGGTGGGCGCGGCGCTCGCGGCCTATGGCGAGGCCGCGAAGAAGCGCCGGAAGGAACACGCCTGACCCCGCAAGCCGCGGGGGTGGCTACGCGATGTGGTCTTCCATGAGCTCGTTGTCCAGGCGGGCCGTGAACCGGTCCATGTAGTTGTTCAGCTCGCGGGACTGGAGGCGCAGCCCGAAGGCCGCCTCCGCGTTCGCCGCGAACGCACCCGGGGTCGGCATGCCCTCACCCTCTATCGAGTGCCGGAACACCTGGTACAGGTCCTCGTCGGAGGGGGCGGGGGCGTGTGCGGGGCCCGGAACGGGGGCGGACTCCTGCTGAGGGGTGCCCTCTATGCCGTCGCCGAGCGGGCGGGTGCCGCCTGCGCCGTTCGGGACGGGGAACTGCTCGTGCTGTTGCTGTTGCGGCTGCGGCTGCTGTTGCGCGTACGCCTGCTGCTCCTGTTCCGCGTACCACTCGTCGTACGGGGCCACGGGCTCGTACGACGCGTTGTGCGCCGAGAACCAGGGGCTCGCGTGGTTGTCCACCGGGAGGGTCCCTTCCGGCGTCGGGGCGGGGGCCGGGGCCGGAGCAGGCGCCGCGGCTGTGGGGGCCGGGTCCTGGACGGGGGCGGGCTCGGGTGCAGGCTCGGGCTCAGGCTCGGGACCCGCCGTCAGCTGCGGCTGGGGCGGCTGGGACGGCTGGTCGACCGTCTTCGTCATCGGGATCGCCGGGGCGGGCGGAAGCAGCACCGGCTCGATGCCCGCGGCCGCGAGGCCCGCCGGGGCCGTCTCGGCGAGCGGGACGCCGAAGCGGGCCAGGCGCAGCGGCATCAGCGACTCCACCGGTGCCTTGCGGCGCCAGCCGCGGCCGAACCGGGCCTGCAGGCGGGCCTGGTAGACGAGACGTTCCTGTTCGAGCTTGATGACCTGCTCGTAGGAGCGCAGCTCCCACAGCTTCATGCGGCGCCACAGCTTGAACGTCGGGATGGGGGAGAGCAGCCAGCGGGTGAGGCGCACGCCCTCCATGTGCTTGTCGGCGGTGATGTCCGCGATGCGGCCCACCGCGTGCCGTGCCGCCTCGACGGCGACGACGAAGAGCACCGGGATCACCGCGTGCATGCCCACGCCCAGCGGGTCGGGCCAGGCCGCCGCGGCGTTGAACGCGATGGTCGCCGCCGTGAGCAGCCACGCCGTCTGGCGCAGCAGCGGGAAGGGGATGCGGAGCCAGGTCAGCAGGAGGTCCAGGGCGAGCAGTACGCAGATGCCCGCGTCGACGCCGATGGGGAAGACCACCGAGAAGCCGCCGAACCCCTTCTCCTCGGCGAGTTCACGCACGGCCGCGTAGGACCCGGCGAAGCCGATCCCGGCGATGACGACCGCTCCGGCGACGACCACTCCGATGAGTATCCGGTGCGTGCGTGTCAGCTGCATCGCGGCCACCCGCGAACCCCTCCCTGTGCAAGGCCTGTGTCGGCTTGTAGCGGCTTGTGGCGACTTGCGGTGGCTGTGATGCCGACCTGACGCCGTATTGCGAGCGACAGCCTGGCACATGCGTGCGGAAGGCTGTGTGCCGGTACGCCAGGAGCCCGGCCCGTGAGGGGCCGGGCTCCTTCAACTTGCCTGGTGAGGGCGCGAGTTGACCGACGAGCGTCAGGACTTGCTGCTGTCGCTCTTCTTCTTGTCGTCGGCCTTGGCGTCGTCCGACTTGGTGTCAGCCGCCTTCTTGTCCTCGGACTTGGCGCCGTCGGA
This sequence comes from Streptomyces sp. NPDC042371, assembly GCF_056437465.1. Taxonomy (NCBI): domain Bacteria; kingdom Bacillati; phylum Actinomycetota; class Actinomycetes; order Kitasatosporales; family Streptomycetaceae; genus Streptomyces; species Streptomyces sp. NPDC042371. The sequence continues at coordinate 115,842 of NZ_JBWKAP010000017.1, read as the reverse complement.
CTTCTTGTCCTCGGCCTTGTCGTCGGACTTCGGCTTGTCGCTCGCGTCGGACGGTGCCTTGCCGCCGCCCTTGTTGGCCGCGACGACCGCGTCGGCGGCCTCCTTCGCGGCCTTCTGGGCGTCCTTGCCCAGCTTGCCCGCGTCCGGGGCCTTGTCGCCCGCGAGGCCCGCGCCGTTGAGGTCGACGGTGATGACCGCGTTCTCCACGCGCGTCACGAACGTCTGCTGCTTGAAGGTGTCCTTGTCCTTCTTCAGGTCGTACCGCACAAGCGTCGCCTGCTGGCCGACGCCCTGCACCGGCTCCACCTTGACGCTCTTCGCGTCCTTCGTCGCCTGGGCGTCGGCGACCTGCTTGGCGAAGCTGTCCTGTGCGCGCTTGGCACCGCTGCCGAGCGAGGCGTCCGACTCGAAGCGCATCAGCGAGACGCGCAGCCAGCGGAACTGCGAGCCGTCCACGCCGTTGTTGTCGAGGCTGTCCCAGGAGCAGCTGCCGCGCAGCGTCGTGTCGCTGGACGTGCCGGCCTTGCCGGACTTGTCCTTCGCCTTCGGCACGAGCTCCTCGAGCGTCTTCTTCGACAGGACGTCGCAGGGCTCGGGAAGCTTGGCGTACGCGGCCTTCTCCACGCTCGCGGCCTTGTCGCCGGACTTGGCCGACGCGGAGGCCTTGGCGCCCGAGTCCTTCTTCGCGCCGTCGGATCCGGAGTCGGAGGAGCAGCCGGCGACGAGGATCACCGGTACGGCGGCCGCGCAGACGAGGAGGCGGCTGCGGAGCTGTCGCTTTCGCTGTGCAGGTCGGTGCATGGTTCCTTCACTCACTCTGTTCGTCTCGTGACGTCCAGTACGTCTCGTGACGTCGTCGGGTCCGGGGGGCCACGGTACGCGCATGGGACGGCGGGCGACTCCGCTTCATGGCACCGGGGCCCCCGCCCCGGCCCGCTCAGGCCACCCGCTACTCGTTGAACTCCCCGGCCAGCATGTCGGCCAGTTCCTGCGCTTTGTCCTGCATTTCCTTGCTGTCGGGGACGTCCGTGCGACGGCCGGGCTGCTCGTCGTACTCGATGGTCACGATGACGTTCGACGTGCGGAACACCACAGTCACGGTGCGGTGACGGGAGGCCGATGCGGCGGTGGTGAGGGCGTCGTCGAGGAAGGCCTCGTCGCCGAGGTCGGGGAGGGTGCGGGGCTCCAGGCCGGGGGGCGGGGTGACGGGCTCGTCGTCGGCGCCGTCCGGCTCCGCCCCGGCGTCCTTCGTCCCTTCCTCCGCCCTCCCCTTCTCGTCCTTGTCGCTGCCCTTGCGGCTGCCCTTGTCGTCGTCGGCCCTGGCGTTCTTGCCGCCCTGAGGCTTGTCCCCGGCCGGGGAGGCACCGCCCTTGCCGTCGCTGCCCTTGTCCGTGCCCTCTTCCTCACCCTTGTCCCCGCCCTTGTCCTCGCCCCCGTCCTCGCTCTCCGTGGGCGAGCCGGACGGGCGGGAGAGGCCCGCTTCCCGCAGCTTCGTCGCGTAGACCTCGGCGGCGCGGGCGTCGTCGCTGACCGTGCCGTCGTACGACACGACGCGCTCGAAGTCGACGAGCAGGTGGTGGGAGGCGCCGGTCGACTCGACCTTCCAGTTGCAGCCCACGCGGCGGTCGGTGTCGTAGGTCACCGTAGGCGTGCCCTCGTACGCCTTCTCGCGCTGCTCGACGTCCTCCATCTCCGGGATGCCGGGCAGCATGGCGTCGAGGGTGTCCTCGTCGACCTCGCCGCAGGGCTCCGGGAGCGTGCGGTACTTGCCGGGCTCCGCGGGAGCGTTCGAACTGCCGCTGCCGCCCGGCTTGGAGTCGTCGCTCTCGTCGCCGATGCCCGACGCGCCGGAGCAGCCGGTCAGCAGCGCCGCGAGGAGTGCGGCGACGCCCGGTACGCAGGCCTTGGCCCTCAGCTGCACCGTGATGGCTCCTCTCGCCTGGCTCTGCCTGGATATTGGGTTGCCGCTGGTGGGCGGCCGGTGGAGACAATGTGTATCGCACGCGCTGCCGTGGACGCCGGTCCGTCACCCCTTTCGTTGACCTTGGCGCCGGTATTTGCGCTTCTAGGCTTGTAGTTGATTACGGGGGAATGAGGACGATATGTCGTATATAGAGGTTCCCGGTGCAAAGGTACCGATCCGGATGTGGGCGGACCCTGCCTCGGTCGAGGAAGCGGCGATGCGCCAGCTCCAGAACGTGGCGACGCTGCCGTGGGTGGAGGGCCTGGCCGTCATGCCGGACGTCCACTTCGGCAAGGGCGCGACGGTCGGCTCGGTGATCGCCATGCGCGGCGCGGTCTGCCCGGCGGCGGTCGGTGTCGACATCGGCTGCGGCATGTCGGCGGTCAAGACGTCACTGACCGCGAATGACCTTCCGGGTGACCTCTCCCGGCTGCGGTCGCGGATCGAGCAGGTGATTCCGGTGGGGCGGGGCATGCATGACGACCCCGTCGAGCCGGGGCGCTTCCACGGGATGGCGACGGCGGGGTGGGACGACTTCTGGGGGCGGTTCGAGGGGATCGCTGAAACGGTCAAGTTCCGTCATGAACGCGCCTCAAAGCAGATGGGAACGCTCGGCGGGGGCAACCACTTCGTCGAGTTCTGTCTCGATGAGTCAGGTTCGGTCTGGCTGATGCTGCACTCCGGCTCCCGCAACATCGGCAAGGAGCTGGCCGACCACCACATGGGCGTGGCCCAGCAGCTCGCGCACAACCAGGGCCTGGTCGATCGCGACCTCGCCGTCTTCATCGCGGACACCCCGCAGATGGCGGCGTACCGGAACGACCTCTTCTGGGCCCAGGAGTACGCGAAGAAGAACCGCGCGATCATGATGGCGCTCTTCAAGGACGTGGTCCGCAAGGAGTTCAAGAAGGCCAAGCCGACGTTCGAGCAGGAGATCTCCTGCCACCACAACTACGTCAGCGAGGAGCGTTACGACGGGGTGGACCTGCTGGTCACCCGGAAGGGCGCGATCCGGGCCGGTAGTGGCGACTACGGCATCATCCCGGGCTCGATGGGCACGGGGTCGTACATAGTGAAGGGCCTCGGCAACGAGGCGTCCTTCAACTCGGCCTCCCACGGCGCCGGTCGGCGGATGAGCCGGGGCGCGGCGAAGCGTCGCTTCTCGACGAAGGACCTGGAGGAGCAGACGCGGGGCGTCGAGTGCCGCAAGGACTCGGGCGTCGTGGACGAGATCCCCGGCGCGTACAAGCCGATCGAGCAGGTCATCGACCAGCAGCGGGACCTCGTCCAGGTAGTGGCGAAGCTGAAGCAGGTCGTCTGCGTGAAGGGCTGAGGGGCCCAGCCGCTGAAGGGCTGAGCCCGTCCTCACTTCGCGTGCTTCACCGCGTAGATCATGATGAACGCGACGATGTGGATGCCGAAGAGGAAGTACGCCAGGTACCACCACACCAGGCGTTCGTTCTTCGCCTCTTCGGCCAGGGCGCGGGCCTCGTGTTCGTGGGTGAGGCGCTCCAGGGGGTCGGGGGAGTCGGCGGAGTACGCGGGGCGGCCGGGGTCGTCGCCGGGGAGTCTCATCGTCACGACTCCCTGTGGACCTTGCTGTTGGAGGCCTGGGCGCGCGGGCGGACCACCAGGAGGTCGATGTTGACGTGCGGCGGGCGCGTGACCGCCCAGGTGATCGTGTCCGCCACGTCGTCCGCGGTGAGCGGCTCGGCGACGCCCGCGTAGACCTTCGCGGCCTTGTCGGTGTCGCCGCCGAAGCGGGTCAGGGCGAACTCGTCCGTCTTGACCATGCCGGGGGCGACCTCGATGACGCGGACCGGGGTGCCGACGATCTCCAGGCGGAGGGTCTCGGCGAGGACGTGCTCGGCGTGCTTGGCGGCCACGTAACCGCCGCCTCCCTCGTACGTGCCGTGCCCGGCGGTCGAGGAGAGGACGACCACCGTGCCGTCGCCGCTCGCGGTGAGCGCGGGCAGTAGGGCCTGCGTGACGTTCAGCGTGCCGATGACGTTCGTCTCGTACATCTGGCGCCACTGGGCCGGGTCGCTGGTGGCGACGGGGTCCGCGCCCAGCGCGCCGCCCGCGTTGTTCACCAGGACGGCGATCCTGCGGAAGGCGGTGGCGAACTCGTCCACGGCCGCACGGTCGGTGACGTCCAGCGCGTACGCGACGGCGTCGTGCCCGGCGTCGGTGAGCTCGGCGGCGAGCGCCTCGATGCGGTCCTTGCGGCGCGCGGTGAGGACGACGCGGTAACCGGCGGCGGCGAGGCCGCGGGCGGTGGCGGCTCCGATGCCGCTGCTCGCGCCGGTGATGATCGCGATGCGGGTGGTGGCTGCGGCGGTCATGGGGCGCTCCTCGGGCAGGGGTTCGGGGGGTCCGTGGGGGTTCGGTGGTCTGTGGGGCCTGTGGGTCGGTCCGCTCGCCAGGATATGCGGGGCGTTCAGCGGCCTCGCGGCGCGTACATGATCACGGCCATTCCCATGAGGCAGATCAGCGCTCCTGCGACGTCCCACCGGTCGGGCCGGTAGCCGTCCGCGACCATGCCCCAGGCGATCGATCCCGCGACGAAGATCCCGCCGTACGCGGCGAGGATGCGGCCGAACTCGGCGTCGGGCTGGAGCGTGGCCACGAAGCCGTAGATGCCGAGCGCGATCACGCCCGCGCCGATCCAGGCCCAGCCCTTGTGCTCACGCACGCCCTGCCAGACCAGCCACGCGCCGCCGATCTCGAAGAGTGCGGCGAGGACGAAGAGTGCGGCGGAGCGGGCGATGAGCATGGTCAACAGGGTGGCATGCGGTGATCTTGCGGGGGCGCAGTGGCATGTATCGGGGCAATAGGTGTGGTTCCGGTCGGTGTGGTGTGGTGGTGGAGGTTGCTGTGCGGGTTCCTCGGCTGGCTGTGGTGGTGGCTGCTGTGGTGGGTGTGGTGGGCAGTGCGGGGGCCGCGGTGGGCGGTGCGGGGGGCGTCGTCGCCGGGTCCGGTGGGCGTGAGGTCGACCTTGCCTTTCACGGGGACGTGACCCTGCACGCGGGCGTCGTGCGGGTGCGGTTCGTGCCGCGGAACCACGGGCCTTCCGACCTCGCCGACGCCACCGTGCGGCTGCGCTGGTCACTGCCGCTCGCGGACGTGCGGCGGCTGCCCGTGGGGTGTCTGCGGCCGGGCGGGGGCGGGGTGCTGTGCCGCACCGGCGCGCTGGACGCGGGGAGCGTGGGGGAGCCCGTCGAGATCGCGGCGCGGGTGGCGGGGAAGCCCTCCGAGGTACGGGTGCTGATCGGTACGGAGTGGAGCGGCGGGGCCGTGGACCGCAATCCGCGGAACAACGAGCAGTCGGTGCTGGCCCTCGATACGGGGGACGTCTATTACTTCTGATGGCTTACGGCCTACTTCTGAACGCCGTGAATGTGTGCGTCGTACGTTTGCTGTTCGACGCAGATGTATGCCTCCTGGAGGAGCGTTTCCGTCATGGCGAAGAGCGAGAGGGTGGCGAGGGAGGACACGTCCGGGGGGGCGCGGGCTGCTGATGAGTGAGCTGTCCGTCGAGTCCCGGCGCTACATGGCCTCGTACGCCCTCTTCAACCAGCCCGTCGCCGACCATCTCGCACCGCACCCCACCGACGTGCAGTGCCTGAACCTGCTCGGCCTGGAGGGCGGCCCGGTCACCACCGGCCGGGTCGCGGAGCTGACCGGCCTGACGACGGGCTAGGCGACGCGGCTCGTCGACCGCCTGGAGAAGGCGGGCTACGTCGTACGCGAACGGGACACCGCCGACCGGCGGCGGGTGCTCGTCGCGACGGTGCCGGAGAAGGTCGCCGAGTTCGGGCGGATGCCCTGCTCATCGGCCATATGAGGCGCACGGTGGAGTTCAGCGGGGCGCAGGTGGAGCGGATCAGGGGCGGGGAGCTGGACGGCTGACCGCTGGTGGTGCGGTTGCCGGACTGTCAAGGCGATTCGCGGGCCCGCAGGTCGGCTTGTGGGCTCGCGGGTCAGCTCGGGTCGAGCGTGACCCGCCAGTCGTTGCAGGCGTGCCAGTTGCCCTTGGGGTACTCGACGGTCGATTCGCCGCGCAGCGTGAAGCCCGCCTTGCGGCACACCCCGTTCGACGCGCCGTGGTCCGTCGCGGGGAACGCGTGCAGGTGGGCGTGGCGGCCTGCCGCCCGCGCCTTCTCGATCACGAGCCGCGCCGCGCCCGCCGCGACGCCCAGGCCCTGGAACTCGGGCAGGACGCCCCAGCCGGTCTCCCAGACGGGCTCGCCCTGCCAGGTCGTCTCCCAGAACCCGATCGAGCCCGCGGTGCGGCCGTCCAACGTGATGCGGAACATCTGGCCCTTGCCGTCGAGCGCGAGATAGCGGTGGTGGCGGTCCGCGACCTTCTCCTCGGGCTCGGGGCCGCCCAGGTGTGCGGTCATCTCGGGGGTGTTGAGCCGCAGGAGCAGCGCAAGGCCGTCGTCCTCGGACCAGGGTTCAAGACGCATTTCCGGTGCCCGTGATGCCTGTGATCGCTCCATGGCCCCACGGTAGGCGGAGGGTCTGACAAGGGGCCGTGCGGGAACGGGCCGTGCGGGAGTGGGCCGCGCGTGGCCAGACCCCGCGGGAATACGTCGGGCGGCGCCCCCGTTCTGCAGGTATAGTTGAACCGTAAACAACCTGCGGAACCGCGGAGAGTGAGCCAGCCATGCAGTTCGGGATCTTCAGCGTCGGCGACGTGACCGCCGACCCGACCACCGGCCGCACCCCCACGGAGCGCGAGCGCATCAAGGCGATGGTCGCCATCGCCCTCAAGGCCGAAGAGGTCGGCCTCGACGTCTTCGCGACCGGCGAGCACCACAACCCGCCCTTCGTGCCCTCGTCCCCGACCACGATGCTCGGCTACATCGCCGCCCGCACCGAACGGCTCGTCCTCTCCACCTCCACCACGCTCATCACCACCAACGACCCGGTGAAGATCGCCGAGGACTTCGCGATGCTCCAGCACCTCGCGGACGGCCGCGTCGACCTGATGATGGGCCGCGGCAACACGGGCCCCGTCTATCCGTGGTTCGGTAAAGACATCCGCCAGGGCATCAACCTCGCCGTCGAGAACTACGCGCTCCTGCGCCGTCTCTGGGACGAGGACGTCGTCACCTGGGAGGGCAAGTTCCGTACGCCGCTGCAGTCGTTCACCTCGACGCCCCGGCCGCTCGACGGCGTCGCGCCCTTCGTCTGGCACGGGTCGATCAGGTCCCCGGAGATCGCCGAGCAGGCCGCGTACTACGGAGACGGCTTCTTCCACAACAACATCTTCTGGCCCGCCGACCACACCAGGAAGATGGTCGAGCTGTACCGGTCGCGGTACGCGCACTACGGGCACGGCACGCCGGAGCAGGCGATCGTCGGGCTCGGGGGGCAGGTGTTCATGCGCAAGAACTCCCAGGACGCGGTGCGCGAGTTCCGCCCCTACTTCGACAACGCGCCCGTCTACGGACACGGGCCCTCGCTGGAGGAGTTCACCTCGCAGACCCCGCTCACCGTGGGCTCCCCGCAGCAGGTCATCGAGCGGACCCTGTCCTTCCGTGACGGCGTCGGGGACTACCAGCGGCAGCTGTTTCTGATGGACCACGCCGGGCTGCCCCTGAAGACCGTCCTGGAGCAGCTCGACATCCTCGGCGAGGAGGTCGTCCCCGTGCTGCGCGAGGAGTTCGCGAAGAACCGCCCCGCCGACGTCCCGGACGCGCCCACACACGCGGCACGCACCGCCACCACACAGGAAAACGCCACCACACAGGAAAACGCCACCACACAGGAAAACGCCACCGCCCAGGAAGGGGCCACGGCATGAAGCTCGTCGTCGTATCGGCAGGCCTGAGCGTGCCCTCGTCCACGCGGCTGCTCGCCGACCGGCTCGCGTCGGCGGTCGTCGGACACCACTCCGAGGTGACCGTCGAAGTGGTGGAACTGCGCGACCTCGCCGTCGAGATAGCCCAGAGCCTCACCACCGGGTTCCCCGGTCCCGCCCTGGGCGCCGCGGTCGACGCGGTGCGCGACGCCGACGGCCTGATCGCCGTCACACCCGTCTTCTCCGCCTCCTACAGCGGCCTGTTCAAGTCCTTCTTCGACGCGGTCAGCGGGTTCGACAAGGACGCGCTGGCGGGGACGCCGGTCCTCGTCGCGGCGACGGGCGGCACGGCGCGGCACTCCCTCGTCCTGGACCACGCGCTGCGGCCCCTGTTCGCGTATCTGCGGGCCGTCGTCGTGCCCACCGGGGTGTACGCGGCGTCCGAGGACTGGGGCGCGGAAGGGCTCGCGGAGCGGGTGGAGCGGGCGGGCGCGGAGCTCGCGCGGCTCATGAGGCCGGTGCCGGGCGGCCGGACCGCCCCCGACGCCCTCGGGCCCGTCGTCCCCTTCGCGGAGCAACTCGCCGCGCTCGGCAGGGGCTGAGAAGGGAGAGAGCGACGCTCAGGGCCACACCAGGCAGTACGCCTGGTGGCCCGCGTCGTGCAGGCGGTGGCTGAAGTCCTGCCACTCGTTCAGGAGTTGGTACACGTTGAAGGCGTCGCGCGGGCCGCCGCGGTCGGGGACCGTGGACCAGATGAAGGCCGCGGCGCCCACCGACTCCTCGCCGATGCCGCGCAGCGGGTCGACGACGGTCATGGGGAGCTTCACCACGGCGTAGTCCGGGTGGAGGACGACCAGTTCGAGTGGCGGGACCTTGTGCAGGGGTATGCCCTCGATGCCGGTCAGGACCATCGCGGCCATCGTCTCCGGCTTGATCTTCGTGAACATCCCGCCCATGCCGAGCTCGTCACCGCCGAGCTCCTCGGGCCGCATCGAGATCGGCACGCGGGCCGCGGTCGCGCCGTCCGGGGCACCGAAGTACTTGTAGGTCACCCCCACCCCGCCACTCCTGCTGCTCACCCGGTCCCGCCGTGACTCACCCATCCCGTCGGACCCGCCGCGCGCCTGGTCGGGCGCCTGTGCCGGTTCCGCTTCCGCCTCGCGTCGGTGCTTGCCCCGCCGGGCACGCCGGGGGCCCAGGCCGTCGGTCCCCTCGCCCAGTCCGCCACCGCGATGCATATCTCCACCCGACTGCTTTGCCAGGGCGGCACGGCCCTGTCTTTTCTAGGCCTCGCGGCCCCCGCCACGCAACCCGATCATCGTGTCAGTGACCTCCCCCACGTTCACCCGCTAAAACGTGGAGTGAAACACCTGTCCGCAGGATGTCCGGACCCTCTGACACCATGGCTCGTGTGAGCTTCCCGTATAGCGCCCCAGTTTCGCAGACTCTTTTCGACCGTGCGGCGGCCGTGACGCCCGGCGGTGTGAACTCTCCCGTGCGCGCGTTCCGCGCTGTGGGTGGTACGCCCCGTTTCATGGTGTCCGGTGCCGGTCCGTACCTGACTGATGCCGACGGCCGTGAGTACGTCGACCTCGTGTGCTCGTGGGGTCCGATGATCCTCGGGCACAGCCACCCCGAGGTGACCGCCGCCGTGCAGGAGGCCGTCTCGCGCGGCACCTCCTTCGGCACGCCCGGTGAGGGTGAGGTCGCGCTCGCCGAGGAGATCGTGGCCCGCATCGAGCCCGTCGAGCAGGTGCGGCTCGTCTCCAGCGGCACCGAGGCGACCATGTCCGCCATCCGTCTCGCGCGCGGCTTCACCGGCCGCGCCAAGGTGATCAAGTTCGCCGGGTGCTACCACGGGCACGTCGACGCGCTGCTCGCCGCGGCGGGCTCGGGCGTGGCGACGTTCGGGCTTCCGGACACCCCCGGGGTCACCGGTGCCCAGGCGGGCGACACCATCGTCGTCCCGTACAACGACATCGAGGCCGTGCACGAGGCCTTCCACAAGTACCCCGGTGAGATCGCCTGCGTCATCACCGAGGCGTCGCCGGGCAACATGGGCGTGGTGCCGCCGCGCCCCGGCTTCAACGAGGGCCTCAAGGCCGCCTGCGCCAAGAACGGCGCGCTGTACATCTCGGACGAGGTGATGACCGGCTTCCGTACGTCGAAGGCGGGCTGGTTCGGCGTGGACGGCGTGACGCCCGACCTGATGACCTTCGGCAAGGTCATGGGCGGCGGCTTCCCGGCCGCGGCCTTCGGCGGCCGCGCGGACGTCATGGCGCACCTCGCCCCGGCGGGCCCCGTCTATCAGGCGGGCACGCTGTCCGGTAACCCGGTCGCGACGGCCGCGGGCCTCGCGCAGCTGCGGCTCCTGGACGACGCGGCGTACGAGAAGGTGGACGCGGTCTCCGCGGAGCTCCGCTCGCTCGTGACGGAGGCGCTGGCCAAGGAGGGCGTCGCCCACCGGGTGCAGAACGCGTCGAACATGTTCTCCGTCTTCTTCGCCGACCGCGAGGTCCGCAACTACGAGGACGCGAAGGCGCAGGACTCCTTCCGCTTCACCGCGTTCTTCCACTCGATGCTGTCGCAGGGCGTCTATCTGCCGCCGTCGGCCTTCGAGTCCTGGTTCGTGTCCACCGCTCACGACGAGCGGGCCGTCGAGCGGATCGCCGCCGCCCTGCCGGGTGCCGCGCGCGCGGCCGCGGAAGCCACGGAGGTCTCCGCATGACCGCCACCCCGGCGGGCGACGAGCTGACCGTCGTCCATGTGATGCGCCACGGCGAGGTGCACAACCCGGAAGGGATCCTGTACGGGCGGCTGCCCGACTACCACCTCTCCGAGCTGGGCCGGCAGATGGCCGACCGCGTCGCCGAGCACCTCTCCCAGCGCGACGTCACGCATGTCGTCGCCTCGCCGCTGGACCGCGCCCAGGAGACGGCCACGCCGATCGCCAAGGCGCACGGTCTGGACCTCGCCACCGACGGGCGGCTCATCGAGGCGGGCAACGTCTTCGAGGGCAAGACCTTCGGGGTGGGCGACGGCGCGCTGAAGAACCCCGACAACTGGAAGCACCTCGTCAACCCCTTCAAGCCGTCCTGGGGTGAGCCGTACATCGAGCAGGTCGTACGGATGATGGGCGCCCTGGACGCGGCGAAGGACGCGGCCCGCGGGCACGAGGCGGTGTGCGTCAGCCACCAGCTGCCGATCTGGATCGTGCGCAGCTTCGTGGAGAAGCGGCGGCTGTGGCACGACCCGCGCAAGCGGCAGTGCACGCTCGCCTCGCTGACGACGTTCACCTACCGCGGCGACAAGATCGTCTCGGTCGGATATACCGAGCCCGCAAGGGATCTCGTGCCCGCGCATCTGCTCGCGGGTGCCAAGCCGGTGAAGGGTAAGGGCAAGGCATTCGGCGCTTGAGGGCACCCGCTTTCCCTTTCGGCCCCCCGGATTATCGACGTCGCGTAATCGCGCAGCGACTGTATGTCCCGTTCCGGTAAAACAACATAAATAACTGCGACTTACCGGAACCCCCCTGATCGTCGCGCCCTCTAAGTAGTCGTCCGTCTTGCAGGCAGATAGAGCAGGGCCGGACCCAAGGGCGCGACGAATGGGGATGGAATGCGCGACATCAGCCGCAGGGGAATGCTCGGAATCGGAGCCGGCACGGCGGCCGCTTTCGGGCTCGCTGCATGCGGCTCCGGCGGCGGCGATTCGTCGGGGTCCGCGGGAAAGGCCGGGGACGAGCAGGGCGGCGCGGGCAAGCAGCCCGCCAAGCCGATCGGTGACGGGTCGACCGCCTACACCGGCAAGCAGCCCCACCAGCCGGGCAAGCCCGTTCCACTGAAGCCGGGCGAGACGCCGCCGCAGTTCGTGATCTTCTCCTGGGACGGTGCGGGCGAAGTGGGGAACGGTCTGTTCCCGCGCTTTCTGAAGCTCGCCAAGGAGCACGACGCGCACATGACGTTCTTCCTCTCCGGGCTTTATCTGCTCCCGGAATCGAAGAAGCGCATGTACCGTCCGCCGAACAACGGCGTCGGCGCATCCGACATCGGATATCTCACCGACGGTCACATCAAGGACACACTGAAGTACGTCCGCGAGGCCTGGCTCGACGGCCATGAAATCGGCACGCACTTCAACGGGCACTTCTGCGCGGGCTCGGGTTCGGTCGCCAACTGGACGTCCGCACAGTGGCAGGACGAGATCGACCAGGCCAAGTCCTTTGTGAAGAAGTGGCGTACGAACACGGGCTGGACCGACCTGCCTTCGCTGCCCTTCGACTACGACAAGGAACTCGTCGGCGGCCGCACGCCCTGTCTGCTCGGCCAGGACAACCTGCTGCCGACGGCGAAGAAGCTCGGCTGGCGCTACGACGCGTCCTCGCCCGGCGGCCGCCAGCGCTGGCCCCAGAAGAAGATGGGCATCTGGGACCTGCCGCTGCAGGCCATGCCCTTCCCCGGGCACTCCTTCGAGGTCCTGTCGATGGACTACAACATCCTCGCCAACCAGTCGAAGAACTCGACGAAGGCTCCCTCGTACAACTACCCGGGCTGGCGCAAGCAGGCCACGGAGGCGTACATATCCGGGTTCAAGCGGGCCTACGAGAGCAACCGGGCGCCGTTCTTCGTCGGCAACCACTTCGAGGAGTGGAACGGCGGCATCTACATGGATGCCGTGGAGGAGGCCCTGAAGCACATCGCGGGCAAGAAGGACGTGCGCCTCGTCTCGTTCCGCCAGTTCGTGGACTGGCTCGACGTGCAGGACCCCAAGGTCCTCGCCAAGCTCCAGGGCCTTGAGGTCGGCCAGCAGCCCGCGGGCGGCTGGAAGAGCCTCTGAGGCTGCTCCCGGCCGCTCTGAAGAGCGGACTTCGTTCGGTGGAGGGGGCGCGGAAGATCCGCGAAATGGACATGCGAAACTTTTCACATGAGTGTTGCCTGCCGTGCCCCACACCGCATCGATAGCAGCAGTCACCGTCGCAGTCGTGCCGCCCTGCTCACCGCAGGTGCCGCCGTCGCCGCGCTGACACTGTCCGCCTGCAGCTCCGGCGGCACGTCCGGCGGTTCCGGGAACACCAACTTCGTCGCCGGGTCCGACGGCATCGCGACCGTCAAGAAGGCGGACCGCAAGGCGAACCCGTCGCTCGACGGCGAGACCCTCGACGGCAAGAAGCTGAACATCGCCGAGGACTACAAGGGCAAGATCGTAGTCATCAACGTCTGGGGCTCCTGGTGCGCGCCGTGCCGGGCCGAGGCGCCGAACTTCGTGAAGGTCGCCGCGGACACGAAGGCCAAGGGCGTCGAGTTCGTCGGGATCAACACGCGTGACCCCGAGCGGGGCCCCGCGATCCAGTTCGAGAAGGAACACAAGGTTCCGTACCCGAGCCTGCACGACCCGAGCGGGAAGCTGATGCTGCGCTTCCCCAAGGGCTCGCTCAACCCGAACTTCATCCCCTCCACGCTCGTCGTCGACCGGGACGGGAAGATCGCGGCCCGTTCGCAGCAGCCGCTGGACGAAGAGAAGCTGCGGAAGATGATCGACCCCGTGCTCGCGGAGAAGTGATGTCGACGCTCGCGGCCATCAGCGGCCCGAACCAGACCGTTCTGAGCGGGGCCCTGCTCCTCGCGATCCCGGTCGCGGTGCTCGGCGGGCTCGTCTCCTTCTTCTCACCGTGCGTCCTGCCGCTGGTGCCCGGCTACCTGTCGTACGTCACCGGGGTCAGCGGCCAGGACCTCGGCGAGGCGCGTCGGGGCCGGATGGTCGCGGGTGCCGGTCTCTTCGTGGCCGGGTTCACCGTGGTGTTCGTCTCGGCCACCGTCTTCTTCGGTGCCCTGGGGCGCACGCTCAGGGAGCACCAGAGCACCATCAACACGACGCTCGGCGTGGTCATGATCGCGCTCGGGCTCTTCTTCATGGGGCTCATGCCGTGGCTCACCCAGCGCGAGTTCCGCTTCCACAAGCGGCCCGCCGTCGGGCTGGCCGGAGCACCGATAGTGGGCGCTCTCTTCGCCGTCGGCTGGACGCCGTGCATCGGCCCGACCCTCGCCTCGGTCGTCGCCCTCTCCGCGGACGGCGCCAACCCGCAGCGGGGTGCCATCCTCGGTGTCGCGTACTCTCTGGGGCTCGGTATTCCGTTCATCCTCGCGGCGGTGGCCTTCCGCAAGACGCTCGGCGCGTTCGGCTGGGTGAAGCGGCACTACGTCTGGGTGATGCGCATCGGCGGCATCATGATGATCGCGACCGGCCTGCTCCTCGTCACCGGCGCATGGGACAGCATCGTGCAGGAGATGCAGGTCTGGACCAACGGCTACACGGTGGGGATCTGATCCATGAGCAAGACCGAAGCTCCCGAGGGAACGCCCGAAGCTCCCGAGGGCACGACCGAGACCCGTGAGGACAGCGACCTCGGTGCCGCGGGCGCCAAGCTGTCGACCGCCCCACGGGAGCGCGACGAGCCGCCCAACATGCCACGCCTCGGCCCCATCGGCTGGGTGCGCTGGTTCTGGCGGCAGCTCACCTCGATGCGGGTCGCGCTGATCCTGCTCCTGATGCTCTCCCTCGGCGCCATCCCGGGCTCGCTGATCCCGCAGAACAACGTCGACGAGCTCAAGGTCCAGGACTTCATGGACCGGCACACCACGCTCGCTCCGCTCTACGACAAGCTGCAGCTCTTCGACGTCTACAGCTCGGTGTGGTTCTCCGCGATCTACATCCTGCTGTTCATCTCCCTCATCGGCTGCATCGTGCCCCGCACCTGGCAGTTCGTCGGCCAGCTCCGCGGCCGCCCGCCGGGCGCCCCCAAGAAGCTGACCCGGCTGCCCGCGTACACGACGTGGCGCACCGACGCCGAGCCCGAGCAGGTGCACGAGGCCGCGCTCGCGATGCTCAAGCAGCGCCGCTTCCGCGCCCACACCGCGGGCTCCGGCGCGGGCAGCTCCGTCGCCGCGGAGAAGGGCTACCTGCGCGAGGCGGGCAACCTGCTCTTCCACATCGCGCTGATCGTGATGCTGATCGCGTTCGCCGCCGGACAGCTCTTCAAGTCCGAGGGCGGCAAGCTGGTGATGGAGGGCGACGGCTTCGCCAACACCCTCAGCCAGTACGACGACTTCAAGTCCGGCAGCCTCTACGACACCGACGACCTGGCGCCCTTCAGCTTCAAGCTCGACAATTTCGTCGGTACGTACCAGGAGAAGGGCCCCAACCGCGGCACGGCCCGCACCTACCGCGCGGACGTCACCTACAGCGAGGGCCCCGACGGCGCCGAGAAGAAGAAGTCCATCGAGGTCAACGAGCCGCTGGACGTCGACGGCTCGAAGGTCTACCTGATCGGCCACGGCTTCGCGCCCGCCGTCACCGTCCGCGACGGCAAGGGCAAGGTCGTCTACCGGGCGTCCGTGCCGGTGCTGCCCATCGACCAGAACGGCACCGCGACCGGCGCCATCAAGGTCATGGACGGCTACCGCGACAAGAACGGCAAGTCCGACCAGCTCGGCTTCAACGCCTTCTTCGTGCCGACCTTCGCGGGCGTCGGCAAGGGCCAGATGTTCTCGCAGTTCCCCGCCGCGAACTACCCGGTCCTCGCCCTGTCCGCGTACCACGGCAGCCTGGGCGTCAACTCCGGTGTCCCGCAGAACGTGTACCAGCTCGACACCCGCAAGATGACGAAGTTCAAGGACGCCAAGGGCGAGCTGCTCAAGCAGCGGCTGCGCCCCGGCGAGACCATGAAGCTCCCCGACGGGGCCGGCTCGATCACCTTCGAGAAGGACCTCAAGGAGTGGGCGACCTTCCAGATCTCCCAGCAGCCCGGCACCAAGTGGGCGCTGGGCGGCGCGATCGGCGCCGTCCTGGGTCTCGCGGGATCCCTGTTCATCTCGCGCCGCCGCGTGTGGGTGCGGGCGGTCAGGGGCGCCGACGGCGTCACCGTCGTCGAGATGGCGGGCCTCGGCCGCAGCGAGTCCGCGAAGGTTCCCGAGGAGCTCTCCCAGCTCGCCGCCCAGCTGCACGACACGGCGCCGACCGCATCCGAGCCCGACCCGGACGCGGCAGCCGCATCCGATGCCGACCACGACTCCGACGTTGTTCCTGCCGAAGGGGCTGAGAAGTGAATCTCGCCACCACCCTGGCCGCCGAGCCCAATGAGAACCTCGCGCACATCAGCAATGTGCTGATCTACTCCGCGATGGCCGTCTACCTCCTGGCGTTCTTCGCGCACATGGCGGAGTGGCTCTTCGGCAGCCGCAGCAAGGTCGCCCGCACGGCGGCGGCGCTCACGCAGAGCAAGACCGCCGCGGCCGCGGCCGCGCCCGCCGTCACCGCCCAGGCCAAGGGCGGCACGGCGACGCTTGAGCGGCCCAAGGTCGTCACCCGGTCCGTGGCCGGTACGCGCGACGTGCCGGACGGGCCCGGCGCCTCTGCGGGCGACGAGAAGGGGGACCTCTACGGCCGCATCGCCGTGTCCCTCACCGTCCTCGCCTTCCTGCTCGAGTTCGGCGGCGTGCTCACCCGCGCCCTGTCGGTGCAGCGCGCGCCGTGGGGCAACATGTACGAATTCAACATCACCTTCTCCACCGTCGCCGTCGGTGTGTACCTGGTGCTGCTGACGCTGAAGAAGCCGATCGCCTGGCTCGGCCTCCCCCTGGTCACCTCGGTCCTCCTGGACCTCGGTCTCGCCGTCACCGTCCTGTACACCGACAGCGACCAGCTGGTGCCCGCCCTCCACTCGTACTGGCTGTGGATCCACGTCTCCACCGCGATCTTCTGCGGTGCGGTCTTCTACGTCGGGTTCGTCTCGACGATGCTCTACCTCTTCCGGGACAGCTACGAGTCGAAGCTGTCGAGCGGCGGACAGCCCGGCAAGTTCGCCACCTCCGTCCTGGAGCGGCTCCCCTCGGCGGCCTCGCTCGACAAGTTCTCGTACCGCCTGAACGCCGCGATCTTCCCGCTCTGGACGTTCACGATCATCGCGGGCGCGATCTGGGCGGGCGACGCGTGGGGCCGCTACTGGGGCTGGGACCCCAAGGAGGTCTGGTCCTTCATCACGTGGGTCGCGTACGCCGGTTACCTGCACGCCCGCGCCACCGCGGGCTGGAAGGGCCGCAAGGCCGCCTACCTGGCCCTGATCGCCTTCGGCTGCTGGCTGTTCAACTACTACGGCGTGAACATCTTCGTCACCGGCAAGCACTCGTACGCGGGGGTCTGACCCTCCCGTAGCGCCGTTGCCGTTCGAAGCCGGTTCCCGTGACCCAGGTCACGGGAACCGGCTTCTTGCGTACGGACAGGTAGGGGGCGTGGAGACGAATCAGGGGGAACTTCAAGAGCAGCGGGAACGGCGGGAACGGCAGCAGGTGCTGCGCACGCGGATCAGGGACGGTGACGCGGACGCCTTCGGCGAGCTCTTCGACGCCTGCGCCCGCTCCGTCTACAACCACGCCTACCGCCTCACCGGGGACTGGGCGCAGGCCGAGGACATCGTGTCCCTGACCTTCCTCGACGCCTGGCGGCTGCGCGGCAGGATCGACGCGGACGGCGGCTCGCTGCGGCCCTGGCTGCTCGGCGTCGCCACCAACGTCACCCGCAACACGCGCAGGGCCGCACGCAGGCACGCCGCCGCCGTCGCGCGGCTGCCGCGGGACGAGGTGGTCGCCGACTTCGCGGACGAGCTCGCGGGGCGCATCGACGACGAGGAGCAGCTCGCCCTCGTCCGCACGGCACTGGCCGAACTGCGCCGCGCCGAGCGCGAGGTGCTCGCGCTGTGCGTCTGGTCGGGGCTCGACTACGTCTCCGCGGCGGCCGCGCTCGGCATCCCGGTCGGCACGGTGCGCTCCCGGCTCTCCCGGGCCCGGGCGAAACTCGCAAAAGCCTTGGAACCACCCAAGAGGCGCGGACAGGTAAGAGGTGACCGCACCACCGCGGTCAGGCCCATCGAGGAGGGAAACCGATGACCGAATTTCCCGAGCGCGACCTTCCGCCGGGCCGTCATCACCTGCTCAAGGAGCACCTGTTGACCGAGATCCGGCAGAACGCGGCCCCTGCGGCCGTGCCGAAGAAGAACGCCAAGATCTGGTTCCGGCCCGCGCTCCTCGCGGGCGCGGTCGCCGCGACCGTCGCGGCGGGCCTGCTGGTCGCCTCGCCGTTCGGCGACCAGGCGGCGCAGGCGGGGCCGCCGTCCAAGGAGACCGTGCGGATGCTGGAACAGATCGCGGCGGCGGCGGAGAAGCAGCCCACCCCCAAGGGACTGCGCGACGACCAGTTCGTCTACATCAGGACCAAAGAGCGGTACATGGAGACGGGCAGCGACGAGACGGCCCGCATCCAGCCCCTGCACGTACGGGAGTTCTGGGAGTCCGTGGACGGCAGGCACACGGAGGTGGTGGACGACCGCGTCGACGGCTTCGACCACGAGCGCATGCCGCCGGACCTGCCCCTGGGGGAGGGCGACTCGCACTACCGCAGCCTGCAGAAGCTGCCGTCCGACCCGGTCAACATGCGGGACTGGCTGTATCGGGTGGCCTCGGGCGGCGAGAGCAAGGACCAGAACGCGTTCGTGCTCGTCGGCGACCTCGTCGGCGGTCTGATGCCCCCGAAGCAGGCCGCGGCGCTCTACCTCGCCGCGTCGAAGATCCCCGGCGTTGAGGTGCGCCAGGACGCGGTGGACGCGGCGGGCAGGCATGGTGTGGCCATCACCAGGGAGAACGACGGCGAGCGGCAGGAGCTGATCTTCGACAAGGAGACCAAGCAGTTCCTGGGTGAGCGGCAGGTGGCGGCCGAGGACCTGCCGATGGGCTTCAAGGAGGGCACGGTCATCGGTCACAGCGCCGTCCTGGAGCGCGTCGTCGTCGACAAGGCGGGCCGACGCCCCTGAACGCGCCCGTGTCGCGCGTGCGGAACCGCCCCCTCCGGGCCAGGCTTGTGCCATGACCGCGACGATCGGACAGGGCACGAGCCGGACCGGGGCCGGGGGTACCGCCCAGCACCTGCACTTCGAGCTGCGCCTTCCCCACCCTGTGGACAAGGTCTGGGCGGCGGTGGCCACCCCCGGCGGACTGCCGGGCTGGCTCGCCGCCGCCGACGTGTTCGAGCCCCGGCTCGGCGGCGCGGTCACGCTGCGCTGGCTCAACGGGGAGGCGGACGCCACCCACTCCGGGCACGTCACCGCCTGGGACCCGGACGTCGTCGCCGAGTACACGATCGACCTGCACGGCCGGTGCCGGTTCCACCTCGAACCCGCGGGGGAGTCCGGCACCACGCTGCGCTTCACCAACGAGTTCGACGGCGACGACGCGCTGCGCCTCGACTGCCTCGCCGGCTGGCACGACCACTTCGAGCTCCTCGTGGCGGCGCTGGAGGGCCGTCCCGAGGACTGGTCGACGTGGCGCCCGGACCGCTGGCAGGAGCTCCGCGCCGCGTACGAGACGGCTACTCCGGCCGCTCCACGGTGATCGCGTCCAACTGCCCCCGCAGATACACGTGCGAGTCGACGCCCTGGACGTCCGTGCCCGGGTCGCACTCGTAGAAGTACACCAGCGACATCAGCTCCTCCGCGGGCAGCTCCGCGGGCGGCGGCAGCACGCGATGGCGGCCCGACTGCCAGCGGCCGCCGGTCCAACGCGCCATCAGGTCACCGATGTTGACCGTGAACGCCGCCGGGTCGAACGGCGCGTCCTGCCAGCCGCCCTCCTCCGTGAACACCTGCAGCCCGCCCCGGCCCGCCTGCCGGTCGAGGACCGTGACCGTGCCGAAGTCGGTGTGCGGGCCGATGCGGAACTGGCCCGGCTCCGGCTCGCCCACGGTCTCCCGCCCCGGATACCAGTTGATGTTGAAGCCCCAGGTGGGGTGCGCCGTGTGGCGGGTGAAGAAGTCCTCGTCCTCGCCGAGCGCCACGGCGAGGAGTTCGAGGAGGCGGTCCGAGAGCGACCGCATCTCCCGCAGATACGTCTGCACGAGGGCCCGCAGCTCCGGCGCCTCCTCCGGCCAGGTGTTCGCCGCGAACCACTCCGCGTCCACCGCCGCGTCCCCGGTCGGCTCGTCCGCCGCGAAGGACAGCGACTCCTTGAGGTCGGGGGGAGCGGCCGTGCCCTCCGCGTAGCTGTTGGCCTCGGCGCCGGGCCCCAGCCAGCCGCGGTCGCCGACCTTCACCGCGTACGGCCGCTTCGCCTGCTCCGGGAGCCGGAAGAAGCCGCGCGCCGAGGACCGGATCGCCGTGCGCAGGGCCGGGTCGACGCCGTGCCCGGTCACCAGGAGGAACCCGGCCGTCCGCAGGGCCTCGTCGACGGTCCGGGCCGTCCGCGCACGGGCCTCGGGGTCGCTGGAGAGCCACGGCCGCAGATCGACCGTCGGGATGCGCGATGCGTTGCTCATGCCTCCCATCGTGCCCACCCGGGCCCCCGGTCAGGCCTCATCGACAGCGCCGATGGACCCATCGGGAGGACGCCCCACTGGCGCGTGGACCAGCACATACGCCCGCTCGTAGCTTCATCGGCATGACAACCGCCAAGCCTTCGGAGCGCACGGGCACAGCCCAGCTCACCGCCGCCATGATGCTGTCGGGCACCCTCGGGATCTTCGTCGTCGAGTCCGGCGCTTCCGCCTTCAACGTCGTCTTCTTCCGCGTCCTGTTCGGCGCCCTCGCCCTCGGCACGTACGCCTTCGCCCGCGGCTACTTCCGCAACCACGGCCTCACCCTCAAGAAGTTCGGACTCGCCGCGCTCGGCGGGGTGTTCATCGTCTTCAACTGGGTGTTCCTCTTCAAGGCGTACGAGGCCACCTCGATCTCACTGGCCACCGTCGTCTACCACACACAGCCGTTCTTCCTCGTGCTGCTCAGCGCCCTCGTCCTGCGCGAGCGTCTGACCCGCTCCCAACTGGGCTGGCTGACGGCCGCGTTCGCGGGACTCGTGCTGGTCTCCGGGGTGCGTCCTGGCGACGCGGGCTCACTCGCCGGAATCGGCCTCGCGCTCCTCGCGGCCGTCCTCTACGCCCTGTCCACGCTCGTCACCAAGCGCGTCACCGGCGTCCGGCCGCACCTGATCGCCCTGATCCAGGTCGTCGTCGGCATCCCGCTGCTGCTGCCCTTCACCGACTTCGGCGCGATGAGCGGCACCGGCGCGGGCTGGGCCTGGCTCGCCGGACTCGGCGTGATCCACACAGGCCTGATGTACGTCCTGATGTACGCGGCGTACGCCAAGCTGCCCACCGCCAAGATCGCCGTGCTCGCCTTCACCTACCCGGCGGTCGCGATGGTCGCCGACTGGGCGGTCTACGGCCACCACATCGGGCTCGTCCAGGCGCTCGGCGTCCCGCTGATCGTCCTTGCCAGCCTCAAGGTGACGCTGGCCCGGGCGACGAACTCTGCTCCCGCACGAGCCGCACGGCCTGCTCCACGAACAGCCGCACCTGCGGAGCGAGACGCTTCCCCGACCGCCACGCGAGCTGCGTCCACAGTGTGAACGGCGGCTCCCAGTCCAGCCGGACCAGCGTGCCCTCCGCAAGCTCCCGGGCCACCGCCACGGCAGGCAGCAGCGCGACCCCCAGACCGCCCGCCACCCCCTGCTTCGTCGCCTCGATGGTGCCGAACTCCATGAAGGGGGGTGGCGCGCCGGTCCGTTCGCGCAGCTCGTCCTCGAAGAGGTCCCGGTACGGGCAGCCGGGCTCGGTGCCCACCAGCTGCGCCGAGGCCAGGTCGCCCGTGGTGAGCGGATCCGCGCCGCGCGCCGCCAGCGGATGGCCGGGGGCGCAGACCAGGACCAGCGGCTCCCGCGCGAGGACCTCGGTCTCCAGGCCCTGGTGCTCGGTCTCCGGCTCCATCAGGAAGCCCACGTCGTACGTCCCCTGCCGCAGCGCCTGCCGGGTCTCGTCGCCCAGCGTGGGGCGCAGCGAGAGCCGCACCTTCGGGTAGCGGTGGTGGAAGAGCTCAAGGAGCGGCGGCAGCCGGTAGGACGTCAGTGACTCCATCGTGCCCACCGCGATCGCGCCGGAGGGCTCCTCGGCGCCGACGACGGCGGCCCGCGCCTCGTCGGAGAGCTCGATGAGCTGCCGGGCGTAGGGCAGCAGCCGCTCGCCCGCCTCGGTGAGCCGGATGCGGCTGCCGAGCCGGTCGAAGAGCTCCGTGCCGAGGGAGGTCTCCAGGGCGCGGATCTGGCTGGTGACGCTGGACTGCGCGTACTTCAGCTCGGTGGCGGCGCGGGTGAAGCTGAGGACGGTGGCGACCTTCTCGAAGGTCACGAGCAGCCGCAGTTCCACGGTCCGTCAGCCCTCGTTGCCCTTGTCGCGCCGGTTCTCGTCCGGGTCCTCTTCCTTTTCCTTCAGGGACTTCAGGAACTCCGGGTTGTCGTCGGGGGCCACCCAGCCGCCGCGGCCGCGCCCGCCGCTGCCGGGGGAGTGGCGCTTCTTGCCGGTGACGAACCAGGCGATGGGGCCGAGGAGGACCTCTCCGAAGAGCAGCACGATGATGACCCACACCACCTTGGGCAGATGCCTGACCTCCTTCTCCGGAGTGTTCAGGACATCGATGAAGGCATAGATCCACACCGCCAGGACCAGCAGGAACGGCAGATACCTGAGCATGGTGGCGCGATCCCCCAAGCGGTTGCGGCGGGCGGCGTGCGAGCCCCCGGTGACGGGGCCAGGGTAACCGGTGCCGGATACTGGAACGCATGGCTTACGACGATCTTCGCTCCCTGCTCCGGGCACTGGACCGCGAGGGCGATCTCAAGCGCATCAAGGCCGAGGTCGACCCGTACCTGGAGGTCGGCGAGATCACCGACCGCGTCCAGAAGGCCGGTGGCCCCGCGCTCCTCTTCGAGAACGTCAAGGGCTCCGCGATGCCCCTGGCGATGAACGTGTACGGGACGGACCGCCGCCTCCTGAAGGCGCTCGGCCTGAAGTCGTACGACAAGATCAGCGAGAAGATCGGCGGACTGCTCAAGCCGGAGCTGCCGCACGGCTTCGTCGGTGTGCGCGAGGCCTTCGGGAAGCTCGGCGCGATGGCGCACGTACCTCCGAAGAAGGTGAAGGCGGACAGCGCGCCCGTCCAGGAGACCGTCCTCACGGGCGACGACGTGGACCTTGAGCAGCTGCCCGCGCTCTTCACCTGGCCCGAGGACGGCGGCTCCTTCTTCAACCTCGGCCTGACCCACACCAAGGACCCGGACACCGGGGTGCGCAACCTCGGTCTGTACCGCCTGCAGCGCCACGACAAGCGCACCATCGGCATGCACTGGCAGATCCACAAGGACAGCCGCAACCACTACCAGGTGGCCGCGCGGCGCGGCGAGAAGCTGCCCGTCGCCATCGCCTTCGGCTGCCCGCCCGCCGTGACGTACGCCTCTACCGCGCCGCTGCCCGGCGACATGGACGAGTACATGCTGGCCGGGTTCATCCAGGGCAAGCGCGTCGAGATGGTCGACTGCAAGACGGTCCCGCTCCAGGTCCCCGCGCACGCCGAGGTCGTCATCGAGGGCTGGCTGGAGCCGGGCGAGATGCTGCCGGAGGGTCCCTTCGGCGACCACACGGGCTTCTACACGCCGCAGGAACCGTTCCCCGCGCTGAAGATCGACTGTGTGACGATGCGGAAGCGTCCGCTGCTCCAGTCGATCGTGGTCGGCCGCCCGCCGACGGAGGACGGCCCGCTCGGCCGCGCGACGGAGAGGTTCTTCCTCCCTCTCCTCAAGGTGATCGTCCCGGACATCGTGGACTACCACCTGCCGGAGTCGGGCGGCTTCCACAACTGCGCGATCGTCTCGATCGACAAGAAGTACCCGAAGCACGCGCAGAAGGTGATGCACGCCATCTGGGGCGCGCACATGATGTCCCTTACGAAGCTGATCATCGTGGTGGACAAGGACTGCGACGTGCACAACCTGCACGAGGTGTCCTGGCGCGCGCTCGGCAACACGGACTACGCCCGTGACCTCACGGTCGTCGAGGGTCCCGTCGACCACCTCGACCACGCCTCCTACCAGCAGTTCTGGGGCGGCAAGGCGGGCATCGACGCGACGAAGAAGCTGCCCGAAGAGGGCTACGTACGGGACGGGGGCTGGCCGAACATGGTCGAGTCCGACCCGTCCATCGCGGCGAAGGTCGACCGCCGCTGGAAGGAGTACGGACTCTCGTGAGTTCAGCATCAGCCGCGATCCCGCAGCCGGGGCGCACCAAGGCATTTCTTCGGCTCGTGATGATTGAGCACTCGGTGTTCGCGCTGCCGTTCGCCTACATCGCGGCGCTGACCGCGATGTTCCAGCTGGACGAGAACATCCACTGGGGGCGGCTGCTCCTGGTGACCGTGTGCATGGTGGGGCTGCGGACGTTCGCCATGGCGGCGAACCGGATCATCGACCGCGAGATCGACGCCAGGAACCCGCGCACCGCCCACCGCGAGCTCGTCACGGGCGCGGTGTCGGTGAAGTCGGCGTGGACGGGCGCACTGATCGCGCTCGTCGTGTTCCTTGCGTCGGCCGCGCTGCTCAACCCGCTGTGCCTGGCGCTCGCGCCCGTCGCGGTGATCCCGATGGTCGTCTATCCGTACGGGAAGCGGTTCACGAACTTCCCGCAGGCGATCCTCGGCCTGGCCCAGGCGATGGGCCCGGTCGGCGCCTGGATCGCGATCACCGGTGAGTGGTCGGGCCAGGCGGTGATCCTCGGGCTCGCGGTCGGCATCTGGATCGGCGGCTTCGACCTGATCTACGCCTGTCAGGACGTGGAGACGGACCGCGAGGTCGGCGTGAAGTCGGTGCCCGCGAGGTTCGGCATTCCGGCCGCGATCCGGGGCGCCCGCGCCTGTCACCTGGTGACCACGGCACTCTTCGTCTGGTACGCGGCGTCCACCGACGCGGGCGCGTTCTTCTGGCTCGGCCTCGCGGTCGTGGCCGGTGCCTTCGTCTACGAGCACTCGATCGTGAAGCCGCACGACCTGTCCCGGCTGAACCGTGCCTTCTTCCAGGTGAACGGGTTCATCGGAATCGCCCTGTTCGCGTGCGCGCTGCTCGATCTGCTCGTACGCGGGCTCACCGTCTGAACAGCCCGGGGATAGGCTTCACAGCGTGAACCCAGGAGATACGCAGCGTAGGCCTTGGATCGTGGGGGTGTCGGGTGCCTCGGGTACGCCGTACGCCGCCGCTGTGCTGCGTGCGCTGCTCGCGGCGGGGGAGAGCGTCGACCTCGTCGTGTCGCGGGCCTCGCGGCTGACGCTGCTCGACGAGACGGGCATCGCCTTCCGGGACGCGCACTGGCGCGACGACCTGTGGCACTGGCTGGGGCGCGGCGCGGACGGCAAGCCGGCGGTGTTCGACCCCGATGTGTCCGACGTGCGGTACTGGGCCGCAGGTGACCTGGCGGCGGGGCCGTCCTCGGGTTCGTACGCGACGAAGGGGATGCTGATCGTCCCGGCGTCCACGGCGTGCGTGGCCGGGGTGTCGCTCGGGCTCTCGAAGGACCTGCTGCAGCGGTCGGCGAGCGTGACGCTCAAGGAAGGCCGACGGCTCGTGGTCTGTGTGCGCGAGACGCCGCTGAACGGACAGACGTTGAAGCACCTGGTGAGCCTGGACGAGGCGGGCGCGATCGTGCTGCCCGCCTCTCCGGCGTTCTACGCGGGGGCGACGCACATCCAGGATCTGGTGGACTTCGTCGCCGGGCGGGTGCTGGACGCGGCACGGGTGCCGCACAGCTTGTACCGCCGGTGGGAGGGAGAGCTGGGCTCCGGCTCCCAGGGGGGTTAGCGCTTCTTGGCGGCGCGCTTCGCGCGGGCCTTGGGCGCGGCGGTCTGGTGGGCACGCGAGCGGTTGGCCATGTCCTGGAGCTCGCGCATGCGGGCGTAGGCCATCTCGATCGAGTACACGGGTGACTCACTCCTGAAGGATCGTCGTTGATCGGCTGAGATTGAGAAAGATTCACAGGGGCTAGACCCTGTTACGCCTTAGATTCTACACATAGACTCGCCGTATCGCTGAATAATGAAAGGCATCGGACCTATGGACGCCGTGGACAGGCAGCTCATCCAGGCTTTGCGCGAGAACGGCCGTGCTTCGTACGCCGAACTCGGGCGGCTCGTCGGCCTCTCCGGGCCCAGCGTCACGGACCGGATCAACCGCCTCGAGGCGGCCGGTGTCATCACGGGCTACCGCGCCACCGTCGACTCCGCCTCACTCGGTCTCGGCGTCATCGCCCTCATCGGCATCTCGCTCTCCGACGCGGCCGACCACGAGGACGTGGCGCGGCGGCTGAAGGACCTGCACGAGATCGAGGACTGCTGGTTCATCGCGGGCGACGACTCGTACATGCTCAAGGTCAGGGCCAGCGACGTGGACGGCCTGGAGAAGACGATCCGCAGGCTCAGCGGCACGCGGGGCGTGTCCCGGACGCGGACGACCATCGTGCTCTCCACCAAGTGGGAGAACCGGGTCGGAGAGCTTCCGGAAGAGCCGTAGGGGGCACCTCCCGCCAGGAGGGTGGGGGAGTACCGTTGCCGGGAGTTTGTCGCAGGTCGCCGTCGGCGATGGCGGGTCGCAGGGAGAGGTAAGGGCGAGGCATGGACGCAGGACTCAAGCGCGATCTAGAGGACAAGGTCCGGGCCGGGGAGCGGTTGTCCCGCGAGGACGGCATCGCGCTCTACGAGTCGGACGACCTGGCCTGGCTCGGCGGGCTCGCCCACGAGGTGCGCACCCGCAAGAACGGCGACGTCGTGCACTTCAACGTCAACCGCCACCTCAACATGACGAACGTGTGCACCGCGTCCTGCGCGTACTGCTCGTTCCAGCGCAAGCCGGGCGAGAAGGACGCGTACACGATGCGCATCGAGGAGGCCGTCCGCCTCGCCAAGGCGATGGAGGGCGAGAACCTCACCGAGCTGCACATCGTCAACGGCCTGCACCCGAACCTGCCGTGGCGCTACTACCCGCGTTCGCTGAGCGAGCTCAAGAAGGCGCTCCCGAACGTCTCCCTGAAGGCCTTCACCGCCACGGAGATCCACCACTTCGAGACGATCTCCGGCATGTCGGCCTCCGACATCCTGGACGAGCTCATCGAGGCGGGCCTGGAGTCGCTGACCGGCGGCGGCGCGGAGATCTTCGACTGGGAGGTCCGCCAGCACATCGTCGACCACCGCACCCACTGGGAGGACTGGTCGCGCATCCACCGCCTCGCGCACGAGAAGGGTTTGAAGACCCCGAGCACGATGCTGTACGGCCACATCGAGGAGCGGCGCCACCGCGTCGACCACGTCCTTCGCCTGCGTGAGCTGCAGGACGAGACCGGCGGCTTCCAGGTCTTCATCCCGCTGCGCTACCAGCACGACTTCGTGGACATGAAGGACGGCAAGGTCCGCAACAAGCTCCAGGCGCGCACGACCATGGCGTCCGGCGCGGAGGCCCTGAAGACCTTCGCGGTCTCGCGGCTCCTCTTCGACAACGTGCCGCACGTCAAGGTCTTCTGGGTCATGCACGGCCTGCAGACCACGCAGCTCGCCCTGCAGCACGGCGCGGACGACATGGACGGCTCGGTCGTCGAGTACAAGATCACGCACGACGCGGACAACTTCGGTACGCCGAACAAGCTGACCCGCGAGGACCTCCTCGACCTGATCCGCGAGGCGGGCTTCCGCCCGGTCGAGCGGAACACGCGCTACGAGGCGATCCGGGAGTACGAGGGGGCCGACCCGCTGCTGCGGGAGACGCCCCAGGCGATGCGGGTCTGAGGGCGCGCTGCCCATGTCGCTCACGTTCCGCCTCGACCCGCCGGTCGACCCCGCGCTGCGCGACGGCGTCCTCGCCCTGTGGGCCGACGTCACCAACGCGGGCGGGGCCGTCGGCTTCGTGCCGCCCACGACGGCCGAGGAGATACGCCCCGAGTTCGTCCGGCACCTCGCCGCGATGGCCGAGGGCCGCACACGGCTCCTCGTGGGGTACGACGAGGAGGGCGCCGTCGCCGCGACGGCGTTCCTCACCCACAACACCCACCGCCTCATGAAGCACTGGGTGTGGCTCTACACGGTCATGGTCCACCCCCGGCACCAGGGCAAGGGCTACGGCCGCGATCTGATGAAGGCCGTCGAGGACGCGGCCCGCTCGCTGGAGGGCACGGACGCCGTCCGGCTCACCTGCCGCGGCGGCACCGGCCTCGAACACTTCTACACGTCCTGCGGATACAAGGAGGTCGGGCGGGTGCCCGGCGCCATACGTGTCGCGCCGGGCGACGACCGCGACGACATCGTGCTCCTGCTGCAGCTTCGATAGGGCCTGCCTTTGCCCTGCCCCCCTTGCCGGGGGCGGAGTTCTCCGTGCTTCACTGGAGAGGCTCGTCCTACTCGGGCCCATTTCGGAACGGAAGAGTGGATTGACATGCTCCGCTACACGCTGATGCGCCTCGGGATCTTCGTGGGTTGCTTCTTGGTCGTCTGGGGCCTGGTCTACTCCGAGATCCTGCCGCGCGGCCTCGGCGAATCGAACCTGCTCTGGGTGCTGCTGCTCGCGCTGGTCATCTCCGCGCCGATCAGCTTCGTGGTCCTCCGCAAGGAGCGGGACCGCGCCTCGGTCGAGGTCGTGGCGCGCGTGGACCGCGCCAAGGCCAACCTGGAGGCGAACCGCACGCAGGAGGACGAGGCGGACGACGCGGCACGCGCGCAGTCGACGGACGGCGTGCGCGCGAGCGGCGGTACGCGGGCGAGCGGTGGCGCTCAGGCGCAGGGCTCGTAAGCTTCGTCACACACTTCTGGGGACCCCGGTTCCGGAGCGCATCGCTCCGGGGCCGGGGTTCCGTGCGTTGTGGGGGAGTTGGGGTGGGCGGGGCATGCCCTATGCGGGGGTAACCCTTCCGTTTACCTCAAACAAGACCTTTGATGTTCTCAAAGCATGAGTGTTAACGTGTTCGACATGAAGACAGCAGCAGCGCACCGCCACGCCATGAGCGTCCCGCTCGTGGCGCGCCTGCATGTCGACCTCTGCCGCTGCATGTCCGCGGCCTGTCACATCTGAACGTGACCCCCGCCGCAGCGGCCCTGCTGACCCTTCGCGGTCGCCGCTCCCGTACGTCCCCCTCCCCCTGACTTTCCTCACCGGAGTGTGTCCGTGTCCGCGAATTCCGCGACGTCCGCCGACAAGGCCGACCAGCCCGAGAAGCCCCAGTCCGGCTTCCGGATACCCAAGTTCCTCCAGATCCCCTTCTGGGCGCAGATACTCGGCGGCCTGGTGCTGGGCGTCCTGCTCGGCTGGCTCGCCCGCAGCCAGGACATCTCCTGGCTCGTCACCACCCTCTCCAAGGTCGGCGACACCTTCATCGGACTCCTGAAGCTCGCGGTCGCCCCGCTCGTCTTCTTCGCGATCCTGGTGTCCATCACCAACCTGCGGAAGGTCAACAACGCCGCCCGGCTGGCCACCCGCACGCTGCTGTGGTTCATGATCACGTCGCTGATCGCGGTCGCCATCGGCCTCACCATCGGCCTGATCACCAACCCGGGCTCCGGCACCGGCCTGACCCCGAAGGACGGCAAGGCCCCCGACCACGCGGGCTCCTGGATCGACTTCCTGACCGGGATCATCCCGACGGACGTCATCACGCCCTTCACCCAGCTCAACGTCCTGCAGATCGTCTTCATGGCCGCCGTCGCCGGTATCGCCGTGCTGAAGATCGGCGACAAGGCCCAGCCGATCCTGGAGCTGAGCGAGTCCGTCCTCGCCCTCCTCCAGAAGGCCCTGTGGTGGGTCATCAAGCTCTCCCCGATCGGCACCGTCGGCCTCATCGGCTTCGCCATCGCGGACTACGGCTGGAACCTCATCAGCAAGTACGCGACGTTCACCGCGGACATCTACATCGGCTGCGCCCTGGTGATGTTCGGCGTCTACCCGCTGCTGCTCGCGTTCGTCGCCAAGGTCAACCCGCTCCAGTTCTTCAAGGGCGCCTGGCCCGCGATCCAGCTGGCCTTCGTCTCCCGCTCCTCGGTCGGCACCATGCCGATCACCCAGAAGGTCACCGAGCGCCTCGGCGTCCCGAAGGAGTACACGTCCTTCGCGGTGCCCTTCGGCGCCACGACCAAGATGGACGGCTGCGCCGCGATCTACCCGTCGATCGCCGCGATCTTCGTCGCGCAGATCTTCGACGTGAACCTGGGCATCAAGGAGTACCTGCTCATCGCGTTCGTGTCGGTCGTCGGCTCGGCCGCGACGGCGGGTCTCACCGGCGCCACGGTCATGCTGACCCTGACCCTGTCGACGCTCGGCCTCCCGATGGAGGGCGTGGGCCTGCTCCTCGCCATCGACCCGGTCCTCGACATGATGCGCACCGCGACGAACGTCGCCGGACAGGCGCTGGTCCCCGTGATCGTCGCGGCCCGCGAGAAGATCCTCGACCGCGAGGCGTACGAGAGTGCGTCGGCGTCTCCGCTCGACGACTTCGGCTTCGACTCGGTCGAGGACGCGCCTTCGTCGCGTGGGGTGCCTGCGGCCGCTTGAGGTTGCCTGCGGCCGCTTGAGTCCGGGTTCTCCTTCTGGCCTCTCGCGGTAACCCGCGGCCTCCCGAGCCCCGTTCCGGAACTGTTCCGGGACGGGGCTCGGTCGTTTCTGTGCACGGCCTTGACGGTTTCCTGGGCAGCCTTAATATGACCGGCCTGAACGGACAGCAGAAGGCGGCTGTTCCACACGGATTTCCGCGCCGCGGACGAGTTCATCGGCGGCGCACAGGTGCTGCACCTCAACGAGGACGTGTACGGGCCGCTGCGGGACGGGATCGCCGAGAAGCTCGGAGCCAGGGTGGAGGTGCTGATCGCCCCGGTGGGCGGGGTGAGCGGCGTGCCGTGAGGGTGGCCGTGGGGTGGTGGCCGGTCCGCTTCCGGTAATCGTGACCCGGTCTCCGTTGACCGTACGCTGACGTGTGAATGGACAGCGTGGGAAGGCGGGGGCCGGGGTGGGCGTGGGCGAGAAGCGGCGGCAGAAGCAGACGAGGATGCCGCGGGCCGTACGTGAGCGGCAGATGCTGGACGCGGCGGTGCGGACTTTTGGGCAGCGGGGGTATCGGGCCGCGTCCATGGACGAGATCGCGGAGCTCGCCGGTGTCTCCAAGCCGCTCGTGTACCTGTATCTGAACTCCAAGGAAGAGCTCTTCAGCGCGTGCATCCGGCGGG
Organism: Streptomyces sp. NPDC042371; assembly: GCF_056437465.1. Classification (NCBI taxonomy): domain Bacteria; kingdom Bacillati; phylum Actinomycetota; class Actinomycetes; order Kitasatosporales; family Streptomycetaceae; genus Streptomyces; species Streptomyces sp. NPDC042371. The sequence goes on along the minus strand of NZ_JBWKAP010000017.1, from coordinate 84,969 downwards.
AGGCGGCGGCGCTGGTTGCCGCGGTGCGGGACGGGGCCAGCGGTGGGGACCCTGCTGTGTCGACCGCGGACCGTCAACTGTGGGACGGGCTGCGGGCGTTCTTCACGCACACCGCTGAGCGGCCCGACGGGTGGGCCGTGCTGCACAGCCAGGCGCGGACCCAGGGGGAACCGTTCGCGGCCGAGGTCGCCGCGATGCGGGAGGAGATCGTCTCCTTCGTCACGTCGCTGATCGCGGAGGCGGCGCGGTCCGCGCACGGTGACCCGTCCCTTCCCGACCGGGAGGTGGCGGGGCTCGCCCAGGCGCTGGTGGGCGCGGCGGAGTCGCTGGCCGGGTGGGCCAACGTGGAGGGGACCGTCTCCGCGAAGGAGGCTGCGGCGACGCTCATGAACTTTGCTTGGGCGGGGCTCGGGGGGCTTATGGAAGGGCGTCGCTGGGTGCCGTCGTCGCCCCTGTGAGGTGCAGTCTCCCTTGTGCGCTGCGCAGTTCGAAGGTCGTGGGTTGACTGCTGCTCCGAGGTGCGCTGGAGCTGGAGTACGTCACCGTGGAGGGGAGCGGTACGGGCGCCCTGAACTCCACGCGGGCGTGGGTGGGGGTGCCTTGCTCCGCCAGGCAGCGGGCCGCGGTCCACATGCCGTGGGCGATGGCTCGGGGGAAGCCGAAGGGGCGGGCGGTGAGGGCGTGCAGGTGGATGGGGTTGCGGTCGCCGCTGACGGCGGCGTAGCGGCGGCCGAGGTCGGCGGGCAGCTGCCAGGTCTTGCCGGGGGCAGGGGCAGGGGCAGGGGCGGAGGCAGGGGCGGGGCTGGTGGCTGTCGGGGTTTTGTGGCGGGCCAGATAGGTGCTGTGGGACTGCCAGAGGAGTTCGCCGTGGGGGGTGGTGGCCTCGGTGAGGAGGGTCGCTTCGGTGCCGCGGCGGTGGGGGGCGAGTTGGGTCGTGCGAACGGAGAGGTGGAGCTCCTGGGTGGGGCTCAGGGGTTGGTACTGGGCGATCTCGATGGAGGTGTGCACCAGGCCCAGCAGGGGGAGCGGGAAGTCTCGTGCGGTCATGAGGCGCATGGCGAGCGGGAAGGCCAGGACGTGGGGGTACGTGAGGGGGAGGGCGTTGCCGGGGTCCGTGCCGAAGCCGCAGATGCGGTTGTAGGCGGCGAGGTGGGCGGGGTCCGGGGTCCTGGTGGTGGAGAGGCGGGTGGCTGGGGCGACGTCGGGCCGGTGGTGGCTGGGGCGCTTGAAGGCGGCTCGGAGGAGGGCTAGGGCGGGCATTGCGTCCTCTCGTGGGCGGGTGCGGGGGTGCGGGGGGCGTGTACGTACAGGGTTGGCTTGGTGCTCGGTGTGCTCGTGTCTCGCTTGTGCCTGGGCTCGTGGGTGGGTGCGGGGTCGCGGGGGCGTGTACGTACAGGGTTGGGTTGGTGCTTGGTGCTTGGTGCTTGGTGCTCCGTGCGCTCGCGTCTCGTTTGCGCCTGGGCTCGTCTGTGGGTGCGGGGCCGCGGGGGTATGTACGTACTCGCTATCCCTGCGCCGCGTCGGATGTCTCTGGGCGTGACGGGTGTGCTCGGTGCTCCGTGCGCACATACCCCCGCGTCCCCTCCCGTCTCGTTCGCGGCTGCGGCCCGGCGGGGCTGGCCGATTCTCCGGCCGATGGGCTTGCGGCTGCGGCTCGGTGGGGTGATTTCCCGGGCCGCTGAGCTTGCTGGCGGCTGAGGGGCCCTGTCCCCATGTGCCAGCCCACTTGCGTCGCCCTTCGTCATGGCCGCTGCGGGGGAGGTTCAAGGCGCCGTCCTACGGCTACGCGCCGAGGAGGCTTTGGGCGCAGACGCGGATGGTTTGGGCGTTGAGGCCTCCCTGGGAGAGCCAGGAGGTCGCCTCGGCGACGTCGACGGGGAGCCCTCCCTGGGAGAGGGAGTTCATACGGCGGCCCGCTTCGCGGATGAGGAGAGGTACCGCTGCTGTCATCTTCGTCTCGATGAAGCCGGGGGCCACCGCGTTCACGGTGACGCCGTGCTCCGTGAGCGCCCGGGGGCCGAGCGAGCGGACGAGCCCGATGATGCCCGCCTTGCTCGCCGCATAGTTCGTCTGGCCCGCGTTGCCCGCGATTCCCGCGATCGACGCCGTGGCGACGACGCGTCCGCCGCGGTGGATCGTGCCGGTCTTGAGGAGTGTGTCGGTGACGGCCAGGACCGAGGTGAGGTTGACGTCGAGGACCGAGGTCCAGCGGTCCCGCGCCATGTTGGCCAGCTTGCGGTCCCGGGTGATGCCCGCGTTGTGGACGAGGATGTCGAGGCCGTCGGGCAGCGCCGCGGCGATCTGTTCGCCCGCGTCGGGCGCCGTGATGTCGAGGGGCAGCGCCGTGCCGCCGAGGCGGTCGGCGAGGTGGGTCAGGTCCGGGAGGGCGGAGGGTACGTCGAGGACCGTGACGTGGGCGCCGTCGCGGGTGAGGACCTCCGCGACCGCCGCGCCGATGCCGCGGGCCGCGCCCGTGACGAGGGCGGTGCGGCCCGCCAGGGGGCGGTCCCGGTCGGCGGGGGCGGCCAGCGTTTCGGCGGGGCCGGTCTCGATCAGCTGGCCGGTGACGTAGGCGGACTTGGGAGAGAGCAGGAAGCGCAGGGTCGATTCCGCGGTGGCGATCGGGCCGGAGACGCGGACGAGGTTGGCGGTGCGGCCGCGGCCCAGTTCCTTCGCGAGGGAACGTATGAACCCTTCCAGGGCCTGCTGCGCCGCCGCCTGGTGGTGGTCCGCCGGGTCGGGCGGGGAGCCGAGGACCAGGACGCGGCCGTTGGGCGCCACGGTGCGCACCACGGGGTGCAGCGCCGCGTACACCTCGGTGAGGGTCCGGGTGTCCGTCACCCCTGTGGCGTCCAGGACAACTGCCGTGGGGTGGGCGGTGGTTGGGGTGAGCTTGAGGGGGGTTGTGGTCAGGAGGGCCGGGAGGTCCTGGGTGTAGGGGGAGGGTGCGGGGGTGGTGAGCAGGAGCAAGTCGCCTGTCAGGGACGGGTGTTCCGGGGTCCAGCGGCGCAGGGGCGTCGGCTGGGGGAGGCCCAGGCGGCGGGTGAGGAAGCGGCCGGGGCCCGTGGCGGTGAAGGTCAGGTAGCGGTCGGCCATTGTCCAACTCCCAGCTCGGTCGTAAATTTACTTCGGAGTAAGGTTACTCAAGGGTCAGGAGTTGGTCGAGACATGAGTCTTCCCTCTGTACGCCGCGTCGCGGTTCTTGGTGGCAGCCGCATTCCTTTCGCCCGGTCCGACGGGCCGTACGCCACCTCGTCGAATCAGGACATGCTGACCGCTGTCGTCGACGGGCTCGTAGAGGCGTACGGGCTCCGAGGGGAGGGAGTGGTCGGGGAGTTCGTCGCGGGGGCCGTGCTCAAGCACAGCCGGGACTTCAACCTCGCCCGCGAGGTCGCCCTCGGATCCGCTCTCGACTCCCGTACGCCCGCCTATGACCTGCAACAGGCCTGCGGGACCGGGTTGCAGGCCATCATTTCCGTGGCCAACAAGGTCATGCTCGGGCAGGTGGAGTCGGGGATCGCCGGTGGGGCCGACACGGCGAGCGACGCGCCGCTGGGGGTGAACGACGAGCTCAGGAAGGTGTTGCTGGCCGCTCGGCGGGCGCGGTCCGTGAGGGGGCGGCTGCGGGCTCTGGGGCGGGTGCGGCCCCGGCATCTCGTGCCCGACATTCCGCGCAACGCCGAGCCGCGGACCGGCCTCTCCATGGGCGAGCACGCCGCCGTGACCGCGCGCGAGTGGGGGATCACGCGTGCGGCTCAGGACGAGTTGGCGGCGCTCAGTCATCAGCGGCTCGCCGCGGCGTACGAGCGGGGGTTCCTGGAGGATCTCGTCGTGCCGCACAAGGGGCTCTCGCGGGATCAGAATCTGCGGCCCGGGTCGACGGTGGAGCAACTGGCCCGGCTCAAGCCCGTGTTCGGGGTGGAGGGGGGAGGGGCGACCATGACCGCGGGGAACTCCACGCCGCTGACCGATGGCGCGGCCGTCGTGCTGCTCGGGAGCGACGCGTGGGCCGCGGGGCGGGGGATCGAGCCGCTGGCGCACCTCGTCGCCTGCGAGACCGCCGCGGTCGACTTCGTCCACGGGGATGTCGCAGGGGGCGAGGACGGACTCCTGATGGCACCCGCGTACGCCGTGCCCCGGATGCTGGAGCGCGCCGGGCTCGAACTGGGGGACTTCGACTTCGTGGAGGTGCACGAGGCCTTCGCCTCGCAGGTGCTCGCCACGCTCGCCGCCTGGGAGAAGCGGGGCCTCGGCACCGTGGACCGGGCGCGGCTCAACGTCGCCGGGTCCTCGCTCGCCACGGGGCACCCCTTCGCGGCTACCGGGGCGCGGATCGTCGCCACCCTCGCCAAGCTGCTCGCCGAGCGGGGGCGGCCGGGGAGGGGGCTCATCTCCATCTGTGCGGCGGGCGGGCAGGGCGTCACCGCGATCCTGGAGCGGCAGTGACGGAGGGTGAGGGGCGTTGCGGAGGGTGAGCGTGCGCTGAACGGGCGGGGGGAGTGGCCCCCGCTTAGGGTGAGCGAGGGGCACACCCTGGGAGGTTGCCGTGCGCGGAGCTTGTGCAGTCGCCGGCGTCACCGTGCTGGTCGTCGTGGGAGCGGGCATGGCAGCCGCCGACGACGGCAGCGGGCGGCCCGATCTGGCGCGCTATTACACGCAGAAGATCAAATGGGGCACCTGCAAGGGCGACACCGAGGCCGTGGCGGAGGCCGCGGGCGGCGCCAAGGACATCCGGTGCGGGCACGTGAGCGTCCCGCTCGACTACGCGGACCCCGCCGCCGGGGACGCCGACGTCGCGATGATCCGGATGAAGTCCAGCACGAGCGGCAAGCCGCGCGGCTCCCTGCTGCTGAACTTCGGCGGGCCCGGCGGCCCCGGCGTCTCCGCGCTCGCGGGGGCGCAGAAGGACTTCGGCTTTCTCAGCAAGGACTACGACGTCGTTTCCTTCGACCCGCGCGGGGTCGGCCAGAGCGAGCCGGTCAGCTGCGGCGACGCCGAGGAGAGCACCGATCCCTCGTCCGGCGGAACGGACGACGCGGCCGCCGTGCTCGCGGAGCTGCGCAAGGTCGCCGCGGAGTGCGCGAAGAAGTCGGGGCCCGTCCTGCCGCACATGGGGACCGTCAACGTCTCCCGCGACCTGGACGTCATGCGCCAGGCCCTCGGCGACAAGAAGCTCAACTACCTGGGGTTCTCCTACGGCACGCGGCTGGGCGCGGTGTACGCCGCCCAGTTCCCCAAGAACGTCGGGCGGATGGTGCTCGACGGCGTCGACACGCTGACCGAACCCGTCGCCGAGCAGTCCCTCGCGACGGCCGAGGGCCGCCAGACCGCCCTCGACAACTTCCTCACCTGGTGCACCAAGAACGCCGGATGCGTCTTCGGCACGGACTCGCGCAGCGCACGGCAGGGCATGGTCAGGCTCATCAAGGACATGGACCAGATGCCCCTGCAGTCCATGGACGGCGGCCAGTTCACCGGGCAGGACGTCGTCGGCGTACTCAGTCAGGCCCTCTACAGCAGGGCGGCGTGGCCCGCGCTCTCGCAGGCCCTGGGGGCGCTGCTCGCGGACGGCGATCCGCGGGCGCTGATCCGGATGAGCGGAGGGCTCGGGCACGGGCTCGGGGTGTCGGAGGTGGGAGAGGGCATGCCTGCCGACAATATGGCTGCCGCCCTCATGGCCGTGAACTGCGCCGACGACCCCGACCGGCCCGATGCCGCCCGCATAGAGAAGGAAGTGGGCAGGCTCCAGGAGGAGTTCGACGAGGCGTCGCCCGTCTTCGGCAAGTCGATGCTGATGCCCGTCCTGCTGTGCTTCGGGCGACCGGCAGGGACCAGTTACATCCGTGAGGACGTACGTGACGTGAAGACGCCCAAGCTGCTGCTCGTCGGCACGCGCGGCGACCCGGCGACGCCCTACCGGTGGACGGAGGAGACCGCGCGGCGGCTCGGCTCGCAGGCCGTCGTCCTCGACAACAAGGGCGACGGGCACACCGGCTACCTGGGCTCCACGTGCGTGCAGGACAAGGTGAACGGGTTCCTGCTGTACGGCGAGACGCCCAAGACCGGGAGCTCCTGCGCGGCCGACGCCGAGTGAACGGGTGCCTGCTCAGGCCGGATCGGTCAGCTTCAGCATCGCCTTCTCGTCCGGGGTGTCCCGCGGGGCCTGGTAGACCACCATGCGCTGGCCGCCCGTCCTCGCCAGCGTCATCACCTCGTACGTGAGCGTCATCAGGCCGACCTTCGGGTGGTCGAACGACTTCGTGCCGCCGCCGCGCTCGCACACGTCGTACCGCTCCCAGATGCGGGCGAAGTCCGGTGACTTGAGCAGCAGTTCACCGACCAGGTTGGTCAGCTGGGGCGAGTCGGTGTCGGTGCCGCCGATCGCGCGCAGGTGCGAAACCGACTTGGCGACCGTCTCCTCCCACGGCCGGTACAGCACGCGGCCCACGGGGTGCAGGAACAGATAGCGGAGTACGTTGCGCTGCTCGGCAGGCCACTCCCACAGGCCCGGCATCAGGGCCTTGCCGGGGGCGTTGGCGGCCAGCAGGTAGCTGTGCCTGCTCACCACGTACGCGGGCAGCGGGGCCAGCGCGTCCAGGGTGCGCAGCGTGGAGTCGCGGACCGTGTCGTCCGTGGTGGGGTGCGGCTCCGTGAGGCGGCCCGAGGCCAGCTCCGCGAGGTCGCGCAGCCGGTCGTGGCTGTCGCCCGCGAGGCGCAGGGCGCGGGCCAGGGCGTCGATCACGGCGGGGGAGGGGTTCGTCTCGCGGCCGCGCTCCAGGCGCGTGTAGTAGTCGACGCTCACCCCTGCGAGGGTCGCCAGCTCCTCGCGGCGCAGGCCCGGTGTGCGGCGGATCCCCGCGCCTGCGGGGAGGCCCGCCTCTGCCGGGGTGACCCTTGCCCGGCGGGCGCGGAGGTAGCGGCCCAGTTCTGTGCCCGTGGCTGGGGTGCCGGGGGCGGCTGGTGTGCCGGGCTCTGTGCTGTCCTTCATTCGGCCATTGTCCCTGGTGGTCATCGGGTCTGGGGGGCCGTGTCAGGGCCAGGAACGTGGCGCCCCCGGTTGAGCGCGGCCTGCCACTGTGCGGGGGCGGGGCGCAGAGTGGATGTTGTTGCGGAGGGCCTGGTCTTCCTCGGCCCAGGGGGTGCGTGGCGCCGGGCCGCGGCCTTGGGGGGCCTTGCCTTCCGCACGTTGCCGTTGCACTTGGCCTGAACCGTTGTGCCCTGCCCTGCCGCTCCGCGGCGGTCTCCCGTCGCTCCGCGACGTGTCTCCGTCGCTCCGCGACGGGCCTTCCCCACCCGCCCGCCCGTTGCTCCGCGATTCGCGGGGCTCGAACTCTCCGTCGCTCCGCGACGGGGCCGCTCTCGTCTCAGCGTAGGAGCCTCATGTCCGCCGCCACCGTCGTCACCGCCACCGCCACCGCCACCGCTGTTCGCGGGGTCAGGCCCGTGCAGCCTGGTACTCGTCCCTCCCTCGCCCTCGTCGCCGCCCTCCTCGGGTTCACCGTCATCACCATCGACGTCACCGCCGTGAACATCGCGCTGCCCGACATTCGAGCCAGCCTGCACGGGGGCATGGCGGGGCTGCAGTGGGTCGTGGATGCGTACACGTTGATGTTCGCCGCGCTGATGCTGTCCGCCGGGGCGCTCGCCGACCGGGCGGGGGCGCGGCGGGCCTACGTCCTGGGTGTGGGGCTCTTCACCGTCGCCTCGCTGGCCTGCGCCCTCGCGCCCGGCATCGGCACGCTGATCGCGGCCCGCGTCGCGCAGGGCGCGGGTGCCGCCGTCGTGATGCCCGCCTCGCTCGCGCTGATCCGGCAGGCCTACGACGACCCGCGTCGCCGGGCCCGTGCCATCGCGCTGTGGACGGTGGGCGGTTCCGTGTCCGTCGCGGTGGGGCCCGTCCTCGGCGGTGTGCTGACGGAGGCCGCCGGGTGGCGTTCCGTTTTCCTGCTCAACCTGCCCGTCGGTGCCGTCATTCTGTTCCTGCTCGCCCGCGTCGACCGCTCCCCGCGTCGGCCCGCTCCGCTCGACCTCGCCGGGCAGGCGACCGCCGTACTCGCCCTGGCCGGGCTCGCGTTCGCGGTCATCGAGGGCGGGCACCTGGGGTGGACGAGCGTGCCCGTGCTCGCCGCCTTCGCCGTCGCCCTCGCCGCCGGGCTCGCCTTCCACCGCGCCGAGAAGCGGCACCCCGCGCCCATGGTCCCGCTCGCACTGCTGCGCCAGCGGCAGGTCGGCGTCGCCCTCGCGGTCGGCTTCGCGGTGAACGCCGGTTTCTACGGCGTGACCTTCCTCCTCGGCCTCTACTACCAGCAGTTGCGCGGCATGTCGGGCGTCGAGGCCGGGCTCATGTTCGTGCCCCTCGCGGCGATCATCACCAGCACCAACCTCATCTCGCCCCGCGCCGCCGAACGGCTCGGGCGGCGCACGGTCATCGTGCTCGGGCAGGCCATCCTCGCCCTCGCCATGTTCGCGCTCGTGCCGCTCGGCGCGGACACGCCCCTGTGGCTCGTCCTCGTGCTGCTCGTCCCCACCGGCCTCGGCGGCGCCTTCGCCGTCCCCGCACTGACCGCCCAGCTCCTCGACAGCGTCCCCGGCGAACGTGCCGGTACCGCGTCCGGGCTCCTCAACTCCCTTCGCCAGACGGGCGGCGCGATGTCCGTGGCCCTGTTCGGGGCGCTGCTCGCGGGTGGGGGTGAAGGGGGTGACGGTGGTGCGGCCTCCGGTTTCTCGCTCTCCGGGATGCACACGGGGCTCGTCGTCGCGGGCCTGACGCTCTGCGCGACGACCGCTCTCGCGGCGTGGCTCCTTCCGCGGGACTGAGTGCCTGTGTCATCACCCCTGCCCCGGGCGCGTTAACTTCGAGGCGTCGGGCATGACATGGCAGGGCGTTGCAGCGCACGGGAGTGAGGGGTGTGGCGTGGCGGTACTGGGCGGGGGGCGTCGGCGGGGCTTGGTGTGGGGCGTCGCGGTGGTCGGTGCCGTTGCCGCGGTGGGGCTGACGCTGGTGGCCGTCCTGGTGGATCTGGACACGGCCGACCGCGTGGCGAGCCTGGTGGGGGCGGTCGCCGGTCTTGCCGGTCTCGGGTTCTCCGCCTATGCGTTGGCGCAGCCGGGCGGGAACGGGAGTGGGGCGGCCGGTCGTGTCGTGCGGGCTCGGGGGCGCGGTGCCGTCGCGGCCGGTGGGGACGTGACGGGGAACGCGTTCGGCGCGAACAGCAAGACGTTCAACGGGCGCGCGAGGGCAAGAACGCAGCCGCAGTCGCCGACGCCGGCGCCCAGTAACCCCGGAGGGCACGTCTCCGCCCGCGGTGACGGCGCCGTCGCCGCCGAAGGCGACGTACGCGGGAACGCCTTCGGGGACGGGAGCGAGGCCGATTCGCGGTGAGTTCCACGGGGAGCGGGAGCGGGAGCGGGAGCGGGAGTGGGAGAGAGGGAGAGGGCCGGATGCCCTCCCGGCAGCGCGTCGGCGTGCGTGGCGACGGGGCCATCGGCGCCGGGGGCGCCATCACCGGCAACGCCATCGGCGAGAACAGCAGCGTCACGCACACGCACACCCATACGTACACCCACATCGAGCAGCAGCTCCTCGTGCAGCGGACCGACCTACCGCACGCCTCCCCGCCGCACGCCTCCCCCGAAGAGGTCGACGCCGCCCTGTGCCAGTACGCCACCCGCGTCCGCGAGTGCTACGGCCGACTCGACCTGGACGTCCTCATCCCCACGGAAGAGGGCGACCATCCGCCGGTCGAGCTCGACGCGGTGTTCGTGCCGCCGCTCGTCCGTGCCGATCCGCCCCCGGTCGAGCTGCCGCGCGATCTCCTCAACCGGCTCCTCGAGTCCGGCGAATGGCCCGACGATCTGCTGCCGCCGGACCTGGAGCTCGATCCGCAGGTGCTGGAGCGGGCGCGCCAGGTGTATCTGGAGCGGCCCGTGCGGGAAGTGCTCGATGTTCTCGCCGATCCCGGTCCCGGGGCGGACCGGACGGTGCTGCTCGGGGATCCGGGCGCGGGCAAGTCGACGCTGGCGCACCACGTGGCGCTGGCCCTGACGGGCTCCGTGCCGCCCGGCCCGTTGGAGGCCCTTTCGGGTCGCGTGCCGCTCGTCGTGGAGCTCCGCGAGTACGCCGCCGCGCCCTGGCGGGACCGTACCTTCGAAGATTTCCTCGACCATCTGCACACCACGAAGGGGCTGGCGCCGCCCCGCCCGGTGCTCGACCTGCTCCTCGCCGAGGGGCGCGTGATCGTCGTCTTCGACGGACTCGACGAGCTCTTCGACCCCGCCGCGCGCGAGCAGGTCGGCCACCGCATCGCCGACTTCGCGAGCCGCTACCGGGCGGCTGGGACGCGGGTGGTCGTCACCTCTCGCGTCATCGGCTACCAGCGCGGCGTGCTCGAACGCGCCGACTTCGCCCACCACATGATCCAGGACCTGAGCGTCGAGCAGATCGGCCGCTTCGCGCGTCAGTGGTACGCGACCGCGTGCCCGCACGACACGGAGCGCGCCGGACGCCTGTCCCGCCGCCTCCAGGAGGCGGTGAGCGACTCCCGGCCCATACGTGAACTCGCGCGCAACCCGCTCCTGTTGACCATCCTGGCCATCATCGGGCGCCGCCGGGAGCTCCCCCGTGACCGGCAGGGCGTCTACCGCCACGCGGTCGCGGTCCTGGTCGCCCACTGGGACGAGCACGCCAAGCACCTGCGGGACCCGGCAGGGGCCGACGCCGTGGCGTACCTGGGCGACGAGGACCGGCACGAGCTCCTCCGCCTCGTGGCGCGCCGCATGCAGGACGGCCGCGGCGGCATCGCGGGCAACCACATCCACGCCGACGAACTCCTCGCCACGTTCAAGCAGTACCTGTGCGAGCAGTACGAACTGCCCGTCGTACAGGCGGTGGCGACGGCCCGGACGATGGTCCGGCAGTTCCGGGAGCGGAACTTCATCCTGAGCCACTACGGGGGCGGGGTGTACGGGTTCGTGCACCGGGCGTTCCTGGAGTACCTGGCGGCGGAGGACATCGACCGGCGGTACACGCGCTACCGGGAGTGGAGCAGGGAGGAGTTCGTCGAGGAGGTCTTCGCCGGGCACGCGGCGGACCCTGCCTGGCACGAGGTGCTGCTGCTCCTGGTCGGGCAGATCGGGGAGCCGGAGGCCGCGGCGGTGATCGACCGGCTGCTGGCGCTGCACCGGTCGCGGACCAGCGAGTACGACACGCGGTTCGTCGTGCTGGCCGTCCGTGCGCTGGCGGAGGTGCGCAGGGTCGGGCCACTGGCGGCACAGAGCCGGGCGGTCGTCGACGCGGTGATCGCTCTGCTGGAGTCGGTGGACTCCGACAACCACGTGCTGCCCGAACTCACCGACGCCCTACCCGCGTTCGGGGCCTTCGCGCCGCACTGGAGCGGCCGGGCCCGGCTGCTGCGCTGGTTTCATCTGCGGGGGCAGTACGCGCGTGCGGCGGGGCTGTCCGTACGGATCGCCTGCGCGCTGTATCAGGGGGCGGCACCGCACCGGATCATGGCGGTGCACGGCCATACCCCGGAGTTGCAGGGCGAGGCCATGTCGCAGCTGGTTCGCAAGTGGGGCGGCGAGAGTGCGACCTGGGACGTGATCCGCGGGCGCATGGTCGCCGACCGGGCCTCCGAGGCCCGCAAGGCCGCCCTGTTGCTCCTGCGCGAACACCGGTGGGACGAGGTGGCCACGCGGGAGCTGGTGAGGGAGCGGGCGGTCGCCGACCCGAGCGAATGGGTGCGCAAGGCCGCGCTGCACGCGCTCGCCACGGCGCCGTCGGGCGAGGAGGCGGATGTGGTCGCCCAGGCCCGGGACCGTGTGACGGCCGACCCTCATCCGCTGGTCCGTGGTGAGGCGCTGCGGTCCCTGGCCCGCTTGCGGGGCGGCGAGGAGGAGACGCTGCGGCTGATCCGGACCGCGGTGACGTCCGCCGCGGAGCCGGTCGTGCGCGCCGCGGCTCTGGAGGTCCTGTATCTGCAGTGGAAGTCGGACCCCGGCACGCGCGACCTGGTCGCCGAGGTCGCTGTCCGGGATTCCGCGGTCCGTGTCCGGCATTTGGCGTTGGCGGTGCTGCCGCACGGTTGGCGGGACGAGGCCGCAACCCTGCGTCTCCTCTGCGAGCGCGCCGTCGACGACCCCGATGAGCTCGTCCGCGGTGCCGTGGTGGATTCGATGATGACCGATTGGCCAGAGCACCGCCGGGTCCGGGAGCTGGTGGGCGACCGCTTGCGGCACGACCCCTCCGAATACGTCCGCTACAGGGCTCTGGATGCGTGGCGCCGGGGGCCGGACGACGATGATGCCGCGTGGGAACCGCTGCGTCATTGCGCACGGCACGACGAGCGGTTCACGATGCGCAGTCTCGCTCTGCACAAGCTGAGTGACCTCGCGGGGGACGACGACGCCACCGCGGAACTGCTGCGCGACCGCCTGCTCGGCGACCCCGACGGCGGCACCCGCGCCAACGCCCTGCACCTGCTCACGAAGGTGCGCCCCGCCGACGAGGACGTCTGGCGACTGGCCCGGGAACTGGCGGTCGACGCCCCGGACGGGGCCACCCGTGCGGGCACCCTGAGTCGGCTGGCCGTGGGCCGGGGCGAGGATCCCGGCACGTGGCAACTCGTCCGGGGCCGCGCCGTCACCGACCCCGACCAGCGCGTCCGGCTGGAGGCCGCCCAGCAGTTGGGTGCCCGGGACGACACGGGGGACCTCCTCCGCTCCCTGGCGGTGGGCGACCCCGCCCCGTCGGTCCGCCGCACCGCCTTGCAGGCCCTGGGGCGGCGTCCGGACGGCGTGGTCGGCGGCTGGCGGGCCATCGCCGGTCTCGCCGCCACCGACCCCGACGACCGCACCCGCCTCGTCGCCCTCCAACTGCTCGGCGTCCTGCGGGCGTCGGACCCGGATACGGGTGATGTCCTGCGCGAGCGTGCGCGCTCCGACGACGACCCCAAGGTCCGCCGCTCGGCGCTGCGTTGGCTGGCCGTCGTCGACCCGGGCGACTCCGGCGCCGAGGCGGCCCGCGACCGCGCCGTCGCCGACCCGGCCGCCGACGTCCGCATCGCCGCCCTGCGCGTCCTGGCGTTCGGCTGGCCGACGCGCCCGGACACGCTGCCGCTGCTCAGGGAGCGGACCGGCGCCGACGCGGACGCGGAGGTCCGTGAGGAGGCCGTACGCGCCCTCGCCGCGGCGGAGGCACTGGCGCCGCTCGACGGGGAGCAGCCGTGACGCGCGGGGCGGGCAGGGGCGGACCGTCAGGCGGCCCCGCAGCCCCGGGCGACCGTGAAGGCGACCTCGTGGACGGAGTTCCGGGAGCCCGGCGGAGGCTGGACGCGGCCCGCCGCGTCCGTCGCGCGTGAGCGGACCGTGTGCGGGCCCGGCGCGAGCGCGCGGCGCAGGGAGAAGCCCTGCCAGGCCGGGTCGGCGCCGAGGACGTCGAGGGTGGCCGGTTCCCACGGGCCGCCGTCGAAGGAGAGGTCGAGGCGGGTGACCTCCGTCGTGCTCCAGGTGCGGCCCCTGAACGCCCAGGTTCCGTAGGGGAGTTCGGCGCCGCCCGCCGGGGAGAGGATCTTGCTGTTGACGTCCACCGCGCGCACCGGCTGCGGGGTGTCGTGACCCGGGAGCGTCCGCGTGTAGAAGGTCGTCGTGAACATGAGCTCCGGGCGCTCGTCCGTCAGGACGATCCGGGTCAGCCACTTCACCGAGTTGGTGCCGAACATGCGCGGGACCACGGCCCGCAGCGGGGACCCGTGCCGGGCGGGCAGGGGCCCGCCGTTCATGCCGTGGGCGAGGAACACGTCGCGGCGGGCGGTCTCCAGGGGGAGGTCCTTCACGTACGCGACGCCGTCCTCGCCGTGGAAGGAGCCGGTGTCCGCACCCTCGAAGAGCACGTGCCGGGCGGCGGGCAGCGGGCCCGCGCGGTCCAGGAGCTCGGCCAGCCGCAGGCCCGTCCACTCGATGTTCGTCACCGCGCGCGTGGGCGTGTCGGGCCGGAGCGGGCTGCCGAAGCACTCGTGGACGGCGATGAGCTGGTCGGACGGCAGGGCGCGGAGCGCCGCCAGGTCCAGGCGCAGGGGGCGCTCCACCAGGCCCTCGACCGTCAGCGTCCAGGCCGCCGGGTCGATGTCGGGGAAGCCGAGGTGGGCGCGTACGAAGACGTTGTCCACCGGGGTGACGAAGTCGGGGCCCGGCGCGGGGTCCGCGTGCGAGGGGTCTTCCGGCGGGGGCGTGAGGGGCGGCGTGAGCGGCGTGGCGGGCGGCGTGGTGGGTGCGGTCATCTGGCGGCTCCCTTTCCGGGGCTGCCGGGGCTTCCCGGGCCCTCCGGTTCCGCGCCCGGCTCCGTTCCGCCGCGGTGCGGCGCCGCGTCCGACCCCTTCATCGCCAGGACGAACAGGGCCAGCATGGCCAGGGACAGAGCTGTGGGCGCTATGAGCATGACGAGAAATCCCCCCGGTTCCCGAAGTCGTGCAAACCTCAAGATCCTAGGGGGACGACGCGCCGCGGCCCACTCCTTTTTGCCGTGCACCGGCGTGCACCGCCGTGCGCCGCCCTGCACCGGCCCGCAACGGGGTACGGCCCCGCCTCGGAGCCGTACCCCAACACCTGCGGAACCAACACCGGCCGCCCGCTCAGCAGTTGCCCCGCGCCTCCTTCCCCGCGAACCGCTCCGCCAGCCACTGCGTGGCGAACGGCGACTGGGTGATCACGCCGCTGACGTGCTCGCCGACCGGCACCGTGTGCCACTCCACGTTCGCGCCCCGTGCGCACCAGTCCGCGCGGACCTGCTTGCCCACGGCGTACGGAATGAGCTCGTCCGCGAGCGCGTGGTACTGGTAGACGGGCGCGTCCGGCTTGACCGTGCCGACCCGCGACTCGTTCAGGCGCTGCTTCCAGTCGGGCTGTTCCAGGGGGTTCTTCGTCGTCATCGACGCGATCGTCCTGAACGAGCCGAGCACCGAGCCGTCCGCGACGCAGGAGTTCCGCAGCGCGCCGATCAGCTTCTTGCCCTCCGGGTTGAGGTAGGAGTCGAGCTTCAGCTCGGGGAAGGCCGCGTTCTGGCCGATCGCCGCCATGAAGATCAGGCCCGACCCGTACAGGCCGTCGTTGGACTTCGCGACCTTCAGCAGGTCCCCGGGGATGCCGCCGGTCGCCGTGCCCTTGACGTCGAGGTCGGGTGCGTACGAACCGTGCAGTTCCGCCGCCCACGACGAGGCCTGGCCGCCCTGCGAGTAGCCCATGATGCCGACCGGCGTGTCCTTGCCGAGGCCCGCCTCGGGCAGGCGGATCGCGGCGCGGGCCGCGTCCAGCATGGCCTGGCCCTCGGCGCGGCCCACCGTGTACGTGTGGTCCCCGGGGGTGCCGAGGCCCTCGTAGTCGGTGACGGCCACCGCCCAGCCGCGCAGGGTGAGCTGCTGGATGAGGTTGGCCTCCAGCGTGGTGCCCTTGGGGAAGCCCGCGCTGGGGGCGCAGTGGTCGCCGACGCCGACGGTCCCCACGGCGTACGTGATCAGGGGGCGCGGGCCCTTCCTGCCGTCCTGCGGCACGATGACCGTGCCCGAGACGGTGTTCGGCTCGCCCTTGGCCGTGGTCGAGCGGTAGTGGATCTTCCAGGCCCTGGTGTTCGTCGGCTGGCCCGGCAGCGGGTGGAAGCTGCTGGGCTCGGAGGCCACGATGTCGCCGGGGGAAACGGCGGCCGGGGCTGCTCCGACGGAGTCTCCGGTGGGGCTTCCGATGGGCCTTTCGGTAGGCCGTTCGGTGGGGGTTCCGGCAGTGGGCCCGGTGCCTTCCGCGTGTGCCGTGGTGAGCGGGGTGACGGCCGACAGGCCGAGCGCGGCCACCACGGCCCACGCTCTGACGCTGGTACGTGTGTGCATGCGGCTCTCCCAACTGTCCTCAGGGGCGGGGGTGTTCGGGGGGGTTCTGGCAACGACCGTAGTGACCTGCGGGTAATCGCCGGGATGACCGGGACGCTCACCTTCGTTGACTCCGTCTCGCAGGTATCCAGGGGGCCGTCACGGCGCTACGTTCCCAGAGGGGGAGCCGCGGGGCTCGGAACGACTGGGGGTGTGGCGATGCTCGACGACGCCATGACAGCGCTGGCGGCCGAGGGGTCGGCCGCCGTCGTGCAGGCCGCGGGGACGGACGCCTGGGGCGGTGTGCGGGGACCGGTGGCCCGGTGGTTCGGCCGGGGCGACCCGGCGCGCGAGCGGGCCGAGCTGGCCCGTCTGGACCGCACGGACACGCAGCTCACGGGGGTGGACGGCGATCTGGGGCGGCGGCTGCGCGGGGACGAGCAGATCTCCTGGCGCACCCGCTTCGAGATCGCTCTGGACGACCTGGACGACGGCGTGCGCCGGGCCCTGGGCGACGGACTGCGGGAGCTGGTGAAGGAGCTGCGGGCCACCATCGCGCGCAGCGGGCCCACCGTCGGGCACCTGACGGCCTCCGGGCCCGGCGGGCAGGCCACCCTGGGCCCCGTCGTGAACTACGGCAGCCCGGTCAACATCGGCGAGATGCACGGGGACCTGCGGCTAGACCGCCCTTCCCCGCCGGATCCGGCCGAGGGCTGAGCGGACCGGCGGGTGTCAGGCCGTTCACACGGCACAGCCCCCACATCGTCGGAGTACTGCCCCAGGAGGCGCACTGTTTCCAGGACCGAGGCGTCGGCAGACGGCTCGCGCACGAGATGGCCGACGGCGGCACCGCCGTGCTCGGCCAGGTCCTCTCCGGCACCGGCGGGGTCGGCAAGACCCAGCTGGCCGCCCGCTATGCCCGCGACCTGCTGCACAGCGGCGAGGTCGACCTGCTCCTGTGGGTGACCGCGGTCAAGCGTGAGGCCGTCGTCGCGGCGTACGCGCAGGCCGCCGAGGACGTTCTCGGCATCACCTTCGCCGACTCGGAGCAGGCCGCCGCCCGCTTCCTGGCCTGGCTGGAGCCGCGGCCGCCCGGCGACGACGGGGAGCAGGGGCCCGGCTGGATGGTGGTGCTCGACGACCTCACCGACCCGGTCGACCTGCTCGCCGACCCCGTCACGCCCCGCATCGCCCTGTGGCCGCCCGCGGGCCCGCACGGCAGGACCCTGGTCACCACGCGGCGCCGCGACGCCGTGCTGACCGGGCACGGGCACCGCTGCATCGACGTCGGCCTGTTCGACAGGGAGGAGTCGGTCGCGTACCTCACGCAGGTGCTCGCGGGGGAGCGCAGGGACACGGGCAACGGCTCGGACCCGGCCGTGGCACAGTCGCCCGACTGCATCGCGCTGCTCGCCGAGGACCTCGGGGACCTGCCGCTCGCGCTGTCGCAGGCCGCGGCGTACCTCCTGGAGACCGGCCTCGACTGCCCCCGCTACCGCACCCTCCTCGCGGGCCGCACGCGTGACCTGGCCCGGCTGGTGCCCGAGCCCGGCTCGCTGCCCGACGCGCAGACCGTCACCCTCGCCGCGACCTGGTCGCTCTCCGTCGACCGCGCCGACCGGATGCGGCCGCGGGGCCTGGCGAGCCCGCTGCTCGTCCTCATCGCCCTCCTCGACCCCAGCGGCATCCCCGCGGCGGTGCTCACCGGCGCGGCGGCCCGCGGCTACCTCGCCCGGCACCGCGCCGGACCCGGACCGGGCGAGCGGCCCGAGCGGCCCGAGCGGCCCGAAGAGCCCGAGCGGTCCGAAGACCCCGATGAACCTGAAGAGCCCGTGGAGGCCTTCGACGCCGTCGACGCCCTGCGCGCCCTGCACCGCATGCACCTCATCGACTACACGCCCGGCGTCCCCCACCAGGCCGTCCGCGTCCACCAGCTGGTCCAGCGCAGCATCCGCGAGACCCTCACCCGGGACCGCACCGACGAGGCCGCGGTGGCCGTCGCCGACGCGCTGGTCGAGGCCTGGCCCGAGGTCGAGAAGGACGCCGCGCTCGGCCGGGCGCTGCGGGCGAACGCCGACGCGCTGCGGAGCGTCGCCGACGGGCCGCTGTGGGCGGAGGAGGCGCACGACGTGGTCTTCCGGTCGGTGTCCAGCGTGGCGGCGGCCGGGCACTACACGCGCGCCCTGGAGCAGTTCAAGACCCTGGTGCGGCAGGCCGAGCTGCGCCTGGGGCCCGACCACCGCGACACCCTCAGGGCCCGGCTCAACCTGGCCGAGATGTGGGCGATGTCGGGCCACCCGCTGGTGGCGGTCGGTGAACTCCGGGAGGTGGCCGCCGACACCGAGCGGGTCTGCGGGCCCGACGACCCCGAGACCCTGCGGACCCGGCACTCCCTCGCCCATGCGCGGGCGCTCGCCGAGGACGTGCCCGGCGCCCTCGTGGCGTTCGAGCAGGTCCTGTGCGACTTCCAGCGCGAGCTGGGGGACGAGGCGCCCGAGACGCTGAGCGCCCGCAGCTTCCTCGCCCTGTGGTGGGGCGAGGCGGGCGACACGGCCGGGGCGATCGCCGCCCTCGAACAGCTCATCGCCGACCGCGAGGGGCTCCTCGGCCGCGACCACTCCGAGCTGTTCTGGGCCCGGCACAACCTCGCCGGTTACCGGGGGCGCGCGGGGGACACGGACGGCGCCGTGACGGCGTACGAGGAACTGCTCGCCGACCGGGAGCGGGTGCTCGGCCCCGATCACACCGACACCCTGGCCAGCCGCGCCGAACACGCCTACTGGCTGCGGGAGTCGGGCCGCAACACGGTGGCGCTGCTGGCCCTGGAGCGGCTCGTCGTCGACATGGAGCGGGTCCTCGGGTCCTGTCACATCGAGCTGTACGGCGTGCTGCGCAGCCTCGCCTTCTGCTGGGAGGAGGCGGGCGACATCGCGGGCTCCGTCCTCGCCCACCGGCAGCAACTGGAAGAGCTGCGCGACGTCTTCGGACCCGACCACGCCACGACGGCGGAGGCCGCCGTCACCCTGACCCGCGCGCTGATCCACCGCGGACGGGAGCTGCGCGACGACAGCAGGACCGCACCATCCGACTCCGAACGGAGAACCGCCATGCCGGAAGAGACCAGCCAGTCGCGGCCCGCCCGCCTGGAGCAGGCCCTCGCCTGCTTCTACGAGGCGCGCGGCCTGACCGACCCCGAGGAGTCCCCGGGCGTCTACGGCATCATCCTGCACGACATCGCCGACACCTACCGCGACGCCCGTGACCTCAAGGAGGCCGTCGAGTACTTCCGGCAGGCGGTCTCGTACAAGCAGCAGGCGGACAATCCGAGCGACCTCGCCACGACGATGACCGCGCTCGCCAACACGCTGGTCGCGATGGGCGAGCGGACCGAGGCGCGGGACGTCCTTGAGCGGCTCACCGTGGAGGTCCCGAAGATCGGGGACACGGAGCGGCGGGCGGCCGTCCTGCACAACATGGCCTTGACTCATGAGGAGTTGGGCCGCATGGGCGTCGAGGGTGCCTACGCCGACGCGGTGGCCGCCTGCCAGGCCGTGCTCGCCCTGGTCGACGGCGAATCCGACCCCGGCTGGTACGCGTCCGTGCTCAAGGACATGGGGGACGTGTACGACGCGCAGGAGATGCTGCCGCAGGCGCACGCGGCGTACGAGGAGGCCGTGCGGTACACCCGCCGCATCGAGGGCACGTCCACGTCACTGATCACCGTGCTGATCGCCCTCGGTCGCACCAGCAGGCGGCTCGGCAAGCAGGAGGGCGATACGACGGTGTCCGGCGACGGCGCGGCGGTCAACGGCGCGCGCTTCGACCACGCGAGGTCTCAGCCGCGCGACGCCCCCTCGGCGACTCCGGCGGACGCCGCACCGCCGTCCGACGGTCCGCCGCCCCCGCCGGGCGGCCCGGCACCGGGCGGCCCTTCGGACGGCGAGGAGTCGTAGGGACCCGCTCCGGACGGGCGTTCCGTCTCCGTGCGGTAGGAGCCGGGCGTCGTGCCCGTCCAGCGACGGAACGCCCGGTGGAACGCCGTGTCCTCGGAGAAGCCGAGTCGGGCCGCGAGCTCCGCGATCGGCTCGTGGCCCTCCACGAGCCCCGCGATCGCGGCGTCGCGCCGCACCGCGTCCTTCAACTGCTGGTACGACGTGGACTCCTGGGCGAGCCTGCGGCGCAGCGTCGCCGGGCTCACCGCGAGCCGCGCCGCGATCTCGCCGAGGGAGGGCAGCCGCGGCGAGGAGCGCAGGGCGCGGGCGAGGACGCGGCGCACCTGCTCGGCGACCGTCGTGCCGTACTCGCGCCGGGAGAGGAGCTCGAAGGGCGCCCGGCGCAGCATCTCGTCCAGCGCGTCCTCGTCCCTGATGAGCGGCGCGTCGAGCCAGTGCGCATCGAAGCCCGCGCCGGTCCGCTCGGCGCCGAACCGCACGGGGCACCCGAAGAGCAGCTCGTACTCGTCCTTGTGCGGCGGCGGGGGATGCCCGAACTCGGCCCAGTTCAGCGGGATGCGGCGCCCGATCAGCCAGCTGCACAGCCGGTGCCAGATGATGACGAGGCACTCGGCGAGGAAGTAGTCCTGTTCGAGGTCGTTGCGGACGCCGAACACCGCCTCGCCGCCGCGCCGTTCGAGGACGAGGTCGGGGCCGCCGGGAAAGAGCCCGTAGAACGTGGCGCCCCGCTGCACGGCGGCGCCGAGATCGCGGCAGCCCAGCGCGGCCTGGCACATCATCGCGAACGTCCCCGGCCTGCTGAGGGCGGAGCCGAGGCCGAGGAACTCGTCCTGCGTCGCCCGGTACAGCTCCCGGAAGAGCCGGGCGAACTGCGGCGCGGTGACCCGGGCCCGGTCGTCCCCGAGGAGCAGCGGCGGAATCTGCGCTCCCCGCAGCAGCGGCACCGTGTCCACACCGTGCCGCTCGGCGCCGCGCAGCACGGCCCGTACGTGGTGCACGGTGATCGTCCGCCTGGCCATGTCACGACGTTAGCGCCGGGAAGGCCGACGCACCTACCTCCTCGCCGACAACGACAGCGACGGTCCGCGGTCCGCCCTGAGCGGCCCGGCCAGTGGTGCTGACGTTTCCCGTCAGCCCCGGGGCCGGGCGGGCTCCTTAGCGTCGTAGGCATGCAGCTGACGCGGAAGGACCCCGAGAAGCCGTCCGAACTGCCCGGCACCCTCGCCCTCCTGTCGGAGTGGGCGGCCGCCCGCCATGCGGAGCTGCCCGCCCTGCGTTTCCGGCGGGGCGGGGAGTGGGCCGAGATGTCGTACGCGGAACTCCGGGACGCCGCACGCCGGGTGGGCCGGGCGCTGCTCGCGCTCGGTGTGCGGGCGGGCGACCGGGTCGCGGTCCTCGCCGAGACCCGCCCCGAGTGGACCTGCACCCACTTCGGTGTCTTCGCGGCGGGCGCCGTCGTGGTCCCGGTCTATCCGACGGCCGGGGACGACGAGGTCGTGTGGGTCCTGTCGGACTCGGGCGCCGAGGTGGTGATCTGCGAGGACGAGGCGCAGGCCGCGAAGGTCGAGCGGCTGCGGGAACGGCTGCCCGGGGTGCGGCACGTGGTCCTCATGACGGTGGAACCCGAAGAACTCGGGCCGCTGAAAGCGCTGTTGGAGCGTGCGGACGCCTGCCGCGCCACGGACCTGGCCACCGTCATCTACACCTCCGGCACCACGGGACCGCCCAAGGGCTGTCTGCTCACGCACGGCAACCTGCTGGCCGTGCAGGCCGCCACACTCCCGCTCGTGGACGGCGGGCCCGGCGAGTCCACGTACCTCTATCTGCCGCTCGCCCATCTCCTGGCCCAGCTCATCGAGTTCACGACGCTCATCGCGGGCGGCACGCTCACCTTCTTCGGCGGCCGCGTCGAGGACGTCGTCGCCGAGCTCGCCGAGGCGCGGCCGACGCATCTGCCGTCCGTGCCGCGGCTGTTCGAGAAGGTGCGGTCCGTGGTGCTGTCCCTCGCCGAGGCGCAGGAGGGCGGGCGCGAGCGGTTCGACGAGGCCGTCCGTATCGGGGTGCTGGCCGCGGACGGCGTGCTGCCCGACGAGCTGCGGGACGCGTACGAGGCCGCCGACAAGGCGCTCTACGGCCTGGTCAGGGAGGCGCTCGGCGGGCGCGTCCGGTGGGCGCTGACCGGCGGGGCACCCATCGCGCCGGACACCGTCGACTTCCTGCGGGCCTGCGGGATCGCGGTCTACGAGGGGTACGGGATGACGGAGTCGGCGGGCGTCCTCACCCTCAACCACCCGGGTGCGGTCCGCTACGGGACGGTCGGCCGTCCCGTCGACGGCGTGGAGATCCGCATCGCCGACGACGGGGAGGTCCTGGCCCGGGGCGCCATGGTGTTCCCCGGCTACCACAACGACCCCCGGGCCACGGCCGACGTCCTCGACGGCGAAGGGTGGCTGCACACGGGGGATCTGG
Source organism: Streptomyces sp. NPDC042371 (assembly GCF_056437465.1). Taxonomy (NCBI): domain Bacteria; kingdom Bacillati; phylum Actinomycetota; class Actinomycetes; order Kitasatosporales; family Streptomycetaceae; genus Streptomyces; species Streptomyces sp. NPDC042371. Next base: position 62,696 of record NZ_JBWKAP010000017.1, on the reverse strand, counting down.
GCGCGCTCGACGAGGACGGGTTCCTCACGATCACGGGCCGCAAGAAGGACCTCATCATCACCTCCGGCGGCAAGAACCTCACCCCGTCGCTGAGTGAACTCGCCATCCAGGCATCGCGGTTCGTGTCCCGTGCCGTGATGGTCGGCGACCACCGGCCTTATCCGGTCGCCCTCGTCACGCTGGACGCGGAGGAGGTCGCGGGGTGGGCGGCGCGGGAAGGGGTGACGCTGACCGGACCCGCCGCCCGCGACCCGCGCGTCCGCGCCCTGGTCCAGGAGGCGGTGGACGCCGCCAACGCCACGGTCTCGCGGCCCGCCCGCATCCGTGACTTCACCGTCCTGGACGAGGACTTCACGGTGGAGGACGGCCTGCTCACGCCGAGCCTGAAGGTGCGCAGGAAGGCCGTGACGGAGCGGTACGCGCGGACGGTGGACGAGCTGTACGAGCGGGGGGCCGCTGCCGGGGCCCGGTAGCCGCGGGCCGCTACTGGACTCCGGCCAGCCGCAGCAGCGCCGTGGTCGCCGCCGCGCCCACCACGACCACGGCGAACGGCGCCCTGCGCCAGGCGAGCACGCCGCCCGCCAGCACCCCGGCGGGCCTCGCCCACCCCGCGAAGCCCTGCCCCTCGGTGAGCGCCCCGGTGGCGAGCAGTGCGACGAGCAGCACGGTGGCGCCCACGCCCAGCAACTCCTGCACGCGGACGGGGAGTTCGACGCGGCCGTGCAGGACGGGCCCGGCCAGGCGGAAGACGTACGTTCCCGCGGCCAGCGCGAGGATGCAGGCGAGTGTGGCGTTCATGAGGCGCTCCTCGAAGAGGCGGGGCGGGGGCGGCGGGGTCCGCGGCGGGCCGCGAGCAGGCCGAGGAGTGCGAGGAGCACCGGGACGCCCGCGGGCAGCAGCGGCGCCGCGACGACCGCGATGACGGCACCGGCCGCCGAGGCCCGCCGGGCCGCGCTGTCGGCGCGCAGGGCGGGCAGCACCAGGGCGAGCAGCACCGCGGGGAACGCGGCATCGAGCCCGAACCGGGCGGTGTCGCCGATCGCGGACCCGGCGAGGGCGCCCGCGAGCACGCTGAGGTTCCAGGCGGCGAACAGGCCGATGCCGGATATCCAGAAGGCGGCCCTGCGCTGCCTGCGGCCCTCCTGCGCGAGGACGAACGCGGCGGTCTCGTCGGTGACGAGGTGCGCGCCGATCAGCCGCGCGGTCCAGGACCGGCCGAGGTCGTCGGCGAGGGCCAGACTGAACGCCGCCGTGCGGGAGTTGAGCAGCAGCCCGGTCGCCGCGGCCGCCACCGGGCCGCCGCCCGCGGTGAGCACGCCGACCGCGCTGAACTGGGCGGAGCCCGCGTACACGAGCAGCGACATGAGCACCGGCACCCACACGGGAAGCCCGCCCCCGACGGCGATGGCGCCGAAGGAGATGCCGACGACGGCGTCGGCGAGCCAGACGAGCGCGATGTCGCGCAGCACGCCGGGCGGCAGGTCGGAGAGGCGGACGAGGCCGGTGGACCCCTCGTCCGTTCGGCAGGACGGATCGTCTGTTCGGTGTGGCGAACGCATGCGTCGTAGGATGGGCGGAGAGGATCGCGTTCGTCAAGCCGAACGATCGGTCCCCTGTAGCGAACGGACGGGGAAGAGGGCTAGGAGTAGCAGTGATGACCGACGCGTCCCGCATGCCGCGCGAGTGGGTGGCCGCGGCCCTGCGCCGCGAGCGCACCAGGGCTGGGCTCTCCCTCTCCGAGCTGGCCAAACGCGCGGGCATCGCGAAGTCCACGCTGTCCCAGCTGGAGGCGGCCACCGGCAACCCCGGCATCGAGACGCTCTGGGCGCTGGCCGTCGCGCTCGGCGTCCCGTTCAGCGTGCTCGTGGAGTCACCCGCCCCCGCCGTGACGGTGATCCGCGCGGGCGAGGGCCCGACCATGCACGCGGAGAACTCCTCCTACGCGGGCACGCTGCTCTCCCCGGGGCCGACGGGCGTGCGGCGCGACATCTACCACGGGGCGCTGGAGCCGGGCGCGGCCCGCGAGTCCGACCCGCACATCCCGGGCTCGATGGAGCATCTGGTCATCAGCACGGGCCGACTGCTCGCGGGACCGGTGGGCGAGACGGTGGAGCTGTCCGTCGGCGACTACATGTCGTACCGCGGGGACGTGCCGCACTCGTACCAGGCCCTGGAGCCGGGCACGACGTTCGTGATGATCATGCAGCACACCTAGGGCCCTTCTGACGGATCTCCGGTGGGCGTCAGTTCTTGCGCGGCTTCGGGGTCAGCAACTGCTCGCGCAGCGCGGTCAGTTGGTGCGAGGTGTCGACCGCCCGCGCCTCGTCGAGCGTGGTCAGCGCGAGCAGCAGCGCGTCCGCGACCAGCAGCGCGGTCAGCGCCTCCGTGGTGATGCCCGTGGGGGTGTGCGGGGCGGTTAGGACGGCGTCCACCCGTGGCCCGTACAGCTCGGCCAGCTCGTCCGTGACCAGGACGATCCGGGCGCCGACCGCCCGCGCCCGCTCGATCAGGACGGACAGCTCGGTCAGCGCGCGGCCGGGCTGGAAGATCACCACCGCGTCGCCCTGCCGGATGCCGAGCAGCGCGTCGGCGAGGGCGAAGCCGGTCGCGCCCAGGTGGCGGGAGCGGCGGCCGATGCGGCCGAGCGCCAGCGCCATGTGCCGGGCGGCGGGTTCGGACGCGGCGACGCCGTAGCAGTGGATCTCGGCGGCCTCCGCGAGCGCCTCCACCGCGGTGCGCAGCGCGTCGTCGGGGGTGAGTCTGCGGGCGTGCTCGATGCGTTCCTGTGCCTCGTCGAACACCTCGTCCCAGATGCCGCCGAGGTCCCGGCCGACGTGGTCGATGCGCTGCTTCAGGCGGACCTCGGGCGCCACCGCGGAGGTGAAGTCCGACGCCAACTCCCTTTTGAGCGCGGGCAGTCCCGCGTACCCGAGGCGCTGCAGGGCGCGCACGACCGTGGCGTTGCTGGTGCCGCTCGCCGTGCCGAGCTCCTGCGCGCTGGCGAAGACCAGGGACTGGGGCGGCGCGCTCGCCAGGTACTGGGCGACCGCGCGCTCCGAGGCGGACAGGGCTTCCCACTGGTCGCGCACGGCGGACCGGAGCCGCTCCACGCCGCGCTCCGCACCCTCTGAAATTTCCATTACAGCTATTGACTCTCGTGTGACGGCGGTTACTCTCCTGGGCAACGCATTCCAAATGGAGAGTTTCTTGTAATCGACGTTACAGGCTCTCCGTCGCTAGGAGAACCATGGCACCCCGCACGCTCCCCGTGATCGAGATCTCCGGTACGCCCGTCGAACGCGGCCGTCAGTACGGCGAGGCCGTCCGCCCCCAGCTCCGCGCCGCGCTCGGCTACTACGAGGAGGCGTTCGGCCAGTCCGCCGGGCTGACCTGGGACCGCGTCACCGCACGGGCCGCCCGCTGGCTGGAGCCCGTCCGCGCCCACGCCCCCCACTACGTCGACGAGATGCAGGGCATCGCCGACGGAGCCGGGGCGACCCTGCTCGACGTGCTCGCCCTGAACGCCCGCGGGGAGGTCATCTACGACAAGTCGTTCGCCGAGATGGCGGCGCCCTCACAGCCTTCGGTGGAAGAACCCGCCGAGGGCTGCACCTCCTTCGCCGCCTACGGAGAGGCCAGCGGCGACGGCCACGTCTACGCGGGCCAGAACTGGGACTGGCGCGCGGGCGTCGCCGACACCGTCGTCATGCTCCGCGTCGTGCAGCCCCCGAAACCCACTCTGATCATGCAGGTCGAGGCGGGCCAGATCGGCCGCCAGGGCGCCAACTCCGCCGGTATCGCGCTCAACGCCAACGGCCTCGGCGGCCGTTTCGACGAGAAGGTCGGCCTGCCGCAGACTGTCGTGCGCCGCAGCGTCCTCGACCAGCCCACCATCACCGACGCCCTCGACGTGCTCTGCCGCACCCGCGCCCACATCGCCAGCAACGCCCTGCTGACCTGCCGCGAAGGCTTCGCGATCGACCTGGAGACCACGCCCGCGGGACACGGCTGGATGTACGCCACCGACGGCCTCCTCGTGCACGGCAACCACTACCAGGCAGGCATCCCCGCCGCCCTCGCCGCCGACTACCGTCCCCTCTCGTCCGACTCCCTGGTCCGCGTCCCCCGCGCCGAACAGGGACTGCGCGCCCTGCGCGCCGCCACCGGCCCCGACGAGTCCCTGAAGCTGATCAAGCAGGCGATGTCCGACCACCTGGGACTGCCCGAGTCGCTGTGCACCCACCCCGACCCGCGCCGCCCCGCCGTCAAGCACTGGACCACGCTCGTCTCCTCCTGCGCGGACCTGACCAGCGGCGACTACCACGTCACCGCGGGCACCCCGTGCGACCGCGACTACCAGCACATGCCCTGGAACCTCTACGACGGCCCGTACGGAGACCACTCATGAGCACGTCGAGAACCGCACGCGCGGCCGCGGCGGGCCTGGCCGCCACCGCCCTGCTCGCCACCGCCTCCTGCAGCGGCGCCGACCTGGCCACGACCGGCGGTGCCCCCGCCGACGCCGCCAAGCTGAAACTGTCCGCCACGACACCCGCCGCCAAGGGCACGCAGGACAAGGCCGACTGGCTCCTGGAGGACGAGCCCGACTCCCTCGACCTCGACACCCAGGGCTCCAGCGCGGGACGGGTCGTCCTCACCAACGTCTGCGAACGGCTCTACCAGCTGCGGCCCGACATGAGCATCGAGCCGCACCTCGCCACCAAGGCCCGCACCCCCGACGACAGGACCCTGGTCCTGACCGTCCGCGACGGCGTCACCTTCCACGACGGCTCGCGGCTCACCGCCGACGACGTTCTGTGGAGCCTGCGCCGCCACGCGGACCCCGACATGGAACAGGCCGACGAGTTCGGCAACGTCCGCTCGATGAAGAAGACCGGCGACCACGAGATCACCATCCGCTTCAAGGCCCCCGACGCCCTCTTCACCAAGGCCCTCGCGGGCGACGCGGGCATCGTCTGGAACAAGAAGCAAGTCACGGCCGCGGGCAAGGAGTTCGGCACCCCCGGCCAGGACGACGCCTGCTCAGGACCGTACGAGCTGACGAAGTGGAAGTCCGGCGACTCCCTCACCATCGAGGAGTACGAGGGGTACTGGGGCAAGAAGCCGCGCACCCGGCAGGTCACCTTCCGCTGGGCTTCCGACAGCGCCCTGGTGAACGCGCTGAAGACGGGCGCCGCCGACGGGACGTACGCCGAATCCCCCAACACCGCATCCGCCCTGCGCGGCGCCGATGGCCTCGACCAGCACTACGGCCCGTCCACCGCCTCGCTCGCCCTCATCCCGACCGGCCGCGGCGGACTCAAGGACCCGCAGATCCGCCGCGCCCTCTCCCTCGCCATCGACCGCACCGGCATCGCCAGATCCGGCTACGGCGGCCTCGTCCAGCCCTGGGCCACCCCCGTCGGCTCCGGGGCGTGGGGCTACGAGAAGCCCCGGTTCGCCGCCGCCCAGCGGAAGTTGGCCGCCGCCGCCCCCGCCTCGCCCACCGCCGACGACCTCGCCGAGGCCAAGCGCCTGGTGAAGTCCGCGGGCGCCCCCACCGACCCCGTCGTCATCGGCACCGACAGCACCCAGGGCCGCACCGTCGTCGCCAACGCCGTACGCGCCGCCCTCCAGCGGATCGGCCTCAAGGGGCAGATCAAGACCGTGCCGACCGCCCAGTTCGAGGAGTTCTACAGCGACCCGCAGGCCCGCGCCGACATCGACGTCCTGGTGGGGGACTGGTACATCTCCAAGGCCGACCCCATGGGCTTCTACGACAACGGCCTCTCCGACTCGCCCAACAACTGGGTCGGCTTCAAGGACGCCACGTACGACAAGCTCGTGCGCCGCGCCCTCGGCACCCTCGACGACACCCGGCGCGCGAAGCTCGCCGTCGACGTGCAGCGCAGGTTCGTCGACGCCGCCGTGTGGATTCCGCTCGCCCAGGTGCCGACCGCGCTCGTCCTGAACGACCGCATGACGGGCCCGCCCGCATCCCAGTCCTACCTCTACTACCCGTGGGCCGCCGAACTCGGCCCGAAGAAGGGCTAGGTGAGCGGCATGACCTCCTTCGTCCCCCGGCTGATCCGCCGCCTCGCGGGGCTGCTCGCCACCCTGTTCGCCGCGTCGTTCGTCATCTTCGCCGCCGTGTACGCGGCGCCCGGCGACCCCGCCGTGTTCCTCGCGGGCGGCCGCGACAAGCTCACCCCGGAACGGCTCGCCACCGTCCGCGCCCAGTACCACCTGGACGAGCCCCTCGTCGTCCAGTACGGACGCTGGCTGTGGGACTGCGTCCACCTCGACCTCGGCCGGTCCTTCAAATACAGCGACCAGGTCTCCGACCTCGTCGCCGCCCGCTTCCCGACCACGCTCCAACTCGTCGCGTACGCCACCGTGCTGTTCGTCGTCCTCGGCGTCGGCGCGGGCGTCCTCGCCGCCGTGAAGCGCTCCACGTGGGTCGACTCGGCCGTCGTCGGCGGGACCACGCTCGCCGCCTCCGTGCCGTCGTTCGTCGCCGCCATCGCCCTCGTCTCGCTCTTCGGCGTGCAGCTCGGCTGGTTCCCGGTCACCGGCAGCGGCGAGGGATTCACCGGCACCCTGCACCACCTCACCCTGCCCGCCCTGTCGCTCGCGCTCGGCGCCCTCGCGATCATCAGCCGGGTGACCCGCCAGGCCATGGCCGACGCGGCCGCCGCCGACCACGTCGAGGCGGCCCGCGCCTCCGGCGTCCCGGAGCGGGAGATCATCCGGCGCCACGTCCTGCGCAACGCGCTGGGCCCCATCGTCACGATGTGCGGCCTCGTCATGGCGGGCATGCTCGCGGGCACGGTCGTGGTCGAGACCGCCTTCGGCATCAGCGGCATCGGCTCGCTGCTCGTCGGCGCCATCAACACCCACGACTTCCCCGTCGCCCAGGCCGTCCTCCTCCTCATGGTCACCGGCTACATCGTGGTCACCACGCTGGTGGACCTGGCGCACCCGCTCCTGGACCCCCGAGTGAAGGGAGCCACGTCGTGACGACGCCCGCCCTCGCCCCCGCCCCGCAGCTGCCCGTACGCCCCCGGCGCCCCGTCGCCGTCACGGTCGCCGGAGCCTTCCTCGCCCTGGTCGTCCTCGCCGCGGTCCTCGCGCCGCTGCTGGCCCCCTACGCCCCCGACGCCATCGACCTCTCCGCCTCCCTGGTCGGCACCGGCGGCGAGCACCTGCTCGGCACCGACTCCTCCGGCCAGGACCTGCTCTCGCGCGCCCTGTACGGGGCCAGGACGAGCCTGATCGCGCCGGTCCTGCTGCTCGCCGTGGCATCCGTGCTCGGCGTCTTCCTCGGCGTCCTCGCCGCCTGGCGCGGCGGCTGGGTGGACGCCGTGGTCTCCCGCCTGACCGACGTGATGTACGCCTTCCCCGGCCTGCTGTTCACCGTCCTGATCATCGCGGTCTTCGGCGCGGGCATGACGACGTCGGTGCTCGCCCTCGGCCTGGCCTTCACCCCCACCATCGCCAAGTACACGCGCTCCCTTGCCCTTTCGGAGGCCCGCAAGCCGTACGTCGACGCCTACCGGGTCCTCGGCATGGGCGGCGCCCGCATCTGCGCCGCCCACGTCGTCCCGAACCTGGCCCGCGCCGTCCTCGGCTACCTCGTGGTCCTCTTCGGCGAGGCGCTGATGTCCCTGGCGACCCTCTCCTACCTGGGCTTCGGGGCCCAACCCCCGTCCTCCGACTGGGGCCTGATGGTGCAGGAGGGGCAGGCCGCCGTCGTCCAGGGCGCCCTGCTGCCCGCCATGGTGCCGGGCACCACCATCGCGCTCGTCGTCGTGTCCTTCAACGTGGTCGGGGTCTGGGCCGCCGACCGGCTAGGGAGCCAGTGAGCCATGACGCTCCTCGACATCACGGACCTCACCGTCCACCTCCCCGGGACCGCGCGCCCGGTCCTCGACTCGGTGTCCCTGCGCGTCGCGCCCGGTGAAGTCGTCGGCCTGGTCGGCGAGTCGGGCTCCGGCAAGTCGACGACGGCCAAGGCGGCCATCGGACTCTTCCCACCCGGCGCGTCCGCATCCGGCTCGGTCCGCTTCGCGGACACGGACGTCCTCGCGCTCACCGGCGAACAACTCCGCGCCCACCGGGCAGGCCCCGTCGCCATGGTCCACCAGGACCCGCGGGCCGCCCTCAACCCCGTGCGCCGCATCGGTGACTTCCTCACCGAACGGGGCGCGAGCCGGGCCCGCGCGGCGGAACTCCTCGAAGCGGTGGGTCTGACGTCCCCCGCACAGCGCCTGCGCCAGCGTCCGCACGAACTCTCCGGCGGCATGCTGCAGCGCGTCGTCATCGCGGGCGCCCTCGCCGCCGAACCGCGCCTCCTCCTGGCCGACGAGGCGACCAGCGCCCTGGACGTGACCACGCAGGCGGAGATCCTCGCCCTCCTGCGTACCCTGCGCGCCACCCGCGACCTGGGCCTGCTCCTCATCACCCACGACCTGCACCTGGCGGCGGCGTACTGCGACCGCGTGTACGTGATGTACGCGGGCCGGGTGGTCGAGGAACGCGCGGCGGACGCCCTGTTCGCATCCCCCGCGCACCCCTACACGAAGGGCCTCCTCGCCTGCTCCCCGACCCTGGGCGAGTCCGGCCCCCTCCGCCCGATCCCGGGCCGCCCCCCGTCCCTGACGGACACGTTCACGGGCTGCCCGTTCGTGGCGCGGTGCGGGGAGGCGGAGGAGGCGTGCGAGTCATGGCTCCCGCAACCACGGGTGCTGGCCGACGGCGGCTCGGCGACCTGCCGTGCCGTCACTGCTGTGGACGAGGTGCACCAAGGATGACGAAGAACCTGCTGAGGACGGACCCGCTGCCGAAGGCCCCCCTGACCACGGACCTGTTGAGGGCGGACGGCCTCACCAAGACGTACCCGCTGCCGGGCGGCGGCCACCACCGCGCGGCGGCGGACGTCAGCTTCGCCGTCCCCCGGGGTGGCGCCCTGGGGATAGTCGGCGAGTCGGGCTCGGGCAAGACGACGGTGGCCCGCATGCTCGTGGGCCTGGTCCGCCCGGACCAGGGCACGATCCGCATCGCGGGCGAGCCGCGCACCCCGCGCGCCCCGCGGGGGAAGTCCGCGCGGCTGGCCCGCGCCCGCGAGATCCAGATGGTCTTCCAGGACCCCTACATCTCCCTGGACCCGCGACTCACGGCCGACCAGTGCGTACGGACGGCCCTGCGCCTGCACGGCCGGGAGGAGAGCCTGGCGGAGGCGCTCCTGGACCAAGTGGGCCTCGGGGCCCGGGAGGCGGGCGCCCGCCCCAGGGAGCTCAGCGGCGGCCAGCGCCAGCGCCTCGCCATCGCGAGGTCGCTCGCCGTGGACCCGCAGGTCCTCGTCCTGGACGAGGCGGTCGCCGCACTGGACGTCTCCATCCAGGCGCAGATCCTGCGGCTGCTCGACGAGATCAGGCGGGACACGGGCGTCGCCCTGGTCTTCGTCAGCCACGACCTGGCCGTGGTCCAGCACGTCACGGACGAGGTCCTGGTGATGCGGCACGGACGGGTCGTGGAGCAGGGCCCCACCGACGGGGTCCTGAGCGCCCCCGAGGACCCGTACACCAAGCTCCTGCTCGCGTCCGTCCCCGGCGAGGGCTGGGACCCGGCGGCAGCGGTCCGGGCGAGGGCCGCCCTCTAGGGGGGGCAGCCCCGAAAGACATGAGCCCCGAAAAGGCAGGAGCCCCGCTTCCTCCGCTTGCACGGAGGAGCAGGGCTCCTTGGGTACTGCTCTCAATCTCCGGATCTGGTCACCGGAGCAACCACACGCCCCACTTGCGTGAGGCGCCCGATTACATCGGGGTGACGTTCTCCGCCTGCGGGCCCTTCGGACCCTGCGTCACGTCGAAGGAAACGGCCTGGTTCTCCTCGAGGGAGCGGAAGCCGTTCGCGTTGATCGCGGAGTAGTGGACGAAGACGTCCGGGCCGCCGCCTTCCTGGGCGATGAAGCCAAAGCCCTTTTCAGCGTTGAACCACTTCACGGTTCCGGTAGCCATAAGCCCTCCTTGGGCCAAAGGGTTGCCCTGCTCCAGAACCAGCGATTGTTTAAACAACTGCATAAGTCTGAAAACGACGAGAGCCTGCGGGGTCACATGCTCCGCAGGCTCTGTACTGCAAGGGAAACCAAACTGCAACTTGCGGCGAGCTTAGCACGCAGGCAGGGGAATGCAATAGGGGGCAAGATCACGTCACCCGGAGGTTTGACGAGGCCCCCAGTGGGGTTGACGAGGCGTGTCCGGGCCCCGGCGCCCGCACCGTACCGCAAGGGGGCTAGCCTCCCCGATGTGGACAATTCTCCCCTGAACGCCTTCGCGGGGGCAGGCGCCGAACAGCCGCACGACTCCCGTCGCATTCCCCGGCCGCGCGTCGGTCACATCCAGTTCCTGAACTGCCTGCCCCTGTACTGGGGGCTCGCACGGACCGGGACCCTCCTCGACTTCGAGCTGACCAAGGACACCCCCGAGAAGCTCAGCGAGCAGTTGGTCAGGGGCGAACTGGACATCGCGCCCGTCACCCTCGTCGAGTTCCTGAAGAACGCCGACGACCTCGTCGCCTTCCCCGACCTCGCGGTCGGCTGCGACGGTCCGGTCATGTCGTGCGTGATCGTCTCGCAGGTGCCGCTCGACCAGCTCGACGGCGCCCGGGTGGCGCTCGGCTCGACCTCCCGTACCTCGGTGCGGCTCGCGCAGCTGCTGCTCGCCGAGCGGCACGGCGTGCGGCCCGACTACTACTCCTGCCCGCCCGACCTGGGGCTGATGATGCAGGAGGCGGACGCCGCCGTCCTCATCGGCGACGCGGCGCTCCGCGCCAACCTCATCGACGGGCCGCGGCTCGGCCTCGACGTCTACGACCTCGGGGAGATGTGGAAGGAGTGGACGGGCCTGCCGTTCGTCTTCGCCGTCTGGGCCGCCCGGCGCGACTACGCGGCGCGGGAACCGGCCGTCGTGCGCGAGGTGCACAAGGCGTTCCTCTCCTCCCGTGACCTCTCCCTGGAGGAGGTCGGCAAGGTCGCGGAGCAGGCCGCACGCTGGGAGTCCTTCGACGCGGGCGTCCTGGAGCGGTACTTCACGACGCTCGACTTCCGCTTCGGCGGCGAGCAGCTCGCGGGCGTGACCGAGTTCGCCCGCCGGGTCGGCCCGACGACGGGCTTCCCGGCGGACGTGCGGGTGGAGCTCCTGGAGCCCTGACCCCGCGCGGTCAGGCGTGGGGGATCGGCGCCTGCATGTGCTTGCTGATCCACTGGATGGACCCTTCGGCCATGGCGGGGACGTAGGTATGCGCGTTGTGGCCGCCGCCCTGGATGACGTTGAGCCGCGTCTTCACGGGCCCCTTCCCGTACGCCTCGATGAACTTCCGCAGGTTCGCCTGCCCCGACTCCCGCGTGCCGATCTGGAAGGCGAGGTCGACCTCCGGGCCCCCGCGGTCGGCGAGGTGCCGGGCCAGCCGCTCCGGGTCGTTGGCCCGGCGTTCCTTCTCGTGGCCCGCCCAGAGCGGGGAGTCGGGGACGGTGTCCGGGCCGCTCGCGATCACGGCCCGGAACCGGTCCGGATGCTTCAGGACGGACTTCAGGCCGACGAAGCCGCCGGACGAGGAACCCATGAAGGCCCAGCCGTCACGGGACTTGAAGGTCCGGAAATTCGCCTTGACGAAATCGGGGACGTCGTCCGTCATCCACGTGCCCATTTTGGGTTGCCCCGGAATATCGCTGCCGTCGTAATAGTTCTTTGCGTCCGGATTGAGTACGGGCATCACCACGATGAACGGGAGGCTCTTTCCTTCCCGCGACCATCGGGCGATGCTGCTCTCCAGCTTGAGGTCGGTCCCCATCCAATAATTATTGGGATAGCCGTTGCCGCCGGGCAGCGCTATCAGTACGGGGAAGCCGCTGTCGGCGTACTTCGGGTCGAAGTACTGCTTCGGGGCCCAGACCCATACCTTGCCGGTGAATCCGGACTTCTTCCCCTTCAGTGTCGTCACACCGATCTTCGTGCCGTCGTCCAGGGTGCTCTCGGTGGTGAAGGCCGACTTCGGGCCGGTGGGCAGAAGCGTCTTCTCCGCCGCCGCGCCCTTCGCCTGTCCGGTGGCGCCCGAAGGGTTCGGATGGTCGAAGCTCAACGGTTCACCCTTGTCGGAGGAGCAGGCCGACAGGAGCAGCGCCGAGGCCAGGGCGGCGGCGGTCGCGGCGAGTGCGGCGGGGGAGGGGCGGCGACGGTTCATGGGGACCTCGGGGCGGGGCTGAAAGGGCTGATAAGGCCCAAAGCGGTCATTACTCACATGTAGAGGGGGAAGTGGGCGAGGGCGTTCCCTCGACGGCTCGCGCACTGCTCGCGCACTACGCTGATCCGCAGTGCTGAGTCGCGTGAGGTGTCCGGCGCCGCGCCTGGGGGAGGCCAAGGTCATGCATCCGCTCGAAGCCGACGAACCCACCGTGATCGGTCCCTACCGGCTGCTCGGCCGGCTCGGCTCCGGCGGCATGGGCCGGGTCTATCTGGGCCGCAGCGCGGGCGGCCGCACCGTCGCGGTCAAGGTGGTCCACCCGCACTTCGCGCTCGACGAGGAGTTCCGGGCCCGCTTCCGCCGCGAGGTCGACGCGGCCCGGCGGGTCGGCGGCGACTGGACGGCGCCCGTCCTGGACGCGGACCCGGAGGCGTCCGTCCCGTGGGTCGCCACGGGGTACGCGGCCGGACCCTCGCTCACCGAGGCGGTGCGGGAGGGCGGGCCGCTGCCCGAGCACTCCGTTCGCGTCCTGGGCGCGGGCCTCGCCGAGGCGCTGGCGCACGTGCACGGGCTGGGGCTCGTCCACCGCGACGTGAAGCCGTCGAACGTCCTGCTCACGCTCGACGGGCCGCGCCTGATCGACTTCGGCATCGCGCGGGCCACCGACGGCACGGCCTCGCTCACCTCCACCGGCGTCTCCATCGGCTCGCCCGGCTACATGTCGCCCGAGCAGATCCTCGGCAAGGGCGTCACGGGCGCGGCGGACGTCTTCTCGCTCGGGGCGGTCCTGGTGTACGGGGCGACGGGGCAGTCACCCTTCCCCGGGGACTCGTCGGCGGCCCTGCTCTACAAGGTCGTCCACGAGGAGCCCGAACTCAGCGCGCTGAGCGGCGACTTGCACGACCTCGCCGCCGCCTGTCTGGCCAAGGAGGCGTCCGCGCGCCCCACCCCGGAGGAGCTCGCCCGGCGCCTCGCCCCCGAGGGCGCGTCGGCGCTGGTGGCCGCGGGCTGGCTGCCGGGGCCCGTGGTGGAGCGGGTGAGCCGGAGCGCGGTGCGGCTGCTGGATCTGGACACGGGGGCGGGGGCGGGCGCGACGGGTGCGGGCGCGGTGTCCGTGAACGCGCCTTCCGGGCCCGTGGCGTTCAACACCCCTGCCGTGGAGGGCTCCTTCGGGCCGCCCGACCCTTCGTACGCCTCCTCTCCCGCCTACGCTGACGCGCCCCCTGCGCCCTCGGCACCCCCGGGGCCGGAACCCCGCTCCGAAGCGCGGGCGGACACCCGGCCGCCCGGCAGGTTCTCCGTCTCCGTGGCCGCGACCTCCGTGCCCGAGGGCCCGAACGGGCGCGGCCGCAAGGTGAGTTGCTCCGTCGCGCTCGCCGTGGCCGGGGCGCTGGCCGCCGTCACCGTCGGCTCGGTGTTCGTCTTCGGGATGCTGCCGGACGACGAGCAGTCGGCGGGCGACCAGGGCGCGGAGCCACCGGCGTCCAGCGCGCCCAGCACCCCGGGCGACTCCGCCGACGAGGGCCGGGTCCCCCCGGCCTACCTCGGCGAGTGGCGCGGCAAGGCCGACGCGAGCAACGGCACGATTCCCCTCGGTACGTTCACCGTCACCCTGCGCCAGGCGAAGCCCGGCGACCGGCTCGGCACGGTCCTGCAGCGCGACCCGATCGGCAACACGTGCACGGACGTCCTGACCCTCAAGTCGGCCTCGAAGAAGGAGGTCGTGGCGGAGGGCAAGGGCGCCGAGGGCAACGGCGGCCAGTGCGCGCAGACGCCCCACATGGTCCGGCTGCGCCTGGACGCGGCGGGCAGGACGCTCGCCTACACGTCGGACGACCCCGACGCGGGCGACCCTAGGGCGCGGCTGACGCGGGTGGAGTGAGGCTGCGCTTCCGCTTCTTGGCGTAGAGGTCGTACGAGCCGATGACGGCCAGTGCGCCCAGGACGGTTGCTGCGAGGCCCACCGCCCAGACGTACGGGTAGTGACTGCTGATCCAGCAGTATTCGCCCGCCGCGGAGCACGTGCCGTTCCGATGGCTGCGCTTCGGCCGGATCGTCGCCATCGCGATGGCGATGAGCATGAGCGCCGCGGACGCCCCCGGCAGCGCGACGACCGCCCACAGTGACGAACGCAGCTTCTCCTTGCGCCAGTTGGTGCGCAAGAGCGGTGTGATCGCGAGTGCGCCCGCCACGGGGAGGAGGAGCCCTGCCGTGGCTGCGAAGCCGTAGCCCTCGCCGGGCCAGTCCGGCGCGAGGTCGTGCCACATCTCCCCGGCCCAGCGGACGGGTCCGAGGATGAGTGCCGTGCACGCAACGGCCACACCGGCGAACACGGCGAATCCGAAGCCGAAGGAACGCAGCCGCGCCCGGAGGCCCCGCTTCCCCGACCGGCCCGAGGTCGTCCGTACCCCCGGCGCGTGGTCGTACCGCAGCGCGGGCCCCGCCGCGCGCCGCCGGGTCTTCTTCGCCGAACTCCCCACGGACGTCCGCCCTTTCACCGAGTCGCCGACTACAACGGAGTCGTCAGCGTGGAGATCTCGCCGTTGCCGAGGTGCAGCATGCCCTTGCCCGGCGCCACCGGGCCGCCGACCATGCTCCGCGAGATCCTGAGCCCGATGAGGTCGCCGCTGGAGCTGTCCTGCGGCGACAGCAGAATGCCGCGGCGCCCCTTCTTCGCGTCGACCTGCCAGCCCGAGAAGCCGCTGCAGACGTCCTCCTCGTCACCGGCGAGGACCAGGGCGAGACCCAGGTCGGCGCCGCGCTGGATGATCCGCTTGAACTGGCTCGCCGCGTCCGCGTCCTCAAGGATCTCGGCGTCGTCGATCAGGACGACGACCGGGTTCTCCGGGGACGCCTCCGCCTCGTCGATGAGCTCCTCGAACTCGTCCTCGTCGATGTCGTCCTCGGTGTACACCTTCAGCACGCCCTCGGTGCCTTCGAGCGCACGCAGCGGCGACTGGCGCGGGGCGGCGACGACGAGACGTACACCCTGCGTCCGGAACGAACGCGCCATGTTCATCAGGACCGTCGAGCGGCCCGACTTGGCCGGGCCCGCGATGACGAAGGCCGGTACGCCCTCCGCCAGGTCGGGGCCGTGGCCCATGACCTCGTCGCCGCCGATGCCCACCAGCGCCCACAGCTTGGAGCGCGAGGCGTCCGGGTCGCGCAGCTCCCAGGCCTCCTCGAAGGAGATGCGGCTGGGGAGCGTGTCGACGCGGAACGGGCGGCGGTGGCGCGGCACATCGGCGTCGCGGGCCGCGGCCTGCTCGCCGATCGCGGAGATCGCGGCGGCCTGCCCCTGGCCCGTGGAGTCCTCGGAGAGCAGCGCGAACTGCGTCTCCGTGCCGCTCTCGTTCTTGAAGGCGCGGCCCGGCGCGATCTCCTCGGGGACCTTGCGGGCCGGGATGCCGAGCATCGAGAAGTCGGAGCGGTCGGCGAGGCGCAGGCCGTACTTGTCCTCGGTGAGGGAGGAGATGCGGCCGACCAGGATCTGGCGGTCGCCCGTCATCACCATGTGGAGGCCGACGCTCGCGCCCTCCCGCATGATCGTCGTGATCTCGTCGGTCAGCGCACCGTGGTCGACCTCGCCGAGGGTGGGCAGCCAGCCCTCCCACCGGTCGAGCAGCACGACCAGGTGCGGCAGCCGCTCGTCCTCGGTGGCGTCGGCGCGCTGCTCGCCGATGTCCGCGTACCCCTTGTCGGCCAGCAGGTCCTGGCGGCGCGTGAG
The DNA here is from genome assembly GCF_056437465.1 of Streptomyces sp. NPDC042371. NCBI lineage: Bacteria > Bacillati > Actinomycetota > Actinomycetes > Kitasatosporales > Streptomycetaceae > Streptomyces > Streptomyces sp. NPDC042371. Next base: position 46,732 of record NZ_JBWKAP010000017.1, on the reverse strand, counting down.
TTCGCCCTTGAGGCGGTTGATGAGGCGCACCACGCGCTCGGTCTGGTTGCGGCCGACGACGGCGCCGCAGTGCGGCAGTCGGGTCAGTGCGTTGAGCGCGCCGTTGCCGCAGTCGATGCCGTAGAGGTGCACGTCGGCGCTGGAGTGGGTGCGGGCGAGGGAGCCCGCGATGGTCCGGAGCACCTGCGAGCGGCCGGAGCGCGGGGCGCCGCCGATCATCAGGTGGCCGAAGTGCGCGAAGTCCACGACGACGGGGCGGCGCGCCTGGTCGGCGGGCAGGTCCTCGACGCCGAACGCGGCGGGCGTGAGCGCGCCGGGGGCCGTGCGGGGCGCCGGGGCCGGGATCTCGTCGAGCAGCAGCGTCTCGCCGAGCGCGGGCAGCCAGGGGCTGTGCTGGGCGGGGATGCCGAGGGACCTGTTGGCCTCGATGACCTCGTCGACCAGGACCTTCAGGTCCGTGATCTCCTCCTCCTCGCGGGCCTGGGCCTTCGGCTTCACCAGCGAGGCGCGGCCTAGGGCCGCCCAGTCCAGGGAGTCGACCCAGGGCGCGAGGAGCGCCGGGTCGGCTGCGCCGGGGCGGCGGCCACCGACGCGTCCCGACTGGAAGGGCACGAGGGAGGCGTGCCCGAGACGCACGTACGCCCGTCCCGGGGTGTTCTTGGAGATGTGCCCGGCCTCGGGGGAGTCGATGACGTCGCTGGACTCGGCGCCGTCCGTCACGCGCAGCGCGATGCGGAGGTTGGTGTTGGCGCGGATCTCGGGCGACACGACACCGGAGGGCCGCTGCGTGGCGAGCAGCAGGTGGATGCCGAGCGAACGGCCACGCTGGGCGATGTTGACCAGGCCCGTCACGAAGTCGGGCAGGTCACGCACCATCGAGGCGAACTCGTCGATGACGATGAGGAGCCGCGGCACGGGCGCGTGCGACGGGTCGCGCCGCACGAGGTCCTGGTAGTCCTCGATGTCCTTGGCGTCGGCGTCGGCGAGGATGTGCTCGCGCCGCTTCAGCTCGGCGCCGAGCGACTCCAGGGCGCGCTCGACGAGGTGCGCGTCGAGGTCGGTGACCATGCCGACGGTGTGCGGCAGCTTCACACAGTCCTTGAACGCCGAGCCGCCCTTGTAGTCGACGAGGACGAAGGTCATGTTCTCCGGCGTATTGGCCACGGCGAGCGCGGCCACGATGGTCTGCAGCAGCTCGGACTTACCGGAACCGGTGGTACCGGCGATGAGGCCGTGCGGGCCGTCCTTGCGCATGTCGATGCCGAAGGGCCCGTCGTACGACTCACCGATGACGGCCATGGTGGACTGCCCGCCCGCCTGCCACCTGGCGGTGATGGCCCCCGCCGTCGGCGGCTCCAGCTGCAGCACGTCGAGCAGTCGGCTCGACCCGGGCAGTGCGGAGTCCTCGGTCTCGCCGCTGATGTCGCGCAGCGGCGACACGGACCGTGCCAGGCGCAGGCACCAGGAGGGCGTCACGAAGTCGGGCCGTACGTCGCGCAGCCGCTCGGCACCGCTCATCTCGACGCGCAGCCGCAGCTCACGGGGTGCGCTGGACTGCTGGGGGTCGGGCGCGGTGGTGTGCCAGGCCTGGAAGGACGGGAAGCCGCCGGGGGCGTGCTGGGGCTGTGCGGGCGCGTTCGGCACGCCCTGGGGGACGGGACCGCCCGCGTACGCGTGGGGGGCCGCCTTCGGCTCGGCGACGACGAAGGCCTGGCACTCGCCGGGCAGAAACCGTTCTTCGGTGTCGAGGCAGAGCGCGTACATGTGCACCGCGGGACCCTCGCGCAGCAGCCGCACCACGCCGGGCAGCGACCGCAGCCGCCGCGACCCGTCCCACACCACGACGATGTCCGGGTCGGAGAAGTTCGCGCCCTGGCTCTTGTTGTCCTCCGCGGCCTTCACGCGCGCGTCGAGGATCTGGGTCAGCTCACCGATGCGGGCACCGACGGTCTCGGCGTCGGTCCCGATGAGTACGTTGATGTCCTGACCGCCCGAGGGCCGGGCGTGCGGCAGCCACCGCACCCAGTCCCAGCTCTCCTTCGACGTGGTCTCGGTCAGCACGTAGAACTGCACGTCCATCGGGCTGTGCAGCGTCGCGGTCTGCGCCACGGCCCAGCGCCCGAGCGCGGTCGCGGAGTCGTCGGGCCCCGCGATGCCGATGACGCCGAGACCCTTCAGCGGCAGGGCGACGGGCGCGTCCTCGATCTTCCACGTCACCTGCCGCCGGTGCTCGTCCTTCTCCGGGTCGTCCAGGACGACCTCGGAGGGCAGCTGCCCGGTGCCGAACCGGAGCAGCAGATGGTCGCCGTCGGTCCGCCGCCGCTCCCACAGCCGTGTACGGGGCCCGGTGCTCAGGGCGAGGACGCTGGCGGGGTCGGGCACGGCGTTGCGCCGGTCGAGCCGCTCGGCGACCAGGGCGTCCTGCGCGTCCTTCTCGATCCGCGCCTTGGTCTCCTTGTACTCCTTGACCTGCTTCGCATGGGACTTACGCCCGTGCTTCTTGTCCATGAAGTAGTTGCCGAACAGCATGATGGGACTCAGTCCCGCCATGACCAGGTAGTACCAGCGATTGAAGATCATCGCGGCGACGACGGCACCGACCAGCGGGAACAGCGCCATCAGCCACGGCAGCGGGCGCGCCTCGTACTCACGGGGAGGGCTGGGCAGCCGGAAGCTGGTCTGCCGCTCGGGCGGACGCAGCCGCGGGGGCCGGTTGTAGTCGAGCCCGGCACCGTCCTCCGACCACTTCAGGGCGGCGTTCGGGGGCGTGTACCTGACCAGTTCGAGAAGGGTGTTGCCGAGGGCGATCTGCGCGCCGAGCGGCCATACGACGGTGTCCTGCCGCCCCTTCGCCCGCTTGGCCCGCGCCTCCTTCCGCTCCTTCTTCTCCTGCCGCTCCCGCTTCTCCCGCGCCTTCCGGTCCTTCTTGGACTCTCCCTCGGGCGGGGCGGCCTCGATCGGCTCGTCCTCGTCCTTCTCTTCACCGAAGGGCGAACCGTCGAGGGTCACACCCTCCTTGTCCTTTTCGTCCCCGTGCAGGGTGGCTTGGCAGGTGCCGTCCGTTGCAACTGACAACGTGAGCGCGCGCCCGGCCATCTCCGGATCGTCGATGCGGATGTACGCGGCGGGCCCGCTCCCGATGTCGTACCGCCCGATGCCGAGCCGGTGCACGGAACCGGCCGCGGCCCCGCTCGCGACGCGCAGCTCGACGAGGCCGGAGGGCTCTCCCGGCAGACAGCCCGCAGGATCGTTGAGGCTGATGACGGCGCCCTCGCGCAGCGGCGAGGTGACGACGGTGGCGGAGGGGTCGACGGCGTACCCGTCGACATAGATCATCGGCGCGCCACCGCCCGGGGCCTGCTGCCCGTGCCCGATCGGGATGACCTGCGCGCCGCTGTGGCCGACCTGCCGGGCCAGTTCCACCGCGATGTCCTGCACGGTGGACTCGGGATCGGCGTCGAGAACCACGTCGGCGGTGCCCCCGCCGAACGGATCGACGACGGTCAGAGTCAGGCGCACGATCGTCCTCCCCGGAGCTGAACAATGCGCCTGACGATATCCGCTCCACCCTTCCCACAGGCAACGGCCCGTGCACGGGCTCATCGCGAAACCGCACGTATCCCTTCGCACCAGTTCGCACTCGCTCATAGCAGAGCTGTGACTGAACCGGGCTGTGATCCCATCCGCCCCACCCGTAAGCTGCTGGCGCAAGAGCGGAAGATCACACCATCCGCGTTACGGGAGCCACGGGGGTTGGCCCTGCGGCGAGTTGATTGGGAGAGAGCCTCATGGCCAAGGACCTTGATGTCACATATCAGGACATGCGTGACGCGGCCAAGCACGTGGTCAAGGAGAAGGACAAGCTCAACGAGAAGCTCGACGGGCTGAAGAAGTACATCAAGAACCTCGTCGAGACGGGCTTCGTCACCAAGAGCGCCTCGAAGGCGTTCGACGAGAACTTCGACGAGTTCGTCGAGGGCGCCAAGAAGACCATCGACGGTCTGGACGGCATGGGCGACTACCTGACGAACGCTGCCGACAAGTACGAGCAGATCGACGACGAGCTGGGCCGGGCCGCGAAGAAGTAGCCACGGCGTGGCCTCTTCGAGGGCGGGGGTGGCGGGAGGTCTCCGCCGCCCCCGCCCTCGGCGTTTCGCAGGCGAAAGGCCGAGGGGCCGAGGGGCCGAAGGAACGACGGCGTGACAGAGGGCGTGACAGAGAGGAAGGCTCGTGGGGGAGTACACGAGGATCGACGACCTGAACGTCATCCGGGAGATGGGTGTCGGCCTCGGGAACATCAAGGAGGCATTCGACGGTCTCGGAAAGCTGAAGGGCCAGTACGAGGACGATTTCGGCGAGCACGACCTCTCCTGGCAGTTCGGGGACTTCGTCGAGAACTGGGACAGCCACCGCGAGGAACTCGGGGAAGAGATCAAGCAGCTCTCCGATCTCGCGAAGGGCGCCGCCAAGACGTACGAAAAGATCGACAGTGAGCTCGCGAAGGTCCTGCGCGACTCCGACAAGAAGAAGAAGTCCTGATGGCGGGCGGACGCACCACGGACTGGCAGCCGCTGGCCGACCACGACCCGGTCCCCGGCGACCCCGACCGGCTGGAACAGCTGGGCCGAAAGCTCCGCAAGACGGCGAACGAGCTCGAACGCCAGGTACGCCACCTCAAGGCGGCGTCCGAGGTGGACTCCTGGGACAGCGACGCGGGCAAGGAGTTCCGCGAAAAGGCGAAGAAGTGCCGCGGCCGTCTGGAAGCCGCGCACAAGCGCTACAAGACGGTGGCCGACGCGGTCGGCGACCGGATCGTCGACCACGGAACCGACTACGAGGCGAACGCCTCGGCGCAGCCCGGCAATTACGCCACGGAACTCCAGCGCGCCCAGCGCATCGCCGAGGTCGCCCGGCAGCAGGCCAAGGACGCGGAGACCGAGAAGAGCGCCGCGAAGAAGGGCCTGGACGGCCTCTCCGGGAAGTCCGACAAGGACGACGACGGCGGCGGTGGCAAGAGCGGCGGCAAGAGCCCCAAGGAGAAGCTCGAGGACCGGGAAGAGGCCGCGGGGAAGTCCCTGGAGGCGGCCCGGAACAAGCTGCAGAAGGCCCAGAGCATCCGGGACGAGGCGGCGCGCAAGGCGCGGAACGCGATCGACGACGCGATCTCTGATGACTCCCTGAAGGACGGCTTCTGGGACGATTTCGCGGATGTCGTCGACGTCGTGGCGAACTGGACGGAGAACATCTCCAAGTGGGCCGGTATCGCCGCTCTGGCGGTCGGCTGGATTCCTGTCATCGGCCAGGGACTTGCGGGATTTCTGGGCGCCGTCTCCATGGTGGCCACCATCGTCAACATCGCGTGTACGGCGATCCAGGTCGGAATGGGCGACGAGTCGTGGACGGCGCTCGCCACGGCGGCGGTGGGGCTGTTGATGATGGGCGCGGGCAAGGCGATGTCCAAGGTCAGTGGGCGGTACGCCAAGGGTGTGCTGGACCGTATGAAGGCGGCCAAGAGCGGCAAGCTGACCGGACGGCAGTTCAAACGCACCCGTCAGAAGTTCAACCGTGATGCGGGAGTCGTCAAGGGGCTCGAGAAGGGCGACATCGGGAAGTCGATCCGCGAGCCTGTCACCGAACTCTTCAAGGGGTCCACTTGGAAAGATGCTTTCAAGGGCGGGTTCAGAGATTCGAAGGCAATGCTGAAGGAGCGCGGGGACGGTAACGTCTTCAAGGGTATCGGCAAGTCGATGACCTTGGCCGACTCATCCGCGGCAGCCTCGCTCAACGAAGCAAAGGTCTTGAGCAAGAGCCTGGGAGACGTCGGGTTCGATGTCAACAAGATGTCGCGCAGGGCGACGCAGCTGAGCGCGGCCGGCAGTGTAGTGACCGTCGGCGGTCTATTCTTCGACGAGGTGTCGTGATGGAGCAAGAACAGCAGAATTCGGACGGGATTTCCCCCGGCCCCGATGATGATTTCGTCGTCGAATTCGACTTCGCCGGGGGCTGGCTCGGGCTCACCCTCCACGAGGGCACTCGGGCGGAAGCGCGACAGGTGGCCGCAGACCTTGTGGAGCAGTTCAACCCGCTGCATCTGAGTGTCGGCAAGGCGGCGCTCCAGCAGGAGCTGGAGGAGCACGCCCTGTCGGTCTTCGAGTCCAGTCCGCTCCTGACCGCCGTCGCCTACACGGACAGCGGCGTGTTCCTGGCGGACATGTCCGTCCTCGCCTACGGAGAGGACGGAGTCACCAGGCCCTCCCCGGAGGAGTACCAGCACATGCTGCTGAAGTGGTCCTACGCCGAGGTGAAGGGCGACGCCGAGATCACCGAGGTCGAGCTGCCGATCGGCCCGGCCGTCCGGGTGCAGGCGGTGCTGGTCGAGAAGCGGCGCTTCGGCTGGGGCAAGAAGCTCAGCGAGTGCGTCCGGTACTGGGTCTGGCCGACCGGGAACGAGGCGATCCTGCTGGTCGAGGCCAGATGGCTCAACTTCGAGCGCACCGACGAGCTGACGGACCTCGTCGACCGCGTCATGCCCTCCCTGCGCCTCGTACCCGTCCCCGCGGAGCCCGACCCGGACCCCGCCCCCCAACCCCCCAGCGAGCTCTGAACATGCCTCTCCGTACCGAATGGGACACCCCGCCCGGCGACTACGCGATCCTCGTTCCCGCGGGCTGGTTCCAGCTGCACCTCGACCCCGACGAGCGCGACCGCGGCATCGCCGCGCTGGCCGACCGCCAGTTCGAGGGTATCGACAACGCGCCCGTGCTCAAGGAACGGCTGATGCGGGACCTGCAGAAGCAGGCGAAGGCGGCCCACCGCGAGGGCGGTGTCGAGCTCTACATCTCGCTGCTGACCGTCGAGGGCCTCCCGCTGGCCTCCTCACTCCTCGTGAGCCTGCTCCCGGACGGCTGGCCCGGCTGCGCCACCGCGCACGACCTGGCCCACCGACTCACGGAGACGGGCCGCCCCGCCGAGGTGCGGAAGCTGGACGCCGCGGGTGACGCCGTGCGAACCGAGAAGACCGAGTCCGCCGACCCCGAGCGCCAGATGGGCAACACGCTCGCGACGACGACCGTGACGTACCACGTCCCCGTCCCCGCGAGCCGCCAGTGGCTGACTCTCACCTTCTCCACTCCCATGGAGGGCCTGGCGGCACAGATGGTGGAGCTCTTCGACACCGTGGCCGGGACGCTTCACTGGGAGTAGCCGACGTCCGCGCGTGGTGTCGTCGCGGTTCGCGGAGTTGGTCCACGTCACCTGGGTTCCCTACTGGCACTCCCGTGCCGAGCTTTCGCCGCGGAAGGACTGCACCAGCCAGGTGCCGTGCTCGGTCTTCCTGAGCGTGGCGGTGTTCCTGATGAAGTCCTCGGGGCTCGGCTTCGTCGTGCGCGCCTTGCCCGTCTCGATGTCCTTGGCGAATGCCTTGGAGCGGTCCTCGCAATAGGTGACGACCGCGCGGCCGTCGTTGTTCTCCTCGACCTTCCGGTCGTAATACCGGTAGAGCCCGGTGATGGTGCGTCCTTCGGCCTTCGCGTTCTTGATTTCCGAGGCGTAGAAGGCGCGGGCCTCACCGTCGTAATAACGAGTCAGATAGCGCGAATTGGGGTCCAGGTCTATATAGATCCGTTGCCGGGCCATCAGCCCTTCGGCCTGTTCCTTGAGGATCTGGTCCTTCGCCTTGTCGCCTGTTGCGGCCGACTCGATTTCGACCTTCACGTCGGCCGGAAGGCCGAAGTCCGAGCCCTTGACGGATGAGTTGGGCGAGGTGGGCGAGGCCTTGGGGCTCTTCGAGGTCGAGTTCGTGCTCCGATCCGCCCCCTTGGCCTCGTCGCTCGATTCGGAACTGCCGCTGCAGGCCGTCAGGAGCAGGGTCATGGTCGCGGCGAGCGCGGCAACGATGGGCATGGTGCGGCGTTTCACGGTCGGCTCCCGGTCGGGCGAGGTGTGTCTACAACAGACCTACGTTATCTGTGTAGTTGTTGATCCCGCCAGGTTCAGTGGCGTCGTGTGGTCGGGGTGCTGCGTATGGGATTCGTATGTGACGCGTCAATTTCCTTAAGAGGGGCTCTGGGTGGGTGATAGCTTCGCCGTGCTTCGGAGGGCAAGGCGGAGGCGGGGCAGCCCTCCGGGGATTTATCGCGGGCTTTCCGGGAAATTGGATGGGTTGTGAGAATTGCATGGTGATTCGCGTCGGGGCGCGCATGAGGATTCGCGTGGCGCGAACCTCCGTCGAGGGCCAGCCAGGGGCGCGTGGGGCTGGAGTGGTAACTTCCTCTACAGGGGTGTAGTAGTTAGGATCCCCGGCGCGCGGCACCGGGGGAACGGGGGAGCGGGATGAGTGATCTGGCGGTCGACTACGCGGTGTTGAACCGCGTACGGCACAACCTCGACCACATCGCGGATCTGATGAAGCAGCCGGGCCGGGACATGGAGAAGGTCACCGGCGACGCGATGGGCGTGCCCGAACTCGCCCGGCGCATGGACGACTTCGGGGACGAGTGGTCGTACGGGATCAAGCGGCTGACGAAGTTCTCCGGGAAGGCGTCGGAGGCGCTGCTCAAGATCAAGGAGTCCTTCGAGAAGCTGGACGACGAGCTCGCCAAGGTCGGGGAGAAGGGGAAGAGCAAGGGCAAGGGGAGTGGTGAGTAACCATGGCTGAGGCTCGACTGGAGGACTTCCCGGCCCTGGGATTCGTGCCCTGCCCCGGCGACCACGCGATCGCCGACGACGTGGCGAAGAAGGTCGGCAAGACGGCGAAGGCGCTCGTCGAGATCTGCCATGTGCTGCACGGCACGGGCGTCGGCGACTGGAAGGGCAAGGCGGCGGAGGGCTTCCGGGAGAAGTTCGACGACGAGTTCCGCCCCAAGATGGACGAGGCCCGCGACTCCTTTCGCGATGCCGCCTCCGCCCTGACCGACTGGGCCGAGTACATGGAGCGCAAGCAGAAGGCCGCCGTGAAGCTGGAGGCCGAGGCGGCCGTGGTCAGCAAGGCGCTGAAGGACGCGTACGACAAGGCGGACGAGCTCAAGGACGCCGACAAGAAGGAAAAGGGCTCCAAGGGCTCCAAGGACCATGAGGACAAGGTCAAGGAGGCCAACCGGGCGGTGAACACCCAGGACATCGAACTGGAGGACCTCCGCCGCAAGGGCCGCAGGCTCAAGAAGAACTACCAGGAGTACGGCAAGGAGATCGCCGACCGCCTGAAGTCCGCGATGGACATCGCGCCGAACGAGCCCGGCATGTGGGAGAAGCTCGGCGACGCCCTGGAAAGCCTCGGCAAGGCGCTGGCCGACCTGCCGGGACAGCTGAAGGACGTCCTCGCCGACATCGGCGAGTGGATCCAGAACCACGCGGACTGGATCACCGTCGCGGCCTCCGTCATCGGCGTCATCGCGATCTTCTGCCCGGTGCTCGCGCCGTTGGCCATCGGGCTGAGTGCGGTGGCGCTTCTCTCGCACGCCTCGGCGTATGGGCTGAGCGGCCTTTTCCCGCCCACGGGCAACAACGGCCAGAACCTGGGCAACTGGCTCACGCTCGGCGGCGACGCGCTGGGCATGCTGCCCGGCGTCGGCGCGGCGAAGGCGGGCGTCATGGCCGGGGTCAAGGCGGGGCGGGGTGCCGGGGGCGCCGTCGCGGGCGCCAAGGTCGGCATCAAGACGGCGGGTACGACCGCGAAGAACGTGATGAAGGGCGCGGACCCGGTCGCCAAGGTCATCGACAAGCCCATCATGGCGGCGGCCGGCAAGCTCGGCGTCTCCCGGGGCGCCGCCCTGACCGCCACGGAAGGCGTCCAGGCCGCGGCCCAGCTCGCCTGGACGGCACCGACCGCGATCAATGCGTACGAGACGAGCAAGGGCCGGTACGACGCCGCGACCTGGGGCACCGGAGTGGCCAACATCGCCACGGGCACCGGCGGCGGCAAGTTCGGCGGCGCCGTGGCCATCGGCAGCGCGATCGGCCTCGGAGCTTGGGAGTTGACGGGCTGATGGCTACCGCCGAAGTCGACGGGACCGTCGGCGCCGAGACCGGTCCCGCCGCCCTCCCCGACGTCCCGGATCTCCCTGACTTCTGGTTCGAACTTCCCCCGGGTTTCACGGAGTTCGACCTGACGGAGGACCCCGAGGCGCGCATGCTCCGCATGGCCGAGGCGGTCGACCCGCTCTTCGCCGACGCCACGCCGCTGCAGAAGTTCAGCATGGTCCTGTCCGGTGAGTACGCGCTCCAGACCATGATCGCGGCAGGTGCCGAGCACGTGTCGGCCTGTCTGCTGCGGATGCCTGACGGCGGTCTGTCCCAGGGCACGTTGAGCGTGCTCGTCGAGCGGCCGGAGACCGGCCCGGAGAACCAGGACAGGCAAGGGTCGGCCAGGCGCACTGCCGTGCAGTGGCACGAGCAGCACCCGGATGCCGAAGTCGCCCTGATCATGCTGCCGTACGGCCCCTCCGCCCTCTGCATACGTGATCAGGACCTGCAGCTGCCCGGCGTGCTCTTCGGTCTTGACGATCCCATTCCCACGACGCTCCGGCAGGTACAGGTCTGCGTGCCGCTGAAGAGCGGTCCTGGGGCCGTGCTCTTCGTGTTCATGACCGAGCAGATCGGCTACTGGGACGAGTACCTGAAGATCCTCGGTGACATCATGAAATCGGTCTCGGCGGAACGGAGCGGCAGGCATGAGTAGCGCCCGGCCAGCGGGCGAGAACCGGTCCCGGCGTACGCGGCACCCCGTCGCGCTGGCGATCGGCATCGGCTGCTGCGTGCTCGCCGTGGTCGTGGGGACCTACCTTCTGGGCACCTTCGACTCACGCCTCATGGTGCCCGTGTGGATCGCGTTCGGAGCGATGCTGATCGTCCCGCTGCGGAAGCTGGGGGCCAGGGAATCCAGCGTGGGTGCGGCGCTGTTCATCGTCGTCGCCGCACTGTTCGCCGGGTACGGCGCCGATCTCGCCCGTGACGACGTGACCCTTCAGGTACGAGGCGAGAAGGTCGCGGCCACGGTCGCGAAAGAGCGGCAGGAGGGCGTCGGCAAGAGCCGCCGTTCCTCCTACGTCCTGGAGAGGCGGGACGGCACACGCGTTCCGGGCCCCGAGATGGCGACGGGCTTCGAGGCGTACGAGGTCGGCCAGGTCCTCACGGTCCTCGTGGACCCGGAGGGCGAGCTGGAGCCCCGTACGCCGGGCGAAGCGGATGCCACGGGCGAGCTGCTCAGCGCGGCAGGGGCCCTCCTCGCCGCCCTCGGCTGTGTCGCCTGGATGACCTGGCGGGGCTCGGTCGCGGCGCGCCGCGAGGAGGACGCCGGGACCTCCCCCACGCAGGACGAGCAGGAACAGAAGCTCCGCGAGGCCCTGCGCACGTCCCCCACCGACCGCCGCGGCTACATCAAGGTCCCCCCGGAGGACTACCCCGCCGTCTCCCACCGGCGCGCCGCCCGCATCGCCTGGGAAATGGGCCTGCGCGCGGAGGCGACGGGGAACCGGGGGTCGTGGCGGTTCGGGGAGAGCGTGGTGGTGGAGGTTCCGCTCGACTGAGCCTCAGCGGTTGATCGACTGGATCTCCTCGACCGTGACGTCCTGCACCGCCTCGATCTTGCCGTCGGGCATGCCAAGGGGAGCGTTCTGGCCCGTGCCCGTCCAGGTGATCTCCCAGGTGAGGGAGGCCTTGAGGGGGAACGTGGCGCCCGCGGACGAGCGGCCGTAGACGATGCCGCAGGGCGGCGTCTCCTTGGCCTTGCCCTGCGCATAGGGCTCGCCGATCCTGCCGTCGACGATGGGGCACTGGCCGTCCGCGGGGAGCGTGGTCGCGTCCTCGGTGCCGGGGTCGAGAGTGAGCGCCTTGGGCTTGGCGGTCGTCGTCGCCTCGAGGTTGAAGCCGGGGATGTTGATGGCCGCCGTCGCCTTGACCTCGTCGAAGGCCGCCTTGTCGAGCCAGGCCCACGTCGGCAGCTTCACCTTGGTATTGCCGTCGGGCGCCAGGGTGACCTTCGTCTTCGGCAGCTCCATGTGCTGGTAGGCGAGCGCCGCGAGGATCTCCGGATCGATGGCTTCCTCGTGCTGGGGCGGCGGGGCCTCGCCGTTCTTGACCCAGAAGGGGATGTCGCTGCACGAGCTCCGCTTGAGATCGTCCGGCTCGTTTGGGTTCTCGTAGGCGGCCCAGAACATCCCCTCGCCGTCCTTGTCGACGTTGTAGTCCTTGTAGCCGGGGGTGTCCGTCCAGCCGTAGTCGTCCTCGTAATGCCGTTGGAGCTCATTGATCGCCGCGCCCGCGTGCCCGGCCATTCCGGGTGCGCTCGCCGCCTCCTTGAGCTCCTTGGACATCTTCTTCTTGAATTGCTTGGCGCCGTACTTCGGGGCGTACCAGCAGGGCGGGGGCGTCCAGTTGACGTCGGAGGACGCGACGTTGCCGCTGCCGCCGCCCTTGGTGACAGCTCCGGTGTACTGGACCTTCGCGGCGGCGTAGATGCCGTCGCCGGATTTGTCGCTGCCGCCCTTTCCCTCCGCGTCTCCGCCCTTGCCGTAATCCACTGGTTCCGCGGCCGCGTTGGGCGCAGCAAGGACCAGGGCGCCGACGGCAAGGGCCAGAGCGGTGGCGCCGGTGGCGAGAGACGTACGACGTGATCTGTTCACCGGCACTTTTCTGCCCCCGTCTCGACGAACACCTTGGACGCCTGCCACAGGCCCTTACCTGTGGGGTACTTCACCATCACGATCTTGTAGTAGCCGAAGTCCTTGGCGCTGGGCTTGGACTTCAGGACCTTCCCCGTCTTGATCTCTTTGCCGTAGAACTTCCCGGTGTCCGCACAGAAGGCGACCTCGACGGAATTGCCGTTGGGGGCGGACCGTGTGGTGGCCTGGTAGTGACGACGGGTCCCTGTGGCCGTCCAGCCGCCCTTGATCCACTCGTTGATCTGCACCTTTGCGTAGTGAAGGCCGTCACCGGTTCCGTAGGCGGTCACGGCGGCGTCCTTAGTCGACCGCTTGTCGACGCCCCGGTAAATGGCGCGCATGAAGTTCGCGGCATCATTCATCGCCGCCGCCTCCCCCTTGTCCTTCGGCGTGTCCCAGTCGAAGACCAGGTTCATGCTCTTCGGCAGCGATACGTCCACGCCGTCCGGCTCGTCCTCAGCCGGGGCGCCCGACGGCTTCGCCGACTTGTCCGGCTTCGACGAGCCGCCGTCGGCACCGGCGATCTTGTCCTTGTCCTTGGCGTCGCCGTCGCTTCCGCCGCATGCCGTCAGGAGCAGGGCAGCGGTCGCGGCGAGCGCGGCGGTGACGGGCATGGTGCGGCGGTTCACGGTCGGCTCCCGGTGGGGCGAGGGGTGTCTCCAGCGTGCCGAAGTTAACCGTGAGGTTCTGGGTTCCGCCAGGGTCGAAAGCGGGGCAAGTCGCCTGATTCGAGCGGACTGTCACCGTGTCGTGACGCGGGGTCCACAAGGGGACGAGGGGCGTCCGTGGCGCAGCGATCTGCCTGCCGCTGCCTGCCCAACCCGCCGCCCGGTCGCCCCGATGATAGTTTCCTCTACAGCGATGTAGTAGCTGAAGGGGGAGCGTTGAGCGCGCACGCGAGCCCGGCGAGCGCTACTTCGCCGAGCTGGACCGCGGCCGCGGAGGCCGAGATGAGCATCTTCCGATGGAGTCACCCGTGAGCTGGCCGCATGTGGACTACGACACCGATCTGTGGATGCAGATCCCGAACTCCTGGGCGGGCACCCCGTGGAAGGGACCCAAGGAGTGGGGCCGCGATCTGGCCGGGGCGGCGTGGGACGACAGGGATCTGGAGCCGACCCGCAAGGACGTCAAGGTCCTGGCCGCGACGCTGCGCTCCTGCGCGGAGCGATTCCCGCTGAGCCACCCCGAGTTCGATGTCTACCTCCACCTGCCCGACCCGCGCCTGATGCCGCTCCCGGTGTACGTCGCCTCGATCGAGGCGGACGGCGACCGCGAGGAGAGCCTGCGGGCGCTGGTCACCACGGACGACCCGGGCCTCGTGGAGAAGCCGATCGTGGAGCGCTTCACCACCGAGTCGCTCGGCACGGGCCTGCGCTCCCTGCGCTACACGCAGTTGTCGGAGGCGGACGGCGCCACGCTCGTCGCGGGCGTGCGGTACGCCTGGCGCCACGAGGCGTCCGCCTGCGACGTCCTGGTCATCGTGGCCGCCCCCGACCCGCGACGGGTGCTCGGAGCCATGGACGACCTCGACGACTTCGTACGACGGATCGGCATGCCGGGTCCTTCGTGAGCCCCGGCGGACGACATGGCTGGGCTCCCGGCGCTCAGGGCGCCCAGACGCTCAGGGAACGGGCCAGGTTCTCCAGGTCCTCCGCCGCCCGCATGACGTGCGCGATGTCCTCGGAGGCCGTCCAGATGACCACGTCCGCGCCGTGCTCCTCGACCTGCCACGCGTAACGCACGCAGGCCAGCAGGTGCGGGGAGTCCTCCTGCGGGATGTAGCGGAACGTGGTCATGCCTTTGCCGAGGCTGTCGGACTTGAAGGGCTTGACGACCGGCGGCTCGACGGCGGCCGTGTCGTCCGCCTCGGTGAGGGCGCGGAGGGTCTTCTCACGGGGACCCGAGGCCGGGCCGATCGCCGCGCAGACGGGGAGCGGGACGTCGGCCGGGTGGTCGAGGTGGAGGAAGACCCAGTGGTCGGAGCCGGGCGGGGCGAGGGCCTCGGCGGTGCGCCACAGGGTGCCTGCGACGAAGTCGACGCCGTTGGGGCCGGGGTCGAGATCACTGTCCGTCCAGAGGTCCTCGGCGACCTCACGGGCCCAGGTTCCTATGTCGTCCCACTCGGGGAAGGGCGCCGCGCGTCCGGCGCGGGGCGGGACCATGACCCACGCGTCGTCGTCGACGTCCTCGATGTCGAGGATCGGCCAGAACAGTTCACTCATGCTCGACTCCAGCGGAAGTTCGCCATCACCGCGTCGAACCACTCGACGAGCGCTTCGGCCAGCTCGTCCCGCGGGTCCCCGCCGCCGACCGTCGAGAACGCGGCGACGAACCAGCGGTTCGGGTCGCCCGGCACGGACAGGATGTACTCGACGCGCCGCGAGCCGAGCTCGGCGCCCTTGGCCGGAGCGGCCTCGGCGACGTGCTCGCGCCGCACCGCCAGCGCCCCGTCGATGTCGCCCGAGCTCAGATCGGCGTCCTCCACACCGTCCCGCGCCAGCAACTGCACGGCCACCTCGCTCGGTTCGGCCGGGGGCTGCTCCTCCCCGGGGCGCCGCGGAAGGAGCGATTCGGAGACCAGGATCGAGGCCCCGAGGTTGAAGTCGCCCATGGGCTTCACCGGCAGGTAGAGGTCCAGGCCCTTGCCCTTCTGGGCCTCGGCGACGGACGCGCGGAAGCGGCGCTCCAGCTCGCGCTTGTACGGGCCGATGCGGTCCCGCGGGGCGTCGGCGGGGATGCGGGCGTAGGCCTCGTCCAGGATGCGCCGGACGGCGTCCTCCGTGCCGTGGCGCAACGGGACCTGGGCCCATTCGGCGGGCAGGAGCATGCGGTAGCCGGTGGGCGGCAGCTCCACGGCGGAGTCGGCAGGGTCGGCGGGGCCGCCGGGCTCGGGAGAGCCTGCCGACAGGGGCTGGTCAGACAGCACTTGGTCGTTCCTTGCGGTTGAGGTGCCACATCCCGGCGAAACCGGCGAGGGACGCGGCGACGGCGATCCAGAGCACCAGGACGTCCTGGCCGATGGCGAAGGCCAGTGCGTAGCAGAAGTAGAAGGCGAGCGCGATCCTCAGGAACGAGCGCTCGTCCGCCAGCTTCCGCCAGTCCGCCGGGCGGCGCGCCAGCCAGATCAGCAGGCCCGGGGTGAGCGAGCACAGCGCCCACTCCCAGGTCGGCGACGGCAGCAGCTCCTCGTCGAAGAAGTCCTTGGTCGCGGGGGTGGCGAACATGCGGAGCAGGGCCAGCACGAAGATCCACCGGAAGGCGGCGACACCGATGGTCAGACGCCGGTCGCGTCGCTCGCCCCGGTCCTGCTGACCCCGCTCGGTCTCCCGGGTCACCATCGCGACGTCCCCGGCACCGGCGTGGTCATCCGGTCCTTCATCCGGCTGTACTCGCCGCCCGAGACCGAGTCGCCGCTCTTGTCGGCGGCGTCGAGCCCGGTGCCGACCGCCCAGGACCCGCGGAGGGCGTCCTTCTGGCGCGCGGCCTCGCGGGCGTTGTCCGCCAGCTTGGTGTTGTCCGGGTAGGTGTCACGCCACTTGTTGATGTCCTTCACCTGCTTGCCGAGCTGGGCGTCACCGAGAGCACCGGCCTTTTCCTGCGCGGTGATCTGGGGCATCTCGGCATCGCGCACCTCTTCGCCCGCCTTCTTGCCCGCCGTGCGGTTCTTCTGCTCCATCTTCAGGCGGCGCGCGCGGTTCCGCTGGCGGTCGCCGCCCGACCGGCCGGCCTTCTTCTTCTCGCCCTTGGCGGCGTTCTTGATGGCGTTCTTGCGGGTTGCCGCCGCGCTGGCCTCGGCGCCTTCCTTGGCCACTCCCGACGCCGCTTTGCGGGAGCTCTGCTGCAGCATCTTGATGGCCTTGGCGGCCTTCACGCCGTTGCGCGCCATTTTCAGCGCACCGATGTCCATGACGACGTCGAACCAGGATCCGTTGCCTGTCGCCGCTTGTACCAAGTGGGCGACCGCGACGATGGCGGTCAGGACGAGGGCGATGACGCCGAGCGCGGGGAAGAACATGGCGGCGATGCCCACGATCGTGGCCGCCCAGCTCAGAATGTCGGCCCAGTCACCGATCCAGTCGGCGTCGGCGACCCAGGCCTTGAAGTCGTTCCACCAACTGTCTTCCATGTCGTCGTCGATGGACTTGCGGATCTTGCCCGCGTAATGGCTGGCGCGCTCGTCGTAGTCCCCGGCCGCGGAGTTCAGCCGCCCGCGGGCGTTCGACAGATCCTCCTTGGCCTTCTTCAGGGCGGGATCCTCGGAGTCGGAATCCTTGTCGCCCTTCTTGTCCTTCTCGTCGCCGTCCTTGGCCTTCTTGTCGGAGTCCGGCTTGTTCTCGTGGGCGTCGATGATGCGCTGGGCTTCTTTGGCGTCGCTGAGCGCCTTGTCGGCCCGCTTCTGGAACCCTTCGAGATCCTCGGCCCAGCCGGAAAGGTGGCCCTTCACCTCGCGGTAGCGGTCCTCCGCCTCGTCGAGCTTGCGGCCCAGGGCGCGGGAGTCCTCGCCGAGCTTCTCCGCGTACTGACCCTTGAGGTTGTCCGCGTCGGCCATCGCGTTGAGCGCCGCGGCCTGCGTGCGCAGGTACTCGGCGATCGTCTTCATGTGCTTGACCTGCTCGCGCACCGTCACCGGATCGCCCGGTACGGGGTCGCTCTCGCGCAGCGGTTGCCAGTCCTTGGGCCGTGCCATTTCCTAATCCCCCGAATAACCCGAATATCCTGAATAACTCGAACAAGCCAGAATGAATCTGAACGACCCCGAACGCCCTGAGTGGCGGCAACGCCCCAAGTGGCGGCAGCACTCCGAGCGGCGGCTACTTCTCCTTCTTCTTGCCCTTCTTCGACAACTGGTCCTCAAGCTTCTGGAACGCGTCCCGCGTGTTCTCGACCATCTTCCCGACCTCTTCGAGCGATTCGAGAAGGCGCTTGCGGTTCTTGTCCCAGTTGTCGACGAAATCACCCATCGCGTCCTTGATGTCGGACGCACCGACCGCGGTCTGGATGTCGCCCTTCCACTCACCGAGATTCTTGAACTCTTTCTCGATGGCGCTCAGTTGGCTGGCCGACTTGTTGAGCAGCTGGAAGTCGACGACCAGGTCCGATCCGGACATGTCTCCCCGTTCTTGCCGTGCTTGCCGTGCTTGCCGGATTCGTGCCCGATTCCGGCCCCGTTGGCGCAATCCCCACGCTACCTATTCGGCGCGCCGCTTTGCGCGGGGTACTACTTTGCCATGATCATCCCGCTTCGGCAGCGCCCGTTCTGTGGATGTCCTGGGGAAGTAGGGCGGGAAGCAGGGCGGGAAGCAGGGCGTGGAGTAAGGCTCTCTCGGCCCTCGCGGGATTCGGCCGCGCGGCCCCTCTCCCCTCGGGATTCGGCCGCGCCGCCCGCCGCTGACCGCGAGATTCAGCCGCGCCGCCCCCGCGAGAAGTCCCCGCGCGCCACCCGCCGCGCAAGCCCGTCCTCCGCGCCGTCACCGCCGCTGCCGCCGCGACCGATGAACGAGCCGTACCCGGTGGCCGCCCACACGCTCGTGGCCGCGTCCACCTCGAAGTAGGGGAGCGGGACTCCGCCGGGTCCGGCCTCCGACGTATCGGTGAGGACCTCCGGAGCGCGGCGTTCGCGGACCGCGCGGGCGCAGTCGGTGCAGGCGGCGACCCGCAGCTGGTCGCGGTGGCCCAGGGGGCGCCAGGTGATGGTGCGGGCGGCACGGCCGTGCAGGGGGTTGAAGAAGCAGAGGGGGAGCGGGTCCGGCGTACCGGCCAGGGCGTCGCGACCCTCCGTGACCAGGGCCAAGACCCCGGCCAGGTCGGGCAGCCCGCGCGCGGAGTCGAGGACGGTGCCCGCGGCGGCGTACGCGTCCAGGGCCCGCTGAAGACCGGGCGTCGTCTCGGTGTCGGCGGCCCGCGCGGCCTCGCCGAGTGCCAGCACCTCCGTCTCCGCGCGGCGGCGCAGCTCGGCCTCGTCGGCCGCGTGCGCCGCCGCGAACACCGCCTGGGGGAAGGCGAAGGGGGCCCGGGAGCGGGCGGCAGGGCCGGAAGGGGAGCGGCGGCGATGTCCGGAACGTAGGAGAAGGGCCGCGCCGGACAGCAGCGCTGCCGCCACGACGGCGGCGGTCACGAGCACCGGCCACACGGGGCGGCCGGAGTCCCCGGAACGACCGGAGCCGCTGTCGGCGCCCGTGCCGTCACCGGCGTGGTCGCTCAGATCGTCGTCCAGCTTCCTGTCCAGCTTCTTGGTCGCCTTCTTGTACTCCGCCTTTCCGTCGCCCCGCTCGATGAGGCGGATCGCCTCGGCGGTCAGTTCGCCGAGCCCGGCGTCGTCGAACTCGTCCATGAGGCCGACCGCGCCCACCGCATCCCTGGCCTGGTGCTTCTCGCCCGGCCACTCAAAGCCGCGGATGTCGTCGTTCCACTCCTCGGTGGTGATGAGGATGCCCTCCGCGTCCCGGTCGCCCAGGTGGTCGCGGACGACGGCCGCCAGGGTGCCGGGGTTGCCGCCGAAGGCGTCGCCCTTGGCGAGCGGGACGAGCGCGACCTTGATCGGGAGGCCTGTCTTCCGGATCTGCGCGGCCAGTTCCTTCTGGCGGGCGGGCGGTACGGCGGATTCGGCGTACGACGGATCGACGTACACCGGCGAGGTGCGCAGCGCGTCGGCGATCTTCTTGCCCGGGCTGGGAGCGGGGGCGGCGGACGCCGGGGCGGCGGCCGCGCCCAGTGGGCCGAGGAGGGCGAGTAGGGCGAGGAGAGGGAGGAGAGGGAGGAGAGGGAGAAGCGCGGACAGGGTGAGGGAGGCGGTGGGGGCGGCGGACGGCCGTGCCGCAACACGCTTCAGGTCACTGGACACCGGCGTACTCCCGTACCTTGCGAATGAGTTGGGGAACACCCTTACGGGCGGCGGGCAACGGCCCCGCAGCGTCCTCGTACAGAACACGGTCGCTGCTGCTGCCGCCGCTGTCCCGCCCGCGCCCCGGACCGGGCAGGGTGAGACGGAGCGTGTGGGCGCGGCCGGGATCCTCCGTCACGAGGGCGCGGCAGGCGGCGCAGACCGGGATGGTGCGACGCCTGCTGTCCTCGGGCGCGTACTGGGCGTCGCGCCAGGCGGTGGCCGGTCCGTGCAGCGGGTTCAACGCGCAGCTCGGCTTGTTGGTGTCGCCGGTGGCGAGGGTGGCGCGGCCCATGCGGGCGAGGGTGACGGCGGCAGCGAGGTCGGCGGGCGGCACGTCGTCGTCGACGCGCCCGTCGGGCCCCGCGGCGTCCTGCCCCGCCCCCGCCCGGTCGGCGAGCAGCGTGGCGGTGTCGATGCAGTCCCATACGCGGGTGCGCTGGGCGGAGGGAAGAGCGGCGTCCGGATCAAACTCCCGTATGAGCGCGGCTAGTTCGTCATGAGCGGTGTCTCGGAGGTAGGAAGCGGAGGGTTCGGTGGGTGCCTCGAAGGCGGGGCCCGCACCAGACGCCCCGCCCGCCGCGCCCCGCCCCGACGACCCACGCGCCGCCCCGCGCCGCATAACGCGCCGCACAACCCCGAGAACCCCCGCCACGCCCCCGAAGACCAGCAGCGCGCCGAACGCGCCGACCATCAGCCCCGGCCAGAAGTCCCCGCTGAACAGGCGGGGGAGCGCGCTCTCCTCGACGGGATCGGGAGCCGCGTCACCGTAGGAGGAGGTCTCGGGCGGGTCCGTGCGGGGCGCCTTGTCGAGGAACGTCATCAGCCGGTCGAGGCGCTCGCCGAGCCGGTGGTCGTCGGAACGGTCGTCTTCGTCGCCGTAACGGATCGCGTCGGGCACGTCGAAGGCGATGAGGTTCGCGTCGATGCGTACGTGGTACGTGATGATGTCGATCCCACCCGCCAGCGGGTCGGCGACGACGTACACGCCGGGCTTGTCGAGCCGGGCGTGCAGCGCGTCGGCGAACGCCGTGGCCTCGCCCGCGGACTCGTCCTCCGCCAACTGCGGAACGAGGGCGACGTACACACGCTCTCCCTCGAACTCGCCCACTCTCTTCCTCAGTTCGGCCATCCCCCGACCGCTGAGGACCCGCGGGCTCTCCGGATCGATGTAGACCGGATCGCGCCGCAGTCCGTCCGCGACGCGCTCGACGCGGGCCGTCATGTCGGTGCCGGTGGGCGGGGGAGCGGCACTCGACGTGGTCTGGTCGAAGAGGAGGGTGGCGGTGAGGGCGACGGTGCCCGCGAGGGCGGCGGCGACGGCGACGACGGTCCACCGGAAGCGGGCGGTAGCGGGCTGCGACCTTTTGAAAAGCAGCTGGGTGGGGGTGAGGTTGGGTGCGGGAGTGGGGTTCGGCGCGGCCCGACGACGCTGCCACCACCGACGTACATACGGAGAGAGCAACAGAACGATCAGCGGCAGGGCGGCAAGAGCGATGCCGGTCAGGAAGGACTGGTTCCGGCGGTCGGTGGGCCCGATGTGCAGCGGCTCGGGCTCCTTGTAGCCCTCGCCGTGGGGCCCGTGTCCTGCGTACTCGGCCCGAGCGTCCTCCGCATGCCGCGCCGCCTTCTTGCTCCCCTCCGCGACGACCTCGACGAACCGCTCGAAGCTGAGCAGCGGCCCGGCGTCGTAAGGGAGTTCGTACTGCTGCACCGTCCGCGCGTCGTCGGTCGGCACCCGCACGCCGAAGGCACTGGCGGCGGCGACGCCACCCTCGTCGACGAGCACATAGAGCCCGTCCCGCCCGAGCCGATCGTGCACGGCCCCGAGCAGCCCCTCATTCTCCTCCCCGATCCCCGCCCTCGGCAGCACGAGCACATAGGTCGGCACCCCGGTCCGCTCGGCGAGCTTCGCGAACTCGGGGGCGGTGGAGCGGGGCACGGCACGGGGGAGCTGATCGGTGACGTAGACGGGGTCGGCACGGAGGTGAGCTGCGAGGGCGGCGGCTCGGGTGGGCTCTTGCGGGGGTGGTTCGGGGGCGGCGGCCAGGGCGGGGGCGGCGGCGAAGAAGGGGAGGAGGAAGGCGGCGAAGAGTATGAGGCGGAGGCGGGGCCACCGCCCGAGGGGACGGCGGAAGGTACTGCGGCCCGCTCCGGACCCACGCCCCCTTTTGCAGTGGGGAGCCTCGCTTCCGTTGCGGCGATCCGCCTGACGGCCCGTCGCTTCCATGCGTCCCGTCCCCCTGGTGCGTTTGCTGGTTCGGCGCACTTTACTGTCGCGATGGACGGGGGACCATGGCAGCGGTCCGTGTCACCCGGCGGGAGAAGCGGTCCGTGTCACCCGGCGGGAGAGACGGGCCCGCACCGGCCCTGCGCAGGGCCTGCTCAGATGTCACCCTCCCGAAGCGCGCCGCGCCGCCCCCGCAGGGCGCGGATTCTCCGCGCGTCGGCCGCCCGGCATCGGCATGATGGCCCGATGCCCGATGAGATACCTGCTCCCGTGTCCGGCCCCCGCAGAACCGACCCCCCGTACGCCGCCGCCGACGAACGCACCTCACTCACCGGCTTCCTCCAGTACCAGCGCGAGACCCTCGCGATGAAGTGCGCCGGTCTGACCGCCGAGCAGCTCAAGGAGCGGGCTGTGCCGCCCTCGGACATGTCGCTGCTCGGCCTGGTCCGGCACCTCGCGGAGGTCGAGCGGAGCTGGTTCCGCAGCGTGCTGAACGGTGAGGCTTCGCAGGCCCACTGGACGGGCCGGGTCCCGGGTGAGCACGCCGACTTCGACGTGGCGGACGCGGACGCGGATGAGGCGTTCGAGATCTGGCACGCGGAGTGCGCCCGCTCCCGCGCCATCGTGGAGGCCCTGTCCTGCCCGGACTCCCTGGACGTCACCGTCGACTTCCGCGGCGACACGTACTCGCTGCGCTACATACTCACGCACATGATCGAGGAGTACGCCCGCCACAACGGGCACGCCGATCTGCTGAGGGAGCGGATCGACGGGACGACGGGGGAGTAGCCCCGTCCCCTCCGGCAGCACGCCCCCGTAGGCTGGCCGACCTGGGCCGACGGACCCAGGTACGACCGCAGACACCGCCCGGGGACGACCGAGAAAAACCGGGGGACGGAGAGGGTGCCAGCCATGGCCCGCTACACAGCACCGCAGACCATCGCCCGCGGCGGCTTCAGCATCAAGGTGCCGGAGACGTGGTGGGAGTTCGACGTGCGCCCGGAGTCGCGCGACGCCGCCATCCGGCAGATGATCAACGACCGCGTCCGGGCGCGCCCCGAGCTGGCCCCGCACCGGGAGACCTTCGAGGCGTTCCTGCGCAAGGCGTCGAAGGACGCGTGGCAGTCCGGCGCGCTGTACTGCGGCTGCATGGCGGAGAGCTTCGGCGGCGGTACGCCGGTGACGGGCTCGGTCACCGTCTCCCTGGTCGGCGCCCGCACCCCGGACGGCGACGTGCTCCCCACCGCCCCGGAGCGGATCGTCGCCCAGCTCGGCGTCCGCGAGGCCAAGCGGGAGGGCGACGCCTGGCGCAAGGTCACCACGGTCGACATCCCGGGCGTAGGCCCCGCGGCCCGGACGCACGGCATCGAGGACATCTCCGTACCCGGCGACGAGCGCACCATCCGCGTCGTCCTCATGCAGACCTTCATCCCGGTCCCCGGCCAGGAGGGCAAGGTCGCCCTGGTCTCCGGCAGCAGCCAGCTCCTGGAGCTCGCGGACTCCTTCTTCGACATCTTCGACGCGGTGACGTCCACGTTCCGCTTTGCGGAGTAGCGGCGACTGGAGAACTTCCCCTCGCTGACGAGCTGCTAGTAACTTCGCTCCAGCACACGAACGGTGAAGTGAAGCGCGTATCGGGGGAGACGTATGGGGGGCCATCGGCCGCGGGATTGGCATGTCCTTGACTTGGAGAAGGATCCGACGCCGGGTGATCCGCACCGGGTGCGGTCGCTGGCGAAGAACCTCCACGACTTCGCCGACGATGTCGGCCGGGTGTTGCGGGACATCAAGGGGATGGCGGGCGACGAGGCCATCCTGAAGTGGGTGGGCAAGACCGCGGACGCGTTCACGGAGAAGTTCGAGGACGCGCCGGACAAGCTGAAGAAGCTCAAGAAGAGCTACGAGATGGCCGGTGACGCGCTCTCCGCGTACTGGCCCGACCTGGAGCGCGCCCAGACCCTGGCGGACAAGGCACTGGTCAAGGGCCGTGAGGCGCAGGCCGATCTCACCTCCGCCAAGTCCCGTCTCACCTCGGCGGACTCCTGGGTGGACAAGGCGGGCAAGGAAGCCGACAACGCCGCCACGACGACGATGGCGGCGAGGCACCTCCTGGACCGACCGCAACGGCGGCTGGTACCGCTTCACGTACGACGAGCAGGACCGCTGCGTCGCGGGTGAGGGCGCCGACGGCCGTCTCTCCTGCACCGTCGCGTACGACACCGCGAACCGCGAGACGCGCTACACGGACTCGCTCGGCCGCACCACCACCTACCGGCACAACGAGCTGCGCCAGCTCGTGTCCGAGACGGACCCGCTCGGGCACACCACGTACTCGGAATGGGACCGTTACGACCGGTTGCTGTCGCGCACGGACCGGCTCGGGCGGACGACCCGCTACCAGTACGACGAGCACGGCGTGCCGACCCGCGTCCAGCGCCCCGACGGCCGACAGAGCGTCGCGGAGCTCGACGAGCACGGCAGGCCCGCGACGGTGACCGAGCCGGACGGTGCCGTCTGGCGCATGGAGCACGACTCCGCAGGCCGTCTCACGGCGGAGACCGACCCGACCGGGGCCCGGATCTCCTACGGGTACGACGAGGCCGGTGGCATCTCCACGATCACCGACGCCACGGGGCGCGCGACCCTGGTGGAGACCGACGCGGCCGGGCTGCCCGTCGCGACGACCGACGCCGAGGGCGCGACGACGCGGTACGAACGGGACGCCTTCGGCAGGCTGGTCGCGCAGACCGGCCCGGACGGCTCCCGCACCGCCTTCGCGTGGACGCCCGAGGGCAGGCTCGCCCTGCGCACCCTGCCCGACGGCAGCACGGAACGGCGGACCTACGACGGCGAGGGCAACCTCGTCGAGTACGAGGACACCGTCGGCCGCGTGACCCGCTTCGAGTACGGCACGTTCGACCTGCTGGAAAAGCGGATCGAGCCGGACGGATCGTGCCTGCGCTTCGCCTACGACGGCGAGCTGCGGGTCACGTCGGTGACCAACCAACTCGGAGCCACCTGGACCTACTCCTACGACGATGCCGGGCGGCTCACCCACGAGCGGGACTTCGAGGGCCGTACGCGGAGCTACCGCCACGACGCGGCCGGGCAGCTCGTCGCGCAGACGAACGGCGCGGGTGAGACCACCGAGTACGTGCGGGACCTGCTCGGCAAGATCCTGGAACAGCGGGCTCCCGAGGGCGTCACGAGCTACGAGCACGACCCGATGGGCAACCTTCGCGTGGTGCGCGGCGAGCACGGGGAGGTCGCGTACGAACGCGACGCCCTCGGCCGGGTCCTGGCCGAGACCTGCAACGGCGCGACCGTGCGCTCGGCCTACGACGCGCTGGGCAGGCGCACGCGCCGGGTGACGCCGTCGAACGCCGAGAGCAGCTGGGAGTACGACGGCCGCGACCGGCCCGTCCTGCTCAGGACCGCGGGCCGGTCGGTCAGCTTCGGCTACGACGAGTCCGGCCGCGAGATCGAGCGCCGGGCGGGCGCGGCCGTGCTCAGCCAGGGCTGGGACGCGAACGGCAGGCTGAGTTCCCAGACGGTGACCGCGGGACTCTCGCCGAACGCGCCCGAGCGGCGCCGGGTACAGGAGCGGACGTACCGCTACCGGTCGGACGGCACGGTCCACGCGATCCACGACCTGGTCGGCGGCGACCGCACCATCGACGTCGACGGCACCGGACGGATCACCGGCGTACGGGCCGACACCTGGTCGGAGCGGTACGCCTACGACGCGGCGGGGAACGTGACGTCCGGCGAGTGGCCCGGGGCGCAGGCGGCCACCTCTTCCGGGAGCACGCCCGGTGGCGCGGGCAGGCCCGGCGGCGTCCGCTACGACTTCGACGCCCAGGGCCGCGTGGTGCGGCGGCGAAGGAAGCGGCTCTCCCGGAAGGCCGACGTCTGGCACTACACGTGGGACAGCCAGGACCGCCTGGTCGGCGTGGTCACACCGGACGGGGCGAAGTGGACGTATCTGTACGATCCGTTCGGCCGGCGCATCGCGAAGCGGCGGCTCGCCGCCGACGGCGAGACCGTCGTGGAGGAGGTGCGGTTCGCCTGGGACGGCTTCGTGATCGCGGAGCAGGTCAGGTGGTCCGTCGACGAGCCGCTCCGATGCACGACGTGGGACTGGGAGAGGGACCGCTTCAGCCCGGTCACGCAGGTCGAGCGCGTCGCCGGGGCCGGGGATCGCCCCGACGCGGAGCAGGAGTGGATCGACGAGGAGTTCTACTCGATCGTCACCGACGTGGTGGGTGCGCCCGCGGAGCTGTGCGACGAGCAGGGCGAGCTGGCGTGGCGCTCCCGGGCCACGGTGTGGGGTGCGCCCCTGGACGACGAGGCGTCCGGTGACCGCGCGTACTGCCCGCTCCGGCTGCCCGGTCAGTACCACGATCCCGAGTCGGCGCTGCACTACAACTACCAGCGTCACTACGATCCGGAGACGGGCCGGTACGTATCCCTGGACCCGCTCGATCTCGCCCCGGGGCCGAACCCGCGCGCGTACGCGTCGAATCCCTTCACGGGGGTGGACCCGCTGGGTCTGGCGCCGGACTGCGAGCGCGCCCTGCAGGCCGCTCGCGACCGGGCCGATCTCGAACAGGCCAGGCCGGGCGCCAGCAAGCAGACCAGGCCGACGAGCACGGCGGGTCTCACGGTGCCGGGGCATCAGGGGACGTTCAGCGGCGCGAGCCTCAAGGGCGGCGGAAACCACAGCCTGCACCCGGACGTGCAGGCCGCCTACGACAGGGTTCCGGCGGAGCTGCGCCCGGTGGGCAACCAGCACGGCCGGTGCGGTGAGGCGGAGGCCCTCTCGAACGCCATGAACGCCGGGCACGATCCGCGCGGCGGCGTGAGCGCGGCGGTGGACGTACGCGCGGCGGGCAATCCCAAACACGGTGTGCCGAAGGCGCCCTGTTCGTCATGTCAGCATGTGCTCGACCAATTCGGAATCACGGCGGTGACCTAGAGATGAGTGAAGAGTCCGGCGGGCGTTGGTCCGCGGAGACCGATCGGGTGCTGCGGGCGGCGGGCTGGCACCCCGGGCGATCCGTTCCCACGGCCGAGTGGGAGAAGACCCTGCACGAGCACGGCGGCTTCGAGATCCACGAGGCGGCGCGGCTCTTCCTCGCCGAATTCGGCGGATTGGCGAGCGAGGAGCGGGGCCCGGGACGGACGATGGCCCGCATGGGCTTCCGGCTCGACCCCCTCGCGGCCGAATGGGACGACGAAATCTTCGACGTGCTCAGCGAGGAAGCCGGGGCATATCTGTATCCCGTCGGCGAGGCCGACCGCCGGAACACCTACCTGGGCATCGCGCCGGACGGCAGGTTCTACGTCGGCATGGACAGCGTCACGCTGTTCGCCGAGACCGGCGACGAGGCACTGGAGAAACTCATCGAGGGCATTCGGTGAATCGCCGCTGAGGGGTGGCCCGGGGCGCCGTGACGGCATGCGCCCCGGGCCACCCCCGCGATATCCGTCCTCGGTCAGCGGCGGTTCAACGCCCGCTTGACCTTCTTGCCCGAAGCCGACTCGTCCAGCGTCTTCCACAGCTTCGACGAGCTCAGGGAGGTGTACACGCCCGGCGCGCCCTGCGCCCCGCAGCCGTCGCCGTACGAGACGACGCCGATCAGGATGGGGGCCTCGCGGCCGGGGACCTTGCGGAAGATGGGCCCGCCGCTGTCGCCCTGGCAGGAGTCCTTCGTCTCCACGCCCGCGCAGAAGTTGACCTTCGAGTCGTACTCCTTGTAGCTCGTCCCGCACTCCGCGTGGGAGAGGATCGGGACCCTCACCTGGCGCAGGCGGTCAGGGGTGTGGGTCAGCTCCGTGTCCGTGTTGCCCCAGCCCGCGACCGTCGCCTTCTGGCCCGGGCGGATCAGCGCGTCGGTGCCCTGCGTGGGGAGCGCGACGGGGGAGATGCCGCGGACCGGCTTCTCCAGCCGCAGGAAGGCGACGTCGTACGCCTCCTTGCCCTTGAGGTAGCGCGGGTGCACGACCACGCCGCCCTTGGCGATGTTGCGTATCTGGCCCTGGCGGGAGGACAGGACCGTACGGCCCACCGCCACCTGCAGCGTCTTCGGCTTGACCGGCTTGCCCGCGTCGTCGACCAGGCAGTGGGCCGCCGTCACCGCCGTGTCGGGGGTGACCAGGCTCGCGCCGCAGAACTGGCGGTCGAGCGCGCTGCCCGAGCCCTTCGACAGGACGGCCGTCATGAACGGGTACGCGTCGTTGGAGACTTCGGTGCCGCCGATGATCGCGTGCGCCGCGGGGGCGGAGGTGGCGACCATCGCCAGGGCCGCGCCGGTCGCGGCGAGACCGGCGGCGACGGAGGACTTGCGTGTGGGGGTTCTCAGGGAGGTGCTCAAGGGGTTTTTCATGGGGGGTTGGCTTCTCTTTCGTGCGTCCGTGTGGCAGACATTGCGGAATCACTCGGCGCGTGAAAGGTCCGGACCAGAATGCGGTGTCAGTAGCCGTCAGCAGCCGTGAACTGCCCTGCATTATTTAGCCGTTCAACCATCTCGTACGGTTCCCTCGCGCCGAAAAGAGAGAGGGGGAATGTGCGGGGCGGGTTCATTCCCCGCCGCCCTCGAATTCCTCCGCGTACAACTTCCGCAATACGGGGGACAGTTCCGGCACCCGCGCGCCCGCCGCCTGCGCCGCCGCGAGAGCCCGTACGTACGCCACCGCCTCCTCGCGCAGCGCCCGCTTCTCGTCGCCCTGCCGACTGCCTGCCAGCCACGTCACGATCGCCAGCGGGATGAGCGCCCCTGCCAGGTAGCCGACCGGGGCGTCCTGCGTGTACCCCCACGCGATCCCGATCCCGCCCGCGAACAGGAGGATCCACCCCAACTCGTCGTGCCAGCCGCCTTCGTTCGCCCTTGCCTCGTATTGGGATACAGCATCCGTTTTAATCGGAATTGGGGTGTTGGGGTCAGAGTGCGGGGTTTCTGCGATGCTCGGAGCCTCTATCACCTCCACCGTCTCCGCCGTCTCCAGCGCCCCCACCGCCTCGTACGAGGGAATCGGCGCCACACCGCGCCCCGTCCCGCCCCCCTCCCCGCTGTCCGAACGCCCCACCAGCCAGTCCGGCACATGCGTCACCGGCGCCCCATGCGCCTGTGCGACCCCGAGCACCTCGCGGTAGCCCGACAGGAGCGGGTGCAGCAACTCCCGCTTCCAGCGCCGCCACACGAGGGCCCAGAGCCAGACCGTCAGACAGAGGAGGAGGGCCGCCGGGCCGAACCGGGCCGCCGGGGGCTGGTCCGCCAGGGCGGGGACCGCCGGGGAGAGCAGGGGCCAGCAGACGCCCGCGACGACCGCCAGTCCGCCGAGCCAGCCGGGGGCGCTGTTCCCCGCCCCGCGGACCGCCTTCCTGCGCTCCCTCAGGAGGTCCGCCGTCGCCGCGTCGTCCGTGTAGTCGAAGCCGCGCCGGGCGCCGATGTCCCGTACGGCGTTAAGAAGTCGCGGATCCGCGGCCAGAGTTGCGTGGGTTATGGGGAGGAGTGCGGGGTGTTCCGTGGGGGTTCCCATGGCGGCGTCGTGTCCCTTCGCGGGTGCGGCGGAAAGTGGTGCATGAGGGTGGAACCGGCCGGGCCCCCTGGGGCGTCCCCCTTGGGGCTGACGGATCATGGCACAGGGCACGGCACGGGGCATGGCGCGCGGGACCGCACGGGGCGTCGCGCGGATTCCGAGCCCACCGCCCGGACTTCGCGTACGCACACATAAGCCACCTCCCGAGATCCGGGAACGGCACCGGGAGCTGCGGCGGAACCGTAGAGCACGGATTGCGCGTGGATAACGATGACAGCTGTGAGGTTCGCGATCTTTAACGCGCCTTGAGGGGCTTATGTGCTGCTGATACGGTGCGATGACTTGACACGGGACCTGTGGCTGAATAGCCGGTCCGAGACCGGGTGAGAAACCCGCGAGTGTCATGGATGACGAAATTTGACCGAATCTTCTTGGGTGTGCGGGGAGCAGTTGCGTGAAGATCCAGGAGCGTACGGGGGCGGGCAACAACCGTTCCGCCGCGCCGGCTCAGCCAGCGGTCGGTGAGCGCCTTCCCGCGCCGCCTCGCGAGCGCAAACCGGCACTTGCCGCACTGGCCGTCCTCCTCATCCTCGTCGGAGCCCTCGGCGCCACCGTGCTCGTGCTGCGCGCCGGTGACCGGATCGAGGTCGTCCGGGTGACCGAGCCGATCGCCGCGGGCGAAGCCGCCGTCGAAGGCAAGAACATCACCGGAGTGATGGTCGCCGAGGACGGTGCCATCAACTACGTGAAGTGGGAGCAGCGCGGCGTCCTGTCGAAGCTGAAGGCGAAGAGCGACATCCCCAAGGGGGCCGTCGCCGTCGGTGAGATGTTCGCCAAGAAGACGGGGCTGCCCGCGGGCAAGGCCTCCGTCGGTCTCTCCCTCAAGGAGGGCCAGTACCCCTCCGACATCAAGGTCGGCGACACCGTCTCCGTCTTCCCCGTCGTCTCGGGCACCTCGACCGGCAAGGGTTCGAGCAGCGGCAGCGGCTCCACGAGCGGCACGCCCCTGGTCGCCGACGCCAAGGTGAACACCATCGCGGCCAAGAGCGACGCCACCGTGAGCACCGGCAACCTCAACATCACCCTCGTCGTCCCGCAGGAGGAGGTCGCGGCTCTGGCCAGCGCGGCGTCCGAGGGCAAGGCCGTCGTCGCCCGCGTCTCCGACGACGACAACTAGAGGCGAGTAAAAGAGACATGGCGCTCATCGCTCTCGCCGCCGACAAGGGTTCGCCCGGCGTCACCACCGCAGCTGTCGCGCTCGCCGCCGTCTGGCCGCGCCGCGTCCTCGTGGCGGAGACCGACCCGGCAGGCGGCGACCTGGTCTACCGCAGTGCCGCCGCGCACGGCGGCCCGCTCAACCCCAACACCGGCATGCTCTCCATAGCGGCCACCGCCCGCCGTGGCCTCGTGCCCGACCAACTCTGGGACCACACCCAGCCGTTGAGCGGCGGGCTCGAAGTGCTCGTCGGGCTCGGCATCGCCGAGCAGGCCGCGGGCCTCGCCGGGCTCTGGCCCACCCTCGGCCGCGCCTTCGCGCAGCTCGCCGACTCCCCGCACGCGCCCGCCGACGTCATAGCGGACTGCGGCCGGATCAGCGGCGACGGCCCGGCCGTCGAGCTGTTCCCGCACGCGGCGCTCGTGCTGCTCGTCTCGCGCACCGAGCCCGAGGCCATCGCGCGCGTCCGCGACCGCGCCGCGGCCCTCGCCACCAAGCTGCACGGCGGCCCGCGCGGCGCGGCGTCCCTGGCACAGCCCCTCATCGGCGTACTCCTGATCGCGGACCCGGCGACCTCCGCCAAGCTCGTCCACCAGGTCAACGACATGCTGATGGCCGCGCAGACCGGCGCACGCGTCGTGGGCACCCTCGCCGACGACCCCGCGGGCGCCGACCAGCTGGCCGGACGCCGCCGCGGCAGGCTCGACAAGTCGCTGCTCATCCGCTCCGCGCGCAAGGTGACCGTCGACCTTTACCAGCAGTACGGCGCCGCCTGGACCAACCCCGTCGCGCAGCAGCCCGGGACGGGCCGATGAGCGCACCCGTCGATCACCAGCTCGTCAAGCGGTTCCGGCAGGACGCCGGTGACCGCATCGCCGAGCAGCGCCGCCTCGACCAGATCTCCGGCGTCACCCCGATGTCGGGCGAGGACGAGCGGCATTACGCCCGGGCCGTCATCGCGCAGATCCTCGAGGAGTACGCGCGCACGGAGATCAACGCCGGGCGCACCCCCCTCGACGCGGAGACCGAGGAGCAGTACGCGGCCGCCGTGCACGCCGCGCTCTTCGGCGTCGGGCGGCTCCAGCCGCTGCTCGACGACCCCGAGGTCGAGAACATCGACATCAACGGCTACGACCAGGTCTTCGTCGGATACGCCGACGGCCGCGAGACCAAGGCCGACCCGGTCGCCGAGACCGACGAGGAACTCGTCGAGCTCATCCAGGTGCTCGGTGCGTACTCGGGCCTGTCGTCCCGCCCCTTCGACTCCGCGAACCCGCAGCTCGACCTGCGGCTGCCCGACGGCTCGCGTCTGTCGGCGGTCATGGACGTCACCCGCCGCCCCGCGCTCTCCATCCGACGCGCCCGCATGGGCAAGGTCTTCATGTCGGACCTCGTCGGGAACGGCACGGTGACGCCGGAGATCGGGCACTTCATGGCCTGCGCGGTCCGGGCCCGCAAGAACATCATGATCGCGGGCGCGACGAACGCGGGAAAGACGACGCTGCTGCGCGCCCTGGCGAACGAGATCCCGCCGCACGAGCGCCTGGTGACGGTCGAGCGCGCCCTCGAACTCGGCCTCGACACCTACGCGGACCTGCACCCGAACGTCGTCGCCTTCGAGGAGCGCCTGCCCAACTCCGAGGGCCAGGGCGAGATCTCGATGGCGGAACTGGTCCGCAGGTCCCTGCGCATGAACCCGTCCCGCGTCATCGTCGGTGAGGTGCTCGGCGACGAGATCGTGACCATGCTGAACGCGATGTCGCAGGGCAACGACGGCTCGCTCTCCACGATCCACGCCAACAGCTCAAGCGAGGTGTTCAACCGCATCTCGACGTACGCGCTGCAGGCATCGGAACGCCTCCCCATCGAGGCGAGCCAGATGCTCGTCGCGGGAGCGGTCAACTTCGTCGTCTTCATCCAGCGGCGCAACAACTACCAGTCCGGCGGCAAGCTCCAGCGCATGGTGACCTCGGTCCGCGAGGTCAACGGCGTCGACGGCCGCGTCCTGTCCAGCGAGGTCTTCGCGGAGGCCCCCGACGGACGGGTCGTCGCGCACGCGCCGATCGCCTGCATGGACGACCTGGCCGCGTTCGGCTACCGCCCCGCCGGGCAATGGGGGTGAGCACGACATGAACTCACTGGGCTCCATGGGCGGCGTCTTCTCGCTGCCCGTCCTGTACGCACTGGGCTGCGGCGTCGCCGCCGGCGGCGGCCTCGCGCTGCTCGCCGTCGCCGTCCGCGGCCTCCCGGCCAAGCCCGCGCACGAGAAGCACCGGGCGAGCGAGCGCGCGAGCGAACTGGTCCGCTTCGTGGGCCGACGCGGCTCCGCGGCCATCGGCGTGGGCCTGGTCGTCCTGCTCCTCACCCGCTGGGCGGTGGCGGGCATCGCGTCCGGCATCCTCGTCTTCTTCTGGGACAAGCTGTTCGGCGGAGCGGCCGAGGAGCGCGCCCAGATGAAGCGCGTCGAGGCCCTCGCCGCCTGGACGGAGTCGCTGCGCGACACCATCGCGGGCGCGGTCGGCCTGGAACAGGCGATCCCCGCGTCCGCGCGGGCCGCCGCCCCGGTGCTCCGCCCCCACCTCGACGCGCTCGTGGACCGCCTCCGCGCGCGCACCCCGCTGCCCGAGGCCCTCCAGGTCCTCGCCGACGAGATCGACGACGCCTCGGCGGACATCATCGTCGCGGCCCTGATCCTCAACGCCAAGCTGCGCGGCCCCGGCCTGCGCCAGGTCCTCGGCGCGCTCGCCAAGTCGGCGCGCGAAGAGGTCGACATGCGCCAGCGCGTGATGGCGCAGCGCGCCTCCACCCGCCGCTCGGTGCAGATCGTGGTCGCCGTCTCCATCGCCTTCGTGCTCGGCCTGTCCATCTTCAACCGCGAGTTCGTCGAGCCGTACGGCACGCCCGTCGGCCAGCTCGTGCTCGCCATGGTCTGCGCGCTGTTCGCCCTGGGCTTCTGGTGGCTGCGGAAGCTGTCGACGGTGGAGACGCCGGACCGCTTCCTGGTCAAGGACGAGCCGGGCGTGCAGTTCGTACGCCCGCGTGGCCCCGAGCAGGCCCCGCAGTTCGGCCACCCGGGCCCCGCCCAGCAGTCCCTGCCCGGCTACTCCAACCCGTCCGAGGGGGTACGTCGATGAGCCTGACGATGCCGGTACTGATCGGCGCGATCCTCGGCCTCGGCATCTTCGCCCTCGTCCGCGCCCTGATGCCGTCGAAGCGCAGCGCGGTCGCGACCGTCGCCCGCATCGACGCGATGCGGGCGCGCGGCGCGGCGTACGAGTCGCAGCGCGCCACGACGGACACGGAGAGCCCCGGCCGCTTCGGCACGATGCGCGGCCGCGTGGGCCAGCGGGTCGCCGAGTTCTACCTCCAGCAGGGCTGGGAGCAGCGGTCGCTCCGGGCCGACCTGGCGGTCCTCGACCGCAGCTGGGAGAAGTTCCTGGCGACGAAGGTGCTGCTCGCCGCGGCGGGCGTGTTCTTCGGCCCGTTCCTCTTCGCCATCGTCTGGACGCTCGGCGTCGGCCGCAGCCCGATCATCCCGGTGTGGCTCGCGCTGATGTTCGGCGCGCTCTTCTTCTTCCTGCCGGACCTGGAAGTACGCAGGGACGCGGCAGAAAAGCGGCGCGACCTGCGCCGCGTCATCGGCGCCTATCTGGACCTGGTGTCGATGAGCCTCGCGGGCGGCCGTGGCCTCCCCGAGGCGCTCATGGCGGCGGCGGAAGTCTCCGACGGATGGGCGACGCAACGCATCCGAAGCGCTCTGGCCGATGCCCGCATCACCGGCGTCAGCCAGTGGCAGGCCCTCGGCTCGCTCGGCGAGGAACTGGGCGTCGAAGAGCTGAAGGACCTGTCGGCGTCCCTGGCGCTGGTGGCGGACGACGGCGCGAAGGTGCGCGAGTCCCTCGCCTCCCGCGCGGAGACGATGCGACACCGCGAACTGGCCGAGATCGAGGGCAGTGCGGGCGAGAAATCCCAGTCGATGCTGGTCGCGCAGCTGCTTCTGTGCGCGGGCTTCCTGGTCTTCCTCATCTTCCCGGCGGCGATGCGCGTGTTCCAGGTCTAGCGACAGCGGCCCTACGACGACAGCGGCCCTACGACGACGGTGCCGGAGCAAACGGGGCCCGGCACTACTCCCCCCCCCACCAAACCGAGAGGACTACTCATCATGAACGGACGGAACTTCAGCCACCCGGCTGTGGACTTCCTCGTGACCTTCCTGAAGGGCCGCGTGCAGCGCGCCCGCTCCGGCGAGCTGGACCGCGGTGCGTCCGCGGTCGAGTGGGTCATCATCTCGGCGGTCGTCGTGGCGATCGTGGGCGTCGTGGCCGCGGTCATCAACGCGGCGCTGAAGGGCGGCGCGGACAAGGTCAGCGACTGCATCAAGGGCGCGGACGCGGGCAGCACCTGCTGACGCCCGACTTCTCACTGTTCTGACTGCTCTCAGTGTTCACAGCATCGTGAAAGGCGACGGGGTTCGAGTGCGGGGATCGCGGGGATCGCGGAGATTGCGCGGATTCGTACGCCGCAGGGTGGAGGCCGCCTCCACCCGCGGCGAATCCGGCATGACCGCGATCGAGTTCGTGCTGCTCACCCCGGTGCTGTTCTTCATGATCTTCGCGACGGTGCAGTTCGCGCTGTACTTCTTCGCGGACCACGTCGCCCAGGCGGCGGCGCAGGCGGGCGCGCGCAAGGCCCGCGCCACGGCCGACGAGAACGCGGGCGGCTGGCGGGGCGAGGCACGTGACGTGGCCGACGCGTACATCCGCCAGCTCGGCCCCAAGCTGGTGCTCGGCCCGGACGTGAAGACGATCCAGCCGAAGCAGAACACGGTCGGCGTGGAGATCACGGCGCGGGTTCCCTCGGTCTTCCCGGGGCTCGACCTGGACGTGCACGCGGAGTCGTCGGGGCCGGTGGAACGTTTCGTGGAGGACAACGGCTGATGCGGAACTCCCGCCCGGCGGCAGCGGTCCGCTGCCTCCGCGACGACCGGGGCCTCTCCACCGTCGAAGTGGTGATCCTCGCCCCGGTGATGATCCTCTTCATCCTGGTCCTGGTGGCCTTCGGCCAGCTCGTCGACGGCCGCGGAGCCATCGACGGCGCGGCGCGCGACGCCGCACGCGCGGGGTCCATCCAGAAGGAACACGGCACGGCGATGGCGGAAGCCCGCAACGCGGCGCGGGCGGACCTGGCCGACGTCTGCTCGGGCCCGGTCTCGGTCGTCCAGAAGAGCGAGGGATTCGACGAGACGGTCGACCCGTTCTTCACCGTCGAAGTCAGCTGTGAGGTCCGGGGACTCGCCATGCTCGGCCTGGACATCCCGACGACGCTGGAGGCCACCTTCAGCTCGCCGCTGGACCCGTACCGGAGGTCGGCGTGAACAGCGACTCTGTCGTATCCGTACGCTCCCTAAGCTCCCTGAGCTCCGTACGCGACTGGATCGCGTCCCGCCGAGCCCGCCTCGACGACCGGGGCTCGGGCGCGGGCGCGGTCATCATCTTCGCGATCGTCTTCCTGTCGCTCTCGGCCTTCGTCATCGACGGCGGCCTCTCCATCTCCAAGCGGGAACGCGCCGCGGACATCGCGGAACAGGCCGCGCGGTACGCCGCGCAGGACCTGGACCTCGAAGGCATCTACGAGGGCGTGAAGGGCGCGCCCATCAACTTCGAGAACTGCGACGCGCGGGTGGCGGCGTACGTGGCGGAGGCGGGCCTCAAGGGCGCGGACGTCTCCAACACCCACTGCGTGACGGCGAACCCGCAGCAGGTCGAGGTCGAGGTCCAGATGACCTACAGCCCGGTGTTCACCGGCATGTTCTACGGCGGGGACGTGACGGTGAAGGGGCGCGCGGTGGCGGAGAACGAGGTCGGCTGAGGCACCCCGCCCACCACCCCACGATCCGCACACCGGCCCGACGCCCCGTCCGTCAGCCCGACTCATCCGACTTTCACTCCGCCGTGGCTCGATCCGGCGGTGACCTCCGTACGCAGGGACCGGTTTATCTGCTGTCGCCCTAGCCGGAGGTATATGCCCATGCGTACGAGACTGCCGTCCCCACTCGTCGCTGTCGCGTCGGCCGCGCTGCTGTTGTCCGGGTGTGGTGGGGAGGCGACCAGTGGATCCGACGTGATCGAGGGCGCGGCGTCCGAGGGGGCAGCCGCTCCGTCGGTGTCGGCGTCAGCCGATGGCATCAAGCGGCCTGCCGTCAGGTTGCCCGGTGACATGAAGAACACCTTCGAGGGCCGGAAGACCGGGGACGCCGTGAAGGATGCGGTGCTTGCCGACACCGAGCGACGCATCGGCACCATCGACCAGGCGATCAGCAGCGGCGACATGAAGCACTCGGGGCTGGCCTTCTACTCGGCTGACGAGGCGCTCAGTTCTGCCTACCGCTACACCAAGGCGTTTCTGGACAGGGCCGACACCTGGACCGGCACGGTGCGTTACTTCGACCGTGAGGTGACGTATCTGAAGGGCGGAACGGCGACCTGTACGTACTGCGTCGACGAGAGCAAGGCCTTCGTCAAGGACCGCAAGTCCGGAAAGGTCGAGCGCAACGAGGCGTCCTCCCGCTCCTTCGTCGCCTACGAGACCGACCTGGTGCGGAACGGCGCCGGTGTCTGGCAGACCACTTCGGTGAAGGCGGAACGAGGGGCGGCCGCGTGTCGGCCATGACTCCGTGTTGCACGGTGGCGGCGATGTGCCTGGCCGTGCTGATCGCGTCACCGCTGCATGCCCGCGCGGATTTCAGCGATCCGGCCCCCGAGACCCATGACGCCTCGGCTCGGACGGCTGGGCAGAGCATCGTCTCGAAGGTCGCCTTCACGGTCAACGGGGCCGCAGAGAGCAAGAGCGCCGGAACCTTGACCCCCACCACCACGTGGACCCCGCCGCCTTGTTGGTACGAGCCCTATTGGAAGGCCCGTGACTTCAAGAAGTTCATGGAGGCCAAGTGGCGCATGCACGCCGCTGCCGGAGGCGACGGCGCGGAACTCGCCTCCGACAGGGCACGCCTGCACGGTGGACACCCGTACAAGGACTTCAACGTCGCCAAGAACGCCGATGGCATGTGGTGGATCGCGATCGACAACACCATGCGCGCCGGGGACGCCACCGCCACGGAGTGCACACGCGATCCCTTCTGGGTCGACAAGGGCGACGTTCCGGATGTCCCTCTGGCCATCAGTCCGGAGACGCTCGCAGGCCTCGCCTACCAGGAGACGGAGGTGCCGGGCACCGATGTGTCCATGGCTCCTGAGGGCGGTACGAAGGTCGGCCTGCCGACCTGGATCTGGCTGGACCGGGCCGAGTTCAGGACGGTCTCGGCCACCGCGAGGCTGCCCGAGGCCGGTCTCTGGGCGACGGCCACGGCGAAGCCGGTGAGCCTTCGGGTCGACCCCGGTACGAGTGAGGCCGAAACCTATCCGGCATCGGGGGAGTGCGCCATCGAGGGGCGTTCCATCGGTGAGCCCTACGCCCGGGGCAAGGCTCGCGAGATCCCGCCCTGCGGGGTCCGGTACCTCCGCTCCTCGGGTGACGTGTCGTACGAACTCGGGGCCACCCTCACCTGGCGGATGTCGTGGAAGGGCTCCGGCGGCACGTCCGGGGATCTGCCGAACGGTGTCTTCGGAGCAGGGCGGGCCGTTGCCGTGCAGGAGATCCAGTCCGTCAACCGCTAACCACCACGCACGAACGGAGCGTACGTACCTGATGGCCGCCACATTGCAGGTCGACGGTGACGAACTGGACCGCTTCATGCGGCTTCTGAACAGGTCGACCACGTCTCTCAAGGGGCTCCGCAAAGCCCTCACCGACGTCACCACCAGCGGACTCGGGACCGACGACCTGGACCGGGCCTGCGAGGAGTTCCAGGACGAGTGGAAGTACGGGACGGAGCAGATCGGCAAGCAGACCGAGGACCTCGCAAAGATCATCGGTAAGAGTAAGGACAGTTACCGCGAGGTCGACAAAGCACTGGAAGAAGCCATGAAGAAGGCGGAAGCGAAGGCGAGGGGCAGGAGCAGCAACGGCGGGCCTGGAAAGAGAAGTGCGAAGTGACCTCCCCGGACATCCCGAACCCGGACTGTCCCGATCTCGGCTTCAACCCGGCTCCCGGCGATCCGGACTCGGTGAAGGCACTGCACAAGAAGCTGACCAACTGCGCCGAAGCCCTCGACGACACCCACGAAGTCGTGACGAAGCTGATGGACGGCAGCTACTGGGCGGGTGACGCGGCGGTCGCCTTCCGTGAGCAGTTGGAAGACGGGCGACTGCCGAAGGACCTGCGGAACGCGGCGAGATCTCTGTCCAAGGCCGCCGGGCAGCTGCATCGCTGGCACGGCGAGCTCGAAGGCTTCCAGACCCGTGCGAAACGTCTGAACGGCGAGGCGAAGGACGCGCGGCGCGCCCTGGAGAAGGCGCAGGGAACTGCCGACACCGCGAGCAAGGACCCCGGTCTCGACGAGGAGGGCGGCCGACAAGACGACGCGAAGAACGCCCTGAAGCGAGCCAACTCACGGGTGGACGATGCCCAGGCGGAGCTGGACCGGGTTCTGGGCAAGGCGCGGGACCTTGCACACGAGCATGAAGAGAAGGCCGGGCGCCGTGCGGGCAAGATCCGTGATGCGACGGACAAGCTGGCCCCGCACGAGCCGGGTTGGTTCGACACTGCGATGGACTGGGTCGAGGAGAACCTTCCCGACATCCTCGCGGCAGTCGCCGGTGTCATCGGGCTCGTGGCGATCATCTTCGCGGGACCGCTCGGGGCAGCGATGGTGGCCGCGCTGTTGTTGGCGTCATCCGCTCTGAGCGCAGGTGCACTGGGGGCGAGGCTCACCGACGCCGAGGTGCGCGCGTCGCTGTGGGACGGACTCACAAAAGGTGAGCTGGATGCCGACTTCTTGAGCAATGTGGTGTCCGTAGGAGCGGACGTGGCCGGACTGCTCCCGGCACTGGGGGCTGTCGTAAAGGGCGGAAGGGAGGCGGTGCATGCGGTGCGAACCACTACCGAAGTGATGAGCCCGGGGCAGAAGATGGCCGCCTTTGGGACCAACACCCTGAACCAGGCGCAAACGATTTCCGGAATGAAGAATCCACTGATCGAGCGCATGGTGCGTGCTGCCAGTGATCCTGAGAAGGCAGCTGTAAGAGTCTCTGCCACCTCAAGCGCTGTAGGCGTGGGTACCGGAAGCTTTGGTCTGGTCGACAGCCTGGTGGATTCGGAGAACGACGGAATCAAGGACGGTGCCGTCGCCGGGATCGACGGGGCACGGCTCGGGCTCGACAACGGCGGAATCCTGAATCTGGCCCGCCATGCCTTTTTCTGACCGTCTGCGCGGAAAGAGCGCTTCTGTGAACCCTTCTGACTACGCCACCGCCTGGGACCACCCACAGACCCGCCGCGCATGGGGTCGGCACATGGCCCTGAACGTGCTGGGGCTCATCGGCTGGATCGGCGGCTGGGTCGTGCTTCTCGGCATCTCCACCCACACGCCCGACTGGGTGGTGTGGATCTTCATGCCGTACTTCATCTACGGGTCCTATCGAGTGGTGGTTCAGGCGCGCTACTTCCCGGCTGCTCTGCGGATGCTGCGCATCCTGCGTACCTACCCCTGGCAGGTCCTGCGCGGCGTCCCGAACGGCCTGGCCAAGCACCCCGACGTGCTGGGCAGCCAATACGGATGGTTCGAGCTGCCCAACCCCGCTTCTCCCGGACAGCAGCTGCCGTTGGTGTTCGGTCAGCATCTGCGCATGGAGTGGTGGAGCCGCCGCATGGCCCCACGTGCCAGGCCCGCGCTGAAGGCGCAGATCGAGGTGGTGTGGTTCGCCGGCGATCCCCGCTTCATCGGACTCATCGCCGCCCCCACCTCCGACGGTCGGGGTCCACGACGCCTCCAGGTTCTGCAGCAGCAGATGGGGACGGACGGAGGGCGCCGCGACTTCGCTGAGTGGGGTGCCACTCCCGAGGACATCGAACGTGGCCGACGCGTCGGCATCCACCCCGCTCGACCCTGATCCGCACCGGGAAGAGGCACTCTTCGTGAGCACCCCCTACTCTGCCTACTCCTTCACGCTCCACGAGTCCGCCATGAACCCGCACGCCGACATCTGGTTCGCCGAACCCCCGGGCTTCACCGCGATCCCTCTCCAGGCCCTGCTGGCCCCGGAAGGCTCCCCGGCCCACGATGAGCTGCGTGCCGCCCTCGGACCGCTGCTGGAATCGGCGCCGGATGACCGGTGCCGGCAGCTGCTCATCGGCCGATTCACGGCTGGGCAGCAGCTGTTGGCAGCTCTCAGTGAGGTCGGCACCGTCCACTGTTCGATCGGGCTGCATCGCGACGACGGAGGCGACGGTGCCGAGTCCGAGTCCGGGTACTGCGGCGGGGGAGTCGAGGGGCAGGCTCTGCTCTCCCTCTTCACGGTCTCCTGGCGGGACATCGCCGTCGCCCCGCCCGCCGTCACCGCCGCCCGCGCCGTCACCTCCGGCGAGCAGTCCCCGCACGTCCATATCGAGTACCTCGATGACTTGCTCTGCGGTCCGGCCACCCTCAGCGAGACCGTTCGTACACCGGCAGGCAGCAGTGGGCTGCCGCAGTGGCCCCTTCTCCAGGTGCACGCTCACCTTCCGCACCCCGGGGGCAAACGGCTGGCCGTTCTCACGCTGAGTACGACGGCGATGCACCGGCGTGAGTCGTACCGCCGGCTGCTTCGTCAGGTCGTCGAGATGGTCAGCTTCGAGAGCCCGGTAGCAGCTTCGAGCGATACCTAGAGCGCGACCGTAGCGGCTACTTCCCGTCCCCCTTGCCCTTCCCGCCCTTTCCACTCGCTCCTTCCTTCGTTTTCTCCTTCACCGCATCGTTGATCTTCTTCGTCAGGTCGTCCTCGAGCTTCTTGAACTCGCGGACCACCGCGTCGGACAGGTCGGCGAGCTGGTCCAGTTGCTGGCCGATGTCCTCGCGGCCGTCCTCCCAGTTGGACTCGAAGTCGTCCAGGGAGTCGTAGACGCCGCCGTCGCCGATGTCGTCCTTGTAGGACTCGAAGGTCTTCTTCGTACGGTTCATGCGGGTCTTGATGGAGCGCAGCCTGCTGCCGTAGTCCTCGAGGTCGGTGAGCGGGATCGAGAGGTCGCTTTTGCCCTTGCTGCCCATTTCTGACTCTCCTTCCTGAGTTGGTCAGTGCCATTCATCGGGGTTGAGTTCGGCTGTCACGTAGCCGTTCCCCGTTCCTACGGTCAGGTCCGGCCCGCGTAGCCTGCGCGCGATCCGCTCCCCGTCGAAGTCCCTGAACTCGAAGATGAAATGTTCGGAGGTCGCGGGGCGGTCGAGGGGGAAGCCGTCGAGGTCTGTCGTCGCGTTCGTCCGGTCCGCCGCTTGGCAGAGGACCGATACGAGTACGGGGAACAGTTCCTCTTCGAGTGAGAGGAGGGGATCCGCTTCGTGGATGACGCCCGTAATGCCGACGCCGCCCGTGACCGCGCCGCACAGGTCGTCCAGGCAGTCCACCAGGGCGTCCCAGTTCCGGCCGTAGTAGCCGGGGAACTGGAGGGTCTCCGCGAAGGTGCGGTGGATGGCCTGTTCGGTCAGGAGGTCGGGATCCGCGGTGAAGTGGTAGACATGGCCGCCCTTTGATTCCAAGGCGGACAGCTGTTGTTGGACCTCGGCCGTTTCCCGGGGGACGAAGAGCACCCAGGGGGTCGAGGTTCCCGTGACGTCGAAGCCGGTCACTCCGGGGACCCGGCCGCTTCGCCCCACAGCGTCACCTCGATCTCCGAGGGCCGGTCGTCGTGCTCTTCCAGGTCCACCTGGAGTACGTAGCTCAGCGACTCCGTGGCGGCCACGAAGCCGTTTCCGTCCGCCACGGCGAGGGGCTCCGAGGAGTCGGCGACCCATTGCGGGGGCGCGTACGCGATGCCCATGGAGCGGTAGTTGCCGAAAAGGATCAGGAGGCGGGATTCGGAAGCCGGTGCCGCCGGGAGTGAGAGGGGGGGATGGGCGCCGACCGGGTGGGTCCAGGTCCTGAGGCCGGATTTCTGGGGGATGAAGATGAGTTGTCCCTCGGGAGGGAGGCCCTGTGTCGAGATCCATTCCTGTACGAGGGAATCCGACTCGTCGAGCGACAGCCACGAGAGCGACTCGGTGTCCCCGCCCAGGGATTCGAAATTCCGTAGGAGTTCCTGGCGGGCAGTATTTCCCTCGCGCTCCCGCAATTTGCGGCGCAAGGCATCCGCGGTACTCAAATCGGTCTCCTGAATTTCGCGGCGACTACTCATAATCGATCTTCACCTTCTGGTTCACCACACGATAGCGCCCGTGGTTGTCCATCCGCAGGGGCTCCTTCGCGGGCCCCGCTTCCCAGTGCGGGCCGTGATCGGCCACGTCGTCGAGGGTGTTGTCGGTCACCAGCATGGTGCGTTTGCCGCCGCCCGGTCCCGGCACCTCATAGACGTACTGGTATCCGGAATCCGTCTTGATGGATTTGACCGGCTGCTGGCTGGTGGGAATGCCCGCCTTGCGCATGGCGTCGCGGCGCCCCTGGCGCTGGTTCGGCAGGGCGTCGGTCGTGCACGATTTGGGCGCCAGGCCGAGTGGGTCGGACCAGATGTGCGGATTGTGGACGTAGATTTCCGGGTTGGGGCCCGGGTCGAGTCTCAGGGGATCGCTCGTCAGATATCGGGCGGTCTCAGGGTCGTAGTAGCGGAAGTAGTTGTAGTGAAGTCCCGCTTCTGGGTCGAAATACTGGCCCGGGAAACGCAAGGGTGTGTACGCCGTGCTGTTCGCTGGCCATGCGGTCGTGCCCCAGAGCGTGCCGCGGGCGCGCCATGCGACAGCGCCCGATTCGTCGACGAGTTCGGTGGGCGTTCCGACGAGGTCGGTGACGATCGCGAAGAAGCGGGAGTCGACCTCGTCGCGGGACAGACCGCCGGTCGGCAGGATCCGTTCCGTCTGGGTGATGGGGTGGGCCCCCTCGTGGTCCCAGGTGAGACTCACCGGAC
Source organism: Streptomyces sp. NPDC042371 (assembly GCF_056437465.1). Lineage (NCBI taxonomy): Bacteria > Bacillati > Actinomycetota > Actinomycetes > Kitasatosporales > Streptomycetaceae > Streptomyces > Streptomyces sp. NPDC042371. The sequence continues at coordinate 3,220 of NZ_JBWKAP010000017.1, read as the reverse complement.
GCGGCAGCGTCCCGGACGTCGTCGTCTGTTCGCAGAGCGTCGTGCCGTCCCAGGTGAAATCGGTCCGCTCGGCCACGGTCTCGCCGTCGGGCTCGAGCCGCTGTTTCGAGACGCGTCGCCCGAGCGGGTCGTACGTGTAGCGCCAGCGCGTGCCGTCCGGGGTCGTGACCGCGGTGAGACGGTCCTCGGCATCCCAGGTGTACCGCCACGTCTCCGGCTTCCGGGACAGCCTGACCTTCTGCCGCAGGACGACGCGGCCGAGCGCGTCGTGTTCGTAGCGGGTCCGGCCCGCGCGCGTGAGGCGTGTCCCCGCGTAGTCCCGCGCGCCTGTGGACTCGTGGCCGGGGTGGTTGGCGGGCCAGTCGGCCTGTGTCTGGTTGCCCGCGGAGTCGTAGGCGTACGTCTCCGTCCAGTTCCAGGCGTGCACGGCCGTCACCCGGCCCGCCGGGTCGAGTTCGAAGCTGCGGCCGCCGGAGAGCTGGTCATCGAGGCCGGTGAGGGCCCCGTCGGAGCGGTAGGCGTAGGCGCGGTACTGGATCGAGCTGCCGTCCGGCGCGGTCACCGTCTGCGCGGTGAGCCGCCCCACCTCGTCGAAGGCGCGTGCCAGAGCGACACCAGCACCGGCGGAAGCAGCGACGCCGGAAGCGGCACCCGCACCGATCCGCCGCCCCACCTCACGCCCCGACACATCCCGCTCGAAGTCGACGGTACGGCCCGACACGGTGAGCCGCGTCCGGTTGCCCGCCGCGTCCAGCTCCCAGCTGCTGGTCGCCCCGGTGGGCGTGGTGCGTCCCGTACGACGGCCCGCCTCGTCGTACGCGTACGTGAGCGAGCGGCCGTCGACCGTCTCGGCGAGCAGGCGTCCGGAACGGTCCCGCTCCAGGGTGAGTCGGCAGTCGGGCCCGGTCGCTTCGACCAGGTTGCCGAACAGGTCGTGGGCGAAGGTGGCGACCGCCCCGCCGGACTCCTTGCGGACGAGCCGGTCCAGCACGTCGTAGGCGAACGAGATCGGCTCGCCGAGGGCGTTCGTACGGGAGACCAGACGACCGGCATCGTCGTAGGCGTAGGCCAGCGTGCGTCCGTCGAAGTCCGTCTCCGCGATCAGGCGCCCGGCGGCATCGTGCTCGTAACTCCACGACAGGCCCTGCGGGTTGCCGACCCGGGTGAGGCGCAGGGACGCGTCGTAGTCGAAGTGGTGGCGGGTCCCGTCGGCGCCGACGCGGGCGGCGAGCAGATCGAAGTGCGTGTACTCGAAGGTGGAGACCTGGCCCAACTGGTCGGTGTGGCTGAGGCAGTTGCCCTCGCCGTCGTAGGTCCAGAACTGCACCGCGCCGTCCGGTGCGGTGTGCCGCACGAGCAGGCCTTCCGTCGACCACGCGAGGCCGGTGGTGCGGCCCAGGGGGTCGGTCAGGGATGTCGGCCGTCCCAGCGCGTCGCGCACCCAGGCCGTGACGGCGCCCATGGGGTCCTTGACCTGGATCGGCAGACCCGCGGGGTCGCACCGCACCGAGGTCGTGTGGCCTGCCTCGTCGGTGACCGACAGCGGGTGTCCCGCCGGGGTGTAGGCGTTGTGGACGGCCACTCCGGACGGCTCGGTGATCGAGGTGCAGTTGCCCCGCTCGTCGTACGCGTACCGCCAGTCGGTGCCGTCGGGCAGGTCGATGACGGTCTTGAGGTTCAGGTCGTTGTAGGCGACGCGGATGACGGCGCCGTCGGGCCGGGTCACCTCGGTCGGCTGGCCCAAGTCGTTGTTGACGAAGGCCGTGGTGTGCCCGAGCTGGTCCGTCGTCGCGGCGACGTGGTGCAGCGCGTCGTACGCGGTGGTGACCGTGGCTCCGAGCGGGTCGGTCTCGGCGACGACCAGGCAGTGCTCGTTCACGAGGAAGCGCGAGGTGGCGCCGTCGGCCGTGGTGACCTCGGTGACACGGCAGTCGGGCCGGGCGGGGTCGCTCACGTCGTAGCGGAAGGTGTGGGCCATGTGCCCGGCCATGCCCTGCTGCGCGACGCAGCGGTCCTGCTCGTCGTAGACGTAGGTGTAGCGGCTGTTGTTCGTGTCCTCCCAGGCGGTGAGGCGCAGCCGCTCGTCGTAGGTGAAGCGGGTCGGCAGGCCGGAGGAGTTGGTGACGGTGGTGAGGTTGCCGTCGGTGTAGCCGTACCGCTTGATGACGAGGTCGTCGCCGTCGTCCGCTGCTCCGGCCAGGCTCAGGGTAGTGACGCGTGCGTCCTCGACGGTCAGCTTCACGTAGTAGCCGCCGCTGTGGAGGATCGCCCGGGGGGTGCCTTCGGTGTCGTAATCGAAGTCGATGGTGTTGCGGTTGCGGTCCGAGATCGTGGTCAGCAGGGCGACGCCGTCGTCCTGGCCGGGCGCGGCGAAGCGGCGGGCCTGGCCGGTGACGGGGTCGGTGAGGCGGTAGCCGCCGTCGTTGAGGCGCTTGAGGGGCCAGCGCGGTCCGGACTCGGGCAGCACGGGCGTGTCCGGGTCTGTGGGATGCGGGTAGGCGAGGAGCATGCCGTCCTCGCTGACGAACACGACCCCTTCCTCGTCGACTTCGAGGCGCTGGTCGAGCGTGGAGGTCCAGGTCGGGCCGAACCAGCCGCCGGAGCGGTAGCCGGAGGCGACCCGGCGGGTGAGGTCCAGCGGGAGGGTGCCGGGCAGGGTGAGGTCGGTCTCGGCCAGGAACATCTGCCCGGTGGCGACGTCGACCGGGTCGCCACAGCCCTTAATCTTGCTCTTGACCCGGTTGTACGCGCCCTTCGCGCCGTCCTTGAGCGCGGTGCGGGCCGACTTGAAGCCCTTTAGCCCGCCCTTCAACCCCTTGAGGCCCTTGCCGAGTTTGGCCACGGTGGTGATGCCCTTCATACCGGGTACGCAGTCCAGTGCCGCGAACGCGACGTCCATCAGGCCTGCTTCGCCTTTTGCGTATTTACTCAGAGTGTCGGCGAGGACGATCGCCCCGGCCACGATGACGATCGCGGCGAGGATCGGCCCTCCCACGATCATCGCAATGATCCCGACGACGGCGACGACGACCTTGCAGACTTCGACGATGGTGTCCCAGTTGTCGGAGACCCAGTCGCCGACCTCTTCCCACCACTTGCGGTTCGGGATGCCCGCGTCGGACGCTTCGTCGATCTTCTTCTTCGCCGTCCCGGCGGCTTCCTCGCGCATCTTGCGGGCGTCGTCGGCCATCTTCTTCGCCGCGTCCAGCGCGCTCTGCGC